>NZ_RSEL01000030.1 GCF_003958625.1 Tsuneonella rigui | reverse complement strand
ACGCCATGAAGACCCGCGCCGCCGTCGCCTTTGCCCCCAAGCAGCCGCTGGAGATCGTCGAGCTTGACCTCGAAGGGCCCAAGGCAGGTGAGGTGCTGGTCGAGATCATGGCGACCGGCGTGTGCCACACCGATGCCTACACCCTCGACGGGCTTGACAGCGAGGGCCTGTTCCCGAGCGTGCTCGGCCACGAGGGCGCGGGGATCGTGCGCGAGGTCGGCGCGGGCGTAACCTCGGTCAAGCCGGGCGACCACGTGATCCCGCTCTACACGCCTGAGTGCGGGAAGTGTAAATCGTGCCTCAGCGGCAAGACCAACCTGTGCACCGCGATCCGGGCGACCCAAGGCAAGGGCGTGATGCCCGACGGGACGAGCCGCTTCAGCTACAAGGGCGAGACGATCTACCACTACATGGGTTGCTCGACCTTCTCGAACTTCACCGTCCTGCCCGAAATCGCGGTCGCCAAGATCCGCGAGGACGCGCCGTTCCAGACTAGCTGCTACATCGGCTGCGGGGTGACCACCGGAGTCGGCGCGGTGCTCAACACCGCCAAGGTCCAGCCGGGCGACAACGTGGTGGTGTTCGGGCTCGGCGGGATCGGGCTCAACGTGATCCAGGGCGCGAAGCTCGCGGGCGCAGGAAAGATCGTCGGCATCGACCTCAACCCGGCGCGCGAGGAATGGGGCCGCCAGTTCGGCATGACCGACTTCGTCAACACCGCCGGCATGAGGCGCGAAGACACCATCGCAGCGATCGCCGCGCTGACCGACGGCGGCGCAGACTACAGCTTCGACTGCACCGGCAACACCGAGGTCATGCGCACGGCTCTCGAGTGCTGCCATCGCGGCTGGGGCACCTCGATCATCATCGGGGTGGCCGAAGCGGGCAAGGAAATCGCCACCCGCCCGTTCCAGCTCGTCACGGGGCGCAACTGGCGCGGGACCGCGTTCGGGGGGGCCAAGGGCCGGACCGACGTGCCGAAGATCGTCGACATGTACATGGACGGCCAGATCGCGATCGACCCGATGATCACTCACGTCCTCTCGCTCGACGAGATCAACAAGGCGTTCGACCTGATGCACGCGGGCGAGAGCATCCGCAGCGTCGTCGTCTACTGAGGAGGAAGCGATGTTCAGCCACGTCATGCTCGGCGCCGACGATATCCCGGCCGCCAAGCGGTTCTACGATGCCACTATCCAGGCGCTCGGCGGGCCGGAGGGCACGATCGAAGAGATCGGGCGCATCGTGTACGAACACGCCGGCAGCCGCTTCGTCGTCCGCACGCCGCTCAACGGCGAGCCCGCGACCGGCGCCAACGGCGCGACGCTGGGTTTCCTCGCGCATTCGCCCGAGGAGGTGGATGCGTGGCACGCCGCGGGGGTGGCGGCGGGCGGGACCGACATCGAGGACCCGCCGGGACTGCGGAACGCGACCGGCGGGCGCGTGCTCTACCTCGCCTACCTGCGCGATCCGGCGGGGAACAAGCTGTGCGGATTCTACCGCGTCTCATGACGAAACGCGGTTGATTGCGGGCCCGGAATAGTTTCAAACAGGGACCGATAAGGAGGAGAAGCCATGTACAGTCACATGATGGTCGGTTCGAACGACATCGACCGGTCGAAGCAGTTCTACGACGCCACCTTCAAGGCGATCGGCGGCCGCGAGGGGATCAAGGACGACAAGGGCCGCCTGATGTACCTCCACAACGGCGGCGCGTTCCTGGTAACCCCGCCGATCGACGGCAAGCCTGCCACCGCGGGCAACGGCTGCACCATCGGCTTCGCGATGAGCCCCGAGCAGGCCGACGCCTGGCACAAGGCCGGCAGCGAGAACGGCGGCACCGCGATCGAGGATCCGCCGGGCGTCCGCGGCGAAGGTACGCCCAATGCCATGTACCTCGCCTACCTGCGCGATCCCGACGGCAACAAGCTCTGCGCGCTGCACCGCATCCAGCAATAGTGTCGATGCGCGGCCCAAAGCCCCTCCCCGCCGGGGAGGGGTTGGGGGTGGGGGTTCACCGAGGTGAATCTGGCCTGCTGGCGGACCTCGCCGCGCTCGGTATTCCCTACGCGGCGCATGAGCACGCGGCGGTATTCACCGTCGCCGAGAGCCGCCAGCTCGACGCCGGTTTCCCCGGCGCGCACACCAAAAATCTGTTCCTGAAGGACGCCGCCGGTGCGTTCTGGCTGGTCACCGTGCCGGCCGAGGCGCGCGTCGACCTCAAGGCGCTGCCGCAGGCGATCGGCTCCAAGCGCGTGAGCTTCGCCAAGCCGGAAGACATGCAGCGCCTGCTCGGCATCACGCCGGGCTCGGTCACTCCGCTGGCGATGATCAACGCCGCGCCGGGCAGCGTGACGGTGGTGCTGGAGGAGGGGCTGGCGGCGTCCGAGCGGATCAATGTGCATCCGCTGAGGAATACCGGCACCCTGGGCTTGGCTGGCACCGCAGTATTACGCCTGTTGCGCCATTGGGGTCACGAGCCGGTACGGGCGGCAATTCCGATCGTGGCATGAGCAAAAGCAGCCTGTCAGCAAACGACCCATAGCGGACATGCCCGCAAGCGGTGAAGCTGCGGAGCGGCTCACTCACATTCGTCAAAGTGCTCGCGTTCTCTGCGCAACTCGATGATCGCTCCGGTCGCGAAAAAGACCACACTTCCGAGAAGCAACCATCCTCCAAAGAAACTCGGTTCGATGGAAATGATGCCGACAGCGATCGCGAGGGGAATAGCCGCTGCGACTGACGCGGTTATGAGCCATTCGCGGCAGAGCCACCATGCAGTCAATCCCCAAAGGACTGCGGTAATTAACCAGTCGAAAGCTACAGCCGCCCAGACGAGATTTAGTCCAGCACGTTGCTGGGGGCCGAGACCCTGCAACCAACCGTCAATCATGGGGAGACCTGAGGCGTGGATTGCGGAGGTCATCAATAGCACCACTGTTCCCGTGACGATGAAGGCGCGACCTCTCACCACAGCGTGCCGATCACGTGCTTACCGATCACCGCGCCCTCCCTCGACGAGGTCTCTCCGTCGGATGAACACGACCCTCCGCCAACGTTAGCAACACTTCGTTGGAGTGCCGTTTGCCCTTGCCTCTTGGATTGGCGGACACGGAACGTCGCCATAGGAGCAGAAGACGCAGCAATCCCCAGCCAGTGGGCGTAGCTTCTCTGAGCAGTGCGGGCAGTCGTAGAAGAACCGGCAAGCGTTGGTCGGCATCGTTTCAGTCGATGCCTCTCGGCATTTGGGGCAGGTGAGCGTGGATTTGAGTTCGGTCATTTGTCCCGTTCAAACCCCCTCAGATCGTGGCCCTCCGCGACGCTCTTGGGTGCTGTCAAATCCCAGATCGCGACCGCGATCATTAGCACAAGCCCCGGATAGAGCAGCCATTCAGTTGCCATGCCATAAGTTGCCATGAGCAGTGCTGCTGCCAGCACGGCTAAGGGGCCAACGATGCCGAGAACAAATCGGAGTAGGCCCCGGCGTCGGCTCCCGCCGAGGAAGTTCGCGGCTAAGCCGATGAGCGCGAATAGCGGCAGTATGTAGCGGATCGAGACGCCTTCAAACTGGCTCAGGAAGCCCAATCCGAGAGCAGAAGCGAGACTGGCGAGGGCGGGGAAACACGCTGCGCAACTCATCGCCGCGATAATCGCACCTATGGTGCCCGTGCTGCCCGCGACGCGTGTGCCTTGGATTGTCATGGAGACGGACGGTTCCTGTTTGATGGTCGAAAAGGCGCTCAGCTATCGCACATTGGGTGAGGGCGTGTCCCTGATCGAAATCCGCTCCGACGTAAAGCCATTGGGACTTCGGCTTTCCACCCAAAGCCGGACATTCGTCGTTAGCTGCGAGCGAAATGCGACCCGCTAGCGCCGCCGAAAGCGAAAATACCACACCTCGTGCCCGTACACCGTGCGGGCCTTGTGCTCGTAGCGTGTCTCGGGCCAGCCGGAGGGGCGCTTCTCCCAGCTTGAGCGGCTCTCAACCACCCATTCGAATTCGTCGGTGAAGCGCCGCATCACCGTCAGCGCATGGCGCAAATACACCGCGTGGTCGGTACCGAAGCGGAACTCCCCGCCTGGTTTGAGCTTGTCGGCGATCATCCGCACCGGGCCGTCGTTCATCATCCGCCGCTTGGCGTGGCGCGCCTTGGGCCAGGGGTCGGGATGGAGCAGGTAGAGCATCGTCAGCGCGCCGTCGGGCACGCGGGCGAGCGCCTGCAGCGCGTCGCCGTGCTGGATGCGGACGTTGGCGAGGCCGCCATCGCGTACATGGACCAGCGCCTGGGCGACGCCGTTGACGAACGGCTCGGCGCCGATGAAGCCATGATCGGGCAACAGGTCGGCGCGATACGCGAGATGCTCGCCGCCGCCGAAGCCGATCTCGAAGTGCAGTGGCCGGTTGTCGCCGAACAGCCGCCCGGAGCTGACCTCGCCCTCCTCCGGCACCGCGATCTGCGGCAAGAGGTTGTCCACCAGCGCCTGTTGACCGGCGCGCAGCGGTTTGCCCTGGCTGCGGCCGTAGAGCCGGTTGAGCGTGGTCGGATCGCCGGGTTTGTGCGCGGTCATTCCGGTTCTCCGCGCCGGCCATGGCGGATGCCGAGAATCAAAACTTCGCCGCCGATCACTCGGTAAAGGATCAGATAGGGCTGCACGATGGACAGGGTGCGGACATCGCTCTCTCGCGGTCGACCCCGCGATGGAAAAGTGTTCAGACTTTCCCCTGCATCGATCAATCGCTGAGCAACACGCTCGGCAGCATCGCGATCGAAATGTGCAATGTAAGCGATGATCAAGTCGAGGTCGGAGAGTGCCTCGCTCGACCAGGTTACCTCAGCCATTCACGAGGCATCCGCAAATCCGGATTTTTCGCCCATTTGCGCAGGAACTTGGCGACTTCCGAATGCGGGACCACCCGCCCTGCGCGATAGTCTTCCATCGCCCGTTCAATAGCGGCCTGCTCGGCCGCGGGGTCAATATCTTCGAAGATCGGTCGCTCCGCGCTCATGGCCGCAGCTTAGCAGCGTGCCCCGGCGCAGCGCAACGACGTTACTTGAACCAGGCGGTCCAGACTCCGTAGGCGCTGGTGAGGGTCAGGACGATGCCGACGAGGATCAGCATCAGCTTGGCGGGCACGTGCTTGGCGAAGAACGCGCCGAACGGTGCCGCCAGCAATCCGCCGATCAGCAGGCCCAGCGTGGCTCCGGCGAGATCGGCGATCCCGAGGTGGTAGATGAACGCCGCGGAGACCGTGACGGTCAGGAAGAATTCGACCGAGTTGACCGTGCCGACCACCTTGCGCGGGTCGGCGCCCTGGATCAGCAGGTTGCTCGTCACCACCGGACCCCACCCGCCGCCGCCCGCCGCATCGAGGAAACCGCCGACCAGCCCGAGCGGCGCGACGTACTTCGCTTCGCGCTGCTTGGGCGGATATAGCAGGCCCTGGACCAGCAGATAAATGCCGATCATCGACAGGTAGAGAAGGACGAACGGCTTCACGACACCAGCGTCGATGTTCGACAACAGGTACGCACCGCAGACGCCGCCGATCACGCCCGGAATGAGCAGGCGGAAGAACAGCTTCGCGTCGATGTTGCGATGGAACAAATGGCTGAGGCCACTGGTCGCGGTGGTGAAGCATTCGACGATGTGCACCCGCTGCGAGGCGAGCGCGGGAGGCACCCCGAGCACCCCGACCAGCAGCGTGTTCATGATCACCCCGAACGCCATGCCGAGCGCGCCGTCGACGAGCTGGGCGGCGAAGCCGATGCCGATGAACGGCAGCAGCGCGGTCAGGTCGAAATCGCCGAAGTTCATGAGTGAGTGGTCTCGCGTGCCTTTGGCCTTAGGGCGCTGCTTAGCCGCTCCGGCGAGGACGGCAGACGCAGAATTTATCGCTTACCCCGCAAGCCAAACTAGGCAGCGCGCGCGAACCTCAGCGGGTCAGTCGCCGCCCGCGCAGCTTGGCGGCCTTGCGGTCCGCCCATTCCTTGCCCGCGTCGCCGCCCCACAGCAGCCAGGCGATGAACCCGGCCGAAGGATCGGTGTTGGAGTTCCATTTGTGCGAGCGGACCTGCTTATCGACCTCGTGCCGCGCGAAGTAGCTGTGCATCGACTTGACGTCGGTCTCGGTCACCTCGCGACGCTCGGCGAGTTGGTGCGCGCGGGCGACCCCCACGTGCGTCCCGCCGCGCCCGAACTGCTCGCGCAGGCGCAAGCCGCGCTTGGCAGCGGCCGCCATACGCAAGGTCGGTTTCCAGGTCAGGCCGGTGTCCATCGTTCAGCCCTTGCGCAGGGCCGAAGGCTTGTGCGCCGCGCGCTTACCTTCGCCGGTTTCGACCAGGTACTCGCGGTTGTCCTTCGACGCGGCGACCTTGTGCCCCTTGATCGTCATCGGCGAAGTCACCTTCTTCACCACCTTGCCGTGCGCGGTGCCGCCGTGACTGCTCCAGCTGACCCTGTCGCCCTTATGCAGTTCCTTCGCCATCCGGAGTTCCTTTCGCCTGAATGGGAGCAACGGGAGCGCCCCCCGGGCGTTCCGGACAAACGAAAACCGCCCGGGGCCTGGCGGCACCGGGCGGTTCTTTCCCCGTCCAAAAGGAACTGGTGTTAGGCGGCTTCCGCCTCTTCGCCCGGATCGCGCAGCACGTAGCCGCGGCCCCAGACGGTCTCGATGTAGTTCTCGCCGCTGCACGCGTGGCTGAGCTTCTTGCGCAGCTTGCAGATGAACACGTCGATGATCTTGAGCTCGGGTTCGTCCATCCCGCCGTAGAGGTGGTTGAGGAACATTTCCTTGGTCAGCGTGGTGCCCTTGCGGAGCGAAAGAAGCTCCAGCATCGCGTATTCCTTGCCGGTCAGGTGGACCCGCGCGCCATCGACCTCGACTGTCTTGGCATCGAGGTTCACCGCCAGCTTGCCGGTGCGGATGACCGACTGGCTGTGGCCCTTCGAACGGCGCACCACGGCGTGGATGCGGGCGACCAGCTCTTCGCGGTGGAACGGCTTGGTCACGTAATCGTCGGCGCCGAAGCCGAACGAGCGGATCTTCGAATCCATCTCGGCGATGCCCGACAGGATCAGTACCGGCGTCTGCACCTTGGCGACGCGGAGCTTCTTCAGCACGTCGTATCCGTGCATGTCTGGCAGGTTCAGGTCGAGCAGGATGATGTCGTAATCATACAGCTTGCCGAGGTCCAAGCCCTCTTCGCCGAGATCGGTCTGATAGACGTTGAACCCCTCGGTCGTGAGCATCAGCTCGATCGCCTTGGCCGTCGTCGGCTCGTCCTCGATCAGCAACACGCGCAT
>NZ_RSEL01000029.1 GCF_003958625.1 Tsuneonella rigui | reverse complement strand
GGTAGTGGGTCCATTTGAAATTCGTCTCCGCGCAGTCGGACGCCGCACGACCTAGCACCCGGACGCGCCGCATGGCATAGTCTGACCATGACAAACCCGAAACGCCCTCGCGATCCCAACGAGCTGGCCCGGTTGATTGCCGATATCGCCGTTGGGGATAAAGCTGACGAAAACCCGGATACGGGGAAAGACCCGGCAGCCGTAGCTCTGGGGCGAAAGGGCGGCATCCACGGGGGCCGCGCCCGCGCGGAAAGCCTATCGTCAGAAAGGAAATCGGAGATTGCCGCGAAGGCCGCCAAGGCGCGATGGCAGGGAGTCGAAGAAAAGTAACAAGATGCCCTTGTGTTGGGTATCCAACACTCCTAGAGGATCGGACAGCCGATTCTCAGGGAGCGCAGCCGTATGTCCATCACGATCACGCAAAGCGCCAACTGGCGTGATGCCGCGCGTGCCGAGTTGCAGGACAAGTTCGTTGCGGAACTGAACCAGGTCGCAGAGTTCACCAAGCAAGAGCAAGAGGCCGCGGCGGGCAAGGCCGCCGCCATCCAGCGTGCGCGCGACCTGCTGAACGCAGCTCGTGCTCTGGGCATTCCTCTCGATGATGACGGCGCGGCAACGCCTGACGACCCCGAGGAGCCACAGGAAGGCGGCGCGGTCACTGCGCGCGAGATCATCCTCGACGAGCTTCAGGAGAAGCCAGGGATGAAGGCCGCCGAACTCAAGAAGGCAATCGAGCGCCGCCTCGGTCGAGAAGTTCACTACAAGACGCCCGGCATGACCCTCTATCGCCTCGCGAATGATGGTCTTGTCCGGCGCGAGGGGCACCGCTGGTTTGCATTGAGAGGCGACCAGCAGCGCGCAACCGTGGAAACAGAGAAGGAGCTACCGCTTATGAAGTGACGCGACCCCGGAGAGGGCAAACTCTCCGGGGCCGCAAAACCATCTACCTACGCGGGCGTAGTTTAATGGCAAAACACCGTTTTTCCCAATCTGGCGTTGCGGGTTCGAATCCCGTCGTCCGCTCTCGCTTCTGACAAGCTTCTAGCCGCTGAGCCCCTGATAAAGCTTAGCGGCCAAATGTCAATGCGCGTCCACATTCAAACGGACTTTTATGCTTGACCGCTAAAGGATACAGGTCTATCAGGGATACATGAACAGGCTCTCTCCCAAAGATCGCGCTCAAGTTATCCACATGCTTTGCGAGGGCAACAGCATCCGGTCCATCACGCGCGTGTTGGGCGTAGGCAAGAATACCGTTGCGCGGCTGCTGGTTGATGCCGGAAAAGCCTGCATGTCCTATCATGACGAGAATGTTCGCGATGTTGCCGCAAAGCGCATCCAGTGCGACGAGATCTGGACCTTCACCTACGCGAAGCAAAAGAATGTCGCTTCCGCCAAGGCAGCACCCGAACACGCTGGCGACACCTGGACTTGGACCGCGCTCGACAGCGACAGCAAGATGATCGTGTCCTACCTCGTTGGCGGTCGCGACGCTGAGTACGCTCTCGAATTTATGGACGACCTTGCAGGCCGCCTAGCAAACCGGGTCCAGATCACCACAGACGGCCACCGAGCCTATCTTGAGGCTGTCGAAGAAGCGTTTGGCGCCGATGTTGATTACGCGCAGCTCGTTAAGCTGTACGGGGAAGCTCCGGAAGGCCAGCGCCGCTACAGCCCCGCGCACATCGTCTCGACGCGCAAGCGCCGGGTGGAGGGAAACCCGGACCTGGATGCAGTCTCGACCAGCCATGTCGAGCGCCAGAACCTGACGATGCGGATGCACATGCGCCGCTTTACCCGCTTGACCAACGGCTTCTCCAAGAAGATCGAGAACCACGCCTACGCCGTCGCGCTTCACTTCATGTATTACAACTTCGTCCGCATCCATCAGAGTCTCCGCGTGACCCCGGCGATGGCCGCTGGCGTCACCGACCGCCTCTGGGATATCTCGGATATCGTTGCGCTGGTCGAAGCTGCCGACAGCAAGCCGGGACCGCGCGGCCCTTACAAGAAGAAGGGCGCCTAGTTTTCAAATGGACCCACTACCCGGGGCCGGAAATGATTGACAAGGAAATGGTGCGCTGTAAGGCGCGCCCCGCTCCCCATGCCGGCCTTGGTCCGCTGGGCGGCCCTTCGATGGAACGCTGCTGTAGCTCAGTGGTAGAGCACTCCCTTGGTAAGGGAGAGGCCGACAGTTCAATCCTGTCCAGCAGCACCATCGTTTTCTTGTCGCGCTACCGCTTTGCTACTTGAGCGCGAGAGCGATTCGCCTTGCCAGCACCCGCCGTGTTAGTCATCTAACGCACCGAGGGGGACGGTCACGGTGGACGATCAAGACGAAGAACGGGCGCTGACGCCGCTTCACCCCAACCACGTCAAGCTGCTGCGGGTCCAAGCCGCGCTCATGGCCTTGCCGGTGACCGTCGCGGCGCTGGTGCTGGAGATCGCCGGGCTGCTGCCAACCGGCGCCATCATCGTTCCGGTACTGCTTTCCGCCGCGTGGGTGATCCTCCGCGTGCCGCTGCGCCGCCACGCCGCGCGCGGCTACGACATGGGCAGCGACCGCCTGCGGGTGGTGCGCGGGCTGTGGTTCCATTCGGATACCGTCGTGCCGTTCGGGCGGGTCCAGCACATCGACTTGAGCCAGCGCCCGCTCGAACGCGCGTTCGGACTGGCGACGCTGACGGTTCATACCGCCGGCACCCATAACTCGAGCGTCTCGCTGCCGGGCTTGGCTCAGGCCGACGCCGCCGCGATGCGCGAAGCGATCCGCGCCCACATCAAGCGCGAGACGCTGTGACCGGGGCAGCGCTCGCGCCCCGCCGCACCGCGCCGCTCGGCGTGCTGGTCGGCGCGGTGAGCAGCATCCGGCAATCGGTCTTCCCCGCCGCCGCCGGCGCTTACGGCCTGCGGGAAGCGTTCGGCAACCTGGCGTTCGTCGCGGCCTTCGCGCTGCTGTTGCTGGTCATCGGCGGGGTCGGCAGCTTCCTCAAGTGGTGGCGCACGACCTACGTGGTCGGCGCGGAGGACATCCGGCTGGAGAGCGGCGTGCTTAGCCGCGCGGCGCGATCGGTTCCGTATGAGCGGATCCAGGACGTCAGCCTGGAGCAGCCGCTGCTCGCCCGCCTGCTCGGCCTTGCCGCGGTCAAGTTCGAAACCGGCGCGGGCGGCAAGGACGAGCTGACGCTCGCCTATCTTCCGCTCGCCGAAGGGGCGCGCCTGCGGGAACTGGTGCGCGATCGGAAGGACGATGCCGTGCCCGCCGTAGCCGCCGCTGCGGCCGAACCGGCGGGCCAAGTGCTGTTCGCGATGTCGCCAAAGCGGCTGGCGCTGTTCGGCCTGTTCGAATTCTCGCTCGCCGCCGTGGCGGTGGCGCTGGGCGCGGCGCAGCAGCTCGATTTCCTGCTCCCGTTCGACGTGTGGGACTGGGACCACTGGCGCGAGGTCCTCGACGTGCCGACGCATCGCATCGCCGAGCTCGGGCCGCTGGTGCAGGCGTTCGCGGCGCTGGTGATCTTGCTGGCGGTGAGCGTAATCGGCGTGACCACCGGCGTTGTCCGCACCATCATGCGCGACTGGGGCTTCGTGCTGGAGCGCACCGCCAAGGGCTTCCGCCGCCGCCGCGGGCTGTTCAACAAGAGCGACGTGGTCATGCCGGCGCACCGTGTGCAGGCGCTGCAGCTCCGCACCCGCTGGCTGCGCCGCCGGTTCGGCTGGCAAGGGCTGAAGTTCGTCAGCCTGGCGCAGGACCAAGGCTCGGGCAGTCACGCGGTCGCGCCGTTCGCCCAGCTCGACGAGATCGACCCGATCGTGCGCGCTGCAGGCTTTGCGCTGCCCGATGCGGCGACCGACTGGCATCGACCCGCGCGCCGCGCGTTCATCGATCGCGCGGTGCTGAGCGCGGCGATACCTCTGGCTCCGGCGGTCGGACTGGCATTCTCGCCCGAACCGCTGCTCGCTGTGGTTCCGCTATTGGCGATCCCGCTGCTCGCCTTGCGCCAGGTGTTCCTCTGGCACCGCGCCCGCCACGCGATCGACGAACGCCATGTCTACGCAAGCCACGGCTGGCTCGCTCCCCGGATCGACGTGGCGAGCCGGGTCAAGCTGCAGTCGGTCGAGATCGCGCAAGGCCCGCTCGCCCGGCGCGGCGGCTATGCGACGCTGCATCTCGGGCTGGCCGGCGGGACGCTGGCGTTCCACGCGGTGCCGCTGGCGGAGGCGCGGCGGATGCGCGACGCGGTGCTCGACAGCATCGCGCGGCTCGATTTCTCGCAGCTCAGCTAGGCGTCTCGGCCAGCAGCTCCGACCATTCCGGGTGCCGCTTGAACTGCGCCGCGATGTAGCTGCACGCGGGCACGATCTTGAACCCTTCGCTCTTCGCATCGGCGATCAGCGCATCGACCAGCGCGGCGGCGACTCCCTTGCCGCCGATCTCGGGCGGGACCAGCGTGTGATCGGCGATCCGCGCGTCGCCGCGGGCGAACCAGGTCAGGCGTCCGACCGCGTGGGTGCCCGGCAGGGTCGCGCGATATTCGCCGCGGGCATCGGTTCCCTCGTGCGTGATTTCGATGCCTTCGATGGCCATGGGCGCCTCTCCTTCTTGCGCTAAACTCGCCGAGCGTTAGGGCCGTTCCGCGATGCAGTTCCTGTCCGACAACGCCGCCGCCGTCCATCCCCAGGTGTGGGAGGCGATGCGCGCCGCCGACGAGGCGCAGCCGCCATACGACAATGATGCCCTGTCGCTTATCCTCGACGAGCGCTTCTCGGCGCTGTTCGGGCGTGAGGCGCGCGTGCTGTGGGTCGCTACGGGCACCGCCGCAAATTGCCTCGCGCTCGCCACGCTGTGCCCGCCGCACGGCGGGGTGGCGTGCCACCGCGAGGCGCATATCGAGGTCGACGAGGCGGGTGCGCCAGGGTTCTACCTCCACGGTGCCAAGCTGATGCTGGCGGAAGGTGACGGCGCCAAGCTGACGCCTGATGCGGTGTGCGCGGTGATCGACCCGATCCGCGACGATGTGCACCAGGTGCAGCCGCACGCGCTGAGCGTAACCCAGGCCAGCGAATACGGGCGGGTTTACCAGCCCGCCGAGCTCGAAGCACTCGGAGCGCTGGCGCGCGAGCGCCAGCTCGGTTTCCACGTCGACGGCGCGCGGTTCGCCAACGCGGTCGCGTTCCTCGGCTGCACGCCGGCCGAGGCTGCTGGGCCTTGCGACGCGCTCAGCTTCGGCTGCGTCAAGAACGGCGGCATGAGCGCCGAGGCGATCGTCTTCTTCGACCCCGAGCGTGCGGCGCTCGCGCGCTATCGCCGCAAGCGGGCGGGACACTTGCAGTCGAAGGGTCGTTTTCTGGCGGCGCAGGTCCTGGCGATGCTCGAGGGCGACCTGTGGCTGGCGAACGCCCGCGCCGCCAACGCCGCCGCGGCGGAGATCGCCGGCGCATGCGGCTCCCGGCTGATGCATGCGGTCGAGGCCAACGAGCTGTTCGTGCGCCTGTCTCCGACCGAGCGCGATGCGCTGCGGGGCCAAGGCTTCGGGTTCTACGACTGGGGCAGCGACGCGGCGCGCTTTGTCACCGCGTGGAACACCCGGCCTGAGGACGCCTCGGCCCTGGCGAAGGCCATCGCCGCCCTGTGAGCGAGGCGAAACCCCACGCACTGCTGCGCCCGCAGATCGCGCTGCCGTTCGTACTGGTGGCGCTGATCTGGGGTTCGACCTGGTACGTGATCACCGGCCAGATTGCCGCGGTCCCGCCGAGCTGGTCGATCGCCTACCGCTTCGCGCTGGCGACCCCGGCGATGTTCTTGGTTGCGCTGGCGATGCGCAACCCGCTGCGGCTGACCCGCGGCGGGCACCTCCTCGCGATATTGCTGGGGCTGACGCAGTTCAGCGGCAACTTCAACTTCGTCTACCGGGCGGAGCTCCACCTCACGAGCGGGGTGGTTGCGGTCATGTTCGGCATGCTGATGGTGCCCAACGCCCTGCTCGCGCGCTGGTGGCTGGGGCAGCAGGTGACCCCGCGGTTCCTGATCGGCAGCCTCGTCGCCAGCGCAGGCATCGCACTGCTGCTGGTGCACGAGGCGCAAGTGGCGCGGCTTGGCGGCAATGTCCTGCTCGGCGTAGCGCTGGCGGTGGGCGGTATCCTGTCGGCCTCGATCGCCAACGTCAGCCAGGGCACCGAGACCGGGCGCGCGCAGCCGATGGTAACGCTGCTCGCCTACGCGATGCTCTACGGCACGCTGATCGACATCGCGATCGCGTGGACGCTGGCAGGGCCGCCGGTGTTCCCGGCGTCGACCGCCTTCTGGGCCGGAACCGCGTGGCTCGCGTTCGCCGGGTCGGTAGTCACCTTCCCGCTCTACTACGGCATCATCCGCGCGATCGGTCCGGGCCGCGCGGCGTACAACGGGGTGCTGGTGATCGTCGTCGCCATGCTGATCTCGACCTTCGTCGAGGGCTACGAGTGGTCGCTGCTGGCGGTCGCGGGCGCGACGCTCGGCATCGCCGGCATGATTATCGCCCTGCGCGCCCGGCAAGTCTAGGCGAGGCTCGCCAGACCCTCGCGATAGGTCGGATAGCGCAGCCGCCATTCAAGTACCCGCTTGGCCTTGCCGTTCGCCACCCGCCGGTTCTCGCCATAGAACGCCGCCGCTTGCGGCGAGAGCTTGGCCTCGGCCAGCGACTGCGTCGGCGGCGGCGCGATGCCGAGAAGGCGGCACGCTTCCTCGGTCACCGCATTGCCGCTGGCAGGCAGGTCGTCGGCGAGATTGTAGGCCCCCGGCGGCGCATCGAAGGCGCAAACCACGCCGCGCGCGATGTCTTCCACATGCACCCGGCTGAAGACCTGTCCCGGCAGATCGATCCGGTGCGCCTTGCCTTCCCGCACCCGGTCGAGCGCGCTCCGGCCCGGGCCATAGATGCCCGGCAGGCGAAACACCCGCGCGCCGCGATGGAGCCAGGCTGCGTCCGCCGCCACCCGCTCCCGGCGCCGCCCGTTGAGGCTAGAGCTTTCGTCCACCCACGCGCCGCTGGTATCGCCGTAAACTCCGGTGGAGGAGAGGTAGCCTAGCCACCCGCCCCCGAGCGCTTCACCGTAGCGCTCCAGCACCGGGTCGCCCTCGCTCGGCGGGACCGAACTCAGCACATGGCTCGCCCGCGCCAGGGCCACGCGCACGCCTTCGTCATCGTCGAACGCGACCGTGCCGGCCGCCCCGGTCGCTTCGACCGTCCAGCCCTCGGGCAGGGCATCGACGATCGCCTTCGCGGTATAGCCCAACCCGAAAACGAACAGCCGCATGGCGGCGTTCTAGCGGCTGGACGCGCGCACGAAAGGGGCTAGTGCGAGGGCCATGGACATCGCTCGCACCCCCTCGACCCCCGACGGCAACCCCGAGATGGCCGATGCGCCGCCGACGCCGAAGGAGCCGCCGCTGATCCGGCGCGAGGACTACCGCCCGTTCGACTGGCTGGTGCCGAAAACCCATCTCGATTTCGCGCTCGGGCTGGAGACGACGCGGGTCACCGCGACGCTCAAGGTGGAGCGCAATCCTGCCGGATTGCCTACACCTGAGATCCGCCTCGACGGTGACGGGCTGACTCCGCTCGAGGTCGCGGTCGATGGGCAGGTGCTCAACTCGTGGACGCTCGACGACGGCAAGCTGGTCGTGCCGCTGTCCGGCGAGGCGCACGAGATCCGCATGGTCACCGAAATCTCGCCGGCAGCGAACTCGCAGCTGATGGGGCTCTATGCCTCGAACGGCATGCTGTGCACCCAATGCGAGGCCGAGGGTTTCCGCCGGATCACCTTCTTCCCCGACCGGCCCGATGTGCTGAGTACCTACACCGTGCGAATGAGCGGGGACCCGGAGGCCTTCCCCGTGCTGCTGTCGAACGGCAACCCGGTCGCCTCGGGCGAGGATGCCGGCGGGCATTGGGCCGAATGGCACGATCCCTGGCCCAAGCCCTCGTACCTGTTCGCGCTGGTCGCCGGCGACCTGGTCGCGCGCAAGGATCGCTTCACCACCATAACCGGCCGCGAGGTCGATCTGGCGATCTGGGTGCGCGCCGAGGACTTGGACCGCACCGGCCACGCGATGGAATCGCTCAAGCACTCGATGAAATGGGACGAGGAGGTATTCGGCCGCGAGTACGACCTCGACCAGTTCAACATCGTGGCAGTGGGCGATTTCAACATGGGGGCGATGGAGAACAAGGGGCTCAACGTCTTCAACACCAAGTACGTCCTCGCCGATGCCGAGACCGCCACCGACGGCGACTACGACGGCATCGAGGGCGTGATCGCGCACGAATACTTCCACAATTGGTCGGGCAACCGGGTGACCTGCCGCGACTGGTTCCAGCTCTCGCTCAAGGAAGGTTTCACCGTCCTGCGCGACCAGCTGTTCAGCCAGGACATGCGCGGTGAGGCGGTCAAGCGGATCGAGGATGTGCGGCTTTTGCGGAGCGTGCAGTTCCCCGAGGATTCGGGCCCGCTGGCGCACCCTATCCGCCCCGACAGCTTCCGCGAGATTGGCAACTTCTACACCTCGACCGTCTACAACAAAGGCGCCGAGGTCATCCGCATGATGCGCACGATGGCGGGCCCCGAACGCTTCCGGCAGGGCACCGATCTCTACTTCGAGCGGCACGACGGCGAGGCCGCCACCTGCGAAGACTTCATCCGCGCGATGGAGGACGGCGCCGGGCTCGATCTCGCGCAGTTCAGGCTGTGGTATTCGCAGGCCGGCACGCCCAAGGTCGAAGTCTCGCTGGAGCATGAAGGCGACACCGCGACGCTGACCTTGCGCCAGACGGTGCCGCCGACGCCCGACCAGCCGGACAAGCAGCCGATGCCGATTCCCTTGCGGCTCGCGCTGTTCGATCGCGCGACCGGCACGCATCGCGGCGAAGAGCTGGTGGTGCTGGACCAGGTCGAATCTGTTGTGCGCTATGGTGGCTTCGCCGAGCGGCCGGTCCTGTCGATCAACCGCGGCTTCTCCGCGCCGGTCGCGATTGAACGTTCGATCGACCCGGAGGAACTCGTCTTCCTCGCCAAGCACGATGACGACGCTTTCGCCCGCTATGAGGCGATGCAGGAACTGATCGTCGGCCACCTCGTGACCACGGTCGGCGGCGGCCTCAGCGATGCGGCGCGTAGTGAAGCCCGCGGCGCGATCGGCGAGGCGCTGCGCGCGGTCGTCACCGATGATCGGCTCGACGATTCGATGCGCGGCGAGCTGATGATGCTGCCCGCGCAGAGCTACATCTCCGAGCAATTTCTGGTTGCCGATCCGGGCGCGATCCACGCCGAGCGCGAGGCGCTCAAGGCGTGGCTCGGCCAGACGCTGGAAGCCGAGCTGACCGCGCTGCACCGGCGGGCGAGCGGGCAATCGTCGGGCATGGACCCGGCCGCCCGCGGCGCGCGCAAGGTCAAGACGCAGGCGCTGGTGTTCCTCGCCGCCGGCAATCCGCAGGCCGCGGCCACACTCGCGGCCGCGCAGTACGATGCGGCGGAGACGATGACCGACCGGCAGGGCGCGCTGATGGTGCTCACCGGGCTGCCCGGCCCCGAGCGGACGCACAAGCTGATCGACTTCTACAACCGCTTCCAGGGCGATGCGCTGGTGATCGACAAGTGGTTCAGCCTGCAGGCCGGCTCGCTCCACCCGAACGTGATCGAGCATGTGAAGGCCCTCGCCGGGCATCCCGATTTCACGCTGAAGAACCCCAACCGGGTGCGCAGCCTGTACATGGCGTTCACCGGCACGCCGCTGGGCTTTCACGCCGAGAGCGGCGAGGGGTACCGGATGATCGCCGACCTGATCCTCGCGCTCGATCCGATCAATCCCTCGACCGCCGCGCGCTTCGTGCCGCCGCTGGGGCGTTGGCGCCGGCTCGAACCGAAGCGCGCTGCGCTGATGCGCGCCGAGCTCGAGCGCATTGGTGCGCAACCGGGCCTGTCGCGCGATACGTTCGAGCAGGTGACGCGCTCACTTGGCTGAGGCGCTGCGATCGGACGCGCTGGCGGGCATCCCGCACGGGTTCATGACCCGGCGCGGCGGTGTGTCGAGCGGCCTGGTCGAGGGGCTCAACTGCGGTTTCGGGGCGGACGACGACCCTGCCTCGGTCGCCGAGAACCGCGGCCGCGCCACCGAGGCAGTGCTGCCGGGCGCGCGGCTGGTGAGCGTGCACCAGATTCACTCGGCCGAGGCGGTGACCGTCACCGAACCCTGGCCCGACGACGCTCGCCCGCGCGCCGATGCGCTGGTGACCGACCGGCCGGGCCTGCTGCTCGGCATTCTCACCGCCGACTGCGCGCCGGTGCTGTTCGCCGACCGCGAGGCCGAGGTGATCGGCGCCGCCCACGCCGGCTGGCGCGGGGCGCACGGCGGGGTGATCGAGGCGACCGTGGCGGCGATGGAAACGCTGGGTGCGCGGCGCGAAGGCATCGCCGCCGCGGTCGGCCCCTGCATCGCGCAGCCGAGTTACGAGGTGAGCGACGACTTCCGCGCGCAGTTCACCGACGCGGACGAGCGCTTTTTCAACGCCGGTGCACCCGGCCACTGGCAGTTCGATCTGCCGGGCTACGTCGCCAGCCGCCTCACGGAATCGCGGGTGGGCCGGATCGACGTCCTCTCGTGCGACACTTACGCCGATCCCGCGCGGTTCTATTCGTTCCGCCGCGCGACCCATCGCGGCGAGCCGACCTATGGCCGGCAACTCTCGCTGATCGGCCTCGGCTAGGCACCTCCGGAAACGGCCATAATGGCGGTTGGCAACCTGCCGACTTGCGTATATGCGCGCCGCAAACCGGCACCGTCCGCCCCTCTCGGGCAGGCCAGGTGAACCGTGAAGAACAGGGGCCGACGCTTCGTTTCTTGACGGATTTCCGGTGGCAGATTCCGGTGCCTTGTCCTTGCGGCGGGTATCATTCGCGAAGACGTTATAGGGCAGGCACGGCTGATGGCTGACACGACTGGCGACGCGATCCCGGGGACCGTTACGGTCTCGGATTCCCATGACGGGGACGGGGTTCGGCGGCGCGATTTCATCAACATCGCGGCGGTCGGTGCGGCGGGCGTGGGCGGCGTGGCCGTCCTCCTGCCGCTGATCAGCCAGATGGCGCCGAGCGCCGACGTGCTCGCCGAAAGCAGCACCGAGATCGACGTGTCGTCGGTGCAGCCGGGCATGGCGATCAAGGCGATCTTCCGCAAGCAGCCGCTGTTCGTGCGCCGCCTGACTCCGGCCGAGATCAAGGCCGCCAACGAAGTCGACGTGTCGAGCCTGCGCGATCCGCAGACGCTCGCCGAGCGGACCAAGGAAGGGCATGAGGACATGCTCATCACCATGGGCGTGTGCACGCACCTCGGCTGCGTGCCGCTGGGTGCCGGCGAAGGCGAGAACAAGGGCCCGTTCGGCGGCTACTTCTGCCCCTGCCACGGGTCGGCCTACGACACCGCCGCCCGCATCCGTAAGGGCCCCGCTCCGAAGAACCTCGAGGTTCCGGAATACGAGTTCACCAGCGACACCGTCGTCAAGGTCGGCTGAGGCGAGAGAGAGCGAATACGATGAGCTTCCCCTGGGCCAAGCACTACGAACCGGTAAACCCGCTGATGCGGTACCTCGACGAGAAGCTGCCGCTTCCGCGTCTGGTCTATAACGCGATCGGCGGCGGCTACCCGGTCCCGCGCAACCTCAACTACATGTGGAATTTCGGCGTCCTCGCCGGGTTCTGCCTGGTGCTGCAGATTGTCACCGGCGTGGTGCTGGCGATGCACTACGCGGCGAACGCAGGTGTCGCCTTCTCCTCGGTCGAGCACATCATGCGCGACGTGAACTGGGGTTGGGCGCTGCGCTATGCGCACGCCAACGGCGCGAGCGCGTTCTTCGCGGTCATCTACCTGCACATCTTCCGCGGCTTCTTCTATTCGTCGTACAAGGCCCCGCGCGAGATGGTGTGGCTTATCGGCGTGGTCATCTTCCTGCTGATGATGGCGACCGGCTTCATGGGCTATGTGCTGCCCTGGGGGCAGATGAGTTTCTGGGGCGCCAAGGTCATCACCGGCCTGTTCGGTGCGATCCCGGTAATCGGCGAGCCGATCCAGATCTGGCTGCTGGGCGGCTACGCACCCGATAACGCCGCGCTCAACCGCTTCTTCAGCCTGCACTTCTTGCTGCCGTTCGTGATCGCCGGCGCGGTGATCCTGCACATCTGGGCGCTGCACATCCCGGGTTCGTCGAACCCGACCGGCGTCGAAGTGAAGAAGGAAAGCGACACCATCCCGTTCCACCCGTATTACACGGCGAAGGACGGGTTCGGGCTGGGCGTGTTCCTGATCCTCTATTGCGCGCTTCTGTTCCTGTTCCCGAACTACCTCGGGCACCCGGACAACTACATCGAGGCGAACCCGCTCTCGACCCCGGCGCACATCGTGCCCGAATGGTACTTCTGGCCGTTCTACGCGATCCTGCGCGCGTTCACGTCGGACTTCTTCTTCATCCCGGCGAAGCTGATGGGCGTGCTGGCGATGTTCAGCGCGATCCTGGTGTGGTTCTTCCTGCCGTGGCTCGACAAGGGCCCGGTGCGCAGCGGCCACTACCGCCCGCTGTTCCGCAAGTTCTTCTGGTTCGGCCTGATCCCGGCGATGGCGGTGCTGTTCTACTGCGGCGGCGCGCCGGCCGAAGAGCCCTACGTGATGCTGAGCCAGATCGCGGCGACGTACTACTTCCTCCACTTCCTGGTCATCCTGCCGATCGTGTCGATGATCGAGCGGCCGGAACCGCTACCGTACTCGATCACCGAGGCGGTGCTGGGCGAAGACAAGGCGGCGGTGCTGGGCGAAAACGCCACGCCGGGCGTGTGAGCAGGTTCAAGGGAAAGCGATAAGACAATGATCCGCCTCATCGGAATCCTCGCCGGCCTGTTCTTCAGCGTGGCGCTGCTGTGGTCGCTCGGCAACGGCGTCGTCGCCGTGGCGCAGCAGGGCTACCTCAAGGAAGCGACCGCCGAGAGCGAGTTCCACCTGCACCCGCGCGAACTCGATCTGCAGTCTAACGGCCCGTTCGGCACCTGGGATCTTGCCCAGTTGCAGCGCGGTTTCCAGGTCTACAAGGAAGTCTGCGCGGCCTGCCACAGCCTGAAGTACGTCGCCTTCCGCGACCTCAAGGCGCTCGGCTATTCGGACGCCGAAGTGAAGGCGATCGCCGCCGGCTTCCAGGTTCCGGGGATCGACGCCAACACCGGTGAGGCGAACCTGCGCCCGGGCCTGCCGACCGACTACTTCCCGTCGCCCTATCCGAACGCGACTGCCGCGCGCGCCGCGAACAACAACGCCGTGCCGCCCGACCTCTCGCTGATGACCAAGGCGCGCCACGACGGCTCGGCCTACGTCCACTCGCTGCTGACCGGCTACCGCGACCTCAACACGTTCTCGGTCGGCGGCAAGCACGTAAAGGACGAATTCCCGGACTTCTCGACCCCCGAAGGCGGGCACTTCAACCCGTACTTCGCCAACCTCAACATCGCGATGCCGCCGCCGCTCACCACCGAGGGCCAGGTGACTTACGCTCCGGGCCAGCCCAAAGCGACCGTCGACCAGATGTCGACCGACGTCGCCGCGTTCCTGACCTGGACCGCCGAGCCCAAGAAGGTGAAGCGCACCCAGGTCGGCTGGCCGGTGCTCGGCTTCCTGCTGTTCGCCACGATCCTCGCGTGGATGGCGAAGAACCAGGTGTGGGCGGCGATCAAGCCGAAGAAGCCGCGCGCTGCGTAAGCGCGCGTGACGATCGACGAACTCAAAGCATTAGTGCGCTCGGTGCCGGACTTCCCGGCGCCGGGCGTTCTTTTTCGCGACATCACCACGCTGATCTCGCACGGCGAGGGCCTGAAGGCGGCCGTGGGCCATCTGGCTGACCGCGCCCGCGCGGGCGGGGCGCAGGCGATCGCCGGGATGGAAGCGCGCGGGTTCATCTTCGGCGCGGCGGTGGCGATCGAGCTCGGCCTCGGCTTTGTCCCGGTGAGGAAGCCCGGGAAGTTACCGGTGCCGACCATCGGCATCGACTATGATCTGGAATACGGCACCGACCGGCTGGAGATCGATCCGACCGCGATCAGCCCGGGTCAGCGGATCGCCATCGTCGACGATCTGATCGCAACTGGCGGCACCGCGCTCGCCGCGGCGGCGCTATTGCGGCAGGCCGGCGCGGTGGTCGATCAGGCGCTGTTCGTGATCGACTTGCCCGACCTCGGCGGAGCGGCCCGGCTGACCGAGGCCGGCCTCGTGGTCGAAGCGCTGATGGACTTTCCAGGTCATTGATCGGGCGGCATTGACGCGGGCGCGCATCGCGTGGCAAGCGCCGCTGCGGCGAGCGGGTATAGCATAGTGGTAATGCTCTAGCCTTCCAAGCTAGCTAGAGGGGTTCGATTCCCCTTACCCGCTCCAAACCGCTTCCAGCACCCTCATGCCAACTCCAGCGCCCGCAGCACCGCGCCGCTGTCGTAGTACGGCCGTTCGGCGACGATCTTGTCGCTGCCCGGCGCGAACTCGAAGCCGGCGGCCATGCGCACCCGGAACGACTTGCCGGTTGGCTGGTGCACGGTGTCGCTCACCTGCAGGGGGCCGGTATGCGTGCCGGTGAGCCAGAATTCGACCAGCACGCTGTCGCTCGCGGCATCGGCGGCGATCGCGATTATCTCGTTGCCCTGGTCGGGAAACGGTGTGCGCGACAGCGCGAAGTAGCGCCGCACCGCCTCCTCGCCGTCGAACACCAGACCGGGCCCGAGCAGTTCGTAACGCGGATGCGCGAAAGTCGCGATCACTGCGTCCCAGTCGTGGGTGATCTCCAACGCCATGTGCTCGCGCACGACGGCGATCCGCCGCGTATCTAAATCGTCCATCGCCTACTCCACCGCCATGTTGTCGATCAGCCGGGTACCTCCGATCCGCGCCGCGACCAGCAGCCGAGCCGGCGTATCGCCCAAGGCATCTAGTGAGACGAGCGAGGAGGCGTCGGCCAGCGTCGCGTAATCAACGCTGTCGAACCCCGCCTGCAGCAGGTGCGCCTCCAGCGTCGCCAGCGTGGGCGCAACCGCGCTCCCGGCCCGCAACGCCGCGATCGTCTCGCGCATCGCTTGCGGCAGTGCGGCCGCCTGCGCCCGTGCCTCGGGCGAAAGGTACTGGTTGCGGCTCGACAGCGCGAGACCGTCCGCCTCACGCACCGTCGGCACGCCGATGATTGCATCGACATGCGGCAAGGTCAGATCGAGGTCACGGGCCATCCGCCGGATGACGGCGAGCTGCTGCCAATCCTTCTCGCCGAACAGGGCGAGGTCGGGTCCAACCTGGTTGAACAGCTTGAGCACCACGGTCGCCACCCCGTCGAAGTGCCCCGGACGCGAAGCGCCGCACAGGCCTTCGCTCACGCCCGTGACCGACACGTTGGTGGCGAACCCGCCAGGATACATCGCCTCCACCGTCGGCGCCCACAGCAGCTCTACGCCCTCGCCTTCCAGCAGCGCCGAGTCCGCCGCCATCCGCCGCGGATAGGCATCGAGATCCTCGTTCGGGCCAAACTGCTTCGGGTTGACGAAGATCGACACCGCCACCGCATCGGCATGCTGCCGAGCTTCGCGCACCAGTGTCAGGTGGCCTTCGTGCAAGGCGCCCATGGTCGGCACTAGCGCCAAGCGCTTGCCCTCACCGCGCAAGGCTGCGACGGCGCTTCTCAACACTTCCAGCGTGGTGGCGGTTTGCACGGGGTCCCGTCCCTCGACTATCTTCGCTCTTATCGCCCTATCCGCAGCCCAACAGGAATGCACGCGTGACCAAGTCTGCCCACCGCATCGTCTTCGCCAACGAGAAGGGCGGCACGGGCAAGTCGACCACCGCGGTCCATGTCGCGGTCGCGCTCGCCTATCGCGGCGCGCGGGTGGCGGCGATCGATCTCGATCCGCGCCAGCGCACGCTTTACCGCTATTTCGAGAACCGGGCCGAGACCGCCGCCCGCCGCGCGATTGACCTGCCGACCGCGCGCTTCGAAGTGTTCGAGGGCGGCTCGGCGGAGGAGCTGGAGGCGGTTGTCGGCAGCTTAAGCGAAGGGTGCGACTTCATCGTCTTCGACACGCCCGGCCGCGACGATCCGCTTGCCCGCCACGCCGCGACCGAGGCCGACACCCTGGTCACCCCATTGAACGACAGCTTCGTCGATTTCGACCTCATCGGCCAGGTCGATGCCGAGACCTTCAAGGTCCGCAAGCTGTCGTTCTACGCCGAGCTGATCTGGGAAGCGCGCCTCAAGCGCAGCCGCGCCACGATCGAACAGCAGCGGCGCGAGATGGACTGGATCGTGGTGCGCAACCGCACCGGCCACGTCGAGGCGCGCAACATGGCGCGCATCGAGGCGGCGCTGCGCGAGCTATCGAAGCGCGTCGGCTTCCGCGTCGCTCACGGCCTGAGCGAGCGCGTAATCTACCGCGAACTGTTCCCGAGCGGGCTGACCCTGCTCGACAAGGGGCATCTGGGCGAGCTCGGCACCAGCCACCTCGTCGCGCGGCAGGAACTGCGCTCGCTGGTCGCGGCGCTCAACCTGCCCGAGACCGCCAAGCGCGCGCCCGAGCTGGCGCTCGCCTAGCGCCGGAGAAGTGTCCTACACGCCGCCGCGGTGCTAACCCGGCTGGTGATGAACACCTGCGCAAGCCCTTGTCATCGCCGCAACGCAGGGCAGGGGCTAAGGTGACAACCGCGACACGCGAAGAGTGGTGCAAGTGCATGAACTATAACAGGAAACCGGGCCGATGAGGTTTTCGAAAAATAGGGTGGATAATCGTGACAAGTTGCCGGTGAGGCGACTGAACCGCCCTTCGGCCGGCAGGTCCGTGGCATGATCCTTCGCTTCCTCTTCATCGCCGCGGTCATCTCGTTCGGCTGCCGCTGGGCGCTGGGAAAATGGCCGTGGGAGTACCTGCAGGCGAAACCGACGCGCGGTCAGGCCGTTTTCAGGGCACGCAAGCTGCTGGCCGTCCGCGAAGGTGCCGATCGCACCGAGATCGTCGAGGCTCACCGGCGGCTGATTGCGATGGTCCATCCCGATCGGGGCGGCACGAACGGCCAGGTGCACGAGGCGAACGCCGCGCGCGACTTGCTGCTCGACGAGCTGCCCGACGGTAACTGAGAGTATCTCCGCTTGAGCCACATCTTCGATTCCACGACCCTGCGCGAATACGACATCCGCGGGATCATCGGCGAAACCCTGGGCGCGGACGACGCGCGCGCGATCGGGCGCGGTTTCGCGACCATGCTGCGCGAGGCTGGCGGCAAGAAGGTCGCAGTCGGTTACGACGGTCGGCTGAGCTCGCCGATGCTCGAGCACGCGCTGATCGAAGGGCTTACCGCGAGCGGCTGCGACGTGGTGCAGGTGGGCATGGGGCCAACCCCGATGCTCTACTACGCCGAAGCGTCAGCCGAACAGGTGGATGGCGGCATTCAGATAACTGGCAGCCACAATCCCGCCAATTACAACGGCTTCAAGATGGTATTTATGGGCCGGCCATTCTTCGGGGAGGACATCCTCGAAATCGGCCGCCGTGCCCAGGCGGGTAAATGGGCCGACGGCTCCGGCACGGTCGAGACGCGCGAAGTCCTTGGCGAGTACATCGAGCGTCTGCTGGTCGGCCTCGAAGGGATCGACCACGAAACGCTGGCCGGTCTTCGAATCGGTTGGGATGCGGGCAACGGCGCCGCCGGCCCCGCGCTCGAGGCGCTGACCGCCCGGCTGCCGGGGGAGCACCACCTTCTCTACACCGAGGTCGACGGAAGTTTTCCGAACCATCATCCTGATCCTACTGACCCCGCCAACCTCGAAGACCTGAAGCGGCTTGTCGCGGACAAGAACCTCGATTTCGGAGTGGCATTCGACGGCGACGGCGACCGGATCGGCGCGATCGACAGCCAGGGGCGCATCATCTGGGGCGATCAGCTGCTAATGATCTTCGCCGAGGACCTGCTCGCCCGCATGCCCGGCGCGACCGTGATCGCCGACGTGAAGGCGAGCCGCGCGCTGTTCGAGCGCGTCTCCGAACTCGGCGGCCAGCCGCTGATGTGGAAGACCGGCCACAGCCTGATTAAGTCCAAAATGAAGGAAACTCACGCCCCGCTGGCGGGCGAGATGAGCGGCCATGTGTTCTTCGCCGACACCTACTACGGCTACGACGATGCGCTCTACGCCGCGATCCGTCTGATTGCCGCCTCGGCCCGGCTGGGCAAGTCGGTGACCGAGCTGCGCGGCGCGATGCCGGCGATGGTCAACACGCCCGAGCTGCGCTTCCAGGTCGACGAGAGCCGCAAGTTCGCCGCGATCGAGGAGGTCAAGCAGCGCCTTGCGGGGACCGACGCGCCCAAGGACATAAGCGTCGACGGTACCGATGGCGTGCGGGTGACCACCCCTGACGGGTGGTGGCTCCTGCGCGCCTCGAACACACAGGACGTCCTCGTCGCGCGGGCGGAGAGCGAGAATCAGGCCGGGCTCGATCGCCTGCTGGCGCAGATCGACGAGCAGCTTGCGGCTTCGGGCTTGGAGCGCGGCGAGCAGGCGGGGCATTGACCGGCACCGCGCCGGCCGCGGGGTTTCGCCGCGCGGCCGCGTGGGTCGCGGCGCTCAATCTGGCATACTTCGGGATCGAGTTCGCGGTTGCGCTGGCGATCGGCTCGGTCGCGCTGTTCGCCGATTCGGTCGATTTCCTCGAGGACACCTCGATCAACCTCCTCATCCTCCTCGCGCTGGGCTGGAGCATTGCGGCGAGGGCGCGGGTGGGAATGGTGCTGGCCGGGCTGCTGCTGGTGCCGGGAATCGCGACCATGTGGACCGCGGCGCAGAAGTTCGCGCATCCCGCCACGCCTGCGCCGCTGCCGCTGACCCTCGCCGCGTTGGGCGCGCTGGCGGTCAACATGACCTGCGCGCTGATCCTCGCACGCCATCGCGGTCATTCGGGTAGCCTGAGCAAGGCCGCCTTCCTGTCTGCGCGCAACGACGCGCTGGCGAACATCGGCATCATCGCCGCCGGGCTGGTGACCGCGTTCGCGTGGCGTTCGCCGTGGCCCGACCTAGGTGTTGGGCTGGCCATCGCGCTGGTCAATCTCGATGCCGCCAAGGAGGTGTGGGAAGCCGCGCGTAAGGAGCACGCGGAGCGGGCCGAGCCCTGATGACCGGCGAAGTCCCCTCCGAGATCGCTGGCTGGTTCGCCGGGCGCGGATGGCGGGTGCGGCGGCACCAGAGCGAAATGCTCTCCGCCAGCGACGCGGGCCAGCACGCCATGCTGGTGGCGGACACCGGCGCGGGAAAGACACTGGCGGGTTTCCTGCCGACGCTGGCGGCGTTCTGCCCCTCGCGCTTCGGCGATGCCGGACCGCCCGAGGGGCTGCACACGCTCTACGTCTCCCCATTGAAGGCGCTGGCGCATGACGTGCAGCGTAACCTCGTCACGCCAGTCGAGGAGATGGGCCTGCCGATCCGGGTCGAGACCCGTAGCGGCGATACGCCCTCGGACCGCAAGAAACGTCAGCGGCTCAAGCCGCCCAACGTCCTCCTGACCACGCCCGAGTCCCTCTCGCTGCTGCTCAGCTATCCCGACAGCTTCCAGATGTTCGCCGGCCTCAAACGCATCGTGGTCGACGAAGTTCACGCCTTCGCCACCGGCAAGCGCGGCGACCTGCTGGCGCTGGCAATGAGCCGGTTGCAGGCGATCGCCCCCCACATGCAGCGCGCCGCACTGTCGGCCACGGTGGCAGACCCGCAGGAATTCCGCGAATGGCTCGCCCCGTGGGGCGAAATCGATGCGGTGACGCTGGTCGAAGGCGAACCCGGCGCCCCGCCGGTGGTTGAGGTGCTGCTGCCGGTCGAGGAGCGGGTGCCGTGGGGCGGCCACGCGGGGCGCTGGGCGATCCCGCAGATCTATGAGGAGATCCGCCGCAACAAGACCACGCTGGTGTTCACCAACACGCGCTTCCTCGCCGAATACACCTTCCAGATGCTGTGGGACGTCAACGACGACACCCTGCCGATCGGCATTCACCACGGATCTTTGAGCAAGGAAGCGCGGCGCAAGGTCGAAGGCGCGATGGCGCGGGGCGAGCTGCGGGCGCTGGTGGCGACCGCTAGCCTCGATCTCGGGGTCGACTGGGGCGACATCGACTGCGTGGTGCAGATGGGTGCGCCCAAGGGCTCGAGCCGGCTGCTCCAGCGCGTGGGCCGGGCCAACCACCGGCTCGACCAGCCGAGCCGCGCGATCCTGGTGCCGGGCAACCGGTTCGAGTTCCTCGAAGCGACCGCGGCCAAGGAAGCGGTCGACCAAGGCCAGCGCGATGGCGAGGACTTCCGTCCCGGCGGGCTCGACGTGCTTGCCCAGCACGTGATGGCTTGCGTCTGCGCGCGACCGTTCGACGAGGCGGAGCTGCTCGCCGAGGTCCGCTCGTCGCTCGCCTATGCCTGGCTCGAAGAGGAAGTCTGGACCCGCGTGCTGCACTTCGTCGCCACCGGTGGTTACTCGCTGGAGGCCTACGACCGGTTCAAGCGCATCGTGCGCGACAAGTCGGGCACGTGGCGGTTGACGCACCCCGAGCACGCCCAGCGCCACCGGCTCAACGCCGGGATCATCGTCGACGCCGAGATGATCGAGATCCGTTTCCGCAACGGCCGCTCGCTCGGCAAGGTGGAGGAGATGTTCGCCGCCAGCATGAAGAGCGGCGATACCTTCCGCTTCGCCGGCATCGACCTGGAGGTCGAGCAGTTCAAGGACCTCGAGCTGATCGTCCGCGCGGCCAAGACCTCGGCGACGATCCCGAGCTACACCGGCCTGCGCCTGCCGCTCACCACGCGTCTCGCCAACCGGGTGCGCGAGATGCTGATCGACCGGGTGGGCTGGTCGCGCTTTCCCGACGACGTGCGCGAGTGGCTGGAAGTGCAGGACTGGCGCAGCCAGATGCCGGGGCCCGGCCAGCTGATGGTCGAGACCTTCCCGCACGCCAAGAAGCACTACGCGGTCTACTATACCTTCGAAGGCTGGAACGCGAACCAGAGCCTGGGGATGCTGATCAATCGGCGGATGGAGGAGCGCGGGCTGATGCCGGGCGGGTTCGTCGCCAACGATTACTGCCTCGCGGTGTGGGGCCTGAAGCCGGTCACCGATCCGCTGCCGCTGCTGTCGCCCGATATCCTGACCCACGAGTTCGTCGAATGGGTGCAGCAGTCGCACCTGCTGCGGCGCGCGTTTCGCGAGGTTGCGGTGATTTCAGGGCTCGTCGAACGCCAGCATCCCGGCAAGCGCAAGACCGGCAAGCAGGTCACCTTCTCGACCGATCTCATCTACGACGTGCTGCGCAAGTACGAGCCCGACCATGTCCTGCTGGAGGCGGCCTGGGCCGACGCGCGCACGCGGATGACTGACGTTGGCCGGCTCGGCAACGTCCTCGACCGCGCGGCCGAGCAGCTGGTCCACGTCGAACTCGACCGGGTAAGCCCGCTGGCGGTGCCGGTCATGACGATGATCGGACGCGAGGCCCTGCCCGCCGGCGCGATCGACGATGAGCTGCTGCTCGAAGCCGAAGGGCTGGCGGCCGAGGCGATGCGGGTGGAGGAGGCGCGCGCGCCCGAAGGTGGTTGAGCCGCGCAACAAAAAAGGGGCGGATCGCTCCGCCCCTCATTATCAGAAAGGTCTCAGTCGATCAGGCGCCGGGCGCCTTGTCGAAGGATCGGAACTGTTCGTTCCCGACGAAGCCGAATTTGGTCACGCCCGACTGCTTGATGATGTTCAGCACCTTGACCGACAAGTCGTAGCTCGCCTGCGCGTCGGGCTGATACTGGAGCTCGGGCTCAGGGTTCAGACCCTTCGTCGCTTCGAGATTGGTCACCAGCTGTCCGTCGTTGATCGCCCCGCCGTTCCACAGGATCTGATTGTCCGGCGTGATCACGATCTTGTTCTTGATCGGGTCGATATCGGTCGGCGGCGTCTCCGAAGGCACCGGCAGATCGATGTTCACCGCGTGGGTCGCGGGCGGAACGGAGAGAATCATCATGATGAGGAGCACGAGCATGACGTCGATCAACGGCGTCACGTTCATTTCCATCATCGGCTCGCCGTCGTCGCTGCCGCCTGACATTGCCATAGTGGTGGTACTCCTGAATTCGCGTGGCTAAGCGGCGTCAGCCGTTGGGATCGACCGGGTTGGAGATGAAGCCGACGGTGGGGTAACCCGCCGCCTGCACGTTGTAGATCGTGCCCGCGATGCACCGCCACGGCGCGTTGACATCGCCGCGGATGTGGACCTGCGGGATCAAGTCCGGGTCCTTCATGATTTCCGCGGGGCCGCCGGCCGCCTTCACGATCGCGTCGAGCCGGGCGAACGCCTTGTCGTAGAGCTCGGTCGCATCGACCGGGGTGGTGTTGTTGAAATACACGCGGCAGGCGCCCGAGCGATCGGCCCCTTCGAATCCGGGCTCGCCGGCGCTGCGTCCAGCGGCGTCGGTCGAGCTTACCGTCAGGAGGAGGTTCTCCACCTTCTCCTTCGACTCGGTCGAAACCAAGACCGGAATCTTGAGCTTTTCGATCGTCTGCAACGACACCGGAATCGCGATCAGGAACACGATCAAGAGAACCAGCATCACGTCGGTCAGCGGCACAACGTTGATGTCCGACAAGGGTCGTTCCCCGCTTGCGCCTGTAGCAATCGCCATGGGTTATCCTATCTTCAAATCTTGGCGGACGAACCGGGGCCGCCCGAGGGGGCGGCCCCGAAGCACGCTTAGGGGCGCGTGGTCGTCGTCGTGGTGGTCGCCGGCTTGGTGGCCGGTGCCGTCGCGGCCTTGCCCGCCTGCTGGGTCGAGGTCGCAGTCATCACCGTCGGCTTCACCGCGCCGCCCGAGTTGATGTTGGCGAGCAGATCGGTGCTGAAGCCCGACAGGAGCTCGGCGATGCGCTTGTTGCGGCTCGAGAGCCAGTTGTACGCAAGCACCGCGGGAACCGCCACGAGCAGACCGATCGCGGTCATGATCAGCGCTTCACCGACCGGACCGGCGACCTTGTCGAGCGATGCCGAACCGGCGAGACCGATCGCGATCAGCGCGCGATAGATACCGATAACCGTACCGAGCAGGCCGACGAACGGAGCGGTCGCGCCCACGGTCGCGAGGAACGGCAGGCCGCCCGCGAGACGCGCGTTGATCGAGGCTTCCGAACGAGCGAGCGAGCCGTGCAGCCAGTCGTGGGCGTCGAGGCTGTCGGTCATCTTGGTGTGCGATTCTTCGGCGGTCAGGCCGTCGTCGACCAGCTGACGCCAGGCGCTGTTCTTTTCCATCTTGCTCGCGCCTTCGCGGAGCGTTCCCGCGCGCCAGAACGAGGTGCGAACGGCCTTGTACTGGTTGAAGATCTTCTGCTGCTCGAGCCACTTGGTGATCAGAATGTAGAACGATCCGATCGACATGATCACCAGCACCGCGAAGATCGAGTAAGCGATGATGCCGCCCTGCTGCAGCGCTTCCCAGAAGCCGAAGTGGGTCGGGGGAGCAGCGCTGCCACCAGCCGCCGCGGAAAGAAGTTCGATGTACATGCGAGTGTCCTCTCAAATAAAAACGGTTGGAATAGAAGCGCTTACTTCGGAATCTGCCAGCGAACCGAGCTCGACCAGCTACCCGCGACTGCTTGTCCGTCGCCGTTGGTGGCGGGATTGAAGCGGCCACGGCGCTGGATCAGCGAGCACGTCGTGCTGTCGAGTTCCGGAGTGCCGCTCGACCCGGTGACGGTACAACTGGTCACCCGGCCATCGGCGCCGACCTGGACGGAGAAGCGGGTCACGCCTTCCTTTTCCTCACGCAGCGAGCGGCTCGGATAATCGTTGGCGTTCGCCCAGTTGCCCGGGTTGCCCTTCGGGGTCGCGGCCTTCGGCTGCACCCGCGGGGGCGGGGGCGGCGGGGGAGCGACCGGCGCCGGTGGCGGCACGCGCAGCACCGGGGGCGCTGGCGGCGGAATCGTCGGCTGGGTCTGGATCGGGGGCGGGGCCACCGACACATTGATCGGCGGCGGCGGCGCGACCGGCGGCGGCGGAGCCACGTCCTTCGGGGGTTCGGGCGGCGGCGGTTCGTCCTTGGGCGGCGGCGGCTCTTCGATATCGACCGTGGTTACGCGCTCCACCAGCTTCTTGGCTGCCGAATAGGCGAGCCCGGTGACAAGGGCATAACCGACGGCGACATGGATCAGCGCAACGATGATGATCGCAACAATGCGATTACCACTCATCTGTTGGTCAGCGTAGGCCATTCAGTCGCATCACTCCATCGTCAGGTGCCGGAGGTTAGCCCGGCATCCTGCATCGGACCGGCACGGTTAACCGCCGGGCCGACGCATCCATTCCATTTTCCACCCAGACGGCTCATCGGAATTCGACGGCCTTCAGGCCCGCCGGATCCCCGATGACCCGGCACGGGTCCTTCCGGGGGGTTAGCTTTCTATCCTTGCTCCCCGGTTCGCCCGGAGCCTTAACCGTGAAGCAAATCGCAGGCAAACGCTTTTGCGGTTCACCCGGGATTCACTCCATTGTCGCTGCAACGGCGCAGATGCCATACGGTTTCCAACCCGGGAACGAGCGCCTAGCCGACAGGATATGATGACCAACCGATTCTCCGCCCTGCGTGCCGCGATCCTCGCCGCCGCCCTGACCGCTGGCACCGCTGCCGCGCCGCCGCCGGCTCCGATCCCGGCCGTGACCTATGCCGATCTCGCAGACCTCGCCGACGCGGCGGATCTCGTGGTGCACGTGCTGGTCGCCAAGCAGATTCCCCTGCCGCCCGAACGCGCGGCTAACGTCGCTCCCGGCTACACCCGCCTGTACATCGAGGCGCGGACTCAGGCCCTCCTCGCGGGCAAGGCACCGCTCGGCGAGTCGGTGCGGTATTTGGTGGACGTGCCGCTCGATGCGAAGGGCAAGGCGCCCAAGCTCAAGAAGCGCGCGTTCCTGCTGTTCGCTCGCTCGGTCCCGGGGCGCCCCGGCGAGCTGCAGCTGACCGGTCCCACCGCGCAGTTGCCCTACGACGAGACGACCGCGGCGCGCCTGCGGCCGATTCTTGCCGAGCTTGCCGCAGCCGATGCACCGCCCGCTATCACCGGCGTGCGCGACGCGCTCGCAGTTCCCGGCACCCTGGTCGGCGAGTCGGAGACGCAGATCTTCCTCGGAACGGCGAGTGGCGACCCGGTCTCGCTCACCATCGTTCGGCGGCCCGGAATGGCGCCCGCATGGGGCGTTTCGTACTCCGAGATCGTCGATCAGGCAGCGCGCCCACCCGAACCCGACACACTCGCGTGGTACCGTCTCGCGTGCTTCCTGCCCGAGCAATTGCCGCGCGGCGCGAACCTGTCGCAGGATCCGGCGTCGCGGACGCGGGCGGCGCAGGACTATGCGTTCGTGCTGCAGCAACTCGGTTCCTGCCCGCGAACGCTTGTCCGCCGATAGTATCTCTTTGTTGGCCGCGCGCCCGGCGCTTGCCTAGGGAACGGGCCGACAGGGAGTTTTGAGTGTTATGGCCGAACCGCTGCGCATCGCGCTCGCCGGGCTGGGCACGGTGGGGGCCGGCGTCATCCGCCTGCTCGACGCCAACGCCGCGCTGGTGCAGGCCCGCGCCGGGCGCGAAATCCGCATCGTGGCAGTCAGCGCGCGCGACCGCGACCGCGACCGCGGGGTCGATCTCTCGCCCTTCGACTGGTGCGACGATATGGCCGCGATGGCCGCGCGGGCCGATGTCGATGCGGTGGTGGAGATGGTCGGCGGCGCCGATGGGCCCGCGCTGACGCTTGCCAAGACCGCGATCCGCGAGGGCAAGGCGCTGGTCACCGCCAACAAGGCGATGATCGCGCACCATGGTTTGGCGCTGGCCGAGTCGGCGCAGGACGCGGGCGTGCCGCTCAAGTTCGAGGCGGCGGTCGCTGGCGGCATCCCGGTCATCAAAGGCTTGCGCGAAGGCGCCGCGGCCAACGCCATCGCCCGGGTGCAGGGCATCCTCAACGGCACGTGCAACTTCATCCTCTCCGAGATGGAGGATAGCGGCCGCGATTTTGCCGACGTGCTCGCCGAGGCGCAGGCGCGCGGGTTTGCCGAGGCCGATCCGACGTTCGACATCGAGGGCATCGACGCGGGGCACAAGCTGGCGATTCTTGCCGCAATCGCGTTCGGAGCCAAGCTCGATTTCGCGCATGTCTCGTGCGAGGGGATCGCCCGGGTGCGGGCGGCGGACATCGCCCGGGCCCGTGATCTCGGCTTTGTCATCCGGCTGGTGGGAGAGGCGGACATCGAGAGCGACGGCGGCGGCGACGCGCGGCTGCTGCAGCGGGTGCGCCCGTGCCTGGTGCCGCAGGCGCATCCGCTGGCGCATGTCGATGGGCCGACCAATGCGGTGGTGGCGGAGGGCAATTTCTCCGGCCGCCTGCTGTTCCAGGGCGCCGGTGCGGGCGACGGCCCGACCGCGAGCGCGGTGGTGGCGGATCTGATCGACATCGCGCGCGGCGATACCGGGCCGGCGTTCTCGGTTCCGATTGCCGAGCTGGTCGCGATGGCGCCGGCCGAGCCGGGCGACCGCACCGGGCGCAATTACATTCGCTTCACCGTCACCGATCGCCCCGGCGTGCTGGCCGAGATCACCGCTGCGATGCGCGATGCGGAGGTCTCGATCGAGAGCCTCATCCAGCAAGGACAGCCCGATGCGGATGGCAACGTACTGGTGGCGATGGTCACTCACGAAGGCCCCGAGCGGTGCGTCGACCAGGCGCTCAAGCTGCTCGAGGGCTCGGCTAGCCTGACGGCTCCGCCGCTGGTGATGCCGATTCTGGAGGCCTGAGCGCGGCTTCGGCTGGCGGTAGGGCGGGCACCGGGCTGGGCGCGTTCCGGGCATCGCGCGGCGCCAGGCCGTTGGCGACCCGATCTGCGTCGGATCCGGGCGGCGCTTCGGGGATGGCCTTCAGATCGATCAGCACCGGCATCGGCGAGGGGCACGGCGGGATGAAGCACCCCTTGGCGCTGACGCCCACGCCGACCATCGCCGGCTGCGGCAGGTTGAAGAGATCGGGCGCGCGCGGCAGGCCGTCCCTCGCCTTCTTGGGATCGAGGTCGGCGCTGGACTTCACCCGATATTTGTCGGGGTCCTCGTTCTCGCCGCACACAACGATCTCGTCGCCCGGCTTGGGAGTGGGGCACGCGGGCTTGGCGCGCGTGTCGGGCGGGCCATAAGCTTCCTGCGCGGCGGCGACCGCCTGTTCCGCAGTCACCGGCGACGCATCCTGCGCCGCCACGGGAGCGGCAACGAGAGCTGTCAGAAAGATAAGCAACCGCCGCATCACTGCGCCAACTCTCCGCGCGCGATGCGATCGGCATCGGAGCCCGGCGGCGGCTCCGGAATCGCCTTCAAGTCGATCAGCACCGGCATCGGCGGCGGGCACGGCGGGATGAAGCAGCCGCTCGCCACCGCGACGCCCGGATACCGGGTCTCGACATCGGCGTGCGGCACCCCGCCGCGCGCGCCCGCGCCGGTCGGATCGAGATCGCTGCTCGACGCCGCCCGGTACCGCTCGGGATCATCCTGCTGGGCACACACGACGATCTCTTCTCCAGGCTTGGGCATCGGGCATTCCGCCGCCGCGCCGCTCGTCGGCAGCGCGTAGGCCTTTTTCGCATCCGCGATGACTTGCTCGGCGGTCACAGTTTTAGGGACAGTCGGGGGCGCCTCCTGCGCGGCCAATGGGCTTGCCAGCAGCAGGGCCGGCAACAAGACCCCCGGTCGTCTCGACAATCCCGTGCTCCGTCGTCTAAGCGCCGCCCCAACTCCAGCCCGGGGATTGAATTTCCGATGAACAACAGCGTGCGTTCCGCCTCTCCCAAAGCCTCCAGCGCGCTCGACCGCGTGCTCGTCCTCGAGCTGGTCCGCGTGACCGAGGCCGCGGCAATCGCCGCCAGCAAGCTGATCGGCCGGGGAGACGAGAAGGCGGCCGACCACGCGGCGGTCGAAGCGATGCGCGCGGCGTTCGACGAGCTGGCGATCGACGGCACCGTGGTGATCGGCGAAGGCGAGCGCGACGAAGCGCCGATGCTCTACATCGGCGAAAAGGTCGGCGGCGCGCCGGGCACCGGTCCCAAGATCGACATCGCATTGGATCCGCTCGAAGGCACCACCATCACCGCCAAGGCCGGCCCCAACGCGTTGGCGGTGCTCGCCGCGGCCGAGCAGGGCTGCCTGCTCAACGCGCCCGATACCTATATGGACAAGCTGGCGGTCGGTCCCGGCTATCCCGAAGGCGTGATCGATCTTGCCAAGTCGCCGACCGAGAACGTGCGCGCGGTCGCCGCGGCGAAGGGCGTCGAGCCGCAGGACATCATCGTCTGCGTGCTCGACCGGCCGCGCCACGCGGCGCTGATCGCCGAACTGCGCGGATTGGGCTGCGGGGTCGTGCTGATCGGCGACGGCGACGTCGCGGGCGTGATCGCGACCACCGATCCCGATACCACCATCGACATGTACATGGGGTCCGGCGGCGCGCCCGAGGGCGTGCTGGCGGCCGCGGCGCTGCGCTGTGTCGGCGGGCAGTTCAACGGCCGCCTGATCTTCCGCAACGAGGACGAGAAGGCCCGCGCCCGCAAGTGGGGGATCGAGGACTTCGACCGTATCTACAAGCTGGAAGACCTCGCCAAGGGCGATTGCATCTTCGCCGCCACCGGCGTCACTTCGGGCTCGCTGCTCGACGGCGTCAAGCGCCTGCGCGGCGGCAAGATGACCACCGAAAGCGTGGTCATGCGCGCCAGCAGCGGCACCGTGCGATGGATCAAGGGCGAGCACCGGGTGGGCTAGTCCTGTAGGACTTGTCACAACGACCGGGGGTGTTTTTCAAAACTCCCTCCAACCTCCCAAAACTCGGAATCGTCGGGGGCGGCCGGCCAGTTCCTAGTCAGCCGTAGCAGGCGAAAAAGCGTGGGATTGTCGGGCTTTCGCGCGATTCCGGTCATGGCGCCCTGGAACACGACCGGCCGTACGATGTCGGTTTCGAGCCGCGCGAGCAGTGTCGCGATTGTCACCTTCCGCCCATCCTCCCGCGCCGCGCCCGGATGGCCCGCACCCGGCAGCGTCAGCACCCGGTCCCAAGCGAACGCGAAGCTCTCCGCGCCTGCGCGCTCCCGCAAGCGGTAGGCGCTCGCGCGGCTCATCCCGACGACCCTCGCCGCCGCGCTGACCGATCCGGTCGCATAGAGCTGCGCAAGGAACGCGCATTGCCGCACCTCGGTCCACCCGTCGCGGCGACTGCGTAGGGGGACGGGCCGAAACCACGACGGGCGGCGGCGCAGGCGGTGGGCAGGATTCTTGGCCATCGCCAGCATAGGCCACAGCGGAGAGTGTGTAGGAAAGCGCCTTTTCAAAAGGAACGACCGCTTTGGGGGATTGCCGTTACCCTGTGAAAACGTCCGGCGATGGGTGGGAAGCAGTCGTTAGCCTCTCGGCCGCACGCTAATCGCCTTGGTCGGGTCTACTGCGATCGGTATCCTCGGGGGAGGCACAGCCCGGCATTCGCATGTCGTTTCCATCCAATCTACCCCCAGCCTACGCCGCATAAAGAACCTCGAAGTTAGAGGAAGCTCCGATGGGACCGCGTCTAATTATCGCAGTGATGCTTTCGTTACTGACAACCGGAATCGGCGCAAAGACTTCGTCAGCGTCCGCCGCTGATAGCGTGGCGCAGCAAGAGCTTCAGGTCTTTCACCTCAAACCAAACCCTGAAACTCGAATCCCCTTGAGCTTCAGTCGAGCTTATTCCTTCGGCCCGGGTGACGTGATCCAGCCCAATAAAGACATATTCAGCAAATACCTCCTGTTCTTCGTGATCAACGGTAAGCAAGGCGATCGGTTCAAGATTGACTGGAGTGCTTCGGTCGCTTCCGATCTGGACACCGCTTACGATGGTGGGCTTGATGCCGATTATCCTGCGGGGGCAACGATCTACGACAAAAGTTCTTCGGCTACGATCACGCTGGAAACGACGGGAGAACACCTGATGGTTCTGTCGCAGATTGGCATGCAATACCCGAGTGGATCGTCAGGTGGCCTCGCTGGACCCAGCCTGTCGGGTGGGCAATCTCGTCCATACCAGCCCACGCGCGTGACGGTTGCGCGGGTGAACTGAGCGCCAGATTGAGTGGGAGGGATCAAATAATGCCATTGTTGTTGCCTTTTATCCTGGCTGCCGCTGGATCGGCGTCAGCGACGCCCGTGGATCCGATCGCACTCGCCAAATCGGGACGTTTCGCCTGCGTCAATGCGGACAGCGCAGCCAAGACCTGCACGGCGAGCACTGTCTACACACCTGACAAGGCGAAGTCGGTGAAGGTCGTGAAGCGCACACCCGTATCGACCGATCCCGCTGTCATCGCAGTGGTCGAGCTAGACGGTACAGTGGAAAACGGCGCCATTTGCGCCACCGTGACGGCACCGAATGTCGCCAAAATCTGGCTCGCGGAGAGTTGGCCGGACGTCGAAATTCCGTATCGGTCGCCGCTAGGTGAAAGTCTTCTTGCGCGCTTGCGCGCGGCGTACACTGAAAAGCTGGTCGGGAAACGCTTATGCGACCGCTTCTCCGGCGATGGGCCAAACCAAACCATGCAGACCACAGTGGATGGCGCGGCTAGCAACTCTTTCCCGGTCCAGTGGGTTGATATGAAGGCTGGCTACGTCACGCAGCAACGCCGAGTGCGGTAACCGGGATCGCTTGCCACCCTAGGGAAGGGGTTTGCGGGTCGTTTTCCGTGATGGATTGGCAACTAGCCCTGCTGAGCCGCGTTCCAATCACCACTGAGTGCGGAGAGGCGATGGCCGGCGGAGAACGTCCGCTATGTCGTTTGCTGCCGGTGCGCTGCTGGACTCAACCGGTAGGCGGCAACTCTCCGCTATACCCCAGTCCCCGCAGTTCCTCCGCGCGGCCCTGTGCGACTAGCTCGGCGACCGTGTCGGGCGTGCCGAGGCGGGCGAGGGCGTCGGGGGTCCAGAGCTCTTCCTCGCCTTGCGGTTCGGGCGGCGCGGGGTGCTTGCTCGACGCCCGGCGCGGCGTGGCGAGACCCGCGAGGAGCGCGCCTCCGAAGACCAGCGCGGCGAGCGGCCAGAACCCCATGCCGGCATCCTATTCCCCGCTTGCGCGCTTGCGCAATGTTGCAATCGCATGACCCTTCGCTAAGCCGCGCGCACCGATTCCCCCCGCCGAGGATGAGCGCCCAATGAAGATCATGTCCGGCAACGCCAACCTGCCATTGGCGCGCGCCATCGCGGGCTATCTCGAGCTGCCGCTGACCGACGCCAGCGTGCGTCGTTTCGCCGACGAGGAGATCTTCGTCGAGATCCACGAGAACGTCCGCGGCGAGGACGTGTTCGTGGTCCAGTCGACCGGCTTTCCCGCCAACGACAACCTGATGGAACTGCTCATCTGCATCGACGCGCTGCGGCGCGCGTCGGCCAAGCGGATCACCGCGGTGGTGCCATACTTCGGCTATGCCCGGCAGGACCGGAAGCCCGGCCCGCGCACCCCGATCTCGGCCAAGCTGGTCGCTAACCTGATTACCCAGGCCGGCGCCGACCGGGTGCTGGCGGTCGATCTCCACGCGGGGCAGATCCAGGGCTTCTTCGACATTCCGACCGACAACCTGTTCGCCGCCCCGGTGATGGCGGCCGATATCCAGGCGCGGTACGGCGGGCGGGACCTGATGGTCGTCTCCCCCGATGTCGGCGGCGTGGTGCGCGCCCGGGCGCTCGCCAAGCGGCTCGACAACGCGCCGCTCGCGATCGTCGACAAGCGCCGCGACCGGCCGGGCGAGAGCGAGGTGATGAACATCATCGGCGAGGTAAAGGGTCGCCACTGCATCATGATCGACGACATCGTCGATTCGGGCGGCACGCTGTGCAACGCGGCGCAGGCGCTGCTCGACGGCGGGGCAACTTCTGTGACCGCATACATCACCCACGGTGTGCTGTCGGGCGGCGCGGTGGCGCGGGTCAACGAATCCGCGCTGGAAGAACTGGTGATCACCGATTCCATCCGCGCGACCGACGCGGCGGCGGACAGCAAGCGCATCCGCTACCTCACCATCGCCCCGCTGATCGGCGAGGCGGTGCGGCGGATCGCCGATGAGAGCAGCGTCAGTTCGCTGTTCGACTGAGTGTCGCTGACTGACGACATCGCGCTCGCCAACCGCCTGGCGGACGCCGCGGGTGAGGCGATCCGGCCGTATTGGCGCGGCGCGATCGGGCTCGAGACCAAGGGCGATGCCTCGCCGGTCACGCTCGCCGACCGCGCCGCGGAGGAGGCGATGCGGCGGATTCTCACGGCAGAGGCCTCGCGCGACGGCATCCAGGGCGAGGAGTTCGGCATCGAGCGCGAGGGCGCGCGGCGGCGGTGGGTGCTCGATCCAATCGACGGCACCACCAGCTTCGTCGCCGGGCGGCCGATCTTCGGCACGCTGATCGCGCTGCTGTCGGATGGCTTTCCCATCCTTGGCGTGATCGACCAGCCGATCCTCGGCGAACGCTGGGTCGGCGCGACCGGGCGCAGGACCACCTTCAACGGCGCCGAAGTGCGCACCCGCCCCTGCCGTGAGCTGTCCGAGGCTCTGCTCGCGACCACCAGCCCTGGCGCGTTCTCCGACCATGCGGCGGAGCACTTCATGGCGCTGGCGCAGAAGACCGCGCACCGGCGGATGATCTGGGGTGGGGACTGCTACAACTACGGCCTCGTCGCGAGCGGGCAGATCGATCTGGTGTGCGAGGACAGCCTCAAGCTGCACGACTTCGCCGCCCTGGTGCCGGTGGTCGAGGGCGCGGGCGGGACGATGGCCGACTGGAACGGCGAGCCGCTCCACGCGGGGAGCGAGGGCCACGTTATCGCCCTCGGCGATCCGGCGCGGCTGGAGGACGTCGTCGAGGCGCTCGCCTGCGGGCATTGACGCGTTAGGCTAATCCTAAGCCGCGTGCGCTAGGACGCGCGAATGGCGACCAGCGCCCTTCAACCGCCGGGTTTGGCCCGCTTCTCATGGGCGCGCCTGCTGACGCTCGCGCCGGGCGCGGTGGTGCTGGCGGTGTCGCTGATCGAGCTGCTGCTCGCCGACCGCAAGTTCGGGCTGTTCACCGGCGGCTTCGGCATGAGCCGCGCGGTCGATACCCCGGCGGAGCGGGCGATCTTCCTGGCCGGCTATGCGAGCGCGCAGGCGCTGCTCGGGCTCGCCGGGTGGGCGCTGGCGTTGCGGCTCACGCGCGGCCGGCCCGGTTGGGCACCGGTGTTCGTTTTCGCGCTCGTCAACGGTGCGCTGTTCCTCGGCGTGCTGGCGGCGCAGTACCAGCTCGCTTCGTACTTCAGCGATGCGATGAGCTTCGCGCTGCTCAAGCAGCTCGGCGGAGGCAGCCTGCTCGACGCGATCTTGTTCGGAATGAGCGAGCTCGGTGTCGCGCTGCTGGCGGTGGTCGGGCTGGCAGTCGCTGCGGCGATCGGCTGGCGCATCCTTGTGCGGGTCCTGCCCCGCGACCTGCCGCGCCCGCCCGCGCCCGGATGGAGGGCTTGGCTCGCAGTCGGCGGGGCGTTCCTCCTCCTCGCCTTCGCCATTCCGCGCACCGGCAGCGATGCGGCGTATGGCCTCAACCGCACGCTGGCGTGGGACGCGCTTAGCCGGACGCTCGATCTTGCGACCGACTTTGATCGGGACGGCTACGGCTTGTTCGGAGTGCAGCATGATAGCGCGCCCTTCGATGCGGCCCGGCACCCGCTCGCGCTGGATATTCCGGGCAACGGAATTGACGAAGACGGATATGGCGGCGACCTCAAGCTGGTGCCGTTGGCCACGCCGCTCGGCCCGCAAGTGTTCACCGGCAAGCGGCCCAACGTGGTCGTGGTGGTGTTCGAATCGACCCGCGGCGATGTCCTCGGCCAGCGGATTAATGGCAAGCCCGTCGCGCCCAACCTCGAGGCGCTGGCGGCGGCCGGCAGCGCTGTCCGGCCCGCCTACAGTCACGTCGGCTTCACCACCGAGAGCCTCAAGTCGCTGTTTTCGGGCCAGCTCGCCCCGCGCGACGGCGACCCCTCGCTGCTGCGCGACCTCAAGGCCAGCGGCTACCGCATCGGCATATTCTCCGGCCAGCCGGAGGACTTCGGCGGCATCTCGCGGACCGTCGGCGAGCGCGAGACGGCAGATGTCTACGTCGACGCCGAAACCTTGCGCGACAAGCGCGCGTTCGACTTCGCCGCGCAAGGCAGCCTGCTGGTCGACGAGAGCCACCTGCTCGCCGCGTTCGATCGCACGCTCGGCATGGAGGATTGGCGCACGCGACCGCACTTCGCCTATTTCAACTTCCAGTCGGCGCACTTTCCGTACGACCATCCCGGCGTCGCCCACCGCGTCACCAATCATCCGCTCCCTCGCGGTGAGATCGATGCGGCCAACGCGGCGCAGGTGCGCGAGACGTATTGGAACGCGGTCGCGAATGCCGACCATTGGCTCGGCGAACTGGTCGCGCGCCTCAAGGCCAAGGGTGTGTGGGACGATACCATCCTAATCGTCTCCGGCGACCACGGCGAGGAGCTGTTCGAGGGCGGCTTCCTCGGCCACGGGCACGTGATCAACCCGCAGCAGTTTGAGACCCTGCTGGTGGCGAGCCGCCCCGGCATGCTCCCGGCGGGCCCGATCGGCCTGTCGGACTACCGGGCGATCCTCGAGGCCGCGATCCGGGGCCAGGCGCCGCCGAAGATCATGGTGCCGCCTTTCATGCACATCGGCGCGCTCGACACGCCCACCGCAATCGGGCTCGCGGGTGCGGGCGGCGCGCTCACCAGTCTGCGGCTCGACACGGGCGAGGCGTGCTTCCTCGACCTCCACCGCTGCGCCCCATACGGCTCGCTTGGCGGAGCCGACAAGGCCCGGGCAGACGCGGTGGTCGCCCGCTGGGGTTCCGAGCGCTGGCGCGACCGGCAGCGGGCCCGCTAAGGCTTGCCTTTCGCGCGCCTCTCGCCTAGGGGCGCCCCCTTCACCGACACGTGATTCACAGTCGGCCTGGCTAACTAGGGCTGCCAGGGCTGACTGATGCGTGTCCCCGAAAGGAGACGAAAATGCCCAAGCTGAAGACCAAGAGCGGCGTGAAGAAGCGCTTCAAGCTCACTGCCACCGGCAAGGTCAAGCATGGTGTCGCCGGCAAGCGCCACCGCCTGATCAGCCACAATGCCAAGTACATCCGCCAGAACCGCGGCACTGACGTGATCTCCGACGCCGATGCGAAGGTGATCAAGAAGTGGGCCCCGTACGGGCTGGCCTGAGGAGTACTGACAGATGGCACGTATCAAACGCGGCACGACCACTCGTGCCAAGCACAAGCGGATCCTCGACCAGGCCAAGGGCTATCGCGGCCGCCGCAAGAACACCATTCGCGTCGCCCGCCAGGCGGTCGAGAAGGCCGGGCAGTACGCCTACCGCGACCGCAAGGTGAAGAAGCGCAGCTTCCGCGCGCTGTGGATCCAGCGGATCAACGCCGCGGTCCGCGCCGAAGGGCTCACCTACTCGCAGTTCATGCACGGCGTGAAGCTGTCGGGCATCGAGCTCGACCGCAAGGTGATGGCCGACCTGGCGATGAACGAAGGCGGCGCCTTCACCGCGATCATCGCGCAGGCCAAGGCCGCGCTGCCGGCGTAAGCCTGAGCTGAGCGAACGAACAGGGGCGCCGCGGGCTTGGGCTCGCGGCGCCCTTTTCGTTTGCGCGCTTGACGCGCGCCGGTCGGCCGCTACTGTCCAAAACATACAAGAAGTCCTTCGGGTCGCTCGCTCTCCCGCAAAAGGACACTGATCTCGCCGATGACGGTCGAGCCGCGCATTGCCGTCCGCTTCTTTCGGCTATCCGAGCCGCTGGAGCCCTATTTCACGGCGCTCTATCTGACCGAGATCGAGTGCGGCGACGGGCTGGTCGACGACTACCTGCACCCGGAATGGGCCGCGCTTCGCTTTACCGAAGGGCCGCCGCCGATCGCCAGCGTCGGCCCGGGCGAGATGGTGCGCCAGTGGCCGTTCGTGGCGGGCGGGCCGACCAGCAAGTCGATCCATTTCGGCGTGCGCACCTCGCGCGTCTGGGGCCTTGGGTTGCAGCCGGCCGGCTGGGCCAAGTTCGCTGCGGGCGATGCGGCGGCGCTCGCCAACCGCACGGTCGATGGTAGCACCGATCCTTGCTTTGCGCTGTTCGCCGGGATCCTGCCGCAGATCGAGGCGTGCGGCGGCACGATCGACGACAAGGCGGCGCTGATCGACGCACACCTGATGCGTCACGCGGGCCGCCCGGTCTCGCGCGAGAGCGAGATCGTCGCCTGCCAGGAAGCCCTGCGCGATCCGCAGATGGGCGAGGTGGCCGCGCTGCAAGAAGAGCTCGGCATGTCGGTCAAGGCGCTCGAGCGGCTATGCCGGCGCTATTTCGGGTTCACCCCCAAGGTGCTGCTGCGCCGTCAGCGGTTCCTGCGCAGCCTCGCGCAATACATGCTCGATCCCTCATTGAGCTGGATCGGCGCGCTCGACGGGCAGTATCACGACCAGGCGCAGTTCGTGCGCGAATTTCGCGCGTTCATGGGTCTGAACCCGTCCGAGTACGCACGGTTGCCGCACCCGATCCTGAATCCGATCATGCGCCAGCGGATGGCCGATCAGGGCGCTGCGGCACCGCTCGATCTGCCGACCGTCGCGCGGTATCGGGAGAGGGTTGCAATCAAGCCAAGCACGGGATAGTGTCGCGTTTATACAAGTGATGGGCCGAAAAGAGCCCTTCGGGTAGCGACATCGCCTGGGCCTGATGCCGGACGTGACATGCGCGCCCGATTGCCGGGGGGCACGACCTTGCGATGACGCACGATTGCCGGATCGACGTGCGCTTCTTTGCGCCCCCTCCCGAATTCGCCGACTGCCTGACGAGTGTCTATCGCTTGGAGTTGACCGTTGATGACGGCGGCCGCGCGGAGGACTGGTTGCAGCCCGAGTGGGGCAACTTGCGAATCTTCTCGGGCAACCTGCCGTCCGCCCAGGTCGCCGGCGGCGAGCTGGTCGACGACGCCCGCTTTACCGTCACCGGCCCGAGCGCGCTGGCGACCCGGTTCGAGCTCGGCGCGACGCGGATGTGGGGCATCGGCCTGCTGCCGCTCGGCTGGGCGCGCCTGGTGCGGCGGCCGGCATCGCAGTACGCCAACCTGCTCGCCGACGCCGAGCGGCATCCCGATTTCGCGCGCTTCGGCGGATTGACCGGGGTGTTCTCAGGCGCGCCCGACGACGAAGCCGAATATGCGCGGGTCGTCGCAGTGCTGCGCTCGCTCGATGCGCCCGTGCGCGATTGCGAGCGCATCCGCGCGGTCCACGCGGCGATGGTAGAACTCGGGCTCGCGAGCGTCGAGGAGTTCGCGCACCGCGCGGGCCTGTCGGTGCGCGCGCTGGAGCGAATCTGCCGCCGCCACTTCGGTTTTCCGCCCAAGTTGCTACTCCGCCGCCAACGCTTCATGCGCAGCTTGGCGGCCTGGATGCTCGGCGGAATGGGCCGGTGGTCGCCCGCGATCGACGAGCTCTACACCGACCAGGCGCACTTCAACCGCGATTTCCACGCCTTCATGGGCATGGGGCCGAGCGACTACGCCGCGCTGCCGCACCCGATCCTGTCGGCCTTCATGGCCCAGCGGGCCAAGACCTGGGGCTCGCCCGCGCAGACGCTCGACCGGCCCGGCAGCCACCCGGCGGCGCCATCCGCCGGGGCCGCCGCGCCGCTTACTTGAGGTCTTCGACCGAAACCCAGCCGGTCGTCCCGAAATTATCCTTCACCTCGACGAACAGCCCTTCGCGCTTGCCGGTCGGGTTGAGCTCGGTGCCCGCCCGCACCGCGCGGACCGCGGCGGAGGTCTTGCTGGCCGACGCGAAGATGTTGGTATCGACCGCCACCGTTGCGCCCGGCGTCGCGGCCGCCAGGGTCATGGCCGGGGCCGTTTCGAGCGCGGACTTCTGCGCCACCAGCTGGTTGAAGGCGAGGATGAACGCCTCGGCCAGCATCTGTCCGTCCTTGCTCGACTGGTAGCCCGAGGCGCCTGCCGCGGTAGTCGCCCAGCCGCCGCCCCAGGTGAGGCTGCTCTTCTTGACGGTGCCGGTGCCCGAAGCGAGCGCCTGTCCGGTGGCGGGACTGACCACGCGCAAGCCGGCGGCCACGGTCTTCTTCTTGCCGCCGAACGCGCTGAACATGCCGAGCGCCGCGCCGGCGAACGGCACCCCGCCCGCCATCCGCGCGGCGGCGCCCGAGCGCACCAGCGCCTCGGTCGCGACGGTCTTGCCGAGCGAAACGCTCTTGTCGACTTCCTCCTGGCTGCCCGCGACCGCGGTGACCAGGAAGCGCGCCGGCGCGCGCATGTCGCTGTGCGCGGTAAAGCAGCCCGACTGGGTCGCCAGTGCGTTGATCAGCTCGCGCGGGGAGCCGAGACCGTACTGGGTCCATCCGGCGAGGTCGCCGTCGACCAGCGCGATGGTGCCGAGGCTCTGCTCGCAGGTGACCAGCGTCGGTGCGGCGGCCTTATTGGCCGAGACGGCCGGTGCGGCCGGAAGCGCGAGCGCGGCGACGGCCGCCCCGGCGAGAAGCTTGCGTGCAATCATGTTGGTATCCCCCCTGCGATGCGGCCAGCCCGGCGGATGCATCGCCGCCAGGTCCGAACGCCTCAGACTTACCGAACGCTTCCAGGTCGATCTTGGATGAACGCGCCACGCCTGGTCGGCTTCGAAAAGGAGGTCACCTGTATGGCGGCGACTTCTCGACCACTTGACCCTCCGCCGCGAGCGACCCCATAGTCAAGGGCCGGAGCGAAAGGGCGCGGGGGTGGAGTGGATTTCTGGGCACCGCAACGCGGCGGTCTCTCTCGGTTATGTGCTGCCATCGGATGCGCTGCGGCCATACATCACCACGTATTACCTGACCGAGATCGCCGCCGGGGCGGACCCGGTGGTCGACATGCTGCATCCCGAAGGGGGCAACATCCGAATAGCGCTCGATGGGTCGATGGCAGGCTCGATCGGGCCGGGCGAACTCAAGCCCATGCCCGATTTCGCGGGCATTGGCCCGACCAGCATGGGTGCCCCGTTTGCGCTTGCGCCGGGGCGTTACTGGGGTATCGGGCTGCTCCCGCTCGGCTGGGCCCGCTTCGTAGATACGCCCGCGGCCGCCCGCGCCGATACCATTGCCGATGCGCTGCGCGATGACGCTTACGCCCCCTTCCGTCCCCTTCACGCGCGCCTCGCCGCCGTCGCGGGCGACCTCCAGGCGGAGATGGCCGCCATCGATGCGCACATGCTCGGCTTGCTGGCGCAGCGGGCGGCGTCGGACGAAGAGCGCATCGCGGCCGCGCACACGGCGCTGATCGACCCCGCGGTCAATGCCGTCGGGCAATTGACCGAACGGCTGGGCATCAGCACCCGTTCGCTGGAACGGATAGCCGCGGCGGTGTTCGGGTTCACGCCCAAACTGTTGCTGCAACGCCAGCGCTTCCTGCGCAGCCTCGCGCAATTCATGCTCGACCCCTCGCTCGCCTGGCTCGATACGCTCGACTGGCAGTATTACGACCAGGCCCACTTCATTCGCGATTTCCGCCGCTTCATGGGCACCACGCCGAGCGCCTATGCGCGCGAGCCGCACCCGATCATGCTCGCAGCCGCTCATGTCCGGTCGCGTACGGCGGGCAAGGCGATGCAGGTTCTGCATGACCCCGCCGACGACGCAGCGGCCCCGGACCCATTGCGATGACGCCGCCTCGCCCCTAGGGGCGTGCTCGCAATGAATACGACCGTATACGACGATAGATTGGCCGAGGCGCTGGCCGCGATCGACGCAGCGGCAGATGCCGAGGCGCTGGAGGCGCAGCGCATCGCCGCGCTCGGCAAGCAGGGCTGGGTCAGCGCCGCGCTGAAGACATTGGGCGGCATGTCGCCCGAGGAACGGCAGGAGCAGGGCCCGCGCATCCAGGGCGTGCGCGCCGCGGTGAGCGAGGCGATCGATCGGCGCAAGGCGGCTCTCGACAGCGCGGCGCTTGAGGAGCAGCTGGCGAGCGAGGTGCTCGACCTGACGCTGCCCGCGCCGGCGGCGCCGAAGGGTTCGATCCACCCGGTGAGCCAGGTGATGGACGAGCTGGCCGAGATCTTCGCCGATATGGGCTTCTCGGTCGCCACCGGGCCCGAGATCGAGGACGACTGGCACAACTTCACCGCGCTCAACATGCCCGAAAGCCACCCGGCGCGGGCGATGCACGACACGTTCTATTTCCCGCAGGAAGAGGGCGCACAAGAGGTTCAACCTCGCCGGATGTTGCTCAGGACGCACACTTCGCCGGTGCAGATCCGCTCGATGGTCGAGCATGGCGCCCCGCTGCGCATCATCGCGCCGGGCCGGGTCTATCGCTCGGACTCCGACGCCACCCACACGCCGATGTTTCATCAGGTCGAAGGGCTGGTGATCGACGAGGGCATTCATTTGGGCCATCTCAAGTGGACGCTGGAGACCTTCCTCAAGGCGTTCTTCGAGCGCGACGACATCGTGCTTCGGTTGCGGCCGAGCTACTTCCCGTTCACCGAGCCGAGCGTCGAGGTCGACGTGGGCTGGCAGGATGTCGGCGGCAGGCGGGTGCTCGGCGGCAACGGCGACGATGTGGGACACGGGTGGATGGAGCTGCTCGGCTCGGGCATGGTCAACCGGCGAGTGATCGAATTCGCCGGGCTCGATCCCGACAAGTGGCAGGGCTTCGCGTTCGGGGTCGGCGTCGATCGGCTGGCGATGCTCAAGTACGGGATGGACGATTTGCGCGCGTTCTTCGACGGCGACGGGCGCTGGCTGGCGCACTACGGCTTTTCGGCGTTCGACGTGCCGACGCTGTCGGGCGGCGTGGGAGCTAAGCTGTGAAGTTCTCGCTCGAATGGCTGAAGGCGTTCCTCGACACCGAGGCGAGCGCGGCGGAGATTTCCGCCAAGCTCAACGCGATCGGGCTCGAGGTCGAAGGGCTCGAGGACCCGGCGGACAAGCTCGCGGGCTTCCGCGTCGCCGAAGTGCTGACCGCCGCGCCGCATCCGCAGGCCGACAAGCTGCAGGTGCTCACCGTCAGCACCGGCGAGGGCGAGCCGCTGCAGGTAGTGTGCGGCGCGCCCAACGCGCGCGCGGGAATGAAAGGCGTGCTCGGCCTGCCCGGCGCGGTGGTGCCGGCCAACGGGATGGAGCTGCGCAAGTCTGCCATCCGCGGGGTCGAGAGCAACGGCATGATGTGCTCGGTCCGCGAGCTGCAGCTGGGCGACGAGCACGACGGGATCATCGAGCTGCCCGCCGACGCCCCGGTCGGCACCGACTTCGCCAGCTACCAGAACGCCAGCCCGGTGTTCGACGTCGCGATCACCCCCAACCGGCCCGACTGCATGGGGGTCGAGGGCATCGCCCGCGATCTCGCCGCCGCCGGGATGGGCACGTTCAAGCCGTGGCGCGCCGAGGCCGTGGCCGGCGAGTTCCCCTGCCCGACCGAGATCCGCACCGACGATCCCGCAGGCTGCCCCGCGTTCTACGGCCGGGTGATCCGCGGCGTCACCAACGGCGCCTCGCCCCCGTGGATGCAGGCGCGCCTCATCAGCGCCGGCCAGCGCCCGATCAGCGCGCTGGTCGACATCACCAACTACCTCAGCCTCGGCTTCGGCCGCCCGGCGCACGTCTATGATCTCGCCAAGCTCAGCGGCGCGCTGGTCGCGCGGCGTGCGCGGGACGGCGAGATGGTCGAGGCGCTCAACGGCAAGACCTACACGCTCGACAGCTCGATGACGGTGATCGCCGACGACCGCGAGGTGCACGACATCGGCGGCATCATGGGCGGCGAGCACTCCTCGGTCACGCCCGCGACCACCGACGTGCTGGTCGAGATCGCCTACTTCGATCCGGAGCGCATCGGCGCAACCGGCCGCAAGCTCGGCATCGCCAGCGACGCGCGCACGCGGTTCGAGCGCGGGGTCGATCCGGCCTTCCTCGATGCCGGCATCGACCTCATCACCGACCTGATCGTGCGCACTTGCGGCGGCACCCCGAGCTCGGTGGTCAAGGCTGGCCAGCCGCCCGCCGGGGTCAAGAAGATCCGCTTCGACACGATGATGACGCGCGATCTCGGCGGCGTCAGCCTGCCGCCCGACGCGCAGAAGGATATCCTTGAACGGCTGGGCTTCCACTCGTTCGACGAAGATGACCGCGGGCTGGTGGTGATGGTGCCGACCTGGCGCCCCGACATCGACGGGCCCGCCGACCTGGTCGAGGAAGTGGTACGCATCCACGGCCTCGACGCGGTGCCCTCGACCCCGCTGCCGCGCGCCGACGGGGTCGCCCGCCCGACCGCCACTCCCGAACAGGCGCGTGAGCGCAAGGTGCGCCGCGTCGCTGCCGCCGCGGGGCTGAACGAGGCGATCACCTGGTCGTTCATTTCCGAGGCCGACGCGGCAGCGGTCGGCGGGGGCGCCTGGACGCTCGAGAACCCGATCAGCGAAGAGCTCAAGGTCATGCGCCCGTCGCTGTTCCCCGGGTTGCTCAAGGCAGTCCGCCGCAACCTCGATCGCGGCGCCGACAGCCTGCGCCTGTTCGAGATCGGTCGCCGCTACACCAGCGACGGCGAGCTACCGACCCTGGTCGCGGTGCTCGCCGGCCATCTCACGGAGCGCAACTGGCGGACGGGCAAGCCGCAGCCGTTCGATGCATTCGATGCCAAGGCGCTGTGCCTGGAGCTGCTCGCCGCCGCGGGAGCGCCGGTTGCCAACCTGCAGGTGATGGGCGACGCGGGGCCACTCTGGCATCCGGGCCGCTCGGCCACGCTGCGCCTTGGGCCCAAGACGATCCTGGGACGCTTCGGGATTGTCCACCCGACGCTCCTGCGGGCATTCGACGTGACCGTGCCGGTCGCGGCGTGTTCGGTCTATTTCGACGCGATCCCGCCGAAGAAGAACGCCACGTTCGTCCGACCCGCCTACAGCCCCCCGGCGCTGCAAGCGGTAACGCGCGACTTCGCGTTCCTCGTCGATGCCGCGCTCCCGGCCAACGACCTGGTGCGCACCGTCAAGGGCGCGGACAAGGTCAACGTGATGGCGGCGCGGGTGTTCGACGATTTCCGCGGGCAGGGCATTCCCGAGGGCAAGAAGTCGCTCGCGATCGAGGTGGTGCTGCAACCCGCCGACAAGACTTACACCGAGGCCGACCTCAAGGGCATCGCCGACAAGATCGTCGCCGCCGCCGCCAAGCTGGGAGCCGAGCTCAGGGGATGAAGACCGCTTTCGTCACGGGCGCTACCGCGGGCATCGGCCAGGCCACCGTGCGTGCGCTGGTCGCGAGCGGATGGCGCTGTGTCGCCACCGGCCGGCGCAAGGAGCGGCTCGATGCGCTGGTGGCGGAGCTGGGCGCAGATAGGGTCCATCCGGCGGTGTTCGATGTGCGCGACACTGAGGCGCTCGATGCCGCGCTCGCGGCGCTGCCCGGAGGCTTTCGCGAGATCGACCTGCTGGTGAACAACGCCGGGCTCGCGCAGGGACTTTCGAACGCGCAGGATGCCGATCTCGCCAACTGGCAGACGATGATCGACACCAACGTCACTGCGATGGTGACGGTGACGCGCAAGCTGCTGCCCGGCCTCATCGAGCGCAAGGGCGCGATCATCGCCATCGGCTCGGTCGCGGGGAATTACATCTACCCCGGCGGCAACGTCTATGCCGGGAGCAAGGCGTTCGCGAACCACTTCACGCTGGCGCTGCGTGCCGACCTCCACGGCACCGGGGTGCGGGTGACCAGCATCGAGCCGGGCATGGTCGAGACCGAGTTCACCGTCGTGCGCACCGGCAGCCAGGAGGCGTCGGACCAGCTCTACGCCGGGGTCAATCCGATGACCGCCGAGGACATCGCGATGACCATCCGCTGGATCGCCGAGCTGCCGCCGCACCTCAACATCAACCGGCTGGAACTGATGCCGGTCAACCAAGACTTCGCCGGGTTCCGGGTGGCGCGCGAACACCACTAACAAAGGTCGTCATCCCCGCGAAAGCGGGGACCCATCTCCTGCTGTTTCACCAAGTGGCGAGCGCGGGAGATGGGCCCCCGCTTTCGCGGGGGTGACGGAAGGAAAAGATGACCACTGTAAGCAACCGCCGCACCTTCGCGATCATTTCGCACCCCGACGCGGGCAAGACCACGCTGACCGAAAAGCTGCTGTTGCAGGGCGGCGCGATTCACCTCGCGGGCGAGGTCAAGGCGCGCGGGGCTGCGCGGCGGGCGCGATCGGACTGGATGAAGATCGAGCAGCAGCGCGGCATCTCGGTGACCAGCAGCGTGATGACGTTCCAGAAGGACGGCACCGTCTTCAACCTGCTCGACACGCCGGGGCACGAGGACTTCAGCGAGGACACCTACCGCACGCTGACCGCGGTCGACTCGGCGATCATGGTGATCGACGCGGCCAAGGGCATCGAGCCACAGACGCGCAAGCTGTTCGAGGTGTGCCGCCTGCGCAACGTGCCGATCATCACCTTCGTCAACAAGGTCGATCGCGAGGGGCGCTCGCTGTTCGAGATCCTCGACGAGGTGGCCGATGCGCTGGCGCTCGACGTCTCGCCGCAGTCGGCGCCGCTCGGGATGGGCGGGCTGTTCACCGGGGTGCTCGACTTCGCCGATGACACGGTGGCGAAGCCCGAGGGGGATAGCCGGGAGTATCTGGGTAAGCGCGAGCCGGTCGGTGATCTGCCGGACGAGCTCGCCGAAGAGATCGAACTGGTGCGCGAAGGCTATCCGCAGTTCGACCTCGAGGCCTACCGCCACGGCGACCTGACCCCGGTGTTCTTCGGCAGTGCGCTCAAGAACTTCGGGGTCGAGGAGCTGATCCGCGCGCTTACCGAATGGGCCCCGCCCCCGCGCCCGCAGCCCGCCGGCGAAGAGCAGATCGCGCCGACCCGCGACGAGGTGACCGGGTTCGTGTTCAAGGTGCAGGCGAACATGGACCCGCAGCACCGCGACCGGATCGCGTTCATGCGGATGGTCTCGGGCACTTTCAAACGCGGCATGAAGCTGACGCCGTCGGGCCTCGGCAAGCCGATCGCGGTGCACTCGCCGATCCTGTTTTTCGCGCAGGATCGCGAGATCGCCGATACTGCCGAAGCGGGCGACATCATCGGCATTCCCAACCACGGCACGCTACGAGTGGGCGACACCCTCTCGGAGAAGAACGACGTTCGCTTCACCGGCCTGCCCAACTTCGCGCCCGAAATCCTGCGCCGCGTGGTGCTGCGCGATCCGACCAAGACCAAGCAGCTTCGCAAGGCGCTCGACGACCTCTCCGAAGAAGGCGTGATCCAGGTGTTCTACCCCGAGATCGGCGCGCAGTGGATCGTCGGGGTGGTCGGCCAGCTCCAGCTCGACGTGCTCGTCTCGCGCCTGGAGGCGGAATACAAGGTCGAGGCGGTGCTGGAGCCTTCGCCCTTCGCGACGGCGCGGTGGGTCAAGGGCGGCGATGCGGCGATGAAGACCTTCACCGACTTCAACCGCGCCAACCTCGCCAAGGACCGCGACGGGGACCCGGTGTTCATGGCGAAATCGCCGTGGGATGTCGGATACCAGCAGGAAAAGAACCCCGAGCTGGCGTTCTCGGCGACGAAGGAGCGCTGAATCCACCCCTCGTCGGCCCGGACTTGATCCGGGCCAGTGCTGCCTTTCAGGCGCGGCGCTGGAAGAAAGCACCACCCCGGATCAAGTCCGGGGTGACGGTGGAGTTAGGCGGGGAAACGCAGCTCGGCGCTCAGCCCGCCCTCGGGCCGGTTCGCCAGCACGAGCCGCCCGCCGTGCGCTTCGGCGATCGCGCGGGCGAGCGTAAGGCCGAGGCCCGCGCCGCCGGTCTCGCGGTTGCGGCTCGCCTCGCCGCGGGTGAAGGGCTCGGTCATGTCGCTCAGGTGCTCGGCGGGGATGCCGGGGCCGTTGTCGGTCACCCGCAGCACCGCCTCGCTGCCATCGCGCAGCACCTCGACCGCCGCATCCCCACCGTAGCGGACCGCGTTGGAGACAAGGTTGCGCAGCGCACGCTTGGCCCAGGTCACATGGACCCGCGCGACCACGCGCGGGCCTTCGGCGAGCTCGACTGGATCGCCCATGTCCTCGAATTCCTCGACCACCGAGGCGGCGAGGGCGGCGAGCTCGGTGCGTTCGGGCGGCTCGGTCGCGCGGCCGACGCGGGCGAGCGAAAGGATATCGTCGAGGGTGCGGGTGATGTCCTCGATCCCGGCCGCCATCCGGCCGCGCTCGGCATCGTCCTCGACCGATTCGATCCGCACCCGCAGCGCGGCGAGCGGCGTCTTGAGGTCGTGCCCGATCGCGCCAAGCATCACGTCCTTCTCGTCGATCATTCCCGCGATGCGCGCCTCCATCCGCCCCTGGGCCTCGATCAGACGGCGCACGTCCTCAGGCCCCTCGGGGGCGAGCTGGCCGTCGGTGCTCTGGGTGCGGGCGAAGGTCTCGACCCGCTTGGTCAGCGCCGCGAGAGGGCCGGTGATGCGCCGCAGGATCAACCACATCGCGAGCAGCAGGACCGCGAACAGCACCGCGGTCTGTACCAGAAGCCCGCGCATCGCCGCCCGCTCGCGCGGGGGTGAGAGCGCGCGTGCGGTGAGCCAGGTGCCGTCGGGCCGCGGAACGCTGGCGAGCATCACCCGCGCGCCGGTCAACGCTGCGCCCTGGCCCACCGGGCGCCCGTTGGCGAGGCGCTGGAGGATACGTGGATCGCCGAGTGCGGGGCGGCTGATCACGCGGACTTCCTGCGCCTCGGCTAATCCTTCCTCGCGGAGCACCTTGGCCAGCGCGACAGTCAACCGCGGCTCCGTGCGGTCGCCGGGGAGCGCGCGCAGGACCGGACTCACCTCGACCCGCATGCGGCGGCCGCTGCGTGGACCCGGCCTCTGGTCTTGAGAGCCGTTAGCGGCGGCGATGAGCTGGACCGCGAGGCTGCCGACCATGCGCTGCTCACGCCTGTCCTCGCTGGCGCGGAACAGGAGATGGGCGGAAATCGCCTGGGCGACCAGCAATGCGGCGGCCACGCTCAGCAGGACCTGCCCGAGCAGGCTCCTGGGCCAGAACCTCATGGGGCGGCGACGCGCCGAACGTCGGCGGCGAAGCGATAGCCGCCGCCGCGCACGGTCTGGATGAAGTGCGGGTTGCGGCTGTCGGCTTCGATTTTGCGCCTGAGGCGGCTGATCTGGTTGTCGACCGCGCGGTCGAACAGGTGCGCCTCGCGGCCCTGGACGAGGTCGAGCAGGCGGTCGCGGTCGACCACCTGGCGCGGCCGGTCGAGGAAGGCGGTGAGGAGGCGGAACTCGGCGGTCGAGATCGGCACCGTGGTGCCTTCGGGATCGGTCAGGCGGCGCTTCAGCGGATCGAGCCGCCAGCCTTCGAATTCGTACAGCGCGTCGTCCTCGGGCGCGGGCGCGGGACGCGCGGCGCGGCGCAGGACCGAGCGGATGCGCGCGACCAGTTCGCGCGGCTCGAACGGCTTCACCACGTAGTCGTCGGCGCCGATCTCCAGCCCGACGATGCGGTCGGTCGGCTCGCCCTTGGCGGTGAGGAGGATGGTCGGGACGCTCTTGCTTTCGACTAGGTGGCGGCACAGCGATAGGCCGTCCTCGCCCGGCATCATTACGTCGAGCAGGACGAGGTCGGGCGTCGCCTCGAGCAAGGCGGTCCGCGCAGCGGCCGCGCTCGCCGCCTCGCGCACGACGAACCCCTGGCGCGTGAGATACGCGGCCAGGGGTTCGCGAAGCGTGGCTTCGTCATCGACCAACAGGATGCGAGTGGCTTCAGTCTCGGTCACGGCTTCGTCTCGTGCCCGGTCCGGAGCGCGCCCGCAAGCGCGCCCCGTCTGGGGTGAGCTTAGTTGCTCTGGGCAGGAGCCGCGGCGCGACGCGCCTGCCACTTCGCCTTCATGGCGTCGCGGGCGGCCTTGCGCTCAGCCTGGGTCACGGTGCCGTTCTTGTCGGCATCGGCCGCGTCGAACATCTTGAGCGCGCCGGCGGTGAATTCCGCCTGGCTCACCGCGCCGTCGTTGTTGGTGTCGGCGAGCTTGGCCATACCCATGCCGCCGCGCATGCCCTGGCCGCCACGCATACCGTGATGGCCGCCCATGCGGGCTCGCGGCATGTCCGCGCCGCCCATCCCGTGACGGCCGGCCTGGACTCCTTCCCGGCGTTCACCGCGCTTGGCGGCGAATTCGTCGCGGCTGATCGAGCCGTTGTGATCGGCGTCGATGCGGTCGAACATCTTGGCCTGGCGCGCGGCGCGGTCGGCGGTGTCGAGCTTGCCGTCGCCGTTGGCGTCCATCTTGGCGAAATGCTCGGCGGCCATGGTCTGCGCCTGCGCGCGCGTCATGTCGGCCTGCACATGGCCGGCGATTTGGGGAGCGGCAACGGCCACGCCCGCGGTCGCGAGCACGGCAGCGCCGATCGAAAGGGTCAATTTACGCATGTCACGAACTCTCCAAGGAAACGAGAAGAGCTGCGGAGGCCGGGGGCAAGGGGGAGGAGAAACCCGCCGGCGCCTCGCAACTCATGTTCGCTGGTATAAGCGCGCGATGTCGCACGCTTATACCGGATCGCAGGAGAATTGTCGCGAGATGTAACGCGGCGCGGCGGGCGTTCACCCCGCTGCAAGCCGCCGCCTTACTCGCCGGCCGGCATCACGAAGGCATTGAGCTTGTTACCGTCGAGATCGCGGAAGTAGGCGGCATAGAAACCGCCGCCACGATCGCCCGGGGCGCCTTCGTCGGTGCCGCCATTGGCAAGCGCGATGTCGTAGAGCCGCTGGACCTGCGCCTGGTCCTTCGCCGCCAGCGCAACCATCACGCCGTTGCCGACACAGGCCGCGTTGCCGTCGAACGGCTTGGTCAGGCCGATCCCCGCGCCGCCGCCGGGTTCGCCCCAGGCGATGAAGGTCTCGTACTCCATCATTCGGCCGATGCCGAGCTCGGCCGCCAGCGCATCGTAGAACGGCGCGGCCTTGGCGAGGTCGTTGGTCCCGAGGGTTACATATCCGATCATTCAAAGTGCTCCTGCCGCGACTCGACCCGGCAGGAACATTACATGAACATCAAAGCGGCCCGCAAGCCTCTTCGAGCCACGCCAGTGCCTCGCCGTCGAGCTGCGGGGCGAGGATACGGTGCACGTCGGCGTGGTAGGCGTTCCACCATTCGCGCTCCTCGGGCGTCAGCAGCGAGACCTCGACCAGCGCCTTGTCGAGCGGGGCGAAAGTCAGCGTCTCGAAGCCGAGGTAGTCGCCTTCCTGACCTTCGATCTCGCGGCTCTCGACCAGCACCAGGTTCTCGATGCGGATGCCGTAGGCGCCTTCCTTGTAGTAGCCGGGCTCGTTCGAGAGGATCATCCCGGGGAGCAGCTCCTGGTCGCTGCCCGCCTGCGCGCCGGTAATCTTGGCGATGCGCTGCGGGCCTTCGTGGACCGACAGGAAGCTGCCCACCCCGTGACCGGTGCCGTGCGCGTAATCGACGCCGGCTTGCCACAGGAACTGCCGCGCGAAGGCATCGAGCTGGCCGCCGACGGTGCCTTGTGGAAAGACTGCGCAGGCGATCGCGATGTGGCCCTTGAGGACGCGGGTGTTGCGGTCCTTCTGCTCGGCTGAGGGCTCGCCGGGGCCGATCCACACGGTGCGGGTGATGTCGGTGGTGCCGTCGAGGTACTGACCGCCCGAATCGCACAGGTAGATGCTCGAGGGCTGGATCGGGATGTTGCTGTCTTCGTCCACCCGGTAGTGCGGCAGCGCGGCGTGCGGGCCGGCGGCGCTGATGGTGTCGAACGAGAGATCGCGCAGAATATCGCTGGCGTCGCGGAACTCGCGCAGCTTGGCCGCGGCGCTCAGTTCGTCGAGGCCGCCCTTGGGGCCTTCGACGCTGAGCCAGTGGAGATAGCGGGCGATCGCCGCCCCGTCGCGCGCCTGGGCGTCGCGCTGGCCCTGCTGCTCGATCGGGTTCTTGACCGCGCGCGGCAGGATCGTGGGATCGCGCACCGCGACCGGCTTGGCGCCCGCGCCTTCGAGCGCGTGAAAGATCGCGGCGACGCCGTAGTTGGGGTCGACTGCGACGGTCTGGCCCTTCAGTTCGGCGAGCGCGCCCTCAAACGCCGCGCGCGGGCGGATGGTGATTGCGTTGCCGAGGTGCTGGGTCAGTTCGGGCGTGACCTTGTCCGCGCCGATGAACAGCTCGGCGGTGCCGTCGGCGTGCGCGACCACATAGGACAGCGCGACCGGCGTGCGCTCAACATCCGCCCCTCGAATATTGAGCAGCCAGGCAACCGAATCGAGCGCGCTGACGACCGCCGCGTCGTAGCCTTCGCGCTTGAGCCAGTCGGCGACTTCGGCGCGCTTGTCGGCGCTGTTGCGGCCAGTGTGAGCATCGCTGTGCACCAGCGCGGGGGCGTTCGACGGCTCGGGCCGGTCGGCCCACACCGCGTCGATCGGGTTACCGTCGACCGGGACGAGGCTGGCGTGCTTCTTCTCGAGCGCCTTGGCCACCTGTTCGGCCCAGCCCTTTGAATGCAGCCACGCATCGTAGCCAATCTTCGCGCCTTCGGGAGCATTCTCGCCGAGCCATTTGGCGGGGCTGGTCGCGGGTACGCTTTCATAGTCGAACAGCTTGCCGTCCACCTGCTCGCGCACCTGCACGGTGTAGCGGCCGTCGGTGAAGATCGCCGCCTTGTCGGCGAGGACCACCGCCGTCCCGGCCGAACCACCGAAGCCCGTCAGCCATGCGAGACGCTGGGCATAACCGCCGATGTATTCGCTCATGTGCTCGTCCGAGATGGGAACGACGAAGCCATCGAGCCCGCGCTTCTTGAGCTCCTCGCGCAAGGCGGAGAGGCGGGCTTCGTGGGTCTGCATGAGCATGGGTTGCGGTCCTTTCCCGCCCCACATAGAGCCCCGGCATGACGAGTTCCAGCACCGCCGCCCCTCCCGTCGCCGCCAAGCGCCCGTCGAGCGCAACCCATCACGGGATCACCGTGAGCGACGATTACGCCTGGCTGCGCGACCAGAGCTATCCCACGGTCGACGACCCTGAGATCCTTGCCCACCTCGCAGCCGAGAACGCCTGGTTCGAAGCCGCGATGGCGGGCCAGAAGGACCGCATTGACGCGCTGTTCACCGAAATGCGCGCGCGGATCAAGGAGGCCGACAGGTCGGTCCCGCAGAAGGACGGCGACTGGCTCTACTGGATCGAGTTCGAGGAAGGCGCCGAGTACAAGAAATGGTGGCGCAAGCCGGTGGCCGGCGGCCCGGACGAGCTGCTGCTCGACGAGGTCGCGCTGGCGGAAGGCAAGGACTACTTCCGGCTGGGCGCGATCGCGGTGTCGAACGACGGGACGAAGCTCGCCTACTCGATCGACGACAACGGATCCGAACGCTTCACCGCGCGGGTGAAGGACCTCGCCTCAGGCGCGTTGCTGGCCGACGAAATCCCAGGCACGCTATCGTCGCTCATCTGGGTCGCCGGGGACACCGGCCTCGTCTACAGCCTCGCCAACGAGCAGTGGCGAACCGACAACGCGCGGCTGCACTGGCTGGGCCGGCCGCTGTCGGACGACGTGGAATTCTACCACGAGGACGACGAAGGCTTCCGGGTGGGAGCCGGCTTATCGGCAAACGAAAAGTGGCTGGTGCTTTCCACCAGCGACCACGAAACCAGCGAGGTGCGGCTGATTCCCGCCGCAGATCCGCTCGCCGAGCCGATCCTGGTCAAGCCGCGCCAGAAAGGCGTCGAGTACGAAGTCGATGAGCGCGACGGCACGCTCTACGTCCTGGCCAACGACACCCACGAGAACTTCCGCCTCGCCACTGCGCCGCTCAGCGCGCCCGGCGAGTGGACCACGCTGATCGAGGGATCGGACGCGTTCTACCTCACCGGGTTCGACCTGTTCCGCGATTTCTACGTCGTCGAGGGGCGGCAGGCGGGGCTCGATACCATCGAGGTGCGCTATTTCGACGATCCCACACGGGTCGAGCCGATCGCGTTTCCCGAGGACAGCTACTCGGCCGGCCTCGGCGACAATCCCGAGTGGGCGATGGACAAGCTGCGCGTCGGCTACGAATCGATGGTCAGCCCGTCGAGCGTGTTCGACTACCACGTGGCCGAGCGCCGGCTCGAGCTGCTCAAGGTGCAGGAAGTTCCCTCGGGCTACGACTCCTCGCTCTACACCACCGAGCGGCTGCATATCGCCGCGCGCGACGGGACCGATATCCCGGTGTCGATCATGTACCGCAAGGACCGCAAGTCGCCCGGGCCGCTGCACCTCTACGGCTACGGCGCTTACGGCATCGCTATCCCGCCGGGGTTCTCGACCACCCGGCTTTCGCTGGTCGACCGCGGCTTCGCCTACGCCATCGCGCATATCCGCGGCGGCGATGACCTGGGGCGCGCGTGGTACAAGGCGGGCAAGCTCGAAGCCCGCACCAATGCGTTCAACGATTTCGTCGATGTCGCGAAGGGGCTAATCGCCAAGGGCTATACCGAGGAGGGGCGCATCTCGATCTCGGGCGGCTCGGCGGGCGGCGAGCTGATGGGGGCGGTGATCAACTCCGATCCCACGCTGTGGGGCGCGGTGGTGGCGCACGTGCCGTTCGTCGACGTGCTGGCGACGATGCTCGACGCCTCGCTGCCGCTGACGCCCGGCGAATGGCCCGAATGGGGCAACCCGATCGAGGACCGCGCGGCGTTCGAACTCATACAGAGCTATTCCCCCTACGATCAGGTGAAGCGCCAGGCCTACCCGCCGCTGCTGGTCACCGCCGGGCTCAACGACCCGCGCGTGACCTACTGGGAGCCCGCCAAGTGGGTCGCCCGCCTGCGCGAGCTGAAGACCGACGACAATGTGCTGCTGCTCAAGACCAACATGGGCGCGGGCCACGGCGGCAAGTCGGGGCGGTTCGAGAGCTTGCGCGAGACGGCGGAGGAGTTCGCCTTCATCCTGTGGCAGTTCGGGCTGTGACCATCCGGAATATCGTCTTCGACATCGGCAACGTGCTGGTGCGGTGGGACTCGCTCGGCATCGTCGAGGCGGCATTCGGCCTGTCGGGCGAGGAGGCCAAGGCGCGTCGCCACGCGCTGTTCGGCGAGACCGACATCTGGCGCGCATTGAACCGCGGCGAACATACCGAGGCGGGCGCCAAGGCGGCCTACGTCGCGGCGGGCCTGCTGACCGCCGACGAGGCCGAGGCGATGTTCGCCTCGCTCTACGACAGCCTGCACCTGCTCGAGGACACGCCGCCGCTGATGGAGCGGCTGAAGGCGGCCGGCTATCGTATCTTCGCGCTGACCGACAACGTCCGCGAGATCGTCGCGCATCTCGAAGGCACGCACGACTGGTGGGCGCACTTCGAGCACGTCACCAACTCGGCCGAGGTCGGCGTGCTCAAGCCCGACCCGCGCATCTACGCGCACCTGCTCGACACCAACGGGCTGGTGCCGGAGGAGACGGTGTTCTTCGACGACATGCCCGGCAACGTCGCGGGCGCCCAAGCCGCCGGGATGCATGCGTTCGTGTTCACCGACGCCGCGCAGGCCGAGCGGGATCTAGTCTCGTTGGGCGTCCCTCTGTGAACAGGTTCGCCAAGACCTTCACCGCGCTCCCCGAGCACATCGACGAGCTCGGCCACGTCAACAACGCGGTGTGGCTGCAGTGGGTGCAGGACATCGCCACCGCGCACTGGTCGGCAGGCGCCGCGCCCGAACACGTCGAGCGCTTCGTGTGGGTCGTGACCCGGCACGAGATCGACTACCGCGGCAATGTCGGGCTGGGCGAGACGGTGGCCGCCGAGACCTGGATTCCCAACCCGCCCAAGGGCGCACAATTTGATCGCTGCGTCGAGTTCCGCGACGCCGCCGGCAAGCGCCTCGTCGCGGTCAAGAGCACCTGGGCGATGCTCGACAAGGCGAGCGGCCGGCTGGTCCGCGTGCCTGCCGAGGTCGCCGCGCCGTTCATGCCCTGAATCGCGCTTGCGGAGCGCCGGACCCGTTGCTAGAGGCGCCCGCCTACCGAGGGCCGGTCCGCCGGCCCTTCTCTCATCCCGATGTGCGGTCGTGGCGGAATTGGTAGACGCGCAACGTTGAGGTCGTTGTGGGCGAAAGCCCGTGGAAGTTCGAGTCTTCTCGACCGCACCAAGCAGTCCTGAGTGATCCGCAAGGATTTGGAAGGCCGCGGTACTGTCGCCAGGAATGGCGCAGTTCCGCGGCCTTTCTGCTCATCCGTCAGCGCAAGCGCAGTCAGAGACTGAATCAAGAGCGGCAATGTCAGGCCGCATCTGGCCTGCCGTCTCAGGCCGAAAAATTCTGACTGCAGATGGAAAAGGTCAGGAGAACCCAAGCTCGTGGCGCTGATCAGCCCAAGCCAGCGGCAAAGGCGTGTTCATCAGTCGCGCGGAAGTAAGATGGCCGGGCTGACTACCCTCGACGATCGCGATGACGATTTCGGGTGCGAGGCAGGAGAGCGCGATCAGCTTGCCGAGCCGTGTCCGGCAGCGTCCCTGTTCGCGCGCTATCGCCGCGATCGGCTTCTCACTGTTGGCTAGCACTAGTTCCCTTGCCTGATGCGCTTCGGCAATGAGCGCAACGAGCTTATCATCACGACGTCGCGTCTTCGTGGCTGTATCAGCGGGGCCGGGGACTATGAGGCGTAGCTGATGACCCCTGCGCACCCGAACAGCCTGTATTGTAATGAGAGCGGGCTGGGGATCGTTCGGTCTGGTCTGCAACCCAAGGCGCTCGCAGATCGTGTCCGAATTGAGCTCGATCTCGACCTTGTCCTCGTGCAGCCTAACCTCCCGGACGAGCACAGCCAGTAATTCGGCTTTCGCGTGACCGTGACCGCTCCGCAAGGTTGCTGCGAGGAGATCTGCTTCGTTGGATGCTGCCTGGAGCTGTTCGGCGACTGGACTGGACGCCCCGGCGAGTTCGATGATGAACTGGCCGTCGGTCAGCTTCGATGCGATGCCCGAGCCCACAAGCTGCTCGAGGTCATGGGCCGACACACGCCAAGCGCGAGTGCCGTCGAGCTGGTCGGGGCGGGTAACGTAGTATCGGTAACGCCGTCGGGATTTAATGGCATGGCTGGGTGTCATGGCCCGTCCCTCGCCATCGATCAGCTTACCAGCGAGAAGGCTGGGATGCCGGTGCCGCAGCCGGCGCGCGGAGCCGGACGCATTGACAGCGAGCAGTGCCTGGACCTCATCCCAGAGCTGCTCGTCGACGATCGGCTCGTGTTCGCCGGGATGGGCTGTGCCCTTATGCACGATGAACCCGCGGTAGATACGGTTCGTGAGCAGGTGATAAAGCGTCCCTCGGCGATAGATGCAGTCCCCGCGGTGCGGCCCGCTGCTCCGGTGCTGGACCTTGGTCCGATAGCCCTCGCGGTTCAGCTCCTCGGCCAAGGCTGGGACCGAGTTCAACGCGAGGTACCGGCGCATGATATGCCGGACCTGCCCGGCCTCAACTTCCTTCACGACTAGCTTGCGATCCCTGACCTCGTATCCGAGCGGGACCGGTCCACCCATCCACAGGCCCTTCTTCTTCGAGGCCGCGATCTTGTCGCGGATGCGCTCGCCGGTGACCTCGCGCTCGAACTGGGCGAACGAGAGCAGCATGTTGAGCGTGAGGCGTCCCATGCTGGTCGTGGTGTTGAAGCTCTGGGTGATGCTGACGAAGCTCGCTTCAGCCCGGTCGAGCACCTCGACGATCTTCGAGAAGTCGGTGAGGCTGCGGGTCAGCCGGTCGATCTTGTAGAGAAGAATGATATCGACCTTTCCCGCATCGATGTCTGCAAGCAAGCGCTTGAGGCCAGGCCGCTCCATGTGGCCGCCCGAAAACCCGCCGTCGTCGTAGCGATCGTCCACCAGCACCCAGCCCTCGTGGCGCTGACTCAGAGCGTAGGCAGCGCACGCCTCGTACTGCGCATCAAGGCTGTTGAATTCCTGCTCGAGTCCGTCCTCGGTCGATTTGCGGGTGTAGACCGCGCAGCGCAGGACCTTCTCAGCCATTGCCGGTCAGTCCGAAGAAGCGCGGGCCCGACCAGTGGGCACCGGTGACGTGGCGAGCGATCTCGCTCAAGGAGCGCCAGGTACGGTCGGCGTAGGCAAAGCCTGTCTCCAGCACTTCTACAGTTACGGTCTGCCCGTTCCACTCGCGCACGAGCCGGGTGCCCGGTGTGAGCTGGACCTTCGGGGGAGGAGGCGGGGCTGCTCCGCCTTGCGAGGTAACCCGCACAAGCTCGCGCGCGACAAGCGCTGGCAGCGCAGCGTGGCGGCGCTCCTGCAGGCGCTGTGCGAGCAGGCGGCGCAACAGGGCCGTGGGAACCGAGGGAGGGGATGCCCCCTCCATACCGATCCACTTCTCTTTTAGCTGCGCTGGCGAGAGGTCCGCCAGAGCCGCGAGTTCGGCTTCGAGTCGGCTCACTGCGACACCGATCCGACTATCGCGTAGCGGCTGAGGCCGTCGAGCTTTGTCCGCTCTATCGCGTGGCCTTTCTTCCTGAGGGCCGTCAGTGCCGCGCGGGCGGAGTGGAGCAGCCACCCGGTTGCCTCAACCAGTTCGTCGAGTGTCGCGCCTCCCTCGCGCTTCAGTAGCGCGAGGGCGAAGTCAGTCTTGTTGGGCTTCTTCGTTTCCGAGGGCTCTCGAATGGCGGGCGAAGCGCTATCCGAGCCTCCCGCGTCAAGCGTTCCATTGGCATTGCTGCTCGGTTGTCGCGCCATGCGGCGCTGGCGCTTCGTGGTGGCTGTGCTCTTCACGGGTGGTTCTCCTAGTCGGAGCAGCACCATCGCCGCCCCACCACCCAAGGCCCTGCCGGTCGCGCCGGTCAGGGCAGCGGCCGGTCCCGTCGGCCACAATTCGTCGGAGCAGCAATGCTCGGTTATCGGACGAAGTCGAGTTCATTCTCGATGTCCGCAATGCGCCCAACTTCAGTCATTGAGCAACGTAGAATGGAGCGTGAAAAGCGGACACGCTAAAAGCATCACGTTTAAACGAGACGGCGGACAAACACGCGTCTCATCTTTGGCGAGAAGTGCGGCTGAGACTTATACTCAACGGCGGCTCTTCGAAGCGCTTTAGACATGAGCGCCAGACCCAGTCAGCTCGCAAGGTTCGCCTGCTTGCTCGGTCTGGATCGTCGCATGGACGATTGCGAACTTTTCTCGGAGCAATCGTTCGACGTTACGGCGAACTTCGCTAGCGCTTTCCTGTGCCCTCAGGCTAATATGCATCGTGCAACTCACGTCGTCGTTGCTGATCGACCAGACGTGCAGATCATGCACTCCTTCGACGCCGGGCACAGCGACCACCGAGGATCGAAGCTCGCTAAGGGCGAGCCCCGCCGGGACGCCCTGCAATAGCACATTGGTGGTATCGCGCAGTAGCACCCAAGTGCGCGGAAGCACCCACAAGCCGATACCCACCGCCACCACCGCGTCCACCCATGTCCAGCCGGTGTAGCGGATGATTAGCGCGCCGATGATCACGCCGACAGAGCCGATCATGTCGGCCCATACCTCGAGATAAGCGCCCTTGACGTTGAAGCTCTTGTCCTTGCCCGCTGAGAGCAAGCGCATGGAGATTAGGTTTACGACCAGGCCGACACTTGCGACGGCCAACATACCCCAAGACTGTATCGGTTCGGGGTTCGCAAAGCGCTTGATGGCCTCCACGAACACGTAGATTGCAATGACGAAGAGTAGCACCGAGTTGAACGCGGCCGCCAGAATCTCGAAACGCCGATACCCGTAAGTGCGCTTCTCGTCTGGCGCCTTCTGACCAAGCTTTATCGCCATTAGCGCGATCACTAGAGCGGCAACGTCCGTGAGCATGTGCGCCGCGTCCGAAAGTAACGCGAGGCTGTTGAAGACGAGGCCGCCGACGACTTCGGCGACCAGGTAGGTGAACGTAAGCGCCAGAGCCCAGCCTAGCATTTTGGCATTCGCGCCAGCGGTGTGATCGTGCGAGTGACCCGCGTGTTCCTGCCCCATCAGTTGGTTCCCTTCTTTGCGCGGCCTTCACGCTCGGTGATCCAAGCCTTCATCAGTCGTATTTCGGATTCTTGCGCCGCGATGATGTCCTTGGCGAGTTGCCGGACTTGAGGGTCGGTACCCGCCGCAAGTTCCTGACGCGCCATGTCAATCGCGCCCTCGTGATGAGGGATCATTGCCTTCAGGAAATCCGTGTCAGGGTCGCCAGTGGTGTTCATCGCCATGTCGGAAGAGTGGGGCGATGCTAAATGGCCATCTGAGCTCGGGGTGGTGGTCTTGGGGCCACATGCGGAGATGGTCGCAACCATCGTCAAAGCGAGAGCGCCTCCGAGACGTTTGAAATTAGGTCGCATTGGGAAGTGCTCCTTGATTTGCGGCCGCGGCCTCCGGTTCGCGCCCGAACCGATCCTCGTGGGCGTAATTGCCTTGGACGTGATCCTCCCGCTTGCGATGGAGCAGGAGCTTGCCGATGGCGGGCAAGACGAACAGTGTCAGCAGCGTGGCCACGACCAGCCCGGCAATCACAACGATCGCCAATGGCTTTTGGACCTCTGCTCCACGTCCGGTGGCGATCGCCATCGGCACGAAGCCTATCGCTGGAACAACGCCGGTGATGATCACCGCGCGGACCCGCTCCATCATCCCTTCTGAGATTGCTGCGTCGATCGGAACGCCCCGGTCTAGTCGTTGGGTAATGCCGCTCATCACGACCAACCCGTTGAGCACGGTAACACCGGACAACACGATGAAGCCGACTGCCGCGGAAATCGAGAAAGGCAAACCTGCCAGGAAGAGCCCGTAAACGCCCCCGGCGAGTCCGAGCGGAACTGCGGAATATACCGTTAGCGCGGAACTGAGGCTCCGCAGTGCGAGGAAGAGAATTCCGAAGATCAACGCGAAAACGAGAGGAATAACGATCATTAGGCGCTGCGAAGCCGCTTGAAGATTCTCGTATTGCCCGCCCCAAGTGATGAAGACGCCAGGTGGCACTTTCACCTTCTCGTTCACGGCAGTGCGTGCCGCCTCGACATAGGAGCCGAGGTCTCGTCCACGGACGTTGGCCTGAACCACGATGCGCCGCTGACCGTTTTCGCGGCTAACCTGGTTCACGCCTTCGCTGTAAGTGAATCGGGCAACTTCGCGCAGCGGAACTGATGCACGGGGTCCGGAACCGCCTTCGAGCATGACGGGTAACGCGCCGATAGCGTCAAGACTGTCGCGCGTAGCGTTGTCCAGCCTGACCACGATATCGAACCGGCGGTCACCTTCAAACACGAGACCCGCTTCCCGCCCACCCAAGGCAGCAGCGACGGTGTCGGCAACGTCCTCGGCAGACAGCCCGTAGCGCGAAATTGCATCGCGATCGAACTGCACGTCGAGCGTGGGAAATCCACCGGTTTGCTCGACGCGCAAATCTGCGGTTCCTTCCACGTCCCCGATCGCTCGCGCTACCTGTCCGGCAAGCTGTTCGAGCTGTTCAAGATCATCGCCGAAAAGCTTGATCGCTACGTCTCCCCGAACACCGGCAATCAATTCGTTGAACCGCATCTCGATCGGCTGGCTTACTTCAAAGCCATTGCCGGTGAGCGTCTTCATCTTTGCCTCGATGCGTTCGACGACGTCTTCCTTCGAGTTCACGCCGTCAGGCCACTTTTCCTTCGGTTTGAGGATGACAAACGCGTCTGATGCGTTCTGCGGCATCGGATCGGTGGCCACCTCGGCGGTGCCCGTCTTCGAGTAGATAAACGAGACTTCAGGCAACGACGCGATGGCTCCTTCGACCCGCCGCTGCATGGTGAGCGACTGGTCGAGCGAGGTGGAGGGAATGCGGATGGCCTGCATCGCAAGGTCGCCCTCGTCGAGCTGTGGGATGAACTCCTGTCCAAGCGTCATGAACAGCACGCCCGCGAGCGCGAATGCTCCTACACCGGCCAAGGCGAACTTCTTCGGCGCGGCCAGCACATGGTTGAGCCGGGGACGATATCGATCCTTGATCCAGCGGATTGCCGACACGTCCTCTTCGGACACGCGGTTTCGGATCAACACGGCCACCATTGCGGGCACGAAAGTCAGCGAGAGGATGAACGCTGCGACCAACGCCAAGATGACCGTGATAGCCATCGGCGTGAACATCTTGCCCTCGACCCCATTGAAGGTCAGCAGCGGAGCGAAAACGAGCAGGATGATGGCTTGTCCGAACAACGTCGGACGGACCATTTCCTTGGCGGCCTCGAACACCTCATGGAGCCTCTCGCTTAGGTCGAGTAGTCTACCTTCGTGATGCTGCCTTTCGGCGAGCCGACGTAGGCAGTTTTCGATGATGATGATTGAACCATCGACGATCAGACCGAAGTCGAGCGCGCCAAGGCTCATGAGGTTACCGGAGACGCCGTAGCGGTTCATCCCGATCGCCATCATGAGAAACGAGAGCGGTATGACCAGCGCGGCGATGACCGCCGCGCGGATATTGCCGAGCAGCCAGAATAGCGCGACAATGACTAGAAGCGCGCCTTCGACCAGGTTCTTCTCGACCGTGGCAATCGTGGCGTCCACGAGCGCCGAGCGATTGTAAAGTGGAGTGAGGCGAACGCCCGGCGGCAGAGATTTTGTGATCTCGCCCAGTCTTTCCGACACCGCTTGAGCGACGATGCGGCTGTTCTCGCCCGCCAACATGAGGGCGGTTCCAATCACCACTTCCTTGCCGTTGTAGGAGGCGGCACCAGTGCGTAATTCCCCGCCGAGTCGGACTGCGGCGACGTCCGCGACCGTGATGGGCAACCCACCTCGGTTGGCGATTACCGTCCTGCCGATCTCGTCGATATGCCGGATGCGAGCATCCGCGCGCACGAGAAAGGCCTCGCCGCCACGCTGGATGAAATTCGCCCCCACCGACAAGTTGGCCCGTTCGAGCGCATCAGCCAGTTCGCTAAAAGACACACCGTAGCCCGCCAATTTACTTGGGTCGGGCTGGACGACGAACTGCTTCTCGAAACCGCCGATGCTATCGATCCCAGCTACGCCATCGACTGCACGCAGTTGTGGGCGAATGACCCAGTCCTGCACCGTGCGCAGATATGCCAGTCGCGCTGTTTCATCTGTTAGCAGTTCACCATCCACGGTGAGGTAGCTGCCGTCAGGCTGGAAGCCAGGACGCCCTGAAATCTTGGGTGACTGACGCGAGGCACTTGATTCGTAATCGACCGACCACATCAACACCTCGCCGAGGCCAGTCGAAACGGGGCCCATCTGAGGCTGCACACCGTCAGGCAGGCTTTCCGCCGCTTGTGCCAACCGCTCGGCCACCTGTTGTCGGGCAAAGTAGAGGTCTGCGCTCTCGTCGAACACAGCGGTGACTTGCGCGAAGCCGTTCCGAGATATGGAGCGAGTGTAATCAAGGCCAGGAATCCCGGCGAGGGAGTTCTCGACCGGAAATGTCACTAGGCGTTCCATATCGACCGGACTGAACTGCCCGGCCGAAATGTTCACTTGGACCTGCTTGTTGGTGATGTCTGGCACCGCATCGATCGGAAGTCGGGCGAGTTGAAACGCTCCGTAGAGAGCAACGAGGGCGGTTACGGCGAGCACTACCCAGCGAAATCGGACGGAAGCGTCCAAGAGACGGTCAATCATTTAGGTTGTCCTGTTCGGCTTCACGCCGGTGAAAAGGATGAATTGCGATGCGCACGCGGTCGGCGCGAAGCGCGTCACCGGCCAGCAGCGACTGGAAGCGGCCCCCGGGTAGCCGGTGCATGGACATCACAGACCACCAGGCCCGTTTGCCAGCCAGACGCTCATTCCCGCGAAAGGCCTCCACGACAAGGTGGGCGCCGATCGCGCGAGCTAGCGGGTGCCGTCGTCGGACGGCCCCGATGACTTCCAGTGAGCTACCCCGAATGCCGACACGCACGCCGGAAAGCTCGAAGTCGTCGTTGGGCAGGACTTCGACCCGCGCAGGGTTCTGCAACGCCTTGGTCGCTGCGCAACCCGTAGCCAATGTCATCACGGCTGTCGCGACGAACAGAGCACGCACCTAATGCTCAGCCTCGCTGGCCCCGAGCTGTGACTTCAGCGCGAACGCGCCGCGGGTGACGACCGTTTGGCCTTCCTTCAGTCCCGAAACGATCTCGACCCGGCCGCCGCTACGCTGTCCCGTTGCGACAGGCACAGCGCGAAATCCGCCCTTGACCGCCACGAACACACTGTCCTTGCCTTCTATCTGCTGGATCGCCTCTTCAGGCAGGACAATTCCGCCAGCCACGCTGCCGCTGGGCACGATGCGCACGCGCACGGCCTGACCTTGTGTCAGGCCGCCTGCTGGGCCGATCACACGAAGCACCACGGTGGCTGCGCGGCTTTCCGGATCGAGCGCTGGGGTTGAAGAACGAACGACGGCTTCGGTCCGCTCACCGTTCGACAACTCAACAAAGGCCCTGTCGCCAGGTGCAAGCCGCCGGGCGTCAGCCACGGGGACGGCAGCTTCGACCTGGATGCGGGTCGGGTCCGCGACGTTGAACAGTTCCGCCCCTGCGGTGACGAACGCGCCGAGCCGAGTGTTGACCTCGGTGATGCGACCGCCAATCGGACTGCGGACAGCAAGGTATCGCCCGCCCCCCGCAACCCCTGCCGCGCTGACAGCGGCGTCTGCGCGCTGAAGTTCCGCTTCGGCTATGCGGCGCGCGGCAATCGCCGCTTCCAAGTCCTGCCGAGCGGTGATCTTAGCGTCGAACAGGCGTTGTTCTCGTGCGGCGGCAGCCCTTGCAGCCTGGGCCTGTGCTGCGGCCGTGTTCCGCTCGGCGACAAAGCTTGCCGCTTCCCTGCTTTCGAGGAGGGCTATGGTCTCACCTGTCCCGACGGGATCGCCGAGCTGCTTGAACATGCGCACCACTGCGCCGTCCGCCCGTGCCGTCAGCACCCCGGCCCCTTCAGGCGGCGCACCGACGGTGGCCTGCGCAATAATCTCATCCGTGAGGGAGCCAGCCGTGACCCGTTCCACCACGATTCCGTTCGGTGCAAGCTGCTCGCGAGCGATGGCGATAAAGCCTTCTGGGCCTTCGGCGTGATCTTCTTCTGCAGGTGCGGTCGGCACTTCCGGCTGAGGAGCGGACGATCGTCCGATGAGGAGTCCCCCAATCCCGGCGACCAAGGCCACGGCCGCGACCCCCGCCCATAGGCGGGCCTTTGGCTCGTCGCGCAGTATGCGGACGCGTTCGACGATTGTGTTCATGATTCGGTGTCTCCGGTAGCAACGGCTCGGGCGAGTTCTGCTTGCGCGAGCGCCAGCGCGAGGCGTGCATCCGTCAGTGCGGCACGCGCGGCTGTGTAGGATTCTTGGGTGTCGAGAAGTTCGAGGAGGGTCGCTCGTCCTTCGCGATACGAGAGTTCGGCCAAGCGTAAGGCTTCAGCAGCCTCGGGGATGGCCGACTGCTCTAATGCTTCGACCCTGCGCAAGTTCGCGTCCACCGCGCCGCGCGCGTTCCGGGCACGAGCATCCGCCGCGATTTCCGCTCCTGCCCGCCGAGCTTCGGCACCTTCGAGCGCGGCACGCGCAGCGGAGATACCGCCACGATTGCGGTCAAATACGGGCAACGGAATTGATACACCGCCGACCAGGCCAATGTCCCCGGTCTCGCGAATGTGCCGCACTCCCAGCCCAACTGCAGGATCAAGGCGGTTAGCGGTCAGCTCAATTGCCAGCGAAGCCTCCGCGGATGCTCTTTCAGCATCGGCCAATCGCAATTCGAGTGGACTGCCCACGACGCTTGGTGGCGGGAGGCTCATGTCGCCCTCGACGAACGCTATGGCGCGACTGGATCCCAAAGCTGCTGCAAGCAACGAACGTGCAGCCAAGTCTTCGGCACGAGCTGCTTCTTCATCGGCAACGGCTTGGGCCAACGCCGATCGAGCGCGGATCGCCCGAAGCGGAGGATCGCGACCCACTTCTACCAAGACACCGGCTACACGAGATAGCTCACGAGCTCGGGCCACTGTATCGCTGGCCTGCGCGAGCTTTTCTCGGGCCGCGACCGCGCGAGCAAATTGTTCTCGGACGGTAAACTGCAGATCGGCCTGAACTATCGCCAGGCGCAGTTGCTGAACGATCAGCTCGGCTTGTGCGAACCGCACTCGCGCACCCCGTCGCCCGGCGAGATCGAGCCTCTGATTGACGGAGAGCGTCGTCTCCATCGCCCGAAGTCCCGCCAGTTCGCCGGTGCCGAGAACATTCTCGACTTCCAGGCTCAATTCGGGATTGGCTCGATAACCAGCCTGACGCAGACGCCCACGGGCTGCTCGCACGTCAGCCTCGGCGGCAATGATGGCCTGCGAACGTGCTAGTCCTTCGGACAGGGCATCTGCCAGGGACAAGGATGGGGGCAGCGGACCGGTGCGCACGGACGCAAGTGGTTCATATGCCGTTTCGGGTGCCGGGGGACCGGCAGCTTCGGTGCCCATCCGTGGGGTCGCCACGTTCGGGACTTGCGCGGCCGCGGAGCAATGTGCCCCGACCGCAGCCACGGCACATGCCGCAGCGAACATCGATTTCATTGATTAGCTCCTGACGAACACTCTCAGCGCCGCTGGGTGCGGCGCGCGGAGTTCGTCAGGCGATCGGTGGCCTCAACTGCTCGAAGCCGTGCGCGAGCGGACGCCAATCATCAGATAATGGCGACCCAAAGCCGAGCAACAAGGAGCGAGCAAACCCGACCGACTCAAGCCGCGACGATGCTGCGTAGTGGCCGGAGCATGGCGCATGATGATGCGCTGCTTCCTTGCCCCCGCTATGCGAAGACTGATCGCTATCGCCGTCATAGTGCCCGGTGGCTTCGCTGATCTCCGGGATACAACCGGCATCGCTCGCTGCCGTGGCCGGTTGGCATACGACCGCGCCAACCGCGAATGCGATTGTCGCCAGCAAGAGAAGCGCGCGATGGATCACGCGGCGGCGCTAGCAGCAACGACTTCAAACGGAAAGGCCCTAACCATTGAGATGGTTGGCCTCAGTCTTGCGCAAGTTCGACCGCGACATCTTTGGGGACCGGCATAATTGCGAAAGCCGACACGTCAGATCTTCCGGTATTTCCTGAAGGCAGCCGCCTGAGAGCGTGCCCGATCGGTATCAAGGCCAATCTGAAAAGCTGTCCCCCAGTTTCGCGAAAATCTCGAGTTTGCAAGGCAAATGATAGCATACGCATGTGCACGACGAAGTGCAGCAGTATAACCGTCTGTCCCAGGATGTGGGCGCGTTCCAACGCGCGCCACGCCCCAGCGACATCGCCCTCGTAACGAGCCGAGGCAAACTGCGACAACTCACGATCCACGAGACGCGAACGGTTGTGTTTAGGCATGGCTCACCTGCGGCGAGGCACGAAGCTCATCCCGCGCCTGGCGAAAGATGCTGATGCTTCCCCAGACTGCGAGGACCGCCATGATCGAGGCAACTAGCAAATCTGGCCAAGCCTGGCCGGTGCCGAACACGCCGAGCGCCGCGAGCATCACGGCCAGGTTACCGATCGCATCGTTTCGCGAGCAGATCCATACCGACCGCATGTTTGAGTCGCCCGCGCGAAAGCGATACAAGATTGCCGCCACAAACACATTGACGCCGAGCGCCAGCAAACCGACCAGTCCCATTGTCTCGGCTTGCGGAGATGTGCCGAAAAGCGCGCTCCATGCAGTGACTCCAACAACGCTAAGTCCGAACACCAGCATCGTTGCGGCCTTCACCACAGCGGCGCGCGCTCGCCACGCCAACGCCATGGAAGCCACCGCGAGGCTCAGTGCGTAATTTCCACTGTCGCCCAAAAAGTCGATCGCGTCGGCCATGAGGGCGCGTGAGTCTGCGGTCAGACCTGCGACGATCTCCAGTCCGAACATACCCGCATTGAGTATGAGCGCGATCCATAGCGCTCTGCGCCATCTTGGATCATTCATTGATTGATCCATGGAGTTATGGCTGCAGCAACTAGCGCTCATACCTGATCCTTCTCGACAAAATCCGAGTCGGCAGCTCATATGCACCTTATACCAGCTATAGGGTCAAGCGATGGGCCTCACGATCGGTCAGATGAGCAAGGCCACGGGCGTGAAGCCTGTGACGATACGGTTCTATGAGAAGAACGGGCTGATGGGGTCGCCAAGCCGAACCGGAGGCAACTACCGGTCCTACGGCAGCGCCGAGCTTGCACGGCTATCGTTCATATGCAGAGCGCGGAAGCTTGGTTTCAACTTGGATCAAGTCAGGCAGTTATTGGAGCTGGCTGACGCTAGGGGGCCTGACTGTTCAAGCGTGGATGGCATCGCTGCAAGGCACTTGGAGGAGGTGGACCGTAAACTCGCTGACTTGACCGCACTGCGTCGGGAGTTGGCTGCGGTGATTTCATCCTGTTCGGGTGGTTCTGTGACCGACTGCCGAATCATCGAAGCTCTGGCACCTGCCTCGCAGAGTCCGTTGTGAACCTAATTGCAGGCCAGGTTCGCCAGTAACTTAGCCTGAATTTGGGTCTGCGTGCGTCCTGGACGACAATGTGCTGGCCTTCGTCGAGCCGTGGCCAGATGTTCGTCATTCCTTGCGCGACCAGCCGAGGCAGAGGGAAACGTTCCCGACCGAGCGTGATAGAGTCAGCTTGTCCCATTCTCCCTTTATAAGCAGACAGGCAGAAATCGGCCCACTTGCTGCCGGTCGCGGTCTCGCGGATCAAGGGGCAGGCCTTAGGGCCGATGTGACGAAGGGGGAACGACCGATCTGGGGTGGAAAGCGGACATCAGCCTCGATCAAGTTTGCTCCGTCGAGACAGCCTTGGGGCGTAGTTTGCGTCGAAGCCGTCGCGCTAAATGTCGCTCGTATTCGCTGATGTAAGCAGAGCCTTCGGCAGATGCGAGACAACGAAGCGCGGATTGTGTGTTGCGCGTGACTCCCCTGCCTCGCAAATAGCACTTGGCCATTTCAAGCTGTGCGCTTCCGTCACCGGTTGCCGCTACACGCTGCCACCACCGGAACATCTGCCCCCATTGTTTGCGCTCGCGATATAGGACCGCGATGTTCGATCCGGCGACGCTGTCATGCTCCTTGCGCCATGCGCGCTGGTAAAGCCGCATCGCGACAGCTTTATCGACGTCCACGCCTTTGCCGGTGTCAAAGAGATAGGCAAGCCGTGAAAGGCAGGCCACGTCGCCCAGAGCGGCCCCTCGCTCGAAGGCCGAATGCGCACGAGCAAAGTCGCCCGCTCCCTCAGCGGCATCCCCTATTTGGAACAAAGCATAGGTGTCCACCATCGGCTTCGACTGCCACGCTCTGCTGGATATGCCAACGGCAGGAATGGGGTCGGTAGCCGACCGACTTGTTTTTTCAGATCAGGGGCTGAAGCTGCCAGTCGGCTTTGAGGTGCGGCGCGGTTGAAGTTCAAAGTCTGGAATGGGGTGGGAAGCGGACATCGGAGGGGTCCACCCCCAAGCGACGATTGCTGGGCCGGAAGCCGAAGTTCCGCTTTGATCACGCGAATCAAGCAAAACGGCCATTTGAGGGCGACTTAATGGCGACGGGAAATGTATAGTTTTCGAATCCACGCGAAATCATGCCGCCACATTGTCCGGAACAGTAGCCAGAGGCCTGTCACTGCAAGCCAGGCCATCGCGACGCCAGCGGTGATTATCAGCGGATGATTGAAGCTGGTCCTGTCGGCATAGTCCATGTTGTGGAGCATCCAGAAGAAATCCCACCAGCGCCACGTCTCGTTCCGGCGCTCCAGCAGCGCGCCCGTTGTGGCCGACACGTAATAGGTGCTGGATTTTTCGTCGGCGAATTCGACCTGCCAGATCGGCGGCTGGTGCTCCCTTACCGGCAATGAGGTTTCGGTGAGCAATGAAGCAGAGACCGGGCGCGCGTCGGCCGGATGGACGGCCTGCGAGACCGCGCGGGCGGCAGTTGCGGTGATCCTGATCGCTTCGCCCGTGCGGGCATCGAACATCCGGGTCGATCGGGTGTTTCGCACTTCGACGACGGGCCGATCAAGGAGCGTCCTCAGCCGCAGTCCTTCGATCTTCCCGTCATCCAGCTGCCCTACGATCTCTGGCCAACCGGTCGCCTCGCCAGCGAGCGCCGATTGGATCGCTTGAGGCCGCGGGCCCCCGGCGACCGCCTCCATGTCGAGCAGTGCCATGGCTGCGCCGCTAATCGCCCACAGCACGAACTGCAGGGCTATCGCCAGCCCGACCCACTTGTGGATTTTCCGTAGCCAGATCGACTTGATCGTCATCGAGCCCGCCCTGTCTTTTTCTTGCGCTTGGGAAATGCGTAGATGAGCAGCCAGACGCCCGAGAGCGCCATCAACACCGCACCCCAGGTAAAGGCGCGCAGCAGCAGATTGTTGACGTTCTCGCGCTCGTCGTAATCCATGATGTGGAGCATCCACACGAAATCGAACACGCGCCAGAGTTCGTGGCGCCGCGACAAGAGTTCGCCGGTCGCCGGTGAGAGATAGAAGGTCGGCCGGTTCCAGTGATCGAATTCGACGCGCCACAACGGCGGCGCTCGTCCGCGGATTTCCCCGGGCACCTTGGTGATGAGTTCGGCAGATGCGATGGGCTCGGAGCCCGTGTAGTAGGACGAAGCCAGGGCTCTGATTGCCTGCTCGTTTGGAGGTTCTAGCAGTGCAGCCGAGGTTGCCGCGAAGGCGCGCTCTCCCGACGGTCCTTCGGTCACGTAGATCGGACGCTCATCGACCCAGGCCAGCCTGATGCCGGTCGCCTCTTCCCGGGCAGCAAGCGCGAGCGGATCCTGCAAGTCGCCCGCGTCGATGCCGTGACTGGACGCCTCACGAACGAGATGGTCGCCGTGGATCGTGTCGATGTGAACGACGGTCATGTAGACGCCGCTCAGCGACCAGACCACCACCTGCAGGCCGATGAACAGCCCGAGCCATTTGTGCGTCTTGCGGGCGATTACGTGGGTTCGCATCTGCGGGCGAAAACTCCAGATCTTGGATGAGAATGGCCCCGGCGAGGTGCCCGCCGGGGCCGTTACGCATCGATCAGCAGTGTCCCGCCGCCCGATGTTCAGGAGCGCAAGTAGCCGACGCTTCGGGCTCTGCTGCAGGCTCCGGGGTGGGCTTGGCCGTGGCCGGCTTGGCGGGGGCCCGCTTCGCAGCGGCAGGCTTCGGAGCAGCAGGTTTCGGGGCCGGTGCCGGCGCGACGGTATCGCTACTAGCCTGGGCCTGCATAGTCATCGGCTCGCCGCGCAGCATGGCTTCGACCATGGCGATTTCCTTGAGCTGCTCGGCCCGCGTCTCCTCGATCTGCTTGCGCACGGCCCCGGTCGCGCCGTTCGCGAGCGCGATGTCCGACATGGCGATGGCACCGCGGTGGTGGGCAAGCATCTTGGCGAGGTAGGTCTCCGAAGGGGTAGCCCCCGATGCCGCCATCATTTCGCTGTGCATCTCGGTCATCGCCGCTTCATAGAGCCTGGCGCTTTCAGGATCGGCGGTGCCGTTGCGGGCGAGCGCCTTGAGCGCTTCGATCTCGGCGCCCTGGTTGTCGATCGTCATCTGCGCCATCTTCGCGACATCGGCGGTGGGTTGGAGGCCGAGCACAATCCGCGACATGGCGATTGCGCCGTCGTGATGCGCGATCATCTTCTTGACCCAGGTGTCGGCGGCATCGACGCCGACCGCGGCCTTCATCGCCTTGTCCATCGCCATCTCGGATTTGGCATAGGGGCCGTCCATGGTCATTTCGTTGGCGGGCGCGGTGTCGTCGGCAGGCTGTTCAGGGCTTCCGCAGGCGCCGAGCGAAGCAAGGAGCGCTAGCGCGCCAATTCCGGTCATTCGGATCACTGAATATCTCCATGGTTGCAGATCGTGTTGGGTCAGAGGCGGTCCATGATGCGCTTCATCTGGGAAATCTCATCTTTCTGGGCCTGGATGATTTCGCCGCAGAGCTGGCGTATCTCGGGGTCGGTGAGCTTGGCTTCCTCGCACATCAGGATAGCACCTGAGTGGTGTGGAATCATCGAGCGCAGGAACTGGTCATCGCCGACGAGGCTCTGTTGCCGGATGCCGACAAGCGACAGGACGAAGATCGCCGCAAAGGCTACATAGAGCGCGGCGTTGAGCTTCCGGTTGCGATACATACCTCCCATTGTCGCAAGCATGATCGCGCCCATTGGCGCCCACATGACCAGCGCCATGTAAAAGAAGTTCACGTTTTGGATGAACTCGCCCCAGCTCCAGATCATGGCGAACATGGCGACATACATCACCAGCAGGCTCAGGCCGAGATTGACGGCCAGCATCATGTAGGGCTTTGAGCCCACCTCGTGATGCGCGGGCTTCGCGTGGTCTTCCATCGGTCGTTCTCCTTACCAGTTCAGGTGATCGACGCCGTGCACGAGCGCACCGCCGAACCACCCCTGCACGAGGATCGCCGCTGTCAGGATCGACAGACCGACGATCATGCCGGAGCCGCGGTCTTGCTCGGGGCGCCTGAGCGCGAACACACCCAAGGCGAACGCCCCGATCCCGATGCCGGTCCCGAGCCAGCGGTGGCTCTGCATCATCCAGTCGTCGAGGCCGAGTTCGAACCCGCCGCTCAGCCAGCCCGACAGCATGGCGAACGGAGCGGTCACTCCTGCGGTCACCACCAGGAACTGGACGGGCTTCGCGAAACCGGGCCGCTTGCGCCCGACGATGGCGGTGAAGAGCGCCGCCGGGATGAAGGCGATCGGAAAATGCACCAGCATGGGATGGAAGCGGCCGAGCCAGTCGAGCAGTCTGGCCGCGAAGTTCTGCGGCGGATCGTCTGCTGCGTCCATCGCAGCCATGACCGCGGCATGACCCGGCATCGCAGGATCGTGGGCCATGGGAACCGCGTCCCGCGATCCGCCAGCCGCCGCGCGTTGTGCCTCGAGTTGCGCTGCCTCCTGCTTCGCTTTGTGATCCTTGTGCGCCGATACAGGTGCCGCTGGCATCGACAGGACAGCGATGGCTGCAAACATCGCCAGCACCGACCGCGCCAGCAAGCGATGCGATCGTCGGATGAACATGCTCATCTCAGGTCCCCTTCGGCTTGCGCGCCGAATTGTGCATGACCAGGATCTTCCAGCCATCCGCCGTTCTCGTGAGCACGCTCGTGGCGACGCCCCTGCGCATCGCGATTTCCCCGCTCTTCGTCTCGATCCGGTAGTTATAGGTCTCGGTCGCGAGCGCGAGATCGCCTTCGATGCGCGCCGCGACCGCGTAGTCGGAGAATGCGAACGAGCGGAAAGCCGCGAGCTCGGGCCCCAGATGGTGCGCGAGATACTCCTTGTAGGTGCCTTCGACACCGCCGGTTTCGAACACCGCGGAATCCTCGGTGAAGAGTGCTTCGGTGCCGCTCGCGTCCAACCGCTCGATCGAGGACTTGTAGCGCGCCAGCACGGCGCGAACGGCGCTCTCATCCTCGCTCGCCGAAGCGGGCTGCGCAGCTACCGGGGCGGCGGCCGAGGCATGCGTATCCGGTGCCGCTTGAGCCGCCAGTGCAGCGGCGATCATGGTGGTCATCAACATTCTTCTTCTCCCCTCAGAACCAGAAGCGGACGCCGGCCAGGAAGCTCCAGCCGCCGGTCGCTTCGCCTTCGTCGCGAAGGAAATCGCGGGTCCTGCCGAAAGCGCGCTCGTATTGGACGCCGATGTAGGGGGCGAATTCGCGGACGATGTCGTAGCGCAGCCGGACGCCGATCTCTGCATCGGTCAAACCCGCGCCGACACCGATGTCCTCGCTGCTCTGAGCCGCGAAATTCAGCTCGGCACGCGGCTGCAGGATCAGCTTCTGGGTGATGCGCTGGTCGTAGTAGCCTTCGAGCCGGCCCAACATCTCGCCCCGATCCGACAGGAACAGCGCGCCCTCGACATCGAAGAAACCCGGCGCCAGCCCCTCGAATCCGACCGTGGCGTAGACGCGCGATGGGTCTGGCTCGAAATCGTACCGGACACCGGCCTGAAGATCGAAGTAGGGGCCAATGGCGCGGCTATAGAGCGCCTGGACCTCGGCGGATTCCACCCCGGCGCCGAACTCGCCTTCACCTTCGGTTTTGACGACCAGCCGATTGATGTCCCCGCCATACCAGGCCTCGCCGCCCCATTCGTAGGAGTCGCGTCCGCTCTTGATCTTCACCTCGGCGATGTTGAGCATAACCATCGAAAAGTTCTGGCCGCCGTGATGCAGCGACAGATGGTGACGCCCCATGGCCATAGCGGACGGGCCATAGATCGCGTCCGCGGCGTAGTCCGTGGGCACGGGCGGAGCCGTGCCCGAGCCGGCAGGGAGGTTCGTCCCCTCTGCCGCGATCGTTTCGGCCGGGCTGCAATGTCCCATCGCCGCGTGTTCCGGCGCGCACGTCACCTGAGCCGCAGGTTGCGCTGCGGGGAGTGTGCAATGCCCCATTGACGCATGCTCCGGCGAGCAAGTGGTTTGGGCCGGGGACGCGGTCTGTGGTGTCGCTGTGGGAGAGGCAGCGGGACGCGTGCAATGGCCCATTGCAGCATTTTTGGGCAGGCAAGTGCTCGGCGCTTGAGGTACCGGAAGTGGCTGAGCGGCAGCCGGTTGGTTTTCCGATAGTGTGCAATGTCCCATCGCGGCGTGCTCGGGCAGGCAGGTTGGCGGCGCTTTGGGCGCGGACTGCGGCTGAGCAACCGCCGATCGATTTGCCGGCAGCGTGCAATGCCCGATGGCAGCATGCTCGGGAGTGCAACTCGTGGCTGCGGTAGGGACCGATGTCTGGTCCGGCGAAGCCTGTTCTTGCGCGACTGCTGGCACGCTGGCGAAAGCCGCCACGGCAAGCAGGGGAAGTCTGTGAAGCCAGATCATCTTACGCGTCTCCCTTGTCGGGACGCACGGTGACGACACGCATCATCCCGGCGGTCATATGGTAGAGGTTGTGACAGTGGAACGCCCAGTCGCCCTGCGCATCGAGGGTGACGTCGAAGGTCGCCGTCCCGCCCGGCTGCACGTTCACCGTGTGCTTGCGCGGCGACCAGGCGCCATGCCCGGTCACCAGCTCAAAGAAGTGGCCGTGCAGATGGATCGGGTGCTGCATCATCGTGTCGTTGACGAGCCGCACGCGCACGCGCTCGTTGTGACGGAATGGGATCGGCTCGGCCGGTTCGCTCATCTTCACCCCGTCGAACGACCACATGTAGCGTTCCATGTTGCCGGTCAGGTGGATGTCGAGCTGACGAGATGGCGCGCGCACGTCGGGATTGCGCTCGAGCGCCATGAGATCGCGGTAATTCAGCACGCGGTGGCCGACGTCTTCCAGACCCGTTCCTGGATCGCCCATGCGGTCGACCGGCATCGGCGAGATCGTCTGCACGCCCGGGTTCTTGTCGACCTCCGGCGCGTTTGCGAAGTCGCGCATGCCCATCGAGCCGTGGTCCATTGGCGCCGCTGCCTGGCCGGCGGCCGCCGGGGCCGTGTGTCCCATCGCGGCGTGGTCCATGGGTGCTGCCGCCGGAGATGCCGCAACGGAGCCATGCCCCATCGCCGCGTGATCCATCCCCGCCATGCCAGCCGCCGCTGCCGTTGCAACTACGGCGCCTGTCTCTTTCCAGCCGGTCAGCTTCCACAACTCGCCGGAGGCGTTCTGTTGGGCAGTCGGATCGACGCGGCGCGTCTTCGCAGGGGCAGTTGATCCAATGCCCATCGCGCCATGATCCATACCGCCATGCCCCATGCCGGAATGGTTCATGTCGCCCATGCCCATGTCCTTCATGGTCAGCAGTGGGCGCGGGCGCAGCGGCGGAACCGGCGCACTCATACCCTCGCGCGGGGCAAGCGTGGCCCGGCCCAGGCCTGACCGGTCGCTCGCCTCGCTGACGAAGCTGTAGGCCCGATCTTCGGGAGTGACGACGACGTCGTAGGTCTCTGCGGTGCCGATCTGGAACTCGTCCACGGTCACTGGCCGCACATTGAGACCGTCGGCTTGCACGACCGTCATCGGGAGGCCGGGGATGCGGATGTTGAAGGTCGTCTGCGCCGAGGCGTTGATGACGCGGAGCCGGACGCGTTCGCCAGGTGTGAACAGGCCGGTCCAGTTGTCGAAGGGGCCGAACCCGTTGATGGTGAAGGCGTAGGTCGATCCGGTGACGTCGGCGATGTCGGCCGCGTCCATCCGCATCTGCGCCCACTCCCAGCGGTCCTGCGCCGTCAGGTCGCGCCCCGCGAGCAAACCCGACAGCGTCATCCGCTGGCGGTTGAAATAGGGCCCACCCATCTGCTTGAGCTTACGGTAGATGGTCGCACCGGCAAGCGGGCTGTGGTCGGACAGCACCAGCACATGCTCGCGGTCGTAGGCAACCGGATCGGGCCCGGCCGGATCGATCACGATCGGGCCGTAGACGCCATCCTCCTCCTGGTAGGCGCTGTGGCTGTGATACCAGTAGGTTCCGGCATGGCTGAGATCGAACTCGTAGTCGAAGGTCGAGCGCGGCATGATGCCGGGGAAGCTGACGCCGGGAACGCCATCCATCTCGAACGGCACGAGAAGGCCGTGCCAGTGGATCGAGCTGTCCTCATCTAGCGTGTTCTGGACGCGCAGGCGTACCCGCTGGCCTTCCTTGAGGCGGATCAGCGGGCCCGGGACGGTGCCGTTGATGCCGATCGCGCGGCTGACCTGGCCATCGACCTCGACGCTGACCTGGCCGATCGTGAGAGCAATGTCGTTGCCACTGACTGTCGGCAGCGGGCGCACGAGGCCTTTCGAGAGCGGCTGGGCCCAGGCGGGCAGAGCCTGCGCCAAGCCGAAGCCTGCGCCGGATATAGCGGCGGCGCGCAGCAGCGCACGCCGTCCGAGGACGAGTTCATTCATCGAGAATTCCTTGGCTCACTGGCGTGAAGAAGATCGCCTGCCGGCGGGAACAAGGCCCCCGCCGACAGTGAATCGTGCCTAGTGGTGCGCGTGCCCGTCGGCCGGAGCCGCGGGCGTCATGTCATGGCCTGCGTGCGGGTCCGACGAAGGCGCGTCTGGGCCGCTGGCGGGCTTGGCCGCCATCTTGTCGCAGCATGCGCACTTGTCCTTCATCTTCTCGCAGCATTCCATCTTCGGCTTCTCCGCAGGAGCAGCCTGGGCGTGCGCAACACCCGGAAGAGCGATCGCCAGTGCGACCGCAGTCATCAACTTGTTCATGTTCCTAAACTCCGTGAAATCGAAAAAGGGCGATTTCACGCGAGCCTTGGAGGGGGAGTGGGAAGCTTTGCCAGGAACGCACGATGCTCGGTCGAGCGGAAGCTGGCGAGGATGGGTGCATGATAGGGGACCGGTTCGATCGCAGTCGCCCCGAGCGGGTCCACGGCGGAACACATCGCCACACAGCACTGGGTCATCGCGTCGGGCTCGTCTTCGCCGCCGGTGTCCTCGTCACCGCAGTGGCCGCTTTGCGTCATCTCGCCATGATCCATCGGCATCGCTGCCATGGCCATGCCCGACTGCATCGCCAGCGGTGCGACCAGCATAGAAAGCGCGGCCAGGATGAGATGGAGTTGGCGAAGCATCAGGACGATGTCCTAGGCTCGGGCGGAACACGGGTCAATTTTCTCGTGCAAGTCGCACGCTCGCGACGATTCCGCACGCTTGTCTCGACCGTCGACATCAGCCGGCGGCCTCGAGGTCGTCGAGGATGGGGCAATCGGGCATCTGATCGCCGTGACATTCGGCAGCCAGATGCTCGAGCGATCGGCGCATCGAATCCAGCTGCCTGGATTTGGTCTTCAATTCGGCCGCACGGGCGAGAGCAAGTGCCTTGACTTCGGCACTGGCGCGGCTCCGGTCCTGCCACAACCCCAGCAACTGCCGTATCTCCTCGATCCCGAAGCCGAGGTCGCGGGCCCGTCCGATGAATAAGAGCGTGTGAACGTCTGTGCGATCGTAGTCCCGGTATCCGGAATCCCGGCGCGCAGCAGCGGGGATCAGGCCCACCTTCTCGTAATGCCGGATCATTCGCTGGCTCACGCCAGACGCGCTCGAGGCTTCGCCGATCTTCACAGGCGGGTGCTCCGCAAGCGCAGCGAGTTGCCGATGACCGCTACCGAACTGAACGCCATCGCCGCACCTGCGATTATCGGGCTCAGCAGGAGACCGAACCACGGGTACAGAACCCCGGCCGCAATCGGCACCCCGGCGGCGTTGAACACGAACGAGAAGAACAGGTTCTGCCGGATGTTCGCCATGGTCGCGCGGCTGAGTTTCCGCGCGCGGACGATCCCCCGCAGATCGCCCCTGACCAGGGTGATCGCGGCGCTTTCCATCGCTACGTCCGTGCCCGTGCCCATGGCAATACCGACGTCGGCAGCCGCTAGAGCCGGCGCGTCGTTGATGCCGTCCCCGGCCATCGCCACGCGCCGCCCCGCGCGACGAAGCTCTTCTACCTTTGCCTGCTTCTGCTGGGGGAGGACATCCGCCATCACGTCCTCGATGCCGACGCGGCGAGCCACTGCTTCGGCTGTCCGGCGGTTGTCGCCGGTCATCATCACGACGTGGATGCCGCTCTCGCGAAGTTCCGCGACGGCCTCAGCAGCGCTATCCTTGATCGGGTCCGCAACCACCACGATACCGGCGAGCTTGCCATCGACGGCGACGAACATGACGCCTTCGCCCTCTGAACGATGCCGGTCGGCCTGGCTTTCAAGCGGGCCGGTGTTCGCGCCGATCGTTTCGAGGAGGGCAGCGTTGCCCAACGCGACCTGACGTCCATCCACCTGCCCGGTTACGCCCTTGCCGGTTACCGAGGCGAAATCGGAACTTTCCGGCAGCATGATTCCCCGGTCGTTCGCACCTTCCTCGATTGCCGCCGCCAGCGGATGCTCGCTCCCGCGCTCCAGCGCCGCGGACAGGCGGAGAACCTCGTTCTCGTCGAAACCAGCTGTCGGCTGGACTTTCACCAGCTTCGGCTTGCCGACAGTCAGGGTACCAGTCTTGTCGACAACCAGAGTGTCAATTTTTTCCGTCAGCTCGAGAGCTTCGGCGTTTTTGACCAGCACTCCTGATGTCGCCCCGCGACCGGTTCCCACCATGATCGACATCGGCGTCGCGAGACCGAGCGCACAGGGACATGCGATGATGAGTACCGCTACCGCATTGACCAGTGCGTGCGCGGCCCGCGGTTCGGGCCCCACGAAATTCCACACGATGAAGGTGGCGATGGCGATCAGCACGACACCGGGGACGAACCAGCCTGAAACCTTGTCCGCAAGGGCCTGGATCGGTGCGCGCGAACGCTGTGCATCGGCGACCATCCGGACGATCTGCGAAAGCATGGTGTCGCGACCGACGCGATCCGCGCGCATGACCAACCCGCCAGTACCGTTCACCGTGGCGCCGGTGACCCGGTCGCCTTCGTTTTTTTCAACTGGGACGGGCTCGCCGCTGATCATGGATTCATCTATTGCGCTCCGGCCCTCGATGACGATGCCGTCGACCGGCACCTTCTCGCCAGGCCGGATGCGCAGGAGGTCGCCGACTTCGACGAGGTCCAGCGCGACGTCCTCCTCGGTATGGTCGGTGTTGACCTTGCGCGCGGTCTTGGGAGCCAGACCGAGCAATGCGCGGATAGCCTTTCCGGTGGCGGAGCGAGCGCGAAGCTCGAGAACCTGACCGAGCAGCACGAGCGTGGTGATAACGGCTGCAGCCTCGAAATAGACCGGCACCATGCCGCCCATCGTTCGGAGCGCTGCGGGAAATATCTGGGGCACGAGGGTCGCGATCACGCTGTAGCCAAAGGCGACCCCAACCCCGAGCCCGATCAGCGTGAACATATTGAGGTTGTGGGTTCGCAGCGACTGCAAGAATCGCTCGAAGAACGGCCAGCCGCCCCACAGGACGACCGGCGCCGCGAGCACAAACTGCACCCATTGGGACGTGCGCATCGGCATCACATCCCAGCCGAGTAGCTCCATAATAACAACCAGAAGGACAAGCGGGACGCTGAATGCGGCGCTCACCCAAAAGCGCCGCGTCATGTCTATGAGTTCGGGGTTCGGGCCTTCCTCCAGCGTCGGCTCAAGGGGCTCCAACGCCATGCCGCAGATGGGGCAGGTGCCGGGATCGTCCTGGCGGATTTGCGGATGCATGGGGCAAGTCCAGATCGTGCCGGCGGGCACGTCCGACAGATCGGCCTTCGTCGCTCCCGAATCCGATCCGGAAAGGTACGGTTCCGGATCGGCGCTGAACTTTGCCAGACAACTTGCGCTGCAGAACCAGTAGGGTTTTCCGTCGTGCTCGAACCGATGAGGGCTAGTTCGGCTGTCCACCTTCATGCCGCAGACGGGGTCAGTCGTCATTCCGTGCTCGTGTCCGCCCTGCGGGGCCGCGCCCGAACCATGCGTGCAGTCGTGGTGATCATGGTTCTCGTGCATGTCCGGCTCCTTCGAAACGAATCGGTATGCGCAACCTTATGATGTTTGACATCATGTCAGGGTCAAGCGCAGTCGGCATCTAGGGGCAAGGGGGCCTTGTTCGGAGCAAGTGCGGGGGACCGCAGTTCGATCAATCCCTCCTGCTGCGACATGCGCTGTATGCGCGTCTGCTTTCGGAAGTTCAACGAAGCGGCGCGAACGACCGACTTGAAGGCGCAAAGCAGACGCACGTCGAAGATTTGCTCGATGTCTGCTTTGGGGTCGTTTGCTGCCAGCCCGCTTTCGGGTGGTAGAGTCATGAAAGCTGCCATTCCGCATGCGACCCCATTGCGGACGTTCTGGTGCTTACAGATGTTGTCGAATTGCGGATCGGGCGGGGCCACCGATCGGGCCGCTGCGGCCGGACGACCCGTTCCCTCCGCACGTCCCCAATATTGCCTCCACCGAGAGCGCCATGATCACCCTTTTCGATTGCGTGCTTTCGGGCTTCCTGCCGTTCTCGAGAAAACCAGCCTGAACATCGATCCGGCAGTGCTGGGCCGGTGCTCCACGTCCCCGTCATGCGAACGCATAATCTCACGGACGAGGTGAAGGCCGAGGCCCGAACCTTCTTCTTCCGAGTGACCTCTGACGAAGGGCTCGAACAGGCGCGGCGCCAGGTCTGGGTCAACGCCGGGCCCTTCGTCGAGCACCGTGATCGTAGCGTCTGTCCCGACACGGATACCGATCGCTCCGCTGCCGCCGCCATGGGCGATGGCGTTGCTGATGAGGTTCATCGCGGCGCGGTGTATCGCGTGGGGATCGGCGGTGACCCGCACCGGATCATCGGGTGTATCGAGCGACAGCCGGTATCCGCGGTCGACCGCCATCGGCGCGAGGTCTGCCGCGGCATCGCGGACGATGGGGATAAGGTCGACACCCTCCTGCAGGTTGACGGCGAGGGTAAGCCGCTCAAGATCGAGCATCTGGCCGAGCAAGCGCGTCACCCGCACGAGCCCGCGTTGCAGATCCGCCTTTCCCTCGACCGCCGGCAGCGCGTCCGCTTGCAGGGTCACCACCGCGAGCGGGGTGCGCAGCTCGTGCGCGACATCGGTTATGAATCGCCTCCGCCGGCCAAGTTCGCGCTCGAGCCGGTCGAGTGCCGCATTGAAAGCGTCAACGAGTGGGCCAAGCTCGCGCGGTGCCTTGGCCTCGGCCAAGCGGCGGGTGGGATCGTCCGCGCCGATCGAGGTCGCTTCGACGATGATGGGTTCCAGAGCGCGCCTGAACGCCCGCGCGGCGACGCCCATGCCGATCAGGCTGAGCACAGCAACCGCGACGAGCATCGCCGCCACCGTCGGGTCCCGCAGCAGCTGGACCGACTCCCAGGTCGACAGGGTTGCCGGATCGACTCCTCCTGCAGCAACCAATGCCGGGCCATCTGGAAATTCGATTTGCCGAATGGCCGAGCCGGCAAGCGGCATCGCGGCGGCGGGCACGCGGAAAAGCGCAGAATCGGTCACCGTCCGGAGGCCGATGACGGTGCGAGAAATCTCGGGGGTTACCTTGCCCCAGGTGAAGATCCGGCCGCGCTTGAGGACGACGAGCCAGAGATCCGGGTTGCGTGCCGCCATGTCGAAGAACTGGCCCGCAACCAGAGTTGGCGGTCCCTCCTCCTGATCGCGAAGGTCGGCAATCGCATAGTCGCGCGCCAGCACCGGGCCCAGCTGGTTGCCGTCGCTGCGATCAGCCCAGGTGAACGCAGCGCTGATCGAGATCGCAGCGAGGAAGATCGCCGCGTAGACCGAGGCGAAGACCACGCTTGCGCGGAGCGCCAGCGAGCGCCGGGCGCTCAGCATGGCTGTAGCATGTAGCCGACGCCCCGGACAGCCGTGATCTCGACCCCCGCGCCGGCGTCCCTCAATATCCGCCGCAAACGGGAGACCTGGATCTCAAGCGCGTTCGGGGTGACCGGCGCATCAAATCCATAGAGCTCGCGGTCAAGATGGTCGCGCTGCACCACCCGGCCAGCGCGGCTTAAAAGCAGGGCGAGCAGCGCAAGTTCGCGTCGGCGAAGGGTGAGCGTTCGCCCGGCCACGCTGGTCTCCTGCGTAGCCAGGTCGAAGCTCAGGCGGCCGATCTCTACCGGCTCGGAGGAAACGGTCGCCGCCGGTCGCCGAAAGGCCGCGCGCACCCGCGCGGTCAGTTCCGCCAGCGCGAACGGCTTGACGAGATAGTCGTCCGCCCCCGCATCGAGGCCCTCGATCCGGTCCGCCACTTCGTCACGCGCGGTGAGGACGATGATGACCGGAGGTGACACGCGTGACCGTGCTGCGGGGATGAGATGCAGCCCCTCGCCATCGGGCAGGCGTCTGTCGAGCAGCACCAATCGATAGGGATGAAGGACGATCGCTTCGAACGCGTCGGCGAGGCGCGCGACATGATCGGCCTCGCGCCCGTCGCCCGCCAGCGCGCGCAGGATTTCACGCGAGAGGGCAGGGTCGTCCTCGACCAGCAGGATGCGCGAGTTGTCCGTCACCGCAACAGCCATATCGCCAAAAGCTGACAGCAACCTGTCGAAAAAAACGACCGTCCGACAGATGCTCGACAGGATCGGGCCCTACCATCGCGGGCATGTTGTCAAATCAGATCATTGGAGCGGTGCTCCAGCTCGACGGGGTGAGCCACACCTACGCCAATGGGACGCGCGCGCTAGACGAAATCAGTGTGTCGATACCACATGGCATGTTCGGTCTTCTCGGACCGAACGGGGCAGGAAAATCCACCCTCATGCGGTGCATCGCGACGCTGCAGACGCCGAGCGCGGGCACGATCCGCTTCGCCGACATCGACGTGATCGCCGGGCCCCAACGGTTGCGGCGCACGCTCGGCTATCTGCCGCAGGACTTTGGAGTCTACCCGCGCATCTCGGCGCTCGACATGCTCGACCATATGGCGGTGCTGAAGGGGTTTTCGCGGCCCGCCGAGCGCAAGGACATGGTCGAGCGGTTGTTGCAGCAGGTCAATCTGTGGGACGTGCGGAGCAAGGCGCTGGCGGGCTTTTCCGGCGGCATGCGCCAGCGGTTCGGCATCGCGCAGGCGCTGATCGGCAATCCGCGTCTCATCATCGTTGACGAGCCGACCGCAGGGCTCGATCCCGAAGAGCGCAACCGCTTCTTGAACCTCCTCGCCGAGATCGGGGAGGATACGGTGGTGATCCTTTCGACCCATATCGTCGAGGACGTGAGCGATCTGTGTCCTCGCATGGCCATCTTGGCGGCGGGCCGCATTGGCCTTCAAGGCGCGCCGTCGGACCTGATCGCCCAAAGCGACGGCCGGATTTGGACCAAATCCGTCGAGCGCGCCGAGCTCGAGCGGATTCGCGCCAGGCACGACGTCATCTCGACCCGCCTTTTCGGCGGCCGAACGATCATCCACGTGCTCTCGGACAGCGATCCGGGCGAGGGCTTCGCTGCCGCGCGCGGGGATCTTGAGGACGTATACTTCGCCGCGCTGGCGCGGTCGCGGCGCGCGGCATGAGCGGATTTGCCATGCTGACGAGAGTGGCGGCCTTCGAGTTTCGCTATCAGATCCGCAGCCCGCTGTTTGCCGCTGCCTCGGCGTTGTTCTTCGCCCTTGCCTTCTTCAACATGGCGGTCTTCAGGTTGGTGAGCGAGCCGGGCGGGACGGTGCTGTTCAACGCGCCGCACGCGATCATCAAGCTGCACCTGGTTGCGGCACTGCTGTTCCCGTTCGTCGGCGCGGCTTTCGTCGCCAACGCCATGCTGCGCGATGAGCTGACCGGGTTCGGGCCTCTCGTCCAGGCAACGCCGGTCGGCAAACGCGCGTACCTGCTGGGGCGGTTTGCCGGCGCTCTTGCGATCGGCGCGCTGACCATGTGCTCAGCAACCTTGGGTACGTGGAGCGGTACGCTGATGCCGTTCGCCAATCAGGCTATGCTGGGCGCAAATCAGGCTGCCGGCTATGCCTACGGATTGGGCCTGTTCGCGCTGCCCAACACCCTGATCGTGTTCGCGATCCTGTTCGCGCTGACGAGCGCGACCCGGTCGACCGCCGGCACGTTCGTCGGCGTGGTCGGTGTGCTGCTGTTCTATCTGGTCGGCCAGCGCCTGATGGAAGGGCAGACCGGCATCCAGACCGCCCGCGTTCTCCTCGATCCCCTAGGCATGTCGGCCTACATGGCCGCCTCGCGCTATCTGACTGCCGCGGAAATCAATGCCGGCGCGGTCCCGGTGAGCGGGCTGATGGTCCTCAGCAGGCTTGTGTGGATGACGCTCGCACTTGGCCTGCTGGCACTCACGGTCTGGCGATTTCGCTTCACCGGTCGTCCCCTGTCCCGGAGGCAGCAACGCAAGCTCGCGCGGGAACAGACTTTACGGACCAGCGATAGCCGGCTCGGAAGGTTCGATTCGTCCATCGGGCGTCTTCCGTCGCCGCGCTTCGATCGCCACACCGCGACCGCGCAGTTCATCGGCCGGGCAAGGATGGAGGCGCGCTTCATCCTGCAGAGCGCAGTCTTCTGGATCCTCCTGCTCATAGCGCTGGCGTTCGCGCTGCCCGGTCTCCTCACCGCGTCGACCGTCGCGGGCACTCCGGTCCACCCGCTGACATCGGTGCTGGTGCCAATTCTCGACGACAGTTTCCGAACCTTGCTGGTCGTCGTCGCGGCGTACTTCGGGGGTGAGCTCGTGTGGCGCGAGCGCGAGCGGCGGGTCGATGCGATCATCGACGCTACGCCGCTGCCCGCCTGGGCCCTGATGCTGCCCAAGATGCTGGGTCTCGCGTTCGTGCTTCTGGCGACGCTCGTCGTTTCAGCAGCAGTCGCCATGACGCTGCAGGCGATCGACGGTTCCGTTGCCATCGTGCCCGCTGACTACTTGCGCTGGTATCTGGTCCCGCGCGGCCTGGACACGCTTGCGGTCGCCGCTCTCGCGGTGTTCATCCACGCGGCAAGTCCAAGCAAGTATGCAGCCTGGGGCATCCTGACGGTGTACTTCGTCCTGCTCATCCTGGGGCCGGCACTGGGGTTAGCGCATCCGCTACTGCTCTATGGTTCGGTCCCGGAGACGCCCTTGTCGGATCTCGCGGGAACGGGCTTTTCGGCTGAGGCGGCGTGGTGGGTGCGCGCCTTCTGGGCCATGACGGCGGCCCTCCTGCTGAAAGCTGCGCACATGCTGTGGCCGCGCGGTGCGGCAGCTCCGGCCAGCACCAGGTTCCGTCGCGCGCTTTGCACGATGCCGGACACCGCGCGCGGGGCTGTGCTCGTTCTCATCCTCGCAATGTTGCTGTGCGGCACCTGGGTTCTCGTAAACACAAACCTCTTCAACCATGTCGAGACCGCGCGTAGCACCGAGCGGTACCTCGCCGAGTACGAGAAGCGGTATCTGCGCTACGGGAGCATTCCGCAGCCTGTCGTCGACGACATAAAATTGGCGGTGGCGCTGTATCCCGAGAAGGGCACCGCGCAGGTCAGCGGGAGCTATCGCCTGGTGAACAGGACGCCGGTTCCGATCGACACGATCCACATCCGCCTAGCCGATCCCGCGCTGGACCTGGTGGGTCTTGAGGTTCCGGACTCCCGTCTCGCCCTGGACGATCGCGCCTTTCGCTATCGCATCTATCGTCTCACCAAGCCCATGCGCCCCTCCGAAACGCGAACGATTGCATTTCGGACCACACGCGACCGGCGCGGCTTTGGCCTGTCGGGCGGTAACGCGGGAGTTCTCCCCAACGGCACTGAGCTCGATGCCTTTGCGCTGACGCCTCGGATCGGCATGCACGACAGCGGGCTGCTCGAGGATCCGGAAGCGCGGCGAAGGATGGGCCTTCCGCGCCAGCGCGCGTTGCCCCGTCTGGAAGATGCGCAGGCGAATGCCCGGATGCTGTCGGACAACGCATGGATATCCGCCGATATCACCGTCTCGACCAGCGCCGACCAACTCGCCATTGCGCCGGGCAAGATCGTGGAAGACCGGCTCCGCGGTGGTCGCCGGATAACCCGCTTCGTGTCGCGCGGTCCGATCCAGAACAACTTTTCCATCCAGTCCGGCCGCTTTGCGGTCGCCCGACGTGCCCGCAACGGCATCGACTACGCCATCTACTACGATCCGGGCCACCGCTGGAATGTGAACCGGTTGATGACGGCGATGGAGGCTTCCATCGAGACCTTCTCGCGCGCCTTCGGACCGTACCAATTCGATCATGTGCGTGCAGTCGAGGCGGCCTACCGCGATGGCGCACACGCCTATCCCGGAGTAATCGCTATGGGAGAGATTGCGCCCATGGCGATGGACCTCCGGGACCCCGGCACCATCGACATGGCCACCATGTTCGCAGCGCACGAGCTGTCGCACCAGTGGTGGGGGCACCAGGTCCGCGGCACGCGAATGGAAGGCGCCCCGGTGCTGATCGAGACCCTGGCGCAGTACTCGGCGCTGATGGTTCTCAAGCAGCAGCGTCACGGCAAGGGGATCGACGACCTCCTGGCGTTTCAGCTCGACCGGTATCTCAAGGGCCGCCGCGCCGGCGTCGGGGGTGAGGAGCCGCTGATCAGGACCGGGTCGAGCGACCAGCACATAGCCTACGGCAAGGGCGCCCTCGTCCTCTATCTGCTGCAGGATCAGATGGGGGAGGAGGCCGTGAACCGCGCGCTCCGCCGTTTGGTGGCGCGATACCGCTTCTCCGCGCCGCCCTATCCGCGCTCGGTCGATCTTGTGACCGTCCTGCAGGGGGAAGCGCGATCCCCGCAGCAGCGGCAGCTTATCGAGGACCTCTTCGAACGTGTCACGCTGTACGATCTGCAGCTTGGCAGCGCTTCCTGCATGCGCAGACCGGACGGGCGTTGGGATGTGACCGTCCCGGTCGACGCGCGCAAATTCTATGCCGATGGAACGGGCCGGGAAGTCGAAGCGCCCCTCTCGATCTCGGTGGATGTCCTGGTGACGCGCGGGGAGGGCGAGGCCCCCGGTGAAGCACTCTTCGACAGCCGGCGAGACGTTCGCAGTGGTCGGCAGCTGCTGCGATTTATCACGAAACAGGAGCCTACCCGCGTCAGCATTGACCCTCATGGCCTGTATATCGACCGCAACCGCGAGGACGATCTGGCCGACGTCGCGTGCTCGGCAAGATGAGCCTTGCTGACAAATGCTGAGCCAATCTCGCGTGTCGGGGCAGTGACCGTGCACGTCCCCGCCGACCATGCCCGCGATCGGGCCTGGAGCGATGCGCGCAATCACCTCGACCACTCGGCACGGCGGCTGACCGACCTTTGCCGTTCTGGCGCAACGGCGATCGGAGCCATCGAAGCAGAGCTTCAGGCCTGGATCGATTCCTTGCGTTGCCAGGGGTTCTCGGCATCCATGCCGCCTGAGGAAAGGGCCCAGCTTGCGTGGCAAATTGCGATCTGGTGCATTCATGGGGATCGCGGGTCCGCGTATCAGCTGATCCGTCAGTTGCTGGCCATGCTGATCACGCGCCGAGACAATCCATCCACAGCAGGCGTCAAGTCGCGGCCTCAGCGCGGCTAGCTTTCCCCGGTCCGGAGAATTTCAGCCAACAATCGGTCCTTGCGAGCGCACCGACAGCCTCCAGGCGGCCATGCGTGACGCTTGGACGCGAGCACTATCAGCGCGAAGCAAGTGCGCCAAGCTGCCTACGAGCGAAGATGGGCCGGTCTTACGCGGCTAAAGCTGAAGCTGTCCGGTTTGCAGCGCCTTGATGACCGAATGGGCGTTGTTGCTCGTGTGCAGCTTCGCGCGAATCCGCTTGAGATGCTCACCAACCGTATGTCCCGAGATCGACAGTATCATGCCGACCTCTTCGACGGTCTTGCCCATCGCGATCCAGCTCAGGACATCGCGCTCTCTGGGTGTAAGGCGGGCCCGGGGGGAAATGTCGGGCCCGACCTGCTCGAATGCCATGCAGATCTTGAACGCCAGGAGGGACGCAAGATCACGCACGCCGGGCTCTTCGTCCAGGCCTTGGCCGGCCAGTGACATGCCGCCGGTACCGAGCGGCGTGTGGACTGGAACGCACAGGCCGTGGGTCAGGCCGAATTCCGAAGCTTCATTGACGATTTGAAGCCCCCGTCGCCCGTGCATGTGGGGAGCGGGGATCTCGGTCCACGAGAACGGTTGCCTGGACACCGCGCAATAAGAGGCGACCGGATCATTGTTATAATGCCCGGCCTCGTCGTAGCGGTGGCTCCAGCCCTCGGGCCAGCCGTTCAACAGGATCTCTGGCTGGCCGGCGGCGCCAGGCCGCGGAAGACGGCTCAATACAAAGGCGGAATATCCGAAAGCTTTGAGAACCTGCGAGGATCGCTCCAGCAGCACCTGCGCATCGTCGATCTCACCGAATTCGTGGATTGCATCAAGCGCTTGAAGGTGAAGCCTGTTCACCCCCGGAGCCTATCAAACGTGTCAGTCCGATTTCATTTCAATCGACGAACCTGCCTGGCGACCGGACGAATGTCATGTCATCGGCGAACGGGTGCAACAGCCTAGGTGCGACCGGCCGCATATACCGCATTTACGGTATAGCGCGCAGGGGATCGAGGCCGCACACCGATGGCGATGCCCCGCGCCAAGAAAGCCTTTGCAACGAACTACGCGCCCAGCGATGCCGCGGCCGCGTCGAGCCTCGGCGCGCGCGATCGTTCGACACATTGGATGGAAACCGGGCGCGTTGTCAGCGGTCGGACCTGGACCGAGGCAAGAAAATGCCTCGACCAATCTACCCAACGGATCATGCACGTGTGTCGCTCCGCCGGCGGGTCAATGGGGGACATCGAGACAGAACTCGGTTGGTTAATCGGCGCCCTGCGTGGTGGGGGATTCGCGGCGCCGCTATTGCCTGGGGAAAGAGGTCACCTCGCGCGGCAAATCGCTATCTGGTGCGCTCGCAGGGACCGCGAATCCGCGTCTCGGCTGGTCCGTCAGGCGCTGGCTCTCCTGATCGCCGGCAGCGACGGCCCATCCGCGGACCGGTGAAAATGGGAAGTAGAGCGCAGGTGGCCTAGTCCCTGCGCTGATCTTCGAAAAAACCTTGGGTCCCGTACGCAAAGTGAAGCTGTAGCGGCCTGCCCCGAGCATTGAGCCACTGCTGGTCAGCACGCTGAAAGAATACGATACGTATTATAATGCCTCTTCTGTGACAATTTTATCAGCCCGGACAGGGTGTGTGCATGCGAAGGCCTGAGGCGCGCTTTTATCCTTCCCGGGAGATCGATCGCGCCATCAATCGATCGAGCCAGATCAGCCGCGCTTCCGTTTGCAGTCGCGCGCCCTCGGCCGCGTCGGCTTCTTTCGGAACGGTGGACATTTGCAGGCGCCCCTTGATCGCGTCGAGCTCCGCCTCGGCTGCCGACCTCAGTTTTTGAAGCCACTCGACCTGCGCAGGGGGATCCAGCAGGTCGCTGAACAGAACCCGGGTGCGCCATGGATCTTCGGGCAACAGGTCGCTTTCGTCCACTCGCACCAACCATTCGACAATCGCGCTCTCCCCGCGGGGAGTGCAGGCCAGCAACTCGGCCTTGCGCCCGGAGTCGAGCGCCGCTTGCGCGGTCACGTAGCCGCGACGCTTCAGGCGTTCGATGATCGGATAGACGCTGCCTGGGCTGTCGGAAAAGCTGGACGCCAGGCTCTGGCGGAGAGCCTTCCGGACAAAATATGCCGTGACCGGTTCCCATTTTCGGATGACGGCAAGCACGTGGCTTTCATGGTGGGTCAGCGGCTCGGCCATCGTCTCGTGCTTTCATTTTCCGGCGGAACTCACGCCCCTTCCGCACGGCATGCATCACCTCGGGGCAAAAGTCTTTTGTGGCTTTCTGGCATCAGCTGAGCCGCCGCGCGCACAATCGCCTCCACAAACAAACCCTCATATTGCCACATAGTACGACACGTATTATCGATGCCGCATGGTCATGCTGATGGATCAGATCGTCGCCAGTCGTCTCGTGCTGCCGCGCGGAGACGTGAGGGTATCGCGGCGCGACGCGATGCAGCTCCGGTGCTGTCCCTTGCGATATGTCCTTGACGCCGATGCCTCCAAGCAATGCTCGGACCTCCTTCGCGAGTGCCCGGAGCTCCCTTCGCTCGAACGCGAAGTGTTGAGGCTTCCGGCGGCCGTATTCTGGCTCGAGTGGTTTGCCGAGCCGCTGGAGGGCGGCCAGAAGCTTGGCTGTCTCGTCCAGGCGTCCGAGGACGGACGGAGCGGCACGGTGCTACCCTATTATACCACCACTGCGGGTCGTCCCCAGCGGTTGCCGGGCGTCATCGAGTTCGACCTCGACGGCGAGGCCCGGCCGAATGTTCGTGGAAGCCGGCAATTCGCTCACCGCCTTTTCCCGCATCTGGACCATGTCCTGACGCGGGTCGCGATGACCATGGACCCGGGGTGGATAAGCACAGTGGCCAAGGCGGGAGAGGCGACGCTCAGGAACAAGATGACCCTGGAGGCCGAGGGAACCTGGTTCTTCATCCCCTATCTGCTGACGTTTTCCGTTCTGCTGTCGAGCCCCAACGTACTGCGAGAGAAGCACTCTGTGTCGGCGCCGCAGGACCATCGGGCGGGCGCGCGCCGACCGCCTCTGGGTCACGTCGAAGTCAGTTTGCGTCTTGGGGAGTATGCACCGTCCTCCGACAGGCCGGCGGGCAATTCCGACAGCGGGCGCGCAATGCCGCGAATGCACGTCGTTCGCGGTCATTACGTGTCCAGGGGGTCAAAGACCTTCTGGCGGATGTCGCACCTGCGCGGAAGCGGGGATTGGACCGATTACTCCAAGACGGTGAGAGTTAAGGCGGCTCGGAGGCCGGCGTCGTTTGACGGCGCGCTTGCCTCCCAGAGCGCCCGCCGGTCGGCCGTCATAAGCTATTACAATTCGTAAGAATCGCGGTGCCGCGGTGTTTACTTGTGCAAGTCATCCCCGTGGGGTGAGTTCAGGGAAAGTTGAGAGATAACGTTAAAAATGGGGCGACCCGCCAATACGCAACTGGCGACGGTCATTACTTCAGGAATTATGTCCAACTAGAAAAGTGTCATGTGCGCTGACCCGCAGTCGCCATGAGAAATGTTGTAAACTGATTGATACCTTGGGGAGTACACACATGAATAAGTACAGGATTGCGATGGGACTCGCAGTCTCCGTGTCGTCTGTCGCGATGGCCGTCTCGAACCCTGCGTTGGCGCAGGACGCCGGGGACGGGCAGGCAACGAGCGTAACCACCAACGTGCCGACGGATGAAGACGAGGCGGCCACCATCGCCACGACCGATGCCGAGGGCGACCCCAACCAAGGGCAGATCCTGGTAACGGGCTCGCGGATCAAGCAGCCCAGCACGTACACGAGCATTTCGCCCATCCAGGTCATCACCGGACAGTCCTCGCGGGATGTCGGCGAGTTTGATCCGGCACAGGTCCTGCAGCGCTCCGAGTCAGCGGCGGGCCAGCAGATCGACGCGTCGTTCTCGGGCTATGTCTTGCCCAATGGGCCCGGTTCGCAAACCCTTGATTTGCGTGGACTCGGCGCGGATCGTACGTTGCTTCTGCTCAACGGTCGCCGCCTGGCGCCGTCCGGTGTCGAAGGCTCACCGAGCAATCCGTCGATCAACATGCTCCCGGGTTCGCTGATCGCCCGCTACGACCTCCTGCTCGACGGCGCTTCATCGGTGTACGGTTCCGATGCGGTCGCGGGCGTCGGGAATATCATCCTACGCAAGGATTTCACCGGCCTCGAACTCTACGCGGAGGGAAATCTCAACCCGCACGGCGGGGGCGATGACTACACGGTCAGCGCGGCATGGGGCAAAACGTTCGATCGCGGGTTCTTCGGGTTCGGCGCCGAATACGCCTATCGCGACGCGGTTCGCTTCGGCGACCGTCCGTTTCTGTCGAATTGCGACCAGAACTACGAAGTCGATCAAAACGGCAACGTCCGCACGATCGACCTTCGCACCAACGCTTTGGTGCGTCAGGTAAACCCGAATATCAGCACCTCGGAGGGAGCCTGCAAGCTTACCAATCTCACCGGCCGCATCTTCGTGGAGCAAACCAATTACGGCTCCATCTATTATACCGGCGGAGCCGGTAACACCTTCATCCCGGGCTTCAGCGACTCCGCCTTGCTTGGTCGGAATATCGATGCGAACGGGGACGGAATCCGCGACGTCGACTTCCAGAAGCAGAATGCTGAATTCGATCCGAGCCAGGTGCTGATCAACCAGCAAAAAGTCTACAACGTGATGGCGTACGGTGAGTACTCGCTCGGGGGGGCTGCCAACATCACACCATTCTTCGAGGCGAACTTCTCGCGCGTCGAAGTTTTCAATGAAAATAACGGAGCCGCTCAGCTGTTCCCCGAAGTGCCCGCAGAGAACGCCTTTAATCCGTGCAATTTTCTCACCAATCCCAGCGGTGTCGATTGCCGGGCGGCAGAGAACAAGCGTCGCGCGGCGCTCGGCTTGCCGGGTGGACTTTCCACCGGCTTTATCCTGCCGGTCGCTCCGATCGTTGCGGTCGTGGGCGACCGCAACAACACCGACGTCGTGCAGGATCAGTACCGCGGCGTCCTTGGCGTCAAGGGCGACCTGCCGTTCATCGCCCCGAGCTGGTCGTTCGAAGTGGCTGGCGTGTACTCGCACTCCAAGGGTGTCTCGGTCCGCCGCGGCATTCGAGAGGACAAGCTTGCGCTGTCCCTCGGTGTCGACCCGACGGCCGACTTCAACGACGACGGTATTGCCGACAATGACGGCGACGGCATCGCGGACGACTACGATTCGAGCCTTCCGATCGGCGGTGTTTTCGGTGGTCCGGTGATCACCCCATGCACCGGCACGCTCGCCAATCCGAACTTGGCCGCCCCCGACCTTCTGAAGGGCTGTGTTCCGGTCAACCTGTTCACCCCGGAACTGCTTGGAAAGCCGATCGGGAACCTTACCGAGGCGGAGCGCGCCTACCTTTTCAGCGAGCGGCGTTTCGACACCACCTACGATCAGTTCCTCATCAATGCGTACGCGACCGGCAATCTGTTCCACATAGCGCCTGGCGGCGATGTGGCATTGGTGATCGGCGGGGAGTACCGAGAGGACAAGGTCGATTCGAGGCCGGACTTCGTTGCCTCCAACGGTCTGCAGTTCGCGTTCTCGCAGGACCGCGGCGCCAGTGGCAAGAAGCACGTCAAGGAAGCCTTCGCGGAGCTCGATATCCCGCTTCTGCTCAACCAGCGGGCAGCCCAGGAGCTGCGCGTCAATCTCTCCGGACGCCTCACTGACGACCAGTACTATGGGACGGCGGAAACCTATTCGATGAAGCTGGGCTGGCGCCCGATCGAACAGCTACTGTTCAAGATGAGCTACGGCACGTCGTTCCGCGCGCCCAACTTGCGCGAGAATTTCCTGGCCGGTCAAAGCGGGTTCCCGACCATCACCGACCCCTGCGCTGTTCCCACCGATGCGTTCAAGCCGTTGCCGGGGAGCACGGACAACATCTATCAGCCCGGACTGGATACCCGCGACCCGGCCATCATCTCGAACTGCATCCGGGAAGGGCGCGATCCGACCAAGGTCGGCATCGACGCCCAGAAACTGAACACCCTGCAGGTGTTCGGTATTGAATCGACCACCGGCGGCAGTCTCGACCTCGACCCGGAGACGTCAACGTCGTTTACGACGGGCGTCGCGTTTGGCGACCGGTGGGGTCCGCTCAGCCTCAATCTGAATGTCAATTACTATAATATTCAGGTTACCGACTCGATTATCGAGCCTTCGGAGCAGTTTATCATCAACGACTGCTTCGCACGGGTGGACGGCATTCGCAGTCAATTCTGCGACCGCATTACCTCCAGCACCAGCATCAACGACCGCTTCCTTATCTCGGATGTCGAGGCGGGCTTTATCAACCTGAACAAGGACAAGGTCCGCGGGCTCGATTTCAACGCGAGCGCGGGCTACGACCTTCAGCTGGGTGACCGTTCATTGGTGCTTGGGCTCAATGTTCGTGCAAACAGGCTGCTCGAGCGAAGCACGGTCTTCATCGATGATGATGGAGTGCAAAGTCTTGATGAGGACAAGGGGCAATTCGGCTTTCCGAAGTGGACCGGCCGGGCAACGTTCACCGCTGCGATGGATAACCTGACATTCACCTGGCAGACGCGGTACATCGGACCGGTCGAAGAGGAGGATGCAGATATCGAACCGCTGTCCGACGCGTTCGGATACGGACCCGATGGCCAGAAGACACCAGGCTTTGCGGGCGACACCTGCCTCGGCGGCGGTTCGCGCAACGCGGCGGGCGTGCCGGACGGTATCGTCCCGGGCGATGGTATCTACTGCCGCGATATCGGCTATGCGGGCAAGTACTTCACCCACACCGCCTCTATCCGCTACACGACGGATCGGTGGGAAGCTCGCATCGGCGTTTCCAACATCTTCGATCGGGCACCCCCGAAGGTTGACGGCAGCGAGGTTTTCGCCCGGAACAACAATCCGATCGGCAACGGCTATGATTTCGATGGCCGCGAATTCTTCGCCTCGGCGCGTATTAAATTCTAGCATCCAACGCTGGTTACCTGATCACGGCCCCATGCCTTGTGCATGGGGCCGCTTTTTATTTCGCGGGATGGCCTGGCCCTAGCACTGCTCGCCACGCTGTAGCTTTCGCAAATTGGGTGCTCGAGGCCAATGGGGCTGCTCGTGCCGAAAGAGACATACAGGCTATCGGGAAGCGTCGGCGTTCACCTCGGCCAGATGAGCTTGCCAGCTGGACGAGGCCGCCGCACGCCAATCGCGAGAACAATGCTTTTCGAAGATCGTCAGCTTTCGGAAAGCTGTCCGCAGGCGTTGAATGACCGGACTTGGGCGCAAAGCGTACTTAAGCGAACTCAATCCTCCACATAATCTCCCCACTTCCTCTTGGCTTTGGGCCGCTTCCGGTCCTGAACGAAAGCCTCGAGAGTTTTGCCCTCGCGCGAGGCGCCCTCACGGTAGGAGCGGTTTTCGAGCTTCGCCTTGTAGCGGGGAGGGAAGCTGTCGTTGATGATGTCGAAAATGCGCTGCTCAAAATGCCATTCCTCGAGCCAGCGCGCCTTGTGTTCGTCTGAGCGCGATCGCCGATACCTCTCGGCGAACGAGTTCACCTCTGCCTGGGCCTCGTCACGCCGGGCAAGGCGCTCGTCCCACGACCGTTTTTCACGCTCGTCCAGCGGGCCTTCAGTACGTACGTGGCCGGTCCGCATGTCGATGATGACATCCTCGGGGTGCGGAATGGGATCGGGCTCGTCGATGCCGAGCCTTGCGCGACGCTCGAGTTCATCGGTCCAGCGCTGTTTGTAATCGAAGGCGTTCTCGAGTGCGCTGTAGTGCTCTTTCGTACGCCGCTCCTCGACCTCGCGCACCAGTTCCGCGAGCGCCCGCTGCGACAGGCGGCTTCCCTTCATGGCCGAGATCGCGAGCGAACGCATTGCCGCTTGGATAGCCGGCAACTCGATGACCCTGTCTCCTTCCCTGATCGTCACTGGGCGATAGGCTTCCTCGAGAATGAGGCTGTCCGTGGGTTTGGTCGCCGGATCGTACGGCTTGGGTCTGTTCTTCGCTCCCCGCGGGCGACCACCGGGGTTGCCTGACCTGCCCTTCTGGAAGCGGTGCTGGGTAGGGGGCTTGCCGTACCCGACATCGTACGCAACCGGCAGGTTGCTGTTCCCCGCCGGCTTGCCGTCTCGCTGGTCGCCTTCCCCTGCGGCGATTGCCTTGCTCGCCATCAGGCGGCCTCGCGGCCGAGATCAGGACCAAGGCGGGCCTCGGTCACGGCTTCGAATGTCTCTTCCGTCACGGTCAAGGTGGCGCGCTTGCCGGTGTAGGCTTCCCAGCGCCGGACGATGGTGTCGCAATAGAGCGGATCGTACTCGATGAGGCGCGCCGAGCGTCCGGTCTTCTCGGCCGCGATCAGCGTACTACCCGAGCCGCCGAACGCATCGAGCACGGTCTCGCCGCGCTTGGAGCAGTCGCGGATGGCGTCTGCGATAAGCGCGACCGGCTTGACCGTCGGGTGCATCGCCAGCTCGTCCGACCGATTGGCGCCGATCGAGCTGATCCCGGCGTAGTCCCAGACATTGGTGCGGTAGCGTCCGGTCTGGCCGAGCCCGAAGCTGTTGGTGTGCTCGGCCGTTCCCTGCTTGAAAACGAAGACGAGCTCGTGCTTCGAGCGGTAGAAAGCGCCCATGCCGCCGTTGGTCTTGTTCCACACGACGAGGTTCTTGAGTTCGGTGAACACCTCTTCGCCGGCAGCGAGCAGCTCGCCCATGTGGCGCCAGTCCATGCACACGTAGGCGATTGCCCCATCGCGCATGACGGAAGCTACGTTACCAAGGGTGTCAGTCAGGAACCCGGTGAACTGTGCTCGGCTCATCTCGCCAGAGGCAAAGGCAAACTCGCGGTGCTTGACCGTACCGAGACCGCAGACGTTGCCGTCTATTTTCACGTTGTAGGGAGGATCGGTAAAGACAAGGTCGGCCTTCTCCCCGCCCATCAGCGCCTCGAACTCGACCGCACTGCGCGCATCTCCGCATAGAAGGCGATGCCGACCGAGAATCCACATGTCACCGCGACGCGAGACTGCAGGGCCGGTGGCCATGACCACCGCATCGTCAGTCGCGTCCCTGCCATCCGGATCGGCCTCGCCGGCTTCGTCGATCACGAAATCAACCTCGGCCAGGCTGAAACCGGTCAGCTCGACATCGAACTCGAGATCAACCAGTGCCTGGAGCTCGATCGCGAGGATTTCCTTGTCCCATCCGGCATTGAGCGCGAGCTTGTTGTCGGCGAGCACGTAAGCGCGCCGCTCGGTCTCTGAGAGATGCGAGAGTGCGATCGTCGGCACCGTCTTCCACCTGAGCAGCTTGGCCGCCTCGACCCGGCCATGGCCGGCGATGATCTCGCCATCGTCCGATATCAGCACTGGGTTGGTGAACCCGAAGCGCTCGATCGACGCGGCGATCTGCTTGATCTGTTTTCTGGAGTGGGTCCGCGCATTGCGCGGGTAAGGCTTCAATAGGTTGATCGACAGTTCGATCACCTGCTGGGCAGGGTACTTCATACTCGTCTTCCTCCGTCTGCCGTCACGGCGATGGTTGAAGCGCGCCCCTTACCACACTTGGCGCCAATTGTCAAACAAAAGGTGAACATTGAGGATCGGCAGTGAGCCCGACGTGGCCCGATCACTGCTGGAAGTTGGTCAAGCCGGGCCGCTGCAGGCAATGCTCTCCCAACGATCGCAGGGTCGCTGTTTTCCGGATCGCATTCCCTGTTCGGCGAAATCTCGATCCCTGATGTCTGTGAATGACTTCCCTGTTCCGGGCGCAGGGAATTTGCCTCAGGAAACGGCGGAATCCTGCGGTTTCCTAAGCCCCGAACGCCGTCATAATGGTCTCAAAAATCGTCTTTTCCCTGTAAATTCCCTGTAAAGCAGGGAAAAAGGGACGAGACCGGTTCGCTCTGGACTGCGTCGCGCACCAGGATCATGACACGGCAAGCGGCGATGGGCTACGCCGCCGGCCCACCAGCCATCCCACCACTACGATCAGGCTCAGCGCCAGCGCCACCCACCCGAGCTGGCGAATGACCGCCTCCACCGCCAGCGCGGCGGCATCGGGCAGGGCGCCGGTGCGCGCGCCGATCCAGGTTGCGGCAGCCAAGGCGCAGAATCCCGCAGCGCCGGTTCGCAGGTAGCGATAGGTCTCTGTGCGAGAGAGGATTAGAAGGCTTGGCAGCGCGGCGCAGACGATCACAAGCTGGACCAGCTCGATTCCCAGGTTGAAGCCGAACAGGCTGAGGGCCGAGCTCGCCATGCCCGCGTCCGCTTCGCGCACCAGCGTGGCGAAGGCAAGGCCGTGGACCAGTCCGAACGCGCCCGCGACCACCGGCTCGCGGCCGGGGAACAGCGGCCGCAGCGCGTGAATCGCCGACACCAGCACCGAAACCGCGATGGCGATCTCGACCGGCGCGGTCGGCAGCGTCCAGCCGCCGAGAGTCGCGCCGATCAGCGTCAGGCTGTGGCCGATGGTGAAGGCGGTGACGATCTTCGCGAGCTGGCCGAACGTCGCCTTCGCCGTTCGGCGTCCGCGCCACCGTCCGTTTGCCGCGAGCAACGGCGCGGGCAGCAGCAGCGCTAGCAGGAACATCAGGTGGTCGTAGCCGGTGAGGATATGACGCGCGCCGAGGCCTATCGCGCTGCCGAAGGCGGACGCCCCGCTCTGGGCCCGGTCGACCGTCAATTCGACCCGCCCGTGACGGACCGCGCCGAGGATGTCGCGGCTGCCGTCGGGCCGATGGGCGACGAACAGCGCGAAGTGACTGGGAAGCTCATTGACCAGCACGCGCCATTCAATCGTGAACCGGCGAGCGGGTGCGTCCGCCGGCGCGGTGAATGTGGCGAGGGCGTGGAGGTCCGGCGGTCCGGCGATCTGGACGAACTCCACTTTGCCGACGCGCACCTGCCATGGACGCCCATCCGGACTGCGCACGGTGATGTGCTCGTGCAGATAGCGGCGCGCGAGCGCTTGCGACTGGGCGCCGCCATCGACGGGGTTGCCCGTGGCGTAGGCGTATTCTCCTTGCGGGACGATAATATCGGTCGAAACCGATCCGTCGCCGATGTCGAGTTGCACCTCCGAATTGGGCGTCAGGTGCGCTGCCGCCGGCGCGCTCAAGCCGAGCAACGTCGCCAGCAACAAGCCCCAGCGCATGCTCATCCGTGCGACAGCCAGACTAGTGTGGTTTCCGGAGCGAAGATGCGCGGATTGAGCGCGATCGCGGCGGCGCGCGCTTGCTCGGCTAGGTCTGTCCGTCCGGCCAGCTCGAGAATCCGCGCGCGCAGCGCGTAGAGCGGAGCGCTTCTCCAGCCCGAGTCTTCGGCGCGTGCCAACTCGGCGAGCGCGGCGCGGTCCTGGCCGACGTTGACCAGCGCGGTCGCCAGCAGGACCCGCGATTCGCCGAACGGGCGCGCGGCGAGGTTGGCGCGGGCGAGCTCCACGGCGCGCTCGGGGGTGCCGAAGACCAGCTCGTGCTCCAATGCGTGGCCATAGGCCGCTTCGGGCGCGAGCTTGAGGCGGCGGTCCCACTCCGCTTTGGCGCGGGCGCCCCATGCACGGCTCTCGGCCGCCTGGCCTTGCGCGCGCAGCAGCACCGCGAGCGTGTCCATCACTTCCGCCGAGGGGCTGCGCTCCGCGATCTTGCGCAGGTCGGCGATACCGCCCGCGAGGTCGCCGCCGATCGCGCGTGACTGTGCCCTGTGCGCCTCGAATAGCCAGAAGCCGGGGAACTGCCGGTCGGCGGCGGCGAACCACTCTGCGGCCTCGCGGTAGCGGCCGCGCGCCTGCTCGACCGCGCCGATCTGCATGGCGGTCGAGGCCCTGGCGAACGGCGGCTCACGCGACGTCGACCCCGCGGCGAAGGCGCGGATCGCACCGTCGAAATCTCCGCGCGCTTTTGCGAGGTTGGCCTGCCGGTAGGCGAGACCCGCGCCAGGACCTGTCGCTGCGGCACGCGCGTACCACGCTTGCGCCCCGGCCATGTCGCCGCGATAGAACGCCACGTCGCCGCGCAGCCCGTGCACTTCGGTCAGCTCGTCGGGATCGGGCGGAACGGCCCAGCGGTCGATCGCGTCGAGCGCGCTGGTCGTGACCGCCAAGCGGTGCATCATCGTGCCGAGCACCGCCTGGCTCAGCAGCGGGCCGGCCGGGGAGGGGGCTTCACCGACCGCCTTGCTGAGGATGGCGTCGGCGCGCGCCAGATCGCCATAGTCGGTGGCGACGCGCGACCGCCACATCAGCGCACGCGCCAAGCCTTCCTGACGCAGCCAATCGGCGGGATTGCGGCCAGCCATGTAGGTAGCGGCTTCGAGCTGCCGGTCGATCTGCCGCGATGCTTCGGCGAATGTGGCGGGTCCATACCCGGCGGGCCCCCATTCCGCCGCGGAGAGTGCCGGTTCCTGCGGCCCTTTGCTCAGCGACCAATCGATCCCGGTCGCGATCACCACGGCCGCCAACGGCAGCGCGAGCCACACCAGGCGGCGTCCGCGCGTGCGATGCGAGATGTCTGTCGAAGCCATGCCGGTGCCGCCCCGCGCCGAAGAACGGCAGCGAAAGTCCGCGCATGGCCGCCGGTTGTCCAGCGGATTTTCGCATCGCTCTTGGCAGCGGCGGCCGGAGCCACAATAGTCGCCGGGTGGCGCGCCTCATCCTCTTCAACAAGCCTTATGGGGTGATCTCGCAGTTCACCGACCGCAGTGCCGAGGGCGCGCGGCCGACGCTGGCGCAGTACGTCGATGTACCGGGCGTCTATCCCGCCGGCCGGCTCGATCTCGACAGCGAGGGCTTGCTGCTGCTCACCGGCGACGGGCGCTTGAAGGCACGGATCGCCGATCCGAGATTCAAGCTGGCCAAGACCTATCTGGTGCAGGTGGAGGGCGAGCCGGGCGAGGACGCGCTCGCGGCCTTGCGCAAGGGGGTAAAGCTGAAGGACGGGCTCACCCGTCCCGCCGGGGCCGAGCGCATTGCCGAGCCGCCACTGTGGCCGCGCGATCCGCCGATCCGGGTGCGCAAGAGCGTGCCCGATTCGTGGCTCAAGCTCACCTTGCGCGAAGGCCGCAACAGGCAGGTGCGCCGGATGACCGCGGCGGTCGGCCATCCCACCTTGCGGCTGGTGCGCTGGGCGATCGGCGAGTGGAGTGTGGACGGCATCGCGCCGGGCGAGTGGCGCGCGGTCGAGGTTTGACGCTCAATCCTCGCTGGCGGCGAGCAGGTCCATGAAGTTGCGCGCCGCCTCGCGGTCCGCCTCGCTCTGGAACGCGGCGTCGAGATCGGGCGCGGCGCCGAGCATGTGCAGCAGCGCCCACAGCGCGAAGCGCTTGCCGGGATCACGCTCGAGCCCGAGATCGACCAGCGCGCGCTCGATCCCCGCGGCCTGTCCGTCGGCGGTGACCTGGGCGAAGTCGGCGGTGCCGAAGTAGCGCCGCAGCAGGTCGTCGAACTCCATCAGGGTCGTCCCCGCACCGCAACTTCGCCTAATGCGGCGGCCAGCTCGGCGCTGCTGAACGGCTTGCGCAGAACCCGGAAACCGTCCGCCAGCGCGGCGTCGGCGGCGTTGCTGTAGCCGGTCATCAGCAGCACCGGCAGGCCCGCCCGCTCGCTCCGCAGCCGGCGCGCGAGGGCCAGTCCATCGAGCTTGCCGGGCATGACCATGTCCGACACCACCAGATCGAACGCACCGGCGGCGAACAGGCTCAATCCTTCCGCGGCCGATCCGGCCCGAGCGACCTCGACGCCGAGATCCACCAGCATTTCGCCGACCAGCTCGTTGAGCGCCTCGTCGTCCTCGACCAGCATTACGCGCAGGCCGGCGATAGACGTTGCTTGCGCAGGCCGCTCGGGCATGGCGGCAACCGTACCTTCGTCATGCGGCGCCCGCGGGAGCACCATCGTGACCGTGGTTCCGTCCCCCGGCGGACTGGCGATCTCGACGCTCCCGCCCAGCGCCTGGACGAAACCATAGACCTGACTCAGTCCCAAGCCAGTTCCGCGGCCGATTTCCTTGGTGGTGAAGAACGGCTCGAACGCCTTCTCGATCGCTTCGGGCGACATGCCCAGGCCTTCGTCGGCAACCGATACCTCGACCGCATCCGCGCCCTCCAGCCCACCGGGACTGTTCTGCGCCGCGATGCAGATGAGGCCCCCGTTCGGCATCGCATCCTTGGCGTTGACCGCCAGGTTGAGGATCGCGACTTCGAACTGCGAGACGTCGATCTGGACCGGCCACAGGCCTTCGCCGATGTCGAACTTGACCGACACGTCCTCGCGCAGCGAGTGGTCGAGCAGCTCTGCGAGCTTGTCGATCCGCTGCTCGAGCTGGACCACTTCGTTCTGCATCGGGCTGCGGCGCGCGAACGCGAGCAGTTGGCCGGTAATCCGCGCTCCGCGCTGGAGCGCCTCGCTGATCCCCGTGACCAGCTGCTTGCGGCGGTCCTCGGTCTTGGCACGCTCCATCAGCTCGAGCCCGCTCGACGCCGCCATCAGCAGGTTGTTGAAATCGTGCGCCACGCCGCCGGTGAGCTGGCCGAGCACTTCCATCTTCTGCGCCTGGCGCAGGGCGGCCTGCGCCTTTTCGCGCGCGGCGATCTCGGATTGGAGCGCGCGGTTGGCCGCGGCGCTCGCCGCGTTGGATGCGCCGAGGATGGCAATCGACAGTGCCGCGAGCACCAGCAGGATGCCGATCGCGAGATAGCGTGAAAGCCGTGCCGAGAGCGGCTCGACCGAGGCACGGACATAGACGTGCCCGAGCTCCAGCCCACCTTCCTTCACCGGCTCGAACGCGGACACCTGGCGCGCGCCGGGATGATGATCGAGCCCGGAAGCCAGTTGCGCGATCGCCTGCCCCGGCCGTGCATAGCCCGCGACCAGCCGGCCGGATTCGTCGTACACCCCCGCCGCGAGGATCGACGGGTTGAGCCGCAGCCCGGCGAGGTAATCGCGCGCGGTGCTGTCGTCATCGAACGCCAGTGCGCTCGCCACGCTGGTGCCGAGGATGCGCGCCTGTACCGTGACCTGGCGGTAGCGTTCTGCGCTCTCGCGCCGTTCGGATTGCCAACCGAGGAACAGGCTCGCCGCCAGCAGGAGAAGGGCGAGGCCGCCGGTCGCCCAGCGCCGCTCGAGCATTCCGCGGCCGAAGCGCTGGTAGAGCGGCGCGCTCATCGGGTCACCTCGACCGCGACGTCGAGCAGCTTGGCGCTGAGATCGAGCCGGCGGGCCTTGGCGCGCTTGACGTTGGCGGCGAAACGCACTCTCTCGCTCTTGAGGACGAAATCGATCACCCCGCCGGGGGTCCCGGCATCGCGGTCGCCGACGGTGAGCACGGGGACCCCCTCGGTCGCGCCGATCAGCGTCCGCGCGGCTTCCGCGCCGCGGCCGAGATAGAGCACCTGGCACCCGCTCGCGCGGCTCGCCTGCGCGGCGCCGATCACTTCGACCGACAGCGGCCGCCCGTCGATCTGCTGCCCGCGGGTCAGGCCGCGCAAGACCGCGGCGATATCGCTGCGCCCGGCGACGCACAGGCGGAAGGTCGCCGGCGGCTGCGGCGTGGGCGGCCAGCGGACGAACGAGGCAAGCTTGTAGAGATAGGCCGCCTTGACCTCGGCTTCCGGCGTCGCGGCGCTCGCAACGCCCGCGCTCAGCGCAACGCCGAGCGCTGCGAGCGCGCAGCAGGTCCGGAGGAAGCGGCGACCCATGCGCGGCCTAGAAGCGCAGTTCCACGCCGCCGAGGACGCGGCCGGGGATCAAGTCCCCTTGCGGGTATTCCTGATGGCGACCGGGGAGCAGGTTGGTGCCCTGGACCGACAGCGTGACGTTGGGCGTCGCCTGCCACGCGATCCGCCCGCCGAGCTCCTCGTATGCCGGCACGGTCGACTGCCGCAGCGCACCGTACGCCCGGAAGTCGAGGTCGATCGTCAGGTCGCGCACCGGGTTCATCGCCGAATGCAGCTTGAGCACATAGGGCGGATCGTTGCCGAGCTGCGCAGTGCCGAGAATGCCGAACGCGCCCGGCTCGAACTCGAACTTGCGCTTGAGCACGGTCGCGCCGCCCGCCAGCGTCCACCACGGCGCCACCCGCAGATCGCCCCACGCCTCGATGCCGTAGGTCTTGCCCTTTAGATTGTTACCCCAGGTCAGCGGCACCAGCGCGGGCCCGCCCGGGTTGAGCTCGATCGTCCGGAGATCGTCGTAGAGGTGGTAGAAGCCGGTGACCGAGGCCGAGAACGCCTCGGCCGGCTGGATGCGCAGGCCGCCCTCGATCGCGGTCAGCTTCTCGGTCAGGAACTCGGGATTGCCGCTGATCGAAATCGGCCCGACGCGCTCCTCGACGTCCTCGTCGAATGGGGTCGGTGAGCGGACCGCGCGCGACACCGCGCCCCAGATGAGCGTCGATCCGCTCGGCTTCCACGCGAGGCGGAACTCGGGCAGCAGTGACGCGCCCGAATAGGGCAGGTTCTCGACCTTGAGCCCTGCCGTCACCGACAGGTTCGGCGCCAGCGCAAAGCGGTCCTGGACGAAGGCGTTGGCGATGAACAGGTCCGCCTTGCCCGGGACGAAGTACAGCGACGTCGAACCGATGATGTCGTACTTGACCAGCCGCGCGCCGGCCCCCGCGACCAACTGATGCTTGCCGAGCGAGAAGCTGCGCTGGATTTCGCCGTCGAAGGTATCGGTGTGAAACCGGGCGCCGCCACCGGACCGCTCATCGCGGAAGATGCGGTCGTAGAACAGTTGCGCCTGGGTCTCCCCGCCGTCGGCGGTGGTACGGTTCCAGCGCGCGGTCAGGCTGCGGCCGGAGAACGGCTCGCGCAGTCCGCCCGATTGGGCAGCATTGCCGTCGAAGATGTCGCCTTGCAGCGTGACGGTGTCCGCCTCGTTCGGCGTCCAGTCGAGCCGGAAGCCGCCGCCCAGGCGGCGCCAGGCGTCGTCTGCATCCGCGCCGCCGGGGGCAAAGAACGCATCCTCCCGCAAGTATCGCGCGTTGATCGAATACGACAGGTTCTCGCCCGCGCTGCCGCCGAAGCGGATCCCGGCAGCCTGCCGGTCCGGTCCGACGCGCGCGACGGCGGAGAGGCCGGGCGTTTGCGCCGAGCTGCGGGTGATCACGTTGATCACAGCGTTGACCGCGTTCGATCCCCACAGGGTCGCGCCGGGGCCGCTGATCACCTCGATCCGCTCGACGCTGTCGGGCAGCACGTCGGGCAGGTCCCAGTACACGCCGGAGAACAGCGGCGTGTACACCGTCCGCCCGTCGACCAGCACAAGCAGCTTGTTGGAAAAGTTCTGCGCCTGCAGGCTGCCGTTGAGGCCGCGCGCGGTGACCACCCATTGTCCGGGATTGGTCTGATAGACCTGCAGGTTGGGCGCGAGCCGCAGCATCTCGGGGATCGTCAACGCGCCCGAGCGGACGATATCCTCATGGCTGATGACGTAGATCGAGGCGGGCGCATCGCTCAGCGCCTGGTCGGACTTGCTGACCGAGGTGACGTTGACCTCGCCCAAGTCCTCGATCGACATCGATTGGAGGTCGGTCAACTCCTGCGCCTGGGCAGGGAGGGACACGAGCGAGAGCGGCAACGCCAAACTCGCGGTCGCCCCCAGCGCACGCGCATGGCGCCGCCCACGATTGTTACCGGCAGATGTGATGATTCCCCCGCTCTCCTGTACTTGAAATTCGGTCGTTGGCGCCCTGCCGGAACCAACGGACTGTCATACGAGTTGGTTCCAGTCGCCGAACTTTGCTTGACGCACCCTCAAGCGGTCATGCGCAAGCTGGGTTGAGCGGGTGACGGGTATCTCGGGGGGTTCATGGCCAAAGTCCTGGTCGTCGAGGACGAAATGCTGATCCGGGAGCTTGCGTGCGAGGATCTCGCCGATGCCGGTCACCAGGTCGCCTCGGCCGGCAGCGGCGATGAAGCACTCGCGATCCTCCAGGCCGATCCCAGCTTCGGCGTGTTGTTCACCGACATTCACATGCCCGGCGAGATCGACGGCTGGGAGCTCGCCCGCCTGGCGCGCGAGCTGGTGCCGGGGATCAAGGCGATCTTCGCGACCGGCGCGCACGATCCCTCGCCGCGCGGCGAGGGCGAGGAATGCCTGCGCAAGCCCTACACCCGGCAGTCGATGCTCGACCTGGTCGGTTAGGGCTACCCGCACCGCTTGATTGCAAGTGCAACCGGGTGCAGGGGCGCGGGCCATGCCAGCACCCTCCCCGATCGACCGCCAGCCGCTCCGCCTCGTCTATCGCCAGGAGGAGGAAGCCTGCGTTGCCGAACGCATCCGCCAGGCGGCTCCCGCGAGCGCCGTGCACGGCGAGGCGGCCCGGATCGCGGCCTCGCTGATCGAGGGTGCGCGGGCGCGCAAGGCGAGCGGGCTCGACGCGTTCCTGCAGACCTACGGTCTCGCGACCGAGGAGGGCATCGCGCTGATGTGCCTCGCCGAAGCGCTGCTGCGGGTACCCGACACGCGCACCGCTGACGCGCTGATCAAGGACAAGATCGGCGACATCGACTGGAGCGAACACCTCGGCGAATCGAGTTCGACCTTCGTCAACGCGGCGACCTTCTCGCTGATGCTGACCGGCGAAGTGCTCGACCCGCCCGAAGCGCACCAGCGCGGCATGGGCGCGACGCTGCGCCGCGCGATGGGGCGGCTTGGCGAACCGGTGATCCGCACCGCCACGCTGCAGGCGATGAAAATCCTCGGCGGCCAGTTCGTGTTCGGACGGACGATCGAAGAAGCGCTCAAGCGCGCCGCGCCCGAGCGGGCGAAGGGGCTGCAGCACAGCTTCGACATGCTGGGCGAGGCGGCGATGACCTTCGCCGACGCCGAGCGGTACCGCGCGAGCTACGAGGGCGCGATCGCGCGTCTCTCGCGCGAGACCGCGCCGGGCTGGCAGGACTCGCCGGGCATCTCGGTCAAGCTGTCGGCGCTCTATCCGCGCTACGACTTTCTCCACGCCGAGGCGGCCAAGGCGGCGCTGGTGCCGATGATTCGCGACCTCGCCGGGAAGGCGCGCGACGGGGGCATGCATTTCACCATCGACGCCGAGGAGGCCGAGCGGCTCGAGCTGTCGATGGACATCATCGAGGCGCTGGTTGCCGACGACACGCTCTTTGAAGGCAACTGGACCGGCTTTGGACTGGCACTGCAGGCCTACCAGAAGCGCGCGGCGCACATGTGCGACTGGGTCGCCAAGCTCGCCCGGCGGCACGGGCGGCGATTGTTCGTGCGGCTGGTCAAGGGCGCGTACTGGGACAGCGAAATCAAGCTCTCGCAGGTGGGCGGGTACTGCGACTACCCGGTGTTCACCCGCAAGCTATCGACCGACGTCAGCTACCTCGCGTGTGCTGCCAAGCTGCTCGATGCCGAGGACGCGATCTTTCCCGCCTTCGCGACCCACAACGCCTACACCATCGGCGCGATCAAGGCGCTCGCGGGCGCCCGCGAGTTCGAGTTCCAGCGCCTCCACGGCATGGGCGAGGACGTTTACGGCGAATTGGCGCGGATCGAGGGCAATGCCCGCACGCGGGTGCGGATCTACGCGCCGGTCGGGGGGCACAAGGATTTGCTCGCCTACCTCGTCCGACGGCTGCTGGAGAACGGTGCGAACTCGAGCTTCGTCAACCGCATGGCCGATGCCGATGTGCCGGTGACGGAGTTGACCGGCGACCCGGTGGCCGAGCTTGCGGCGACCGAGCCCAAGCGCAATCCGGCGATCCCGCTGCCGCGCGACATCTTCGGCAACCGCGCCAACAGCGCGGGGGTCGATCTGGCCGATCCGCTGGTCAATGAAGCGCTCGATCAAGCGCTGAACAGCCTGCGGAACACCCGCTGGAACGCCGAAGCGACGTTCGGCGCGGGTGACGCTCCGGAAACGCCGGTCGTGTCGCCGACGGATGGCAGCGAAATCGGCACCTGCCGCGATGCAACCGCCGCCCAGGTCGTCGACGCCATTGCGCGGGCCGAGGCGATCCAGCCCGGCTGGAACGCGCTCGGCGGCGAGAAGCGGGCGCTGCTGCTGGAGGCCGCCGCCGACGCGTTCGAGGCGCACACGGCCGAGTTCATCTCCCTTTGCCAGCGCGAAGCGGGCAAGACGCTGGTCGACGGCGTGCTCGAACTGCGCGAGGCAGTCGACTTCCTGCGCTTCTACGCGGGCGAGGCCCGGCGGCTGTTCTCCGCGCCGATCCCGCTGCCCGGCCCGACGGGCGAGGAGAACCGCCTGAGCCTGGTCGGGCGCGGCGTGTTCGCCACCATAAGCCCGTGGAACTTCCCGCTGGCGATCTTCATCGGCCCCGCCGCCGCGGCGCTTGCCGCGGGCAACACGGTGGTCGCCAAGCCCGCCGAGCAGACCCCGCTGATCGCTGCGCTCGCGATCAAGCTGTGCCACGAGGCGGGCATTCCGCCCGAGGTGCTGCAGCTGCTGCCGGGCGCGGCCGAGGTCGGGCAACTTATCACTTCGGACCCGCGTATCGCCGGGGTCGCGTTCACCGGCTCGACCGAGACCGCGCGCGCGATCAACCGCAGCCTCGCCAGTCGCGACGGGCCGATCGCCACGTTGGTGGCGGAAACTGGCGGCCAGAACGCGATGATCGTCGACAGCTCGGCACTGCCCGAGCAGGTGACCCGCGACGTGGTCGCCAGCGCGTTCCAGAGCGCGGGCCAACGCTGCAGCGCGCTGCGCGTGCTCTACCTGCAGGACGATGTCGCCGATGCGATGCTGGAGATGATCAAGGGCGCGTTTGAGGCGCTGGTGATCGGCGATCCGCAGGACACGTCGACCGATGTCGGCCCGGTGATCGATGCTGAGGCGCAAGGCTCGCTCGAAGGTCACGTCGCCGACATGCAGGCGAAGGGCCGCCCGGTGTGGCGGCGCGAGCTTCCTGTCGGGCTCACCGGATCGTTCGTCCCGCCGACGATCATCGAAATTGCCTCGATCCGCGACGTCGCGCGCGAGAACTTCGGCCCCGTGCTCCACGTTGCACGCTTCGCCGGCGACGAACTGGAACGCGTGATCGAGGACATCAACGCCACCGGCTACGGCCTCACGCTCGGCCTCCACAGCCGCATCGCCGAGACCCGGCGCACGGTCGAGCGTCTGGCGCGGGTGGGCAACCTCTACGTCAACCGCAACCAGATCGGCGCGGTGGTCGAGAGCCAGCCGTTCGGCGGCGAGGGCCTGTCGGGCACCGGCCCCAAGGCGGGCGGCCCGCACTACGTCGCGCGCTTCGCGACCGAGCGGGTGGTGTGCATCGACACGACCGCTGCGGGCGGTAACGCGAGCCTGCTGGCGAGCTAGCGCGCGGCGATTCCCTCGCGCAGCAAGGCTTCGACCGCGGCGGTTATCTCGCTCACCGGGCGGCTATCGTCCCACACGGCGTAGCGCAGGCCGAGAAATACGTTCATTCCCATCAGCGCCCAGGCGCGCACCTCGTTGTCCCCGGGTGCGAGGTGGCCTTGCGCTACCGCTGCGTCGAGCCGCGCCGCGATGCGGGTCGCGGTGCCATCGTAGTGCGCGCGGTAGCTCGCCGGATCGGCGAACTCGGCTTCATCGATGATGCGGTAGATTTCCTTGTTGTCGCGAGCGAAGGCGAGGAACGCGGTCAGTGCCTCGCGCTCGCGGGCAATCCCGGTGGCGTCGGGGCTCATCGCCGCGGCGGCCTCGCGCGCGACGCTTTCGCTCATGTCCTTCACCAGCGCGGAGAAGATCGCCTCCTTGCTGTCGAAGTAAGTGTAGAAGCTCCCGAGAGCGGTGCCCGCGCGCCGCGTGATTCCGCTGATCGAGGCGGCGTGGAAGCCCAGGTCGGCGAACTCCTTCGCCGCCGCATCGAGCAGCTTGCGCAACGTCTCGCGACCCCGCGCGGTGCGCGGCGCCTTGCCCGGACTGGCTGCATTGAGGGCCGCATCTGTTGCCATCACGCAACGAGTAGCCGCTTCACAAATGTTCGCAATGAAAAAAGTTGAAAGGTGGTTCAGGTTTCAATATCAGGTCTGGCAAGCGCGCTGAACGCCGCGCGCAGGGAGACACATAATGAACCGCCGCACCTCGCTCCACGTCCGCCGCATCGCGCTTGCCGCCAGCGTTGCGCTCGGCGCCTTGGCCGCGCCCGCGATGGCGCAGGACACTACCGATGGCGACCGCTCGGTCGCCGAAGAAGCGACCGAGGAACAGCCGATCGTCGTCATCGCCCGCAAGCGGGAAGAGCGCCTGCTCGACGTGCCGATCGCGGTCACGGCGCTGGGCGACGAGCAGCTCGAGAAGCTGGGCGCCAACGATCTGTCGGGCGTCCAGGGGGCGGTGCCCAACGTCAATCTGGTGCAGGGCCGCGGCTCCTCGGCGAGCGCGAACTTCTTCATCCGCGGCATCGGCCAGCCCGACGCGCTGCAGACCTTCGACCCCGCGGTGGGTGTATATGTCGACGGAGTGTACCTGAGCCGCATCCAGGGTGCACTGCTCAACCTGTTCGATGTCCAGCGGGTCGAAGTCCTGCGCGGGCCGCAGGGCACGCTGTATGGCAAGAACACCATCGGCGGCGCGGTCAACGTCATCAGCAAGAAGCCCGACCTCAACGAACTCGGCGGTGAGGCCAGCTTCACCTACGGCCGGTTCGACGAGACCACCGCCAAAGCCTATGTCACCGCGCCGCTCGTCCCCGGCACGCTCGCACTGAGCCTCGCCGGCATCTACGACGACCGCGACGGCTACGTGATTGATCCGCTAACGGGCAAGGACTACAACGACCGCAACAACCTGGCCGGCCGCGCCATCCTGCGCGGGCAATTCGATGCAGTCGAAGTTCTGCTCTCGGGCGACTATACCCGCCAGCGCACCGGCCTGACGCTGGGGTGCGCCACCGCGCCGCAGATCGGCTTCAACTACAACGCGACCTTCACCGCGCTGACCCCGTTCACCATCGCGCCGGCGTCGGACTGCGAGAACTACGATTATCGCACCTCGACGAGCCTCACCGGCAAAGGGCAGAAGCTGACCCACTGGGGCCTGTCGGGCACGGTCAACGTCGATCTCGGCGGGCCGCTCTCGCTGACCTCGATCACCGCCTACCGCAAGCTCAGCCCCGACTTCTTCATCGACATCGACGCGACCACCGCTGAAACGGGCGATGTCTTCGTGGGCGTGCGGCAGAAGCAGCTCAGCCAGGAGCTCCAACTCAAGCTCGATACCGGCCCGCTCGCGGGCGTGCTCGGTCTCTACTATCTTAACGAGAAGGTTGCCTCGCACCAGGAGGCCTACGCCGACAGCTATCTGCGCTACGTAGGCACGCCGCTCAATTTCACCCGCTACATCGACGACCAGCAGGAACTCGACAGCTACGCCGCCTTCGGCCAGCTGACCTACAACCTGACCAGCCAGTTCTCGGTCACCGCGGGCCTTCGCTACACGCACGAGCGCAAGCAGTACCACCGCCTGACCACCGCGCTGCTCGCCAGTCCGGTGTTCCCCGCCGTGCAGGTTCCGAGCAGCTTCGAGTTCCCGAACAACCTGCCCGCCCCGTTCAACTCGGTGGATACGGTCAGCTTCGACGCATGGACGCCGATGGTCTCGGCGAGCTTCAAACCGACCACCAACACGCTTCTCTATGCCTCCGCCAGCCGCGGCTTCAAGTCAGGCGGCTTCAACGGCCGCGTCAATGCCCTGTCGGACGTCACCTTGGAGGTGAACGGCGCCACCCAGATCGTGCCGTACTTCGCGCCGGAGAAGGTGTGGACCTACGAAGCCGGCGCCAAGGGCAGCTGGCTCGGCGGGCGGGTGACAATGGCGCTGGCCGCCTTCCACTCCGACTACCAGGATTTCCAAGCCCGAGTGGGCGGCGGCAACACCGGGATCAGCGGCGGCAGCTTCCCGGTCATCAACGCGGGCCGCATGACCATCGAGGGCATCGAGTTCGAGGCGACCGTCAAGCCGTGGCAGCCGCTGACGCTGATGGCCTCGGTCGGCTACCTCGATGCCGACTATAAGGAATTCAACGACGGCCGCCGCGCGCCCGCGTTCAGCTGCAATCCGACCGGCACGCGCATCACTTGCCAGCCGGCCTTCGCGCCGCCGATCACCGCGCGGCTGGGCGTCGATTACACCGTGCCGATCGGCAGCGCCGCGCTCAGCCTCGGCGGCGACGCGCGCTTCGTCGACAAGCAGTACTTGTCGGTCGATAACCGGCCGGGGCTGACCGAAGACGGTTACTTCCTCGGCAACATCTATGCCCAGGTCGACTTCGACCGGTTCTACATCCGCGGCATGGTCAAGAATGTGACCGGAGAACTCTACAAGACTGATGGTCAGGAGTTCAGCTCGGTCGCCAACATCCAGACGGTTTATTTCGGCGATCCGCGTACTTGGCAGTTGACGGTCGGCGCACGCTTCTAACGGGTCATGAGGGGCGCGCGCGTCTCGGGATAACCCCGGGCGCGCGCTTGCTCCTTTGCGGCGGGTGGGGAATCGTCGGCGCATGGCGATTCTCTCCGACAAGTGGATCCGCGAGGCGGCGACGACGCGCGGCATGATCGAACCCTTCGTCGAGAGCCAGCGGCGCGACGGGGTGATCAGCTACGGCCTGTCCTCGTTCGGCTACGACGCGCGGGTGGCGGACGAGTTCAAGATCTTCACCAATATCGACAACGCGATCGTCGACCCGAAAAACTTCGCCGACACCAGCTTCGTCGACCGCCAGACCGACGTCTGCGTGATCCCGCCCAATAGCTTCGCGCTCGCCCGCACGGTCGAATACTTTCGCGTTCCGGAAGACGTGCTGGTGATCTGCCTCGGCAAGAGCACCTATGCGCGGTGCGGGATCATCGTGAACGTCACCCCGCTCGAGCCGGGCTGGGAAGGGCACGTGACGCTGGAATTCTCCAATACCACTCCGCTGCCCGCGAAGATCTACGCCAACGAAGGCGCCTGCCAGTTCCTGTTCTTGGCTGGCAACGAGCGACCCGAGGTGACCTATGCCGACCGCGCGGGCAAATACATGGGCCAGCGCGGGGTAACGCTTCCCCGGCTCTAACGCGGGCACCAATCGCGCCCGGTACGGTTGTCCTTGCGATGACAGCGACCGTTCTGAAATCCGCCACCGATGCCGTGCTCCGCTTCGACAAGCGGGTGCGCAAGGCGGTTCTGCCCCGCCGCGACAGCCTGCCGGTCAAGGCGATCGATTGGGTCAGCAAGATCGGTGACCAGGCGCAGATGCGGCTGGTCGCGGGCGGGGTGATGCTCGCCGGCGCGGTGCGGCGCGATGCAAAGATGTTCGGCGCGGGCGTGCGCATGCTGGCGGCGCACGAACTCGCGACCAGCGCCAAGGTGTGGGTCAAGGACCACGTCGTCCGCACCCGCCCGCGCAATCCGGCGAAGAACGGGGCGCACAAGCTTCACAAGGGCCACGACACCCGCAAGGAGAAGTCGAGCTTCCCCTCGGGCCACGCGGCGGGCGCCGCGGCAACCACCAGCGCGTTCGCGGCGGTCTATCCCGCGCAGGGGCTGGCCGCTCGGGGGGCCGCCGGGGTGGTGGCGCTCGCCCGAATTCCCGCCTGCAAGCACTATCCGAGCGATGTGATTGCCGGCACCGCGATCGGCGTCGCCGCGGCCGCGGTGGTCGGCGCGGCCTGGAGCTTGGCGAAGCGGGTCACGAGCCGATAGAGCAACGAAAAAGGGCGGCCCGTTGCCGGACCGCCCTTTCGATTTCGTCAGAGACGAGAAGAAGCTTACTTGAGCTCGACGGTGCCGCCGGCTTCCTCGATCTTCTTCTTGATCTCTTCGGCTTCCGCCTTGTTGACGCCTTCCTTGATCGCCTTGGGCGCGCCTTCGACGAGCGCCTTGGCTTCGGTCAGGCCGAGGTTGGTGATGGCGCGGACTTCCTTGATCACCTGGATCTTCTTGCCGCCGTCACCGGTCAGGATGACGTCGAACTCGGTCTGCTCTTCGGCGGCGGCGCCACCGGCGTCACCACCGGCGGCCGGCGCGGCAACGGCCACGGCGGCAGCGGCGCTCACGCCCCAGGCTTCTTCCAGCGCCTTCGCGAGGTCGGCGGCTTCGAGGACGGTCAGCTTCGAAAGGTCTTCAACAAGCTTGGCGATATCGGCCATGATGTTTCACTCCAGTGTTTAGGTCCGGGGCAGTGCCCCAATGATTGTTTGCGTAGTCGAAAAAAGTCTTACGCCGCGTCCTTGGCCGCATAGGCGCCAAATACACGGGCGAGCTTGCTCGCGGGGGCGTTGACCAGCTGCACCACCTTGGTGGCGGGTGCATTGACCAGGCCGATGAGCTTTGCCCGCAGCTCGTCGAGGCTGGGCAGCGAGGCGAGTGCCTTGATGCCGGCTTCGTCGAGCAATTGCCCGCCCATGGAACCACCGACGATTTCGAGTTTGTCGTTGGTCTTGGCGAAGTCCACCACGGCTTTCGCCGCCGCCACCGGGTCGGTCGACCAGGCGAGGCCCGTCGGACCCTCGAGATAAGTCTCGAGGCCCTTGTAGGGGGTGTCGTTCAGGGCGATGGTGGCCAGACTGTTTTTCGCGACCTTATAAGTCGCGCCCGCTTCACGCATCTTCGTGCGCAGGCCGGTGGACTGACCCACCGACATGCCGAGGTTGCGGGTGACGACCACCACGCCGACCTCGTTGAAGACCGCGTTGAGCGATGCGACCGATTCGGCTTTCTGCGAACGATCCATGCCTTGCTCCTTACTCATGATCGCGGATGCCCGAAGGCGGCCGCGACCGGCTCACGTTGCCACGCGTGCGAATGCACGGGTGGGCGAGTCCATCGATGGGGAAGGAGCGCGCCGAAGCACGTTGAGGGCAGGAGGGCCGAAGCGCTCCGCCGGTAAATCTCGTTTCCCCGCCTAGGCTGGAGATTAAGCCTCGGATAAATTCCGGGGCACCAGCTGTCTTGGACGGACGCCGATGGACCGATTGCAAATGCAAAGAGGCCCGCCGGACGGGGCGGGCCTCTAGAGGAAAGCGGCGCGGAGTCAAGCCGCGCGCGCCGTATACGATGCGCGGGTCAGTCCTTGGCGTCGCGCTTTTCCTGCAGCGCCTTGGCCTGGGCTTCGAGGCGGTCGGCCTCGGCCTCGCTGGTGTCCTCGACCTTGTCGGCCTGCTTCTCGAGGTTCTCGGCGGTGGTGTCGAGCTGCTTGGCGCTCATCGTGTCGGTCGCATTGGCGGCCGGAGTGGTGTCGGTCGGGCCGACCGCGCTGGTGTCGGTCGCCATCGCATCGTCGGTAGAGGTCGCCGCGGCGGCGTCGGTGGCGGTACCGTCGGCCGCATCGGGGGTGCTGTCGCCGCAGGCGGCAAGGCCGAGCGCGAGCGGCAGGGCGGCGAAAAGAGCAAGCTTCTTCATGGTGATCTCCTGATTGGGTCTGCCACTAAATCGCCACATTTGGACAAAGTTCCCGCCGGACCGGCTTCATGCGGTCCGGCGGGATGGTGCCTGCTGCCTGGGGGACAGGTCAGGCGGCGGGCTGGTAGGAGAGCAGGTCGCCCGGCTGGCACTCCAGCTCCCGGCAGATCGCTTCGAGGGTGGAGAAGCGGATCGCCTTGGCCTTGCCGGTCTTGAGGATCGACAGGTTGGCGAGGGTCAGTCCCACCCGCTCGGCCAGTTCGGTCAGGGTCATGCGCCGCGCGTGGAGCAGGTCGTCGAGTGTGACCACGATGTTGGTTCCTTCTTCGGCGGGCATCACACGGTCCCTTCGAGGTCTTCGCGCATCGCGGCGCCGTGGCGGAACACCCGGGCGAGGATGAACAGGATGAGCGGTAGTAGCAGGCTGCCGCCGAGGTCGAAATCGGACTGCACTTCGGCGTGAGCTTCGCGAGCGATGCTGGCGAGCCACATGATCATCGCGGCGACCGGGATCGCGCTGACGTATCCGGCGAGGCTCAACCAGGCCATGCGGTTGAGCCGCACGGCATTGATGGGCGCAAACGGATCGCCTTCGCCGACGCTATCGATCAGCTTGAGCAGCAGGCGCAGGAACCACACGGCGAGGCCCATGAGGACGGCGACGCCGAGCAGGACCATGACCGCGACGAAAGTGACCTCGCTGCCCACCTTTACGCCTTCCTTGGCGAGTTCGGCGATCACAGTGGCGTTGTTGAAGGCGACCACGGGTGCGGCGACGAGCATCGCGGCGCCGGTAAGCGCTAAGACGACGATGAAAAACCAGGTCACCACGCGTGCGACGGCAAGCAGCGGGTCTCGGGGACGGATGGACATGGCGATCTCCCTGTTGCTGCCGAGGTTTAAGCCAGGATGGCGCTGGTAGGGGCCGGGCGCGCGGTGCCGGGCATGGTCAGCGCCTGCTGGAAGGTCACGGTGGTCAGCACCAGCGCGAAGACCAGTGCGGCGAGGTTGGAAGCGGTACGGCTCATTTCTCGATCTCCAATAAGGTTGATGCCGATTATCGATAAAGACGATTCAACATATCGTCAATCGATAAATATCGAAAAACGATATTACGCTGATTGAAAAACGGAAAATCAAAACGTTTGCCGTTCTGATCCCGAGGGCCGCGTGTTCGCCGCCCGTTTGACTCGCGCGGGCCGCCTCCCTATATGGCCGCCCGACCGCACGCTTCGAGCACGGTCCGGTTCATGCGCGGGAATCGGGCCCAGGATGGAAGCGGCGTTTCCATAATCGCGACGCAAACCGCAGTTGGGCCCCGGGTGAGGTGCGCCTTGCTGCGGTCTTTTGGCGTCCGTGGTTTCCCGCCCGCGCGGGACATGAAACGAGCCGCTCACCGGCGGCGACTAGAAGGCGAACACTCCTCCATGGCGACCAAGGCGAAGGCTCCGGCCCCGACTCGCGGCAAGCAGACCGGCACGGCGAAGAAGCGCATCCGGCGCATCTTCGGCGACATCCACGAAGTGGTGAAAATGCCGAACCTGATCGAGGTTCAGCGCGAAAGCTACGAGCAGTTCCTGCGCTCGGACAAGAGCATCGGCTACGTCTCGGGCCTGGAAAAGACCCTGCGCTCCGTGTTCCCGATCCGCGACTTCGCCGGCACCGCCGAGCTCGATTTCGTGCACTACGAGCTGGAAGATCCGAAGTACGACACCACCGAGTGCCGTCAGCGGGGCATCACCTATGCCGCGCCGATGAAGGTCACCCTGCGCCTGATCGTGTTCGAAGTGGACACCGAGACCGAGACCCGCAGCGTCCTCGATATCAAGGAGCAGGACGTCTACATGGGCGACATGCCGCTCATGACCGAGAACGGCACCTTCATCATCAACGGCACCGAGCGCGTGATCGTATCGCAGATGCACCGTTCGCCGGGTGTGCTGTTCGACCATGACCGCGGCAAGACCCACTCTTCGGGCAAGCTGCTGTTCGCCGCCCGCGTGATCCCCTACCGCGGCTCGTGGCTCGACTTCGAGTTCGACGCCAAGGACATCGTCAACGTCCGCATCGACCGCAAGCGCAAGCTGCCGGTGACCGCGCTGCTCTACGCGCTCGGCCTCGATGGCGAGGACATCCTCGACTACTTCTACGACACCGTCACCTGGCAGCGGGTGTCGGGCAAGGCCGGTGACGGATGGAAAATCCCGTTCGCCGCCGACGCCTGGCGCGGCGCCAAGCCGGCGTTCGCGCTGGTCGACGCCAAGACCGGCGAGGAAGTGTTCCCCGCCGGCCAGAAGATCAGCCCCCGCGCCGCGAACAAGGCGGCCAAGGACGGCCTGACCGAACTGCTGATCCCGACCGAGGAAATCTTCGGCCACTTCGCCGCGCGCGACATGATCGACGAGTCGACCGGCCGCATCTGGATCGAGGCGGGCGACGAAGTCGGCCCCGACAACCTCGAAAAGCTCGACAAGGCCGGCGTCGACCGGCTCGAACTGCTCGACATCGACGACGTCAACACCGGCCCGTGGATCCGCAACACGATGAAGGTCGACAAGGCCGAGAACCGTGACGAGGGCCTGGAGGCGATCTACAAGGTCATGCGCCCGGGCGAACCGCCGACCAAGGAAACCGCCGAGGCGCTGTTCGAAGGCCTGTTCTTCGACGGCGAGCGCTACGACCTGTCGGCCGTCGGCCGCGTCAAGCTCAACATGCGCCTTGGCCTCGATGCCGAGGACACCGTGACCACGCTGCGCAAGGAAGACATCCTGGCCGTGGTCAAGGAGCTGGTCGGCCTCAAGGACGGCAAGGGCGAAGTCGACGACATCGACAACCTCGGCAACCGCCGCGTGCGCTCGGTCGGCGAGCTGCTCGAGAACCAGTATCGCGTCGGCCTGCTCCGCATGGAGCGCGCGGTGAAGGAGCGGATGAGCTCGGTCGACGTGTCGACCGTGATGCCGAACGACCTGATCAACGCCAAACCCGCGGTCGCCGCGGTGCGCGAGTTCTTCGGATCGTCGCAGCTCAGCCAGTTCATGGACCAGACCAACCCGCTGTCGGAAGTCACCCACAAGCGCCGCGTCTCGGCGCTGGGGCCGGGCGGTCTCACCCGTGAGCGCGCCGGCTTCGAAGTGCGCGACGTGCACCCGACCCACTACGGCCGCATCTGCCCGATCGAGACGCCGGAAGGCCCGAACATCGGCCTGATCAACTCGCTGTCGACCTTTGCCCGGGTCAACAAGTACGGCTTCATCGAGACGCCGTACCGCCTGGTGAAGGACGGCAAGGTCACCACCGAGGTGGTCTACCTGTCGGCGATGGAAGAGCAGAAGCACGCGGTGGCGCAGGCTTCGGCCGAGACCGACGCCGACGGCAAGTTCGTCGAGGATCTCGTCTCGGCCCGCCAGGCCGGCGAGTTCGTGATGCTGCCCAACGACCAGATCACGCTGATGGACGTTTCGCCCAAGCAGCTCGTGTCGGTCGCCGCGTCGCTGATCCCGTTCCTTGAGAACGACGACGCCAACCGCGCGCTGATGGGCTCGAACATGCAGCGCCAGGCGGTGCCGCTGGTTCGCGCGGAGGCGCCCTTTGTCGGCACCGGCATGGAAGAGACCGTGGCGCGCGATTCGGGCGCGGCGATCTCGGCCACCCGCGGCGGCGTGGTCGACCAGGTCGACGCCACCCGCATCGTCATCCGCGCGGTCGGCGATGTCGAGCCCGGCCAGTCGGGCGTCGACATCTACCGCCTGCAGAAGTTCGAGCGTTCGAACCAGTCGACCTGCATCAACCAGCGTCCGCTGGTGAAGGTGGGCGAAGTGGTCGAAGCCGGCGACATCATCGCCGACGGCCCGTCGACCGAGTTCGGCGAGCTCGCATTGGGCCGCAACAGCCTCGTCGCGTTCATGCCGTGGAACGGCTACAACTACGAGGACTCGATCCTGATCTCCGAGCGGATCGTGAAGGACGACGTGTTCACGTCGATCCACATCGACGAGTTCGAAGTGATGGCCCGCGACACCAAGCTGGGCCCCGAGGACATCACCCGCGACATCCCCAACGTCGGCGAGGAAGCGCTGCGCAACCTCGACGAGGCGGGCATCGTCTACATCGGCGCCGAAGTGCACCCGGGCGATATCCTGGTCGGCAAGATCACGCCCAAGGGCGAAAGCCCGATGACGCCGGAAGAGAAGCTCCTCCGCGCGATCTTCGGCGAAAAGGCGAGCGACGTGCGCGACACCTCGCTCCGCCTGCCGCCGGGCGTTACCGGGACGATCGTCGACGTGCGCGTCTTCAACCGCCACGGCATCGAGATCGACGACCGTACCCGCGCGATCCAGAACGAAGAGATCGAGCAGCTGCGCAAGGACAGCCAGGACGAACGCGCGATTCTCAACCGGGCGACATACAACCGCCTGCGCGAGATGCTCGTCGGCCAGACCGCCAGCGCGGCGCCCAAGGGCGTCAAGAAGGGCGAGGCCATCTCGGACGAGATGCTGGAAGGCATCGAGCGCTTCGAGTGGTTCAAGTTCGCCGTCGCCGACGATGCGCGCCAGGCGCAGATCGAGGCGGTGAAGAGCCAGTACGACGAAGCCGTGAAGGGCATCGACGAGAAGTTCGAGGACCGGAAGGAAAAGCTCGAGCGGGGCGACGAGCTCGCGCCGGGCGTGCTCAAGATGGTCAAGGTGTTCGTCGCGGTGAAGCGCAAGCTGCAGCCGGGCGACAAGATGGCCGGCCGTCACGGCAACAAGGGTGTCATCTCGCGCATCCTGCCGGCCGAGGACATGCCGTTCATGGAAGACGGCACCCCGGTCGATCTCGTGCTCAACCCGCTGGGCGTGCCTTCGCGCATGAACGTCGGGCAGATCTTCGAGACGCACCTGGGCCTCGCAGCCCGCGGCCTGGGCCAGCAGGTCACAAAGGCGCTCGACGAGTGGCGTGAGGCCAACCCCGATCCCGCGGCCGCCAAGCCGCCGGTCGCGGTCGTGGAGAAGCTCAAGGAAGTCTACGGCGAGCAGTACCACGAGGACATCGAGAGCCGCTCGGCCGAGGACATCGTCGAGATGGCCGGCACGCTCAAGAACGGCATCCCGTTCGGCACCCCGGTGTTCGACGGCGCGCGCGAGGCTGACGTCTCGGCGATGCTGGCGCAGGCCGGACTCGATACCTCGGGCCAGGTGACGCTGTACGACGGCCGCTCGGGCGAGGCGTTCGACCGCAAGGTGACCGTGGGCTACATCTACATGCTGAAGCTGCACCACCTGGTCGACGACAAGATCCACGCGCGTTCGATCGGGCCGTACTCGCTCGTCACCCAGCAACCGCTGGGCGGCAAGGCGCAGTTCGGCGGCCAGCGCTTCGGCGAGATGGAGGTCTGGGCGCTCCAGGCCTACGGCGCCGCCTACACGCTGCAGGAAATGCTCACCGTGAAGTCGGACGACGTGGTCGGCCGGCAGAAGGTCTACGAAGCGATCGTCAAGGGCGACGACACCTTCGAGGCCGGCATCCCGGAGAGCTTCAACGTGCTCGTCAAGGAAATGCGGAGCCTCGGCCTCAACGTCGAACTCTCCTCGCTCGGCGAGGATGACGAAGGCGGCCTGGCCATCGCGGCGGAGTGAGGGAGCGGGGCTTCGGCCCCCCCCCGATCGCCAAAGAGAATTCTCCCCCAAGGGAAAAAAGTCATGAACGAACTGACCAAATTCACCAACCAGCTCGCCAAGCCCGAGACGTTCGACCAGATCCAGATCGGCATCGCCTCGCCCGAGCGGATCCGCTCGTGGTCGTTTGGCGAGATCAAGAAGCCCGAGACGATCAACTACCGCACGTTCAAGCCCGAGCGTGACGGCCTGTTCTGCGCGCGCATCTTCGGTCCGGTGAAGGATTACGAGTGCCTGTGCGGCAAGTACAAGCGCATGAAGTACAAGGGCGTCGTGTGCGAGAAGTGCGGCGTCGAGGTGACCGTGACCAAGGTCCGCCGCGAGCGCATGGGCCACATCGAGCTCGCCGCTCCGGTCGCGCACATCTGGTTCCTGAAGTCGCTCCCGTCGCGCATCGGCCTGCTCCTCGACATGCAGCTGAAGCAGCTCGAGCGCGTGCTCTACTTCGAAGCCTACATCGTCACCGAGCCCGGACTGACCCCGCTCGAGAAGTTCCAGACCCTTACCGAGGATGAGCTGCTCGACGCGCAGGACGAGTACGGCGAGGACGCGTTCAGCGCTGACATCGGCGCCGCTGCGGTCAAGACCATGCTGATGGACCTCGACCTCGAAGGCGAGCGCGACGCGCTGCTCGAAGAGCTGGCCGAGACCAAGTCGGCACTCAAGCCCAAGAAGATCATCAAGCGGCTGAAGGTCGTCGAGAGCTTCATCGATTCGGGCAACAAGCCCGAATGGATGATCCTCGAGGTGATCCCGGTCATCCCGCCCGAGCTGCGCCCGTTGGTGCCCCTCGACGGTGGTCGCTTCGCGACGTCGGACCTCAACGATCTCTACCGCCGCGTGATCAATCGTAACAACCGCCTGAAGCGGCTGATCGAGCTGCGCGCGCCGGACATCATCGTCCGCAACGAAAAGCGCATGCTGCAGGAAGCGGTCGACGCTCTGTTCGACAACGGCCGCCGCGGCCGGGTCATCACCGGCGCCAACAAGCGTCCGCTGAAGTCGCTATCCGACATGCTCAAGGGCAAGCAGGGCCGCTTCCGCCAGAACCTGCTCGGCAAGCGCGTCGACTACTCGGGCCGCTCGGTCATCGTGACCGGTCCGGAACTCAAGCTGCACCAGTGCGGCCTGCCCAAGAAGATGGCGCTCGAGCTGTTCAAGCCGTTCATCTACGCCCGCCTCGACGCCAAGGGTCTCTCCATGACCCTCAAGCAGGCGAAGAAGTGGGTCGAGAAGGAGCGCAAGGAAGTCTGGGATATCCTGGATGAGGTCATCCGCGAGCACCCGGTCCTCCTCAACCGCGCGCCGACGCTCCACCGCCTGGGCATCCAGGCGTTCGAGCCGGTGCTGATCGAGGGCAAGGCGATCCAGCTTCACCCGCTGGTCTGCGCCGCGTTCAACGCCGACTTCGACGGCGACCAGATGGCCGTGCACGTCCCGCTGAGCCTCGAGGCGCAGCTGGAAGCGCGCGTGCTGATGATGAGCACCAACAACATCCTCTCGCCCGCCAACGGCAAGCCGATCATCGTGCCCTCGCAGGACATGGTGCTGGGCCTCTACTACCTGTCGATGGACCGTGAGGGTGAGCCCGGCGAAGGCATGATGCTGGCCGACATGGCCGAAGTGCACCAGGCGCTGCACGTCGGCGCGGTCACGCTCCACTCGAAGATCGTCAGCCGCGTTCCGCAGACCGACGAGGCCGGCAAGGAGTACATGCTCCGCGTCGAGACCACGCCGGGCCGCATGCTGATCGGCGAATGCCTGCCCAAGCGGCACACTGTGCCGTTCGATGTCGTCAACCGCCTCCTCACCAAGAAGGAAATCGGCGACGTCATCGACCAGGTCTATCGTCACACCGGCCAGAAGGACACGGTGCTGTTCGCCGACGCGATCATGGCGCTCGGTTTCCGCAACGCGTTCAAGGCGGGCATCAGCTTCGGCAAGGACGACATGATCATCCCCGACGCCAAGGAAGGGCTGATCGAGGAGACCAAGACCCTGGTTGCCGACTACGAGCAGCAGTACCAGGACGGCCTGATCACCCAGCAGGAAAAGTACAACAAGGTGATCGACGCGTGGAGCCGTTGCGGCGACACCGTGGCGAACGCCATGATGGACGAGATCCGCGCCCGTCCCAAGGACGAGAGCGGCCGCGAGAAGCCGATCAACTCGATCTACATGATGAGCCATTCGGGTGCGCGCGGTTCGCCGGCGCAGATGAAGCAGCTCGCCGGCATGCGCGGCCTGATGGCCAAGCCGTCGGGTGAGATCATCGAGACCCCGATCATCTCGAACTTCAAGGAAGGCCTGACCGTTCTTGAATACTTCAACTCGACCCACGGTGCCCGCAAGGGCCTCGCGGACACCGCGTTGAAGACGGCGAACTCGGGTTACCTGACCCGCCGCCTGGTCGACGTGTCGCAGGACTGCGTCGTCATCGTCGACGATTGCGGCACCGAGCGGGCGCTCGAAATGCGCGCGATCGTGCAGGGCGGTTCGGTGATCGCCTCGCTCGGCGAGCGCATCCTCGGCCGCACCACGGCGGAAGACCTGGTCAACGCCAAGACCGGCGAAGTCATCGTCAAGGCGGGCACCCTGCTCGACGAGCCGATGGTGAAGGCGATCGAGGAAGCCGAGGTCCAGTCGGCGAAGATCCGTTCGCCGCTGATCTGCGAAGCAGAACAGGGCGTCTGCGGCACCTGCTACGGGCGTGACCTTGCCCGCGGCACCCCGGTCAACATCGGTGAGGCGGTCGGCGTGATCGCCGCGCAGTCGATCGGTGAGCCGGGCACCCAGCTGACCATGCGTACGTTCCACATCGGCGGCGCGGCGCAGGTCAACGAGACGAGCCATCTGGAATCGATCTCGGACGGCCGGGTGGAATACCGCGACATGCCGACGATCGTCGACAAGCGGAACCGCATCCTCAGCCTCGCCCGCAACGGTGAGATCGTGGTGATCGACGCCGAGGGCCGCGAGCGCGAGCTCCACAAGGTGCCCTACGGCACGGTGCTGATGCACAAGGACGGCGACACCGTGAAGGAAGGCGAACGCCTTGCCGAATGGGATCCGTTCTCGCTGCCGATCATCACCGAGCAGTCGGGCGTGGTGCGCTACCAAGACCTGATCGACGGCACGACGATGGAGGAACGCGTCGACGACGCGACCGGCATCGCCCAGCGCGTCGTGACGGAGTTGCGCGCATCGAGCCGCAAGAAGAAGGACGACCTGCGTCCGCGCCTGACCCTGCTCAACGAGAGCGGCGACGAGACCGAGGCGGCACGCTACATGCTCGCCCCCGGCACCTCGCTGTCGGTCGAGGACGGCCAGGAAGTCGCCGCGGGTGACATCCTTGCCCGTGCTTCGCGCGAAGCGGCCAAGACCCGCGACATCACCGGCGGTCTGCCGCGGGTGGCGGAGCTGTTCGAGGCGCGGATGCCGAAGGACGTGTCGGTGATCGCCAAGATCAGCGGCCGGATCGAGTTCGTCCGCGACTACAAGGCCAAGCGGAAGATCGCGATCGTGCCGGAAGAGGGCGCTCCGGTGGAGTACCTGATCCCGAAGACCAAGGTGATCGACGTCCAGGAAGGCGACTTCGTCAAGAAGGGCGACACGCTCATCTCGGGCTCGCCGAACCCGCACGACATCCTCGAAGTCATGGGGATCGAGGCGCTGGCCGAGTACCTCGTCGACGAGATCCAGGAAGTCTACCGGCTCCAGGGCGTGAAGATCAACGACAAGCACATCGAGGTGATCGTTCGCCAGATGCTGCAGAAGGTCGAGATCACCAACGGTGGCGACACCGTGCTGCTGCCCGGCGAGCAGGTCGACCGCGAGGAAATGGACGAACTCAACGCCAAGCTCGGCAAGGGCAAGACCCCTGCCGAAGGCAAGCCGGTGCTGCTCGGCATCACCAAGGCTTCGCTGCAGACGCGTTCGTTCATCTCGGCCGCCTCGTTCCAGGAAACCACGCGCGTGCTCACGCAGGCGGCGGTCGAAGGGAAGAAGGACACGCTGATCGGTCTCAAGGAGAACGTCATCGTCGGCCGTCTCATCCCGGCAGGCACCGGTGCGGGCATGAACCGCATGCGGATCGCGGCCAACAGCCGCGACGCCGCGCTGCGGGCCGCGTGGCAGAAGGCGCAGGAGCACCTCATCATGGCGAACTCCGCCGAAGAGGAGCATGCCGCCGAGCTCGAGCAGGGCATCGAAGCGGCCATCGGCGACGATCCGCTGGCGGTGATGGAGGGCGAGACCCACGGCACCGACGCCGATGCGGGCGAGTACCTGCAGCAGAGCGACGAAGCCCCGGTCGAAGCCGAGGGCGAGGGCGAATAACCCTTTTCGCCTGACCCAAGATTGGCCCCGCCGGAGCGATCCGGCGGGGCTTTTCTTTTGCGGCGCAAGGCGCCAGCTTGGCGGGATGCGCTTGCCGATCGTCTTGTTGTCGTCCGCCGTTCTCGCGGCTTGTCAGCCGCAGCCCGACGCGCCCGCCCCGAAACCTGCCCAGAGCACGGAGGTTAGTTCCGAGACGCCGTCGCGTGTCTCACCGGTCACTACGCTCGAAGGCGCCTGGCGCGTCGCGGGGATCGACGGCGCGGAGTTCAATGAACCCTACGGTCTCGCGCTGAGCGGCAGCGCGCAGGAGCTGTGGTGGGACCCGCGCTGCGCGTGGATCGTGCGCAGTTATCGCGTCGAGGGTGACAAGATCGCGTTCGGCCCTGCGCTCAATGCCCCCAAACCGGGCGAGATGCCGCCGCCAGTCTGCACGATCGCCCCACCGCCGCGCATCGCCGAAGTCACGCGCGCACTCGACGCGGCGACCAGCGTCGCGCGGACTGAGCAGAACGGCATTCTAATCTCAGGCGGCGGTCACAGCGTGCTGCTGTTCTCGCAGTAGAAACTCAGGCGTCCCGGCGGTCGCCGCCCGAGCGGCGCTCGGCTTCCCGGCGGTCGGAACCGGCAAACTTGACCTGCTCGACCCGGCGATCGTCGCCGCGGCGGTCGGACTTGCGCTCCACGCGTCCCTGATCGCTGTCGGCCTGCGCCATCGAGCGTCTCCCTCGCGATCGCCTCCGGCCCAGGTCGGGCGCGGAATCGGCAGACCGCGCATCCCGCAATGACAGCGCAAGGTTGAGAACGCGTTAAGCTTGTTCGCGCACGGGGTGCTCGACCGCCCGGGCGTAAGAAGCGCTGTCGATCATCTCATAGTAGCGGATCGCGCGGTCCTGCCACACGGTCCAGACATCGATCTTCGGCGTTTCCAGCTCGCGCAGCGTACGCCGATGGCGCCAGCGCACCCGGCCGATCCACACGATCCGATCGCCTTCGCCGACCACCGCCTCGGTCCGGCTGGAGAGCATCTCCCAGCTTTCGGCGATCGCGGTCCAGTAGCCGATCACGGCCGCCTTGCCGCAGAACGGCCCGCTCACGGCATCGCTCGGGAATTCGCGCTCGAGGACCGAGTGGAACTCGATCGCCTCGTCCATCAGCTCGAAGAACTGCGCGGGCGTGGTGCCGCCGCTTTCCCCCCAAGCGTCGTAGGCCGCTTCTAGGCGGTCCCTGAAATCCTGCACTACCGACCCGTCTTTTGTATGTTTTGGACGAGCTGCGTCTAACACCGTGCGCTTTCGCTTCGCAACCGCCCCACAGGCGAAGCGGCGCGAGAGAATTTGTCCCGCAGCGGCGGGCACTAAGCTGTCCTCGCTCTATCCGGCGCGTGCACTTCGTGTCCTTCCAGCCACAGTCGCGCAATGCTTTCCCTTGCCCATGTGAGCCGCTAAGCGCCGCCGCGACTACCGCGCGCGAGGAACCGCCCGATGACCGTCGATAACCAGGCCACGCTGGCCAAGGCCGAAGTGCTGATCGAGGCGCTGCCCTATCTCCAGCGCTATGCCGGCCGCACCTTCGTGGTGAAGTACGGCGGCCACGCAATGGGCGATCCCGAAGCCGCGCGAGACTTCGCCGAGGATGTGGTGCTGCTGAAGGCGGTCGGCATCAACCCGGTGGTGGTCCACGGCGGCGGGCCGCAGATCGGCGCCATGCTCAAGAAGCTCGGCGTGGAGAGCACCTTCGTCGACGGCCTGCGGGTGACCGACAAGGCGACCGCCGAGATCGCCGAGATGGTTCTATCGGGCGCGATCAACAAGGAACTGGTCGGCTGGATCGCCCAGGCCGGTGGCAAGGCGCTCGGCGTATCGGGCAAGGATGGCGGGCTGGTCACCGCGACCAAGGTCCAGCGCACCACTAAGGATCCCGACAGCAACATCGAGCAGGCGGTCGACCTCGGCTACGTCGGCGAGCCGGCGCGGGTCGATACCGCGCTGATCGACACCGCAGTCGCCGCCGGGATGATCCCGGTGATCGCTCCGATCGGCGCGGGCGAGGACGGTCACACCTACAACATCAACGCCGACACCATGGCGGGCGCGATCGCCGCCGCGCTGGGTGCAGCGCGGCTGTTCTTGCTGACCGACGTAGCCGGCGTGCTCGACAAGAGCGGCGCGCTGATGACCGATCTCACCCCCACCGACATCGCCCGCCTGCGTGGCGACGGGACGATTAGCGGCGGCATGATCCCCAAGCTCGAGACCTGCGTTCATGCGGTCGAGGCCGGGTGCGAGGCGGCGGTAGTGCTCGACGGGCGAGTCCCGCACGCGATGCTGCTCGAATTCTTCACCGCAAGCGGCGCGGGCACGCTGATCCGGGCGAGCTAAACCGTATTAGACCGTTGATACACCTGCCGCCCCTCGGCTAGAGGGGCGAGGCAACTTCTCCAAGAGGACCCGATGGACGCGCTGATCCAGATCTTCATCATGATCGCCAACACGGCGAACATGCTCGTCATCATCTGGTTCATCATCGGGCTGCTGTTCAGCTTCAACGTGATCGGGCGCGACAACACGTTCTTCGTCGCGGTGCACGATGCGATCGCCCGGCTGTTCGAGCCGCTGCTGCGGCCGATCCGGCGTTTCCTGCCCGATACCGGGGCGATCGACTTCTCGCCGATGGTGCTCCTGCTGGCGATCTACGCGATCATTATCGTGCTCCAGAGCATCCGGCCCTACTGATGACGGCGGAGATCATCGACGGTAAGGCCTTCGCGGCCGACTTGCGCGCGAAGGTCGGCACGCTCGCCGCGGAATTCGAGCAGCGCGCGGGGCGCAAGGCGGGGCTCGCGGTGGTGCTGGTGGGCGAGGATGCCGCGAGCCAGGTCTACGTCGCGGCCAAGGGCAAGGCGACGCTCGCCGCCGGCATGGCGAGCTTCGAGCACCGCCTGCCCGCCGACACCCCGCAGGACGAGCTGATCGCGCTGGTCGAGCGGCTTAATGCCGACCCGGTGGTCGACGGCATCCTCGTCCAGCTCCCGTTGCCAAAGCACCTCGACGAGAAGACCGTCATCGCCGCGATCGATGCGGACAAGGATGTCGACGGCATCACCCCGGTCAACGCCGGGCGGCTGGTCCTCGGGATGGACGCGCCGGTCAGTTGCACACCGCTGGGATGCCTGATGATCCTCCAGCAGCTGCTCGGCGATCTGTCCGGCATGGACGCAGTGGTGGTCGGCCGCTCGATCCTGTTCGGCAAGCCGATGGCGCAGCTCCTGCTCGGTGCGAACTGCACGGTGACGATGGCGCACAGCCGCACGCGGGACTTGCCCGAAGTGCTCCGCCGCGCGGACATCGTGGTCGCCGCGATCGGGCAGCCCGAGTTCATCCGCGGCGAGTGGCTCAAGCCCGGCGCGATCGTGCTCGACGGCGGGATCAACCGCCTCCCGCCCGCCGAGGGTGAAGCGAAGGGCCGGCTGGTGGGTGACGTGGCCTACGACGAGGCGCTCGGCCACGTCGGCGCGATCACCCCGGTGCCGGGCGGGGTTGGCGCGACCACCATCGCGGTGCTGCTGCGCAATGCGATCGTCGCGGCCTACAGCCACGCCGGATTGCCGCTCGCCAAGGACGCGATCTAGGGCGCGATTGGCACGGGGCGGGCAGCGGTCTAGGGTACGCGCATGCATCGTTTAATCGCCGCCGCGCTCATCCTCGCCACCACCGCTTGCACTGCCGGGCGAGGCCCGCTCGGCGACGGCCGCTTGACCGCGCGCGCCAACCCCAGCGAAGTGATCGCAACCGAACTCGCTTTCGCCCGCGAGGCGCGCGAGAAAGGCACTTGGACCGCCTTTCGCGAGTACGCGACCAAGGACGCGGAGTGGCCCGGCCCGCAGTGGGAAAGCGTCCAGGCGGCACTCAAAGGCGCGCCCGATCCGGCCAAGGCGATCGTGTGGGAGCCCGATCAGGTGTGGGCGAGCTGCGACGGCAGCTTCGCGCTGTCCTCCGGACCCGCCACGCACCCGACGGGTAAGCGCACCCGTTTCGCTACGATCTGGCAGCGGCAGGACAACGGCGAATACCGCTGGGTGCTCGATCAGGGTTTCGATCTCGAAGATAGCTACGCGGCGCCGGAGATGATCTCGGCGCGCGTCGCCGACTGTCCGTCGGCGCGTAACTTCCGCGACGGGCGGCGGCCCGACCGCGCGCGGCGTGCCGATGCCTGGGCGGAGGGTCAGTCCGACGACGGCACGTTGACCTGGCGCACCGAGCTGCGCGCCGATTGCGGCCGCACTCTGGTGGTGAGCGCAATGCAGGGCGGCGAGATGCGGGAGGTATTCCGCCGTGTCGCCGCCGCCCCGCAAGCGCCTGCGGGCGCCACCCCGCCGAGCTGCTGAGCGCGGGCATGATCGAGCTGTTCCTCTCGGCGTTCATCACCCTGTTCGTGGTGATCGATCCGCCCGGCTGCGCGCCGATCTATGCCGGTCTGACCAAGGGCGCGACGCCCGCGCAGTCGCGTTCGATGGCAGTGCGCGCGTGCCTGATCGCGGGCGCGATCCTGGTGGTGTTCGCGCTGTTCGGCGAGGACCTGCTGGGCGCGTTGCATATCGAACTCGACAGCTTCCGCATCGCCGGCGGGCTGATGCTGTTCCTGATCGCGCTCGACATGGTGTTCGAGAAGCGCACCCAGCGTCGCGAGCAGCGCGCCGAGAAAGTCACCGCCGAGCACGTGCCCGGAGCTGAGGTGGAGGACGTCTCGGTGTTCCCTATGGCGATGCCGATGCTCGCGGGACCGGGCGCGATCGCCTCGATCATGCTGCTCACTGCGAAGGCGCACGGGGTTGCGCCGACCCTGATGGTGCTCGCCGCGCTCGCCGCAGTGCTGGTCCTCACCATGCTGGCGCTGATCGCAGCGAGCCCGCTGATGAAGCTGTTTGGCGCGCGGGTGGAAGCGGTCATTACCCGCCTGCTCGGCGTGCTGCTGGCGGCGCTCGCCGCGCAATATGTCATCGACGGGTTGAAGGCGAGCTTCGGGCTCTAGCCTACTGCAGCGTCACGCGCCCTTCCTCGGGGTCGCCGTGGCCGAAGAACTGCATCAGCTGAACCAGCAGCTCGCAGCGTTCGGACAGGCTGCCGGCCTCCAGCAACGCCTGCTTCGCGGCCGCATCGAACGGGGCGATCTGGCTGACCCCGTCGATCAGCGTGCGGTCGTCGAGGCGGGCGACCGAGTCCCAGTCCACGAGGTAGCCCTGCGCTTCGGCGAACCTGCGCGCTTCCTGCTCGAAGCCGGCGCGTTCGACGCTGGCGAGCGCGGCGTGTTCGTCGTCGTGAAGCAGTTCGCCTTCGACCTGGCGGAACGGTGTGGTGACGTCGAGCTCGCGCAACACACGGAAGCGCGCTTCGCCGGAGAGGACAATGTTGTAACGCCCGTCGTCGAGCGCTTCGACCTCGTCGATCTTGCCGACGCAGCCGACCGCGTAAAGCGGCGCGTCGTCCGCTGCGCGCTGCGGCTGGATCATCGCGATGCGCCGGTCGCGCGCGAGCGCATCACCGACCAGCGCGCGGTAGCGCGGCTCGAAGACGTGAAGCGGCAGGTGCAGCCCGGGAAACAGGATCGCACCGGGCAGGGGGAAGATCGACAGGCGGGTCGGCATCGTTATCCGAACAGTACGCGTGACAGCTTGCGGCGGGTGGCGACGACCCACGGGTCCTCCAGCCCGACCGCTTCGAAGATCTTGAGAAGCCGCCCGCGGGCGGCGCCGTCGTTCCACTCGCGGTCGTGCTGGATCATCGCCAGCAGCGTGTCGGCCGCCTGGTCGCGCTCGCCGGCGGCATAGGCGGCTTCGGCGAACGCGAGCTGGGCGTCCATATCGGCGGGGCGCTCGGTCGCGGCGGCGCGGAGCGCTTGCAGTTCGCTGTCGTCCACCTTGTCTCCGGCCAGCTCGAGAGCGGACAGCGCGGCCTTCACCGCGGGATCGCCCGAAAGCGCCTCGTCCGACCCTTCCGCTGCAGCGCGTGCCTCTTCGGTGCGACCGGCCGCAACGAGCGAGCGGATCAGGCCGGCGCGAGCCGCCGCATTGTCGGGCGCCATGTCGACGACCTGTGCGAAGATTCCCGCTGCTCGCTCGCTATCGCCCTCGGCGAGGATCTGTTCGCCCATCTCGATGAACTGCGCCACTTGGGGAGCGGCCTCGGCGGCACCGCCGACCGGCAACTGGGTGAGCAACCGGTCGAGGATCTCGCGCAACTGCGATTCGGTGCGCGCGTTGGTCAGGTCGGCGACCGGCTGGCCCTGGAACATCGCATAGACCGTGGGGATCGAGCGCACCTGGAACTGCGCGGCGATGAACTGTTCTTCGTCGACATTGATCTTGGCGAGCAGCACGCCTTTGTCGGCATATTCGCCGCAGACCTTTTCCAGTACCGGCGCGAGCGCCTTGCACGGCCCGCACCACTCGGCCCAGAAATCGAGCACCACGAGGCTCGTCATCGACGGTTCGACGATATCCTTGCGGAAGCGGTCGACCGCCTTCTGCTCTTCGAGGTTCAGCCCCATGCTGGCCACGTCTTGATCCCCCTGTCTGTTTGGTGGGTCGGTTGTCGCGATGCGCGGGCCAATGTGGGTGTTCATGCCCGATTGTGAAGCGAAATCGCCGCGCTCCAAATAGCGCTTGCGGCCCACAAGGTGCTTTGCTAACCGCGCGCCTCCCACCGGAGGGGTTCGCTTCTTCGGTCGTCCGCAACTGGACGACAAGCGCCTGAGCGGGCGTAGCTCAGTGGTAGAGCGTCTGCTTGCCATGCAGAAGGTCGAGGGTTCGACTCCCTTCGCCCGCTCCATTGCTTCCCGACCTTGAAGCCGCCCCGCCGTTTCGCGGTGCGCGCACTGCGCGCCCCACGTGCGACATGCAGGTCGTCGCGCCAGATGCGCCGTTCGTCAGTTGCAGCGAACAACGGACTTGCGCGCTCTGCACGCGCCGCTACTGGGCGCCGCGTGACTATATATCATCATGCCGCGCGCCGCGCCCTGCCGCTCCTCCTTGCCACCACCATTCTCGCGTCCGCCGCTCCGGCGCTGGCGCAGGACGACCCGCAAGCCACCGACGATACCACGCAGGCGGACGACGACCTCCACAGCCGGGCGGCCGATTCGGGCCAGATCACCGTCACCGCGAACGGGCTCAAGCGGCTCGACATGCTCGCCGGCACCACCGCGGTCGAGGGGCTGGAGCTGCAGCGCAACCAGGCGGTGCAGATCGGCGAGGTGTTGATGAACCAGCCCGGCGTTTCGATGAGCGGGTTCGCCCCTGGCGCTTCGCGCCCGGTGCTGCGCGGATTCTCGGGCAACCGGGTCAAGCTGCTGATCGACGGGATCGGCTCGATCGACGCTTCCAACGTGTCCGACGACCACGCGGTCGCGGTCGATCCGTTCAATGCCGAGCGGATCGACGTGCTGCGCGGGCCCGCGGTGCTGCTCTACGGCAGCCAGGCGATCGGCGGCGCGGTCAACGTGATCGATAAGCGCATTCCGTTGCGCCTGCCCGATGAGCCGGTGCACTTCGATGCGATGGTGGGCGGCAACACGGTCGCCAACCTGCGCCAGGGCGCTGCCTCGATCGACGCCCCGCTCGGCGGCGGGTTCGCGGCGCACATCGATGGCTCGTACAGCAAGACCGGCGATGTCTCGGTCCCCGGCTTCACCGTCGCCGCGCCGCTGCGCGCCGAGCTGCTGAGCGAAGCCGACGCGATCGCGGCGACCGATCCCGCCTTCGCCGCGACCCTGCGCGGTCAGGCGAACCAGCGCGGTGTGCTGCCCAACAGTGGCTCCGAAACCTACAGCGCCAACGGCGGCATCGCGTTCTTCAACGGCGACAGCAATATCGGCGCGTCGCTTGGTTATTACGACACCTTCTACGGTGTTCCCACCCGGCCCGGCGGCGAGGACAGCGAGCCGGGCTCGATCGGCCTCAAGCAGTGGCGCGGCGACTTGCGCGCGGTGCTCTCGCTGGGCGATGGGCTGTTCGACCGGTTGGAGAGCCGCGCGGCCTACAGCCATTACCAGCACACCGAATTCGAGGGCGACGAGCCGGGAACGGTGTTCAACGTCGAGGGCATGGAAGCGCGCGCCGAGCTGATCCAGGCCGAACGCTCGGACTGGTCCGGTTCGACCGGCGTGCAATATACCTTCCGCCATCTCGATACCGAGGGCGACGAAAAGATCCTGCCGCGCAACCTGTCGGAATCGATCGCGGTGTTCGCGCTTCAGCAGATTCCGCTCGCCGAAAACCTGCGGCTGCAGCTCGCGGGTCGCTACGAGCACGCAACGGTCTCGGCTCCGGACCTCGCTTTCGACCGCGGCTTTTCGACCGTTTCGGGCGCGCTCGGGCTGACCTATTCGCTTCCGTCGGGGCTCGACATCGGCGTGAACGCCAACCGCGTTGCGCGCGCGCCGAGCCCGGAAGAACTACTGGTCGATGGCTATCACGAGGCGACCCAGACTTACGAACGCGGCGACCCGAACCTGCGCCCCGAGCGCGCGGTCGGCGGCGAAGTGTTCGCGCGCGGCCGGATCGGCGCGACCGACCTGTCGCTCACCGGCTTCTACAACCGCTTCAAGGGCTACATCTACGAGGCCAACACCGGCACCGAGATCGACGATGCGCCGGTCTACGAGTTCCGCCAGGGTGATGCCGACTACTACGGCATTGAGGGCGAGATCGACGCGCCGCTGCTGCGCTCGGGTGGCTTCGCACTGAAGAGCGAGCTGCGCGGGTCGTACGTGCGCGCGAAACTCGGCAACGGCGCCAACGTGCCGCGCATCCCGCCGCTGAGCCTGTTCGGCGCGCTAGAGGGCACGGCCGGGGCGTTCACCGCGCGCGGCGAGGTCGCTTGGTCGGACGACCAGACCAAGATCGCGGCAAACGAAACCCCGACCAATGGCTACACCTTCGTCAACGCCTCGCTGGCGTGGCGGCCGGTGCGCGGGAACGACAACGTCACCCTGCTGCTGAAGGCAGACAACCTGTTCAACGCCACCGGCCGCCTCGCGACTAGCCTGACCAAGGACTACACCCCGCTGCCCGGACGCAACTTCGAGGCGAGCGTCCGGGTCAGCTTCTAGGGCTCAGAACCAGCGGCGCTTGGGCCGTTCTTCGACCACCGTCGCACCTGCCGCGTGGGCCGCGCCCTCCGCGCGGGCGGCGCGCAGCTCGGCTTCGTGCGCACGGACCTCGGCGTCGCGGGTCGCGACCTCCCCGCGGCGCGCGGCGCGCATGTGATCGTAGCTCCAGCGCATATGGCCATAGGCGAACACCACCAGCAGGCCGCCGGCGATGGCGATGTTCTTCAACGCCTGCGCGGCCTGCATCGGGTCGCCGAACTGGTTGTGGAAGAAGAACACAGTCAGCAGCGTGAACCCGGCGAGGAGGAAGGAGACCAGCCGGGTCATGATGCCGAGCGCCAGCAACAGGCCGGCGACGACCTCGAAAATACCGGTCGGCATGGCGAGGCTGGCGGGCAGGCTCTTCGATGCGAGCATCTGCGCGGTGCCCGACGGATCCATGATCTTCGGGATTCCCGACAGCACGAACAGAAGCGCGAGCATCAAGCGACCGAGAAATGCGGCGATGGCGGACATTGTTCTGGTTCCTTTCCCCGTTTTCGACCCGTTCAACGCATTCACATGGATAAAGGTGCCGGAGCGCTAGTCCTCCACTGCGAAGGTGATCTCGGCATGCTCACGCAACCGCTCGACCAGCGCTTCGCCGAGGATCGAGCCGGGCGTGCCGATGCCGCCGTCCGCGTCGTTGGCGAGCAGCGCCATCCCGGTCTCGGCGAGCATCCGGCTGGTCGAGCCGTAGCCCGGATCGTAGCGCCCCTTCACCGCGTAACGCAGCTTCTCGCCGCTCGGCATCTCGCCGACGAACAGCACGTCGTAGTGCCCGCTCTCACGCTCCTCGGGCGTCGGCCCCTCGCCGGGCGCGGGCGGCTTGGCGCCGAACGGGTTCTTGAGCAGCTCGACCACCGCGTTCGCCGCTGCCTTGCCCGCCTCGCCGGGGCTGGTGAGCATCATCTCGTCGTAGCGGAAGTCCTCGCCCCACGGGTGGCCGCGCAGGAAGTTGGTGCGGTGGACGTTCTTGGTGTTGATCGTCGCCATGATGAACGGCGCGGCCCAGCGGCCGAGATCGTCCTCATAGTGCGGGATCATCCCGGCGGGCTGGTCGGGCCCTTCAAAGCCAGGCGTCAGCGCGAACGGGCTGGCGAGAAGGCTGACCAGCTTGGGGTTCTTCGCCACTGCCTTCATCGTCGCGGTCAAGCTCGCCGCGGTGCCGCCCGAGAAAGTCCCCTTCATGTCGCGCACCCGCCCGCGCACGCGCGGCGCGGGCTTGCCGAAGCGCTTCTTCGCTTCCTCCTGCAGCATCAGCACGCCGAGATCGAACGGGATCGAATCGAACCCGGCGGAGAACGCGATCCGCGCGCCGCTCTCCTTGGCCTGCTCGTGGTGGGCGTCGATCATCTCGCGCATCCATCCGGGCTCGCCGCACAGATCGGCATAGTCGGTGCCGGTGCGCGCGCATGCGGCGACCAGTTCACTGCCGTATAGCTGGTAGGGGCCGACCGTGGTCAGCACCACGCGGGTGCGGTGGCACATCGCGTCGAGCGTGCCCGGATCGCTCGCATCGGCGACCACCAGCGGGGTGTCCTTGGGGGCGCCGATTGCGTCGCGCACCTCGGCGAGCTTGTCGAGGCTGCGTCCCGCCATCGCCCACTTCGGCGCACCCGGCTTGCCGCCGTATTCGCGCACGAAGTGCTCGGCGACGAGGCGGCCGGTGTAGCCGGTCGCGCCATAGACCACGATGTCGAATTCGCGTTCGGCCTTGCTCATGCCTGTTTCCTCTTGCGCCAGCTGATCGGGTTGCGTTGCTCTGAGACTACCATGTCGCGCGCCGCGCGGTAGTCGCCGGCCTCGATCTGCAGGCCGAGCCGCAAGTCGTCACGCCGACGGTATTCTTCCTCGGCCTCATCGATGTCCTGCAGGCTGTCGCCGAGCATCTCGAGCGCCGCCCGGCCCATCGTGATCGCCGAGCCATGTAGCTCGCGCACCGCGCAATCGACCGGCGCATCGCGCAAGTCCACCAGCGTGCGTCGGTCGTAGGCGCGGACGAGGATCTTGGGGCGGGGAAACGCCTCGCGAATCGCTTCCAGCATGGCGGCGTCGAGCTGCTTGCCGTCGATGCAGAACAGCAGCGCGTCGACCTCGGCCGCGCCCGCCTGGCGCAAGAGGTCGATCCGCGTGCCGTCGCCGAAATAGACTTTCGAGCCAAATTCGCCGGCGGTGTCGATCATCTGCGTGTCGCGGTCGATCAGGGTCACCTTGATGTCGCTCAGCATCAACATCTGCGCCACGGTCTGGCCGAACCGGCCGTAGCCGATCACCAACGCGCCCGCGCCGTCGGAGCGCGGGGCTTCGCGCCGCTCGGTCGATTGCGGCGTGCGACGCAGCGGCGCGGTGAGGATCATCAGGATCGGAGTCGAGGCCATCGACAGCGTCACCACCGCGCCGAACAGGCTCGCCGCCTCGGGGCTGATCAGCAGGCCGTTCTGCGCCTGCGCAAACATCACGAAGCCGAACTCGCCGCCCTGGCTCAGCAGCAGGCCGAGCGCGAGCGCGTTGCGCCAGCTCATGCCGATGGCGAGCGCGATGCCGCCCATCACCGCCGCCTTTATCGCGATCAGCCCGACCGCGGCGGTGAGGACGAACAGCGGCCGCTCGGCGATGGCGTGAAGGTCGAGCATCATCCCGACCGCGAGGAAGAACAGTCCAAGGAGGATGGAGCGGAACGGCTCGACGTCGGTTTCGAGCTCGTGCCGATAGGGCGTGTCGGCCAGCATCACGCCGGCGAGGAAGGCGCCGAGCGCCGTCGAGAGGCCGAGCAGCTCCATCGTTCCGGCCGAAGCGGCGATGGTGAACAACGCCGCGACGATGAACATCTCGCGTTCGCCCAGCCGTCCGATCAGGCGGAACAGCGGACGGATCACGAACCGCCCTACCAGGATCAGGCCGGCGATCGCCGCGACCGTCATCAGCATCAGCTGCCAGCCCGGCGGCCCGCCCGCATCGGCCGGGTTGCGGCTTAGCGCCGCGACCACTGTGATCATCGCGATGATCGACAGGTCCTGGAACAGGAGAATCGAGAACGCCCGCTCGCCGAACGGGGTCTTGAGGCGGCCCGCCGACTGCAGCATCGGCAGCACCTGCGCGGTCGACGACAGCGCCAGCGGCAGCCCGAGCGCGATCGCCGCGGGCCAGGTGAACCCGGTCGCAAAGCCGATCGCCAGCGTCAGCGCCGCGCCGCACAGCAGCACTTGCAAGAGGCCGAGCCCGAAGATTTCGCGCTTCATCTGCCACAGTCGCTGCGGCGCAAGCTCAAGTCCGACTATAAATAGCAGCAGCACGATGCCGAGCTCGGCGAAGGCGATCTTGCCTTCAGGATCGCCGGTCAGGTGCAGCACCTGCGGCCCGATCACCACGCCCGCGACAAGGTAGCCCAAGGTCGCACCCAGCCGGAGGCGGCGGAACAGCAGCACGAAGCCGAGCGCGAAGCCCAGCATGACCACCCCGTCGCGCAGGAAGTGACTGGCTTCCGCGTGCTCCATCAAAGGGTCTTCATGTAAGCAATGACTTCGCGTCGTGCGGCCGGGTCCTTAAGCCCGGCATAGGTCATGCGGGTGCCGGGCACGGTTTTCATGGGCGCATCGAGAAAGCGGTCGAGCGTCGGATCGTCCCAGGTCAGCCCGGCCTGCTTGAGCGCGGCACTGTAGGGATAGTCCGCCGCCGCGCCCGCCGGCTTGCCGTAAACGCCTGCGAGCGACGGGCCGATCAAGTGCTTGCCCGGCTCGGTCGTGTGGCAAATCTTGCATTGGACGAATGCGGCGGGCGGCTCGCCCGCGGCGGCTTTTGATGCTTCGGCGACCGCTTGCGCCGGGCGTTCGCCCTGGGTGCCGGCGGTCGCGTCGGGCTTGGGGTTGTCGCTCTCGCGCGCGGCCTGACCGCAGGCGGCGAGGGCAAGCAGCAGCGATGCGGCAAGTGCTAGGCGGATCATGCATCACTCCGGGCGCCGGATGCGCCCTGATGCATGTAAAGATTAGTCGGCCCCGGTCAAAGGGCGAGCCGCTACAGCTTCAGGTTCGCCCGCACGCCGATCATGTCGATCCCCGGGTTCTGCTTGCCGAGAATCTGACCGTTGGAGATGTGCACCCAGCTCGCCTCGACGCTGACGCGCGGGGCGACATTGAGACCGAGCGCGATCTCCGGCTCGAACAGCACCCGGCTGCCGAGATCGGTGCGCAGGCCGGTGGCGGGGTTGGAGCGTAGCGAGGGCGCGTCGTGGACCACCAGCCCGACGCCGGGACGGACATACATTCCGCCAAGGTTGAACTTGCGGCTGAGCCCGACACCTACGAAATCGGTCCCGCCCTTGTCGCTGTTGACCGAGCCGAACACGTACGGCTGGATCTTCGCCACGGGCACCACCGGATCGAACCGATAGCCTAGCTGCAGGTCCGCGCCGCTCTCCTGGGTATCGAGCGTGAACAGCGTATCGACGGCGTGCTTGTATACGCCGCCGTAGACCTCGCCCGCGTGGGCCGGTGCGGCGGACAGGAGCGCGCCGGCAACGGCGGCGAAAGCGAGTGCGATCTTCATGGCGCGCCCCTGGCTGTGGCAAGCTTGCCGCAAGCTGAAGCCAATTGTCCGATCGCGCAACCTTGCCCTTTGTGATGGGCACACGCGCGCCTATCCGGGCCGGCTTTATGCCGAACGCAGCCATCTCGACGCGCGACGCGCCCTGGCGGACCGAGCTGTCCGCGACGCTGGCGCTCGCCTGGCCCCTGGCGCTCGCCAACCTGCTGCAAATGCTGGTCCATGCTGTCGACGTGATTTTCGTCGCGCGGCTGGGCGAGCGCGAGCTGGCCGCGTCCGCGCTCGCCATCGCGCTATTCGGCCTGGTCATGTGGGCGTTCTCCGGCCTTACCGGGATCGTCGCGGCGCTGATCGCGGAAGAACTCGGCCGCCGGCGCCACGCGGTGCGCGAAGTCCGCCGCTCGGTTCGCATGGGCCTGTGGCTGGCGGTCGCCACCGGGCTGGTCGGCATGGCGGTCTGCTGGTTCGGCGAAGCGATCATGCTCGCGAGCGGACAGACGCCGGCGCTGTCGGCGCGAGCGGGCGATTTCCTGCGCATCATCATGTGGGCGATGATCCCGATGGTGGCGGCCAGCGTGCTGCGAAACTTCGTCTCTGCGCTCGGTCGGCCGATTTTCGCCACCGCCATCACCGGATTGGCGCTAGGCGCGAGCCTCCTGTTCAACTGGGTGTTCGTGTTCGGCAATCTGGGCGCGCCCGCGCTCGGGCTGGAAGGCTCTGCCTTGGCGAGCGTGTGCACCTCGCTGTTCGTCCTCGCGAGCTATCTCGTCGCGATCGGACGCGACCGGCGGCTGCGGCGGTACCGCATCTTCGGCAACTGGTGGCGCGCCGAATGGTCGCGCCTGCGCGAGATCGTGCGGGTCGGCAGCCCGGTGATGGTGATCATCATCGCAGAAGCCGGACTGTTCAGCGGCGCGGCATTGCTGATGGGCCGGATCGGGGAGTCGGAGCTTGCCGGTCACACGGTCGCGCTGCAGATCGCCGCACTCGCATTCCAGGTACCCTTCGGCGTGGGCCAGGCGGCGACGATCCGGGTCGGTTATCACTTTGGAGCCGGCGACCGCGCGGCGATCGGCCGGGCAGGCTGGCTGGGTATCGCGGTGGCGGCAGGGTTCATGTGCCTGACCGCCGCCGCCATGCTGTTCACGCCTAAGCTGTTGCTCAGCATCTATGTCGATCCGGCCGCGCCGGCGAACGCGGCGATGGTGGCCTTCGCCATCAGCTACATGACGATGGCCGCCGCGTTCCAGTTGTTCGACGGCGTGCAGGCAGTTGCCGCCGGGTCCCTGCGCGGACTGCAGGATACCCGCGTGCCGATGGCGATTGCGATCTTCAGCTACTGGGTGCCGGGCTATGGCACGGCGATCTGGCTCGGCTTCTTCACTCCGCTCCAAGGGTTCGGGGTGTGGGTCGGGCTGGCGATCGGATTGGTCTTTGCGGCTGGCCTGCTCACGTGGCGCTGGTCGAAGCGCGACGCGCTCGGGCTGACGATCCGCACGGCCTGACAAGAATCTTGTCCCGGGCCGCTTGACGCCCATCTGACGCGCACTAAATGGCCGCGTGCTGGCACTCTCCATGCGGGAGTGCCAAACCATTCTCACCACCTACGAAAGGGTAAGCGACATGGCATTCCGTCCGTTGCACGACCGCGTTCTCGTCCGCCGCATCGAGGCCGACAGCAAGACCGCCGGCGGCATCATCATCCCCGACAGCGCGCAGGAAAAGCCGAGCGAAGGCGAGATCGTCGCCGTCGGCACCGGCGCCCGCAACGAGCAGGGCCAGGTTCACCCGCTCGAGGTGAAGGCCGGCGACCGCGTGCTGTTCGGCAAGTGGTCCGGCACCGAGGTCAAGATCGACGGCGAAGACCTGCTGATCATGAAGGAAAGCGACATCATGGGGATCGTCGGCTGACAAGCCGTGAGTCCCCGCGAAGGCGGGGACCCCAGTCGTCATCGCACCAGACCCCCGCTTTCGCGGGGGATCAGAATCATAGAGAAGGACACAAGACATGGCTGCCAAGGACGTGAAGTTCAGCCGCGACGCGCGCGAACGCATTCTCGCCGGCGTCGACACCCTCGCCAACGCCGTCAAGGTCACGCTTGGCCCGAAGGGCCGCAACGTCGTGATCGACAAGAGCTTCGGCGCGCCGCGCATCACCAAGGACGGCGTCACCGTCGCCAAGGAGATCGAGCTCAAGGACAAGTTCGAGAACATGGGCGCGCAGATGCTGCGCGAAGTGGCCTCGAAGACCAACGACAACGCGGGTGACGGCACCACCACGGCCACCGTGCTCGCCCAGGCGATCGTGACCGAAGGCATGAAGTCGGTCGCCGCCGGGATGAACCCGATGGACCTGAAACGCGGCATCGACCTCGCGGTCGAGAAGGTCGTCGAGAACATCAAGGGCCGCTCGAAGGAAGTCTCGGGCAGCCAGGAAATCGCCCAGGTCGGCATCATCTCGGCCAACGGCGACCGCGAAGTCGGCGAGAAGATCGCCGAGGCGATGGAGAAGGTCGGCAAGGAAGGCGTGATCACCGTCGAAGAGGCGAAGGGTCTCGAATTCGAGCTCGACGTCGTCGAGGGCATGCAGTTCGACCGCGGCTATCTCAGCCCCTACTTCATCACCAACCCCGACAAGATGACCGTCGAGCTGGATAACCCCTATATCCTGATCCACGAGAAGAAGCTGTCGTCGCTCCAGGCGATGCTGCCGATCCTCGAGGCGGTGGTGCAGTCGGGCCGTCCGCTGCTGATCATCGCCGAGGACATCGAGGGTGAGGCGCTCGCCACGCTCGTGGTCAACAAGCTGCGCGGCGGCCTCAAGGTCGCGGCGGTCAAGGCACCCGGCTTCGGCGATCGCCGCAAGGCGATGCTGCAGGACATTGCGATCCTGACCCAGGGTGAGATGATTTCCGAAGACCTCGGCATCAAGCTCGAGAACGTCACCGTCGGCATGCTCGGCCAGGCCAAGCGCGTGTCGATCGACAAGGACAACACCACCATCGTCGATGGCGCCGGCTCGGCCGACGACATCAAGGCGCGCGTGGGCGAAATCCGTACCCAGATCGACGCGACCAGCAGCGACTACGACCGCGAGAAGCTGCAGGAGCGGCTGGCGAAGCTCGCCGGCGGCGTGGCGGTGATCAAGGTCGGCGGCGCCTCGGAAGTCGAGGTGAAGGAGCGCAAGGACCGCGTCGACGACGCGCTCCACGCGACCCGCGCCGCGGTCGAGGAAGGCATCGTCCCGGGCGGCGGCACTGCGCTGCTGTACTCGGCCAAGGCCCTCGACGGCCTGACCGGCGCCAACGAGGACCAGACCCGCGGTATCGACATCGTCCGCCGCTCGCTCACCGCGCTGGTGCGCCAGATTGCCCAGAACGCCGGCCATGACGGCGCGGTCGTCTCGGGCAAGCTGATCGACAGCAACGATGAGCAGCTGGGCTTCAACGCCGCGACCGATACCTATGAGAACCTGGTCCAGGCCGGCGTGATCGACCCGACCAAGGTCGTCCGCACCGCGCTGCAGAACGCGGCCTCGGTCGCCGGTCTCCTGATCACCACCGAAGCGGCGATCAGCGAGAAGCCCGACGACAAGCCGGCGATGCCCATGGGCGGCGGCGGCATGGGCGGCATGGGCGATATGGGTTTCTGACCGGATAGCGGCCCGGCTAGCTCAGGCTAGCCGGCGCTCGCGCCGGTCCGGCCAGCGGAGCGAAGCTCCGTCTGACGACTCGGGCTTTGCCCGAGTCGGCCCGCCAGAAGTAGAAGAGGGCCGGAGGAGCAATCCTCCGGCCCTTTTCTATGCCTACTATTCCCCGCGGGTCTCGCGCAGGATGATCTCGGCGATCTCCTCGACCGAGCCGGTCACCAGCAGTGGCTGCCCGCCGACTATCCCAACCTTGGTCTGGCCGTTCTCATCGCTGCGCAGCCACGCCACGTTCGATGCGACCACGAGGTAATTGCCCCCGCGCGAGGGAAGCGGAACGAACTTCATGCGAACCTTCTCCAGTTGAGAAGCGTTCTACCCGCCCGCAGTCACCACCGCGTTAACGATAACTCAGCCTGTCGCGGGCGCCTTCCATCACGCCGAAGCCGGCGGGCACTAAGCTGCCCGCCTGCCGTTGACCCTTCGCATACGAAGGAGAGACGCCCCCATGAAGATCCCGCACCAGGCCCTCGTCGCACTCGCCAATGGCGAGCGGCTCGTCATCATGCGGAACGTCGGCCAGCCGTTCGAGCCCAAGCTCGAAAAGGTCAGCGAGCCCGACCTCCTGCTGACCAACTTCAGCGCCGGGGTGCGTCATCAGGACCCGGCCGGGCAGCGCAACGGCAGCACTGATGTCGACGAGCTGGCGCACGGCGCCGCGATCGCCGAGTGGTTCAACAAGGCGACGCTCAACGGCGCGAAGGAGCCGGTGGTGATCGCCGCCGATCCCAAGACGCTCGGCCAGATCCGCCAGCATTGCCACCAGGAGCTGGAGGCCCGCATCGTCGGCGATCTCGCCAAGGACCTCACGAACTCGCCGTTGCCCGAGATCGAGCGAGTTTTGGCAGAGGCGTGAGCCCGGCGTGCGCCCGCTGCGTGCCCTGGCCCGTCGCCTCGGCATGAGCGGCGGGGCGACCGCACGCGCCCGCATGGTCGAGCGCCAGATCGCCCGCCGCGGGGTCACCGACCGGCGCGTGCTCGACGCATTCCGGGAAGTTCCGCGCGAGGACTTTGTGCCGGAGGGCCTGCGCGAATTCACCTACCGCGACGGGCCGCTGCCGATCGGCGAAGGGCAGACGATTAGCCAGCCGTGGATCGTCGCCAGCATGATCGATGCGGCGGAGATCGGTCCGGGCGACCGTGTGCTCGAGGTCGGCGCGGGATCGGGCTATGCGGCCGCGGTCCTCTCGCGCATCGCGGACGAGGTCTTCGCCATCGAACGCCACGGCAAGCTGGCGCGCGAGGCGAGCGAGCGGATCGAGGCGCTCGGCTACGGCAACTGCACCGTCCTCGCCGGCGATGGCATGGAAGGCCTGCCCGCCGAAGCGCCGTTCGATGCCATCCTGGTCGCCGCGCGGAGCGATGCGGTCCCTGACGCGCTGCAACGGCAGCTCAAGGTCGGCGGCCGGCTGATCATTCCCGTCGGCGGAGAAGACGTTCAGCAACTGCGCTGCATCGAGCGTACGAGCGAGGAGCAGTGGGAGAGCCACGATCTCGCGCCTGTCCGCTTCGTTCCGCTCCTGCCCGGCGCGGTGCCCGAGGACGGCGTGCGCACCGCGAGCGACCACCGGCCCGCCCGCGCGCAGTCGCTACCCGAGCTGATCGCGCAGCATGCGGTCCCGCTGCCGCCAATCGACGACCCGGCGTTCGCCGAGGCGTTCGACCGATTTGCCGACAAGCGCGTGGTCATGCTCGGCGAATGCAGCCACGGCACGCTGGAATTCTACCAGGCCCGCGCGGCAATCACCAAGCGGCTGGTCGAACGGCACGGCTTCACCATCGTAGCGGCCGAGGCGGACTGGCCCGATGCCGCGGTGCTCAACCGCGCGATCGGTCACCAGCCGGCGCGCGAGGGCGCGGAACGCCCGTTCCGCCGCTTCCCGACGTGGATGTGGCGCAACCCGGTGATCGCGCGGCTGATGCACGATCTCCACGCGATCAACCGCGACCGCGGGCCGGAGGACATGGCCGGTTTCTACGGCCTCGACATCTACAACATGTCGGGCTCGATCGAGGCGGTGCTGGCGTACCTCGATGAGAACGATCCCGAAGCCGCCGCCGTGGCCCGCGAACGGTACGGTTGCCTGACCCCGTGGCAGGACGATCCCGCCGTCTATGGCCGCGCAGCGCTGACCCACGGCTTCGGCTGGTGCGAGGAGGCGGTCATCGCGCAGTGCCGCGAGATGCTGCAGGACGCGCTCGAAAACGACGGCGAGGCATTCGGGGCGGCGATGAACGCGCGCCTCGTCGCTTCAGCCGAGCGCTATTACCGGGTCATGTACTACGGCGGCGCGGACAGCTGGAACCTGCGCGACGAGCATATGGCCGACACGCTCGAACACCTGCTCGAGCACGGCGGTCCCCAGGCAAAGGCAGTCGTGTGGGCGCACAACAGCCACATCGGCGATGCCCGCGCGACCGACATGGGCGCGGTGCGCGGCGAGCATAACATCGGCCAACTCGCGCGCGAGAAATGGGGCGACGAGGTCGCGCTGATCGGGTTCGGCACGCATGCTGGTACGGTCTCGGCGGCGACCGACTGGGACGGCGACCGCGAAGTCAAGCGGGTGCTCCCATCGCGCTCCGACAGCTACGAGCGGTTGTGCCACGATACCGGGATCGAGCGCTTCCTGCTCCTGCCCGGTGCCGACGACGCGCTACGCTCGCGTCTCGCGCAACCGCGGCTGGAACGTTTCATCGGCGTGATCTACCGCCCTGAGACCGAGCGGTGGAGCCACTACAGCGAGGCGGTGCTGCCCGAGCAGTTCAATGGCTATGTCTGGTTCGACCAGACCAGCGCGCTCGAACCCGCCGGACACGAGCCGCACGAAGGCGTGCCGGACACTTTTCCGTTCGGTTCGTGACCGAATAGTTCCCGCCTTCGGCTCTCCATATCGCGCGAGGGACACTTTTCGTCGCGCATCCCTTGCGCCAATTTTCTGGCCGCCGTTAAGTCCCTGTGAAGCATGACGGGATAGTCTGGGGGTCATGGGATTGGGACGCATAGCACGGTGGTGCGCCGCTCTGGCGCTGGGGTTCACGAGCCTGACGACGGCTCAGGCGGCCGACGGCGACTTCAATAGTGCCTTCGACGCGGCGCTCGGCACGCAGGCGCGCACGCCGATGGTCGCGCAAGTGCGCGTCCAGAGTCCGTTCGACGCGACCATTGCGCGGATCGCCGATGGCTCCGCCGGCCGGATCGGCGTCTACGCAGTGGATCTCGCGAGCGGCCGCGAAGTTTCGGTGCTCGGCGATCAGCGCTTCCCGATGGCCTCGACCAGCAAGATCGCGATCGCGGCGACCTTCATGGAAGGGGTCGAGCGCGGCCGCTTCACGCTGACGAGCGAATTTCCGCTGATGGTGCCGGTCGCTTCCAAGCGCTTCTCCAGCGCCAAGGCGCCGGTGGTGCCGGGCAAGTACTACAAGGCGGTCGATCTCATCGAGATGATGATCACCCGCTCGAACAACCAGGCGACCGACGCGCTGCTTGCTGCGGTCGGCGGGACCAGCGTGGTCAACGACTGGGCGCGCCGTAACGGGATCGCCAACTTCAACCTGACCCGCGACATCGCCACCCTGGTGCGCGACGACGGTGAGATCGATCCGGCCCGCACGGTCGATATCCGCGACAGCGCCACGCCCGAAGCGATGGTCCGCCTGCTGACCGGCCTCTACCAGGGCAAGTTCCTGGCCGAGAGCAGCCGTAAGGTGATCCTCGGCGCGATGGGCCGCTGCCGCACCGGCACGCACCGTATGCGCGCGATGCTGCCCGACGATGCGCGGGTGGCGCACAAGACCGGCACGCTGAGCAATACCGCGAGCGACATCGGCATCATCAACACGCCCGACGGCCGCGCCATCGCGGTGGCGATCTACGTCACGGGGCAGGGCTCACGCGAGGCACGCGACGCGAAGATCGCGAGCATCGCCCGCGCGCTCTACGATGGGTACCAGGCACAGCCCGCGCGGGCTTACGCCTCCGCCAGCTACTGACCGGCGCTAAGCGCCGCGGCCATCCGTGCCGCGGCGGCATCGTACACCCGCTGTTTGAGCATGTCCGTGCGCGCAGGCCCGGCGCTGGCGGGATTGCCCGCGGCGAATGGCGGCGCGGGATCATATTCGAGCGATAGCTGCACCGCCTCGGCGTGATCCTGTCCCGCTTCACGCGCGACCAGGGTGAGCGCGAAATCGATTCCGGCCGTCACTCCGCCCGCGGTGATCGTATGGCCGTCCTCGACGACCCGCCCAGCCGCGTGCGTGGCACCCACGAGCGGCAGGAGGTGCGCATAAGCCCAGTGCGTGGTCGCGCGCTTGCCCTCGAGCAAGCCCGCCCGGCCGAGCAGGAACGCGCCGGTGCACACGCTGGTGACCCACTTCGCGCCGGAAGCCTGACTCGCGATGAACTCTATCGTCTCGGCATCGCCCAGTGCCTCGGCCACCCCGTGTCCGCCAGGCACGCACAAGATGTCGGCTTGCTCTGCATCCGCGAACGTCACGTTAGGGAGGATGGCAAAGCCGGAATCGGTCGCGACCGGATCGAGTGTCTTGGCGGCGACAAATGTGCTGGCGCCGTGCAGGCGCGAGAGGACCTGCGCGGGCCCGGTGAAATCGAGCTGGGTGACGCCGGGGAAGAGGACGAACAGCACCTTGGTCATCGCGCGATCCTATGCGTCCGGCGGACAAACGAAAAGGGCGGCGCCTTGCGGCACCGCCCTCCCGTTTGTTTCGCGAAATGCGAAGGCTTAGTCGGCCTTGGCTTCCGTGGTCGACTCGCCCTGCACGTCGGCTTCGGCGGCGGCGGCAGCGTCGGTCGCGGCGTCCGAAGCGTTGGCGGCGGCAGTCGCGGTGTCCGAAGCGGCGCTGTCGACGGCTTCGCCGGCGGCTTCAGCGTTAGCCGAGGCGTCGGCAGCAGCCGAATCGGCGGTCTCGGCGGCGGCGTCTTCGGTCTTTTCCGAGCAAGCCGACAGGGTCAGGGCAGCGGCGCCAGCGGCGGCGGCGAGAAGGATCTTACGCATAGTTCGTTGTTCCTTTGAACAGCGGTTTAAGGACGCTCGGTGAGGCCACCGTGCCGTCCCTAAATAATGGCAGCTTTGTGGCACTGCAAGCCAATTTGCCCGATTTGGCCAAAATCCCGCCGCAATTGGGGTGCTGCTCGGCGTGCGGAAAGCGGGTGTAAGCGCCGCCGTGCGCTGCTAGCAGGGCCGGGATGGCAGACAAGCAGCACCTCTACCTGGTCGATGGATCGGCCTACATCTTCCGCGCCTATCACCGCCTGCCGCCGCTCACCAATCCGGCCGGCACGCCGGTGGGTGCGGTGTACGGCTACACTACCATGCTGTGGAAGCTGGCCGACGATCTCGACAAGGCGGACGGGCCGACGCACCTCGCGGTGATCCTCGACAAGGGCTCGACCAGCTTTCGGAACGCGCTCTACGACCAGTACAAGGCGAACCGCCCGCCGCCGCCCGAGGACCTCGTCCCGCAGTTTCCGCTGATCCGCGACGCGACGCGCGCGTTCAGCCTGCCATGCATCGAGGAGGACGACCTCGAAGCCGACGACCTCATCGCCTCTTACGCCCGCGAGGCGACCCGGCGCGGATGGGATGTGACTATCGTCAGTTCCGACAAGGACCTGATGCAACTCGTCGGCCGCTGTTCGGAGCCGCACGACGGCGTCGAGGGCGGCTGCATCGACATGCTCGATACGATGAAGAACCAGCGGATCGACATCCCCGAGGTGGTCGAGAAGTTCGGCGTCCCGCCCGAGCTGGTGGGCGACGTGCTTGCGCTGATGGGCGACAGCGTCGACAACGTGCCGGGCATCTACGGCATCGGCCCCAAGACCGCATCCAAGCTGATCCAGGATTATGGCAGCCTCGCGGGCGCGCTCGATGCCGCGCCCGAGATGAAGGCCAGCAAGCTGCGCGACCGGCTGATCGAGGGCCGCGAGATGGCCGAATTGAGCCGCGTGCTGGTCCAGCTCAAGGAAGACTGCGACCTGCCGATCCCGCTCGATGACATGAAGCTGGACGGCGTGCCGCCCGAGCCGCTCGCAGCGTTCCTGTCCGAACACGGCTTCACCAGCCTGCTGAAGCGCCTCGACGGCGGGAAGGGCAGCCCCGAGCGCGCGACCCAGCTCAATCCGGCCAAGCCGCAGAACGCTGGTGCGCCCGCGGCGCCCGAAGGCAACCGCCAGCCGCTGCCCGAGATGCCGCCGGTCGACCGCTCGGCCTACGAGTGCGTCACCAGCATGGAGCGCCTCTCGCACTGGATCGAGCGGGCCTACGCCGCGCGGCTGGTGGCGATCGACACCGAGACCAGCAGCCTCGACGCGATGAAGGCCGAACTCGCTGGCATCAGTCTCGCGCTCGGACCCAACGACGCGTGCTATATCCCGCTCGGCCACGGCGGCAGCGACATGTTCGCCGAGAAGCCGGTGCAGATCGAGCGCCAGGCCGCCTACGACGCGCTGCGCCCGCTGCTCGAGAGCGAGGCGGTCCGCAAGGTCGGGCAGAACATCAAGTACGACATCTCGATCCTCGCCCGCTGCGCCAAGATCGACGTCGCGCCGATCGATGACACGATGATCGTCAGCTTCGCGCTCGACGCGGGGCGCAGCCTCGACGGAATCGGCGGCGGGCACGGGATGGACGAGCTGTCGACGCGCCACCTCGGCCACACCACGCTGACCTTCAAGGAGGTCTGCGGGACCGGCAAGAAGACGATCCCGTTCGGCGAGGTGCCGCTCGACCGCGCGACCGAATACGCCGCCGAGGACGCCGATGTGACCTGGCGTTTGTGGAAGCACCTCAAGCCTCGCCTCGCGACCGAGGGCGGCAGCCGGGTGTACGAGCGGGTCGATCGCCCGCTGATCCCGGTCGTCGCGCAGATGGAGCGGCACGGGATCAAGGTCGACCGCCAGCAACTGGCGCGGCTGTCCGAAGAGTTCGCGCGCGAGATCGCCCGGATCGAGCGCGAAGTGTGGGACTGCTGCGGCGTCGAGTTCACCATCGGCAGTCCCAAGCAGCTGGGCGACGTGCTGTTCGACAAGCTCGGCTACAAGGGCGGCCGCAAGGGCAAGAGCGGCATGTATTCGACCGACCAGGCGATCCTCGAAGGACTCGCCGGGCAGGGCGCGGAGGTCGCGACCAAGGTACTCGAGTGGCGCCAGCTGACCAAGCTCAAGAGCACCTATACCGATGCGCTGCAGGCGGCGATCAATCCCGATACGGGGCGGGTGCACACCAGTTACAGCCTGGTCGGCGCGCAGACCGGGCGATTGAGCTCGACCGATCCCAACCTGCAGAACATCCCCATCCGCACCGAGATCGGCCGCCAGATCCGCGAGGCCTTCGTGGCCGAGGAGGGCAACGTCCTCCTCGCCGCCGACTACAGCCAGATCGAGCTGCGCCTCGCCGCGCACATGGCCGACGTGCCGCCGTTGAAAGAGGCGTTCGCCGCCGCCGAGGACATCCACTCGCGCACCGCGCAGGAGATGTTCGGAACGGTCGACCGCGACACCCGTGCCAAGGCCAAGACGGTCAACTTCGCGATCCTCTACGGCATCAGCCGCTGGGGCCTCGGCGGCCGGCTGGGGATCGAGGCGGACGAGGCGCAGGCGATCATCGACACCTACTTTCAGCGCTTCCCCGGCATCCAGCACTACATCCACGCCACGCTCGAGAGCGTACGCGAGAAGGGCTATTCGGAGACGCTGTTCGGGCGGAAGACCTGGTTCCCGCGGATCAACTCGAAGAACCCCAACGAGCGCGCCGGCAGCGAGCGGGCGGCGATCAACGCGCCGATCCAGGGCACCAGCGCAGATATCATCAAGCGCGCGATGGCACGGATGATGCCCGCGCTGGAAGACGCCGGGCTCGGCCACGTGCGCATGCTGCTGCAAGTGCACGACGAGTTGGTGTTCGAGCTGCCCGAAGGCGACGTCGCGGCCGCCGCGCCGGTAATCGAGCGGGTCATGGCCGAAGCCGCGCTCCCCGCAGTCGCGCTCGACGTGCCGCTCGGGATCGACATCGGCACCGGCAAGAGCTGGGGCGCGGCGCACTAGCTTGGCCGGCGATTAGCGCGTAAGTTCCGGCACATGGACGGGACGGAACGCACATCCGCGCTGCGTCCGGCCTTGCGCCGGCTGTTGGCGCGCAGCGGTAACCTGATCGCGTTCGGGCTGGTCGCCGCCTCACTGCTCGGCGCGGTCCTGCTCATCTTCCAGACGGTCGAGGCCGAGCGCACCGAACGCGCGCAGGCGCGCCGGACCAGCGAGGTGCTGGCGGAGCTCACCAACATCAACCGCGCGGTACTCAACGGCGAGACCGGGCAGCGCGGCTACCTGCTCACGCTCGATGAGCGCTATCTCGGTCCCTACCGGCTGGCGAAGGAACAATACGGCCCCGCGCTCGCGCACCTGCGGCAACTCGTCGAGGCTGACGCGACCCCGCGGCAGCTGGAACTGCTCGACCAGGTCGAGAACCTGACCACGTCCAAGTTCGGCGAGATGGGCGATTCGGTCGCGCTGGTCGAGGGCGGCCAGGTGCTCGAGGCGCGCCAGCGCATCCTGAGCGACGAGGGGCAGGAGGTGATGGAGCGGCTGCGCACCTCGCTGCGCGAACTCGAGCGGATCGAGGAGGAACAACTCCGCGAGGCCACGGTAGACACCGCCAGCGCCGAGGGACGAGTGGTGCCGCTGCTCGTGGGCCTCGCGGTCCTGCTGCTGATCGCGCTCGCATTGGGCTACCGGCTGGTCGGGCGCGCTGCCCGGGCCGACGCCGAAGCCGAGCAGGCGACTTTGGTGGCCGAAGCGCGCGACCGGGCGGATCTGTTGGCGCGCGAGCTCAACCATCGGGTCAAGAACCTGTTCGCGGTGATCCTCGCTATCGTCCGCATGAGCGGGAAGGACTCAGTTGAAGCCAAGCCGGTGGTCGACAGCATCGCCGACCGCATCCACGCGCTGTTGACCGCTCACGAGGTGACGCAGGGTCCTGCCGGATCGAAGGATGCCTCGCTGCGGACGCTGGTCGAGGTGACTATCCGGCCTTACCTGTCATCCGAGCGCAGGGCGGGCCTCGACGGCCCGGACGTGACGCTGACCGCCAAACAGGTGACCCCGATCGGCCTCGTGCTGCACGAGCTTACCACCAACGCGGTCAAATACGGCTGCTGGTCGAGCGGCGGGCTGCTGACCGTCGAGTGGCGGCAAGAGGCCGATGAGCTTCATCTAGACTGGCGAGAGGCCAAACCCGGCACCGGCGAGCAGCCCACGCGCGCTGGCTTTGGTAGCCTGCTGATGACCAGTGCCGCGCGTCAGCTACGCGGGTCGATCGACCGCACCTTCACCCCCGAAGGGGTCCACATCGCGATCAGGTTCCCGCTTTCGACCTGACCTCCCGCGGGTTGTCAGCCGAGCCCCGCGCCAATAGTGCCGCCGCGATGCTCCGCGAATTCGAATTGTTGCGCTTGACCCCCGACTGGCCCGAACTGCTGCACGCGGTGGTCTGGGCGGGCGGCGCGCTGATCGTGGCGGCCGTGCTGCACAAGCTGGTGTTCGCGCTGCTGATGCGTCTGGCCAACCGCACCCAGACGCCGGTCGACGGCCTCGTCGCAGAACAGCTCCGCGCGCCGACCCGCTGGGCGATGGCCGCGCTCGCCATCGCACTCGCCGCGCAAGCCGACCGGTGGGTCGCGCAAGTGTGGTTGCCGGTCGCCAAGTTCCTCGTCCCCGGCCTAGTCGGCTGGATCGTCTATGCGCTGGTCAAGGCGTTCGCCGCCGCGCTCGAATACCGGGCGGAGATCTCGACCGACGTCGCCTCGGCGCGCAGCCGGCGGACGCGCATCGCGATCCTCTCGCGCACCGCGACCTTCGTGATCGTGTTCGTCACGGCCGGCCTGATGCTGCTCGGCATTCCAGCGGTGAAGCAGGTCGGGCTGACGCTGATGGCCTCGGCCGGCCTCGCCGCGCTGGCGGTCGGCGCGGCGGCGCAACCTGCGCTCAAATCGCTGATCGCCGGCTTGCAGATGGCGATCACCGAACCCCTGCGCCTCGGCGACCTGGTGGTGATCGACGGCTTCAGCGGACGGGTCGAGGAAATCCGTATGAGCTTCGTCGTCGTGCGCATGTGGGACGAGCGCGCGGCGATCGTGCCCACCAGCCGCTTCCTCGACAACAGCTTCGAGAACTGGACCCGGTCGAGCGAAGTGCTGACCGGTCCGGTGTTCCTCCAGCTCGACCCATCGGCCGAGGTCGCGCCGATCCGGGCGGAGTTCAAGCGCTACCTCGCCGAGCAGCCGCAGTGGGACAAGCGCACCGGCACGCTCTACGTAACCGAGGCGCGCGCCGGTTCGATCGAGCTGCGGCTCGCGGTCAGCGCGGACACGGTCCACGACCTGTTCGAGCTGCGCGCCGCGGTACGCGAGCACATGCTCGACTGGCTCCGGCAGCACATGCCCGCGGCATTACTGCACGCCGCGGCGCCGCCGGAGCCGGCCTCGACCTAGCTCGCGCCGTCATCGTTGAGGTTGGCCGCCGGGGCGTGCTTGCGCTCGCGCGTGGGCGTGACCATCCCTTCGCTGATGAAGCCGATCGAGGTGCCGGTCTCGGCCGCGCGCTTCTTCAGCTCGCCGCGCATCTTCTTGTATTCCTCCTCCATCGCGGGGGTCACGGTGGCGCGGGAATCCTCGAGCGCGTCGGCGAAATCGGCCGCGTTCACCTCCTGCACCTCGCCGCCCGCGCGCCGCAGCGCGTTGAGCCCGGCGCGGCGGACCACGTCTTCGAGGTCCGCCCCGGTGAACCGCTCGGTATCGGCGGCGATCTTGCCGAGATCGACGTCCTTGGCGAGCGGCATGTCGCGCACGTGGATGCCGAGGATCAGCTCGCGGCCCGCCTTGTCGGGGGTGCCGACATAGACGAGTTCGTCGAACCGGCCCGGCCGCAGCAACGCGGGGTCGATCAGCGCGGGCCGGTTGGTCGCCCCGATGACGACCACCGATTGCAGCTCTTCCAAGCCGTCCATCTCGGCGAGGATAGTGTTGACCACCCGTCCCGTCACGGTCGGCTCGCCCTGGCCGGACCCGCGGGCGGGCACCAGGCTGTCGATCTCGTCGATGAAGATGATGCACGGGCTGACGGCACGCGCGCGCTGGAACATGCGGGCGATCTGCTGCTCGCTTTCGCCGTACCACTTGGACAGGAGGTCCGAGCTCTTCATCGAGATGAAGTTCGCCTCCGCCTCCTTGGCGACGGCCTTGGCGAGCAGGGTCTTGCCCGTGCCCGGAGGGCCGAACAGCAGGAAGCCCTTGGCCGGACGGATGCCGAGCCGGCGGAAGGCGTCGGGGTTCTTGAGCGGCAGCTCGATCCCCTCGCGCAGCTTCTCGGTGGCTTCGGTGAGACCGCCGATGTCTTCCCAGCCGACGTTGGGCACCTGCACCATCACTTCGCGCATCGCGCTCGGCTGGATGCGCTTGAGAGCCGCGAAGAAGTCCTCGCGGGTGACCATCAGGTCTTCGAGCACCTCGGGCGGGATCTCGCGCGCGTCGAGGTCGAGCCGCGGCATGATCCGCCGCACCGCCTCGATCGCCGCCTCGCGCGCGAGCGCGGCGATGTCGGCGCCGACGAAGCCGTGCGTGGTGCGCGCCAACTCGTCGAGATCGACGTGTTCGCCCAGCGGCATGCCGCGGGTGTGGATCGCAAGTATCTCGCGGCGGCCCTTCTCGTCGGGCACGCCGATGACGATCTCGCGGTCGAACCGGCCCGGGCGGCGCAGCGCCTCGTCGATCGCGTCGGGGCGGTTGGTGGCCGCGATGACGACGATGTTCGAGCGCGCCTCCAACCCATCCATCAGCGTGAGGAGCTGTGCGACGAGGCGCTTCTCCGCCTCGCCGGCAACCTGGCTGCGCTTGGGCGCGATCGAATCGATCTCGTCGATGAAGATGATCGCGGGGGACGCCTTGGCGGCTTCCTCGAACACCTCGCGCAGCCGCTTTTCGCTCTCGCCATAGCCCGAGCCCATGATCTCAGGGCCATTGATGGTGAAGAACGTCGCGTCGCTTTCGTTGGCGACTGCTTGCGCCAGCCGCGTCTTGCCGGTCCCCGGCGGGCCGTGCAGCAGCACGCCCTTGGGCGGATCGACTCCCAGGCGGGTGAACAGCTCGGGATAGCGCAGCGGCAGCTCGACCATCTCGCGCAGCTGCTGGATGGTGTCGCCGATCCCGCCGACGTCGTCGTAGTTGACCACCGCGCGGCCATCGCGCGGTTCCTCGAACTCGCCGCGCAGCTCGACTTCGGTGTTCTCGTCGATGCAAACGATCCCCTTGGGACTGGTCGAAACGACCGTCAGGCGGATCTGGGTGAGTGCGTAGGCGGGCGCGTTAAACATGCGGCGCACTTCGGGCGGCATGTTCTGCACCGTCTGGTGCCCGGTCGTGGCGACGATGTCGCCCGCCACCAGCGGTTTCTTGAAGAAGGTGCGCTTGAGCGCCTCGCCCGGTCCCTGCAGCCGCATTTCGCGCTGAGCCGGGGCGAACACCACGCGGGTAGCGGGGCGCGCTTCGGCCACGCGGATCGAGACGTGCTCGCCCGAAGCGGTGTCGGCGTTGCTGCGCTGGAGGCCGTCGAGGCGAACCACCTCGAGACTCTGGTCCTCGTCGTAGGCATGGACGGCAATCGCCGCGGTGGTGCGCTTGCCGGTGATCTCGAGCACGTCGCCTTCGGTCACGCCGAGCGCCTGGAACGCGCTGCGCGGCATGCGGGCGATGCCCTGGCCGCTTTCTTCCTGGCGCGCAGCGGCGACCTGCAGCCTGATCGTCTTTCCGTCCGCCGTGTTCGGCGTGTCCGTCTCGGCCATTGGGGTTGGCCCTCCTGTCGCTATCGTTTCCTGACAGCTAGGAAGCCGCCGCTCCTTTGCCAATGAACGGGCCGCGATTCGGTGCCCCGGCGCGTAGCGAGCAGGCGGAGCGCGGACGAAAAAAAGGCCCGGAGGGATAACCCGCCGGGCCTTGGAAGTCTTGGGAGAGGATGCCTGAAAGGCAGACCCGCATATGCTGCCGAGAGCGCGATTGTGCAAGTGCGAAAAAGGCATGTTTGGTTGCGTTTCGCGCAACTAAAAAATTAAGCACCTGATTTCGCGCCGAGAAATTCCCGAAGGTCAGTTGCGCTTTGAGACGTGTGCTGCACCGCAATAACGTCCTCTAAGGCATCGAGGGCCGTGACACGCGCGGCAGCGCTGGCTAGAGATACCCGCGATGAACAAGCTCTATCCCGATGCAGCCGCCGCACTCGACGGAATCCTCACCGACGGCATGCTGATCGCCAGCGGCGGGTTCGGCCTGTGCGGCGTTCCTGAACGCCTGCTCGACGCGATCCGCGATAGCGGGGTCAAAGGTCTCATCTTCTGCTCGAACAACGCGGGCATCGACAACGAGGGGATCGGCAAGCTGCTGCGCACCCGGCAGGTCGCCAAGATGATCTCCAGCTACGTCGGTGAGAACAAGGAGTTCGAGCGCCAGTACCTCGCTGGTGAGCTCGAGGTCGAATTCTGTCCCCAGGGCACGCTGGCCGAGCGGATGCGCGCGGGCGGCGCGGGCATCCCCGGCTTCTACACCAAGACCGGCGTCGGCACCCAGGTGGCCGAGCGCAAGGAAGTGAAGAGCTTTGGCGGCGAGGACTACATCCTCGAGCAGGGCATCTTCGCCGATCTCTCGGTCGTAAAGGCGTGGAAAGCAGACGAGACCGGCAACCTCGTGTTCCGCAAGACCGCGCGCAACTTCAACCTGCCCGCGGCGACTTGCGGCAAGATCTGCGTGGTCGAGGTTGAAGAGGTTGTCCCGGCCGGCAGCCTCGATCCCGACTGCATCCACCTGCCGGGTGTCTACGTACAGCGGATGATTGTCGGCGCGCCCTACGACAAGAAGATCGAATTCCGCACCACTCGCGAGCGCGCCGCGGCATGACCAGGCGCGCGCGGCTGCTGGCTGGCGCGCTGCTGGCAGCAATGCCGCTTCTGTCGGGCTGCGTTGCCGCGGCGATTCCCGTGCTGGCGGCGGGCGGCGTGCTGGGCACGCAGGTCGATGGCAAGGACGCCCAGCCCGCAAGCCGCGGACAGCCGCGCGTGTCGATCGATACCTCGCGGCCTGGACCGACCGACCCGGACCTGGCTACCGCCACCCCTTCGCCTCCGCCGGGGATGTACACGCGCAGCATCACGCTCGCCAATGGGACGAAGATGGAGGTCATGGCTGGGCCGCTCGCTCCGCCGTCAGCGGCGACGACGCAGGCACTGGCACCCGCCTCGGTGCAAACCCTGCCGGTGGCGGCCGATATGTCCGCCACTGCCAGTCCTGCGGCGACGCAACCTGCCGATCAGCCGCTCGTGACCTCGACCGCGCAACCGGCCTTCCCGGCCAGTCGCACGCTCGAAGACGGCACGCGGGTCCAGATCGTCGCCGGCGCGCTGCCACCGCCCAGCGGTGCCGGCATGGCTCCAGCCGGGTTCGCCGGATACGACGATTTATACGGCTACTCCCAGCGCGTCGGCACCCTGCCGATCGCCGGAAGCGAGCGCCTGTCGGCCATGCTCTCTGACTCCGGCATGCTCGCGCCGACTACCCGCGAGTGCTCGGTCCATCCCGCCGCGGTGCTGATCGATCTCGATCCGGGTGCAGGCGTGCTCGATCCGGCGAAGGCGATCCATGCCGATCCCAAGCTGGTCGAGGCGCTCGCCCGGCTGCGCACCGAGGGCGTGACTATCGCGTGGATTTCCGCCAACACCGCCGACCGGGCGGGTGCAGTGCGGCGCGCGCTGATTGCGTCCGGCCTGGACACCGTCGGCCGCGACGAGCTCGCGCTGCTGCGCTACCCGGAAGAGCGCAAGCAGACCCGCCGCGAAGACCTCGCCAAGGAATACTGCGTCGTCGCCATTGCCGGCGATGAGCGCGGAGACTTCGACGAGCTGTTCCAATACCTCAAGGACCCGGCCGCGGCCGCGCCGCTCGAGCCGCTGATCGGCAACGGCTGGTTCCTGATCCCCCAACCGCTGACCTAAGGATACCCCATGCCCTGGACCCGTGACGAGATGGCCGCCCGCGCCGCCCGTGAGCTGCGCGACGGCTACTACGTCAATCTCGGCATCGGCATTCCGACGCTGGTCGCGAACCACGTGCCCGCGGGGATGCAGGTCACGCTGCAGAGCGAGAACGGCATGCTCGGCATCGGCCCGTTCCCCTATGACGACGAGGTCGATCCCGACCTCATCAACGCGGGCAAGCAGACCATCAGCGAGCTGCCCCACAGCGCCTATTTCGACAGCGCGACCAGCTTCGGCATGATCCGCGGCGGGCATATCGACCTCGCCGTGCTCGGCGGAATGGAGGTGTCGCAAGACGGCGACCTTGCCAACTGGATGGTCCCGGGCAAGATGATCAAGGGCATGGGCGGCGCGATGGACCTCGTCGCCGGGGTCAAGAAGATCATCGTGGTGATGGAGCACACCGCCAAGGACGGCAGCCCCAAGTTCATCCCCGAATGCACCCTGCCGCTGACCGGCAAAAACGTGATCGACATGATCATCACCGACCTCGCGGTGTTCCACCGGCCCGATCATGCGAGCCCCTTCAAGCTGATCGAGACCGCACCCGGCGTCACCGCCGAAGAGATCGCGAGCAAGACGACGGCGCGCTACGAAGCCTGACGGCTTTCGACGGTTCGCGCCGCGCGTTCGTCGGCCAGCGAATCGACTCCAGGTATCGATCCGATACTCCTGCGCAGGCAGGAGGTGAGGCATGCGTTCAGTCCTGACATTGGTGCTGGCCGGGTGGACCGCGGCAGCCGGCGCGCAGATACCCACCCAGCGTATCTCATCCGCGTCGGCGCAGGCGATCGTTGCCGGATGTGTCGCGCGCGACGAGGTTGCCAGCCAGAGCCACTCGATCGCCGTCACCGACACCGGTGGCCATCCGGTGATCGTGTTCCGCATGGACCGCAGCGGCCCGGGGGCGACCGAGTTCGCGCTGGAAAAGGCCCGCGCCGCGGCGCTGTGGGGATTCCCGACGAGCGGCATGGAGGAAGGTGCGCGCGGCACGCCCGGCTTCGCCGACGCACCCCACGTGGTCACGGTCCCCGGCGGGGTGCCGGTCTATTCCGCCGACGGCGCGATGCGACTGGGCGCGGTCGGGGCGTCGGGCGAGGCGCCAGCGGACGACGTTGCCTGCGTGCTGGCCGGTATCGAGGCGGCGGGCCTGCGGTCGGAACCCGCTACCCGCTAATCGGCAGCTAGCGGCCTGTCCGGCAAGCCGTTAGGCTCTACGCGGCCGTAGTGGCGTGGAGGAGCATTCGATGAACAACGCCGTCTGCCGCCTGACCGGCGCCGAGTTCCCGCTGTTTGCCTTCAGCCATTGCCGCGACGTGGTGGCGGCGGTGAGCAAGGCGGGAGGCTTCGGGGTGCTCGGCGCGACGCGGTTTTCGCCCGAGCAGCTTGAGGAAGAGCTTGCGTGGATCGACGCGCATGTCGACGGCGCGCCGTACGGCGTCGACGTGCTGGTGCCCGAGACGATCGATCCGCGGGTTGCGGGGTTCACTGACAACCGCGCGCGGGCGGCGGCGATCGATCCCAAGTATCCCGAGTTCGCTGCCGGAATCCTCTCGCAATATGGGATCGAGGCGAGCGCCGAGGTGCCGCAGATGCGCGAGCGGATGGGGATCACGCCCGAAAACGGCCTCGCGCTGATGGAGGTCGCCTTTCGCCACCCCATCCGCCTGATCGCCAATGCGCTCGGCATCGCGCCGCCCGAGATGCTCGCCGAGGGCAAGCGGCGCGGAGTGCCGGTGGCGGCGCTGGTCGGGGCCAAGGAGCACGCGCTGCGCCAGGCCGAGGCGGGCGTGGACATCATTGTCGCGCAAGGGACCGAGGCGGGCGGGCACTGCGGTGAGGTCTCGACGCTGGTGCTGATCCCCGAGGTGGTCCGTGCGCTCGGGCAGGCGGGGTACGACACGCCGGTGCTGGCGGCGGGAGGGATCATGACCGGCGGGCAGATGGCCGCGATGATGGCCGCCGGCGCGCAAGGGGCTTGGACCGGAAGCGTCTGGCTCGCGACGCCCGAGGCGGAGACCAGCGAGGCGTTCCGCGACAAGATGATCGCCGCGCGCAGCCGCGATACGGTCAGGTCCCGGAGCCGCACCGGCAAGCCCGCGCGCCAGCTCCGGACCGCGTGGCACGAGGCATGGGATGCGGCGGATGGTCCGGGTACCCTGCCGATGCCATTGATGGGAATGGTGTCCGAACCCTCGTTCGCGAAGATCGAGCGCGCGGCCGAAGCCGGCAACCCGCGGGCGCGCGAGCTGGTCAGCTACTTCGTCGGCCAGGGTGTCGGGCTGATCGAGGAGGTCCGCCCGGCACGCGCCGTAGTGCAGTCGTTTCGCGAGGAATTCGTCGAGGCAGTCGAGCGGCTCACTGCAACATTTGATTGATTGCAGGGTGCAACGGATCGTGCGATTTCACGCCTGAGAGGCGTTAATATGAACCCCTGGGCTGCATTCCGGTCGCGATTTCTCGACGTCCTGGCATCGATCTACATCTACAACGAGCACCGCGGCTACACCTCGCTCGACCGGGTGCTGGAGGCGGTGCGCGCGCGCTGTCCCGACGATCCCAAATTCATCGCCGAGGTCGAGAAGCACCGCGCCGACGAGCACAAGCACTACCGCATGTTCCGCCGCTACTACGAGTTGCAGGGCCGCATGCCGCTCAAGGTGGACCGCACCTGCGGCCATATCGACCACTTCATCCAGCGCGTGTTCCGCTGCACCATCGACGAGCTCGATACCCAGGCGATCGTCGCCGATCCCAAGGCGTTCGAGCAGCTCTGCCGCGTGATCATGCTGACCGAGCAGCGCGGGATGCGGCAGGTCGAAATCCTCCTCACCAACCCGCACATCCGCAGCGACAAGGCGCTGAAGCGCATCTTCGAGGTCGTCGAGAAGGACGAGCCCGACCACTACCTGCCCTATGAGCGCTGGCTGACCCGCAACGGCCGGGTGACCGCCCGTTGGCGCGAGCGGTGGGCCGATTACTGGATTCACAAGACGCTGATGCTGGTGAAGCTGCCGGCGGTGTTCCTCAACCGCTCGACCCCGCGCCTCGCGAGCTGGCCGGATGAGGATGCCGCCGCATACGCATGAGGTTGAACCACTTGTGCGCCGCGTATAGCGTCGCCTCATGAGCCGCCTGCGCCGTCACTCGCCCGCGCTGGCGCTGACCCTCCTCACCATGATCGGCACGATCGGGTTCATCGACCGGATCGTGGTCAACGCGCTGGTCGAGCCGCTGAAGGCGGAGTTCGGCCTGAGCGACGCGCAGATCGGCCTGCTGGGCCTCGCCTACTCCGCGCTCAACATCGTGCTCGGCGTCGGCATCGCGCGGCTGGCCGAGCACCGGAGGCGGCTGACCTTCACCACCATCGGCACGCTGCTGTGGTCGGTCGCGGCGACCGCCAGCGGATTCGTACAGGGCTGGCACCAGCTTCTCGCCGCGCGCATCGCGGTCGGGGTGGGAGAGGCAGTCGGCCTGCCCGCGAACCAGTCGGTCATCTCGGATTACTACCCGCCGCACCGCCGTGCGAGCGCGATGTCGATCCTGCTGCTCTCGGCGCCGCTGGGAGCGCTGATCGGGCTGGGCCTCGGCGGCGTGGTCGCGCAGCACTGGGGCTGGCGCTGGGCGTTTATCGTCACCGGACTGCCGGGCATCCTGCTCGCCGCGCTCGTGTGGCTGTTCGTCAAGGAGCCGCCGCGCGGGGCGCACGACGGCGAGATCGACCATGCGGTGCCAGGCGTGGGCGCGGTCCTCAAACGCCTGCTCTCGCTCCCTGCCGCACGGCACCTGGTCATGGGCTCGGCGCTCGCCTCGCTGGTCGGGTTTGGGCTGATCGCGTTCCTGTCGGCCCTGATGACCCGGCGCTTCGGCTTGCCGGTGGGCGAGGCGGGGCTGTTCACCGCGCTGATCGCGAGCCTGCCCGCGGCGGTTTCGGTCGCGCTCGGCGGGACCATCGCCGACCGCCTCGCGCCGCGGGTCAGGGCGAGCCACGCGCTAGTGCCGGGGCTGTGCCTGCTTGCCGCCGCGCCGCTCTACGTCATCGCGATGACGCGCGGAGACCTGATGCCGTTCGCGGTGTTCACCGCGCTATCGACGCTCCTGCAGTTCACTTTCCTGGGGCCGACCGCGGGGAGCCTGCAGAACATGCTCCACCCGCGGATGCGCGCGACCGGCCACGCCTTCACCAACATCTTCACCGGCCTCGTCGGCGGGCTCGGTCCGGTGCTGGTCGGCTGGATGAGCGACAAGCTTTCAGCAGCCGGCTACGCGAGCGACATCGCGCTCGGCTACGGCATGGCCGGGTGCGGGCTGGTGTCGCTATGGGCGGCGGCGCATTACCTGCTCGCCGCCCGCACGCTCGAAGGTGACCTCGCGAAGGTCCGCGAGGGAAGGGCTTAGGCCGCAGCCGCCTTCAGCGCGCCCACCAGGTCGGTCTTTTCCCACGGAAAATCATCGCCCGAGGCCTGCCGCCCGAAGTGGCCATACGCCGCGGTCTTGCGATAGATCGGCTTGTTGAGCCCGAGCCCTTCGCGAATGCCGCGCGGGGTCAGCCCGCCCAGCTTGTCCTTGGCAACCGCGGTGATCGCCTGCTCCAGCTTTTCGTCGGCGACGGTGCCGGTGCCATGCGTATCGACATAGAGCGACAGCGGCTGCGACACCCCGATCGCATAGGCGATCTGGATCGTGCAGCGGCGCGCGAGGCCCGCGGCGACCACGTTCTTGGCGAGGTAGCGCGTCACGTAGGCGGCCGAGCGGTCGACCTTGGTCGGGTCCTTGCCCGAGAATGCGCCGCCACCGTGCGGAGCCGCGCCGCCGTAGGTGTCGACGATGATCTTGCGGCCCGTCAGCCCGGCGTCCCCGTCCGGGCCGCCGATCTCGAAGCTGCCGGTCGGGTTGATGTGATAGACGGTCTCGTTGGTCAGCAGTTCGCGCGGCAGCACGTCGGCGATCACGCCCTTGACGTAGTTGTGCAGCTCGGTCTCTTGCGCGCCCTGATCGTAGCCCTTGGCGTGCTGGGTCGAGACCACGATCGCGGTCGCGGCGACCGGCTTGCCGTCGCGGAAGCGCAGGGTCACCTGGCTCTTGGTGTCGGGCTCCAGGAACGGCGCCGCGCCGCTGTGGCGGTCGGCGGCCATCCGCTCGAGAATCTTGTGGCTGTAGTCGAGTGTCGCCGGCATCAGGTCGGGCGTCTCGTCGCACGCGAAGCCGAACATGATGCCCTGGTCGCCCGCGCCTTCGTCCTTGCTCTCGCCGGCATCGACGCCTTGCGCGATATGCGCCGACTGCGGGTGCAGGTTGTTAGAGAACTGCAGCGTCTGCCAGTGGAAGCCGTCCTGCTCGTAGCCGATGTCGCGCACCACGCCGCGCACGGTGTCCTCGATCTCCTGCTCGACGCCGGGTGCCCAGTTGCCCTCGGTGTCCATGATCCCGTTGCCGCGAATCTCACCCGCGATGACGACCTTCTGCGTGGTGGTCAGCGTCTCGCACGCGACGCGCGCCTGCGGGTCCTTCGACAGGAACAGGTCCACGATCGCGTCCGAAATCTGGTCGGAGACCTTGTCCGGATGGCCTTCGGAAACGCTTTCGGACGTGAACAAGTAGTCGGAGCGCATGCGGTCGAAATCCCGATATAAGGAAAGCTTTATATGTGGCTCGGGGCCTAGCCGCGCCGCCGCCGCCTGACAAGCAGGGACAGGCCGAGGATCGCTATCCCCCAGGCAAGCGACAGTACGTTTCCGAGGCTCGCGAACCACGTCGCGGGCAGGGCGGGTGGAACCAGTGCATCGATCCGCCCGGGCAGGTGGCTCGACGGCAGATGCGCGCGCACCACACCGCGCGCGTCGATCACGGCGCTGATTCCGTTGACCGTCGCGCGGAGCACCGGCAGCCCTTCCTCGATCGCGCGCATCCGCGCTTGCCCCAGGTGCTGCGGCGGTCCGAAATGGCCGAACCAGCCGTCGTTCGACGGGTTGAAGATGTAGTCGGGCCGATGCGCCCGATCGACGACCTGCCCGGCGAAGGTGATCTCGTAGCAGATCTGCATCCCGGCCTTGCCGTAGTCGCCGAGGTCGAGCGTGCGCGGGCCGGGGCCGGGAATGAAGTCGGTCGTCCCCGCAACCAGCCGCGACGCGCCGAGCGGTTCGAGCAGCCAGCGCAGCGCGAGGTACTCGCCATAAGGCACCAGATGCGCCTTGGCGTAGCTGCCGTGAAAGTTGCCTTGCGAGTCCAGCGCGGTGACCACGTTGTAGGCGCCCACCGCCTTGCCGCCCGCGATCTCCAGGTCGACGGCACCGGTCAGCAGCAGGCTGCCGGGGCCGATTGTCTGGCCGATGCGGGTGCGCGCATACTGAGGGTCGGCGCCGGCGGTGCTCGCGAGATAATAGCGGCGCGGATACCCGTCGCGCAGGTAGTCGGGCAGCCCGGACTCGGGCCACAGCACCAGTCGCTTGCCGTTATCCCGCCGCGGCGCAGTAGTCTGGGCCAGTTCGCGGAACTGCCCTTCGTAAAGCTGGGGCTGGTCGAGCTCGTCCTGCATGAAGCCGGGCTGGACCAGCGTGACGGGCAGGTTGCCCTTTTGCTCGGCGGGACCAGGCAGGTACATGCCGACCGCGACCAAGGCGACGACCGCCAGCGCTCGCCACCATGCGCGCGCGGCGGCGAGTGCCGCGAGACCGCCCGCAATCAGCGCGACGAGGCCGGAGAGGGCGTAGGTGCCCATCCACGGCAGCAGCGCGGCAAGGCCGGCGCGGTCGAACGGGCCGAGGAAGGCGAGCCCCAGCGGGTCCCAGGCGTAGCCGGTAAACACCCAGCTCCGCAGCCATTCGGACACCGTCCACGCGCCGCCCAGCGCAAGTGCGAGGGGCAGCGGCCTTGTCCCGCCGATCGCCCGCGCCAGTCCGGCGCCGATGGCGGGATAGACGGCGAGGTAGAGCGCCAGCAGCGGCACCGCAGCCCAGCCGAGCGCGGCGGGCATGTTCGCCTGGTAGGTGAACGCGGTCGCGATCCAGTTGTTGGCGAACGTGAAATGCGCGACGCCGAACAGCCAGCCGATCCACGCCGCCTGTTTCCAGCCGCTCGTGCGCACGAGCAACGCGGCAAGCCCGGCGACGCCGATCAGCGTGAAGGGCCATAGCCCGAGCGGCGGGAAGCCGAGCGCGGCGACCAGCCCGCAGCCGAGCGCGCTCAGCCGCGGGTGGGCCGCAAAGGTACCTGTCAGGCGGGCTGGCAGGCCCACGCCGTCGCGATCAGCCGACCGCCGTCAGGTTATCGCCTTCGCCCTCACCGGCTTCATCGGCGGGCTTGCGGCGGCGGCGCGGCGGGAGCTTGCGGGTGACCGGCTCGGCATCGTCGTCGCTGTTGGCGGCGATGCCAGCGGAGAACGACGGCGGCAGCGCCGAAGCGTCGATTTCGCCGACGTCGCTGGTCATGTCGGCGGTTTCGCCCTCATTGCCGCGCCCACCGCGCGTGCGGCGGTTGTTGCGTTCGCGGCTGGGACGGACGAACGGATTCTCTGCCGGTTCGTACTCGTTGGCCGCCTCGCCTTCGCTGACACGCTCGCCTTCCTCGCGGTTCGGCTGGCGCTGGCGATCGTTGCGGCCGCGGTCGCCCCGCGGACGGTCGTCGCGCTGGCGGTCGTCACGTTGCCGGTCTTCCCGGGGACGATCGTCGCGCTGACGGTCTTCACGCGCAGTGCGCGGCGAATCGAACTCGTCCTCGTCGCCCTCTTCCTCGTTCGAGAAATCGCGCTCGTCGCGGCGCGCGCGCTGCTCTTCCTGGCGCGGGCGGCTGTCGGCGATGACGCGGAAATAGTGATCGGCGAACTGCAGGTAGTATTCCGCCTGCACGCGGTCGCCGTTGTGCTGGGCGTCCTGCGCCAGCTTGCGATACTTGTCGAGCATCTGCGGCGCATTGCCGCGCGCGCGGCTGTCGATCCGGTTCTGGTTGCCGCCGCCCTGCTGGCGATTGCCGCGGCCACGGCGCCGGTTGTTGTTACGATTGTTGTTGCTGTTGTTGTTCAAGGAAAAACTCTTCCTTCTGGTGGACCCCCGGCCGTCCCCTCGCGCCGGACAGGTCGCATGACCCTCTTCGCGCCCGTCATGGGTCGCGGTGCCCTATCTGCCCTGTCCAGCGGGTGCATCCCGCGAAGATCATGCAAATGTTGGAGCTGGGCCGAGCGGGAGGCGGACGCGCCGCAATCCGCTGGGCTTGGGTCACGAAGTAGCTATCGCAGGCGCGTTTGCCAAGTCCTAAGTCAGTCGCGGCGGAGGATAAGCGCGCGGGGCCGCCCGGCGAGATCGCGGCGGAGTTCGGCGGAGAAGCCGGATGCGGCGGCGATGGCGGCGACCGCATCGTCCTGCGCGTAACCGATTTCGAGCACCACGACCCCGCCGGGCTCGAGCAACGCGGGGAGCTGCGGGATCAGCGCGCGGTAGTCATCCAGCCCCTCCGGCCCTGAGTAGAGCGCGCCGTGGGGTTCGTGGTCATGGACCGTCGGATCGAGCTGGGCGGTGTCCTCCACATAGGGCGGATTGGCGACGATGAGGTCGAACCGGCCGAGATGAGTTCGCCATCCGCGCTTCGTCCAGTCGAGCACTCGAAAGCTTGCCCGGCCACGTGAAACGTACCCGAGTGCGCCGCTCGATGTGTCGATCCCGCTGGCTCGAATCTTCACCAGAAATGCTTCGGCTTCTTCGGGATCGTAGGACGGATTGACCCCTACCCGCTCCGCGTTCTTGAGCGCGACAAACACCGCGCAAGGATCGCGATCGATTCCCATTCCTTCGGCTTCGGGCCACACGAGCAGCATCGTGAGCAACAGCGCTCCCGAGCCGGTCCCGAGGTCTAATATCCGCCGCGCCGGTTTTCCGTCCATCGCCTCGCGGGCCGCATCGATAACGGCTTCGCTGTCCGACCTAGGTATCAGGACCGCGGGTGTGATCGTGAAGGTGTGACCGTAAAACTCCTCCTCGCCGGTGATGTAGGCGACGGGTTCATGTGCAGATCGGCGCTTTACCAATGCGCCAAATGAAGCCGGTGCCTCGTCGCGCATATGCCGCAGCAGCAGCTCCGACCGCGTCACCCCCAGCGCGTGCGCCATCAGCAGTTCGGCATCGAGCCGTGCGGTGTCCGAAGTGTTCGACAGCTGTTCGGCGGCCGAATGAAGCGCTTGATTGACCCTGGTCATTCGCCGAGCGCGGCCAGCCGCTTGGCCTCGTCCTCCGAAATCAGCGCGTCGACCAGCTCGCCCAGCCCCGGCCCGGCGAGCACCTCGTCGAGCTTGTGAAGGGTCAGCCCGATGCGGTGGTCGGTCACCCGGCCTTGCGGGAAATTGTAGGTGCGGATGCGTTCGGAACGGTCGCCCGAGCCGACCATCGCCTTGCGCGCCTCGGCCTCCGCGCCCTGGGTCGCCTCTCGCTGCGCTTCGAACAGGCGGGCGCGGAGGACCTGCATCGCCTTCTCCTTGTTCTTGTGCTGGCTGCGCGCGTCCTGGCAGGTGACCACAGTGTTGGTGGGCAGGTGCGTGATGCGCACCGCGCTGTCGGTGGTATTGACGTGCTGCCCGCCCGCGCCGCTCGCGCGGTAGACGTCGATCTTGAGGTCCTTGTCCTCGATCTGCACGTCGACCTCGTCGGGCTCGGGCAGCACCGCGACGGTCGCCGCAGAGGTGTGGATGCGCCCGCCGCTTTCGGTCACCGGCACGCGCTGGACGCGGTGGACGCCGCTCTCGAACTTGAGCTTGGCGAACACGCCCGAGCCGGCGACGTTGGCGACGATTTCCTTGAAGCCCCCGATGTCGCTAGCGTTCATGCTGACCGGCTCGACCCGCCAGCCCTGCTCGGCGGCGAAGCGTTCGTACATGCGGTAGAGATCGGCCGCGAACAGCGCCGCCTCATCCCCCCCGGTGCCGGCGCGGATTTCGAGCATCGCCGGCTTCGCGTCGGCACTGTCGCGCGGGAGCATGGCGATGGCGAGCTGATGCTCGGCGTCGGGGAGGGCGTTGCGCAGCCGCATGACCTCCTCCTCGGCCAGCGCGCGCATGTCGGGGTCGGCATCGTCGAGCGCTTCGAGCTCGGCCAGCTCACCGCGCATCGTCCGCACTGCCTCGGCCGTCCGCGCGACGGGTTCGAGCTCGGCATAGTCGCGGCTGGCGGCCACGAACTCCGCGCCCTCGAGCGTCCCCGAAGCGAGCCGAGCTTCGAGTTCGCTGAACCGGTGCAGGATCTGTTCGAGCCGTTCGGCGGGGATGGTCATGGCTTGTTGAACGAACCCGCCACAGTCCGATGAACGATCAGGGCGAAGTCGAAGTCGCCCTTTTCGCGCATTTCTCGTACTCCCCAGATTGGGCCACCATCTTGCGACCTTACAAAAGCAATCGCCGCTGGGTTCATCTTGGCCGCCTTGTCGAACCGCTTTTTCGGACTGCCAGTGGCAATGAGGACCGCGCTCATGCCGTCAGACCGCAATCGCGTAATTGCGGCAATCGCCTCGGTGACAAAGGCATCGTCCTCAACGACTACGACGACTTCAGGGGTGTCTTCGCCCTTGTCCCCCACCAGCATCGCCAGCCGCTCGATCCCCGCGGCCCAACCCACGGCCGGAGTATGCGGGCCGCCGAGGGTTTCGATCAGCCCATCGTAGCGGCCGCCGCCGAGGACGGTGCCTTGGGCGCCGAGGCGGTCGGTGACGAATTCGAACGCGGTGTGGCGGTAGTAGTCGAGGCCGCGCACCAGCGCGGGGTTGCGCTCCCACGCGACGCCGGCGGCGCCGAGGCCGTCGCACACCTTGCCAAAGTAGTCCTGTGCCTCCGCGCTCAGGAAGTCGTCGATCTTGGGCGCGTCGCCGACGAACACCTTGTCGCGCGGATCCTTGCTGTCGAGGATGCGCAGCGGGTTCTTGTCGAGGCGCTCTTGCGAATCCTCGCTGAGCTCTCCGCGCACCCCTGCGAAGTGCTCGACCAGCGCGCTGCGCCACGCCTCGCGGCTGTTGCCGTCGCCGAGCGTGTTCAACTGCAGCGTCACGCCCTCAGCAATGCCCAGCTCCTTCAGCAGCTGGTCGGCCATCGCCAGCAGCTCGACGTCAGCCTGCGGTTCGGCGGCGCCGATGATCTCGGCGTCGAGCTGGTGGAACTGGCGGTAGCGGCCCTTCTGCGGGCGCTCGTAGCGGAACAGCGGGCCGTGGGTCGCGACCTTGAGCGGCGCATACTGCTGCCAGCCGTCGGTGAGGTAAGCGCGCGCTATCCCGGCGGTGAACTCGGGCCGCAAGGTTAGGCTTTCGCCGCCGCGGTCCTCGAACGAGTACATCTCCTTCGACACGACATCGGTGGTCTCGCCGATCGAGCGGCTGAACACTTCGGTCCGTTCGAACACCGGCATCTCGATCCGGCGGAAGCGGTAGAGTTTTCGAATACGCTCGAAGGTCTCCACGACATACGCGAAAGCCTCGGCCTCCGCGCCGAAGATGTCCTGGGTGCCCCTGATGGCTTGAGGAGTTTTCTGGCTCATTGCGCGGCGCGCACTAGCGGGTTCGCTGCATCGGCGAAAGCCGCTCGTCGAACGGCGGGTTGCGCGCGCCCGATGCTTCCCGCAGAGACTTGGCCATGATCTATCGCATCGCGCTCCTCCCGCTCCTCGCCTTCGCTCTCGCCACCCCCGCTGTCGCTCAGGACGGCAATCGCTCGATGCCAGTCGCCACCGCGCTCACCAGCGCGACGCCGCTGCCCGCCGACACCCCGTGGCCCGGCGGCACGATCGACCTCACCATCGACGCCAGCGACACCAAGCGCGGGCTGTATCGGGTGACCGAGACCATCCCGGTCCCCGCCGGCACCACCGAGCTGACGCTGCTCTATCCCGAGTGGCTTCCCGGCAACCACGCCGCGCGCGGGCCGATCGCGCAAGTGTCCGACATCCACTTTCTGGTCGACGGCAAGCCGGTCGCGTGGAAGCGCGATCCGCTCGACGTATTCGCCTTCAAGGTGACGCTCCCCAAGGGCGCCAAGACCGTCGTCGCCAAGTTCGTCCACACCTCGCCGCTGCAGTCGAGCGAGGGTCGCATTACGATGACGCAGGAGATGCTCAACCTGCAGTGGGAGAAGATGAGCTTCTACCCCGCCGGCCACTACGCCCGCCGGATCGCAGTGGGCCCGAAGGTGACCTTCCCCAAGGACTGGAAGGTCTACACCGCGCTCGACGGCCAGAAGCGCGCCGGCGACACGGTGACCTGGGCGCCGACCGACTACGAGACGCTGGTCGATTCGCCGATCTTCGCCGGGATCAACGCGCAGAGCTGGGACATCGGCGAGGACGTGCGGCTCGACGTGGTGGCCGATAAGCCGACCCAGCTCGCGCTCGCGCCTCAGAACCTGCAGTCGTTCAAGAACCTGATCAACGAGGCCGACGCGCTGTTCGGCGCGCGGCACTTCGATCACTACGACATGCTGCTCGCGCTGACCGACCGCATGGGCGGCATCGGGCTTGAACATCATCGCTCGGCCGAAAACCAGTACGAACCCGACAGCTTCGTCAAATGGGACGAGATGGATTGGGACCACAACGTGGTCAGCCACGAGCTGGTGCATAGCTGGAACGGCAAGTTCCGCCGCCCGGCAGACCTGTGGACTCCCGACTACCGCACCCCGATGCAGGGTTCGCTGCTGTGGCTCTATGAAGGGCAGACCCAGTTCTGGGGCTACGTCCTCGCCGCGCGGTCGGGCATCCAGAAGAAAGAGACGATCCTCGGCACGCTCGCGCGCAACGCCGCGACCTATTCCGAAGGCCAGCCGGGCCGCGAGTGGCGCGACGTGGGCGACACCACCAACGATCCGATCGTCAACGCCCGCCGGCCTCATCCCTACCCGTCGCTCCAGCGCAGCGAGGACTACTACGTCGAGGGCGCGCTAACCTGGCTCGAGGCGGACCAGATCATTCGCCAGGGCACCGGCGGCGCGAAGGGGCTCGACGATTTTGCCAAAGCGTTCTTCGGCATGCGCGACGGCGATTGGGGCGAGCTGACCTACACCTTCGACGACGTGGTGACGGCGCTCAACGGGATTTACCCGTACGATTGGGCGAACTTCCTCACCACCCGCCTGCTCAAGCCGAACCAGCCGTCCCCGACCAAGGGGATCGAAATGGCCGGCTACCAGCTCGTCTGGCGCGATACGCCGAACCCCTACGACAAGGGCGTGATGGATAGCGGCAAGGGGCTCGACCTCACCTATTCGCTCGGTTTCGCCCTCGACAAGGACGGCAAGGTCACCTCGGCGCGGTGGGACGGGCCGGCGTTCAACGCGGGGCTGGTCACCACCTCGCAGATCGTCGCGGTCAATGGAGAGGCCTATTCGGCGGACGTCATGAAGTCGGCGGTCACCGCGGCTGCCGGCTCGAAGGCTCCGATCCAGCTCTTGGTCAAGCGCGGCGACATCTACACGACTGTGCCGGTCGACTACCACGGCGGCCTGCGCTACCCCTGGCTGGTGCCGAGCGGCACGGGCGAGCAGCCGCTCGACCGGCTGCTCGCGCCGCGCACCGGGCAATAGCTTGGCCCGCGGCGCGTCCCGGGCCGCCAAGGCGGTGGGGATCGGCAACCGGCTCGCGCCGCCGCGCTTCATCCTGTTCCTCGTCGCGCTGATCGCGGCGTGGTTCGCGCATCAGTGGTGGTTTCCCTCCGACGACTGGCGCGACGGCGCGGCGATGGCGTTCGATGCCGCCGCGCTGGTGTTCCTCGTCTCGCTCGCGCCGCTGCTGAAAGATTGCAGCGCGGAGGAGATTCGCGAGCATGCGCGCGACAACGATGCCAACCGCGGACTGATCCTCGGCATCACCTCGCTGCTGACGGTGGTCGCGATGGCGGCGATCACCGCCGAGCTGCAGGGCGCGCAAAGCGGTGAGTGGCTGCCGATCGCCAAGCTCGTCGCTACACTGCTGCTCGTCTGGGCGTTCGCCAACAGCATCTACGCGCTGCACTACGCGCATGCGTTTTACGCGACCGACGAGAAGAGCGGCGGCGATGTCGGCGGGTTCGACTTTCCCGGCACCAAGACGCCCGATTACTGGGACTTCGCCTACTTCGCCTTCACCCTGGGCATGACCTTTCAGACCTCCGACGTCGCGATCACCGCCACCGGCGTGCGCAAGATCGCGCTGCTGCACAGCTTCGCCGCGTTCGTGTTCAACATCGGGGTGATCGCGTTCACCATCAACGTGCTGGGCGGTTCATCCTAACCTAGCGTGTTGCGGCGCAGCATGTGCGCGGCTAGGGCGCGCGCCATGCAAATCGACAAGATTCCCGTGGGCGACAATCCGCCCGAGAGCCTCAACGTCATCATCGAAGTGCCGACCGGCGGCGAGCCGGTGAAGTACGAATTCGACAAGGCGAGTGGCGCGCTGTTCGTCGACCGCATCCTGCACACCCCGATGCGCTACCCGGCGAACTACGGCTTCATCCCGCACACCCTGTCGGACGACGGCGACCCGCTTGATGCGCTGGTCATCAGCCGCAGCCCGTTCATCCCGGGCTGCGTGGTGCGCGCGCGGCCGATCGGCGTGCTCAACCTGGAAGACGAGCACGGCGGCGACGAGAAGCTCATCTGCGTACCGGTCGACACGACCTTCCCGTATTATTCGGATGTCGGCGAGCGGCAGGACCTGCCCTCGATCGTGCTCCAGCAGATCGAGCACTTCTTCACCCACTACAAGGATCTGGAAGCCGAGAAGTGGGTCCGTGTCGGCAAGTGGGGCGATGCCGCCGAAGCGCGCAAGGTCGTGCTCGACTGCATCGAGCGGGCGAAGAGCGCGAGGAAGTAGTTTTAAAGCCCTCTCCCCTTGCGGGAGAGGGTTTGGGGCACCCCACAAAGTACTACTTTGCGGAGACCCCGCGAGAGGGGTCCGCCGCGTCAGCGGCGGCTGGCGCCGCCGACTCCTCTCCCTCCGCCTCTCCCTCAAGGGGAGAGGGCTAAAAGCTTAAGCAGCAGCCACCGTCATCCCGTCGACCCGCAGCGTCGGCGCGTTGATGGCGCGCCAGGTTTCGAGATCGTTCGCCGCGCGCAGCCCCGCGAACATGTCGATCAGGTTGCCGGCGACGGTGAAGCCCGCGACCGGGCCGGCGATCTTGCCGTCGACAATCCGTCGCCCGGCGGCGCCGCGACTGTAGTCGCCGGTTACCGGGTTGATCCCCTGCCCGATCAGGTAATCGACCAGCACGCCCTCGCGGATGTCGGCGATCAGCTCTTCCACCGTCGCTTCGCCGGCGAGCAGGTCGACATTGCTCGGCGAAACCCCCGGCGTGCCGCCGGCCCCGCGCGAGGCGTGGCCGGTCAGCGGCAGGCCGAGCTGGGCGGCGGAGGCGGCGTTGGTCAGCCAGCCGGTCACCTTGCAGTGTTCGACCAGCACGCGCGGGGCGCAGGCGACACCCTCTCCATCGAACGGACGCGAGTGCATGCCGCGCGGGCGGAGCGGGTCGTCGATTATCCGGATCGCCGCGGGAAACAGGTCCTCATCCTCGCGCCCGACCAGGAAGCTCGCGCGGCGGGCGATCGCCGGCGCGGCCATCGCGCCGAGCAAGTGGCCGACGAGCGACGGCGAAACCCGGGGGTCGAACACCACCGGCATTCTCCCGCCTGCCGGGGTGGCCGGCGCAAGGCGGCCCACCGCGCGCTCGCCGGCCAGCCGGCCGACCTCTGCCGGGCCCGGCAAGTCCGTCAGATAGCGCGCGCTGCGCGAGGCGTAGTCGCGCTGCATGCCGTCGCCCTCGCCGGCGATGACGCTCGCCGACAGCGAGTGGCTGGCGCCTTCGTAAGCGGCCGCCAAGCCCGTGCTGGTCACCAGCACCGACCCGCCGCGGGCGAGCACGGCGCTGCCGCCTTCGCTGTTGCGCACGCCCGAAACCGCGCGCGCGGCGTCCTCGGTCTCGCACGCGCGGTCGCGCAGTTGCTCGGCGGTCAGATCGCTGGGATCGGCGATGTCGAGGTCGGGGAACGGTCCGCGCGCCAGCGCCGCCTCGGGGGCGAGCGCGGCGAACGGATCTTCCGGCGCGTGGCGAGCCATCGCCACCACCCGCTCGGCCAGCTCGCGCAGGCCGGCCGGCGACAGGTCGCTCGTTGAAACGCTGGCGGAACGCTGGCCGACGAACGCGCGCAGGCCTACGTGCGCGCCTTCCGACCGGTCGATGTCCTCGAGCACGCCGAGCCGGACGCTGACGCCGTGCGCGGAGGACGTGTGCCCGGTCGCATCGGCGGCATCCGCGCCGCATCGGCGCGCGTGATCGATCAGGGCCTGGGCGGCGTCGAGCAGTTCGGAAGATTGCATGCCGCGCGAGCTAGGGTGCGCGGGACCTCAGGGCAAGGCGCGGCGGCCCGCCGCTAGACGACCGATGCGAGCACCTTGAACACGCCGGTCAGCGCGAACGGCAGGCCGATCGCGACGATCCACAGCATCGCCTGGTCGCGGCGGTAGGCGCCGCGGTAGTCGGGATCGGATGCCGCTTCGTCGGAGATCCCCATCCAGCGCGCCTCGAACGCGCGGCAGGCGGGGATGATCGCCGCGACCAGCACGACGAGGGCGAGATAGGGCAGCATCGAGGCCGAGTCCGTGCCGGACTTCAACGCATGCACGGTGACGAAGATCTGCAGCGCGGTGTAAACCAGCAGGGCATAGGCGACGTTGTCGCTCATCCGTTTGCGCCAATCGAGCTTGCGTCCCGCAATCGGGTGCTCGGTGTGCGCGGCTTCGGTGCGATCGATCGCCTTGGGCATCGGCCCTTGTCTCCCAGTACTCTCTCCGCCGGGGACTGTCTCAAATTCGAGAGCGGGGCGCAAGGGGCGCTAACCGTATCCGTCTCGGCGGTCCGCCGCGCGCCATGCACGAAACCTGCCAAGCGGGGTTTTCTGCGCCCCGCGCGGTGCTACATGCAGGCGCGATGGACACGCTCGACCCTTCCGCTCCGGTTATCGACGCCACCGCTCCGATGCCAAACGGCGGTCTCGAGGTCATCTCGATCGCCAAGTCCTACGACAAGCGCAGCGTGCTGAGCGATATTTCGCTGACGGTCGCCAAGGGCGAGGTGCTCGGCCTGCTCGGACCCAACGGCGCGGGCAAGACCACCTGCTTCTATTCGATCATGGGCCTCGTCCGCCCCGATTCGGGCCGCATCCTGATGGACGGCGAGGACGTGACCAAGCTGCCGATGTACCGGCGCGCGATCCTCGGCCTCGGCTACCTGCCGCAGGAAACCAGCATTTTCCGCGGGATGACCGTGGAGCAGAACATCAGCTGCGTGCTCGAGCTGGTTGAGCCCGACAAGGAAACGCGGGCGCGCGAACTCGACCGGCTGCTCGATGAATTTGGGCTGCAGCGGCTGCGGGGAAGCGCGGCGATGGCATTGTCGGGCGGTGAACGGCGGCGCTGCGAGATCGCCCGGGCCTTGGCCGCCAAGCCGAGCATCATGTTGCTCGACGAGCCCTTCGCCGGGATCGACCCGCTGTCGATCAGCGACATCCGCGACCTGGTGAAGGATTTGAAGACCCGCGGCATCGGTGTCCTCATCACCGACCACAACGTCCGCGAGACGCTCGAGATCGTCGACCGCGCCTGCATCATCTATGGCGGCCAGGTGCTGTTTGCCGGCACTCCTGAAGCGCTGGTCGCCGACGAGAACGTGCGCCGGCTCTACCTCGGCGAGAGCTTCACGCTGTGACCTGAACCATGGCGCTGGGTCCTCGCCTCGATCTCAGGCAAAGCCAGTCGCTGGTGATGACGCCGCAGCTGCAGCAGGCGATCCGCCTGCTCGCACTGTCTAATCTCGAACTCGAAACCTTCATTGGCGAGGCGCTGGAAGCCAATCCGCTGCTCGAGATGGGCGAGGTCAGCCGCGACGACTCCCCGGAAGGCGAGGTTGAATCACTTGTGCGCGAAGCTGGGGCCGATTCCGGCGACGGAGAGACGGCGCTCGACATCGATTCCAGCGCCCTCGACCGCGACCGCGACACCGGCGACGGCGACTGGAGCGCCGCCCATTGTTCTGGCGGCGAGGAAGGCCCGGACATGTCCGAACGCGGTGGCGAGGGGCCTTCGCTCGCTGAACATCTCCACGCCCAAGTCGGCGCCGCGGCGGGCGACAGCCGCGAGGAATTCGTCGCCCGCGCGATCATCGATCAGCTCGACGAAGCGGGCTATCTCACTGTCACGCTTGGCGAAATCGCCGGTGCGCTGGGCGTGCCGCTGGCCGAGGCGGAGCGTGCGCTGACCGTCGTCCAGTCGCTCGATCCAACCGGCGTCGGCGCGCGCAACCTCGCCGAATGCCTCGCCCTCCAGGCCCGGGAAGCCGACCGATACGACCCCTGCATGGCGCGTCTGATCGACAACCTTGAACTGGTCGCCCGCGGCGATGTCACTCGCCTCAAGCGCATGTGCGAGGTCGACGACGAAGACTTCGCCGACATGCTCGCCGAGCTGCGCGGCTACGATCCCCGGCCCGGCCTCCAATACGGCGGCGGTGGGGAGGCGGCGGTCACGCCCGACATCCTGTTGCAGCCCGCCGGCGCCGGATGGGATATCGCGCTCAACGAGGCGACGCTGCCGCGGCTGATCGTCAACCGCTCGTACTATGTCCAGCTCAAGCAGGGCGGCGGCAAGGCGGCCGAAAGCTGGCTCAAGGAACAACTCAACGAGGCCAACTGGCTGCTGAAGGCGCTCGACCAGCGCGCCAAGACCATCCTCAAGGTCGCCGCCGAGATTGTAAAGCGGCAGGAAGGCTTCTTCCGCCGGGGGGTGTCAGAGCTGAAGCCGCTCACCCTGCGCGCGGTGGCCGAGGCGATCGACCTCCACGAAAGCACCGTCAGTCGCGTTACCAGCAACAAGTACCTCGCCTGCCCGCGCGGGACGTTCGAGCTGAAATACTTCTTCACCAGCGGTGTCGCCACCGCCGACGGCGAGGGTGCTGCCAGCGCCGAAGCGGTCAAGGCGGCGATCAAGGCGCTGATCGAGGCGGAAGACCCGAAGGACATCCTGTCCGACGATACGCTGGTCGACCTGCTCAAGGAGAAGGGCTTCGATCTCGCCCGCCGCACCGTCGCCAAGTACCGCGAGGCAATGGGGATCGGCTCCAGCGTCCAGCGCCGCCGGCAAAAAAAGCTGGCGGGGGTCGGCTAAGGACAAGTGAGTCCGCCGTGCCACACCCAGAAAGTCTTAACGCGCTTTACTCGCCGTTAACCTTTTTCCTTCAGATGTTTTGTGGTTAACCGCGGGCAACACCCATTGACGGGGCGTTACCACGGATTTTGGGGATCACAGGGGGGTACCGGCGATGCGCGTGTTGCTGATCGAGGACGAGCCGACGACGGCCAAGGCGATCGAGCTGATGCTCACGACCGAGGGGTTCAACGTCTATCAGACCGATCTCGGCGAAGAGGGCTTGGACCTCGGCAAGCTGTATGATTACGACATCATCCTGCTCGACCTGAACCTGCCAGACATGCACGGATACGACGTGCTGAAGAAGCTCCGCGTCGCCAAGGTGCAGACGCCGGTACTGATCCTGTCGGGCATCGCCGAGATGGATTCGAAGATCCGCTCGTTCGGCTTCGGCGCCGACGATTACGTGACCAAGCCGTTCCACCGCGAAGAGCTGGTCGCCCGCATCCACGCCGTGGTGCGCCGTTCGAAGGGCCACAGCCAGTCGGTCATCCGCACCGGCAAGCTGGCGGTGAACCTCGATGCCAAGACAGTCGAGGTCGATGGCGCGCGGGTCCACCTGACCGGCAAGGAATACGCGATGCTGGAGCTTCTTTCGCTCCGCAAGGGCACCACGCTGACCAAGGAAATGTTCCTCAACCACCTCTACGGCGGGATGGACGAACCCGAGCTCAAGATCATCGACGTGTTCATCTGCAAGCTGCGCAAGAAGCTCAGCCACGCGTGCAGCGGCGAGAACTACATCGAGACCGT
>NZ_RSEL01000028.1:167500-377668 GCF_003958625.1 Tsuneonella rigui | reverse complement strand
GACCTGTCGCTGCGCGATCCGTCCGAGATCGAGCGCTGGGCAAGCGAACTCGGCGGCGTGTCGCTCGCCCCCGGGCATGTCCGCCTGCCGCGCGGCAGCGCGGTCGAACGGCTGCCCGGGTTCGAGGAAGGTGCGTGGTGGGTGCAGGATCTCGCCGCCTCGATTCCCGCGCGCCTGCTGGGCGCGGGCGAGGGCCGCCGCGTGCTCGACCTGTGCGCCGCGCCCGGCGGCAAGACGCTGCAGCTCGCCGCCGCCGGCTGGCAGGTGACCAGCCTCGACAAGAGCGTCAAGCGATTGGACCGGCTGGTGGAGAACCTCGACCGCACCGGTCTCACCGCCGAAGTCGTCGCGGCCGACGCGCTAAAGTGGGAGCCGTCGCGCCAGTACGACGCTATCCTGCTCGATGCGCCGTGCACCGCGACGGGCACCTGCCGCCGCCACCCCGACGTCCTCCACCGCATCGGCCCCCGCCAGATCGCCGAGATGGCGGACCTGCAGGCGGCCCTGCTGGCGCGCGCCACCGGCTGGCTCGCGCCCGGCGGGGTGCTGGTCTTCGCGACCTGCTCGCTCGAACCGGAAGAGGGCGAGGCGCAAGCCCCGCCAGTCGCGTTACTGCCGCTGCCGATCGGGGCTGGCGAAGCACCGGCCGGCCTCGAACCGACGGCCGAAGGCTGGTTGCGCACGCATCCGGGATTGCTGGCCGAGGTGGGGGGGCTCGACGGGTTCTTTGTCGCGCGGTGGAAAGTCGGTCACTTGACTACCTAGCGCACACCGACCACCTTGAAGCGATGGTCACTCAGCCAACCAGAAGCCGCTTTCACGGTGGCCAACTGCTCGCAGGCATCTAGCCCCGAGCTCACCCAAATCGAGCTCGGGGCGTCCACGGAAGCATCTTCCAGTCCGTGACTAACGGACGGTTTCTCAGGATTTCGAGCCATGCACACAGTAGCAGCGGACCCCGCGCGTCCACCCATCACGTTGATCGATACCGAGGCCGACGCGCTGTCGGGCCTCGCTCTTTCTTCGCTCGCAACGTCATCGATGGGGGCGCGATTGCTCCTGGAGGAACTTGAACGAGCGGAGATATTCGAGCGGCAATCTCTGCCCATAAATGTGGCGACCATGTTGTCGCATGTCCTGTTCGAGGACGAAGCGACAGGCCGCACGCGCCGCGTTCAGCTGGTTTATCCTCGAGACGCGGACAGCGAGCACGATCGCGTGTCGGTGGTCACTCCCATCGGCGCGGCACTTATCGGCATGCCGGAGGGCGCGAGTATCGAATGGCCAAATCGCGCCGGGACCGTGCGGCGCCTGCGCATCCTTCAGGTCGCTCAGCCGGATTTCGGCGCGTGATCGCGATGGAGAGTGCCAACTGCCGCAATTATCGCGGGCACATCGTCATCGCGCGCAAGATCACCTTCGGCCGATACCGCTTCGATGTTTGGCGGCAAGGAGAGCATTTCGGCCGGTTCCGGGACGACATTGCGGCGGAACTGCACGTCGACAAATTGCTTCGCGGCGACTGACCACGCGAAGCTGTCGGCTGGTGACGCCGACGCAGTTCTCCCCGAATTCCGTTCGGAAGGCGCCCCGCCCGGGGCGGGTCAGACTTTCACCTTGTCCTGGAAGCTCTTCCTCAGCTTCATCAGCTTGGGCGGGATGACCGCGAGGCAGTAGGGATTCCGCTGGCCTTCGCCTTCCCAGTATTCCTGGTGGTAGTCCTCGGCCGGGTACCACTCGCTGGCTTCCTCGATCGTGGTCACCGCGTTGCCGCCGTGCTCGGCGTTCCAGCGATCGATCGCGCCTTCGGCTTCCTGGCGCTGGTTGTCGTCCAATGGGAAGATCGCGCTGCGGTACTGGGTGCCGATGTCGTTGCCCTGGCGGTTGAGCTGGGTCGGGTCGTGGGTGCCGAGGAACACGTCGTACATTTCGGCGAGGCTGATGACCGCCGGATCGAAGGTGACCCTGATCGCCTCGGCATGGCCGGTATCGCCGCCGCACACCTGCTTGTAGGTGGGGTTGGCGACGGTGCCGCCGATATACCCGCTCTCGACCGCGCTCACGCCCACGACGTCGCGGAACACCGCCTCGGTGCACCAGAAGCAGCCGCCGGCCACGATTACCTGCTCGTTCATGCCAATCTCCTTATCGCGAGCGGAGATAGGAAGCGCAGGAGCGCTTGTCATCGCGCGGATTGCGTGTGACAATGTATCATTGGTCTTTGGAGGTCGCCATGCGTGTTCGTTCGTTCGCCCTGCTTGCATTACCGTTGCTCGCCGCTTGCAGTGGTGGGGGCAAAGATCCGCGCGGGGTCGATCGCAACGAGACATTGCTCTCGGTTAGCGCCTCGGGACACGCCGAATCGCGGCCCGACAAGGCCGAGTTCCAGGCCGGGATCGAGACCTGGGCCCGCTCCGCCAAGGATGCGAGCGCGGCGAACGCGAAAAAGATCGACGAGATCGTCGCCGCGTTGAAGGGCGTCGGGGTCGACGAGAAGGACATCCAGACCCGTGCGGTCACCGTCAATCGGATCGATTACGGCGACCGCCGCGGCCAGTTCCAGGCGATGAACGTGGTCAACGTCACAGTGCGTGACGTCTCGAAGGCGAACGCGGCGGTGACCGCGGTGACCGAGGCGGGGGCGAATATCGTCTCCGGCCCGAACCTGTCGATGACCGACCCGGAAGCGACCGCCAACCTTGCCTACGCCGACGCCTACAAGGCGGCGCGGAAGCGGGCGGAGGCTTATGCCAAGGCGGCGGGCATGGAGGTCAGCCGCGTGCTCTACATCCGCGATGCGGGCGGGAGTCAGGGCAATACCTACTTCCGCGCGGCGGATGCGACCGCGATCGATGCCGCTCGCCCGGTGGCCGAGCAGGCGATGGCGGTCGCGCCGCCTCCGCCACCGCCCGTGGCCGCGGGCGGTTCGCGGATGATGGTCGGCACGACCAATTCCGACGTCTTCATTCAGGTGGACTTCGCGCTCACCCCTTCCTAACTCGCGCGCCATGGCCCGCACCGTCTCCGTCGCCGCGCTCCAGCTCGACCTGTCGTCGCACGACGAACAGGAAAACATCGATGCCGTGTCGGCGCTGGTGGAGGAGGCCGCCGGTAAGGGCGCGCAGATCGTCTGCCCGCCGGAGCTCTTCTCGAGCCGCTATTTCTGCCAGGTCGAGGACGAGGCACTGTTCGCGCTCGCTCGTCCGGCTGCGGAGCATCCCTCGGTGGTGGCGATGCGCACGTTGGCGGCCAAGCTGAAGATCGCCATACCGACCAGCTTTTTCGAACGCGACGGGCACCACTACTACAACACGCTGGCGATGATCGACGCCGGTGGCGAGATCCTCGGCACCTATCGCAAGAGCCATATCCCTGACGGGCCGGGGTACGAGGAAAAGTACTATTTCCGCCCCGGCAACGACGGGTTCAAGGTGTGGGACGTGGCCGGTACGCGCATCGGCGTCGGCGTGTGCTGGGACCAGTGGTACCCCGAATGCGCGCGGGTGATGGCGCTGATGGGGGCCGAGCTGTTGTTCTACCCCACCGCGATCGGGTCCGAGCCCTACGACGCCGACCTCGACACTAGCCGCATGTGGCGCCGCGCGATGATCGGGCATGCGGTGTCCAACTGCATGCCGGTGATCGCCGCCAACCGCATCGGCATTGAAGCTGATGAGGGGGGGGACGGCGCGAAGTTCTACGGCCACAGCTTCATCTCCGACGAATGGGGCGACTACACCGCCGAGTTCGGCGCGGGCGAGAGCGGGGTGCTGAGCGCGACGATCGACCTCGATCGCGCCGCCAAGCACCGCGCCGGCATGGGCTTCTTCCGCGACCGCCGGCCGCAGCTTTACGGACGGATCTGCGAGGACATCTGACGGCGCACCGTTACCTGATCGCGCTCGGCTCCAACATGCGCCACGCGCGGCATGGCGGACCGCGAGAGGTGCTGAGGGCGGCGGTCGGCGCACTGGCGGACGTTGCAAGGGTCGAGGCCGTCTCGCCGATCGTGAGCAGCGCCCCGCTCGGCCCCTCGCGCCGACGCTACGCCAATGCCGCCGCCATCGTGTCGACCAATCTCGCCCCGGAGGACCTGCTCGATGCGCTGCACCGGATCGAGCACGCCTTCGGCCGCCGTTGCTCGGGCCAAGACTGGCGCGCGAGGGTGCTCGATCTCGACATTGTCTTGTGGAGCGGTGGCGCGTGGGCAAGCAGGCGATTGGTCGTCCCCCATAGCGAGTTCCGGACCCGCGCCTTCGTGCTCGCGCCGGCGCGCGCCATCGCCGCCGACTGGGGCGACCCCGTGACCGGCCAAACGATCCGCCACCTCCACGCCCGCTTGACCCGCGCTCGTGCGCTGCCCTAGGGCGCCGAGCGCCAGACCGCAGTGTTTGGGCCCTTAGCTCAGTCGGTAGAGCAACTGACTTTTAATCAGTAGGTCGCTGGTTCGAACCCAGCAGGGCTCACCACGCAGTCTCCCGAAATTGCGCCTCTCTCCTGTCCCGCCGCGCATGCGCGTTTTCTCGCCGCTTTTCCGGGGGTTTGCGCTGGCTCAAGGCTGGGAGGGTAGGTCGGGAGACCAAACGACCTTCTGTTCAGGTCGCAAATCGTCGCGAGTTCTCCGCGGCCAAAAAAAGCGACCTACTGAAAGGTTGTTGCTAGATGGCGCTGACGCCGAGCATCTCTCGCTGGGCTGTCCACTCGAGAGGTAGGTCGGCGAGCCGCCACAAATCGCGAGCCAGCATTCTGCGCGGTTGCGTTCCGTTGATGATCGAGCGGATTATGTCAGGATCAAGATAACTCAGTCGAGCCAGGCGCTGGAGGTGCCTCAGCCGGGTAATTGGCACTGCGGCCACCATGTTATCCGTGAGTTCTAGAAGCTCTTGCCGTGCAGCAACCGCGCGGCCAAGCAACTCAACCAGGTGACGGTTGGCGACCGGCGGTGCGCCCGCTGCCGGCTCAAGCCGGAGCCGGGGTTCGTGGCCAAAGACTTCGCTGGAGGTGGGAATGGATAGCGTTGTCTCGTGGGGAGCAGAAGCCAGGCCCGCCTCTACTCTCAGAAGGCCGGCATCGAAGGTCACCTGAGCGCCGCTCGGAGTTACCTGAACTTTCATGTCGAGCTTGCGAAGCTGGCACCTCGCTTCGAGGACGGGATCCAGGATGATCGTGCGAGCGACCTCCGAGCATACAGCGAAGAAGTGCCTGGCCTCATCGGCGGCCGCGCCAGTCGCCAGCGCGGCCAAGTTACCGGAGTTCTCGATCCACGAAGCGATGGTGGTTCGTACCGAAGCTTCCAGCTCGCCTGCGGGCAAGCGTAGGGCCGACGCACTCCTGTCATCGTTCATGTTCGAAGCATAGTATGTGTAGCGTCGCCCATGATTGCGCGTGTGCACAGGTGACATTGGCCTGTCTCGATGGTCGCGTATCATGCCAGCGAGCAGCGCCACGCGTCGATACGGTCCACCAGCAGAGCCTGGTGACGACCGATCGCTCAGCTTTTGCTGGACCGCATCGAACAGTTCCCGGCCTACAATCGCTTCGTGCTGGCCAGCATAGACTTTGTCCTTATGCACCACCTCACCGACGTAAGTCCGGTTCTTGAGCAGCCAGGCAAGCGCGCCGTGCTTGAACGACTGGCCACCGGTTACTCGTCCGCTGCGGGATGTGCGGCGCTTGCTGACCACGCCTTCTGTTTCGAGCCGATCAACGAGTGTCCGGATGGAGTCGACCTCGAGATAACGCTCGAAGATGTGCCGCACCGTCTCGGCCTCGTCAGGCACGACGACCAGCTGGCGGTCCCTGGCTTCGTACCCGAGCGGAACTCCGCCCCCCATCCACATGCCCTTGGCCTTGCTCGCCGCAATCTTGTCGCGGATGCGCTCTGCCCCGACCTCCCGCTCGAACTGGGCGAACGAGAGCAGCACGTTCAGGGTAAGTCTGCCCATCGAGGTCGTGGTCGAGAATGCCTGCGTCACGCTGACGAAGGACGCTTCGGCAGCATCGAGAACGTCCACGATCTTGGCGAAGTCAGCCAGGCTGCGGGTCAGCCGGTCGATCTTGTAGACCACCACCACATCGACCTTGCCTGCCTTCACATCAGCAAGGAGCTGACGCAGGGCCGGTCGATCCATCGACCCGCCGGAAAATCCACCGTCATCATAAAGATCTGGAAGCAGTTCCCAGCCTTCATGCTGCTGGCTCATCACGTAAGCAGCGCACGCTTCCCGCTGCGCATCGAGACTGTTGAAGGCCTTGTCCAATCCCTCGTCGGTCGACTTGCGAGTATAGACTGCGCAGCGGATGGGGCGGGCGTCCTTACGCACCGGCAGCAACCCTCAGGCTACCGAGGCGCGGGCTGTTGAGACCGAAGAAGCGCGGGCCCGACCACTTGGCGCCGGTTATCATTCTAGCGATCGCGCTTAACGACTGGTGCCGCGTTCCGCGGTACTCGTAGCCGCGTTCGAGGACCACGACCTCGTGGACCTCCCCGTGCCAGGTGCGCGACAGCCAGGTGCCCGGCTTCACCACGGTGGCCGCGCGAGGCTTGCGCTCGTTCTTCTTCACCTGTCCTTCGAGCACGCGCATCTCGGCTTTCGTCAGGCCGCCAAACGCCTTCTCCTGATACCGCGCCGCGATGGCGCGGACGGCAAGCGCGGTGCCGAAGGCCGGCGGCGCAGGATGGCCGAAAACGCTGCGCCACTCGACTCTGACCTCAGCTGGCGTCATCGAGGTCAGCCGCTCAATCTGCTCGCTTAATGTCATTGAGACGCGGCCCCGTTAGCGACGCGATAGACGCGGACGCCACCGACCTTCTCGCTCGTGATCGAGTACCCCTTCTTCTTGAAGCCGGTCAGTACCGCACGGGTGGTATGCGGCAGCCAGCCGGTCGCCTCCACCATCTGGTCCCGCGTTGCGCCATCTGGCCGTTTGAGCATGGCCAGGACAGCTTCGTTCTTGCTTTCTACCTTCGGAGCTTTGGTCGGCGAGATCTGTTCGTCCGGTGCGTTGCCGCTCGCGTAGTTGCCGGCGCCAGCGCTTTGCTGGGGCCTCGGTTCGCGCGCCAGGCGGCGCGGACGCTTCGCGGCGGCAGCCTGCGTTTTGATGCTGGTCATGTAATGTCTCCTGAGTTGAGGGATCGACACATGCCGTCCCACCAGCTCAGGCCCGGTCAGGCGTCAGCTCGCCTCCGGGTGACCGGTCCCGGTCCGGCCTGATGAACACCAATGCTTGCTGCTGCCTCGAAGTCGAGTGGATTGTCGCTGAAAAACTATCAGTGTTCTCTCGCATCGAGGCAGGCACTGTCCGCCATGATCTTGGCACTCAGATAGCCTTCCTCGTCGTTTGCTTCGAGGTAAGCCTCGGCGACCTCACGCTTGCTCTCGCATTTCTCATCCGGACTTCCGAGGCGCTTGACAATCCGATCGCGTCGCTCCGCGCGTTCGACAACTGTCTCAGGCTTCTCGCAAGCTGGCAGAGCCAACACTGTCCCGAGCAGCACCAATCCGATCGGTAGATCGCGCACATTTGTTCTCCAATACTGTGTTACCTGAGCAACACGCTTCCTTCGCGTCAGGAGTCAACTCGGAGAGCGCTCTCGGGACACCGCTATTGCTATCGCAAAGACGAGCGCACAGAATGTTGCCGCTCTCTCAAGCGAGGGAGCGGGGCGTGGAAACCCCTTCACACAGCTGCCTGGCTACGGCCGGGTGGCATGCGCGCATGTCCAGGGCTTCGGCCTAAAGGCGTATGCGCCTGTCTGTGTGCAGGTTTCCAACATCCGGCTTTGGCCGTCGCTCCGAGTGGACATAAGGGCGACAGGAAGGGCCAGCCGGAACATGCAGGATCTTCTCGCCGATATCGGCGTACGCTTGGCTTCGCGTTCTTATCCGAACGAAGCGTCCGTGCGCGAAGGCATCGTCGTCCCGGTCTTGCGTCAATTGGGCTGGAATACAGCTGATCCGAAGCAGGTGTGCCCGGAGTACTCGATCTCGGGTGCGGGGCGGGCAGACTATGCTCTCTTGCACCGAAGCGGACGTCCGCTCGCGATCATCGAGGTCAAGGCAGTCGGCCGATCGCTCGATGGTGAGGACCAGCTGTTCCGTTATTGCTACGAGGTGGGCGTCCAGTTGGCAGTGATGACTGACGGGCGAACCTGGAACTTCTACCTGCCCGGTGGTCTCGGGGCCTTCGGCGACCGGCGCTTTTACAGTCTGCAACTCGACGATCGATCAGCCGAGGAGGCGCAAGCTGTATTGGTGCGGTATCTTTCCCGGGATCGGGTTGAGAACCGCTCGGCCATAGAGGCGGCCTGGCAGGATCACGACGCGGCCGTCACGAGGCGCGAGGCGACTTCGAACTTGCCTGAAGCTTGGGCCGAGCTGGTGAGCGAACGGAATGACAAGTTGATCGAGCTGATTCAGGACAAGGTCGAAGCAATCTGCGGGTTCCGCCCTGACGAGGCCGCGACTGCTGATTATCTCGGCGAACTGCGGCAATCAGCACAGAAGGGCGGCGCGGTCCCGATGGCGGCCGCCCCCAAGCCCGCCGCTACCGAATTCTCGAATGCCGCTACCGGCAAGCTTGCGATTCAATACAATTTGTTCGGGGACGCGCGATCCGCGCCTAACGCCAGCCGTGCGCTTGTCGATATCCTGAGGGTCATCGTCGCGCGCGATCCAACCCGCATTTCTTCTTTGGGTGAGGCGGTTCGGTCGAAAACGATGCAGCACATCGGACGTACTCCGGAGGAAATCAATCCACGGCGGCCCGACATCGCTAGAGCTGCGGAAATAGCTCCCGGTTGGCTCGTCGGTCTCAATATCGACAACCGTACCAAGCAGTCCATCATCGACGCCGCTCGCGAGATCTACGGTTTGAGCGCCGCTGAAATCGATGTGGTTCTGCCGAACAGCTGACAAAGTCTGCTTCGCGCCCCAATTCTGGACATCCGATGATCCGTCGACCAGCCCCGAAACCGGACGCTTCGATTTGCTGTTAATATAGTGGCCGATCGATCTGGGCCTCGAGCAAAGCGCGCCAGTACGGCCTAAGGGACATGTTCCTGCGCCACTGTACGCCGCTTAGTTGGCATCCTCCAGAACCAGAGGAATGTCAGGATGAAGATAACTACTGCAGCAGCGTTGGCCCTCGGCCTTGCCACGCTTTCCGGTTGTACAACGATGGACGAAGGAGGCGCCGATGCAACGGCCTCCACCACCATGGTCGGGGGAGCAGAAATGTACCCCTCGCGCAATATTATCGAGAACGCGGTGAACTCGCGCGACCATACAACCCTGGTAGCCGCGGTGAAGGCAGCCGGATTGGTCGACACACTTTCAGGCCCCGGCCCCTTCACGGTGTTCGCTCCAACGAACGATGCCTTCGCCAAGCTTCCAGCCGGTACGGTCGACACGCTGCTTCAGCCCGCTAACCTTGGTACGCTCCAGTCCATCCTTACTTACCACGTGGTGGCGGGTCGTGTGACCGCAGCCGATCTGCTCAAGCTGATCAAAGCCGGCGGGGGCACGGCGCGCCTCACGACCGTTCAGGGCGGTCAACTGACCGCCAGTGTCATGAACGGCGTTGTCATGCTGACTGACGCCAAGGGCGGCGTCGCGCATGTAACCCAGGCCGATGTCATGCAATCCAATGGCGTTATCCACGTCACCGACGCGGTCTCACTTCCGGGCTGACCCCCTTGCCCGGGCGGGGCCACTTTCCCTCGGTGGCCCCGCACCCCTAATAGCCTGCCTCGATCGCTATGCGGATGGCATCAGCACTGGTCTTTGCGCCCAGAGCCCCGATGACGGCGGCACGGTGCATCTTAACCGTGCGCTCGCTGAGTTCGAGTTCATAGGCAATCTGCTTGTTGAGCTTGCCTGCCGCCATGTGCAGCAACACCTCGCGCTGTCTCCGGCTGAGCGCAGTGACACGATCGTGAGCTTCCTTGCGCCGTGCATCGTTGGCGCGCGCAACGTCTTCCGCGATCTCGACTTGCGAGCCGAGGAAGTACTCAAGGTCACCGTTGGCATCAAAGATGGGCGCGACCATCACCGCGTTGCGAAACGGGGTCCCGTTCCTCTTGTAGTTGAGGATTTCAACCATGACGGGCTGCCGGCGGCGTATTCCGTTGCGTAACATCTCGGTTAGCCACGGCTCGGTATCAGCGCCCGCGAGGAACCGGCAGTTGTGCCCGATGATCTCGTCTCTGCGATAGCCGGTCAGCCTTTCGAACGCCTCGTTGCATTCGACAATCGGGTTGTCCGGCAGGCGCGGGTCGCTCATCACGGCGGCGATGGGACTGGACCCGATCATGAGCGAAAGTGACATACGCGCGGATATACTAGGCGATACCTGACCCTTCCGGAAGTGTCCCTTCGGCCATCTTGGTGAGCACGCCCGAGACGCTCAAATGGTCGCATGAATTCGCTCACCGCTCCGCTTTTGCCGGCAATCCGGTCCCACGCCCGCCGATTCCGGTCGAGCACGTGAACATCGTCCTCATCTTGCTCGTCGCCGGGTTCGCGGTTGCAGTCGTGGTAGCGCTGGTCAGGGGCCTGACCGCCTTCTTCAAGGATGCCGAACACATTCGCGCTCACGGCAGCCCGGCAGCCGAGGCGTTCGGAGTGAAACAAAACCGGATGATGGCGCAGCGTGTGTTTTTTCAAGGCATCGCGATCCTGCTGATCGTTCTTCTCGGCTCATTGGCAAGCTGACCTCGGATCGCTCACTCCTTTCGCGCAGGGACCTCTATGAACACGATAACCGATCACGAGCAGTTCTCGGCAGCGGGGGACGACGCCGTTCCGCACGAAGTGCAAGAGTCCATCCGTGCGCTGATCCGCTGGGCCGGCGACGATCCCGCTCGGGAGGGATTGCGAGACACACCCAGGCGGGTGGCTAGGGCGTGGCGCGAATACTGCCGCGGCTACGATGAAGACCCCGGCGAACATCTTGCGCGGACGTTCGACGAAGTCGGCGGCTACGACGAAATCGTGATGCTACGGGCCATTCCGTTCCAATCGCATTGCGAGCATCATATGGCGCCGATCACCGGGACAGCGACGATTGCCTATCTCCCCGCGGGACGGGTGGTCGGTATTTCCAAGCTTGCGCGCGTCCTCAACGGTTATGCATCCCGCCTTCAGGTGCAGGAACGCCTTACCGCTCAGGTCGCGCAAGCGATCTGGGACGAGCTAGCACCGCGCGGCGTTGCCGTGATGATCGAGGCGCAGCATGGCTGCATGACCGGACGGGGCGTCAAAACGAGTGGCGTCGGCATGATCACCAGCAGGATGCTCGGCTGCTTTCTGGACGACCAGCAGAGCCGGAACGAAGTACTGTCGCTGATGAACTTGCGGCACTGATACGATGCGCTTCGCCATCATCGGAAGCGGAATGGCGGGGCTCGCCTGCGCAGATGCTCTCGCATCCGCAGGCCATTCGGCAGAACTGTTCGACAAAGGGCGCGGCGCAGGCGGCAGGATGGCCACCCGCCGGATGCACACCCCGTTAGGCCAGGTGTCGATCGATCATGGCGCGCAGTACTTCACGGTTCGCGATCCAGGTTTCGCTCAGCTGGTGGCGCGGTGGCGGAGAGCCGGTATAGCTACTCCCTGGGTTCCAGCGGGGAAAGATGCATGGATCGGCATCCCCGGCATGAACGCCGTAATTAAGCAGATGGCCGCACCGCACGCGGTTAGGTGGAACTATCTCGTCAAAAGCGTGGCTCGCGACGACGGCGGGTGGCGGATCATCGGCGATGGGCAGGAGGAGGGGCCTTTCGATGCGGTCATTCTCGCCATTCCGGCAGAGCAAGCCGCCGCGATTCTTTCTCTGCACGATTTTGACATGACGCGGATCGCCCTGGTCGCCCGGTCACAGCCCTGTTGGACCGCGATGTTTGTCTTCGATCGGCGGCTGGACAGTTTGCCAACCGTCATACGCAATCAGGGGCCTGTATCGTGGGCAGCCCGCAACAGCGACAAGCCAGCGCGGGCCGAGCCAGAATGCTGGGTCGTCCAGGCGAGCGGAAATTGGTCCCTGGACAGACTTGAGGATCCGCCCGAGGAGATCGCGCCTCTTCTGCTGAGCGCTCTTGGCCAGGCCGCGCAGAGAGAGCTTCCCCAGCCGGTCGCCGCGACCGCGCACCGGTGGCGTTATGCGCTTTCGGCGGGCACAGGCGACGGCGCGTTGTGGAATGCCGAGTTGCAGCTTGGGGTATGTGGCGACTGGCTCCTTGGCCCGAGGATAGAATGCGCGTGGCTTTCGGGGCGCCGCCTTGCCGACCGGTGCCTCGGAGCTGCGCTTGTCAAAGGTTCCGCATCCTGAAGCCTCTGATGGTCCGCGGAGTGCGTGCTGGTTTGCCAGTCCGCCCCGCCACCATGCACCAAAGGCCATCTCGCAAGCCGCGCCACCGTGGGCGAAAGGCTCATCATACGGCAATCACGTCGAAGATCGGAACCGGTCATGGTCGCAGTCAATGCAAGCTCAATGAAGGTTGTCGCCGCTGCGGTCATTGCAGTCGTGGCGCATATCGGTCTGCTCGCCGCATCTCTGGGTTGATCCCCCAAAGCCTCCTATCGGCAGAGGAGCCATGCTGACCGTGTGGTGGGACGGGTCGTGCCCATTGTGCCGGCGCGAGGTCCGACTGATGCGTAAGCTCGATCGGCGTGGGAGGATCAGGTTCATCGACGCGGCTTCAGCTCCCGTCGCGCACTGCTCTGTGGACCGTCGGAAGCTGCTGGGCCGGTTTCACGCTCTGCAAGATGGACAGATGCTGTCGGGCGCCGCTGCCTTTGCGGCAGTGTGGCGGACCATCCCCGTCTTGCGTCCACTTGGCCTTGTCGCGCGCAACCCAATGATACTGGCCGCTCTTGAAAAGCTGTACCTAACCTTCCTGCGCATCAGGCCCCGCCTACAGCGCATAGCCACGCGAATGGAACAATGAGACCGATACCCCACGCGGCAGGCCCGGGTCAGGAAAGCGTGTGGGTGTTTCCGCGCCCGGCGCGAGCCGAGCCGTCAGGCGTACACATTCTGATCGAACATGGCGGGAAGGTCGTTGCGGACACCCGCTCCAGCATTCGCACCCTCGAGACGAGCCATCCACCGAGCTACTACATTCCGTTGAAGGACATCGCTCCGGGCGTCCTTGTCCGCGCGCTTGGGAATTCCTTTTGCGAGTGGAAGGGCGTTGCCGTCTATTGGGACGTGGTCATGGGCGAGACGGTCCTGCGCCGTGTCGGCTGGAGCTATCCCGCGCCTTCGAGCGCGTTCCAAATCTTGCGAGACCAAGTCGCGTTCTACGCCGAGGCCTTCGATCGCTGCAGCGTCGACGGCGAAACAGTCGTCCCCCAGCCCGGAGGGTTCTATGGCGGCTGGATCACCAGCAAGGTGGCGGGCCCGTTCAAGGGCGTTCCTGGCAGTGCTTCGTGGTAGGCGCGCGACGGTTATCGCAGCAATGCGCCGGCCTGGGCTGGCAGTGTGACAGGGCGCCGCGCCGTCGTCTGGGGGGCCTCCGGAGGGATCGGCGCTGCGCTGATCGACGCGTTGGTCTCGTCCGGCAATTACGCGGCTGTTTACGCCGGAAGCCGACGGGCGGTCACCACCGAGGGGGACGTCGTCCGTCCGTTTGCTTTCGACTTGCGTGAGGAATCGTCGATCGAAGCGGCGGCAAAGTCCGTTATCGGCGATGGATCGATCGATCTCGTTCTCGTCACGACAGGCATGCTTCATAGCGCGCGGCACCAGCCAGAGAAGCAGTTTGCCGCGATCACTTCGGAAGGGATGTTGGACGCTTTCAGGATCAACGCGCTCGGTCCGGCGCTAATCGCCAAGCACATGATCGCTGGCCTTCCACGGGAACGGAGAAGTGTGTTCGCGGCCCTGTCTGCGCGGGTTGGATCGATCGGCGACAACCGGCTTGGGGGGTGGCACAGCTACCGCGCGTCTAAAGCTGCACTCAACATGATTATCGCCAACTTGGCGATCGAACTTGGAAGAACGCATCCAAGAGCCATCGCAGTCGGGCTGCATCCCGGCACCGTGGATACGCCTTTGTCCCGTCCCTTTCACAGACCCGTTCCTTCAAGTCAGCTGTTTGCGCCCGAGATGAGCGCCAGCCACCTTCTTTCCGTTGTCGAGAATCTAAGTGTAGATGTGTCGGGCTCAGTCCTCGCTTGGAACGGCGAGGCAATCGCGCCCTGAGAGCAGGCTGCCGTTGCGCATCTCCGTAATGGGCCGGAAGCGAACGGCAGCTTTCGAACGTCGATTTGCTGAGAGCGGACTGTCTGCAACCGGCCCAAACATGCTCAAACAGGTTCCCCCGCGTCCTTCCATTCGTGCATCGCTCGTATTAGCTCACCGGTAGGGTATTCGCGGATATCTTCTTCGGAGGAGCCAGCGGCCAGTTCCCGTTCCCAATACCACTCTTGGAACGCGATATACTTGCCTTGAATAAGGGCCGCTCCGACGGCGGGAACGCCGGCCTGAGCGATGAGCCAGCTGCGTACATGCCGGACTGCCTTTTCGTGGTCACCGCCGTGCGCCTGGATGTCCCAGCCAGAGATGTCGGAAAGGGCCCGCTGATAATCGTAGCGGGTGTGCTCAAGGATCAGGATCCGCTTGTCCGTTTGCGGAGCTTGTCCAAATCGACGACATGCGTGATCTAGACCGAGTTCAAAGGGCATGTTCATGCGGGCGTACTCGTCCGCCTGTGCCGATTTACAGCGGCTCAGATCATGAATGCCATACTGGGAGCCGCGAATGAGGTCAGCAATCCGGTCGAGGCGCGCGGCAGCGTTGTCGGCGTTCTCCGGAGCAAGCCTAGGAAACAAGCCGAGATATACGATGCAGAACGCGACCGCCTGCAAGACTGGCGCAAAGTCCTCATCAAAGGGGCAGTTGACGAAGACTGATCGCTCAAACGGCGGCGGCAAGCTCAGCCCTTCGGCGGATGCGGGTCGTTCCCGAAGGAGTTTCGCTCCCTAATCCGGCCGTCACGGCCGTGGATGTAAACTTCGGTTTTCTGATTCTGGGCGATCTTTGTCGCCGCTTTGACCGCATCAGCTTGCGTAACGTGAGTGCTGGTCGCCTTGGATGAGCCCGCCTTCTTGACCGCCCATCCGCCAGATGGGCTCATAACGACGTGCTGACCCTTCTTTGCCATGACGTTGACCTCCGCACCTCAATTAGCAACGGGAGGGACATAGCGCTAGGGGGACCCGGGGAAGCCGTGGTGAGTGGCCCGCTTTACGCTCAGTATGTCCACATTCGGACGTCCCGCTATCGGCCCAACCTTTGCCGGCACGACCCGCTCAAAGGTCCAAGGTTACTCTTCAGCAGTTCTTGGAACGAAATCCAGGCCATCGACCTGTAGACCTGGAGATGCAGGATCCCATTCAAGCCTACGCGTGACCGCAGATAAATCCGGGGCGCTCACGACAAACCTCTCGTCGTACCTCGCGTATAGCGTGTCGAAGAAGCCGCTGAGCAAGAGGGGGCTGTCCTCGCCAGGGTAGGAACTGAAGAGCCCGCTACGATTGGGGCCTTCCATCTCCACCAACCCGAAACCGATGGCCTCATAACGACTGACATCCTCGCGGATTCCTCGGCGGCCGACGAGCTCGCGGAGAGCGTTGTGGAATCGAATAATCGATTTTACCGGCTCGCCGCCCACTTCAATCGCGATGTCGTTGGCGGCTAGCGTTCGAGTGCCTTCGGCCGCTGCATCAAGTACATCCGCTACGAGCTTCGCGTCTTCGAGAGGCGCTTCGACCAGTCGGTTGGCCCGAAGAAGAACGAGATAGCCGAGGACCAGCGCGGGATAGGTGATGTGGAGGTTTGTGCACTCTCCAATCGTCTCTTCCATCCTGTTCGTCAGATTGCGGAACGCGCCGGTGACTCCTTTACAGGAGACGGCGAGGACTGGCCCAATGCCCTCCCGCGTGACCACGACGTCCACGTTCTTGGTTTTGAGGCCGCCAAGAACGGTGCGCTCGCCGCCCAACGCAAGCTCTGGCGCGTAATGAAGCAAAGGAGCCTTGCCGGAGCGCGCCTGAACCCGAAACGGTGGCCTCGGGACGATATCGTTCGGGTTGAACCCACCTTCGATGACCAGACGGCATGCGACGTACCAATGCAGCGGCTTGATGTGCTTTGCGCTCTGGGTCTGCCCGGTGAACTCCCCGAAAGCAGCAAGTGCCTCAGTCTGATTAGTCCACTGACAAGTCTTGGCGTCGAGATCAGTCGGCATAGTGGCGCCAGCGTTGGAGAGTGCTGATCGCGCCCTCGATGTCGGCCGCCTTTGCTTCAGCCGCCACCGAAGCAGCAGGGAACATTACCCGACCCGCCTCGCGGGGTTCGAGCTTCAGCATGCCACCGCCTAAGGCGTGCCCCTCAAGCTCGCAGCTCAGTCGGACAAAGGGGGATGACCATTCCGGCAGAAGTCTCTTCGCCAAGGCAGCGTCCTTGACCCGGATGGAGTGTACGCTGTTCGTGCATGAGACCTTTGCCGCGTTGCGGACTAGGTTGACCTGCCGGCCGGACATATAGCTCATGACGTAGTCGGGTATCTGCACGTCAGGCACGGCATACCACGGTGCCCTGTTGCGGCACTTGTAACCCTGACTGGCTTCGCGCCCGGCGCTGCTGCTCAGGTAATCCCGGATCGATTTGGGTAGGTGTTGGCCCTGCCGTAACCGAAGCAAGAGCACTGGGTCGTCGTTGCGCTTCCACGCCTCGACCGTGGCTTTCGTAATCTGGTGCTCGGGCATTGCACGCCCGTTGCGTATCGCGGGCTGCAGATATGCGTCGGGGATTCCCAGGCGACGGGCTTCGGACGGCCGCAAGTGAAAGAACGAATTATCGCCGGTGATGTAGCCAATCCCAACCTTTGCGAAATCCGCGAGCCGGTGCGTGTAAGGATCGGCGACTGCTTGCGCATAGAGCTGCCGGACCGACGCTGGCAGGAGGTACGGACGTAAACGCTGGTTCCAGACGGCGCGCCACTCGCCTAGGTCAATGTGTAGCGTTGGCGCAGGCGGAATTTGCGCGGGCGCAAACTGATCGATGACCGTGAAATCGATCGCGGTAGCAGACCCTCCGAAGCCGTCGGTATAAAGGAGCCAGCAATCCTCTGACAGGCTCGGGAAAAGCTTCTTGCGGACCGCAATGACCTGCACCTTGGCGAAGGAAGCCACGAGGTATTCGAGCAAGGGCGCCGCATAAGGAGCGTGACCGATCTCTGCTGGCACAACGAACGCCATGCGTCCGCCGGGTTTGAGGAGTCCTGCAGTCGCGACAAGGAACGGGGCCCATGACGAGGCGAGACCGGTGAAGTGCGCGCCAAGATCGCTGCACAGGGCGATCGCCCTCTTGCGCGTTTCCCCTTTGAACGTCTGGTAGCGGATGAAAGGGGGGTTGCCGGCGGCGCATTCAAATCGCTCATGCGTCTCCGTGGCCCAAGTAAAGAAATCGCCCTCATGGACAAGGGCGCCAGGTGCTCGCTCGATCGCCTTGTGTGCGGAAATCGGGTTTTGCTCGATGCCGACGCTGTTTCGATGGAGGGCGAGAAACTCGCCATCGCCACATGATGGATCAATCATTCTGTCAGACGGCTTGCGGATGGTCCAAGCAACCAGCGCAGCACTGACCTCGGTTGGCGTGAAGTAGGCGCCGGACCGCTTCTGAGAAAATTCTGGAGAGGTTCGCACCATGGCGTGCTGTTACCCAATCGACCGTTTGCTGGCACGAGAACGTAGCAAGAACTTCCCCAGTTGCAATGGGCGCCGAAAAGGCCGGGTTGAGCACTCCGATCGCCGCCAGTCGTCCGCGGAGAGCTGGCTTGAAGACTACTGGAGGTTCTACTGGACGAGCTGTAACTCGGCGAGATGTTCAAATCCCCCACGGTCTTCGTCGTTGGCGCCGGCGCGAGTGCAGAAGCCGGGCTCCCACTTGGGGGCGAACTCACCTCCAAGATCGCATCCCTACTCAACCTCAGCGTCGAATACGGACACCAGCTGTCGAAAGGGGACGCCGTCATCTATCATGGCCTACGCGAGCTCGTGGACCGACGTGATTGGGGTCAAAATTCGTTCATTGGTTCCGCGCGGTCGGTTGCTGAAGCTATGGACCTTGCTCAATCAATCGACACATTTCTCGAATCCCACGGCAAGAACCGCGAGTTCGTACAACTTGGCAAGATGGGCATAGTGCGAGCCATCCAGGCCGCCGAGCGGGACAGCAAATTGAAGCCGCTCGACGGCGGCCATAAGCCTTTCGTTCTCACCAACCTCGCGGCGACTTGGTACTACAGCCTGGCGCGCCAACTCTTCTCCGGCGTGCCAGCCGATGAGCCGGTACGCGCATTCGACAACGTGTCTTTCGTGATCTTCAATTACGATCGCTGCCTTCAGACATTTCTGGTCAGAGCCGCGGAAGTCTACTTCCGGCTTACGCGGCCGCAGGCGGAGCAGTTGATAGCTGGCGTCAAGATGCTGCATCCCTACGGATCGCTCGGTTCAATTTTCGAAGGCGCGCGCGGGCGAGTTCCTTACGCTCCTGCTGAACTCGACATTCTCGCGGCGGCCGAGCGCATCCGCACGTTCTCTGAATCCAGCATCTGTGCCAACGAGATCGGCGCGCTCGTGGAATGGGCCGAGACGGTCGTCTTCCTCGGGTTTGGCTTCCACGATCAGAACGTTGAGCTCTTCAACATCGCCGAGGGCCGCATGGAGGAGTTCCAGCCCAAGCGGGTTTTCGCCACTACCAAGGGGATGTCTCCAAGCGACGAGGAAATCGTGAAGTCGCAACTCTCGTACGCCTTGACGGCGCAACCATACGAGCGCGCCGAGAACGACTGGATATCGACCAACAACGGCACCTGCGCGGAGCTTTTTGCGACGTACTGGCGAAGCCTGACCGCTTGAGGCGACGTCGCATGAGCCGGCGAATTTTACATAAGATCCAATCGCGCTGAGCTCGCGTCACTGACTGGCGCCTAGTTCAAACAGCGGGAGAGTTCAGCGAAATCGAAAATGGTTCGGCGGCCCTTCCTGACAAACTCTATCGTGTCGATTCCCAAGGTCTTTAGTGGACCCTGAAAAGCTTGCCCGATCCCGCTGGGGACCACCAAGATCTTTCGATATCCGCCACCCAAAAGACAGTCGTAAATGTGAAGCTGCCCAACCGCGGCGAACACATCGTTTGCAGCTGACCCGGATTTGATCTCGAACAACGCCTTTGCAGTTTGGCCGTAGGTGTAGAGGTCCGGCCCGTACTGGCCCACTCGGTCGTTCGAAAAACGGACTTTTCGCCTTGCTAGCTCTGCTGCCAAGGAGCGGTGAACCTCAGCATGAAGTCGTTCGGCAACCACGGCCTCCCGGGCTTTTACTTCATAGGAGCCGGTCTTCTCGGGGCTGAAGCCGCGTTCCCAATCCTGCGCTTGATTGAGGTTTGCCGATAGAACTCCGTCCGCTGCCTTCGCTGTGCGCGCGCGGGCGCACTGAGCGATGAACGCGCCAATGCCCTCCTGCATGACGGCCGGCGCAACGTTGAGCCGAGTGACCGGATGGTAAAGCGCGGTTTCGCCGTTGCCGAATTGCACGCGTGTTGGAGTAATACCAGTTGCGTCAGCGAAGTCAGTTTCGGTTACGCGTGCACTCGGAATACTCATTCTTCCCTGGTGCATCAGCCACAGCTGACCTTGCTGATCATGGGCGAATACAGCTTGTAGATTTGTGTCGACGCCGCTGGGAGGCTGATTGATTTCAACTATTAGGTTTTGCCGGAATGCGCTTGGTCGCTGACCAAAGGCATTCCAGTCGCGTTGTTTGCCGCCTTTGCCGTGTGTTTTCCCAAAGCAGCCCCAGATGCCCAGGCGCTGGTGCCAAAGGACATCCTTGCCGTCCATCTTTCCAATGACCAGAGCTCCCTCTCGAAAGGATTTCTGCCATTGACGAGCGATGGAGGAAATCTCGCCCTTGCGTTCAACGGACTTCATTTGCTCTCCTTCACTACGAACCTTGCGACATCGAAGTGTGGGCGCAGGCATTCCGACCGGGGCTCCGGCCGGATGAGATCGCCCCCGAGTTGTAGTGACTGATCTGGATCGCTCACTAGCTGACGAGCCGGTAAGTCAGGCCCATCCCGGTCAGATTCGTTATTTCGAAGGTCCGGCCTTTAAGTTTGATCATCTGCGGGAATGACTCACGTGGCACCGTGAGCTCCTCGGTGAAGGCGGGGCGCGCCATGTCGTTGATGAACTCCCGGTAGGAGAAGCGCAGGGTGTCACCCGTTGCACCAGCGAAGAGGATGACATGCTTGAAATCATCCAACGTTGCTGCGCTGATCGGCTCCCGAGTGTAAGGCACTGGCACCTTGATCTTGCGGTGTATCGTGAAAGCATCCTTCGCCTGGCGATCGAAGGTACCATCTCCATCGTCGTCGATGAAACAGGGTCCGGTCTCTTCGAACGCCCCGGTGTAGCCGCACGCCTTGAAAGCTTTGGAGGTGCTCACCGGGATGAGTTTAGTGCCCTTCGGAACGGGCCTTTCAAGCAGCCAGTCACCAGCCTTCGTGTCGGCCTGCAGCACCGCACCCTCCGTCGTCGACAAACGGAAGTACTGGTAAAGCTCTTCACCGGGCGCCGCAGTCGACATCTGGCCGATCGCAGGGAGAGTCTGCACCCTCGACTCTACGGTCTGCGTCCATCCCGGAGAGGTCGCGCTGATGAGTGCCAGACCTATCAGAAAAGAGGTCCAGGCAGTCGCGCGCGAACGAATGGGAGACATCAACTTTCTCCTTGGGCGTCGGGCAGACATTCAGATGTTATCCCGGTCGATGACGGGCTTCTTTTCATCGCTCCGCTTCGACATCTCATCGAGATATTCGCGATAGGCCTTTAATTGGCCGTCCGCGACGATGTTCGTGAACCAGACATGCGATCCACCGGGGCAGTATTCGCCGACGATCTCGACGGCGTCGTAGGAGTCGGTTTCCCACTCTCGGTAGGAGCATCCCTTGTTTGTGGATTCCTCACGCTCGGACGCGCCATACTTGCTGTCGAGCGCCGAAATGAGCGCTTCGTAAGATGTCTGCGAGGGGATTGTGTATATGACCTTCCAGACATGCCCCCTGATCCCTTGGATAGAGATCTCGCTGACGCCATCCAGACCAAGAGGGGCGGACATCTTGGCGGTCCGGAAAATGTCGCTCTGGCTTTCGTCTGAGCGCATCTGCGCACCCCTGCTTGCCAGAGCATCGACAACCCCCTGAAGGGGCGTATCGAATAGATTCTTTCCACCGAGCTCAACCGAAGTCGAGGCAATCGTCGGGCGCCGATAGCCGAAGAAGTTACTCTCGACGTAGGCTGCCACACCCTTCCGGTCCGGCGTGCCACCTGCGATATAACTGGCGCCTGCAAGCGCAAAAAGAGCGATACTGTTCTTGTACAGGCCGTACTTATCTGACTTGCGAAGGACTTCCTCAGTCCATCCGATGCTTTCGCGATCGAACGTCAGGGGCGAGGGTTCGATGCCCGGACAACCATGAATCGCCTCAAGATCCTTGTGGTCGGTTTCAAACGTCAGAATCGTGCCCGGCTGGTATCCGCTTTGCTGGCGCTCCAGGTAGACGACCGTGTCATCTTCCTTGATGTCGCTGCATGCCCACGCTCGGAAGTGTGCGCTCTGGGAAGGAAGGCTCCGACAACCCAGCTGGTCGATTGCACGTGCGGTGTCATCAAAGCGCATCGTCTCTGACGGGAAAAGGGTTGTGAGATGACACCAGTCAAGAGCCGCGGACGCATGACTGGACCAAAGCGCAGCACCGACGGTTGCGGCCGCCTTCAGGGCATTTGGCAGTGTAGCGCTTTGCTTGTGGCGCTTTCTCGTTCGAGCCGGACAAGAACGAATGGGTTCGACGGATCGCATCCAGGCTCGTGCTCCCATGTTCTTAACTCACCGAGAAATCATAGATGCGATATGCGTCGCTTCCTGCACTGAGAACAAAGCCATACTCGCCGGGTTGCAGTGCAGTCAGTGGGCGTACCGCGAATATGCCATCCTGCAATTCCTCGACAGAGAACTGGATCGCCAACTTGGGATCAATCCCGACCTTGGCTCCGAATGCGCTGGCCTTTCCGACTGTCAGCTCGCGCTGGCCGTCCTTGTTCTTGAAGCGGACGAGACTGAACTCGGTCGGAGACTGGGCAGCGGCCGTCGCCGAGGTCCCGAAATCGCCTACGTTCCGGTCGTCGGTTTCAAAGTAGAAGTAGAAGGTCGGAGTTTTGCCGGCCGCGTGCGTCTGCGCGGTGTCACGCGGTATGCCCATCTGCAGCTTATAAGGGAAAAGGAGACTGCCGTTTCCGGTAAGGCGTCCACCGCTAGCGGTGGTGGGTCTGATCCGCTTGAGGCTGTGCGCCCCGGCCTGACCCATGTCGATGTAGAGGCCAGCCTGACGCATCGCCAAGGGATTGGACTCATTGCTCACAGCGCCCTGGGCGGCGGCCGAGCCGACGCAGCGATCGACCATTGCAGCGATGACTGCGTTCGAGACCCCTGCTGACTTCAGCGCGATCAGCTGATCAGTCGACACATCATAGGAACAGGGAAGGCTCGCGATCTTCGCTAGGATGACATCGTCACCCAAACCCGTCCTGGCGAGATTCATGACCGCGAGATTGTTGAAATCTTCGGCAGACGCCGGCGTGGTCATCAGCGCAAGCGCTGCGATGCTGATCAACTTCTTCATAAGCCCCCTGAAATGCCCCACTGGCATATATCCGCCCCAAGCATGGCAAATTATTCGGGAATTTTCCAGACCACTCACGATAGTGATTGCTGGATTACCGGCTCAAAGTATTTGACCGTGGCGCTTTATGTGCTCTCTTCGACCGGGTTCTATTTCAGGGGGATTGGCATGCGGAGGAAATTTGCGCTCGTTGCGGTGGCTGTCGTCGCTCTTCTCGCAGTTGGCGGCTGGTACTGGGGATCACCACTCTATGCGATGAGCCAGCTGAAGTCCGCGGCGATGGAGGGAGATGCCGAGGCGCTGGAAGACAACATCGATTTCCCCAAGGTGCGCGGCTCCGTAAAATCACAGATGCGAGCGGCCATGGCCGCTGAGTTGGTCAAAGATGACGACAACCCGTTCGGCAAGCTCGGAGCTATGATGGCCATGGGTATGATCGACGGAATTGTAGATGGCCTGGTTACTCCTGAAGGAATGGCCGCGATGATTGCGGAGGGGAAAATGCAGAAGCCCAGAACGACCTCCGCGAGCAGTGGCTCTGCTGACAAGAAGCCGGTTGAATGGACTGTTGAGCGCAAAGGGTGGGACCGCTTCACAGCGAAGCCGGTTGTCGCCGCGGGACAAGCCGCACCTTCACTTCAATTCGAGCGAGATGGCCTTGGATGGAAACTTGCTGGGATCAAGATCCCGCCTAGGCCAGCAAAGTAGGCTTGGCGGGCCAGCGAAGTTTGATGACAAGTTCAACCTGCTGTTGTCAAAGACACTCTCCACTCGATCGCAAGAGAGACCCATGGCCGACAATCAAATCATGAGTACCGAAGACCTCCTCGCGCTAACCTCAGACATCGTTGCCGCGCATGTGAGCAACAATAACGTGGCAGTGGAGAGCGTGCCCTCGCTGATCAGCACCGTCTATGGCGCCCTTGCCCAGCTGGGTACTCCATCGCAGGCTGAGGAAGTCAGGCCCGAGCCGGCCGTCTCGGTGCGCTCATCGGTCAAGCGCGACCACCTCGTCTGCCTCGAAGACGGCAAGAAGATGAAGATGCTCAAGCGCCACCTGATGACCGAGCACGGCATGACGCCCGACGAGTATCGCCAGCGCTGGGGCTTGGCCGGGGACTACCCGATGGTTGCTGCCGACTATGCCGAGACACGCCGCGATCTGGCGGTGAAGATCGGTCTGGGCCGCAAGCCCGGTCAGAAGCGCGACCGCCGCAAGAAAGCGTGAGTGGAAGGTGAGAGGGGTGGCTTCCGCAAACGCCTTGGCGGGCTGACCGTTCGGCTCGTTCTGGCAGCGGCCTTGGCAGTGCTCCCGGGCGCACCGGCTTTCGCGCAGCTGGCCGGCCCGGCCGAGGTGGCGGACGGCGATACGCTGTCGGTCGCCGGGCTGAGGGTGCGCCTGCACGGCATTGATGCGCCCGAGTACAGGCAGACCTGTGAGCGCGATGGTGCCAGCTGGGCCTGCGGCGAAGAGTCTGCGCGCCAGTTGCGCGCACTTGTCGAAGGCGGGTCGGTTCGCTGCCGCACCCGGGGAAGCGACAACTACGGCCGTATGCTAGGCGTGTGCGAGGCTAACGGCATCGAGCTCAACCGCGCGATGGTAGCGAATGGGTGGGCGATAGCCTTGCGGGAGTACAGTCAGGACTACGTTGCTGATGAGGTTCGCGCGAAGACTGCGCGCCTGGGCATCTGGTCATCATCCTTCCAGCTTCCGCAGGACTATCGCCACGCAAGCGAAGCGCGAGCCGAAGCAGCAGCAAGGCCGGCGCCTCAGCGTATCGTATCGCCGCGCGCCTCCGTACCCGGGCCGATGGGGCGCTGCGCCATCAAGGGAAACCGCAACCGCCGCGGGCAGTGGATCTACCACCTGCCCGGCATGCCGTACTATGAGGCGACGCGCGCGGAGGAGATCTTCTGCACTGAAGCCGAGGCGCAAGCTGCGGGCTACCGGCGCGCGATCGTCAAGTAATGAGGCGGCTCAGGAAACTGAGACTGTACCTCGAAGCCTGGGTGCTGGGAGTGATCATGCTGACCAGCCTGATCTCGCTCGCCGCGAGTTTCGTCGGATGACCCGTGATCAGGAACTGTGGGGTGTGGCCCTGTGGGTCGAGAAGACGCACGGCGCCGCAGGCTCGCACCATATCGCCGAGCAGATCACGCGGCTGGCGATGGAGGGCGATGAGCAGGGCATCGCTATGTGGCGGGCAGTTGCGAACCGATACGATCAGCTGATGGCGAAGGGCGCGATCAACTAATCGCTTTCCTACACGGAACATTATGTGAACATATAGCCGCCTTCAACGATTCGGAAGGCCAACCATGCTGCTCATTGATCCCCAGCTCGTTTTTGCATTCGCAACGCTGTGCACCGCGCTCTCGACCCTTGTGTGGGCGATCCGCCGGCGGCGCTAGCTGCATGGAAGACCGTCAGGGCGCGCGGTCGCTAGCCGGGAGCAGATCCATGAAATTGCGTGCCGCCTCCCGATCGGATTCGTCCTTGAAGGCGACATCGAGATCAGGTGCCCGGCCGAGCAGGTGAAGCATCGCCCACAAGGCAAAGCGCTTCCCGCCGTCCTGCTCGAGCCCGAAGTCGACCAGAGCCTTCTCAACGCCAGCCTCGACGCCAGCCGGCGTGGAACGGGCTAGATCCGTGACCCCAAAATAGCGCACGAGGAGATCGTCAAGCTGCATCGCGTTGCCCTTAGTTGTCCGCGAGCCCGACGAGAAGCTGCTTGCGATCGCAGGCTAATTCGCGGCCTGGAGTAACGCCGGCGCTATAGGGTCCTTGCCTTGGCGCGCCAGGGTGATGCTCAGGGTGCCAGCTCTCAGGGGTTGAAGCAGCGTATCGTCCGGCCGATCGAGATAGAGCCAGTCGCCCCAGTTGCGTGCCGGCAGCACCGCAACCTGCCGATCGTGATAGGGCGCGACATCCTTGCCCGGCGATGTGGTAAGCATGGTGAAGGCCATGCCTGCGTCGTCCTCTCGCCACAGGCCGGCGACGCCGAGAATTGGCGAACCCTTGAGCTCGAAGCGCCATTTGCTCTTGGGCGATGTTTTGCCGGTGAATTCGAAGAAAGCGGACGCCGGGATAACGCATCGTTTGCTCTTCGTGAAATCGCGCCCCTCCGATCGGAAGTTGAATACCGGCGGGCCGCCGGAACGCTGAGGACTGAAGCCCCAGCGCATCGGCACGAGATCCGTGGCGTTTCCTGCAGCGATGAGGACGGGCGAGGTGTCGTTGACGCGGACATCGTAGGCGGGAAGAAGCTGTTCCGGGGTCGCGGTCGAGATTGGGCCCAGTCGCGCTTCGGCAAGCGCAGCTTCAAACGCGGCCCACTCTATGTGGCGTTCGTAGTCATTGCACATGGCACACTGAACGCCCTGACTGTTGGTCGGGTTCTCGCGGGCGGTCGTCAAATCTCCGGCGGGGTGACCTAGGAGCTCTATGGATGTCAGCTGATGGGCCGGTAGCGGACTGGCCGCTATTTGTGGCCGCAGCGTCGTGAGCTGCCATTCCGCAAGCGACCCATTGCGGACGTTCACGGCCGTCCGTATTTCGTTCTTGCAAATGCAATTCGAATTTCTCCGAGCCCCGCCCGCCGACTTCTCGGCGATCGCGCGCGAGCAGAATATCACTGTGCGTTGGCAAGGCGCGCACCCCTGGCGCGACGACGGTGAAATGGGCGGTTTCTGGCGAATTGAACACCCAACGTGGTGTGTGGTGGCGTGCGTAGAGGGCACGGAACACGATACGAAATGGGTTTCTGATCCGCCTGGGTCGCGAACTAATCCTCGTAAGGTGTTTGGCCCTCAGCCGCGAATTACCCTTCGCTCCTGCCCCCGGTCGTTCCAGGTAGAACGAGGAGAAGCGCCAGATGACATCGCCCAAATCGTGGCGGCTGCGATACTGGCGATCTACTCGGATGGCGGCGAATACCCTGGGTTGGTCGAGTATCGGGGCCACGCGGCTTTAGGCGGACCTACGTCCCTAAGGGTTGACTGGTTCTGACATAGCAACTGGCTATGGTCGCCTTCGGCAGCGCCCCGCAAAATATTCCCGCCAAAATCCATCCAATAGTCGCGAGCGCCATCTTAGCGATATGGGTTTGCCAACGGCGATCGGCGCGCCCACCATGCCGCAAGAGCACTAACGGCACCAATCACGAGTATCGAAACAGCAAGCCACACTCCGAACGAGCTTGAGTCGATCTGGTGAAAAAGCCAGGCGACAGGCGATGATGCGAAAACGCCCGCGATCACCCAGCTCACGAAGTTATCCATCGGTCGCCAGCGCCTGGCCAGCCATGTCATCGTCGCAACCAAAAGCGCCGCAGTCGGGAATGCAAAGACAGAGCCCGCCAACACAACACCCGGGAGCGCTCCCAGCGACAGCAGAACAACCTCAAATGGTGTGCTCAAGAAGGGCATACTTTGAAAAGCTGGAACCAGAAAAAACAGTACGCCGGTGGTCGCGAGAGCGACACCGGAACTTCCTCCAACGAAGATCGCTCGTCCGGGAGTAAACTGATCATCCGGATGCACGCTGCTTTGTGGCGCAGGGCGCGGAGATGGGCAATGTCCGAGTTCCACCCAAGGTCGGTCATCCGAGCCGTGCTCTAGCAGATCATAGAGCGGCCATTCCTTGAGCAGAATGGCCGCTCTGAAGTCAGATGTCGGTGTGTTCGGCCAGGGTAAGTGCGTCTTCGATGTCGACGCCGAGATAGCGCACTGTGTTCTCGATCTTGGTGTGTCCGAGTAGGATCTGCACGGCGCGCAGATTGCCTGTGGCCTTGTAGATCATGGATGCCTTGGTTCGGCGCAGAGAATGCGTGCCGTATTCCGCGCGCCTCAGTCCGATCGCTGTGACCCACTCATCAACCAACCGAGCATATTGCCGGGTGCTCATGTAGTTTGCGCGATCTACGCGGCTGGGGAATGCATGCTCATCAAGGCAACCACGCCGTCGCTCCAACCAGGCGAGTAAGCTGGCACGGACATCGCTGGTGAGCTCAAACTGGACGGGACGGCCCGTCTTTTGTTGGATCACAATTGCTCGAGTGCGGACCTCATCGCCAGCGACGAGGTCCCCGATCTTGATCTTTACCAGGTCGCACCCACGCAGCTTGCTGTCGATCACCAGATCAAACAGCGCTCGATCTCGCAGCCGACCCTCTCGGTCGAGGAAGAACCGGATTGCCCAAATCTGCTTCTGCGTCAGCGGCCGCTTGGTCCCGACGGTCTTGCCGGCGTTCCAAGGAGCACGACCCTGCATCGACGGATCATATTGTGAGTAGCCCATGGCGTTTCTCCGCGGCCTGAATGGCCATCGGAAAAACCAAGCAGCCCGTCAGGTGCTGGGCCGTTCGCGGACTGGCAGCTTCGAACTGGGCGCAACTGCGAAGACGACGCTCACAGGCCTTTCCCAACCATGAACCCGAACAAGACTAAGTCGATGAGTGGCCTTTCGCCAACGTGTTGGAAATGAACCATTGGTCGCCTGACCGCTGAATCAGCTTTGCTTGGCTTAGGAACGAACATTCGCGTTGTACCGCCTGGCGCGTTACGTCGAGGTGTTCAGCGATATCAGTATGCGAAATCGGCAATTCGAACGTGATGCCGCTGGCCCTTTCTTGGCCCGCGTGTTTCGCGATGGTCACAAGCATATCGACGATCCGGGACCGAAGCTTGCTCGTGACTTGCAGCTCGCGCGTCTGAAATGCCCAGGAGATGCTCGAAGCGAACTTTCGGCACAGTGCTTCAGGAATTTCAGGGTGCGAGTAATATAAGTCCCAGAAATCCTCGGTGTCGACCCGTCCCACGCGGGTGGCAACCAAGGCCGATGTCGTATGAACGTGATACGCGCGCCGCGACACCATTGTAGTCTCGCAGAACGGGTTACCGGGTCCGTATAGGAGGATCAGGTGTTGGCGGCCATCCGGATGCAAGCCTAGCAGGCGCAAATAGCCTGACTGAACCTGAAACATGCCGTCCGGTTTATCGCCGGCCTGCTTCAGCACCTCGCCGGAGGCGAGGTCGATAAATTTCATTCGTTCCGCGACGCGCGTCCGAACGGGATCGGGCAATTCGGCGATCCAGTTCTGCGGTGTGATGATCACGGACATAGGCGGCTTTCACCTCATTTCGCTTGATAAGCCTGCGCTGACGAAGGGTGCAACCTTGGTTGCACCGCACTCCCTCTCACCCGGGTCATAGGGCGGACGCTGAATGACAGCGCCGCTGCGCAAACGTTTGCGCGGACGGCACGAAGGGAGAGGTACGAATGCGACAGCTGCTCATGCTCGTTACGACAAGTGCAATTGCGATGACGTGGGGTGCCCATGCTGCCGCACAGGATGCACTCGCTGCAACTTCTGCGGCTGATCTATCGGCCGAGTCGGCTGACGAGCCTTCAGACGCAAATGCCAACGGTGTAAACGATATCGTTGTCACAGCGCGGCGCCGCGAAGAATCCCTTCAGGATGCCCCGGTCACGGTGACCGCCTTCACCGGCGATTACCTCGAGCAAAAGGGAGTGAACGATGTCACCCGACTGCTTCAGGTTACACCCGGCGTCAATTTCGACATCTTTCCCCGTGCGGCTCCCCGTCCTTTCTTTCGAGGAATCGGGAGCTCAAATCAGGGAGCGGGCGCGGACCCCTCGTCGGTTGCATTTCTAGACGGGGTGTACCTGGCACGCGGCGGTATGCTCGGCATCGACTTCTACGATCTGCAGCGCGTTGAAGTTTTGAAAGGCCCTCAAGGCACTTTGTTCGGTAAGAATGTCGTCGGCGGGGCGATCAACTTCATTACGAACAAGCCCGTCGACGATCTTGAGGCTACTGCCCAACTCACCTTGGCCAAATACGGCCAGACCAACGGCAACCTGATGGTCAACGTCCCGATTTCCGACACCATCGCGACGCGCATCGTACTTGGGGCGATCAGCAACGACGGCTTCCGGCATACGCCCAAGGGTCAGCCGCTCGACGACGAACACAAAATAAGTGCACGCATGCAGACGTTGTTCGGCGTGGGCGCGGGTACGAGCTTCCTGATCTCGGCGGATATCGCATCACAAGATATCGCTCAGTCGGCGCGCTATAACACGGCCATCCTTCCTTATCGCCCGTCAGGCGATAAGAAGGGCCACGACGATTTCCAAAAGCCACGGATTGCGAACCCCGACTTCCTGGGCGGTACCGACACAGTTACCGGCGGCGTGCGGGGTGAATTGGTCACCGACGTGCTCGGGTTCGCTACGCTCACGACCACCGCCTCGTGGCGCACACTCGATTTTTCGAACAGCGAAGACCTCGATGGTACAACGGCGGCGGCCAACGCAGCCAACAAGGTGATCGTGTCTGGCCTGCAGATCTTCCAGGAAGAACGCGCGGACACCTACTCCGCGGAAACGCGGTTGAATTCGGCGGGAACCGGGCCAATCACGTGGGTCGCGGGGCTCTACTTCAACCATGACAAGGTTCATCGAGAGCGCGAGACTCAACAGTCTGCGACGCCAACGACCATCAACCGATATTTCGGAGATTCGAGCAGCAGAAGCTACGCTGCCTACGGCGAGCTCCAGTACCATTTCGACTTCGGCCTCAACTTGTTCGGCGGAGCAAGGTACACGGACGAGCGCAAGGAATACGAGATCACCCGCAAGACGGGCCCGATTGTCGCTCCGGTCACCAACTACACGACGGTCGGGAATCCGGGTGTCGCGCGACAGCGGCTAGTCACGTGGAGAGCGGGGGCAGATTATCGCTTCAACGACAATCTGTTCGCCTACGGCTCCGTTTCAACGGGTTTCAAGTCGGGGGCCTTTCCCGAGCAGCCGTCCAACGCGACCCTGGCTCGCTTGTCGACAGCACCTGAGAAAGTGATCAACTACGAAGCGGGATTAAAGACAGACTGGCTTGATCGCCGCCTGCGGCTCAACATCGCCGGCTTCGTCGCCAAGTACACGGACTTTCAGACGATTAACACGGTTCCGGACGCGCAAGGAGGCGTGGGCGCGTCGCGAGTTACCATCGACACTGGTGACGCCACGATCAAGGGCGTTGAGACAGAGCTGGTATTCGCGCCGGCCCGGTTTCTCGATTTCAATGCTCGCTACACTTACCTCGACGCCAAATTCGACCAGCTGACTCAGACTTCCGCCTTCTTGGCCGATGGCACTGCGGTACGCCGCGACCTTGTCGGAAACCGGATGAGCCGAACGCCGAAGCACGCGCTTAACGCGGAATTCGGTCTTAGCAGCCCGGAACGCGATTGGGGTTGGCTGCGGGGGTCGGTCTCGCTCGACTACCAGAGTGAGATCTTCGACGACAACGACAACGACTTCCTTGAATATCGGCGACCGCGGTCGCTGTGGGATGCGCAGATCACATATCACCGGAACGACAGCTGGTCGGTCCAAGCATGGATCCGCAACCTGACTGACGTCGAATATCGGGTGCACCAGACCGCCAGCGCGGGCGGTCTCTTCGTCCTTTATGGCGCGCCGCGGCAGTACGGCGTTACGGTGAGAGCAGCCTTCTAATCTTTCCGCATTCGGCAATTTCAAAAAGGCTAGTGGGCCATGCTAAACAAAGAAGAGCACGTCACCGTGCTGGTACCTACCGGCTCATTAGGAGCTGGAGTTAGGGCCGAAGAAGTTGCTCGCGGGATTGCGTTGGGCGCCCAGGTGATCGCGGCTGACGGCGGATCCACGGACAGTGGCGCTGCCTACCTCGCTATGGGGAAGCCGAAGTACAACTCAGGCGCGATCAAGCGTGATTTGTCGATCATAATCGAGGCTGCCTGGCCCAGGCGCATCCCTATCCTGATCGGCACGTGCGGGCAGGCTGGTGGCGACGGAAACCTCGACTCAGTACGCGACATTGTTTTGGAAATCGTCCGCGAGCAGGGGATTGATCCCAAGGTTGCCCTGCTTCGGTCTGAGCTTACGCACGACCAGGTTCGGAGCGCGAACGATCAAGGAAGGGTGCGCCCGCTCCCGCCGCTCGGTCCCTTAGAAAACGCGACAATCAATAAGTGCGATCACATCGTTGCTGCGCTTGGCCCGGAGCCGTTCATAGCGGCGCTTGAAGCGGGGGCCGACATCGTATTGGCGGGACGTACAACCGACACGGCAGTTATCGCAGCGTTTCCGTTGATGCGAGGAGCGGGGGACGGCGCATGTTGGCACGCTGGAAAGACAGCCGAATGCGGAGCGGTGTGCACCGTGCGGGATGAGCCCGGGTCAGGCGTGTTGTTGAGGATTGGCAGGGACAGCTTCGAGATCGAGCCGCTCAGCGCTGTAAACCGCGCAACGACCCACAGCATCTCTGCCCATATGCTTTACGAAAACAGCGATCCGTTCAGGCTTATCGAACCCGGCGGGATCCTGGACGTGTCAGAGGCGGAATATGCCCAGATCGATCCGCGGACTGTAAGGGTAACTGGCTCCGTGTGGAGGCCCATGCCCTACACCTACAAGCTCGAAGGCGCAGCGCGTCACGGCTACCAAACGATCATGCTCGTAGGCATCCAGGATCCGGTCGTGCTGCGTGATCTCGATGCCTTCGAAAATCGCATGCACGCGGCACTAATGAGCCGGGTCCACGATACGATCGGACCGGCGGCTGGCGATTTCCACATCTCGCTCCGCATCTACGGCTGGAACGCCGTCAGTGGAATTCCGGTCGAAAATAGCCCGCCGCCGCGGGAAGTTGGGGTCCTCTTCGTAGCCACGGCGGAGACGCAAGACATGGCGACGCAGATTGCCAAAGCCTGCAATCCCTACTTCTTCCATATGCTGATGCCGGCGCATCGAGAAATGCCCAGTTACGCATTTCCCTTTTCGCCATCCTACGTCCCGCGCGGGCCAGTTTACGAGTTCGTCCTAAACCACGTCCTTGAAGTGGATGACCCGCTCGATTTGGTGCGCACGGAGTGGCTCGATCTGACCGCCGAGCTGGAGTCCGCCTGATGCCCAAACTTGTTGATGTGTGCGAAGCGATCCGTTCCAAGAACGCCGGACCGTTCTGGATCACAGTCGACCTCTTCTTCAAAGGTCGGGAGGAGTTCGAGCGGTATGCCAGTCACAAAGCCCTAGGCACGCAAGCTCTCGCCGGGATTTACGATGTGGATCCGTCGATGGTTAAGCACTTCCCGGTCGAGCGCCTCCACATGCTGAAGGTGTCTTACCCGCGTCGCTTACCGCAGGGCGGCATAGTCGAGCGCGACATGCACGGCGGCCAGCAATTTGTGCGCCTCCTTGATATCGAGCTATAACGACGTGAGCGAGCAAGATGGCGCTCCGGCCCGGAGCCGGCCAAATGTCGGGTTCGGAACGCAGGTTCTTTACGGTCTCGGTGCGGCATCGAGCGGCATCAAAATGCGGGCTTTGAGCAGCTTTCTTCTGTTATTCTACAATCAGGCTTTGGGGCTATCCCCTACCAGCGTCTCGTTCGTCATCTCGGCCATCCTCGTTTTCGATGCCATATGTGACCCGGCGGTTGGGCATGTTTCCGACCGGTTCAGATCGCGCTGGGGGCGGCGTCATCCCTTCATGTATGCCTCCGCGCTACCACTCTCGGTGGCGTTTTTCTTGTTATGGAACCCGCCCACGGGCTGGAGCGATACAGCGGTCCTGTGGTGGCTATTCGCCTGCCTGCTGGTCGTCCGCTTTACGGACACGCTGTTCGAATTGCCCTCAGTTGCTCTCGCCCCTGAACTGATAGACGATTATGACGGTCGGACGCTGATCGTAAATCTGCGAATTTTCTTTCGCACGATCGCCGGCCTGTTCGTCACAATCGTAGGCCTACAGATCTTCCTCCGCCCCAATGCCGACGGCTCGGGAGGGGCGACAAGCCCCGAGGGTTATCTCGGGTTCTCGCTAACTATGGCAACTACAATGTTTCTCGTGATCGTAGTCTCGGCCGCTGCGACTCACCGCTTTATTCCGTTTCTGCGACGGCCTGCCGCAATCGAGACTCGACCCAGTAGCTTTTGGCGAGACACCCGGGGCATCCTTAGCAACCGCTCGGCGCTGGTAATGCTTGGCGTCGGGATGCTTCAATCGGTCGCGGGCGGCACCAAGGCAGGACTGGACCTCTATTTCGGCTTGTACTTCTGGGAGCTCTCGCAGTCACAACTTTCAGTCTTGGCGACGCTCTCTGCCTTAGGGGCCCTGGTGGGCGCCCTTGCCGTCGGGTTCGTCGGAAAAAGGTTTGGAAAGCGCGACGGCACGATCCTTTGTTACGGCCTGGGTCTCATCAATGGCGTCTTGCCCATCGCGCTCCGACTGCTCGATTTGATGCCGGCGAACGGTACGCAGTCATTGTTCGCAATACTCGCCATTGAGGCTTTTTTGCTCGGTGCGCTCTATGTTATGAGCGCCGTTCTGATGAACTCCATGCTGGCCGATGTCGTCGAAGACGTAGCCGTAACAACCGGCCAGCGGTCTGAGGGCTTGTTGTTTTCGGCGGACCAATTCTTCACGAAGGCGGTGTCCGGAATCGGCGTTATGGTCTCAGGATGGCTGTTATCAGTGATCGCCTTTCCACGCGACGCACAGCCCGGTGCTATCGCTGGCGATATGATCCACCGACTGGGTCTGCTTTATGTCCCGGCGGTGGCCGGCCTCACGGCGATCGCGGTAGGCCTGTTGTTCTTCTACCGGATTGACCGCGAGCGGCATCATGAAAACCTCGCCCGGCTGCGCGCGGCCGAGGCCATGACCACCGGTTGAGCTAGAAATGAACGCGTGAGTAAAGCGCTAACAGCTGGGTCAGCGGTGTCGCCTTTTGGGAGGCTGATTCGTGACACGCAATGTCCGCCATTGGGCGCCTTGCTGACCGGCGGCTCTTGGGCCGTCAAGCGGTTGTCTGCTTCGAAGCGTTGCGATGTTCGAAGGTGCGCTTGTAGCGAAAAGCGCAGCTTCCGCCGGCGCCACCCCCTATATAGCACGGAGAGCATACAACTCCTCGTATATGCGAAAATAGTCTACAAATCACATCAAAGGTATAATAAACACAAATTGCAGGTTCAGAGTTCTAGTGCCGTTATACTCTTAACTTCTTGCATTACGGCATAGGTGTGCGTTTCCCGAATTCCCGGTATGTCGTCGAGCAGATTTCCAAGAAATTGCCTGAAGTCGTCCATATCACGCACACGCACCTTCAGGAGAAAATCAAAGGATCCGGTTACCATATGACATTCGAGGATTTCGGCTTTGCCTTGCACGCCGTGACCGAACGCGTCGAGTAAATCGCCTGCGCTACGCTCCATCTGGACTTGCAGGAATACAAGCAGGCCAAGCCCAAGCCGCTTTGGATCGAGCCGCGCCTCAATCGATAATATGAGCCCCGAATTGCGCAGTTTACGCAGCCGATCGTGAGTGGCGGCGGGCGATAGACCGATCTGCTCCGACAGCTGCTGGTTCGTAATCCGCCCATCGCGCTGCAATAGCCGCAATATTCGGCGATTTGGCAAATCCAGTAAATTATCCTCGGCCGCTACCGCTGTCATTGGCCCCTATACCTCGAAAACTTACGAAAAATCCGGAACACCTTCGGGCCCGTTTCAACTAAAGTCCATAGCGAGAAAGCAACCTGGGGCTGGTGCTCGCCTAGGGCGCCCGCGCCTCGTGGAACAGGTGATGGGAGCGGGTAAGATGGCTAGTGGAGGAGCGAATACGAGCCTTCCGGAGCGTCGAGTTGCAGACGATCAACCAAGTATTGAGGTGATCAATCACCCATCGCCGACGCCATACAAGGCGAGGCTAGCCCAGCTCCTCGATCCGGGCTTCGGCTCGGTGTTCACTGATCATATGGTTTCGATCAGCTGGTCCGAGGGCTTGGGATGGCATGATGCTATCCTCGGCCCTCGCACGTCTCTGTCGCTCGACCCCGCCACCGCTGCGCTTCACTATGGTCAATCGATCTTCGAAGGAATGAAGGCATTTCGCCAGAAGGATGGCGGGGCTGCGTTATTCCGTCCGTTCGACAACGCTCGCCGGTTCAATTCTTCGGCGGATCGGCTGGCAATGCCGGGGTTGCCCGAGACGCTGTTCGTCGAAGCAGTACGAAAGCTCGTCGAGAGAGATCGCGACTGGTTTCCAGACGCGCCCGCAGGAGCGCTCTACATCCGCCCCTTTATGTTTGCATCCGAACCATTTCTTGGGGTGCGGCCGGCGAGAGCCTACACGTTTCTGGTCATTGCGAGCCCGGTCGGGAGCTATTTTTCTTCCCGCTCCTCGGCGATTTCACTGTGGGTTAGCGAGAATCATACCCGTGCGGCGCCCGGTGGAACTGGTGCCGCAAAATGCTGTGGCAACTATGCCGCAAGTTTGCTGCCACAGCGCAATGCGATCGAACGAGGGTACGATCAGGTCGTCTTCCTCGATGCGGTAGAAAACCGGTGGATCGAAGAGCTCGGCGGAATGAATTTGTTCTTCGCGTTCAAGGATGGCAGCGTAATTACACCGCCGCTTTCAGGCACCATTCTTCCCGGCATAACGCGTGACACCGTCATTACCCTTCTGCGTGACCAAGGGCTCCATGTGCAAGAGCAGCGATATTCGATGGAACAGTGGGCCGATGACGCGGCAACGGGACTTTTGACGGAAACGTTTGCGTGCGGGACGGCGGCGTCGATCACTGCTGTCGGAAAGGTAGCCAGTTCCAATCGCACTTTCACCATCGGTGACGGAAAGCCGGGTCCGGTTTCCAGCATCTTGCGCCAGCTCGTTACCAGCGTTCAGTTTGGTGTCTCTCCGGACCGCCATGGCTGGCTGGTGCCTGTCTAGTGCTTACCTGCAAGGAAGCGGTTCGACGCCCTTTCTCGTGCTCGCGGGACGCGGCCGGCTGAAACGCTCTACCGCCCGCCCGATCGGCCGAATTTCAAATCGAACCAGGACAGGATGCGCGCGGCGCTGTCGAGGTAGGCTGGCCAGCCGCGCACGCTGTGGCCTTCGGTAGGGTAGACAAGCAAAGCACAATCAGTCCCATTTGCCTGCAAGGCGGTGTAGTATTCACGGGCTTGTTCAGCCGGCGTGTTGCGGTCCAGTCCGCCGGCCAACAGGAGGGTGGGACTGACATTTCTGTGAGCCTGCATCACCGGACTACGTTCAAAGTGCAACGCGCCATCGTACGCGGACGAAGCCAGGAACATCTCGTCAAAGTAAGGGATCTGCGAGGTCCCATGCTGACTCAACCAGTTGACGACCGGCGAGATCGGCGCAGCCGCGGCGAAGCACTGGTCCAGCGTTGGCAATAGCGCCGACATGAAACCGCCGTAACTCGATCCGGTGCAGGCTATCTTCGCCGGATCGGCCACACCCATGGTCACCATCGCCTCGATGCCTGCCAACAAATCGGCGGCGTCGGCTCCGCCCATGTCGCCAAGCACGGCGCGCGCAAAATCCTGACCATATCCCGAACTGCCGCGCGGATTGGGATAGAGGACTCTCCAGCCCCGAGCCACCATCGCCGGGGTTGCCCGAGTGCGAGCTGCCCAGCGCGGGCGACTGGCCCATACCGGCCCGCCATGGATATCGACGACCATGGGGGCCCGGCCTGTGAGCCCTTCAGGTTCGACGAGCAGGCCATCGATCTCGCGCCCGTCCTTGGCTTGCCAGGAAACGCGCCGTACCGCGGCGCCACGGTTTGCCACCTCTGCCTGAGGGGCACCAAAATCGAGCAGCACGGTGAGGGCGCCCGGCGACGCAATCGCCAGGCGCGGAGCGAGACCGTAGCTTTCTACTGCGATCAGGGCACCAGCAGGGTGGGATCGAGCCCACGGGAGCCATTCTCCGCAAGTCTCATGATCGGAACGCCAGAGAACGGTCGAACTGCCGTCTTGCTTGACGCGCCCAACAACGGTCGAGAGACCGTGCATTCCAGCGAAAATCGCATGATTCCCCGCCCATTCAACGTGGCTCACTTCGACAGAGTTAGTGTCTACCTCATGAACCGCGCCCTGGCTGAGGTCGAGGCGTTTCAGGGTTCCGCAGGCAAGTCCGCGGTCGCTGCAGAACGCTTCCACGAAGAGAAGCCACCGGCCGTCTGGTGACGCACTAAGAGGGCCGATCTGGTCGATGGGTCGGTAGAGGATACGTTTTGAACCGGCCTCCATGTCGATCTCGACAATGAACGAGCGGTACCATTCGCCTTCACCGGGCAGATCGCTGACAACAGCAGCGATGCGGTCACCCGCCCAGCACGCATCCCAAATATTGATATTGTCCGGCCCCGCGCGGCGGAAGGATCCATTTTTCATATCGAGCACCCAAGCGCGTCGCCAAGTGCCGCTTCCCGCGGGTGTCGAGAGTTCAGGCAGCCAGTCTGGCAAATCAGATGACGCACGCATGGTCTGCCCGCCATGAATCCCTGCGGTGTCAGCACCTGAATCGGCAACGACCATCAGGAGCCTCACGGAATCGCTGGACCACGCCAGCGTTTCGATCAGGCCCGGGACCTGGTGATCGCGGAACCCTCTCGTATCGGGGTCTGCCACACGAACCGCGCTGCCTTCATTTCCGGGCACTACCCAGGCAATGTGCCTGCCATCTGGTGATACCCGGGGCAGCATCGCATCCGAACCGCCAGCGACAGGGGTCACCTTGCCGTTTGCACCCGCGCGGTACAGGGCATTTCGCGGCGCATCTTCCAATTTGCCCTCAAACCGCTGCCCGACGAAAGCGATGATCTCGCCAGTGATGTCTGCCGAGACATCGCCTCCCCAGTGCAAATGTCCTGAGCCCGGCGCGTAAAGCGCGGTGTAGAACGCACTGATTTCGCTGTAATGTGGTTCAGATCGTATATCGCTTTTCATCAGTCTACCCCGGAATATCGGGAGAACTTACCGCGCCGGAAATCAAACGATGAAACGGGCCGCGGCATCTACCGTGTTCGACAACAGCATCGTCACAGTCATCGGTCCGACCCCGCCCGGAACCGGAGTGATATGAGAAGCTTTGCGCGCTACCCCGTCAAAATCCACGTCGCCGATGATCGTCCCGTCAGGCAAACGATTAATGCCCACGTCAATCACGACGGCACCCTGTTTTACCATCTGCGGCACTATGAGACGCGGCACACCGGCCGCAACGACGAGAATGTCGGCAAGGATTGTAAACTGGGCGAGGTCGCGGGTCTTGGCGTGACAGATCGAAACAGTCGCATCGCGTGCCATCAACATCAGCGCAGTAGGCTTGCCCACGATATTGCTCGCGCCAACGACGACGACGTTCTGGCCTTCGATGGGAATGTTTGCATGTTCGAGCAGCTTGAGAACGCCATACGGGGTGCACGGTGAGAACACGGTGCTGCCGACGATGAGGCCGCCGATGTTGTAGAGATGGAAGCCGTCCACATCCTTGTTGACGTCAATCGCATCGAGGACGGCCGGCATATCGATATGGGCCGGCAGCGGCAGCTGAATGAGAATGCCGTGTATGGCCGGGTCGCGGTTGAGGGTCTCGACGAGCGCCAGCAAGTCTGCGGTGGTCACGCCCTGATCACAGCGGATTGTGCGCGAATGTATCCCGACTTGCTCGCAGGCCTTGATCTTGTTGCCCACGTATATTGCTGATGCGGGATCGTCACCCACGAGTATAACGGCGAGCCCGGGAACCACTCCGTGTCGACTGACGAAGTCAACGACCCTGGCGCGGATATCGCAGCGCATGTTCCTGGCAAGCGCGCGGCCGTCGATGATTGCGGCCGTTGGTGGCGTAGCGACGCGCGCGGGTGCGCTCACTGGAATACAACCGTCTTGTTGCCATTGAGAACGATGCGTCGCTCTGCATGCCAACGCACCGCGCGGGCCAGCACCCGGGCCTCGATGTCTTGCCCGGCTTCCACCAAGCGGGCGGCGGGCCAGCCGTGGTCGACCCGCTCGACGTCCTGCTCGATGATCGGTCCTTCGTCGAGGTCACCGGTCACATAGTGGGCCGTCGCGCCAATGATCTTCACGCCGCGATCGAAGGCCTGATGATATGGTTTTGCGCCCTTGAAAGAGGGCAAGAAGCTGTGGTGAATATTGATGCAGCGGCCCGACAGATACCTTGCGAAATCGTCTGACAGGATCTGCATGTAGCGCGCGAGTACGACGAGCTCGGCGCCGCTTGCCTCGATCACGTCGCGGAAGGCTTGCTCCTGCTCAACCTTGGTGGCCGCGGTGATCGGGAGGTGGTGGTAGTCCAAGCCATGCCACTCCACGAGCGGCCGCATGTCGCTGTGGTTGGAAACAACGCCCACGATGTCGACCGGGAGGCTTCCAGTGCGCCACCGATGGAGAAGATCGTTCAGGCAATGACCAAAGCGCGACACCGCCAGCAAGGTGCGTGGCTTCTGCGCAGTTTTGTAGATGGCCCAGCGCATCTGGAACTTGCTCGCCACCCCCTCAAACCCGCCAGACAGCTGGTCAGAGTTGAGCTCGGCGCCCTCCACCGCGCGGAAGGCGATGCGTAAGAAGAATTGCCCCGTCGCTTCGTCGCCGTGCTGCTGGCTGTCGAGAATGAAGCCTTCCTGTTCGGCAATGAAACCGGTGACAGCGGCGCTGATGCCGGGCGCATCGGGGCAATTTGCAAGCAGGATGTGAGACACGGGGGAAGCTCCAGGGATCAGGTCGTGCGATCAAGCCACGCGAACATGTGCGAAGCGTAGGTGCGATCGAAAATCATCCGAATGACGCCGTCCGCGACCGAAGAAATTGTCACAGGAAGGTCTGCTAGACGCGTGCGCGCGACCCTCCCGGGGGCTATCGCGTGCGTCGGCAGGCCAGTCAGGCCCGACATGAGCTCCGCTGTCGCCATAAGCTCGAGGATAGCCAGTCTGCTGTCGCAGCGAATTGTGGCTATTCCGAATGTTGAGAGTCGCGCCTCGAATTCACCGAGGGCGGCGAGATGCTCGTGAGGCGTTAGCGCCAACCACTCCCCGGGTCCCATCCAGAGCGCTTCGAGATGATCGATTTCCACTCTCGCCAACGGTCCGGGTAGCCCAAACGAACGCGCGAGATTTCCCTCCCGGCATGGCGGGATCTTGATCTGGATTGCTGCCAATCCGTCGAGAAGCCGTCCGGGAAGGCGGGCATTTGTTCGCGTGAAGTTCGGCGAACTGAGCTTCAGTGGGGCAAGGCTATGCACGGAGCCTCTCCCCGGCTTTATCGAAGAAAACGGTATCGACGATCTCGGCCGAATGGTGTTCTCCCATGTCATACAGCTTGACCCGCTCGCCAATGCGTGATCTTCCCGCGCGAACAAGTCCCAAAGCAACTGGGCCGTCGAGCGTCGGACTATGGTAGCTAGACGTTACAAATCCATCGCTCGGGCCTGGCACCGATCTGTCCCGTAGCACTTGGGCCCCGACGGGGAGCACACCCTTATGACTTTGCAAGCCGACGAGCTGCAAGCGATCCTCACGCAAGGCTTCCTGACGCAAAAGCGACCTGCGGCCGATGAAATCCGATGCCTTTCGAGCGATCGGCCCGGCCATGCCAACGTCGCCTGGAAGGGTCGTGCCATCCGTGTCGACACCGACATGGAGAAAGCCTTTCTCAGTGCGCAAGATCATCAGCGCCTCGATGCCCATAGGCATCAATAGGAGCGGCCGCCCTGCGCGTTCGAGAGCGCCGACGAGTTGGGTTGCGTTACTTGCTTCGACGCTGATTTCGTAGCTTGCCTCCCCGGTAAAGCTCGCTCGCAGAACGCGTGCGGACAGCTGTGCCACTGATCCTTCACGGAAGGTCATATGGGGGAAGTCATCCAGATCGATATCGGTGCCGGTCTCGCGGATGACTTCGCTTGCATCCGGTCCGCTAACGGTGAGCGTTGCCCACTGCGTGGTCGTGGGGAGGATAGCAACGTCGAGGCCCGTCCATTCGCATTGGAGCCATTCATCGAACATCGCCGCAATGCGATCGGCCCCGCTGCTAGTGGTATGAACGAGGTAGCGATCTTCGCGGAGCCGCACGAAAACGCCGTCGTCAATGATGATGCCATTTTCGTTGAGCATCAGCCCATAGCGCGCGCTGCCCACCTTTAATGACGATGCGTTCCCCACATAGATACGATCGAGGAAGGTGCCGGCGTCCTTCCCGACGACCTCGATCTTCCCGAGCGGCGAAGCGTCGAGGAGGACGCACCCTTTCCTGGCGGTTGCCGCTTCCCGCTGCGCTGCCTGTTCCCAAGTCTCACCAGGGAACGGATATGCCGTCGGCCGCGCCCAGCCGCCGTATTCCTCGAACACCGCCCCATGCGCAGCGTGCCAATCGTGAGCCGGCAGGTATCTTACGGGGCGGTACAGATCGCCGACCAGGGGGCCGGCTAGCGCGCCAAAGGTAACTGGCGTGTAGGGCGGCCGGAATTTGGTCGTACCGACATCACCAGGCGCTCGCGCGGTCAACTCTCCCATAATGGCCAGGCCGTTGACATTCGACGTCTTGCCCTGGTCGATGCCCATGCCCAGAGTGGTGTAGCGTTTGAGGTGCTCCACCGAGATAAAGCTGTGCTCTCGTGCGAGCCCAATATCCTTCGCGGTGACATCGTTTGCGAAGTCCACGAACTTGGGTCCCGGTCCGGGCACTTCCCAAAGGGGCTCGATATCAAGCCCGGACAATTCACCTGCCGCCGCGCCCACGCACTCGACTGCCTGCACAGCGCGATTGGGGATGAACGACTGCGTGGCTTCGTCGAAACGCAACGACCCTCCGGACTGGGAGAACAGATGAACGGTTGGCGACCAGCCGCCCGACATCAACACGAGATCGCATTGCAGGGTGAATGTTTGTCCTCCATCCAGCGCCCCTATGGTGACGCCGTTGGCGGCGCGCCGCCCTACGACGGCTTTCACGACGTGGCCGGGGAGAACGCGCACGGCAGCGATATCTGGAATCTTCGCACGAGGGCGGACGTCAATGATTGTGACGTCAGCTCCGGCTTCCACGAATGAGGTGGCCGCCTCGTAGGCACTGTTGTTGTTCGTAAAAACAACGATCTGTCGACCGTGGAGGATGCCCCAGCGGCGCAGATACGATTGGGCGGCCGAGGCCAGCATGACACCCGGCCGATCGTTGTTGGCGAACACGAGGGGCCGCTCGATGGCTCCGGTCGCGAGCACGACTCGTTTGGCTCGGAACTTCCAGAGCCGCTGGCGTGCGCCTTCACCGTCGAGCTTCTCGACAGCAACGAGAGCGTTGTGATCGTAGTACCCGAAGACGTTGGTTCGTGTCAGGACCCTGACATTCGCGTGGGCTCGAAGTGCTGCTTCCAGCCGCTCAGCCTCGTTCCTTTCCCCTCTCCAAAGAGAGGAACCACCCAACCTGAAATCTATCTCGGCGAGGATAACGTCCAAGCCGGCTTCAGCTGCTTCCCAAGCCGACGCAAGCCCGGCCGGGCCCCCGCCGACAACCAGAACATCGCACGCTGCGTATTTGTGGATGTAACGATCCGGATCAGGGTCCTGCGGGGCAATCCCCAATCCCGCTGCCCGCCGGATCGGTCCTTCGAACAGGTGCCAATCGGGCCACATGAAGGTCTTGTAGTAGAAGCCGGCGCCCATCAACGGGGCGGCCAATTGGTAAGCGCTTCGCAAATCGAAGGAAGGGCTGGGCCAGCAGTTGACGCTTCGTGCAACCAGGCCGTCAAAAAGTTCGATCTCTGTCGCCTTCAGATTGGGCTCGGCTGCTTCTCCAGTGCCCAATTGCACAATGGCATTCGGCTCTTCGGCCCCGGCCGCGAGGATGCCTCTGGGCCGATGGTACTTGAAGCTTCGCGCCAGCAGTTGGACACCATTGGCAAGCAGCGCAGATGCAAGCGTGTCGCCCGGGTGTCCGACGTAAGACCGATTGTTGAAGCGAAAGCGCAATGCGCGGCTGATATCGATCCCGGTGGCGAATTCTCTTCTCGACCCTCCGCTCATCGCGCCAGCTCCGCCGACTGCTGAAGCCCATTCGATATTGCCGTCTCTGACGTTGCTGGCTTCGGATCGGTCATCGCGTAGGTGGCCAGGATACGATGATTGACGACATCGCGGGCGACATTGAACCAGCAGCCGCAGCCGTAGGCATGCCGCCAGCGTTCGAAGGTCACGCCCATCGGATTGGTTCTGAAGAACACATAGTCTGCCCACGCGTCATCGGTGGCCTCGAGCGATGGGCGAGCGATGTGACTTTCCCCGCCGCAGCTGAATTCGGTTTCATCGCGCGGACCGCAGTGGGGGCAGGTGAGAAGGAGCATATTCCGATCGCCTAGTGTGCGATGCCCGAGGCTGCTGCCTCATCGATCAGGGCGCCGCGAGCAAAGCGGTCGAGCCCGAACGCAGCGGTCAAAGGATGAGCCTCGTTCTTCGCTATGGTATGGGCGAAGCACCACCCGCCCGCCGGAATGGCCTTGAACCCCCCGGTCCCCCAACCGCAGTTAAGAAACACATTGGGAATCGGCGACCGTCCAAGAACCGGAGTGGAATCTGCTACGACATCTACGATGCCAGCCCATTGACGGAGCATTCGCAGGCGCGAAAACGACGGAAACAGGGTCAGCAAGCCGCGCAGGGTCTGCTCGACAGTCGGCAGATTGCCCCGCTGGGCATAGCTCGCATAAAGGTCGAGACCGCCTCCCACCACGAGTTCTCCCTTGTCTGATTGGCTGACGTACACACCGCACGCCGGTGACAGTACGACCGTGTCGAGCACCGGCTTGAGAGGCTCGGATACAAAGGCCTGCAGAGCGTACGAGGTCATCGGGAGGCGGAAGCCGAGCATGTCGGCAAGGGTCGTCGTGTGACCTGCTGTCGCCAATCCGATCCTGTCAGCGCCTATCGTTCCGCGCGTGGTCTTCACAGTGTGCGCGCCGCCTGAGCTCAATTCAAAACCGGTCACTTCGCAGTTCTGGATAATATCGACACCGAGAGCGTCAGCGGCACGGGCGTAGCCCCAGGCCACGGCATCGTGGCGAACGGTTCCGCCCCGTTTCTGGATGAAACCACCCATAACAGGCAGGCGGGCGGAAGGGCTGCAGTCGAGGGCCGGGACCAGCTCTGCGACCTCGTCGGTATCGAGCAATTCGCTGTCGACCCCGTTGAGCCGCATGGCGTTCGCCCAGCGCCGCTGCGACTCCAGATCGTGCCTGCTATGCGCCAGAGTTAGCATCCCGCGCTGGCTGAACATGATGTTGAAGTCGAGTTCCCGGCCGAGGCGCTCGTAAAGCCGCAGGCTATGCTCGTAAAAGCGGGCGCTCTCCGGGAACAAATAATTGGAGCGCACTACCGTCGTGTTCCGGCCGGTATTTCCGCCCCCTATCCAACCCTTCTCCAGTACCGCAATCCTGCGAACGCCATGATTTTTTGCCAGGTAGTAGGCGGTGGCCAGTCCATGACCGCCTCCACCAACGAGGACGACATCGTACCTCGCCTGGGGTGTTGGCGAACGCCATCCGCTTGCACCCTCCAGGTTACCCGCGGTGGGGCTGACTCGCTGTGATCGCTTGGACATAACCCCCAACCAGAACTTGGCGGGTTTCTACCGCCTTGTCACGAAACATAGAGCAGTCTACGTTTCGTGACAAGGGCTCTTCGTGCCTGGCTATGTTTCCGTCGGGTAGTCGGGCGGGTTTCCGACGAGAGCCTCAAGGTAAAGGGCGTAGAGATCCCGGCGCTGTTGCGGGCTTTCGACGATTTCCATCGCCTGGTAGCCAACTTGGTGAAAATAGGTGATTCGCGCCCGGATGAAGGCGCGTTGCTCGTCATAACCAAAGCGGACGAAAATGCTTTTAAGCAGGCCGATTCGCTTGTCTTCGACGCGTCGGACCACTTCCTTCGCAGCATCTGAACTGTGAGCCCACGCTCGCACAGCCGTATCGTAGGCCGGCTCATATTCGCTTTCGTTCAGCCAGACATGGAAAAGTGCATCCAGCTGGTTACGCGGGTCCGGGCCCGCGTTTTCCACTGCGGAGAACATCGGTCCGTTGGTCCGGGTTTCCCAATGATGGAGCAACCCGTCGAGAAGTTCCTGCCGACCGTTGAAGTGATGGTAGAAGCTTCCTGTGGTGACCCCGAGCACGTCAGCGAGGGGCTTGACCTTTACCCGTTCCACACCCTCCGCGATCAGCACGCTCCTTGCACAATCGAGCCAGTCCTCGCGATCCCTTTTAGGCGCCTTATCCGGGCGTTTCGGGCGTCGAAGCGGTGCGCGTCGCCGTCCCTCAGTTAGTGCCGCTGACCCCACCAAACTCTCCCTCTTGTAACAAAACGTAGATGTCCCTATGATTTGATTCGTTCAATCTCAACCTCCCGGGAAAAAAGAGGGACAGAGAGTGGACCGATGATCGCGCGTAGCCAGCTGCGCTGACGGGGAGGAACAACATGAAGGTACGGTTCAACAGGACGCATTGGTTATCCTCAGCGGTTTCTGCGGTAGCTCTTTGCGCATCCTTCCCATCGCTTGCGCAGGATCGCCCAGATGGCGATGAACAACAACCCTCCAGTGCGGGCGCAGCTGCCGACGCGAAAGATCAAGCGGAAATCATTGTGACCGCGAGTAAGCGCGAAGAACGCCTCCAGGACGTTCCGGCTACCGTAACCGCACTTACAGGCGATACGATTGAGAACCTAGGTGTCCGGGATTTCCGCGACTATGCCACCCTGGTGCCAGGACTTAGCCAGCGGGATCTTGGCGCACCGGGGCTAGGCACGATCATTTTACGCGGTCTCAATACCGGCCCTCAGCAGACCACGAACACTGCCTCCTTCTACATCGACGATGCGCCGTTCTCACCGAGCGGCTTCCTTTCAGTGGGGTCGGAGGCCACCCCCTCACCTGATCTCGCCGATATCGAGCGGATCGAAGTCCTGAAGGGGCCGCAGGGAACCCTCTACGGAGCGAGCAGCCTCGGGGGTCTGGTGCGCGTGATCACCAAGAAAGCGGATCCATCTCGCCTTTTCGGCATGGCGCAGTTGGAAGCCATGACAGTGGCGCACGGTGACGAGGGCTGGGCCGCGCGCGCCGCGGTGAATATCCCGTTGATTGCCAACCGGGTGGCCGTTCGCGTCTCGGGCTTCTACCGCCACGCACCGGGCTGGATCGACAATGTCACCACTGGCGAAAGAGACATTAATTCGTCGATCATCAAGGGGGGGCGAATTGCCCTTCATGCCGACGTCAGCGACCGCCTGGCGCTGGATTTGGCAGGCTTCTACCAGGACATCGACAACAACGGCGGGTCCGGGCAAGCGAATGTCAAAGGCACTACCCGGCCGCTGTATGGCAAATACAAGATCGGAGAGATCGCAGGAACTGGTGGGAGCGACATCAGGTATCGTTCGGCATCGGGCACGGCGACGTACGACACGGATGCTGGCGCCGTTGTGGCGACCGCGGCCTACGTCAAATCTGCCACCCGATTTATCGAGGACTATACGCCGTCATATGGCAATTACCTCTCCTTATTCGGCATCGTTCCAGTCGGAACGCAGATCGTCGGGCAGTACGGGCCCGAGCTCGAGAAGTTCACCTCTGAGCTGCGGTTCGTATCGAAGCGACTAGGTCCGGTGGAATTCGTCGCCGGAGGCTTTTACACATGGGAAAACAGTCAATATCCATTTGGTCTGCTCGCGCGCGATGCAACCGGCACGCCTCTCCCGGCCCCGCTTGATGAAGCTTTCTTCGTCCGCACTCATTCGAAATACCAGGAGTATGCCGCGTTCGGCGATCTAACCTTCTACCTGACCGACCGTCTCGACGTTACGGGCGGCATCCGCTTTGCGCATAACAATCAGACGGTGTCCCAGGACCAGGGGACCGTCTTCTATGGGCCATACGCTGCCAATTCGACTGACTTTAGCGACAACGCGACTACGTACCTTGCGACTGTCCGCTACCGACCGTCGGATCAGTTGAGCTTCTACGCCAGGGCAGCCAGCGGCTATCGGCCGGGTGGGCCGCAGACCGCTACCGCCCTGCTGCCGCCAAATGCGCAATCTGAGATCAGATCGGATAGCGTGTGGAACTACGAAGCTGGCGTTAAGGCCTCCAGCGCCGATGGTACCTTCAGCGGGAGTGCGGCCCTTTATCACATCGACTGGACGGACATCCAACTGAACACGATTTTCGGCGGCATCACGCTCCAGGGCAATGCAGGCAAGGCGGAAGTGGATGGCTTCGAGCTTGAATTGCTGGCTCGTCCGTCTGCGAATTTCACTGCCGGCGCTAACGTGGGCCGCACGAACGCGCGCATCACCAGCATTGATGCGGCCGCAGCCGGGTCCCTCGGGGCTTCGAGCGGCGATAAGCTTCCACTGACCCCGGGCTGGACCGTTGCGGCGTTTGCTGATCACAACGTACCCTTCTCTGACAGGCTCGCGGGCACATTCGGTGGCACGGTTCGCTTTCAGTCGGATATGCCGAGTGGTTATCCGGGCAGTGCGTCAAACCCCAGCATCAAAGTTCCTTCGGTCACGACGGTCGACTTGCGAGCCGGTCTCGAGATGGAGGGATATTCTCTGCAGCTCCGCGTGGACAACTTGTTCGATACGCTTGGCTATACATCGCTCAGAGGGGGAGCGCTGTATCCCGGTCAGCCGGTGCCCACCATAGGCACTACCATCCGGCCGCGCGCGGTCACCTTGTCGGCAACGGCAAGATTCTGAGTAGGTGCGCACGGTCGGTCAACGAGGGAGCGCTGATCAGGGCATGAGCGAGAGATCTAGTGACCAAGGTGGGCTTGAGCCCGCCGAACCAGCCTTCGCCGCGATCTTTCCGGACACGCACTACTTTGAGATAGACTCCCGCAGGGCCAAGGCCCGCTACGCTGTCTGGGTTACCCTTCCGCCGGGCGCCGCCAACAGCGGCGCCCGACTCCCCGCCGTGTTTATGCCGGACGGCAACTGGTTGGCGCCCATTCTCACTCCGATGAGCGCGATGGCCGCAAGCGACCCGATCAATCCCGTGCAACCGGTTATCCAGGTTGCCATCGGTTATGCGGGCGCGGATGCGGCAGATATCATGCGGATCCGCAACAGGGATCTGCTGCCCCCGGGCGAAAGGCCCAATCCGCACCATCTGGCTGCCTTCGATCATGGGGTGGATCAGGGCCTGTACGACAAAGACTGGGCCGACGGCTTCAAGCACCTGATGAACAATGGTCGCGGCGATGCTTTCCTCGAGTTCCTGGCTGAAGAGCTGTTTCCGCAAATCGTAGACCGCTACCCGGTGTCTGCAGAAGACTGCGGGTTCTTCGGATACTCGTATGGTGGACTATTCGCGACATACCTCGCGTTGAAGCGGCTGCCCGCGTTCACCCGTGTCGGCGCCGGCAGTCCAGGCTTCATGACGCCGGAGTCGGTGCCTCTGCAGTTGTGGGCCGAGCATTCTGCCGCCGGCACAATCTTCGCTGGACATCATCTTCATATGACTGTGTGCGAGCGGGAGCTCACGGTAGCGACACCATACCAGATGCTGGCACAGGGCTTTTCGCGCTTCGTCACCCGGCAAGGTCTCGAGCCGTTACCCGGCCTCCAGTTCACCAGTGCGGTTTTGCCGTTTGAGTCGCACGCGTCAGGCCTGTGGCCGTCGTGGTTCAGCTTCCTGCGGACATGTTACGGCAGCGCTGCTTCCTAGGTAGCAGGCGTGCCGGCGCAGCGCGGGCTGGAAAGGGAACAACATGAGTGATCAAGCGATAGCCAATGCTCTTGTCGTCCTTGACCAGGTCTGGGCCGAGACAGCGCAGCGCCCCTTCGTGCAGGCCAATCTGGGCCGGCCGATCGATCGTCTTCCTGATATCGGCTTTGACGCCACGGAGGCGCGAAGCGCGCGCGGCGCCCGCCTGCTCGCGAGCATCGACGCGCTCGAGCAGACTCAATTGCCACACGATCTGGTTCTGACGCTTGCGGTGGCGCGCGCCAATGCCGAGCGGATGGCCAAGGAAGCGGAGCGATATTGGCTGGTAATCGATCCAAATGGTGTCGGATTCATGGGGCTTTTCGCCCCGACCGCATACTGCGGCGGGCTGCTCATCAAAAATGCAGCCGCGACACTTGCCAAACATGGATTCGACACTGTCGCCGACGTCGATCGTTATATGGGCCTGATCGAGGACTTCGCTCGCTTGGTCAGCCAGATGCGCGAACGAACGGTCGGTCAAAGCCGGCGAGGGATTCACATCCCCCGATGCCAGCTCGATCGTTCGATCCAACTGGTGCGCGCCCTGGCTGCGGGTTCATCCTCCCTGATCCCTTCTGTCGAGCGGCTGACCGCCGTTGGCGGCGACCAGGCGGCGCAGGCCATCGCCGCGCGCATACGCTCGAGTGTCGACGCCGCGTGGCAGGCTATGGTCGATTTCCTGTCAACGGACGACTACCGCGCTGCCTCGCCTGAGAGCGTTGGATTATCCCAATATCCGGGAGGCGCCGAACTTTATCCCGAACTTGTAGAGCTGCACACAACGCTCAAACGTACGCCGGACGAGGTGCACACGGAGGGGCTTGAGCGCATGGGCGCTCTGCGCGCGCGAATGGACGCGCTGTTCCAAGAAATACACTTCACAGGCACTCCGGGCGAATACGCCGAAACGATTAAGCACAAACCGGATTGGCGTGCGGCCAACGCCTCGGAGATCGCCACCACCTTCAAGCGTTACCTCGACCGGATTGCTCCGCACATCAATTCCAATTTCAACCTCAAGCCATCGGCGCCGTGCGAAGCTGTCGAACTGCCGGCCGCATTAACAGCCTCCATGACATTCGGATACTACGATCCGCCCGGCCCCAAGCAGCCAACAGGGCGGTACTACTTTAATGCCGATAATATCATTTCCAGTTCTCTATCCAATATCGCCGCGGTCAACTACCATGAGCTCATACCGGGGCATCATTTTCATCTTGCTACCCAACGGGAGAACCAGGCACTCCACCCGCTTCGTACCAATGCGTTTTTCAACGCATTCAACGAGGGGTGGGCGGAATACGCGGCGACACTGGCCGGTGAGCTGGGGATGTACAGCGCTCCCGAAGAACGCTTCGGCCGCCTGGTCATGGACGGGTTCCTGACCTCTCGACTGGTCGTTGATACCGGGCTGAACGCGCTTGGATGGAGCTTGGCACAGGCCCGGGACTACATGCAGGAGAACGTACTCCTGCCTCCCAATGAAATTGAATCCGAGATCATAAGGTATTCGTGCGACATCCCGGGGCAGGCGCTCGCTTACAAATTGGGCGAATTCTACCTTCAAGAGAAGCGCGAAGCCTGGCGCGAGGCAAAAGGGCCGAGGTTCGATATTCGCGAGTTCCACGATGCCGTGCTTGGGCCCGGCGCACTTCCGTTGCCACTCGTGGGTGCGAACATTGATAGGAAAATGCTCTAATCCCGATCGGTCTGCTCTCGATCCCTCGCGCACCAAGGTGAATCGGGGTCGAAGTTTGTGTAAGTTCCAGCGGATTGAATCGCCGCGGAATTCGACCACGCCGCTGGGGTGCGCATGGCAAGCTCCCCGGAGGGGGGGGCGGGCTGGATGCGCTAGGCAAGCATTCGCGATAAATTCGTGTCGGCACCCACAGTAGGGCTCCACGCTCCACACGAATTCAATCAGCGATTACAAATTCGGCTCCGCGCGCCCGCATCACACTCGCCCTTACGACCAGGACGCATCGTGTTGCCACGCACCCAACGACAATCCGCCGCCAGGTCGAACTCAACGACATTTGATCACGGCCAGAGGACTTATGATCCGCGCTCAACAGGCAGCGCGGGGACCGCCCGCTAAGGGTGACAAGTCACCTGCCGATCGTAGCGCGCGCACGCAAGTCGCACTTGACAGAACCAGCATTATATATTTAATCTTACTGGAGTCGACGGGGGTCCGGCTGGCCCAGCCATGGGACATTGATGGCGCACCCAAGGGGGGCGTTGGGCCGGAAAGCGACGTTGTCGGGGATCATAACTACCGAGAAGAAGAGCGAAATTGGTGTTTCTCACTTCTATTTTCGGTGCTGACGGGAGGACAGGCGTGCGAAAGTGGAAACATAAATTAGTATCGACCAGCATGATCGGTGCATATGGCAGCCTTGTGCTACTCGGATCAGGCGCGGCCCATGCTCAAGAGGCGGGTGCCGTTGCAGGGGAGGGGCAGGCGGAGGACGAGATTGTAGTAACGGCGCAAAAGCGCGAAGAGAATCTCTCTGACGTGCCAATCTCCATCGCCGTCTTGGGCGGAGAGCAGCTTGACGAGTCCGTTGCTTCAGGACTTACTGAAGCGCTGAGGTCGGTTCCCGGGGTAACGGCGACGGTCGCAGTTCAAGGTAGCGGAACACAGCTGTCCATCCGCGGAGTAACTGCTGGCGCACCGCTATTCACAGGATCCAGTACAGTCGCCTACTATCTGGATTCAGTTCCGTTCGGCTTATCAAAAACCGCAATCGTGCCGGACACGAATGTATTCGACCTCCAACGTGTTGAAGTTTTGCGGGGTCCCCAAGGGACACTGTACGGGGCGGGCTCCCTTAATGGCGTCGTTCGTGTGCTTACAGCGGACCCCGACTATGCAAGTTTCGATCTCAAGGCCCGGGTCGGCGTCTCCTCGACCGATCATGGCGGAGAGAACTACCGCGGGGACGTGGCGGTAAATGTTCCTCTTGTGAACGACCGTGTCGCCCTACGGGCAGTGGGAAGCTACCAAGACTTTGGTGGCTGGATCGACAGACCGATCGGGAAAGATGCCAACGACGAGATCACCAAGGCACTGAGGGTCAAGCTTGGTGCTCAAATGACTGATAATCTCGAGGCCGTGGCATCTGTCTGGTTGTCGCGGAGCCGCGCTGGCGCCCCACCTTATTCCCCCGATAATCGCAGCGTAAACGTGGCGATTAATGAGCCTGTAGAAACAGATTTCACCTTGTACGGCCTGAAATTGACGTACAGCGGATCTCGCTTTGACGTCACAAGCGCTACCGGATTTCTGGACTTCTACAACAATGGGTATGTCCAGGTTGGATCAAGCGTGCAACAGACTTGGCTCAAGTCGGAAGTTTTCTCTCAAGAGGTCAATATCCAGTCAAATTCGGCTGGCTCGTGGCGCTGGGGCGTCGGAGCAATTTACAGGGATGCCTACGATCGGTTGTATGCCAACATCCCTAAGTTGATCGTGGCGCCTTTAGAAACAGACAACAAATCACGATCGATTGCCCTCTTCGCGGACGTAACTAAGCTTCTCCTCGACCAACGTCTGGAGTTGACCGCCGGCCTGCGCTATTTCCATGACTCGGTTCATAGTAAAGAATATTCCAATACCGCTGGCACAAAACCAGCAGGGCTATTTGCCACCCCGGAATTCCAGGCGTGGACGCCCCGCGTTTTGATCAGCTTCCACCCGACGAAGCGGATGACCCTTTACAGTTCCTACAGTCAGGGCTTCCGGAGCGGGTTTAACCAGAATCCAACGGTCATTGCGTTCGGCTTACCGCCAGTACGGCCAGATAAGCTCAGCAACTACGAGATCGGCTTCAAAGCTGATGGACTGGGTGACATCCTCTCCCTGGACGCCGCGGTCTATTACATCGACTGGCGTGACGTCCAGCAATCGCTGACATTGCCGTTGCCAAACGGCGTGAGGATCAGCGCCGGTGTCAACGGCCAATCCGCGAGCGGGTTTGGCTACGACATCTCCGCTACACTGAGGCCCGTGCCTGGCTTGTCCATCGGTGGAGGTTTGAGCGTCAACGACCTTACATTCGACGCGGACGTGATCTCGGGTGGCATCGTGCTGTTTCCGAAGGGCTCGCGGCTAAATGCTTCGGCTAAAGCGACTTCCAACGCGTTTGGGAGTTATCGGTTCGGTTTGGGTGATAATGGTATGAGCGCAGAGATCGCCGCGTCCATAAATCACTCGACGCCCCTGCGCCTTGCTACCCTGTCCGGCGGAGTTCCCTTGCGAACCGTGGGTGACAGCCTCACCTTCGCGCGTGCCTCCCTTGCAGTCAATGGGGCCGACGACCGTTGGTCCGTGATGGTCTTCGCGGACAACCTGACGAACGAGGACGGCGCATTCACCATCGACGCTCTGCCCCCCAACAGGACGATCCACGCGCGCCCTCGCACGATCGGTGTTCAAGCCGACTTCAAACTCTAGGAGGTCGGATGGGGTGCTACCGTTTATTGGATGCGCATGATCGGTAGCACCTGCACTTTCTATCGCGGCGGCTTCCGTCCGCCTCGCAAGGTTATATTGTCAAGGCATGGCCTGAACTGGCCGCTGCCCCTCTTGATTGCGGCTTAACGTGTGCCATTAGTTTGGCGTGATACATGCCGTTTGACTTCGGCAACCGCAGATCTTGTGATGGATTGGAGCACTTCAGGGTCTGTTTGAACGCCGAAAAGGCGTTGAAATGCCAATCCTCGCAGCGCGCTTACAACCACTGATACGACGAGGTCGGCGCCTGATGGGGTCAACCGTTCCCTTGCGAACAGGCGAAGAAACTCGGAGCGAATGTGCTGAGAGATATGTTGCTGATATCGGCGCACTTCTTTCCAGAGTTTTTCTTCTCCGCGCGCGCCAAGTGAGATATCCCAAACGGCGAGGTATTCCGGCTCGCTATAGACCCGCCAGTAAATATCAACCGCTCGCTGCATTCGCGCACCCAGGCCAAGTTTTTCCTGCAAAAGAGAGTCGAACGAAATCTCGAGAACGGGGTACACTTCGTCTAATAGTGCCAGAACTAGATCATCACGGGCCGGAAAATGATGCTGCATTGCGCCATTGGTGTACCCCGCGCGATTGGCAACTTTCGTGATTGTAAGATTCGCATAACCTTCGTCGCGCAATACAGCCAAAGCTGCCTTGAGGAGGCTTGCTCGCGTTTTCGCACGGCGCTCCTCCTGAGTCTGGCGGAGGCTGATATCTTTGCCCGCCGCTTTCTGCCTGTAAGTCATACGGGTGACTTTGGACACTCGCGCCTCGGCGCCGCTCCGAGAGCGGGATTTGCTCGCTTTCTCCATCTAAAATACGGCGTAACCGACGGTGTCAGATGCCGCAAGGCGTGCTAGAAAGAGTGTGGTTCGGTTACTGATGCCGGCTGCATAGGTGCCTGTCTCAGCGTTTGATTGCGCCGATGCGCATCCTCTCCAGGTCGCATCGGAGTCTTCTACTACAAATCCACATGGCGATGCTGGAGGGTATGAAGGCGAACATCGACACCCCTAGGGCGTATCTCAATCCAATAACTCCATAGCGCGCGGTGAACTCATCGCTCAGGAGCCCTGTCATGAGCGGCCCGATACCCAAGCCGATGAAGTTGGCGAAAAAAAACATGATGGCGACGGCCATTGACCGCCGCTCACCACCGCAGACCAGGTGGAGAACTGAAAACATTGCGGGCAGAGCAGCTCCAATGCCCGTGGCTGCGATAAAGCTCGCCCCGAAGAACATTGTCTGGTCGGCGCTTGCCAAAGAGACCATGTAAAATACGAAGCTCCCGACGAGAAGAAGACTGGGCAAGCGAGCGATCCATCGCTGGTCATTCCTGCCCAATCTATCGGTCAGGTAAGCTCCCCCTAATGTCCCAACCAGAGTTGCGAGGCCCTTGGTAAGCGCAAATGTCAGGCCTACGTCTGACAGCTGCCATGAGAGCACTCGCGTCATGTAAGCCGGAAACCAAGTCAGAGCACCGTAAGCCACGACGAAGTATAGTGTCATGGCGATGACAACGAACACGTAAGACGGTGTTCGAATAAGTGATAGAAAAGCTTCCTTGATTGGCTCGTGTCTCACGGAGCGTCCCGATTTCTGACGCGGCTCGGATAATCCCAGAAGACTTAAGGCGGCGATGAAAAAGCCTGGCAGGGCCAAAATGATGAATGACGTGCGCCAATCGTATCTGTCGACCAACGCGACGCCTGCCGTAAACACCACAATATACGCGACGGTTGCTGCTGAAGTCAGAATTCCAATCGCACTCGTACGTCGTTCCGGAGGAAAATAGTCTGCTACAAGCGATTGTGAGGGCGGAATCGCACCCGCCTCACCGACCCCGACACCGGCCCGGCTCAGAGCCAATTGCGCGAATGATTGCGCCATTCCGCACAGCGTCGCAGCAAGACTCCAGACTGCTACTGAAGTCCCGATTATCAAACGGCGATTTCCACGATCGGACCAGCGGGCGATTGGTATGCCAAACACTGCGTAAACCCCGGCGAACGCAAATCCGGTAAGCAACCCCATCTGAGCATCGCTGGCGCCGAACTCATGTTTGATGGGCTCGATCAGGATGGATACGATATGTCTATCGATGTAGTTTGAAAGGGAAACTAGAAAGAGAATCGCCAATAATACCCTTCGTCGCGATTCAGAATAGGTTTCCCATGGCCTTTCGGTAACCGAGTCCTGCTTCAAGCTACGTCTCCAGAAATACTCGTGTCGCTATTCGAAGTGGTGCAAGATCCCTCGATCACGGCTTGTCGGCCGTATTGCAGAGCCGATTGGATTCATCTAACGGCGGTGGGCGCCGTTTAACGAAGGCCGGAGTTTGTCTCTGACCGTGTTGAGGGAGCAGACCGCCTCCTAACCCGTCGCTGGTCAAATTGAATCCTTGCCGTAGCAGGAGCGCAAGAAGCTGAACCATGAGGGAGACAGGCCTGAGGCATGCGACTCCAGTGGGATGATCTCGCTCGTGAAACTGAGGCCTGGCAGCGGCTCGATTCCTTGATGGGCAACGAAGCGCGAAAAGCCATCGGCGATCAGCTGGTATGAGGAAGGTACAGTCAGTTCGCGCTCGCATATGCTCATGTGCAGGTGGCGCCCGCTGTGGTCCGTGCCAGCTGCAGACTGCTCTTGTAGCAATCTAAGTGGAACAGACTCGGGCGTCATGAACCCCGGGCTGCCGGCGCCAACGCGCCTGAACATCGGCGGCCTCTGAAGAGCAAGATACGCTGAGAAAAGACCGCCGTAAGAATAGCCGAAAAATCCACATGCATCAATTGATACCGGATATCGGTCTATTATTTGCGGATACAATTCTTCAGTGACGAAGGAGAGGAATGCGTCGGCGCGACCATTCTTCATCAGACGTTTGTAACCATCTACCCAGGCCGCTTCATAGACGCCGTTTTCGACGCCCCGATCGAACGCAGACAGGTGGATCGGGTTTGCCTTCTCATCTGGTGGTATCAAGTCGCGATTCCGAATGCGCAGGGCGTCTGCCGCATCCGGCCCCGGGTACCCGATGGCGATTTGGATGACTGCTTGAACCGGGTTGATGGGGTCGTTGTAAGCCAGCAGGTTCATCGGAGTCAGGAGGGGCAGCGAGAGGTTGCCATCAGGCATGAACACTGCGGGATAGTGTCTGCCGCTTCTCTCTGCATCAGGCGGAAGTGTCACCCAGATCGCGTATCGAGCTGCGGCTTTGCGCGAATATATCTCGAAATACTCGGTGTTCAGAAACAGGTCGGAGAATTCCGGAGTTGCGCGCTCGAGCACCGCTCGGTGTCCGTGCGTGTTATCGCTCCGCTGATCCCCGTCAGCGCTTTTGCTTGAGTGTGTCATCCATCGAACCCTTTCGGACGCGGAGTGCTCAGCGCACAAAAATGAGGTATCGCATTGAGGGCGCGAGACGGCTGGCTGAATGGGGGCGGTTCCGCACTTCTAGAGGAAGGATTGGTTCGTCGCCTTGGCCTAGGCGGGCTCGGGCCTGCGCCTGTACGGTTCGGCGAGAAGCTGCAGGCTCTGAAATGGGAAAGGATCGAAAGGCGGGTTTCACGAGGCGATCACTCTTCCCACACCGCGTTTTCGTGCATCAGGACACGCTCGCGCACGCTCGCCCGGGCTAAGCAACGCAACGGATCACAGACATAGAGCTATCTACGTTTTGTTACAACGGTGGATTTTTGGGGAAATGTTCCAGTCGATCCTGGTTCTGGCTCGGTTCCTACAGGGGGCCGGGTGGTTGGCTTCCAGATGTCTCAGCGGTGCGGATATCGTCACAAGCTGTCCTTGCGGCGATGAACATGCAGATCGCCCCAGGCAGGAAAGTCAGCGCGCCGGCCATCAGGGCATAACGGAGCCCAAGAGGCCCGTACCTCGAGGCGAAAAGGTCACTTAAAGACCCCACGGCCAAGGGGCCGAGACCTTGGGCGATGAGATTGAGAAATAGGAGGTATATTGCCGCCCCGGTTGCCCGGAGATGCGGACCACAGAGGGACTGGATCAGCGCGTACATGGCGCTTGTGTGAAGGCAACTGACGAAGGTTGCAGGGGCAACCAAAGCGAGCGCAGTACGATAGTCATTTGCAGCAAGGTAGGACAGGCTTAGCGGGCAGGCCAGAATGAACGTCAAGCCGATCATAATGAAAGGTGCCTTGTTGTCGCGCCTAAAGAGCCAATCAGCTAATAATCCTCCCGAAAAAATGCCTGCCATTGTCGCGGGACCTACGACGGCCGCGTATGTCGTCCCGACCGAGCTAGAGGTTAATTGAAATTGCCGCATTAAGTAAGCTGGAACGAAGGCATTGGTGCCAAATGCGCCGATAAGTCCAATTGACACTGCCAAGCATGACCACAGAAACGCACGACGCCGGAGTAGAACTCGGAATGCTTGGGTGAATCGAACCGAGCCCGCCTCCGCCCTGCCGGCTCGTGGTGGCTCGGGCACGGTCAGGAACAGTACGGCAGCAAGTAACAGCCCCGGCGCGGCCGCGGCATAGTAAGCGGCCCGCCAACCGTAGTGCTCGCCTATATACCCGCCGACAGCAAGGGCAGAGATGTGCCCTACGGCCGCCGATATTCCGATAATTCCGAATGCGCGGCCGCGCCAATCGGTCCTGACTGTCTCTGCGATTATCGCGTGGGTGGTGGGAGACCCGCCCGCTTCGCCAATGCCGACTCCGAAACGAGCAAGCAACATGTGCCAAAAATTTGACGCGGCCCCGGAGATTCCAGTCATAATCGACCAAAATCCCACCGACAGCGCCAAAACATTAACCCTGCGGCCTCCATCCGCAATACGCGCGATCGGCACGGACGCGAGTGCATATACGAGCGCGAAAGACATTCCTATCAAGGCGCCTATCTGACCGTCGCTGAGATCCAGATCAGATTTAATGTCATTTACGAGAATGCTTGTCAGGTTTCTATCATAGTAATTCATGACGGTGATGGCCGACATGATGCCGACTACATAGATGGCGTTGCTCTTCTGACCATTCTCATCACTCATGGAACATCCTCAATAAACAGCGCCTTTAGTATCAGGGGCGGGGCAAAATCTGAAAGAAGACCAGTCGACGTCTGGGTGGGCCAACAAGCGGTTCGAAGCACCTCGGCTGCAGCTCGGGCAGCCCATGACTGGGGCGCCCGTCTAGTCTGTGCCCCTCCGTACGCCCGCCAGATTTTCGGACGGCGACCGATGTCAGAGCGCCATATTTGGGGGCGACTCCAGGAATGTTCCGACCACGCGACATAAATTAAGGACGTAAGGTATAATCCTAAATGTGGCAACAGGGGTGCGGCTGCGCTGAGGCTGCGGCGCACGTGGAACTCCGCCGGGCTAGGCTCGATAACGCGCGGCAGCGCGGACTCGTGGCGAGGCAGAAAGGTTTTGCAACAAGATACATTACATGTCTAATGTACAAGGGCTGTCTGCCGACGTTTGGGGGATCCGAATGGATGCCGCCACCCTGCGGCGACTGCATTAGAGCGCAAAGCCACCGCATTTTGGGAAAAGCGATGAAAAGCCTGCTGTTGAAGAACGCCCTCATATTCGATGGGGTTAGCGAAGAGCGATCTTTGGGACACGTCGTGGTCGAGCAGGGCTTGATCAAGGAGGTCGCGGATACACTCCCGACTGGCGAGTTTGAGGTGACCCTTGATGTGCAAGGGCGAACGCTCATGCCCGGCCTCATTGATGCGCACATCCATGCTTACTTCCCGGACGTCGATGCAGGTAAGGTGGACAAGATGCCCATGACGCTGGTCGCGCATCACGCGCGGCGAATGCTCGAGGCTTCGCTGCAACGCGGCTTTACGTCCGTTCGGGATTGTGGCGGTGGTGACTACGGCCTCTACCTGGCCATTGAACGGGGCTGGATTGCTGGTCCGCGCCTTTTCTACTGCGGCAAAGCATTAAGTCAGTCCGGGGGGCATGGGGACAAACGTCTTCCCCATGAGGAGATATTCTGCGGCTGCGGGATCAAGGACCCCCTAGGTTGTTTCGAGGGTCATCGTACCCGGGTGGTGGACGGGCCGGAAAACTTGCGACTCGCCGTTCGCGAAGAGCTGCGTCGTGGTGCGAGTTTCATCAAGATCATGGGCTCTGGAGGCGTAGCCTCGCCAGCGGATCCCATAAAACTTGCTCAATACTCGGCAGACGAGATCAGCGCGGTCGTTGACGAAGTTGAGCGCCATGACACCTATGTAACCGCGCACATTCACCCGGACGGGGCGTTGCGCCGGTGCATAGAGCTTGGGGTTCGTTGCATCGAGCATGGAACACTTATCACCGATGATACGGCCGCGCTGGCAGCTGAGCGAGACGTCTCGATCGTGCCCACGTTGGCCGTAATCGATGCATTGAGCAGGTTCGGGCACGAAGCCGGCTTTCCTCCCGTTTCCCAAGCTAAACTAGCCGCTATCCAGCCGCTAGCGATCGGATCTCTCGAGCGGATGAAGCGCGCAGGCGTGCGAATGGGGTTTGGCACAGATCTGATCGGCCAGCTGGACAAGCATCAATGTCTCGAATTTAGCTTGCGTAGCCAGGTCTTGACACCACTGGAAATCTTAAGATCAGCCACAAGTATCAATGCCCAAATTCTCAGAGCCGAAAATAAAATCGGTCGCATTGCCACGGGCCTGATTGCCGACATGATTGTCGTGGATGGCGACCCACTGGCGGACATAGGCTTGCTAGCCCAGGACGGCCGCAAGGTACCCGTCGTGCTGAAGGATGGGCAGATTTTCAAGAACGAACTCAATCAGATTGCGGGTTGAATGTAACCCGCGAGCATCGACTAACGTCGCCTGTAGAAGAATGATTCCTGGAAAAGCAGGTGCCCTAACTCGGCTTGAGATGCTCAATCTTGGGTGGCTGGTGCGTCGAAAAACGCTGCATCGGGAAGCTGGCAAGTTTTCCCCGCTTGGTGAGAGGACTGGGAAATGACGAACAAAACATTGGCTCCAAGCGGTTGGCCGGAGGCGGAGCGCGAGCATTGGTGGGCAATTCAACATGCCCCTTTGCCCGGGAATCCGGTGGCCCAAGGGTATGGTGGCGCCATAGCTACCGCGATCAATGCAGTCGCGACCCGCGCAGGATTGGAGGCTCTAAAGCAAGGCGGTTCCGCGATGGATGCCGCGCTCACCACTGCCCTCACCCAGATTGTACTAGGAGGTGGCGCTGTCACCAGCTTCTTCGGCATCCTTCAACTTATGCATTTCGATGCTGAAAAGGGCGAAGCATCCTCGATGAGCGCCAGCTGGAATACCGTTCTGGGCGAAGATGACCCGTTGACCATTCCGGGCGAGCGCAGGGGCGCCAGCAGTTCGATCACCGACATGATGGCCTTGGGAGAGCCGTCCGGGCGCACCGCGCTCGTCGGCGGCTTCATGCGGGGCCTAGAAGAAGCACATCGTCGCCACGGTAGATTGCCGTTCCGCCGCTTGTTTGAGCCTGCGATCGAGCTTGCAGAGGAGGGGTTCACCGTTTTCGGCACGCTAGCCCGCTACATCGAGCTGCGCAAAGAAGACCTAAGCCGCTTGCCGGCGACACGATCGATCTTCTTCAAGGATGATGGCACGCCATACGTAACTGGGGACCATTTCCGGCAGCCCCAGCTTGCCGAGACATTGCGACGGGTTGCGGTTGAGGGGGCCGATTACATGTACACCGGCGCTTGGGCGGCGCGCTGTGTTGCGGCAATCCAAGCGGACGGCGGAAAGATGACGCATGAGGATCTGGCGCGTTATCGACCCATATGGTCCGAGCCCATTCTGATCGAACGGAATGGTCGTACCCTCGCTCTCCCGAGCGGCCCGTGCAAGGGCTCGATAAACCTCGTCGAGGCTTTGAACTTGGCCACCGCCGCTGGATTGACGGAGCGCCCGCACTGGTCATCTTCGGGTGACAGTCTGGTCAGAATCGCCAAGTGCTGTGCCGTCGCCGGCCTCTCGTACGCAACGAAAGAGCAATTGGAAGCCGAATTTCCAGGTTTCGACATGAGCGATGAAGTACGCATGACTCAAGGCCACGCCGACAGGTTGTGGGAAAGACTGGATGGTCCGGGCATGATCCACTTCCAGCCGATCGGTACACACTCAGACGACGTTGTTGCAATTGACGCTCAGGGAAACATGGTGTCGCTGTGTCATTCAATAAACTGTCTGATATGGGGGCGCACCGCCATCAATGTGGATGGCATTTCGATAGGTGACTCCGCAGCCGTACAGCAGCCCCTAGTTGCCGCGACGCCTCGCGGCGGAGCGCTTCCAAATCCCATCGAACTCGGCCTCATCTTGAAGGACGACCGGCCCGAAATCGCATGGGCCTCTATGGGGATGGGGCTACACTACCAATCGACCATGTCAGTCCTCAACGTCGTCGATCACGGAATGACAATCGTCGAGGCTGTTGACGCTCCGCGACTACTCACGCCGCTTCAGCCTGACATGAAGACGCGAGAATACACTCTGCGCGTCGTCGAGGGAGAATATCCAGAATCCGTGCTCGACGAGACGGGACTGGAAGTTATTTCTGTTGCGCAAGAGGACGCGCGGTTCGCCCAAGGTCTTTGGGTCGCCATCCAGCGGGATACCGCATCGGGCGTGCTCACGGCGATCTCGCCAAGCTATACCAATGGGCAAGCAGCCGCTCTCGACTAATCATCCGCCGCGAGAATTTGTCGATGCTGCCGAACGGCGAGATCGTGCTCAGCGCGTACACCGGAGAGGTGTTCGGCAATGCGTCAGCGGGCGATCCTGCTCGACTGCTCGACTGCTCGACTGCTCGACTGCTCGACGATCGACGTCGCGACCGCGCGCCAATTGGCGGACCAGGCGCACAAGGCGGGCTACGAGATGGTCGATGCGCCGGTTTCCAGCGGGGTCGCGGCGGTCAACGGCGGCATGCTTACTTTCATGGTCGGCGGTAGCGAGAGCGCGTTCGCGCGCGCGGAGCCGATCCTGCAGGCGATGGGCAAGGCGGTGATCCACGCCGGCGCGGCGGGCAACGGGCAGGCGGCCAAGATCTGCAACAACATGCTGCTCGGCATCAGCATGCTCGGCACCTGCGAGGCCTTCGCGATGGCGCAGAAGCTGGGACTCGATCCGCAGACCTTCTACGACATCTCTAGCGTCTCGAGCAGCCAGTGCTGGTCGATGACGAGCTACTGCCCCGTCCCCGGCGTCGGCCCGACCTCGCCGGCCGACAACGATTATCAGGGCGGCTTCGCGGCGGGGCGGATGCTCAAGGACTTGCGGCTGGCGATGGAGGCGGCCGAGACCGCCGACGCGCCCGTGCCGATGGGCCGGCGGGCGCGCGCGCTGTACGAAGACTTCGGCGGCGCGGGAAACGGCAGCGTGGACTTCAGCGGGATCATTCGGACGCTTCGATGAGAACCTTGGCCGGTCTCGGATGCGCAATGTTCCATGGGCCGCATTGCGTTGGCGTGAGCTAAGTGTTCGGCTGGTTTAGATCGCGTGAGAAAGGGGCGACCGGGAGAACCACGCTCCGCCAGCTGAACCCTCTTTTCGTAGTTATGATTGAACCACAGCATGATGCTGAGCTTAGTGCGTGCATACGACGTAATAATGCCGAGTTTCCCGCATCATTGCGTGTGAACCCGGGCACATGGCTTGTCGTTTCAACCCATTCAATTTCTTCCATGTGGGAGCGTCTGACGACCAATGCGCCGCCAGCGAACCCAAAAATGATATGTAATGTGTATACCCAATTCGGTTGGCGGAACGATCTCGCAATGTGCGCCGCAATGGACAAATTCAGAGACAGCGCCGTCCGGAAGGTGGAAATTGAGCAATAAAAAGGTAGCAGGCTGGAACACATTTGATCAAGTTGAGGCTCCATACGATGGGCGCCGATTACGCAGCCTTTAACGATAAAATTGAGATCTGATTTCTCCGCGACCCAAGCTTCTTGCAAAACGCCGATAGTCGCCGTGCTCTCGCTGCCATCGTCCTGCTACGATTGCCGGATGAACCCCTGCTAACTCAGCGATGCGGTCCACATCATCGTTGTCGAGGTCTGCAGATTTGTTCTCATCCCAAATTGTAGGCGGGATCAAAACGTTTTGAGCAAACAGGTCAGCTTCGGCCTCAATCTCATCGCTGCTCCTTAATTCAAGATCATCAAGGATCAGATTCGTTTCCTTGCCGATGTGATTGAGCACATGACAAAGCTCGTGGAGCAGTGTGAACCAGAAATTGTCGATACGATCATGACGTAGCGTTAGTGCAATGACCGGCGCTCCATCGTTGCGACAAAGCGCTGCTCCGTCGAGATAAGTACCCGGCAGATGCTCCAACGTAACTAGTACTATTCCGATTTTGGCCAGTTCGGCCTTCGCGCGTTGCGGTCCATTTGCTTCAACGCTGAGCTTCGCGATCCGCCTACCCAGCTTTTCGGCGCTTGGTCGTCTATCTGAGCCAATCGAAACCTCGTCAGCCAACAGCCGGACCGCCGCTAGCCATCCAGCGAGCGCAGCATGGTCGGTCTTTGCGCTCGTTCGCTCTGTTCGTGATTTGCGCCAAAACGCATCTGCCTGGCTTGACCCCAACGCGCGGTCGACGAACCCGGCGAATGACTCTCCTGGTCGCATGAAAGCGCCGTCTCGGAGCCGCTGTAACGCAGCTGCAGACGGCTCTTTGACTTGTGTCATCGGTTCGGAGGCGCCTGTTCCAATGAGCACTTCGGCGGGGATCCCGAGATGCCGGTGAAGCGAGCGTATCATATCAAGTGACAGCGGCCGCTTGCCGGCAAACACCTCCGACACTCTGGATCGGCCCCCGATGAACGGCTCGAGATCGCGGGGCTTTAATCGCGCCTGGGCCATCCGAAACCGGATCGCCTCAAGCGGGGTTGGAGCTTCGAGAGCAAAATTCTCACGCTCGTATTTTTCGACGAGAGCGCCGAGGATATCGAGCTCGTCGACCGCCCTCTGATCGCTTTTGCCCATCAGAGCGGAGATACGGGCCTTGGCCTTTTCGTACTGGCTCGCCGTGCGAACCGGAGCGATTGTCACGGTAGCGGTCATGATGCTGAGCGCTTGCGCTTCAGGCTTGCAGCCGGTCCTGCGAATTCCACCAGAGCCATCCCCACTTCGAAGTTGAATGTCACCACCGCGCAGTGGCGTTCGTCAAGGTCAATCGTGACCCGCGGATCGGAGCTGGCTGCGAAGGGGTAGGCCGTTTCGACTTCACTGAAGGCACGCCAGTTGGCTGCCTCGAGCTCGGCGCAAAGCGCGAGCACGGCGGCGCGAAGGTCCTTGTCCTTGGTCCTTGCCAGAGCATGCAGTTCAGATTTGCCGATTAGCCTCATGCGGTTCCTCGCATAGCGTGATGGCGCGCGCAAGAAAAATGTTCCCAGATTGGGAGCGCAGTCCTTGTGCGGGCATCGGACTCGTGCGATATCGACAGCGTTCCCGATTCGGGACCGATAAAGAGCAGTCTGACCGCCGCCAGGCGTCGGGACAGACGTCAGTATGAGGAAATACCAATGACTGATCACGACAATAGCAAGGACGACAAAGCGCCGAAGACGGTGAGCATCGACGTCAACGACATCACCCGCACGGTGCCGAAGGGAAAGATTACTTTCGACGATCTCGTGAAGTTGGCCTTCGGCCCGAACGCGAACCCTGCCGATGGCTACCGCATCTCGTACGATCGCGGGCATGGCAATGCGTCGGGCAAGCTCAAGCCCGGTGGCTCGATCGAAGCTGTCGACGGGATGGACTTCACCGTGACCGGCACCGGTCAGTCGTAAGGGCGGGGGTGCAAAACGATGGAAGTTCTACCGCCTTCTGAGGATGGCAGCATCCAGCGTCTTCTGGATGAAGGGTATGCGCTTTATCGCCGCGGGCCCTATCTGGTCATGTCCGTGCCCTACCTCGACGCGGCTGGGGATCCGCACACTGGCTATATGGTCGATACGATCAACTTCGATCACAATGGCCAGGCACGAACCCTGCCCATGAACCACCAGATGTATTTCATCGGAGGACAGCCTTACGATCAGGAGGGCAGGATCCTCTTTAGTGGTAACGGCGCCAACGTCACGCCGCTCTTCGATGGCAAATTGTCGTCGTTTTACTGGTCCTGGAAGCAGCATGGCGACGGCGGCGTCATGCGTGATTACGTGAGCCTGCACGAGAAGTTCACCGAGTACGCGTGCTACATCTCGGGTCCTGCGGAAGCGAAGCATCCGGAATTTCAGGCCACCCCGTTTGCCAACCTCGGTGAGGCTGACGAGGACTGTCCGTTCCCGTTCGATGACATGAACTCGGCGCGGGCGAACCTCAGTGAACTCGACAAGCTGCTGGCGAGCGACACGATCGCGATCATCGGCGCTGGTGGAACCGGTTCCTACATCTTCGATCTCGTCTCAAAGACGCGCGTGAAAGAAATCCGGCTCTTCGATTTCGACGTGTTCGATCTCCACAATGCGTTCCGCGTCCCTGGTGCGACGCACCGCGAGGAACTCGGTCAGCCGAAAGTGCGAGTGATCGAGCAGCGCTACGCCGGGTGGCACAAGCGTGCCAAGGTGATCGAGGCGAAACTCGACCAAGGCTCAATGCAGCTCCTTGAAGGGGTCACCTTCGCCTTCCTCGCTGTCGACAAGATGGGCGCGCGCCGGGAGATCGCCAAAATGCTGCTGGCGCACGGGATCCCTGTAATCATCGTCGGGATGGGCCTGCATCACGGCAACCCAGGCCTCACTGGCATGGTGGACACAACCTTGCTCGATCCAAGCAGCTCCGACGACCTGATCAACGAGGTCATCGGCGAGGATCTGGTCGACATTCCTGATGAGTACCAGAAGAATATTCAGACGGTGGAACTGAACGCCCTCAACGCTGCTATGGCGGTCTTCATGTACAAGAGGTATCGTGGCTACTACGCCAGCGGTCGCGCTGTTTCGCAAGCTACCTTCACTATATCAACGATGCAGCTGGACCGTGAATAAGTTCGACCGGCGGAGTTATACCTTCGTGGTCTCGCGAGGTCCGATACCCGAGCAGCTTGAGGCAGGCATCCTCTACGTCAATCCGCAGGGTTCGAGGTGCCATCACCTTTGCGCTTGCGGATGCGGAGAGCGCGTGATCCTTCCGCTCAACAACATTGAATGGGCACTGGAAGGCACCGACGCCCGGCCATCGCTTCATCCGTCCGTCGGGAACTGGAACCTCAAGTGTAAGTCTCACTACGTGCTCGGTCAGGGTAGGGTTCAATGGCGACGGCGCTACTCCGAAGCTGAGATCGAAGTCGTGCGCCGCAGGGACCTCAAGCCATATCAGCGGAGGCCGTGGACCCAGAGGGTCGGCGATTGGGTCAAACGCCTCGTAGCGTTTCTTCGCGACGAGTGATCGCGCGACTTACGGGAGGCCGCAGTCACGATCTCTTCAACGCCTGCTCGCGTCCAGCCATGTCAGGAGACGACAATCAGTTCGAGATGACGGTTCGCACCTGAGGATCAGACGTCCCAGGCTCTGAGGTAGTTATCCATGACTTCTTCATCAGACAGGCCGGTTGAGTATGTCTCGTCGGCCAACTCGGGACCTACGTTGACGATCGTCGGCTTTTTCCAAGGCGGGTTCGCCAGGAGCTGCGCGAGGGCGTCCGCCTGATCGTCGTGGCGCTTGTTAGGAAAGCCGACGACTTCGGCGATAAACTCTGCAAGCCATGGCGCCTCGCGGGGGAGAAAGAGCTGTCCAGCCTGAACGCGACTAGCCTGTGCTTCAAACCGTATCGTCTTTGACTCGAACGGCTTCACCTTGACCGGGTAGGGCACTCCATCGGGGAGTTCCTCTTCGAGCCTTTGGATCAACTGAATACCGCTTCCGGCCTGTTCGATGACAAGGCGATCGACTTTGTATCGCCGACAGAGCTCGATGACCGCCCTCTCCATGGCCCCGAATGCGACCCGCGCCCGGTAGACATCAAGGATGTAGAACCTTCCCTTGTAGTAGCGAGCAGTGATGCCGACCGTGAAATCGTTGCCGAGACCGGGCTGTGAAGCGGTATCCCAACTCTGGATCACGACGCCGGTTTCTGGCGGCTTGTCGTAGAACTGGAACCACTCGCGCTCGACGAAATTGCCCTGGCGCGGAATGGGCTCCTGCTGGTACTGGGAGGAGAAGTAGTACCAGCTCTGGGCCCGGAGGTCGTGCAGGTACGCGAGTGACCGCCTGGCCGGGTGCAGCGCGCATCCTTCGCGCCGCAGGTAGAATCTCCCGCGGGTGAGCGGGATAACCTCATCATGGGTCGCAATCGCGGAGAGACGGAGCTCGTTCCATCCTCCGCGCTCGATGAGCATGCCGGCAAGATCATCCTCGTGGAGCCGCTGCATGACCAGAACGATAGCGGCGACGCCGCTCTCGTCATCATCGAGGCGTGAGATGAGCGAGCCGTCGAGCCACTCCTTGACCTTAATGCGCGCGGCTTCCGACAGCGCGTCCGCGCCCTTCATCGGATCGTCGATCACGATGAAATTTGCACCGCGCCCCGTGATCGGACCTTCGACACCCGTCGAGAGACGACCACCGCCAGCCGTTGTCTCAAAGTCCCCTGTCGTGGTCCTCGCCAGTCGCACGTTCGGGAAGGCCAGCTTGTAGAGCCTGCTGCGCATGATTTTGAGGCAGTCTCGCGCGTGCTTCTCAGCGAGCTTGTCGCCATAGCTGACGCACATAAAATTCAGCGACGGGTCCTGACCCAGCATCCAGGCTACCCACGCGGTGGAGATGGCGATCGACTTGAGGTGCCGGGGCGGCATCGTCACGATCAGGCGCCGGTTCTGCCCCGTCCTCATGAGCTCGAGCTGGTGCGCAATCGCGTCGATGTGCCAGTTGTGGAGGTAGGTGCCCCCGTTGATCTCGGTGAACATGACACGCAGGAACAGGTCGAAGTTGAGACGGATTGCGGCGGCCAGAGCGGTGGTCGGGTCAACGGTCATCGGTTGGCTCCTGGTCTTCAGCTGACGGGTCGCCGGAAGTGGTTGCAACGACCACCGCGCCGTCCTCCGGGTCACCGCAGAGGTGCGGACCGAAGGTCTGAGGACCCATCAGGTCGCGGATGTAGGCGTCGAGAATTGCCGCATCGGCCTCGGCGGAGCGCTGCCGGCTCGCTGCCTTGCGCTCCAGCATCCGCTGATGGCGCCGGTCGACCTCGATGATCGCGGCGGTTTGACCTTTCGCGACCGCATTATCAAACAGGCGCATCGTAGCTGCCCGGCCCTTGCTCACCCGCCGCTTGGCGCCGCCTTCAGCCAGAGTGATCTTCCGATTGTACTCCTCTTCAAAATCGGTGTCGGCGTTGCGATCGCCTTTGCGCCGCCTTCCGCGCTTGCGGCCGTCGCCTGTTGCAAACTTCCCGGCCTCTGGCGGTCGGCCCTTGCCAACCACATAACTGCCATCGTCGCGGGTGTTGTCCGGCTTGAAGGGCTTGCCGTCCTTGCGGCGCCCCTCGGGACGCGGCGCGTCGTCGTCATCATCCATGACCCAATTCCTCTTCCGGTTTGTGGTCAGGGCTCCTCGGTCCGTGCGTGGGTGACCTCGGACAGCGTCCGACCATCCTCCAGCGTCGGCTCCTCGCCGACGGCCTCGCTGAGCCGCTTGAGGATGAGATCGGCGTACTTGGGATCGAGCTCGATCCCGAACCCGCGGCGGTTGGTCATGTGCGCACTGACCAGAGTCGTGCCCGATCCCGCGAAGCCGTCGAGCACGATCCCACCCGGTTTCGAAACGTCGAGGATCGCATCTGCGATCATGTTTTTGTTCTTGATCGTCGGGTGTGCGTCGAGGTCCGCCTTGCGCCCACGGCGGAAGGTGTTCGCGCCCGAATACACCCAGACGTTGGTCCGGTGACGACGCAGACCGAAGTTGTTGATGTGCTTTCCGGGGCTGACCTTGAACACGTAGATCAGTTCATGGGCTGACCTATAGAATCCCATGCTCGCGTTGGTCTTCGACCATACGATGAGGTTCTTGATCTCGTGGAAAATGCCCTGTGCGGCCTCCCACAACGCGGGCAGACCGCGCCAGTCCATGAAAACGAATGCGATCGCGCCCGGCCGGGCATAGACGCGCATGCACTTGAGGGCGGGGCGCAACAGTCCGTGCGCCAGCTCGGGTCCAACGCCGTCGCAACCCATCACGAAGTCTTCCGCGTTGCGGTTGCGGGATACGTTGCCGGCGATGGCGCAGCCGTAGGGCGGGTCCGCGATGATGAGTTCCGCGCGCTCGTTGCCCAGCAGCCGCGCGTAGGAGTCGAGAACCCGGGCGTCGCCGACGAACAGCCGGTGCCAGCCGATGCTCCAGAGGTCACCGAGCTGACAGATGGGCGGCTCGCGCTCGTCGAGCAGCTCGATCACGTCTTCCTTCGGGTCGTCGTCGCTCATCGAGATGAGCGTGTCGATCTCGAGGGTGTCGAACCCGGTCAGCTCGACATCGTAGCCCAGCGCGACCAGTCCGCTGAACTCGTGCCGGAGCAGATCCTTGGACCATCCCGCCTTGGTCGCGATGGCGTTGTCAGCGAGAATGTAAGCGCGCACCTGCGCCTCGCTCATGTTCGCGAGCATGATGGTGGGCACCGAGGTCATACCGAGCAACTTCGCCGCCATGAGACGACCGTGCCCCGCCAGTACATTCATGCCGTCGTCGATGAGGATCGGATTGGTGAACCCGAATTCTTCGATGCTCGCGACCAGCTTTTTGAGCTGCGCCTTGGAATGCTCGCGCGCGTTGTGCGCATAGGGAATGAGAACGTCGGGATGGCGGTTCACCACCTCGAGCTTCCGGTGTTTGGGAACTTTGACCATCGCGGCGCTTCCTTGGTTTGCTGGGAAGCGCGCACATCTCATTTGTGGGAAGCGGCGAGGATGATCGCCAAATCACCCGCGCGGGCTATTTGGGATACATGTGGCGCAGGTGCTCGAGACGGCCGGTCCGTCTCCTCCATTTTCGAGGTGGCTCGTCGTCATCGATTTCCTTCCGCGTCACCGAAATCCACGAGTCCGCATGCTCCGCAAACAGTCGCTCTTTCTCGATTGCGCCCATCTGGGGCTCCACTAGGTCCAGGTATCTGAAGAGCAGCTCGCCAGTGCTTGATCCGGGACGTGGGTTACGGCCACCAGTATCGGACTGCTTGATCTCGATCTCCACTTGTCGGCAATAGTCGCCGATGATGGAGGTGGCAGCTGCCATCAGCCGCGCACGCAGGCTGTCTACACTCCGGCCGCGGGATCGGCTCGGTATCTCCGACGCACATATGCTGGCTGCGACTGAGAGATCCCGGAGCTCGGTCGCCATTTGCTCGAGGTGGAACACCGGGATCGAGTTTTGATCGACAGCCCGTTGGCGAACCAAACCGAGGAACACTTCGAATTGGAGGTCCAACTCGGGCAGCAGATCCGATAGCGCCCCTGCTGCCTTGGCAATCTGGCGGACCCGCTTCTTGGTCGCGGCAGCCCCGATGCCCGCCAGCTCCTTCAGCTCCACCAAGCGATACGCGGCTGCGATCGTATAAAGCTGGACCGCAAGCACATCGGCATTTCGAGCGCGGATCTGAGGTCCCATGGAGTGAACCAGTTCGCTGATCGCCGCGCGCGTGAGGATCGTCCGCGGAGCAACTCCGCGTTTCTCCAAGGCACTGAGCAGGTCTTCGTACCTTCGCACGACGTCGGGCTTCGCACCCAGCGGTTCCAGAATTGTGCCGAATTCTTCCCACAACGCCGAATATGCGAAACCGCTGACTTTGCCTTTGGAATCGGGCAGTTTTTGCCGGCTCATGATCGTGCTTATCGCCCGAAACAGCTATGCTTCCCACTACTTTCCCATCAAATGGGAATATGGCATGGCAAGACCGGTTAGCGACGGACTGCGTCGTTCACCACGCAGCAACGTTCGTGCGAACGAGGATTGTCGGAGGTGAGCGTTCCGATGCGTGATCTCGGCGAACTCGTCGCGCGGCTGCAGGTGCTGCATGAGCGCACGGCCGAGACCCCGCTGTTCAATCCGGTGTTCCAGCTCTCGCTCGATGTTTCGCGCGAGATCGAGAGTGGGGCGCTGACGCTCGACCAGGTCGGCTCGATGGTCGCCGAGCTGGAGTGCTCCGCGCTCAAAAGCCGGGCAGAGCGGTTGCGGTGTCTGGTCGGGCCTGACGATGCGCCGGCGACGCTCAGCGAGCTGGTCGCCGAAGGCAGCGATTTCGAGCAGTTCGCAGAGCGCTGGTCGCGGCCGCAACTGCACGCGGTGTTCACCGCGCATCCGACCTTCCTGCTCGCTCCGGCGCAGTCGGACGCCGTTGCTGATGCTGCGAGCCGGGCGGGCGACGACGAAGCGGTCTGCGCGGTCCCCGCTGAACGTCCATCGGTCACGCTCGACTATGAGCACGATTGCGCGATGCGGGCGCTCGCGAACGCGCAGGACGCGCGCGACCGGATCGTGGGTAAGGTACTGGAGCGCGCTCGCACGGCGTGGCCCGAGCGGTGGAGTGAGGTGCGCCCGCTGCCGTTCCGGTTTGCGACCTGGGTCGGTTACGACATGGACGGGCGGACCGATATCGGCTGGCACACATCGGTCTCGTACCGGTTGGCCGAGAAGGCCGAGCGCCTCGACCGATACGCTGGCTCGCTGGCCGCGATTGATGCAGCGCATCCGCTGGTCGCCACCTTGCGCGCTGCTGCGACGTACGCGTCCGAGCGGGCCGCCGATTTTGCCAGCGATCTCGACGATGCGGAACAGCTGTCCGCCGCGGCCAATCGCCTGACCGCCGATCATCCCGACAAGTTGCTCTCGCTCACGCCGGTGATCGAGCAGATCGAGGCCGATGCTGCCGGCGGCGATAACGCGGTCGCCATGCGAACGCTCGCGGCGGCGATGCGCGCTGACGGGTTGGGGATGGGGTGGATCCATTTCCGGGTCAATGCGAGCCAGCTCCACAACGCGATCCGCCGCCGCTTGCCCGATGATCACGAGATCGACCTCGGCAGCCGCGGGGCGATTGCGACCTTGCGCGAGCTGCTCGCGAATGTCCGGTCGCTGCGGTCGAATTTCGCCTCGCTGGCGATCGAGAGCTCGACCGCGATCCGGCAGTTCCTGGCGATGGCGCAAATCTTGCGCCACGTGGACGCCGACGCGCCGATCCGCATGCTTATCGCCGAGTGCGAGCAGCCGAGTACCGTGCTCGCCGCGCTCTATTTCGCGCGGCTGTTCGGGATCGAGGACAAGGTCGATGTCTCACCGCTGTTCGAGACCGAGAGCGCGCTGGAGCATGGCGGGCGCTTGCTCGACGCGTTGCTCGCCGAGCCGGCCTATCAAGACTACGCGCAGAAGCGCGGCCGGGTGGCGATTCAGACCGGGTTCTCGGATGCCGGGCGGTTCGTCGGCCAGATCCCGGCAAGCCTCGCGATCGAGCGCCTGCAAGGCCGTCTGGCGAGCGCGATGGAAGCTAACGGTCTGGCCGATCTCGCGGCGTTGGTCTTCGACACCCACGGCGAGAGCATGGGCCGCGGCGCGCACCCGTCGAGCTTTGCCGACCGGCTCGAATGGCCGCTTTCGCCGTGGGCGCGGCGGCGGTTCGCGCGCGCTGGCATCGACCTCGAGCCCGAGGTCAGCTTCCAGGGCGGCGACGGCTACCTGTTCTTCGCCACCCCCGAACTGGCGCTGGCGACGCTCACTCGCATCGCTGGGCTTCGGCCGGGCGAGACCGACGCCGATGCCCCGGCCGACCCGTTCTATCGCCGCACCGACCTCAGCCTCGATTTCTACCGCGCGATCAAGGAGCACCAGCACCAGCACCTGGAGAGCCGAACTTACAACCGCGCGATCACCGCGTTCGGGCTCGGCATGCTGGTCGAGACCGGCAGCCGCAAGTCGCGTCGCCAGTCGGACCTCGCAGCGGACCGCGACATGACGCTGCGGCAGATCCGCGCGATCCCGCACAATGCGATCCTGCAGCAGCTCGGCTACCCGGTGAACGTCATCGCTGGATTCGGCAGTGCGGCCGACGGCAACCTCGAGGAAATCGCCGGCCTCTTGACCGAAAGTCCGCGCGGCCGGCAGATGATCCGCCTGATCCGCGCCGCCAACGCGCTTGCGAGCATCAAGACCGTCGCCGCCTACGGCGAGCTGTTCAACTCTGCCTATTGGGCGAGCCGGACCTATCGCGGGATCGAGGAAAACCTCGCGCCCGCCTGCGCGGCGTTGGCCGAGTACCTCACGAAGGACGATCGCAACGGCGTGTTCCGCCGGCTCGCCTCGCGGCTTCGGGTCGATGCGCTCAAGCTGCACCGGCTGTTGGCGCTGGTGCCCGAGGAAGAGAGCTTCGCCGGCCGCGAGCAGGTGCGGCGCGAGATCGGCGTGCTGCAGGCGCTGCGCCTCGCACTGCTGCAGCACATGTTCCTGCGCGCGGTCAGCATCCCGGCGTTCGCGCGCGCCAACGACATCAGCAGGGCGGATGTGCTGGAAATGGTGTTCACCCTCAGGATCGACGATGCGCTGGCGCAGCTACGCCGCGCCTATCCGGCGCAAGGGGCGCAAGTAAGCGACTTCGAGGTCGACGAGCCCGGCGACTACCCCGACGATGCGGAGGAAGGCTACGCCGCGATCCACCGCGACTACATCGACCGTATCGAGGCCGCGCACGCGCTCAATTTGCGCATCGCCAGCGCGATCGCCAACCACTTCGGGGCGCACGGCTAGCGCGCGTCAGGACTCCGAGCGGTGGAAGAGTTCGCCGATCGAGCGAGCGAAATGCGATTCCATCGCCTCGCGGGCACTTACCGGATCGCGGTTGGCGATTGCATCGGCGACTTCGCGGTGCAGCGCCAGGCTCTCCTCGCGCTCGGCGTCGGTCGCGCGGCCGGCCCAGGCCTTGGGGATGGCGATCTGCATCATCTGCTCGAACGAGCGGACGATCTGGAAGAACATCTGGTTGCCGCTGGCGAGGGCAATCGACTGGTGGAAGGCGGTGTCGGCGGCGGTGCGGGTGGTCTCGTCGCGGCTCATCGCCAGCGTGTGCGCGGCGGTCACAATCGCGTCGGCCTGCTGGTCGGTCCGGTTGCGCGCGGCCAACTCGGCGGTGCGCAGCTCGAGCGTGCGGCGCACGTCCCAGACGTCGGCGAGCGAGACTTGCGCGGTGTTGACCGCATGCCCGATCGAGGCGGCCATCACCGATCCGTCGATCGCGCCGACGCGCGCGCGGCGGCCGTTGCCGACATCGATCATCTTGAGCGCGGCGAGGGCGTGGAAGGCTTCGCGCATGACCGGGCGGCTGACGCCGAGTTCGGAGGCGAAGCTGCCCTCGCTCGGCAGGACATCGCCGACCTTGAGCTGGTTGAGGCGGATATGCTCGCGCACGGCTTCGGTCGCGCTCTCGACCAGCGTGCCCTTTGGCAGCGCCATGGCGTCCGCGCTCATGCCGCCACTCCCATCCGGCGCAGCTCGGTCGGCGCGAGGCCGTAGCGGCGGTTGAACGCGCGCGTGAACGCGGCGTTGTTGAGATAGGAGCAGCGGTAAGCGACCGTCGCGACCGGCAGATCGCTGGCGAGCAGCATGCGGCGGGCTTCGCGCAAGCGGCGCTCGCTCAAGACCTCGGCGATGGTGGCGCCGTAGAGTTCGCGGAAGCCCCGGACCAGCTTGTCGCGGTTGACGCCGGCGATTCGCGCCAGCTCGGCGATGGTGAGCTTTTCCTGCCAGCGCTGATCGACCACCCGCCTCGCCGCGGCGATGCGGGCGATGTCGAGCTCGCTGAGCGCGCCGTCCGGGCCCGCGGGGACCAGCAGGCCGTCCGCGAAGGCGGCGTGGATCTGGCATAGCAGCTCAATGCTGCGGGCAAGCCGTAGCGTCGCTTGCGCCTCGCCCGTCGCCTCGCAATCGATGATCGACAGGGCGAGCGTCAGCAGCGCGCTGGGAAAGTGCCAGGTCTGCGGCCGTTCGGGCTGGGCGGCAAACAGGCGCGCGCAAGCGGCGCGCTGGACGATGAGGACCAGGGGGCTCTCGTTGGCATCCGAAAGATCGGCCCGGTCACAAAAGGTGAGGGTGGGCGTCAGGTCAGCATCGATCCCAGCAACGAACATGACCGAATCAGCCGGCAGCGGCGCCGAATGCGGCACCGGACCGCGCCCGACGAGCGTGGTCATTTCCTCCGAAACCAGGATGACGTCCTTCATGCGGCAGGCTCCTCTGCCGCTTAGCTACAACCTATAATACAGGTTGACAATAGCTATCTTACAGGTTGCGGTGCATGCTTCCGGGCGACGATGAAGCCACCGCAGCCGAGCACACTCACTGCGAGGCCGACTACCGCCAGCGCTTGGGCCAGAAATGTCTCTCCGCCAAGCAGCGCGCTCACACCGGTGACCAGCGTTGGCGCCACTCCGAAAGCGATCAATCCGCCAACGGCGAGGAACACGCCAATCGACAGCCCGCGCAATTCGTTGGGCAGGAGCACAGCCAGCGCGGTCGCGGTCACCAGGCCAGTGATAGTCCCGCCAAACAGCAGGACGAACAGCGCGAGCGCGAAGCTCGGTACGCTGGGCGCCAGCGGGAACACCGCTGCGGGCAGGGCGACGACCGAGGCGATGATGGCGCCGAGCAGGATGCCGCCGCGGCGCTCGCTCTTCAGCCCCGCGTCCGCCGCGAAGCCGCCGATGAGTGCGCCAAGGATGCCGGCGCCGAATACCACCGCGCCGAGCCAGCCGGCGAACTCCTGCGGCGTCACGCCGTACGAGCGCGACAGGACCGGAGCGGCCCAGATCGCGGCCGCGGCATCAGCCATCAACACGCCGATCTGGCCGATGAACAGCGGGATCAGGAAGCTCCGGTACTCAGCCAGCTCGCGGAAGGTCTCGCGAATCGATGCTTGCGGTCCCACGCGTGTTTCGAGGCGCGCGGGCTCGCGTAGAAAGGCGAGCGCCAAGACGATCAGGAGGCTGAACAGGCCGAGCACTAGGTGGATGCTTCGCCACGGAGCGAGCCCTTCGACCCCGCCGTGTGCAAGGAACAGCCCCAGCAGCCAGCCTCCTAGTGCGAATGCGAGCCCCGTCCCGGCGTACTTGCCGATTGTCAGCAGCAGTAGCGAGCGGCCGCGCCGCTCGGGCAGCGACAGGTCGGCGGCGAGTGAGATCGCAATCGTGGTAGAAATGTTCGCGCCGACCCCGCCCAGCATCCGCGCAAGGAACAGCAGGGGCAGGTTCTCGGCGAACGCGGTGAGCAAGGTGCCGGCGGTCCACACGATCGCGGTCCACAGCAGCATCCGCACGCGAACGGCGCGGTCGACCATCAGCCCGACCGGAATCGCCAGCACCGCGAGCGGAATCGACACCGCCAGCCCGTTGAGCAGGCTCATCTGGAAGTCGCTCAAGACCAGCTCCGCCTTGGCCTGCTCCTGCACCGCGCTGAACACGCCGAGCATGACGTTGCCGACCGCCATGGTCAGCGCAAGCAGGATCAAGGCCGGCCAAGCGCGCGCCGGCCGCTGAGCAGCGTCAATGCTCACAGCGAAAAGATCTTGCCGGGGTTGAGGATGTTCTGCGGATCCATCGCGCGCTTGATCACGCGCATCTGCTCGACCGCGTCGCCCAGTTCCGCAACCAGCCATTCCTGCTTGCCGAGACCGATGCCGTGCTCGCCGGTGCAGGTGCCGTCCATCGCCAGCGCACGTTCCACTAGGCGGGCGTTGAGCGCCGACACTTCGGCCAACTCGTCCGCCGAATTGGGATCGAGCGAGAACACCACGTGGAAGTTGCCGTCGCCCACGTGACCGAGGATGGTCGCCGGCATGCTCGCTCCGGCGAGATCGGCTTGCGTCTCGGTGATGCACTCGGCGAGGCGGCTCATCGGCACGCACACGTCGGTCGCCCAGCCGACCGCGCCTTCGCGCAGGTTGACCGCGGCGTAATAGGCCTCGTGCCGGGCGCGCCACAGCTTGCTGCGCTCCTCGGGCCGGTTGGACCACGCGAACTCGCCGCCGCCATTGGCTTCGGCGAGCGCCTTCACCGTCTCGACCTGCTCGGCGACGTGGTTCTCGCTGCCGTGGAATTCGAAGAACAGCGTCGGCGCTTCGGGGTAGTCGAGCTTCGACCAGCGGTTGACCGCGCGCATCTGCAGCGCGTCGAGGATTTCGACCCGTGCCAGCGGAATGCCGCACTGGATCGACTGGACCACGGTATCGACCGCACCCTTGAGAGTGTCGAAGCTGCACACCGCGGCGGAAATCGCCTCCGGGATGGGGTGCAGCCGCAGCGTCACCTCGGTGATGATCCCGAGCGTGCCCTCCGACCCCACATAAAGCCGGGTGAGATCGTAGCCCGCGGCGGACTTGCGCGCCCGGCGAGCGGTGCGGATCACCTCGCCCTGCGGGGTTACCACCTCGAGGCTCAGGACCGCGTCCTTCATCGTGCCATATCGCACCGCGTTCGTGCCGCTCGCCCGGGTCGAAGCCATCCCGCCGAGGGTCGCATTGGCGCCGGGATCGATCGGAAAGAACAGGCCCTGGTCGCGCAGGTGCAGGTTCAGCTCCTCGCGCCGCACGCCTGGCTGGACCACGCAGTCGAAGTCCTCGGCATTGACCGCGACGATCTTGTCCATCCGCGTCAGGTCGAGCGACACGCCGCCGCGCACCGCCGCCGCGTTGCCCTCGATCGAGGTGCCTGCGCCGAACGGCACGATCGGCACGCTCGCCTCGCGGCACAGGTTCACCAGCGCGACGACGTCGTCCCGGCTTTCGGCGAACACCACAGCATCGGGGAGCATCGCCTCGAAGTGCGATTCGCTCGATCCGTGTTGCTCCAGGATCGCCGCACCGGTCTGGAGGTTCGCGCCGAAGCGCTCCTCCAGCTGGCTAAGGAAACCTTGTGGAAGCGGCACGCGGGCCGCCGCGGGGGCGGACGCCGACATGACGGTCAGAACTTCAGGCTGGCGCGCACGCCGTAGCGGCGGCCTTCGCCCATGATGCCGAGATCGGACGCCGGAAGACCCGCGAGCTGCAGCGTGGTCTTCTCGATGTAGCTTTCCCAGTACTTGGCCTTGAACGCGTTGGTGACGAACGCGGCGACTTCGATCGGACCGGTGCGGTAGGTGATTGAGCCGCCCGTCAGCCAATAGCTGTCGAGGAAGGTTGGGGTGGTCTGGTTGAGCGTAGCGGCGAGACGCTTGCCCTTGCCTGAGACGTTGGCGCTGAACACCAGCTCGCCGTTGCCGAGCGGCACGGTGTAGTCCGTAGCGAGGTTGGCGGTCCAGTCGGGCTGGAAGGTCAGGCGGTCCGACGACAGGCGGCGGCCGGTGGTCGCGAAATAGGCATCGTCGTTGTCGAGCCGGGCGTGCATAAGCGCCACGCCGCCGCTGATGGTCCACGCCGGGGTCGGCTTAAAGTAGCCTTCGAGCTCGACGCCGTAGCTGGTCACGTCGCCGGTATTAAGGTCGACCGTGACGAGCCCGCCGCCTGCGGCGGGTGCAATCGAGTTGAGGCCGATGTAGTTCTTGTAATCGTTGTAGAACACGTCGCCCGACAGGCTGAAGCGTCGGTCGTCCGAGGCATACTTGGCGCCTAGTTCGTAGGTCCAAGCGCTGTCGCCGGTGTAGGTCCGGGTCGGCGCGGTGGGGGCGTTGAAGCCGCCGCCGCGATAGCCGCGCGCGACCGACGCGTAAGTCATCAGCTCCGGCGTCCAGTTGCGCTTGACGGTCAGCTTGGGCTGCCACTCGTTCGACTTGATCTGCGCCTGCGGCAGCGGACCGCCGATGGCGCCGAGCGGGCCGAGCACAGTCACGACCGAGCCGTTGGCGGTGCGGTTCTCGTGGTCGTAGCGCAGTCCGAGCGCGACTTCCCAATCGGGGGTCGGGTTCCAGAACACGGTGCCGAACGCGGCGTAAGTATCGGCCTGATTGTCGACCGTGGTGGTGCGGACGATATTGAACGGCAGGCCAGAGAACGCCGGCAGCAGCGTCGTCACGTCGAGCGCGTCGGCATCTTCGCGGCTGTAAAACAGACCGAACAGGCTGGAGAACGAATCCGACCACTTGCTGTCGAAGCGCAGCTCGGCGGTCTTGGTGCGGAGCTGGTCGTTACCGGTCGCGCGGGCGAAGTTGCCCGGACCGAAATCGACATCCTGGTCGATGTTGTGCGCGTCACGGGCGTCGTAGGCGCCGATCAGGGTCAGCGTGCTGCCGATGCTGTCCATCGGCACCGCCAGCCGCGCGTTAACGCCGCGGTAGCGGAAGTTGACCCGGTTGAGCGTGTTGACGGTGAGATTGCGCGAATAGTCGTCCGGCCCGGTCACCCGGACGTACGGAATATTCACCGAGTGGATCCAGTCGTAGTAGCCGTTGACGGTCAGCTCGACCGGCCCGGGCGTGAACCGCACGGTACCGTTGAGCGACTCGCTGTTGAACGGCTGGGCCGGCTTGCCGAGCGTGGTGTTGGTCGAGAAGCCGTCCTGCTCCTGGTGCGAAGCGGCGATGCGCACCGCGAGGGTGTCCTGCACGATCGGCGCGGAGATCGAGCCGGCGACTATGAACTGATCGTCGGGCCCGGCGTAGCTGGCGCTGGCGCGGCCTTCGAATTCGTTGCCCGGCTGGCGGGTGATGACGTTGATCGCACCGCCGAGCGTGTTCTTGCCGTAGAGCGTGCCCTGCGGCCCGCGCAGCACTTCGATCCGCTCCACATCGAGCAGCGGGTTGTTGAGATAGGCGGTGTTGGGGCGATAGATGCCGTCGACGAACAGTCCGACGCCCGGCTGCACCGACTGCACCAGCGTCACCCCGACGCCGCGGATGGCAACGAACGCGCGGCCCGAGCCGTCGCTGTTGATGTTGAGGCCCGGCGCCAGCACCGCGGCCTCGCGCACCGAGTTGATGCCGCGCGACGACAGCACGTCGCCGGTGATCGCCGTCACCGCGACCGGCACGTCCTGCAGCGTTTCCTCGCGCTTACGCGCCGTCACCACGATCGTGCCCGGGTCCGACACATCGCCCGCGTTGGGGTCGTTCGTCTGCTCGTTGGTGGTCGAGCCGTCCTCGAGCGCGGTCTGCGCGTGAGCGGCCGGAGCAATCGTGACGGCGGCGACGCCGGCTAGGAAAGCGTGACGAATGCGAATCATAAACAGGTCCTCTCACGGGATCGTTGCCCTGGAGACCTGTCTGACAGCTCTTGAACCTATATGAAAGGTCGCGCGATTGTGCCGATCGTCAGACTGGCTGTGCCGATCGGCCTACCAGCAGGTGTACCCGCCATCGGCGAGCACGATGCTGCCGGTCATCAGCGAGGCCATGTCCGACGCCAGGAACAGCACCACCGAAGCCACTTCCTCGGGCTCGCCCAGCCGGCCCTGCGGCGTCCCATCGATCCACCGGCGATACATCTCGCTGGTCTGGTCGGCGAAGGCGTTGAGCGGGGTGGCGATATAGGTCGGCGCCACCGCGTTGACCCGCACGCCGCGGCTGGCCCATTCGGCAGCGAGGCTCTTGGTCAACTGGTGCACGGCCGCCTTGGAGGCGTTGTAATAGCTTTGCGGCTGCGGGCGGTTGACGATGAACCCGCTCATCGAGCCGACGTTAACGATGCTCCCGCGACCTGCGGCGAGCATGTGCCGCCCGAACGCGCGCGCGCACCAGAAGCTGCCGTTGAGATTGACGTTGAGCACGTTGAGCCAGTGCTCGTCGGCGACATCCTCCGCCGCGGTCTCGCTGCGGGCGATCCCGGCGTTGTTGACCAGAATGTCGATCCGCCCCTCGAACCGCTGCATCTTGTCAGCGGCGGCCGCGACTGCCGCCGAGTCCGTGACGTCGAGCACGGCAACGCGACAGGTGTAGCCGGCCTGCGCCAACTCATCCTGTGCGCGGGCGAGGGCGGCTTCGTCACGATCGGCGATCGTTACTTTCGCGCCCGCTTCGGCGAGTGCGTGAGCGCACGACAGGCCAATCCCCTGCGCGCCGCCGGTGACGAACGCGGTCCGGCCGTCGAGCCGCAGTTTCTCAAGGTACATGGCAGCGTCTCTCAGGCGGGGAGGTAGTCGGCCGCGGGCATGCGCGGTTCGTAGCGGGTGTCGCCGGCCTCGAGTTGGTAGACCAGCCGGTCGCCGTTGAAGCGCCGCCACGGCAGCGATCCGTCGCGCGCGAACTGGACCCAGATTGCGTGTGTGCGATCGGCGAGATCGGCCGGCGGCTGCTCGCCGACAAGGCCCTGGGGGCCGGTCGCGCATGCGAGCGTCTTGAACACGAACGGCAGCTCGATGCCGTGGCATGCGCCGAGTTCGCCGCCGCACGCGGGGCTGTGCCAGTCCATCTCGTAGAGCCAGGTCGCGCCCTTGTGCGCTTCGGCATACTGGCGCGCGGGCCAGCGGAACACGAGGTCGGTGAGCGCCTTGGTCATCGCCTCGCCAGGGCGCACTCCCTTACGGCCCCATCCGTAGGCCTTGAGCGCGGCGCGCGCCCTGGGCTGCGAGCGCGAGACCAGCCACCAGGCGAGCAGGCCCGGCACCTTGCCGCGCACCCCGGTGGGTACGAAGTACAGGTTCATCTCATCGGTGTTGGTGCCGATGAGCACTTCGACATCCTTGCCCGCGCCCAGCCGCAGCGCCTCGAGCGGCTTCAGCGGCAGAACATCGTCGCCCCACACCGGGATGAAGCGACTGATGCCATAGACCGGCTCGAACCCTGCCGCGTCGCGCAAATCGACCGCGGTGGGCCGCGCGACCTTCTCGAGCGCGTTCATCGCCGCGGTGTCGCTCACCGAGCGGAAGCCCGCGACATCGGGCGTCACGCCGAGCACTTTGGCGAGCTTCTTCACCAGCCGCTGCACGACCGGAATCTCGCGCACCATCGACCCGTGCCCGCTCTGGATGATCGCGCGGCGGAAGAGCCCTGCGGCAAGCGGCGACGTGACGAGGTCGGCGATCGCCATCGCCCCCGCGCTCTCGCCGAACACCGTGACGTTTGCCGGATCGCCCCCGAACGCTGCAATGTTGTCCTGCACCCACTGGAGCGCGAACAGCATGTCGCGCAGGCCCAAGTTGGTCGGCGCGCCCGGCACGGGCAAGAATCCATCGATCCCCATGCGATAGTTGATCGCGACGCAGATCACGCCCGAGCGGGCGAACTCGGTCCCGTCGCTGACCGGCGCATCCTTGCTGCCGACCACGAACCCGCCACCGTGGATCCACACCATGACCGGGGCGTCCGCTGCGTTCTCGGGCGCCCAGATATTGGCGCGCAGGTAGTCGCCGTCCCCGCCATCGCTGCCGCTGCCGATGAGCGGGATTGCATCGATCTGCGGCACCTCGCGGACGCGGTGCGGGTAGGCGGGACCCGGTTCGACCGCTTCGAGTATACCCTCCCACGGCGCGCGCGGTTGGGGCTCAACAAAGCGTTCGGGCGGCGCAGCATACGGCACGCCAAGATAGGTCACCACGCCCTCGGCCAGCGAGCCGCGGACCTGGCCGGCTTCCGTGTCGATGATCGGCGCAATGCTGGCGGTAGGCATTCGGCGAGTTTGCCCGACGATGGAGCGGAGGTCACGCGCCCGGGCTGTGCCGTTCGTCGCTTTCGCTGTGCAATGGCCGAGTCCGGACGCGGGCGAACGGCACACTGCACTCGACCAACGGCCCTGTCCCCACTCGGGCAAATCTGGCATGACGCGCCCCTCTTGGGGACGCAAAGGACTACCACCATGTCGGATAGCATTTTCATCGCGCGCCGCGCGCGCCGCCTGCCGTTCGTGATGCAGGCTTCCGCGCTCGCGCTGGCCGGCGCTGCCGTGCTCGCCACGCCTGCCCATGCGCAGGACGCCGCGCCGCCAGCAGCGACCGCCGCCACGCCCACCACCGGCATCCCCGCGTGGAACCTCGCCAGCGCCGACCTACCGGCCGACCCGACCGTCCGCTTCGGCGTGCTGCCCAACGGCATGCGCTATGCGCTGAAGCACAACGAGACGCCCAAGGGCGCGGCGGTGGTTCGCTTCGCGATCGACGTCGGCATGCGCGAGGCGGTTCCGGCGCAGGCCGGCGCGCCGCACTTCCTCGAGCACATGGCCTTCAACGGCTCGACCAACATTCCCGAAGGCGAACTGGTCAAGCGGCTCGAGCGGCTTGGCCTGGCGTTCGGCGCGGACACCAATGCCGAGACCGATCTTGAGCACACCACCTACAAGCTCGACCTGCCCAACCTGAAGCCGGAGACGGTCGATGGCGCGCTCACCTTCATGCGCGAGATTGCTTCCGAGCTGACGCTCGACCCGGCGGCGGTCGACCGCGAGCGCGGCATCATCCTGTCCGAGTACCGCGTGCGCGACGTGCCGCAGCTGCGGCGCACGATCGATGCGCTGGGCAAGCAGATCGGCGACCCGCGCTTTGGGCCCGGCGTGACCGGTACCCCGGAATCGATCGGCAACATAACCGCGGCGCAGCTGAAGGCGTTCTACGAGGGCTACTACCGCCCCGATCGCGCTACGCTGGTGATGGTCGGCGACTTCGATGTCGACGCGATGGAGAAGGAAGTGCGCAGCCGCTTCTCGAACTGGAAGCCCACGGGCACCGCGCTGCCCAACTACATGCCCAAGATCAGCCCGGCGAAGGTCGCGAAGGTGGCGACCTTCTCCGATCCCGCGACGCCGGAAATCATCGAGTTCGATCGCGTGACGCCGTACGAAAAGTCGACCAATAGCGTCGCCGAGCAGCGCCGAGAGACGCTCGAAGCGATCGCCAGCGCCGCGCTCAGCAATCGGCTCAACACGATCGCGCACAAGGCTGACAGCCCGATCCTGCTGGGCCAGGCGGCGACGCAGGACGTTGCCCGCAGCGCGCATGCTGCGACCATGATCGTCGTCGCCAAGGACGGCATGTGGCAACCCGCAATCACGGTCGGCGAGCAGGAGCTGCGCCGCGCCGTGCAGTTCGGCTTCACCGGCGCGGAGATCGCCGAGGCCAAGGCCAACATCCGCACCGCGCTCGAGAACGCGGTCAAGCAGGAAGGTGGCCGGTCGAGCGCCGCCATCGCCGATCGACTGGCTAGCTCCTCGCTGTCGGACAGCGTGTTCCTGTCGCCGACCGGCACGCTCGCGCTTTACAACGCGCTCGATCCGACGCTGACCGCCGAGGCGGCGAGCGAGGCGTTCCGTGCCGCGTGGAACGGCGGGCCGACGCTGGTCCACGTCGCAACCAAGCAGCCGGTCGAGATTGCCGCCATCAACTCCGCGCTCGCCGGCAGCGCCAAGGTCGCGGTCACCGCGCCGGTCGAGGAAGCGACCAAGGCGTTCGCCTACGACGATTTCGGCGCCCCGGGCAAAGTGGTGTCGGACACCATGATCGCCGACCTCGGCATCCGTACCGTCCGCTTCGCCAACGGGGTCGAGCTCAACCTCAAGAAGACCGATTTCGAGCCCGGCAAGATCGCCTGGTACGCCGACATCGGCTCGGGAGGGCAGGTGTTCCCGGCCGACCAGCCCGGACTGCCGGTCGCAGTACAGATCCTCACCTCGCTCAGTGGGCTCGGCAAGCACAATGTCGACGAGCTGCGGCGGATTACTGCAGGGCGGCAGGTCGGCATCGGGCTCGGCGTGGATGACGATGGCATCGTCGCGTCCGGCGGCACCACCGCTGCCGACCTTGAGCTGCAGCTGAAGCTGCTCGCCGCCGAACTGACCGATCCGGCCTACGACCCGGCGACTCAGGCGCAGTGGGCCGGCATGGGCCCGGTCATCGCCAAGAACGTCATCTCGAATCCTTCGCAGCTCGCCGCGGTGGCGGTGCCGTGGATTCTGACCGGAGAGGACGCGCGATTCGGGTTCAACGACCCGGCGGTGCTCGCAGCGCGGACGATCGACGATGTGAAAGCGGTCCTCGCGCCGCAGTTGGCGGGCGGCAAGATCGAGCTCGGCCTGGTCGGCGACTTCGACCAAGACGCGGCGATCGCGGCGGTTGCCAAGACGCTCGGCGCCCTGCCTCAGCGCGGCGCGGCCGAGGCCGTGGTGGCCGGCGTGCGGCCGGTGGCGTTCACCGCCGATCGCAAGCTCAGGACGATCTACCACGGCGGATCGGCCGACCAGGGCGCGATCTCGCTCAACTGGCCGACGACCGACGATCACGACCTCAAGGACTCGCTGACCCGCGACCTGCTTGCGGCGGTGATGGAGTTGCGGCTGATCGACGTCGTGCGCGAGAAGCTGGGTGCGACCTACACCCCCAATGCCGCGTCGGTCGATTCCTCGACCTACAAGGGGTTCGGCTACCTGACCGCCTCGGCTCCGGCGGCGCAGTCGTCGATGGATGCGGTGGCGAGCGCGGTCCGCGAGATCGCCAAGGACTTGCGCGCCACGCCGCCGAGCGCGGACGAGATGCTCCGCGCGCGCCAGCCGATCCTCGAACGCTGGCAGCGCCAGGCGCGCGAGAACGGCAGCTGGGTTGCGCTGGTCGCGGAGGCGCAGACCAAGCCCGAGTACCTCGAGCGGCGGCGCACCCGCGCGGCGGTGCTGGAGGCGATCACCCCGGCCGAGATCGGCGCGGCGGCCGACCGCTACCTCGATCCCGCCGCGGCGGTGGAAATCCGGGTGGTGCCGAAGCCGGCGGGCTGACGCGCGGGGTGGCGGGCGGCGCCTAAACCTGCTTGAGCGAAAGCGCATAAGTTCCGCTCAAGCAGGGCCACCCGATGACGACCCAAGCATTCTCCGGCAGCCGCCTTACCGGTGGTCAGATCCTCATTCGCGAGCTGATCGCGCGGGGGGTGGACACGGTGTTCTGCGTGCCGGGCGAGAGCTATCTCGCCGCGCTCGACGCGATCTATGAGGCGGGCGAGGCGATCAAGCTGGTGGTCTGCCGGCACGAGGCGGGGGCGGCCAATATGGCCGAGGCGTGGGGCAAGCTTACAGGTAAGCCGGGCATCTGCTTCGTCACCCGCGGGCCCGGCGCATGCCATGCAAGTATCGGGATTCACACGGCAAAGCACGACAGCACGCCGATGATCCTGTTCGTCGGCCAGGTGCCGCGCGACCAGATTGGGCGGGGGGCTTTCCAGGAGGTCGACTACCCGGCGACTTTCGGCGACCTCGCCAAATGGGCGACGCAGATCGACGACGGGACGCGGATTCCCGAGATTGTCGGCCGGGCCTATGCGGTCGCGCTGGGTGGCCGGCCGGGGCCGGTGGTGATCGCGCTGCCTGAGGACATGCTCAGTGAGCAGGTGCAAGTCGGCGCACAACAGGTTCAACCTCGCCCCTCGCGCCCAGCGCCCGACGACGCGTCAGTGAAGCGCTTGATCGAGCTGCTGAACAGCGCCGAGCGACCGCTGCTGGTTTTGGGCGGTTCGGGCTGGACTGATGAGGGCCTCGCCGACCTCACCCGGTTCGTCGAAGCGTCGGGCCTGCCGGTGACCTGCGGGTTCCGGCGGCAGGACCTGTTCGACAACCGCCACCCCAATTACGTCGGCGAGAGCGCGCTGGGCATCAATCCCAAGCTCAAGGCGCGCTGGCGAGAGGCGGACCTGATTGTTGCGGTCGGCACGCGACTGGGGGAGATCGTCACCGACGGTTACACCAACCTCGATGCGCCGAGTCCCGGGCCGAAGCTGGTGCATGTCTATCCCGACGCGAGCGAGCTGGGGCGGGTGTACCAGCCGGCGCTGGCGATCACCGCCGACGTCAATGCGTTCGCCAAGGCCGCCGCCGGATTGTCGCTGGCGCCGAAGTGGGACGACTGGCGCCAGTCCGCCCGCGCCGATTACGAGGCGTGGCAACAGCCGCCCGCCTCGGTCGGTCCGGTCGACATGGCGAAGATCGTCGGCTGGCTGGCCGACACGCTGCCAGATGAGGCGATCGTCACCAACGGCGCGGGCAACTACGCGATCTGGCTCCATCGCTTCTTCCGCTACAAGCGGCGCGGGACCCAGCTTGCGCCGACCAGCGGGGCGATGGGCTACGGCCTCCCCGCCGCGATCGCCGCCGGTATCCGTCACCCCGATCGGCCGGTGGTGTGCTTCGCGGGCGACGGCTGCTTCATGATGGCGAGCACCGAGCTGGCCACCATCGTCCGCCACCGCGTGCCGGTGATCGTGGTGGTGGTGAACAACGGCGCCTACGGCACCATCCGCATGCACCAGGAGCGGCGCTACCCCGGTCACGTGGTCGGCACCGAGCTGGTCAATCCCGACTTCGCCGCGCTGGCCCAAAGCTACGGCATCGCCGGCTGGCGCGTAGAGAAGACCGAGGACTTCGCGTCTGCGTTCGAAGCGGCGCGTGCATCGGGCGAGGCGGCGCTGATCGAGATCGTGCTGCCGACCGCCGAGCTATCCCCGACGATGAAACTCAAGAGCTAGAACGCCAGCGCGCGGACCGTCGCGCCCGCCGCCAGCAGTGGCTGGTGGGCGAGACAGCGGATCAGCCAGTCGGCTTGGGTGAGCGGGCTTTGCGCGCCGCTGTCCTGATTGCCGAGCGGGGTCAGGCCGTCATCTTCCCATCGCGCCCGCGCAAAAGTCTCGCGCTCGTCGGTCGCCGGAAGCGGGGCAGCGAGCGGCATGGTCCGCCAGCGATGCTCCGCTTTGCCGCCCTGCAGCCGCGCCAGCAGCGGGCGCAGGAACAGCGCGGCGGTGACCATGGCCGACGTCGGATTGCCGGGCAGGCCAAGCACGTGGCACTCGCCGCAGCGGCCCAGCCATACCGGCTTGCCCGGTTTGATCGCGACCTTCTCGAACGCCAGCGTCAGCCCGTGCGCGGCGAAGCTTGCCTTGGCGAAATCGCGCTCGCCCACCGAGGCGCCGCCAGTCACGACCACCAGGTCGGCGGCGGCAAGCAGGTCTCCCGCTAGCGCGGTCAGGCGTCCAAGATCGTCGGGGCAGATCGCCCGCGCGATGACCTCGGCTCCCGCACTCTTCGCCAATGCCGCCACGCCGAGGCCGATGGTCTCGGGGATTGCATCCTGCCGGGCATGCGCCTCGCCGGGCGGGGCGAGTTCGTCGCCTGTGGCGAGGATCGCCACGCGAGGCACGCGTCCGACGGTCACCTCCGCCCGGTCGGCCGCCCCCGCTGCGACCAGCATGCGCGGGGTCAGCCGCGTACCGGCGGGCAGCAGCATCGCCTCGGCGGCGAAGTCGCTGCCCGCCGCGCGGATGTAGGTCGCGGGGCCGTAGCCGGGCGTGAAGCGCACGCGCCCGCCATTCCGCTCGGCATGTTCCTGGATGATCACCCGGGTCGCGCCCGCCGGAACGCCCGCGCCGGTGAATACGCGCACCGCCTGTCCCGGCGCGACCGCACCGCGCCACCAGGCACCGGCGCGCGATTCGCCGGTCACGTCGAGCCATTCGCCCGGCGCGGTCGCGGCATCGACAATCGCGTAGCCGTCCATCGTCGAGACCGCGGAGCGAGGCGCCTGGCCGCGCGACACCAGGTTGGCGGCGAGCGTGCGCCCGGCGGCTCGGGCTAGCGGAACCCTCTCGCTGTCGAGCGGTTCGACTTCGCCAATCAGCGCCAGCGCCGCGTCGAAGGGGATCGGCGCGGCCAAGGCGACAGGCTCAGGCGGGAGCGCGATCGAGCCGGCGGGCGACCGCCACGCCGAGCGCGATCAGCGGCGGCACCAGCACGATCGACAGCGTCACCTTGGCGATCATCTGGCCGATCAGGAGGTCACGGATCGGGAACTCGCCGTAGAACGCCAGCGTGATGAAGATCAGCGTGTCGACCACCTGACTCAGCGCCGAGGCGATCGCGCCGCGCACCAGCATGAACGCGCCGCCGCTGTTCTCGCTTTTCCCGCGCAAGGCCGAGAACAACCACACGTTAAGGAACAGCGACACGCCGTACGCCACCGGGCCCGCCGCCATGATCCGCGGGGTGCTGCCCATCATCAGCTCGAACGCGGCCTGCCGGTCGGCTGGCATGTCGGGCGATGCGGGCAGCTGCAGCACCACGAAGATCAGTGCGATCGACAGCGCGAGCGGCAGGAAGCCCCAGAACACCAGCCGGTCGGCTGCCTTGCGCCCGTGGACCTGCGCCACCGTGCTCGACAGCACGACCAGCATCAGGAATGCGAAGATCCCCGCCTCCACCGCCAGCGGGCCGAGCGCAACCTGCTTGTTGCCGAGCATCCCGGCGAGCACGGTCATGCCGCCGTAGATAATCGCATAGACGAACAGTGAGCGGGGGACGGCCGGCGCGGCGGCGGTGACGGGGTCGTTCATGCGCGGGAGGATTGGCACCGCCGTGCGCAAAAGAAAAGCGGGCCTGTGAGCTTCACTGTTCTCATCACCGGCGGGGAAACCACTCTGCGGGGTCGGCCACCTTGTAATGAGCCTTGTAACACCCAACTTCAGGTGCATCGATGCGGCAACCCAGTTCGTGAGCGCCCTCGACTGAGAGACAAGAGAGCTCCCGCTTGCAGCAAGGGAGCAGTGCGATGTCTCAGGTTCAGCCGCGCCAAGGCGCAACCGGACTCACTTCCGAATCCTGGGAGAACGAAGGCGGCGGCCTCGTGGCGGAGACGCTTGCGGGGTCGCTCGGCGTCCTTCGCCATCTGACCGAAACCTATTCGGTCGGTGGGTTCCAATACACGAACTTGACCGATGCCATCGCGCAAGCTCGGCGAATGACGAAGCTCGAGCGCGAGGTCCTGTGAACCCGCGCCAGAACGCCGGTCCAAATTACGTCGGCCTGTTTGTTCCTCTCATCGCCACGGTGGTGATGATTTACTGGCTGGTCAGTTGAGCGGGCCCGCAAACTTTGAAGAAGGTTATCCCGCATGACTGAGGAAAAGATCAGTTCCCCCGCTTCGCATTGGCGCCGGCGCAAGTGGTCGTCACCCATTCCGAGCGATCAGGCAGCCCGACAGGGCAACATCACCCGTATGGCGTTCGAGCTGTTGGGCAAGGATGGCGCGATTTCGTTCTTGAGCAGCGAGTTTGCCGATCTCGGCGGCCGCCCGCTGGCGATCGCGACCGCGAGCGCAGCCGGCCAAGCCAGGGTGCTGACCGAAATGCAGGATCTGGCGTCCGGTGGCGCTCGGATCGACGATGTGGTCGCTGCGCAATGACGCATCTCGGGACCGTCATTTCGTACGATCGCGGCCGCCGTGCAGGGATGCTGAGGCCCGATCAAGGCGGCGAGGCCGTGGTTTTCAAATCCGCGGATCAGCCGGAGTTCTTTCCCGATCCGCGGCCATTTCAACGATACAGTTTCGGACTGCTGGTTGCCGTCGATGGGGGCCAGCCTAGAGCGATCAATCTCCGTCGCCAGCTCAGCCACCGCGAACAGGCCGAGGCGCAGGCAGGCTAGCGTGCCGCGGTGGGCCATCGAGCCCGCGCTGATGCAAATCAAAGGAATCGAAGATGGACCTCAACGAACTGCTGTACGCTCATCAACTTGAAGCGATGAAGGCAAACGCGTCGAGCGACGACGATCACTTCGGCCGGATCGCGGAATACGCCGATAGAATCAGGCAGCTGCGAACGGTCTCGTATGCAGAGTCGATCGCCCAGAACCCTTCTGCACCACCAACAATCATTTACGGCAGCTATGCGGGAAGTTCGGCGTCCGAAGCCGGTGCCGGCCACGCCACTGACAAACTCAACGGGGTGGACAATGAAAATCCGGACCGCGGACACGCAGACGCCTGACGGGCGGCGTTGAGCCGCCGCCGCTCTTTTCAGCGGCGCCGCCTTTGTGACAGGAGAACGGACATGGCCAAGGGCCAGAAGAAATCCAATCGCGAGATTCGCAAGACGAAGGCGGAGAAGCCGAAAACGAACGCCTCGCAACCCACGCAGAAGTCGGGGTCGATCAAGGGCCTTGAAAGTTTGAAGAACTCCTGATCGGTCGCTTTTGATTGGCCGCAGGGTCCAATGTGATGCGCCTCAACTCGGAATTGTGATGATCCGCACTACGCGCTCCCAGGTAACTTTCTCCGGACCGCTCATGCTTCCGGAACTGGACGCTCCGCTTCCTCCCGGCACCTATGACGTCGACACCGACGAAGAGGTCATCGAAGGGAACGAGAGGACTGTCTATCTCAGGATCGCAACCGTGATTTACGTGCGCGGAGTAGGCAGCACACGCACGGTCACGATACATCCATCCGTCCTCGCCGCCGCCTTACAACGGGACGCAGGCCACCGCGGGTAAGTAGTGGAGTTCACTTGCCCGCCGGAAGCGATGTGAATCCAGTTTCCTACAAAACCACATCCCGCTAACGGGGGGCGCGATGCCTCCAGTCCTCACCAGCCTCATCGGGATTGTAGCGATCCTCGGAATCGCCTTCGTCCTCTCGAACGCCAAGCGGCGCATCCGCCTGCGGGTGGTCGGCGCGGCGTTCGCGTTACAGGCGCTGATCGCGTTCATCGTCCTGCGCACGCCGTGGGGCGTGGCGGCGATCCATGGGATGTCGAATGGGGTCGCCGCGCTTCTGAGCTATGCCAACGAGGGCACCGCATTCCTGTTCGGGGCGGACAATCCGCTCAAGAACACCTTTGCCCTGGGCGCGCTGCCGGTGATCGTGTTCTTCGCGGCGCTGGTTTCTATCCTCTATCACCTCGGCATCATGCAGCGGGTGGTGCGCTGGGTCGGCGGGGCGATCGGCTGGGTGACCGGGATCGGCCGGGTCGAATCGCTCGGCGCGGCCGCCAACATCTTCGTCGGCCAGAGCGAGAGCCCGCTGGTGGTGCGGCCCTATCTCGCTGGCCTGGCGCCGAGCGCGATCTTCACCCTTATGACCGTTGGCATGGCGGGCGTGGCGGGGACCATCCTTGCCGCCTACGCCGGGCTGCTCGGCGAACGCTACCTGCCGTTCCTCCTCGCCGCGGCGTTCATGTCGGCGCCGGGGGGCATCCTGATGGCCAAGATCATCATGCCCGATCCGGCCGATCCCGAGCCCGAGGTGAAGGGCCCGATTGATCTGCCCGACGCGCGCATCAGCGCCGAAGGGCCGGGCGCGCTGGTCGAGGGCGGCAAGCCGCACGAAGTCGCGCTCGCCGAGACCTTCGAGGAAGGCCAGGCGCCCGCCAACGTGATCGAGGCCGCCGCGCAAGGCGCGCAGACCGGCGTCAAGCTGGCGGTCGCGGTCGGCGCGATGGTGCTGGCGTTCGTGGCGCTAGTTGCGCTGGCGAACGGCGTGCTCGGCTGGGTCGGCGGACTATTCGGCTTTTCGAACTGGAGCTTCCAGGCGGCGCTCGGTGCGATCTTCGCGCCGGTCATGTTCCTGATCGGTATCCCGTGGGACCAGGCACCCGTCGCGGGCGGGCTGTTCGGCACCAAGATCGTGCTCAACGAATTCGTCGCCTTCATCGACCTGGGGCAAATGGACGCGGCGCATCTCAGCGACCGCAGCCGCGCGATCGTCACGTTTGCGCTCTGCGGATTCGCCAACTTTTCGTCGATCGCGATCCAGATGGCGGTGACGGGTGGGCTCGCCCCCAACCAGCGCCCGGTGATCGCGCGCCTGGGCCTGAAGGCGCTTGCCGCGGGCTCCCTCTCCAACCTCATGAGTGCCGCGCTTGCCGGCCTGTTCCTCCCTTACTGAGCCTTATCCCATGTCTGAGATCGCATCCGTATCCATCGCCCGCCCCTTGAGCGAAGTCGCCGACGAGCTCGGCCGCTCCTTTCGCGAATACGGCTTCGCGGTAATCCGCGACCACGGCATCCCGGCCGAGCTGATCGCGCGCGCCGAGGCGTTGTCGAAGGAGTTCTTCGCACTGCCCGAGGCGACCAAGAAGGCCTACAAGATCGAAGGCGGCGGCGGGGCGCGCGGCTACACTCCGTTCGGGGTCGAGCGGGCCAAGGACGCCGAGGTCCACGACCTCAAGGAATTCTGGCACGTCGGTCGCGAGCTGCCCGAGGGGCACGACCTCGCGCAGTACATGGCCGACAACGTCTGGCCGAGCGAGGTCGAGGGTTTCCGGGAGACCTTCACCGAACTCTACGCCGCCTTCGAGAAAGCCGGAGAGCGAGTGCTGGAGGCGATCGCGCTGCACCTTGGCCTGCCGCAGACCTTCTTCACCCCGACGGTGGAGGACGGCAACTCGGTGATGCGGCTGCTGCACTACCCGCCGCTCGACGGCCCACACGCGGAGGGCGCGATCCGCGCTGCCGCGCACGGGGACATCAACACCATCACCCTGCTGCTCGGCGCCGAGGAAGCGGGCCTGGAGCTGCTCAACGCCAAGGGCGAGTGGCAGGCGGTCGACACTCCGCCGGGCGCGCTGGTGGTTAACATCGGCGACATGCTCGACCGGCTGACCAACCACCGGCTGAAGTCCACCCAGCACCGGGTGGTCAATCCGAAGGGCCCTGCGGCCTACCGCTCGCGCTATTCGATGCCCTTCTTCCTGCACTTCCGGCCGGACTTTGATATCGTCACACTGGAGAGCTGCATCGACCCGGCGCGGCCCGACGATCATCCCGCGCCGATCTCCAGCCACGAGTTCCTCCAGCAGCGCCTGCGCGAGATCAACCTCGCCTGATTCGCGCCGGGCGGAGCCATCCGCGGGACGGTGAGACTCTTTCTGAAATCTTGTTGCAATGCGGCAACATCGGAAAGCTGCTGTTTTTCAAGCAGTTGATGCTTGTCCACAAGCCGTGTGGATAACTTGCGGCCCGGTTGTCACACACCGGTAACACAAGATACTTTTGGCGGCAGACGGAAACACCTACGGGGCTGCCGCCCCTCCTTCTCACTCTCATCGAATGCAAGGGATCGTCATTCCATGAAGCTCAAGTACTTGCTGGCTGCAAGCGTCGTCAGCCTGTCCGCCGCCGCCATCCTGCCGGCCCCTGCTTTCGCCCAGCAGATCACCACCGGTATCGAAGGCACGGTCACCGACGCCGACGGCAATCCGCTGTCGGGCGCGACCGTGACGATCACCGACACCCGCACCGGCGCGGCGCGTGACATCACCACGGGTGCCGATGGCCGCTTCGTCGCCACCGGCCTCGTCACCGGCGGCCCCTACACTGTTGCGGCCAATGCCGGCGGCTTCGAGGGGCAGACGGTCAACGACATCCAGACCACCCTGCAGGGCAACACCAGCCTGACCTTCTCGCTTACCTCGGGTTCGGGCGAGATCGTCGTCACCGGCAGCCGCGTGCAGGTCACGCAGCTCGCGGTCGGCCCGGGCACCAGCTTCACCGCCGAGGTGCTGGAGAACGCCCCCACCTTCAATCGCGACATCCGCGACATCATCCGCATCGACCCGCGCGTCAGCCTCGACCGCGACGACGGCGGCAACGGCGTGGACCGCGTCTCCTGCCTCGGCGGCAATGACCGCGGCAACGCCTTCACCGTCGACGGCATCAGCCAGGGCGACGTCTACGGCCTCAACGAAAGCGGCTTCTCGTCGCGTTCGTCGGTGCCGATTCCGTACGACGCCGTGCGCGAGACGCAGGTCCAGTTCGCGCCGTTCGACGTCGACTATTCGAACTTCACCGGCTGCGCGATCAACGTCGTCACCAAATCGGGCACCAACGACTACCAGTTCGGCGGTTACTTCGAGTACTCGAACAACGACCTGCGCGGCGACGAGCTGAACGACCGCGGCACGATCAAGCCCGTCCCGCCGATCGGTCCGGAAAAGCGTTACGGCGTCTACCTCGGCGGCCCGGTGATCAAGGATCGCCTGTTCCTGTTCGGCGCGTACGAGCACCAGGAAGCCAGCCAGTCGCAGGACGAAGGTCCTTCGGGCGCCGGCTTCGTCAATCCCGCCAACGGCGTCTCGCAGGCGCAGTTCGACGAAATCTCGGCGGTCCTCAAGAGCGTGTACGGGATCGATACCGGTCCGATCGTCACCAACCGCGACTACACGAACGATCGCTACTTCGTTCGCGCGGACTTGCAGATCACCGACAATCACCGCCTCGAAGCGACTTACCAGCGCCTTGAGGAAGCCAGCGTGAAGCCTGATGATCTCACGATCAGCGGGACGTTCGGCCCGACCATCGTCGGCCGCAACACCTTCCTCAACAGCGGCACCAAGTCGAACTACTATTCGGCGCGCCTGTACTCGAACTGGACCGACAAGTTCTCGACCGAGCTGCGCTACTCGCGCGCCGAGGTGCAGGACTTGCAGGATCCGATCGGCGGCGGTGAGGCGCAGAGCGACAATCCGATCCCGCGCATCGTCGTGGGCGTGGACAACGCCACCGGTCCTGACGGTGCCGTCGGTGCCGGCCCGGGCTTCTCGCGTGCGGCCAACGACCTGCGCACGACCATCCAGCAGTACCGTGCGGTCGCCAAGCTCGATGCCGGCGCACACCAGCTGAAGATCGGCGCCGAGCTCAACAGCTCCGACCTGTTCAACCTGTTCATCCAGAACGGCACGGGCACGCTGTACTTCCGCAACATCAACGATCTGAAGGCAGGCCTGCTGTCGCCGGGCACCGGCAACTTCCAGACCTCGTCGAGCATCGCCAACATCGTCAACGGCGCGATCGAGGGTGCGATCGGCAACTTCTCGTCGACCGGCGATCCGCGCGACGCCGCCGCCGACTTCAACCGCAGCATCTACTCGGTGTTCGCGCAGGACGATTGGCAGATCAACGATCAGCTGAGCGCGGTGCTCGGCGTGCGCGTCGACTGGTACGATGGCGGCCACCCCAAGGTGAACCCGCTGTACGCCCAGCGCTACGGCTTCTCGAACACCACGAGCTTCAGCAACATCGATCCGATCATCATGCCGCGGCTCGCGCTGACCTACGACATGAACGATTTCGCGGTGTTCAGCCGTGCGCAGCTGCGTGCCGGCGTCGGCATCTTCTCGGGCGGCGATCCGGCAGTGTTTTACGCCAACGCCTTCCAGAACGACGGCCGCGGCTTCGCGCAGGGCACGCTGCAGGACGCGGGCTGCCCCGCGCAGTCGCCGGCGACGCAGGTCGACGTGGTGGTGAACGGCCAGTTCACCGGCGTGCCGCAGTGTGTCATCAATTTCGCCGCTTCGCAGGCTGCGAAGGGCCTGGGCGATACCCAGGGCATCGATCCCGACATCCAGCAGCCGAGCGTGCTGCGGGCGAACATCGGCTTCTCGTCGGAGCTGAACTTCACCGACACCGGCTTCTTCAGCGGCTGGAACCTCAACCTCGACTACATCTACAGCAAGTACCGCAACCCGCTGACGCTGGTCGACCTGGCCGCCGTTCCGGCGACCGCGACGTTCGGCACCAATGCGGCTCCGAACGGCCCGGCCCTCGGCATCAACGGCTTCACCATCGACGGGCGTCCGATCTACCGGTCGATCGATCCCAGCGTTGCCGGCTGCAATGCCAAGCTGGTCGATATCACGCCGACCCCGATCTACACCGGCGTGACCGGCGCGTGCTTCAACACGCAGCGGGACGACGAACTGCTGCTGACGAATGCGGGTTCCTACGAGAGCCACATCGCTTCTGCGATCCTGTCGAAGAACTTCAACGGCGGCCTCATCACCGAGGGCGGCAGCGTGTTCTTCAGCCTCGGCTATGCGTATACCGACGCGCAGGACCGGCGCAGCATGTACCGTTCGACCGCCGGGTCGAACTACGATGGTACCGCGGCGTTCGACCGGCAGAATCCGGCCGCCTCGCGCAGCTTCTTCTCGAGCAAGCACAACATCACCGCGCAGATGAGCTTCAAGGAGGAGTTCTTCTCCGACCTCGCGTCGCGCTTGGGCATCACGTTCGTCGCCCGTTCGGGCCGTCCGTACAGCCTGACGTTCTCGGGCGGCAGCGTGTTCGGGGACAGCGTCTCGGGCTCGGACAACGCGCTCGTGTACCTGCCGACCGGCGTCAACGATCCCAACATTTCGCCGACCTCGAACATGGCGGCGGTGCAGGGCCTGGTCGACTTCGCGAATGGCCTCGGCTGCGCGCGCAAGTACATCGGCACGTCGATCCCGCGTAACACCTGCTCGAACGACTGGTACTACGACATGGACCTGTCGCTGTCGCAGGAGATCCCCGGTCCGGGCCGGTTCTTCGGGCGCAATGACAAGATCAAGCTGTACGCTTCGATGGACAACTTCCTGAACTTCCTCGATTCGAGCTGGAACCTCCAGCATCGGCGCAACTTCGAAGGGTTCCAGGACGTTGCTTCGGTCAGCGGAGTGGACGCGCAAGGCCGTTACATCTTCATCCCGTCTCCCAACGGCCAAGGCTACTCGACCTTCGCCAACGACAACGGTGTAAACGTCAGCTCGTCGGTGTGGCGCGTGAAGTTCGGCATCAGCTATGACTTCTAATTTCTTCGCGAGAGCGAATGGCTAACGGCGGCGGCGCTCCTTCGCGGGAGCGCCGCCGTTCGTTTGTGGAACGCCCCGCGCAGGGATATCGTTGATGCGCGATGGCCAGCGAGGGCACCTTTACCACCGCATCGCGCAAGCCCCGGCCGGCGACGCTGGTCGCGATCGTGTTGCTGCATCTGCTCGGCATCTATGCGCTGGCGAAGGCCTTCGCGCCGGGTGCGACCGCTTCGGTCGAGCAGGCGGTGCTGGAAAGCTTCACCGTCACCGTTCCCGTCACGCCCCCGCCTCCGCCCCCGCAGGCCGAGCCCGACAGCGGCAAGTCCGGCGAGGAAGGCCGCAAGGCCGTGCCCAAGGCGGCCGTGGCGCCGGTCCCGAAGGTGGTGGTCAAGCCGGCGCCGCCCGCGCCGCGCGCAAGCTCGACCGGGTCGGCGGATACAGCGGGTGCGCGGGACGCCGGTAGCGGCACCGGTGCTGGCGGCACCGGGAGCGGCACGGGCAGCGGCAGCGGCGGATCGGGCCAGGGCGGCGGGATTGCGACCAAGCCGGTGTGGATCGGCGGAGCGATCAGCAACGCGCGCGACTATCCCACGCCACCCGGCGGGAGGCAGGCGCGGGTGGGCACCGAGGTCATCGTCAAGGTCACTGTCGGGACCGACGGCCGGGCCTCGAACTGCAGCGTATTCCGGGCCAGCCCCGATCCCGAGGCGGACGCGATCACCTGCCGCCTGGTCGTCCAGCGCTTGCGGTTCAAGCCGGCGACCGATGCGGCGGGTAATCCGGTGGCCGCGCCATTCTACTGGCGCCAACGCTGGTTCTAACCCATGTTAGCAGGCGCAGCATTATGATTCCGCGCTGCGGAAATTATCATGAATTAGCAAAGTGTTGAGTCGCGCGAAATGCGCGACGATTGTGCGTCGCAGCGGAACTAGAACGCTTCCCCGCCGTTAAGCCCCCGACTCTTTCCGTCAGCTTTAACCATGGGGATTGCTTCAGTGGACGCACGCCGCGCCGATGCTTTTGTATTTTCCCAGCCCGAGAGCCGCTCGGCAACCGAGCTGATCACCTTTCGCTCGGCGCGTCCGGCGCGGCGGCTTGCCGTGGTCGGCAACTATGTGCCGCGCAAGTGCGGCATCGCGACTTTCACCGCCGACCTCACCGAACAGCTCGCCCGCTTCCGGCCCGAGATCGACGTCGATGTCTGGGCGCTCGACGATGCCGGGGATGAGATCGCCTATCGGGGCGTTGCCGGCACGATCGACCGCGCCGACACCGCCGCCTACGCCCGCGCGGCCGACGCGATCAACGCGAGCGGCGCGGACGCGGTCTGGCTGCAGCACGAATACGGCATCTTCGGCGGCGCGGACGGCGAACTGGTGTGCGATTTCGTCGACCGCCTCGCCGCGCCGCTGATCGTCACTTGCCATACCGTGCTGACCAACCCGTCCGAGAACCAGCGCCGCATCCTCGAGCACCTGGTCGAGCGCGCGTCGCGCATCATGGTCATGTCGCAGCGCTCGCGCGACCTGCTGCTGCGCAATTACGATGCCCCGCCGCACGTGGTCGAGGTGATCGAGCACGGCGCGCCGGACCGTCCGTTCGGCCGCGAGGAAGAGTTCAAGGCCCGCCGCGGGCTCGCCGGCAAGACGGTGCTGACCACATTCGGCCTGCTCGGCCCGGGCAAGGGACTGGAGACGGTGATCGAGGCGCTGCCCGCGATCCTGGAGCGGCATCCGAACGTGCTCTACCGCATCGTCGGCGCGACGCACCCCAACCTCGTCGCGCGCGACGGCGAGAGCTACCGGGAGGGCCTCAAGGCCTGCGCCGAACGACTCGGCGTGGCGGACGCGATCGAGTGGGACGAAAGCTTCGTCGAAACCGACGAATTGCTCGACCAGCTCGAGGCGTGCGACATCTACCTGACCCCCTATCCGGGGCTGCAGCAGTCGACCAGCGGTACGCTCAGCTATGCCGTCGCGCTCGGTAAGGCGGTGGTCTCGACCCCCTACGTCCATGCCAGCGAACTGCTTGCCGACGGGGTCGGGGTGCTGATCGAGCCCAATTCGCCCGACGCGATCGCAAAGGCCGTGTGCGGCCTGCTCGACGATCCCTATGCGCTCGCGGCGATGAAGGCACGCGCCTATGCCCGCGGGCGCGAGACGATCTGGCCGCGCTTCGCTGCCGCCACCGCCGCGCTGATCGAGCACGCGGTCGCCGACCCGGCGCGCGAAGCGCCGCGCGCACGGCCGTCGTTCCACGCGGTGCGCGCGATGAGCGACGGCACCGGCATGTACCAGCACGCGATCGGCATCATCCCCGATCGCCGCCACGGCTACTGCCTCGACGACAATGTCCGTGCGCTGATGCTGGTCAACCAGGCGCAAGGCCTCGACCCGCACGAGCGCCAGAGCCTGGCGATGACCTACGCCGCGTTCGTGCAGGATGCGTGGAACCCCGACAAGCAGGGCTTCCGCAACTTCATGCGCTTCGACCGGTCGTGGTGCGAGGACCTGGGCTCGGAAGATTCCAATGGCCGCGCGATCTGGACCCTTGGCCGCACCGCGCAGGACAGCAGCGATCCCGACATCCGCGACTGGGCGATCCAGCTCTACGACCAGACCCTGCCGGCGATCGCCAAGAGCGAGAGCCCGCGCACGGTCGCGTTCGTCATGCTCGGCGCGGCGGCAATGCTGCGCGCCCGCCCGCACGCTCCGTCGGCCGAAGCGCTGCGCGACGGCGCGGAGTTCCTCGAACGCCTGCTCGGCGGCGCGCGGCGGCCCGACTGGGCGTGGTTCGAGGCGGTGCTCGGCTACGACAATCCGCGCCTGCCGCAAGCGCTGATCGAGGCGGGCGAGACGCTCGGCAACAAGAGCTGGACCGAGATCGGGCTCGAAACGCTCGCGTGGATCAATGAGCGGCAAACCGCCGCCGACGGCTATTTCCGCCCGATCGGTTCGGAAACGTTCGGCCGCGAATACGCGCAGCTACCGTTCGACCAGCAGCCGCTCGAGGCGCACGCCGCGATCGACGCCGCGCTCAGCGCCTACCGCGCGACCGGCGACAAGCGCTGGCAGGAGCACGGCACGGCGGCCTGGCGCTGGTTCTTCGGCGCCAACGACCGCGGGGTGGTGCTGGCGGATATGGAGAGCGGCCGCTGCCGCGACGGCCTGACCCCGCGCGGCGCCAATATGAATTGCGGGGCGGAATCGATCCTCGCGTTTCAACTCGGGCATTATTCCATGCTAGCGCTCGCCCCCGACGTGGCCGGCGATTCGAAGTCCGGCGCTGCGGGGAAGTTGGTTGAGCACCGAAACAAGGACGGCCAACGGCCCCTTGCATATACTTGAAACGCGGCTTCACGCCGACCCGTCGCGGGTCGTGCTGCGGCCGTTCCATCTCGGTTGGCAGGCGGCCCGCTCGGGCAGCAACCGCGCTTTGCGGCTGGTCGAGGACGTCGCCGCGCTGAGCGAGAACCGCGTGCGCGAGGAGTACCGCAAAGTGCTCACCGACTTCAAGGAACGCCACTGGCAGACCGAGGCGATGTTCAAGGATCGCTTCGAGGAGGTCGAAGCGTCGCTGCACCTCGGCGAGCGTGATTTCTCGCCGATGCGGCGCAAGCTCATCGGCGCCTACTTCTGCCACGAATATACCTATTCGGCCGCGGCGCTGATGAACCCGTCGATCGTGCCGCATCCCGACCAGTCGGGCTGTCTCGGCGGCGCGGTGCGCTTCGTAATGTCCCTGCGCGCGGTGGGCGAGGGGCACATAAGCTCGATCGTGTTCCGCGAGGGTATCGCGCACCCCGACGGCACGTTCGACCTGTGGCCGCAAAGCGCCTTCGCGACCTCGGTCGAGCTCGATGACGCCAGTCTCTACGATGCGGACCGCGGCGTGACCGTGCACCGCCACCCGGAAAGCTCGCTCTCGAACACGGTGATCTTCCCGATCACCGAGCAGCAGAGCGGCGGGCTCGAGGACCTGCGGCTGGTCCGCTTCCAGCACGGCAACGGCGATTACGAATGGATCGGCACCTACACCGCCTATTCGGGCAAGACGATCCGCTCCGAACTGCTGCGGACCGAGGACTTCCGCCGGTTCCTGCTCGAACCGATCGAGGGGCGTGCGGGCCGCAACAAGGGCATGGCGCTGTTTCCCGAGAAGTGCGGCGGGTACTACACGATGGTCGGCCGGCAGGACGGCAAGAACCTCTATCTCCTCCGCTCGCGCCGGATCGACCGGTGGGACAGCGAGGGCGCCCTGCTGATGGAGCCCAAGTTCCCGTGGGAGTTCATCCAGATCGGCAACTGCGGCAGCCCGATCAGGACCGACAAGGGCTGGCTGCTGTTCACCCACGGCGTCGGCGCGATGCGCAAGTACGCGCTCGGCGCGGCGCTGCTCGACCTCGACGATCCGTCGAAGGTGATCGGCCGAACCAAGGAACCGGTGCTGACCGCCGAGAATGCCGACCGCTCGGGCTACGTGCCCAACGTGGTCTATACCTGCGGCGCGCTCAAGGTCGGCGAGCGGCTGTTCGTGCCCTACGGAATCTCCGACAGCTCCGTCGGCTTCGCGACGGTGAAAATCGACGATTTGCTGCAACTTATGGTGTGACCGGAGCGTTGAGGTGGCGATCATGAGCGAACCCACCATTCACCCCGTCATCCTGTGCGGCGGCAGCGGCACGCGCCTGTGGCCGCGCAGCCGCAAGGCCAAGCCCAAGCCTTTCCTGCCGCTGGTCGGCGACCGCACGCTGTTCGAGGCGACGCTCGACCGCTGGCTCGACGAGGACCACTTTGCCGAACCGGTGATCGTCGCAGGGTCCGCGCACATCGAGCATATCGCCGAGCAGGCGGGCGAGGACGCGACGGTGATCGTCGAGCCTGCGGCCAAGAACACCGCGCCCGCGATCGGCCTCGCCGCCGCGCTGCTGCCCAAGGACTCGATCATGCTGGTGTGCCCGAGCGACCATCACATCGCCGATAGCGCGAGCTTCACCGCGGCCGCGCGCGCCGCCGCCAAGCTTGCCGCCGAGGACTGGATGGTCGCGTTCGGGATCGCGCCCGACCGGCCCGAGACCGGCTACGGCTACATCCGCACCGGCGAGAAAATCGAAGGCGGCAACCGCGTCGACCGCTTCGTCGAGAAGCCTGACCGGGCCACCGCCGAGCGCTTCCTTGCCGAGGGCGGGCACGCTTGGAACGGCGGCATCTTCGCCTTCCGCGCGGGCGCGTTCATGGACGAGCTCGAGCAGCACCGGCCCGCGATGGCGGAGGCGGTACGCAAGGCGGTCGCCGGTGGGCGCTACGAGGGTCAGCAGTTCCATCCCGCGGCCGAACCCTTTGCCGACATCTCCGGCGAGTCGGTCGACTACGCGGTGATGGAGAACACCACCCGCGCGGCGGTTGTCCCTGCCGACATGGGCTGGTCCGACATCGGCAACTGGGAAGCCCTGCGCGATGCGCGGCCGGGCGACGAGGCGGGCAATCGCACTTCGGGCCAAGTCGAGCTGGTCGAGTGCCGCAACGTCCTCGTCGAAACAGACGGCCCGCGCGTGTCGGTCATCGGGCTCGATGACGTGATCGTGGTGGTCGATGGCGACGAGGTGCTGGTCACCAGCGCGGCCGGCGCGCAGCTCGTGGGCAAGCTGTCGGGGGCGGCTAATCAATGACGAGGTGGCAATGAGCCGGGCACTCCCCACCAAGTCGGTCGAAAAGCCGTGGGGCCAGGACCACCTGCCGCCGCCTTTTGCCGCGCCGGAGGGTCAGCGCATCGGCGAGATCTGGTTCGAGCCGCCGGCCGAACTGCCGGAGCTGCTGGTCAAATACCTCTTCACCAGCGAGGCGCTGTCGGTCCAGGTCCACCCATCGGACGCGCAGGCACCCGCGGGCAGCCGCGGCAAGGAGGAATGCTGGCTGGTGCTGACCGCCGAACCCGGCGCCAAGCTCGCGGTCGGGTTCAAGGAGCAAGTCTCACCCGAGCAGATGCGCGCGGCAGCGCTCGACGGTTCGATCGAGGACCTGCTCGAATGGCACGCGGTCAAGCCTGGCGACTTCATTTATCTCAGCGCAGGGACGGTGCACGCGATCGGCGCGGGACTGTCGCTGATCGAGGTGCAACAGAACTCCGACATCACCTATCGCCTGTACGACTACGGTCGCCCGCGCGAGCTGCACCTCGACGAGGGGATCGCGGTCGCGAATGGCGGGCCGCACGATCCGGCGCTGCGGCGGCATGTGCCCGAGCGCGGCGACATCCAGCTGGTCGATGGTCCGCACTTCCGCCTCGACCGGCTCGACGGCGCGCCCAACGCAGCGACCGCCGCGCGCTACGGCGACAAGCCGCTGCTGGTCATTCCGGTGGATGGCCCGGTCACGCTGGCGGGAGAAACGATCGCAGCCGGCGAATGCGGCTTGGCCGACAGCCTATCCGCGATCACCTTCGGCGACTACCGCGCACTGATCGCGCAGCCGCTCTGACGGCGGCTTGACGAACATAGATTAGCAAGAGAAGCTGCTCCCCGGTCGCGGCAAGGGGGGAGGGCCCATGCGCCATTTGCGACACCTGCTCGGCGCGAGCGCGCTGCTGCTGACGCTGACTGCCTGCGATATGACGGTAACGGCGGGCGGATCGAGCCCGGCGGCGAGCGGCGACGGGACCGGCACCGTGCCGGTCGCGGCATACCCTGAGCGGGTCTATTGGGGTGACACCCACCTCCACACCGACAATTCGATTGACGCCTTCGGCTTCGGCGCGCGCCTCGGCCCTGAGGACGCGCTGCGGTTCGCGCGCGGCGAGAAGGTAATCTCGAGCACCGGGGTGCCCGCGCAGCTCGAACGGCCGCTCGATTTCCTCGTCATCGCCGACCACTCGGACGGGCTCGGCGCGACCCGGCGGCTCTACGATGCGCCCCGGATGCTGATCCGCGACGAGACGCTGCGCAAGTGGCACGACATGATGCACGAGGGGCCGCAGCAATCGCAGCGCGCGGTGGCGGAGCTCATCACCGCCGCCGCCAATGGGACGCTCCCCGCCGCGCTGCGCGATCCGGCCAACCAGGCCAAGGCGACCGAGGAAATCTGGCGCCGCCACCTCCAGACGATCGACCGCTTCAACGAGCCTGGAAAGTTCACCGCGCTCGGCGGCTTCGAATACACGCTGATGCCCGACGGCAATAACCTCCACCGCGTGGTGCTCTTCCGCGACGGCAGCGCGAAGACCAGCCAGGTCCGCCCGTTCCCCGGTCTCGGCGGCAACGTCGACGAGCTGTGGGACTACATGGACGCCTACGAGAAGAAGACCGGCGGCCACGTGCTGGCGATTCCGCACAACGGCAACGTGTCGAACGGGCTGATGTGGGAGCTGACGATGCCCGGCGGCGGGCCAATGACCGCCGAGTACGCGCGGCGCCGCGCGAGCCACGAACCGGTGGTCGAGGCGACCCAGATCAAGGGCGACAGCGAGGCGCACAAGTTCCTTTCGCCGAACGACGAGTTCGCGAGCTTCGGCGTCGCCGGATGGGAGCTCGGCAACCTGCCGCTGACCCGCCGGGCGACGCCCGACATGTTCGGCGGCAACTATGTACGCGAGGCGCTGAAGCGCGGTCTCACGATCGAGGCCCGGACGGGGGTCAATCCCTATCGCTTCGGCATGGTCGGCGGGACCGACAGCCACACCGGCCTGCCGACCGCGGACGAGAACAACTTCTTCGGCAAGCACACCGGCAACGAGCCGAGCCCCAAGCGGGTGATGAGCCCGCAGAACTTGGGCACCGATCAGGGCCGCTTCGGCTACCACTACCTCGCCGGCGGCTACGCGGGGGTGTGGGCCAGGGCGAACACCCGGGCTGAGATCTTCGACGCGCTCAAGCGGCGCGAGGTTTATGCCACCACCGGCCCGCGCATGACCGTGCGGATGTTCGGCGGCTTTGATTTTTCGCCGCAGGATTTCGGCGGCCAAGGTTGGGTCCAGGCCGGATATAAGCGCGGCGTGCCGATGGGCGGGGAGCTGGCTGACGGCGGGAAGGCGCCGGTGTTCATGATCGAGGCGCTGAAGGACCCGATCGGCGCCAATCTCGACCGGGTGCAGGTGATCAAGGGTTGGGTCGACGCGGGCGGCGTGAGCCACGAGAAGGTGTTCGACGTCGTCTGGTCCGACGCGGCAAAGCGGCCGATGTCGGGCGGCAAGGTCCCGGCGGTGGGCGACACGGTCGACCGGGCCAAGGCGAGCTACACCAACACCATCGGCGCCAAGCAGCTCCGTGCGCTGTGGCGCGATCCCGAGTACCGCGCCGGCCAGTCGGCGTTCTACTACGTGCGCGTGATCGAGATCCCGACCCCGCGCTGGGTGCTGTTCGACGCGCTGCGTTATCACCTCACGCTGTCGGCCGACGCGATGAAGGATGCGGTGGCGCAGGAACGTGCGTACTCCTCGCCGATATGGCTGATTCCGCACAAGACGTGACCGCAAGCCCATCGCGCCCGAGAGGCGTCTTTCGGAGGCTCGTGCGCGAGCCGCTGGTTCATTTCCTGGTCGCGGGCCTCGCGATCTTCGCGGTCCTGTCGTGGCGGGTACAGCCCGACGATCCGGCGAGCCGGGTGATCGACCTCAGCCGCGAGGACCAGGCGCGGCTGTCGGTCAACTTCGCCGAAGTCATGGGCCGTCCGCCGACGCAGGCCGAGCTCGACGCGCTGATCCAGCGCTGGGTGCGCGAGGAAGTGCTCTACCGCGAGGCACTGCGGCTCGGGTTGGAGGAAGGCGACGCGGTGGTGCGCAAGCGCCTCGCGCAGAAGATGGACGTGATCGCCGCCAGCGCGGCGGACGCCGAAAAGCCCGACAATGCGACCCTGGCGAAGTGGCTGCGCGACCATCCCGACCGCTTCGCGCAGGACATGCAGCTGACCTTCGACCAGCTCTACTTCACTTCGCGAGGCCGTGCGGTGGTGGCCAGGACCCTGCTCGAGGGCGGGGCCGACTGGACCAAGGTTGGCGATGCGATCTCGCTGCCCGCGCACTTCGACGCCGCCAGCCGCAAGACGGTGAGCGATGAGATGGGGCCGGACTTCGCCGCCGCCCTCGAAGGACTCGAACCCGCCAAGGCGTGGCATGGCCCGATCGAAAGCGCGCTCGGCTGGCACCTCGTCCGGCTGACCGCGAAGCAGCCTGGCGTGCTCCCGCCGCTGTCCGCGATCCGCGCGCGGGTGGAGGACGACTGGCGCGCCGAGACGGGGCGCGCGCGGCAGGACGCCGCCTACCGCACGCTCCGCGCATCCTACACGGTGCGGATCGCCAAGTGAGATTCCTCGCCGCGCTGGTGCTGCTGCTGTGCGCGGCGGCGGTATCGGCAGACGAACTGCGGCCCGGCTACATCGAGCTGCGCCAGCGCGACACCGCGCACTGGTCGCTCGGGTGGAAGCAGCCTCTGACGACGCCCGGCGAGCCGCAACTGGTGGTGCCGCTGATCCCGGCCAACTGCCGGATTGCGGACGGCCCGCACAAGCGTGTCGCGCCGCTCGCCCTGGTCGGCAGCGCGAACCTGACCTGCGTCGGCCCGCTAGCCGGCAGCCGGCTGGGGTACCGCGAAATCCTCGGCGGCGGAGACGTGCTGCTGCGGATCGCGCCGCTGGCCGGTAAGGTGCAGAGCTTCCGGCTGACCCCGGAAGCGCCTTCGACTGTAATGGCCGCGAAGCCTTCGGCGCTTCAGATCTGGCGCACCTACGGCGTGCTTGGGGTCACGCACATCCTCGCCGGGTGGGACCACCTGCTGTTCGTGATCGCGCTGGTGCTGCTGGTGCGGCGCGGGTGGGCAGTCGCGAAGGCGGTGACGGCGTTCACCTTCGCGCATTCGCTGACGCTGGCAGGAGTGACGCTCGGCATGGTCGGCCTGCCGCAGCAGCCGGTCGAGGCGCTGATCGCGCTGTCGATCGTATTTCTCGCAGCCGAACTGCTGCGAGACGGGCCGAGTGTGACTCTGCGCTATCCGTGGGCGATCGCGTTCGCCTTCGGGCTCGTCCACGGGTTCGGGTTTGCCGGTGCGCTCAAGGAGATCGGCTTACCCGAGGGCGAGGTTCCGGCCGCCCTGCTCGCGTTCAACTTGGGCGTGGAGGCAGGGCAATTGGCGGTGGTCGTCACCGTCCTTGCGGTCCTTGCGCTCATGCAGCGACTGGCGCGGCCAGCCTTCGCGCCGGCCATGCGCATTGCCGCGTACGGGATTGGCATCACCGCTTCGTACTGGCTGATCGACCGCCTCGTCGCTTGAGCCTCGCGGTTAGCTTGCCATTCACCCTCCTGCGCCTACATTCCACGGTGACGAAAGGACGGCGCACTCGATGAACGACGACAAGGATCCGCAAGGACAGGGCCCCGGCGGTCCCAACCCCTGGATCAAGAGCCTGATGGTGTGGGGCGGCATCTTCCTCGCGCTGCTGCTGGTGGTGTCGATGTTCGGCCAGGCCGGGCAGGCGCCGGGCTCCGCGATCGGCTATTCGGAGTTCAAGAGCCGGGTCGTGGCGGGCACGGTCAAGAGCGTCCAGATCGCGCCCGACAAGATCACCGGCACGCTGAAGAGCGGCGATACCTTCACCACTACGCCGGTGTACAACGATACCGAGCTGCCCAAGCTGCTCGATAGCGCGGGCGTCGCCTATTCAGGCAAGGAAGCCGAGCAGACGAACGTCTTCCTCGTCCTCCTGATCCAGTCGCTCCCGTTCATCCTCATCCTCGGCATCGCCTTTTTCGCGCTGCGCCAGGTCCAGAAGGGCGGGGGCGCGGGCGGCGCGATGGGCTTCGGCAAGTCCAAGGCCAAGATGCTGACCGAGAAGCAGGGACGCGTCACCTTTGCGGACGTCGCCGGCATCGACGAGGCGCGCGAGGAGCTGGAGGAAATCGTCGAGTTCCTGCGCGATCCGCAGCGCTTCTCCAAGCTCGGCGGCCAGATTCCCAAGGGCGCGCTGCTGGTCGGCTCGCCCGGCACCGGCAAGACGCTGCTCGCCCGCGCCATCGCGGGTGAGGCGGGCGTGCCGTTCTTCACCATTTCCGGCTCCGACTTCGTCGAGATGTTCGTCGGCGTCGGCGCGAGCCGCGTGCGCGACATGTTCGAGCAGGCGAAGAAGAACGCGCCGTGCATCGTTTTCATCGACGAAATCGACGCGGTCGGCCGCCATCGCGGCCACGGCCTCGGCAACTCGAACGACGAGCGCGAGCAGACGCTGAACCAGCTTCTGGTCGAGATGGACGGGTTCGAGGCGAACGAAGGCATCATCATAATCGCCGCCACCAACCGGCCCGACGTGCTCGATCCCGCGCTGCTGCGTCCGGGCCGTTTCGACCGACAGGTGGTGGTGCCGGTGCCGGACATCGACGGGCGCGAGAAGATCCTCGCCGTGCACATGAAGAAGGTGCCGCTGGCGCCCGACGTCAACGCGCGGACGATTGCCCGCGGCACGCCCGGTTTCTCGGGCGCGGATCTCGCCAACCTCGTCAACGAGGCGGCGCTCCTCGCTGCCCGCCGCAACAAGCGCCTGGTCGCGATGCAGGAGTTCGAGGACGCCAAGGACAAGGTCATGATGGGCAGCGAGCGCCGCTCGATGGTCATGACAGACGACGAGAAGAAGATGACCGCCTACCACGAGGCCGGCCACGCGCTCGTCTCGATGCACGAGCCGGCGTCGGACCCGATCCACAAGGCGACGATCATCCCGCGCGGCCGCGCGCTGGGCATGGTCATGCGCCTGCCGGAGCGCGACAACTACTCGTACCACCGCGACAAGATGCACGCCGACCTTGCGGTGAGCATGGGCGGCCGGGTGGCGGAGGAACTGATCTTCGGTCACGACAAGGTGTCGTCGGGCGCGAGCTCGGACATCCAGTATGCCACCAGTCTCGCGCGCAACATGGTCACCAAATGGGGTATGAGCGACAAGCTCGGCCCGCTGCAGTACGAGCAGACGCAGGAGGGCTACCTCGGCTACGGTGGTAGCCAGCGCACGATGGGCTCGGACGAGACCAACAAGCTGATCGACGCCGAGATCAAGGCGCTCGTTGAAGGCGCGCACGCGCGGGCGACCGACATCCTGAAGACGCAGGAGGACAAGCTCCACCTGCTCGCGCAGGCGATGCTCGAGTACGAGACGCTGAACGGCGACGAGATCAGGCAGCTGCTCGACACCGGCACAATCGATCGGCCCGATGCGCCCAGCGCGCCGACGGCCAAGCCGGTACGCGGGTCTGCGATCCCGAAAGCCGGGCGGCGGTTCGGCGGCGAGGCGCCGGCGGCGTCCTAACACCTCGACGTCGGCCCGGACTTGATCCGGGCCAGTGCTTGCCTTTGCGACGTCTGCGAGAAGGCAGCGCCGCCCCGGATCAGGTCCGGGGCGACGAGGTTGAAGGTGAGACTTAGCGCCGCACGCCCAGCTGGCTCGCGGCCTGCTCCAGTGCTGCCCTGCGCCCCGGATTGGCCGAGACCGCATCGTTGAACGCCTTGCTCGCCGCCGCATCCTGGCCAAGTGTCTTGCGGCTGCGCATCAGCATGATCCAGCCATCGACGTTCGCCGGATCGGCCTTCAGCTTGGCTTCGAGGTTGGCGACCATACCCTCCGCCATCGCGCGCTGCTCGCCCGGCGGGATGCTCCCGGCAGCAGCGATCTGTTCCTGCGACGGACCGGGAATCGCATCGAACGCCGGATGCGCGGGCTTGGGCTGCCGGCCGGTCGCGGCGGCGATGCGCGCGGTCACGTCGATGTCGTTGATCTTGCCGACCTGCTCGATCGTCCGCTTGAGATCGGCCTCCCACGGCGCCCCCGGCGGCGTCTCGGCAAGCAGCGCGAGCCAATCGTCGATCGCACCCTTGTGATCGCCGCCGATGTCGCGGTTCACCGCGAGGAAGTAGCGCGCCCGCGCATCCTTGGGATCGAGGCCGGCGGCCTTCTTGAACGCAGCCAGAGCGCGGGGCGGCATCGGGTTGTCCTCGCTCGCCATCACGAGCGCTTCGCCCAGGCTGGACCATAGCACGGCATTGCGCGGAGACGCGTCTGCGGCCTTCTGGTAGGCCGACGCAGCATCGACGAAACGTCCAGCATCGAAATAGGCAAAGCCGAGCCGCTGCCAGCCCGCCGAGTCGCCCGGATTGGCCTTGGCATCCGCCTCCAGCGCCGAGAGCGCATCGCCCGTACCCGCTGCGGCGGGAGCCGGCGGCGTGGGGTCGTACACCAGCCGCCAGCCGATCGTGCCGACCGCCAGCGCGACCGCCGCCAGCGCCACTATTGCACCCTTGCCGACCGGCTTTGCCACACCCATTCCCCTCGATTGTCGCGGCCGAACTAGCAGCGCACCGGATTCGCGGCAAACCCGCTGGATATCTGCGCTCGCCTGCTTAAGATGCGGACAGACCTGAGGGGGTGGGTGTGGCCGGGACGGACGGCATTGTCGATGTGGCTATCGTAGGGTCCGGCCCCGCCGGGCTCAGCGCCGCCGCGCATGCCGCGGCGAAGGGCATGAGCCACGTCCTGCTCGAGAAGACCGACCACCTCTCGGATACGATCTACAAGTATCAGAAGGGCAAGCACGTGATGGCGACGCCGTCGCATCTCGTGCTGCGCGCCGATCTCGATTTCGATGCCGGCAAGCGCGAGGCGATCCTCGACACCTGGAATCGCCAGCTCGGCGAGGCGCAGGCCAACGTCATGCTGAATGCCGAGGTCACCGCGATCGAGGGTGCGGCGGGCGACTTCAAGCTCACGCTCAAGAACGGCCGGACCGTCCGCGCCAAGGCGGTGGTCATGGCGATCGGCACGCAGGGTAACCCCAACCTCGTCCGCTGCCCTGTCGGTGAGGGCGCGGTGGTGCAGTACCAGCTCGACGATCCCGGCGAGTACGTCGACGAGCATATCGTGGTGATCGGTGCGGGCGACGCGGGGATCGAGAACGCGATGGGTCTCGCGGCCGACCCGCAGCAGGGCAACAAGGTCACCATCGTCAACCGCAGCCGCGACTTCGCGACGGCGAAGGCCGCCAACGTCCAGGCGCTGCTGGCGATGGAGGGCGAGGGCCGGATCACGGTCATGCTCGAGACCACCGCCTCGGCGATCAACCAGGGCGAGATCGTGTTCGACACCCGCGACGGCGAAGTGCGCGCGCCGTGCGACCGAGTGATTGCCCGCATGGGCTCCGCGCCGCCGCGCGCCTTCGTCGAAGCAGCTTGCGCCGAATTCGAGGAGCGCGAGGGCAAGCGCGCGATCAAGGCGGGCACCGGCATCGCCTTCACCAGCGCCGACCGCGTCGCCTATCCCCGCCTGACCCCAACGTTCGAATCGACCGTTCCCGGCATCTACGTGATCGGCGCGCTCGCCGGGTACCCCCTGATCAAGCACTGCATGAACCAGGGGCACGACGTGATCGAGTTCCTCGCCGGGAACACGAGCCTGAAGCCCGCCGACGAGCCGATCCTCGAAGAGAAATTTGCCGATCTGCCCGGCAAGCAGTCGGTCGACGAATGGCTCGCCCTGTTCGGCCGCAACGTGGTGATCCTGCAGGAGCTGTCGACGCTCCAGCTGCGCGAGTTGATGCTCGATTCGGACGCGCGCTATTTCAAGGCGGGCGAGGTGATCTTTACTCGCAACGATCCCGGTTCGTCGATGTTCGCCATCGCGCAGGGATCGGTAGCGGTCGAGGTGAACCCGAAGGATCCGTCGGTCACCGTGCCGATCGGCGAGGGGCTGATCTTCGGTGAGGTCGGCCTCATCTCGGGCCGCCGCCGCGGCGCGACCATCCGCGCGGCCGAGCCGACCATCGCGCTCGAATTCTCGCGCAACGCCGCGCTCAAGCTGCTCGCCACCGCGCCGAGCGCGGCGCGCGCGGTCAACCGCATCTCGATCGAGCGGCAGCTGCTGCAGATGTTTGGCTCGGGCCTCACCAGCGAGGACCTGGAAGAGATCGTCGAGGCGGCGGTGGTCGAGGACAAGCGCGCCGGCGAAGTGATCATCGAGGAAGGCGCCGACGACAAGGATGTGTTCGTGATCCGCCGCGGTTCGGTGGTGGTCGAGAAGAGCATCGGCGGCCACCCGGTGTTCCTCAATTACCTTCCCGCCGGTTCGTACTTCGGCGAAATGGCGGTGATCGACGGGTCGAAGCGCACCGCCACCGTCAAGTCCGCCATCAAGAGCCAGGTGGTCCGCTTCCCGGGCGACGCGTTCAACCGGCTGCTCGAACGCAAGCCGGCGCTGCGCGAGAAGGCGCTCACGGACATGGCCGCGCGGCGCAAGCTCAACGCCTTCGTCGAGGAACGCAAGGAGAGCTTCGGCGACGCCGCCGACTATCACTCGCAGACCGCGCAGTTCCTGGTCGACAACGGCATCGGCGAAGCGACCGACGTGCTGCTGATCGACGAGACGCTGTGCGTCGGCTGCGACAACTGCGAGAAGGCCTGCGCCGACAGCCACGACGGGCTGAGCCGCCTCGACCGCGAGGCGGGGCGCACCTACGCGCACCTCCACGTTCCCACCTCGTGCCGCCACTGCGAACACCCGCACTGCATGGCCGACTGTCCGCCCAACGCGATCAAGCGCGGTCCCGACGGCGAGGTGTTCATCGACGAGACCTGCATCGGCTGCGGCAACTGCCAGCGCAACTGTCCCTACGGCGTCATCCGGATGGACGCCAAGCCGCCCAAGAAGCCGGGCCTCCTGTCGTGGATGTTCTTGGGGCTCGGCCCCGGCCCGGGCGAGGCGAGCTATTCGTGGCGCAAGAAGAAGGCCGAGGCCTCTGGCAAGGAAGTGCCCAAGGTCGCGATCAAGTGCGACATGTGCTCCGGCATCGAGGGCGGTCCCGCGTGCGTCCGTGCCTGCCCTACCGGCGCGGCGATCCGTGTGGGCCCTGAGAAATTCCTTTCGGTCGCGCAGATCGGCAAGGTGGGCTGATGGCGACCCTCGCCCCGGAAAAGGCCGGGCGGCCGACCGACCACGAGAGTTTCCTCGTCCACAAGCGCTTCCGCTGGCTGTGGATCGCGGTCCTGCTCTGCATCGCTGCCGGGGTGGGCTACGCCTACGCCGACGTAAAGCCGCGGCCCAATGGCGGGTCGTGGTACGGCTACACGCTTGGCACCATCGCGCTGCTGCTGATCGTCTGGTTGTCGCTGCTGGGCGTGCGCAAGCGGGCGATGACCGAGGGGCGCTGGTCGCTCAAGGCGTGGACCAGCGCGCACGTCTATCTCGGGTTGTCGCTGGTGGTGATCGCGACGCTCCACACCGGGTTTCAGCTCGGGTGGAACATCCACACGCTCGCCTACGCACTGATGATGCTGGTGATCGCCTCGGGCCTCTACGGCATCACCGTCTATGCCAAGCTGCCCGAGAAGCTCAGCAACAACCGCGGCGAGATGTCAAAGCGGCAGATGGTCGAGAGCCTCGCCGCGCTCGACCGCCAGCTCGATGCGGCCGCCCAGCCGCTCGCGCGCGAAGAATCGGACCGGGTGATCGCCGCGCTCGAACAGGACCCGTTCCGCGCGGGGGTGTTGGCGCGCCTGACCAATTCGTACCCCGGTTGCCGGACCGCCCGCGCGCTCAAGGATTTCGCTCGCGATCACGAACTCGACGCCCACGAGCAGCGCGTGGCAGGATTGCTTCATAAGCGCGCCGCGCAGCTCGCACAAATCCGCCGTCAGATGCAGCTCCGCGCGCTGCTCGACGTGTGGCTTTACGTGCACATCCCGGCCACCGTCGCCCTGCTCGGCGCGCTGACCGCGCACGTCGTCAGCGTGTTCTTCTACTGGTGAGCGCGGCGTGAGCTTCCGCCTTCGCCAGGTCGATACGACCGCCACCGGGCGCGAGATCGTCCGCGAGCGGATGATCGAGGGCAATGTCCTGACGATCGGACGTTCGGCGGAAAACGATATCGCCATCCCCGACCTCGCGGTCGAGCAGCACCATGTGCGGGTGACCGCCGAAGGCCGCGCGCTGACTTTCGAGGCGATGGGCACGCTGGGCTTCACGCTCAACGGCCGCACTCGCCAGCTCGAGACCGACGACGACGGCTCGGCGGAGCTGGTGCTCGGCGCCTACCGGCTCGATTTCGCCGCCGGGCCGGACGGCGAGTTCGAGGTGACCCTTCGCAAGCGCGAGCAGCGCGAAGGTGGCAAGGGCGATGGCACGCACGGCTTCACTCTCGCGAGCGCACTTCCCGGCAAGCGGCCGGTCGCGTGGGTGCTGCTGGTCGCCATCTTCCTCGCCTTCCTCGCGATCCCCATCTGGTCGTTCACGCACCGCGAGCGGGTGAAGCCCGATCCCGACAAGCCCGGCCAGGTGCTGATGGACGCGAGCTGGACGCCGGGGGCGCTCAGCACCGCGCATCACAAGCTCGAGGGCAATTGCGAGTCCTGCCACACCGACGCTTTCGTCGCGGTGCGGGATGAGGCCTGCCTCACCTGCCACCAGACGATCGGCGACCACGCCGCGCGGCCCAAGCTGACCCTCGCGCGCGGGCCGATGTCGTGGGGCGACCAGCTCCAGCGCGAGGTGGCGGACGTGTTCCACAAGCCGGGCGCGGGTGCCTGCACCGACTGCCACACCGAGCACGAGGGCGAAGGGCGGATGAAGCCGCCCGCGCAGAAGTTCTGCGCCGATTGCCACGGCACGATGGACGATCGGCTGAAGACCCCGCTGGGCAACGCCTCGGACTTCGGCAAAGTGCACCCGGGCTTCCAGGCGGCCGTTTTGACCCAGCCGGGCCAGGAGAAGGCGCAGCGCGTCGCGCTGTCGGCGCACCCCAAGACCTTCAACGGGATCAAGTTCCCCCATGCGCTGCACCTCCGCCCCGGCGGCGGGCCGTCGCGGATGGCGATGCGGCTGGGTGCGCGCGCGGGCTACGGCAAGCCGCTCGACTGCGCGAGTTGCCACAAGCCGACCAAGGACGGCTTGCGTTTCCAGCCGGTGGTGATGGAGACCAGTTGCGGCAGTTGCCACAGCCTCGTCTATGATCGCTCCGGCGGCAACTTCCGCACCCTGCCGCATGGCGACATCGGCAAGATGCGCGCGGCCCTCGCCGGTGCCGACCGCGCGCCGCGGCGGCCGATCGCCAGCGGCCGGCGGCGTCCGGGCGAGTATGCGCCGGGCGGGCTCTATTACGGCAACTTCGCGCCGCCGCAGCGCGCATCGGTGCCGCTCGCCTCGCGGATGCTTTCAGTCGGCGGGGTGTGCAGCGAGTGCCACTATCCGGGCGGCAACGGCGTGCTGCCGGTCACGCAGCCGGCGCGCTACATGTCGAACGGGTGGTTCGACCATGCCGACCACAAGAAGGAGAAGTGCGCGACTTGCCACGCGGCCTCACAGTCCAGCTCCGCGAGCGACCTGCTGCTGCCCGACATCAAGACTTGCCGGACCTGCCACTTGGGCGAGGATGCGAAGAAGCCGAAAGTCGCTTCGAGCTGCGCGATGTGTCACAGCTATCACCCGCGCGGCAGCCTCCCGCCGGTCGAGATAGGGAATACACAACGAAAGGTGGCTATGAGCCGCCCGCCGGATCGGCCACAAGGGCCGTGACGAGGGCGCGCTTCAGGGGGGTGTGGCGATGCTGATTGCGCAGCTGACCGATATCCATATCGGCTTCGATCCCGAGGAGGAGCCGGAAGAGCTCAACCTGCGGCGCTTCCGCGCGACGCTTGCGCGTCTGCTGGCCGGTCCCAACCGGCCCGATATGCTGGTGGTATCAGGCGACATCACTGACAACGGCGATGTCGAGAGTTTCGAGGATGCTGCCGCGCTGCTCGAGGCCTGCCCGTTCCCCGTCTGGCCGATGGTCGGCAATCACGACAGCCGCGAAGGGCTGTTTCGCGCTTTCCCCAACGTGCGCGGCGAGGGCGGGTTCGTGCACTACGCGGTCGACGCGGGCGGGCTGCGGCTGATCCTGCTCGATACGCTGGAGCCGGGCCGGCACGGCGGCGCGTTCTGCGGCGCGCGCGCGAAGTGGTTGGCGGACGAGCTCGCCGCGCATCCCGACACGCCGACCGTAATCTTCATGCACCACCCGCCGGTGGTGAGCGGGATCGACTGGATGGACCCGGCCGCAGACGAGGACTGGATCGCGCGCTTTGGCGCGGTCGTGTCAGGCCAGGACCAGATCGTGGCGATCCATTGCGGGCATCTTCACCGCCCGATTTCAACCACCTTTCGCGGGATCCCGCTGAGTGTGACGAGCTCGGTCGCGCCGCTGGTGGCGATGGACCTGCGCCCGGTCGATATGCACCACCCCGACGGGCGCGATCTCATCACCACCGAGCCTCCACGCTATGCGCTGCACCGCTGGGACGGCGAGACGCTGATCAGCCACTACGAGGATGTCAGCGGCTGGCACGCGCTGGCGCACTACACCGACAAGCTGCAACCGATGATCCACGACATGTTCGGCGAGCGCGGACCCAGGGATTGAGGCTCCGGCCCTGTGCGGCGGGCCATCACACGCCGCCGCTGATGCCCATCTCCTAATCCGTCATTTCCGCGAAGGCGGGAATCCATCCAGCGCAGGAGTTGACGCGCAGGCTGCAGATGGATCCCCGCCTGCGCGGGGATGACGGGTGGGAAGGATTAGCGCTCCGCCACCACCGGCCCCGCGCCGGGCACCCAGCGATTCATGTCGGGCGTATCGCTGACCTTCCACGGCACGCCCTTCGAGGTCAGGAACAGCTTTTCCATCTCGCTGCGGTTGAACGGGCGCGAGCCGAGACGGCCGAACACGGCGATCTGGCCGCCGGTCTCGTCCACCGCGCGGTCGCGGTCGAGGCCCTTCGACATCGCCAGCGCGGGCGAGGGCGTGCGCGCCCAAGCGATTAGCTCGGGCATCGGCGCGGGGCTAAAGCCGTAGAAGTTGGGCTGGCTTGACGGTGAGGTAAGCTGGATCACCTTCATCCCGTTGCGGCCGTCGGCGACGTAGGCGAACAGCGAGGCGTTGGTGGAGGCGACCACCACGTCCTCGGCATCGTTCAAGCGGCCGTCGAACGTTTCCTTGCGGTACACGCTGGGCGCGCGCGGGTTGGTCACGTCGAGGATCACCAGCCCGTCGCCTTTGGCGGCGACGTAGGCGTAGGTACGGGCGACGTAGAGCCGGCGAGCGTCGGCCAGCGGCACGGTCGCCTCGGGCACCAGCACCGGATGGCGCAGGTCGGTGACGTCGAGCAGTTGCACGCCTTCGCGCGTGGTGACCCACAGATAGCGGAACTGGAGCGCGCTCGCGCGAGCGTCATCTAGGGGCACAATCGATTCAACCTGGGGATGGAGCGGGTCGTGCAGCCCGACCGTCACCAGCCCCTGCGCGGCGGTGATGTAGGCAACCTCGCCCGCCAGCACGATGTGCCGCGCATCATTGAGCACCCCGTCGGGATTCCAGGTGACGGCGCGCTTCAGCTTGTTGTTGCGGAAGTTGCCATCGGCGAGCGTGGTGATGTCGACCAGGATCAGCCCTTCGACAGAGTCCGTGATCGCGGCGTAGTTGTAGATCGGTTCGAACGCCTGCTCCTGGTTCATCGCGCGCATCTCGGGGGTGTTGCGCAAGGGGTTGATCGGCTGGTTGGTGGGGAGCGCCATGCAGGTGGCGTCCTTGCTCTTCACGCGGGTGTCCTGGCCCAGCGGCGAGAACGGCGCGGTGGTGATGCGTTCGGAGAAGCCCTTGTTGGCGATCGCCGCCACGTCATAGACCCGGAAGCCGCCTTTCCCTTCCGCGACGTACATGTACTCGCCGCGGAGTTGCAGGCAGCCGACCTTGTCGCCGGTCCCCTCAACCACGTTGGCGAAGCGTTCGAGTGGGTTGGCTTCGCCCGACAGGCCGGCGCCCAAGGTCTTGCCGCGGGTCCAGTCCTTCAATTCGCGGCCTTGCCCCTCGACGAACTGGGTGTAGAAATCGGGGTAGGCGTATTTGTGCAGGTAGCTGCCGAGCACCGCCTGCGGTTCTTCCCATTCGGTGACGCGGGTCGCTTGGATGCCGCCCTCCAGCCCGGTCCAAGCATTGAGGCCGACGAAATTCACGTAGTTGGTTCCGAGCAAGAGCAACTGCGCCATGATGGCGTTGTTGTCGTCCTTGTCGCTCAGGTGGCAGTCCGAGCAGGTCTTGGTCTCGGTCGTGCGAACGGTGTGCGGAAAGTGCGGCGCGAAGGCCTGGCTGGAGAACCCGATCGCGCTCACGGGCGGTTGCTGGATGTAGATCCGCTCTCGGTTCAAGTTGGTCGACGACAGCACGAGCGCCGAGCTGGAGCGCACCGGCGCCACCTCGTTGCCCTTGGTGGTCATGTGCTTGCCGAGCTGGAACATGTCGTCGCGCGCGACCTGCGGGTTGTAGGTCGCGAAGTTGCGCGTGGTCTCGCCCTGGTCGTGGTGGTTCTCGGTCTTCCAGTTCGCCTCGATCGGCAGGTGGCAGCCGCCGCAGCTGGTGGTCCACGAGAGGTGACAGGTGAAGCACGCCATCTCGCCGTCACGGTGCGCGCGGTTCTCGGGGCTGATGCCGGCGCCGAACGCGAACTGCCCGTCTTCCGCGCCCGCCTTGCTCATCAGCTTGGCGCGCGCCGCCTTGGCGTTGAAGTGCGGGTTGCCGGGGTCGACGCTGTCCTTGACCAGGCTCACCCGCCATTCGAGCTTGGGATCGACGATCGAGCGCTGGATCAGCTGCTGGCGGCCCATGCTGTCGTAGGTCCACTCGAACCTCCGCTGGCCGTCGGGGTTGCGTAGCAACGACAGGTTGTTGCCGCGCGGCGGGGCCGCCGGGCCGCTGGTGAACAGATTGGGGTAGGCGTCGGCGGTGCCGTGGCAGTCCTTGCAGCCGATCTCGACCGCGTTCGCGACCTCGCCATAGATCAGCCCGTTCCCGTGGCTGTCCTGCGCGAAGTGGCAGTCTGCGCACTGCATGCCTTTCTCGGCGTGGATGTCCATCAGGTGCACGGTCTTGCCGGGGTTCACGCCCGGCGGGACGAACTTGCCTTCGCCTTCCTTGCGCCACTTTTCCGGATCGTCGGGGCTGACGATATTGCCATCCTTGTCGAGCAGGTTGCCCGCCCGGTCGCGCTTGAACACCCCGCGGAAGTTCCACCCGTGGCCGTGGTAGTCGGCGAACTGGGTGTCCTTGAGCGTGGGATTGAGATCGTAGACGTTGCGCAGGAAATCCTCGTCCGCCCAGTTACCACGCGGTGCCGCGCCTTCGGGATTGCGCTCGTTGACCGCGCGGATTTCGGCAGCGGTCGGATACTTCTGCTGCTTGGGCCACATCGAGGGCGCGTCGGCCTCGTAGTCCCACATGGTGTAGCCGAGGTACGAATTGAGGAACATGTTCGGCTGGTGCATGTGGCAGCTCATGCACTGCGCGGTCGGGATCGAGCGCGTGAACACGTGCTGGAGCGGGTGACCCTTCTCCCGGTCGTCCGCGGCGTGCTCGTCCTCCTCGCCGTATTCGCTGCCGTCACCCTTGAGCGCGCCGTGGCTTCCGGCAGCCGCATGCTCGGTCTTGTCGGCGATGGTCGGATCGGCGGTGATCGACTGTCCGTCGCGGCCATAAGCCGCATATGTCAGCGAGTGCCGCGGCTCGCGGTCGTTGGCGTAGACCACGTGGCAAGTCGCGCAGCCCGAATGGCGGTAATCGCCTGGCTGGTCGTTGGTGCCCATGAACCAGGTCAGCGGATCGTTGAGGCGGGTCTTGTGGACGTTGAGGATCGGGATCGCCACGCGCAGGCCGGTGCCGGGCCCGCGGTTCGATTGCTTGAGGTCCGGCCGGCCGGGCTCATCCAGCCGCTGGATCGATCCGGTAGGGTTGGGCAGGCCGGTCTCGGCAAAGGTCGGGTTGATCACCCGCCCGCCGCCCTCGAACACCCGGAACACATCGCCCGGCGGGGTCACCTGCCAGGTCGGCAGCGGGTAGAGTTCGGCGAGTGCGCCGCGCTTCTTCTGGCGCTCGGTCAGGGTGCCCGGCGGGTCGCCGGCGGAGACGATCTTCGCCGGCTCGCCATCGCGCGTGTAGGCCTCACCGAAGATGTAGTTCTTATAAGGGATGATGCCGTTGTTGTACGATGCCCCGCCGAAGAACATCGAGGCGGTGGACATGATCGACCGCTCGGCGGCCTCGATAACGGGCATGTGGCACGCCCCGCACGCTTCGCGCGCGACGCGGTAGTCGCTCGGATTGACGAAGCGGACGAACTCGGGCGCTTCGCGGTTGAGCAGCGCGTAGCTCTCCTTGGGGTTCGCCGAGGACGGATAGTGCCAGCTGCCCGGATAACGCGGCAACACGTGCGCCTTCTCACGCGCCGCAACGTAGGCCGGATCGTCGCGCTTGAGCTGCGGGTTGCCCATCACCGCCGGGTCGCCGCCGTGACAGTCCGCGCAGCCGAGGCGCACCGCGGTCGACAGGTGCATCGTCGGCGCATCGCTGGCGACGTGGCACGATGTGCAGCCATCGGATTTCGCCGCCATGTCCTCGACCGACTGGGTGACCGGCGCGGCGGGGTAGGCGACATAAGTGCGCTGGACCGGTGCCTCGCCTTCAGAGGCCTCGCTCGCCGACCACGCGGTGGCGCAGGCCAGCAGCAACGCGGCGAACAGCATGAGGAGGCGGTCGAAGCGCATCAGTAGCTCAGGATCACGTTGGCGAGCACCGAATAGTAGTTTCGGTTGCCGTTGGAGTTATCGAACAGGTCGCGAAAGCCCTTGCCCGGCAGCAGCGCCGCCGCCGACAGGCGCGCGACGATGTTCTGCGTCGCCTTGGGCCGCCAGATCGCCGCGGCGGACAGGTCCCACCCGATGTCGCGCGGGATCGAGCCTTCGTTGCGCAACGCTTCGAGCGACGAGGTATTCTCGAACCACAAATGGTTGGCGTTGGTCGACAGGCGGAAAGTCGGCGTCAGATCGAAATCGCCGCCCGCGCCGACCAGCATGGTGCCGGGGTTGTTGAAGTTCGACTGCCCTTGCTCCTTCGACGAGCGCAGCGAATTGAGGACGCCGTTGCGGCCGTTGAGGAATACCGCGCGTCCGCCGCCGGCGAAGGGGATGGATTGGCGGATCCAGTAGCTCGTGTCCGCTCCCGCGAAGACCGGGTTCTCGAACACCGCGTCGAAGCCGGTCTCGCGGTCATCATAGGGATCGTGGTCGCCGCTCGCCCACAGGCCCGACAGGCGCACGCGGATCCAGTCCTGGTCATAGCTCGCCTCCGCCGCGGCGAAGAAGCTGCGGATTTCCGCGGAGCGGCTGGTGAAGAAGCTGTAGCGATCCTGCCCGAACGCGCCGTAGGCGCTCGCGGTCAGGTTGATGCGGCCGATCCGCCCATCCGCGTTATAGCCGACATAGACGACATCGTAGTTGCGCGGGCGCAGGTCGCCCAGCAGTGAGGGGCGCGCGGGGAAGCCGTTGTCGTCGATATAGAACTCGTCGCCCTCACGGTTCATGTTGTAGGCGACGGTGACCTGGCTGGTCAGCGCGGGGATCAGGAAGTCCTGGCGATAGACGTTGGCGATGAACAGGAAATCGTCGCGCGGACGCTGCAGCACCGCGTTAAGGCCGGAATTGGTGTCCTTCTCCAGCCGCCAGAACGCCGCCAGGTTGTACTGGAAGCGATTGCCGTCGCGGTTGCCGAACAGCCGGATGCCGAGCTGCTGGTCGTTGAACAGGAAGCCGCGGAAGTCGGCCTGGAACGGCTGGATGCCGACGCGAATGGAATCGAAGTCGTAGCGGTCCGAGACGTTGCGGATGTGGTAGTCGATGAAGGCTTCCTGCACTCCCAGGAAGCGGTCGAACCGGTTGCTGGGCTTCGACGGCTCGACGAACAGCACGCGCCGCTCGGGCACGTTCACGTAGTTCATGTTGAACGCGAGGGAGACCCGGTATTCGATCTCGGGCGGCTTGAACGCCGTCGAGCCCTTGGTCAGCGCGGCACCGACGATGAAGGTCTGCGACAGGACGTAGCTCGCATCCTTGCCGAATATGTCGAGGCTGTCGGGCCGCTGGGTGGTCTGCACGCCGACGGGTATGGGGAAGGTGCGCGGCTCGATCACGGTGTCGCTCACCGCGCTGGCGGAGAAGAACCAGTCGTCGCCGGTGATGAAGGGCCACTTCTCGGGCTTGAGCGGCCGGTCACCCTTAAGCGTGTTCTGGTGGTAGGGATCGAACCAGCGTTCCTTCACCACGCCCAGGCTCTCGATCAGACGCCAGCGGTCGGGAATCGGGATCTGGTCGGTCGGAAACGCCTCGGGCGGCGGCGCGCGCACCGCGCCGTGGTTGGTCTGGCGCAGTTGGTCGGGGAGTTCGGCGTCGTAGCCCGGCCGGCGGCGGCCTTCGATCGATTCGTTGTCGACCGGCGGCGGTCCGTTATCCTCATCGCTTGCCGGTGCAGTTTGTTCTTGCGGCGGGGCCGGCTCCTCGGCGGGCGCGCCGGCCTGCATGGCGAACGCCAGTGCGGGCAACAAGGTCAGCGCTGCAGACATGCGGAACCAGACCTCCCCCTGATGCGAAAAGTGCGAAAAATCCGCCGCGAATGCAATTGCGAACTTGCGCAATTCGCTCCGGGAGAGAGAATGCGGCAAAACAAACGGGTGCATTGCTGAAGATTCGGGCCGGGGAGACCGATCGAATGCGAAGTGCAGCGACGCTGGCGTGGGGTGGCGGTGCCTTGGCACTTGCGGTGGCGGGTGCGCTCGTCCTGCCTGGCGCCGTCAACTGGGCCGCCGATCACCTCGATCCGCCGACGCGCACCGATCCTGCCTTCGATACCACGCCCGACGCCCCGGCGGATATCGCCGACGTGTATGCGTGGTATGCCGGTAACGATCTGCGCCTGGCGCTGACCTTCGCGGGGCCGAGCGTGGGCACGCAGCCGGCGGTCTACGACCGCGACGTGCTGTACAAGATCCTCATCTCGACCGCACCGCCCGACGATACGCCCGAAATCACCATCAAGGTCCGCTTCGGCCCCGGGGCCAAGCCCACCCAGTTCGGGGTGCGTTACGAGGGCATCCCGGGCGTGACCGGCACGATCGAAGGACCGGTCGAAGCGATCTTGCAGAAGGATGGCGTGAAGACATTCGCCGGCCTGCTCGACGATCCGTTCTATTTCGACCTGCTCGGCTTCCGCGAGACGCGCTCGACCGGATCGATCCGGTTCAACAACCAGCGCAGCTTCTTCACCGGCCAGAACGACACCGCGTTCGTGATCGAACTGCCCAAGAGCCGCGTGGCCGGCGGGACCGGCAAGATCGCAGTGTGGTCGACCGCGGCCCGTTTCGGAGGGCAGAAGTGATGCGCGCGAACCGCCTGCTGCTATCGCTGGCGATCCCCGCCTTGCTCGCCGGCTGCGGCGGCGGCGGGGCTCCCGCTCCCACCGCGACGCCTACGCCGACCCCGGTACAGACCGGCGGGGGCGGGCAGACGGCATTCACTTATGACGTGGAGCCGTGCTTCACCCAGGTGGTCCCTGGCACTGGCGGGCTGACCGTTCGGCAGATGCTGGTGCCCGACAGCCTCAAGCTCGACATGTCGCTGCCGGCGAACTTTCCCAACGGGCGCGATCTCGACGATGCGGTGGTCGACATCAGCCTCGCGTTCCTATTCCTCGACCTGACCAAGTCGGGCCAGAGCCTGCGCACGTTTGCCAACCTGCCGCTCAATCCGGGCGCCAACGACGTGCCCTTCCGCACGACCTTCCCCTACTTCGCGCCCGCGCAGGGACCGGCGCAGCTGGCCGACAACACCGGCACCACGTTCGATTTCCGGACCGATCCGGACTCGGCGTTCGTGCAGGTCGACCGGATGGGGATGCCGGTGGTCGCGACCGTGCTGATCGGCTCGCCGCTCAAGAACCCCTATAACGACGTCTCGCCGTCGGCCGACGTCACCGGGCAGTTCAAGGCCGACGAGACGACGCAGCTCACCAACCTGATGATCGCGATCGGTGACGATCTAACGAACATCCAGCTCGATATCTGCGCCAAGAAAGTCTGAGCTATTTGCCTTCGCAGACGTTCTGCTCGTTGGTGTCGAGGAACGGAGCGAACGGGCAGTTGACGTAGCGTAGCCGCACCCCGGCGCCGACCGGGATCACGATCTTGTCTGCCCGGATGTCGATCGGCGCATTGCCGATCCCGCCCACCCGCGCGCCGCCGTTGTGCGCGCCGAGGAAGCTGATCATGTCGTCCTGGTCGATGCCGTCGCCCGATACGCCGATCGCGCCGACCAGCGTCGAGCCGCGGTAGATCGGCACCGCGCCCGAGAAGATCTGCATCCCGTTGGCGAGCCGCCGCTGGCCGGTGGGGGCGGGCGGCACCAGCGTGCACTGCGCCGGCGTGTCGCTGAACGGCGCGCCCTGCACGAACAATGCGTGCTGGAGCAGGTTCGACTTCACCAGCGCGATCTGCAAGCCGGTTGCAAAGGGACTGAAATCCGCGATCGGGCGACTGAGCGGTCCTTCGGGCCGCGCCGCCTCGCCATCGGGGAAGTGCGGGCGGCTGATGTTGCCGATCGAGCGCGCGCCGAACGCGGTCTTGCCGGTGAATGCGTTGGCATCGTTGAAGAACACCCGCGCGCGCTGGAGGAAGTCCGCGATCTCCGCATCAGGATCGTCGAGCAGCTGCTGCGCCGCGACCGGATTGGAGAAGAACGCGACCGTGCGCGCCTTCTGCAGCGAGACGTCGGTGCCGAAGATCGGCGCATCGGGCGCGCGCACCACGCCGAGCACGTCGCCGTAGGTATCGACCAGGCTGATCGTCACTTGCGCGCGGCTGTCGAGAGGGCGGCGGATTTGTCCGCGCGCGTGGCGCATCACCGCGTAGGCTTCCTCCAGCACCGCGCGTGCTTCGGCCGCTGACAGCGGCTGTCCGACCGCCGCGGCGTCGCTGCCGGCCCGGATCGGATAGCGGTTGGTCCCGCCGCCGTTCGACAGCACGAACGCGTCGGGGAAGGCGAACTCCGCGGAGGTGGCCTGGCGATAGCCGCTCGCCTCGGTCCCGTAGGGGGTGCCGGCGATGATCCCGCCGTTGGAATAACCGGTGACCGCGACCAGCCCGCCGAGCGTGTTGTTGATCGCGGCGAAATCGGTCTTGAGCGGGGAGAGGTCGGTCACCCGCATGTCGGAGAAGCGCAGTGCGGTGCCATCGACGGTGATCTTGTCCGCAGTGATCGCGTCGGGCGGGGCGAAGCCCTGGATGCCGGCGAGCGCGATCGCTTCCTCGTCGTCGACCTGCAGGTCGGTGACGTTGGTGTCGAACGCATAGTCGGGCTCGGCGATCACGCCGATGCCGCCGACCAGCACCCCGTTTTTGTAGAGCGGAAACCCGCCAGGGTCCGCCGCGAGGCCGAGCGGCGAGCGCTTGGGGCCGATGAACGCCGAGACGCCTCCGGCCGCATTGAAGCGGGTATTGAGGTCCGAGCAGGGCAGCTGGCTGAACTGCACGCCCGACAGCGGCCCGCTTTCCAGGCCCACGGTGCCGGGCGAGGGCGGGAAGTTCGCCTGCACGATCATGCTCGCCGTACGGCTGGAGAACGCGTTGCCGCCGCTCGACAGGTAGTTGCCGGTGAGCGCCTTGGCGAGCGCGCCGATCACCGCGACCACCTCGATCCCCTGCACATCGACGTCGACGTCGTTGAGCACGCCGGTCCCGGTCAGGCGGCTGGTGAGCATCTTCACCGGCGCGCCGTTCATGTTGAACACGCCGAGCACGTTGCCCACGCGGTCGGTCACCGCGATCACCGCGGGGCGCCCCCGCGCCTGCGCCTCGCCCGCAGCCTGCGCGATGATGCGCTGGACCTCGGCCACCGTCAGCGCTTCCAGTGCGGGCGCGGTATAGACGGCGGTGGGCGTCGATGGCGGAGTCGGGCCGGGCGCCGAAGTGCCGCCGCCTGAACTTCCACCACTCGATCCGCCGCCACCCCCGCACGAGGCGAGCGTGAGCGCGATCGTCAGCGCGGCGACCCTCGGGCTGGCTCTCACCGCAGCGCCTCGATACTGCGCGCGGCCTGGCCGAGCGCGGTGCGGAAGCTGCCGGGGTTGTAGCCTTCGGGGCTCTCGACCGCGGCATAGGCGCGGTTGATCGAGGCGCGGATGCCGGCCGCCGCGCCCACGGTCACGCGGTTCTCGCGCACCATTGCGTTGAGCAGCGTGTCGGTCGCCATCACCGCCTGCGCCGAACCGGCGTAATCGGTGAAGCGCGGACTGGTCGCCTTGTCGGTGATCGCGGCGATGACCTGGAACGCCTCGTCCGCGCCGTAGCCGCGCGCATCGAGCGCACTTTCGAGCGAAGCGGCCGCTGCCTCCAGCTTCTGAGCCGCGGCAACCGCCTCGGGGCGGCCCTGGCCCATCGCCTTGTGGAACGCGGCGACCGCGCTGTCGAAACCGCTCGCCTGACCGGGCGCGAGCACGCGCGCGACGGCCGAGAGCATGATCATGTTCTCGTCGTTGTAAGGCGGGGTGGCGAACAGGATCGGCCGGCCGGGATTGGTCTCGAACGTGAGCTTGCGCTGCGGTCCGTCGGTGATCTGGCGGTGGCAGCTATGGCAGTCGAAGAAGTAGAATTCGGGGAACATCCCTTGCGTGCCGAACTGCGGCTGGCGGAACAGCGACAGCGAGCGGCGCACCGCTTCGGCCTGCCCCACCGCCCACAGGCGCACGCTGCTCGGGCTGCCCTTGCGGCTGGCATAGTCGGCGTCGGCATCGTGGTGCTGCTGGAGCGCGGAGAACAGGTCGAGCTCGAACGACAGGCGCGGGTGGCCTGCGGCCATGATCCGGTGGCTGGTGAACTGCCCGCCTTCGTCGCTGCCATAGTGGCAATCGAGGCAGACCTTGGCTCGGACCGAAGGCCGCTCGAGGGGTGTCATACCCAACGCGACGTTGGCCGCGTGACTGCCGCCGACGGTGAAGTGAGTCGGCAGCCAGCTTTGCGCCGCGCCGTGGCACGATTCGCACCCCACCCCATCGGACAGCTGGAACTGCGGCCCGCGCGCGCCACCGGTGGTCGCGTGGCAGCCGAGGCACTCGCTGGATGAAGTGGGCTCGATCCCCAGCGTGGCGCCGATCTGGCGGCCGCGCAGGGTCGTGAGCGCGGCGTAGGCGCGGCTATGCGCGCCCGAGGGTGAGCTTGGCTCCTGCCAGGTCGCGATCTCGTCCTGCCGGACCACCGCTCCGTTGCCCTCGGCACGGCCGTGGCAGGTCGAGCCGGCGCAGCTCGCCACGCCCATCAATTGCCCGCCGGCCAATGCCGCGCTGCCTGCGAAGACAGCGGCGATCAGCGCCAGCGCTGCGACGATTTTTGAAAGCGGCCCCCGCGCGCCCCCCGTCAGCTTCACTTACGATCCCTCCTCCGCCGGGCAGTTCTTATCGCCATCCGGAGTGCATTTCACCTGCCAAAGATCGTCATTCCCCACCCCGGTGATCGGTTCGTCGACCAGCGGCGGGGTGATCAGCGGCCGGGTCTCCTCGACCTGCAGCGGTTGGCCCGCGGTACCCTTGCCCGGGTCGTCGGCAGTGGCGAGCAACTGTTCGAGCTCGTCGGCCGACAATCCGCCGAAGGTGTACTCGGGAATCCCGCAGTTCACGCCCGCCGCGCAGCCGTTGATCGTCACCGGCGCGCCCTTGGCGAGGTCGGTTGCGATCACGCCGTTGATGCTCACGCCTTGCTGGGTGTCGAGCCCGACAAGCTCGCCCGTCGGGGTCACGATCACGCCGTTGATGGCGATCTGCGTGTTGGTCCCTTCGCTGTCGATGTTGAGCGCGTTCGCGCGGAAGCCGCGCCGATCGGCGTACTCGGTCGTCGCCCCGCCGTTCTGGATGAACACGCCGCTGCCCGCGATGAGATTGATCGTGCCCGCCTGCAGGTATCCGCCGTCGGGCCCCGCAGAACCGGGCTTGTCGAGCGCGCTGCTGATCGCGGCGAAATCGCTGAGCGAGGCGATCGTGTCGAGCGTGGTCTGATCGGCGACTCCGATCCTGTCCGCGGAGAGCTCGAGCGTGCCCATCAGCGTGCCGCCGGCGTTTTTCATCACGATCGAGCCGCTGCCCGCGATCACGTCGATCCGGGTGGGATCGATCGCGAAGGTGTCGGCATCGGAGACCGTGGTGAGGGCGACCGCGCCGTTCACGGTCACTACGCCGCCGGCATCGACCTTGATCGTGCCGCCGCTGCCGACGTTGCCCTGGTTGCCGAACGTCAGCGCGAGATCGCCCACGCGCGCATCGCCGCCGGCGCCTTCGCCGATTCGCGACACGAAAGTGATCTGCTGGTCGGCAAACAGCCGCGCCGCCTCGGCCTTGTCGAGGCTGAACTCACCCGAGACCCCGGTGCCGCCGATGTTCATCGGCTTGGTGGTGGTCCGGTTGCGCAGCAGGATCGACTGGGTCAGCCCGCGGGTGCCGAGCCGTCCGGTCGCGGCGATGGCGATGTCGCCGGTGTTGACCGTGACCGTCTTGGCCGCGGCGACGCCGTTGAGCGTGAACAACTGGTTCGCGCCGATGGTGAGATCCTGGCTCGCGGTCGCCTGGCCGCCGATGGTGACGTTGGCTCCGTTGAGATCGAGCGACGCGCCCGCGAGCGTGCCGGTGGTGCTCAGGGTTGTGCCTGCAGTCAGCGTCGCGGCGCCTGTCGCCGACGCATTGCCCACCGTCAGCGCTTGCGCCGCCTGCAGGTTGAGGTTGCCCGCGGTCGCCTGCGCGTTGGCTACCGTCAGGGCGCCCGGAGAACGGACGTCGATCGAACGGCCGCTGGCGGTGAGCGCCCCGGTCGAGCTGAGCGCCGTCACCGCGACCGCGCCGTTGGCGGCGGTGAGCGAGGTGGTGCCGCCGCTCGCCACAGTCCCGAGCGACACGCCGGTCTGGCCCGAGGCGGCGAAGTTGCCGCCCGCGCTCAAGGGAGCGGTCGCGGTGACCGACCCGCTGGTGCTGGTCAGGCTGAGCGCCCCCGCGGTGGCGAGCGCGGCATTGAGCTGGAGGCTGGCGAGCGAGCTCAAGGCGATGCCGTTGCCGTTGATCACTCCGCTGGTCTGCAGCGCGCCGCCGGTGCTGGTGAGCGTGACCGATCCGGTCGCGTCGACCGTGCCGAGCGCGAGGTTGCCCGCGGTCTGCACGGCGATGTTACCGGCGGTCGCGTCGAGATCGGCGAAGGTCAGCGCGCCGGTCGAACCGATGTTGATCGAGCGGCCGCTCGCGGTGACTGGCCCCGCCGAAGCGAGATTGGTCACCGCGACCGCGCCGTTGGCGCTGGTGAGCGCGGTGGTCCCGCCGCTGCTCGCCGTGCCGAGCGAAACGCCGGTGAGGCCGGACACGGCGAGGTTGCCGCCCGCGGTAACCGGGGCGGTGGCCGAGACCGCGCCGCCGGTGCTCGTCAGGCTGATTGCGCCCGCGGTGTCGAGGCCATTAACCTGCAAGTCGGCGAGCGAGCCGAGCGTGATCCCGTTGCCATGGATCGCTCCGCTGCCGGCGAGAGCGCCGCCGGTACTGACCAGCGAAACCGATCCGGTCGCGTCGACCGTGGCGAAGGCGAGGTTGCCCGCGGTCTGCACCGCGATGTTGCCGGCGGTCGCGTCGAGATCGGCGAAGGTCAGCGCGCCGGTCGAGCCGATCGTGACCGAGCGGCCGCTCGCGGTGACCGCGCCGGCCGAGTTCAGGTTCGTCACGCCCACCGCGCCATTGACGCTGGCAAGCGAAGTCGTGCCGCCGCTGGTGGCGGTTCCGAGTGCGATCCCGCTGTTGCCCGAGATCGCGAGGTTGCCGCCCGAGACGACCGGCCCGCTGCCGGAGACCGCTCCGCCAGTGCTGGTCAGCGCGACCGATCCGGTCGCATTGACGGTGGCAACGGTGAGGTTGCCGGCAGTCTGGACCGCCACGTTGCCCGCGGTCGCGTCGAGGTCCGCGAAGGTCAGCGCGCCGGTCGAACCGATCGCTACCGAGCGCCCGCTGGCGGTCACCGCTCCGGACGAATTGAGGTTGGTCACGCCGACCGCGCCGTTCGCGCTCGCGAGCGAGGTGGTGCCGCCGCTGGTCGCGGTGCCGAGCGAGACGCCGGTGTTGCCGGCCACCGCCAGGTTGCCGCCCGCGACGATCGGACCGGCGCCCGAGGCCGTTCCCCCGGGGCTGGTGAGGGTAACCGATCCGGTTGCGTCCACGGTTGCGACCGCAAGGTTGCCGGCGGTTTGCACCGCGATGTTGCCCGCAGTCGCATCGAGGTCGGCGAAGCTCAGCGCGCCGGCCGAGCCGATGCCGATCGAACGCGCGCGCGCGGTGACAGCGCCGGCGGAGCTCAGGTTGGTGACAGAGATCGCGCCGTTGGCGGCGGTGAGGCTGGTGGTGCCGCCGCTGCTCGCGGTGCCCAGGGTTATGCCGCTGTTGCCCGATACCGCGAGGTTGCCCCCGGCGGTGATCGGGCTGGTGGCGGACACCGCTCCGCTGGTGCTGGTCAGGCTGATCTGGCCCGGCGCGCTCAGGCTGTTGCCGAGCGCGAGGCTGGCGAGCGAGGACAGCGCAATGTCATGGGCGTTGATCGCGCCATTGACGCCCAGCGCACCGCCCGTGCTGGTCAGGCTCGCAAGGCCGGTGGCGTCGACCGTGTTGACGGTCAGGTTGCCCACGGTCTGGACCACCGCATCGCCCGCGGTCGCCTCGAGATCGGCAAACGTCAGCGCGCCGGATGAGCCGATGCTGACGCCTCGGGCGCTCGCGGTGACCGGACCGGCCGAATTGAGGTCGGTCACCGTGAGGTTGCCGTTGGGCGCGGTGAGCGACGTCGCTCCGCCGCTGGTCAGAGCCGCCAGCGAGACGCCCGTGGCTCCGGTTACGCTGGCGTTGCCGCCCGCGGTGATGGGCCCGGTCCCGGTCACGCTGCCGCCGCTCGAAAGCGAGAGCGATCCGCTCGCCCCGCCTTGCGCGAGGGCCAGGTTGCCGGCGGTGGTGATCGCGAGATTGCCGGCCGTCGCCTGCGCATCGGTAAAGCTGAGCGCGCCCGGCGAGGTGATCGAAACCGACTGGGCCGAGGCTGTCACCGCGCCGGGCGAGGTGAGACTGCTGATCGTCAGCGCACCAGCGTCGGCGCGCAGGTCGGTGGTCCCGCCCGAGACGACTCCGGCAAGGTTCATGCCGAGGTCGGCCGACAGGCTGACATTGCCGACCGCGCTCACCGTGCCGGGGGCGGTGAAGGTCCCGCCCGCATCGACGCTGAGCGCGCCGCCCGAAGCCAGGGTGGTGTCGGACACCACGTTCCCCGCGGCGGTGTAGGAAATGCCGACGCCGTTAACGGCACCGGTGTTGTGGATCGATCCCCCATTGCTGGTCAGCGTGACCGAGCCGGTCGCGTCGACCGCCGCGAGGAGCAGGTCGCCCGCAGTCTCGATCTCGAGGTTGCCGTCGAGTGCATCGGCATCGGCGAACGTAAGGCCGCCGAGCGAGCGCAGCAGGACAGAACCGCCGCTGACCGTGACCGGACCGACCGAGCGCAGGTCGTGCGAAACCACGACCGGGCCGAACGAGGTGAGCGAAGTGGTGCCGCCCGCCGCGAGATCGGTCATGTCGATCCCGAGGTCGCCGCGCACCAGCGCGTTACCGCCGGTGGAGATGAGGCCGGTGCTGCTGAAGCGGCCGCCGACCGATACGAACAGGTTGCCGGTGGCATTGAGCGCACCCGCGCCGCTGATGGTTAACTGCGCATCGCGCGGGGTGATCATGCTGACCTGGCCGCCGACGGTCACCGGCGCTCCGGAGATCGCGCCGACAATCCCGAAGCCCGCAGGACCGGTGTCGCCCGCCGCATAGAGCGAGAGGTCGTTGGTGATCGTCAGTCCGGACCCGAGATTGCCGACTTGTGCCGCGAAGTTCGCCGCGCCGCCGACCGACACAGCTCCAGCGCCGGCATAGCTCGCGCCCGAGATATTGAGGCTTTCGATCACGCGCGGTGCGATCGCGGTTGTCAGCGTATCCACCAGGCTGAACGACGCCGTGCCGCCCGTCGCATCGCCGCCCACGGTTCCCGTGCCCGGCACCCCGTTGGCATCGATGACGACCGCGCCGAACTGGAACGGAATGTCGGCCAGGTTCATTGCGGCGGTGCCGCCGGTCGCGCTGCCGCCGGTGCCGGGTTCTTCGCTGTACGAGAACGCCCCGTCGCCGCCGCGCCCTTCGGCCGCGATCCGGATTTCGCCGCCGATGTTGAGGCTCGCCGAGCCCCCTGACGGCGTGGTGAAAGTGGCGGTGCCGCCGAACCCGTCGGCGCCGTCGCCGCCCGGTGCGGAGTTGGGATTGAAGCCGCCTTCTCCGCCAAAGCCCGAGGCTTCGACCCGCAGGTCTCCGCCGTTGTTGAGCGTGCCGCCCGAGGCGATGAAGCGGGCGGTGCCGCCGGTGCCGGTGCCGGCCAGCGACGCGGTCGCGCCCTCGGTATCGCCGACACCGCCGGCGCCGATGCCTTGCGCCACGACCGTGAGCGCGGTGGTGTCGACCGAGCCTCCGGTCATGCGGAAAGTCGCGGTCCCGCCTGTGCCGCTGCCCGAAGCGTAGGCGTCGCCCTCGAGGTTCTCGGCCGCGACTCCGCCGAAGCCGGTCGCGTCGATGATAATGTCGCCGGTGGTCAGCGCGCCCTGCGCCACCGCCAGGGTCGCGTTGCCGCCCTGGCCGATGCCGCCGGCACCCTGCACGGCGGGGAATTCGCCGAAGCTGCCATTGGGGAGGCCCTGCGCTGTGATGGTGAGCGAGGGTGCGTTGATCGCGCCTCCGCCGCTGCCGCCGGTGCGCATCTCCACGCTGGCGGTGCCGCCGGTCGCATTGAAGCCGTTCGCTGGCCCCTCGTAACCGAAACCATACGCGAAATCGCCCGCGTCCGCGTCGGCGTTGACGGTAATGCCGCTCACCGAATTGATCGTGCCGCCCGCGGTGTAGAGCGTCGCGGTGCCGCCGGTCGCATCCGCGGCAAATGGTCCTTCGGCGCCAAGGCCCTTCGCCTCGATCGTCAAGCCGCTGAAGGCGCTGATCGCGGCGTCGGTCAGCGCGCCATCGAAGCCGCCGTCGATGATGTCGATCAGCCCGCCGTCGGAGGCGCCGACGGTCGCCGAGCCGCCTTTCGCGGTCCCTGCCCCTGAGAGCCCGGCACCGGTCTGGCCATTCGCGACGACTTCGAGGAACGGGGTCCGGATCGTGCCGCTGTCGGCCACCGCCGAGGCGGAGCCGCCAGCTGCGTTGGGGGTGGTATTGAAGCTGTCGGAGCTGCGTTCCTCGAACGCCAGCGAGCCGCTCGCGTTGATCCCGATGCTGTCGGCGGTAAGCGTGGCCAGCTGATCGACCAGCAGCCTGGCGTTGCCGCCGATCGCCTCGTTGACATCCCCGTCGGCGCCCGCCGACGCGCGCGCATCGAGCCCGATGTAGGAGACCTGCATGTCGGCGCCGCCGCCGATGTGCAGGTTGAGGCCGTCGACCGAACCATAGCCCGAACCGGTGAACCCCCCGCCTTCGCCGTATCCGTATCCGCCGCGGCCCGCGCCGTTCAGATAGATGTCGTACCAGTCGTGCGTGCCGCCGAGGATATCGACTTGCGCGCTGCCCCCCGTGCCGTCGCCGCCGTTGCCCCCGTAGGACGTGCCTCCCTGGCCCTCGCCGTAGAATTCGAGGCCGAAGTTGGTGAAACTGGCGGTGTCGTCGGATTGGAACGTCAGACGCCCGCCGGTGCCGTCGCCGCCATTGCCGGAGACGTACGCGTATCCGCCGTAGCCGCTAGCGGAGGCGAACAGCGCATTCTCCAGCGCGCCGCCTTCCAGCACCCGCACGTTGATCGTGCCGCCGGTGCCCGACCCGCCGCCGTTGTCCGCGTCGCCCCCGTCGCCGCTGACGTCGGCGTAGAGGCCGGTGAGGATGGTCCCGCCGATCGCGTCGATCGCGATCGTGCCGCCCTGTCCGGTGACGCCGACGCCTTCGCTGGTCTCGGCCGAGCCGTACGACGTGCCCGCGTAGAGGTCGATTTCACCCGAAGCGGCCGAAATCGTCCCGCCGCTCTGCGCCGAGAGGGTGATGTCGCCGCCGGTGACGAGGTTGGCCGACAGGCCGCTCGTGCCGTAGCCTTCGGCGTCGACCTCGAAATAGCCGCCGCTGAAGCACTCGCTGCATTCGCTGCCCGACAGCAGGGTCGCGATCGATCCTTCGTTGGCGGCGGTCACCACCGCGGTTCCGCCATGCGCGAAGCCCGCGCTGGTCGTCGCGCCGACGTTGTTGGCCGACACGTCGATCTCGAGGTTGCTCGTGGTGAAGCGCCCGCCGTCGGCGGTCAGCTTGATGGTCCCGCCGGTCAGGTCCGGCGAGCTGTCGATCAGCGTGTCGTAATAGTAGTACGAAACGTCCGCCCTGGCGTTGAGGTCGGTGTCGTAGAAGACATCGAGCGAGGCGCCGTCCCTGACGGTTAGATCGATCGTGCCGCCCTTGCCGAACGCGCCGGCGGGGCTGTTGATGCTCGCTTCGGCTCCGGCATCGAGATAGAGCGTGTTGAGGGTGACCGCCGCGCCGCCACCGAAGGTCATGGTGATGTCGCCGCCGATCGGATCTTCCGCGCCGCCGTCGCCGTCGATCGCGCGGGCGTAGCCGTAAATGTAGCCGAAATTCTGGTTTTGCCGGTCGATGGTGAAGTCGATCGTGCCGCCGAAGGCGTCACCGCCCAAGCCCGAGGCACGCTCGAGCGAGTTGCCGCCGATGGCGGTTACGTCGAGCGAGAATTCGTTGATGCTGAGCAGGCCGCCGGTGGGATCATCGTCGAATGACCCGCTGCTGTCGGCGATGGTGACCGCGCCGCCACGGCCCACGCCGCCGTGGCCGCCGATCGCGTCGGTCTCGGTGTATTCATAGCTGCCACCGCCGTGCCCTTCGGCCTGGGCCGAGAGATAGTTCGTGTAGATCGCGCCGCCGAGGCCGGCGTGGACGTCGATCGTCCCGCCATAGCCGTCGCCGCCCTGTTTGGTGCCGAACCCGCCCTCACCACGCGCGTAGAGATAGGCGTAGTCGGCATCGATCGTGCCGCCGTCGGCCGCCAGCGTGATCGAACCGGCGTGGCTGTCGAGGCCGGTCGTCCCGTCCTCGCTGGTGCCGCCGTACGAGCCGGCATCGGCGCTGAGGCCGCCGCTGATGCGAATATAGCCGGCCGAGGTGAATTGCTGCGGCGGGTCGATCGCTTCCGGGTCCGGCGGGATGAGCTCGGCCGGCCCCGCGGTGATCGAGATCGCGCCGCCGTCGCCGGCTTCGCTACGTGAATAGAGGTTCAGACCGCGATCGGCGTTGATCTGACTGCCGCCCACTGCGGTGAGCTCGATCGACTTGTCGGCCGACAGTGAGGCGTAGGATTCGAAGCGCGCTTCGTTGTAGCCCTCGGTCGAGTTGCTGGTCGGCGGTGCGACCTTGATGCTGCCGGTCGCGTGCGCATCGACACCGCTGGTAAAGCGCGTCGCGCCGATATCGATGTTTCCGTCCGGCGAACCCAGGTCGCCCGCGGTGAGCACGATCGCACCACCATCGTAATAGGAGGAGCCGGCAGGAATATACCCGATCGAGCCCGACAGCAGCATCGTCAGCGCGGTGTTCTTGGGCACCGCGACGAATTGCATCCTGCTGTCCGGCGAGGACCTGAACCCGGTGGTGGTGCCCGTGTGGACGATGCCGTTCGCGTCCTCGGCCCCTTCGCCGACGACGATGTCAAAGTTGCCGGCGTTGATCTTGAGGTCGACCTGGTTGCCCGCGACGTAGGCGATCGAACCGTCGGCGCTGACGTAGCCGCCCTGCTCGATGCGCGGCGAAACCAGCGCGATGTAGGAATTGAAGCTGGTGCCCGTGATCTGCGCGCCGGGGTTGATCACGATCGACGAACCGGGCGTGGTGCCGCGGAACAGCACGTTGCCGTTGACGTCGGTCAGGTCGTCGCCGCCGGTGTTCGCGCTGCCGAACACGATGTCGTTGGTGGTCATCACCAGGCCGCCGACCTGGATCGTCGCGCGAGGGCCGACGACGAAGCCATTGGGGGTGTAGAACCACACGTTCCCGCCGACGTTCTGGCCGCCGTCGCCATTGCTCGCCGAGCTGGTGATATGGCCGTTGATGCCGATCTTCGCGCTGCCGCCTGGCAGGATACGATTGAGGACCGTGTACTCGGACAAGTTCGATGAGATAAATGAGGCGCTGTAGTCCTCGGGCAGGAAATCGATCGTGCCGCTGGTCGAGGTATCGGTCGGGGTCCAGTTGACCACCGCCTGCGCGCTGCCGACGTCGATCGTGGTGTTCTGACTGCCAGTGGTGATGGTGACGGAACCGGCGCCGACCGAGCCCGCCCCTTGGAAGCCGCGAGTCGCATCCTGTGCGGCGGCCGCCTGCGGGTGCGCGGAGAGCACGAGGCCGAGCGCGCAGCCCGAGAGCAGCGCGGCGTTGCGGCGGCGGGCGCGCGAGCGATTGGAGGCGGTGCGATCCATCAGCGGTCTCCCCAGGGCAGCAGGCGCGCGGCAATCGTGAACAGGATGCGCGGATCGCTCCGCTCAAGCTGGTAGCCGGCGCGCTTCAGCGGTGCTGCGAAAGTCAGTCCGAAATCGAAGCGGTCGCCCCAGCGGCCGCGGACACCCGCGCCCGCGGTCAGCACATCGCGCGGGTCAGGATTGAGTTTGTCGTCGTCGATCCAGGCACGCGCGAGGTCGACGAACACGAACGGTTCGAAGGCGAACCCGCCGCGCGCGCCCGGGTAGCGGGTGCCATAGCGCAGCTCGAACGACGATCCGATCGCATCGTCACCCACGACAATGCCGGGGTCGAGCCCGCGGCCGATGGTGTAGTTGCCGAAGCTGGCCTGTTCGTACGCCAGCACCGGATTGCTGGCGACTTGCACCAGCGGAGAAACCGCGAAGGTGACCCGCTTGGCGGGGCGGTATTCGAGTGTGCCTTCCATCCGCGCGACGAGCGCGCGGGGATCGGCGAGCACGTTGCTGATCGGCACGTTGGGCGGCAGGCACGCCGCAAGCGGTGAGCAGTCGTGACTGGCGCCGAACAGGCCGATGCCCTTGCGCACCTCGAACGACAGCGCGCTGCGCATGCGCGGCTCGGCCGGAGAAAACCCCCCGGTACCGGACGCGCTTTCCGGGTCGATTGCCGCATGGTCTAGCCGCAGGAACGCGACCGACAGGTCATCCTTGCTGAGCCGCGTGCCCGCGAACGACAGCTTCTGGTCGACCACCTCGAGCCCGCCCGTCAGCGCGAGCGAGCTGGTCTGGCGGCGTTGCAGCACCGCGCGCAGGTGCCCTTCGGCGGCAAAGGTCTTGGTCAGGAAACCGCCGCCGGCAAGGCTCGGCTCGCTGCGGCCGAACAGCACGCTGCCGCCGAGCCGCAGGCCGTTGGCGCCGAGCGCGAACTCCTCGCCCAGGCGGATGATGCGCTGCTCGTCCCAGTCGACGGTGTTGTAGATGCTCGCGGTGGTGCGGTCGCCGATGCCGAGCACGCCGTTGAGGGCGATCTCCGCGAATAGACCCTCGCGCCCGGTGGCCTTCGCGCCCAGGTTCTGCGCGCCGATGGTCAGCTCGATCGGAGTGTAGTCGACCGCGATGTCGCCCACCACTTCGCCTGGCGCGCGGCCGGCGGAGCGCAGCGTCAGCCGTGCGTCGTAGCCGGGCAGATCGCGCAGTAGCAGCAGGTTGCGGGTCGCGTCGTTGGTGTTGAAATAGGGTTCCTTGGTCAGCGGCTCGAGGTGCTCGGCGATCAGCCCTTCAGCGCCGCCGGCCTGGCCGCGTACTTGCAGCTCGGTCAGACGGGCCGCGAGGATGTCCATGCGGGCGACGCCGCCCTTCTCGATCCGCTGCGGCGGGATCTGCACCGCGGCCAGGAAGCCGCGCGCGCGCAGCATCGTCGCGGCCCGGTCACGCACTTCGCACAAGGTGGCGATCGGCAGATCGCGATTGGCAAACTCGGTCCACGCCGGCGCCAGGTCAGCCGCGGAGATACCCGGCAGACCGGTGAACTCGATCGAGGAAAAGGTCACCCGCGCATCGGCGAACGCCGGCTCGGCGAGCGGACAGGGGCCGCGCTCGATATTGTCCTGCACCGACAAGCGAGTCGCCGGCGGCGGAGCCTTTTCGCGCCCGACATTGAGATCGTCACGCGAAGGACCAGTCGCGACTTGCGCCTGCGCCGGGCTCAGCGGAACCAGCGCGAGGGCACTGCTCACCGCAAGCGCCGCGCGCCCCCAACGCATCGCAGGCCATGTTCCGCCGGTGCGAGCCGCCATTCGATCCTCCTCATTCCCCGCTGGCGTTGTTCGCCGCGAGGTTTCCCTATTTCATCGGGCGGGGTCGTTGCCCCGTGAGCGACCTGTTGGCGCGACCGAGTCGCGAAAAGAATTCAGCCGTCGGCGGTGGACATCGCCGTCGACAGCACGTCGAGCTGGGCGGTGCAGCCCTTTTCGATCAGCTTGAGCGCCAGATCCTCGGGCGCGGCGGGCACGCTGTCGAGCACGTGGAAGGTGATCTCGCTGGGGGTCCCGTTCTGCCCGGCGACCACGTACTTCGCGCCATCCGTGACCGGCGACTGGCTGAGATCCCACACCGTCAGCATCTCGCCGTCACCGAAGGCCGCCTTGCTGCTGGCCTTGGCGCCGTCGGGGCCGATCGCATAAAGCGCCTCGCCGGTGGTGGCGGGACGCCACAGGCGTACTTCGGCGGGATTGGCGAGGCACATCGGACCCGATTCGCGGACATCGACGTACCACAGGTTGGGACGCGTGATCGGGCCCTCCTCGTCGCCGCGCACGGCCCCGGTGCGCACCTTGCTCGCCGAGCGCTGGCGGGTGAGCAGGGCGAAAGTGCCGCTGCGGTCGGCGCCGGTGCGCGCGGCGAGCGAAGCGGTCACCGGGCCCTTGAACACCCGGGTGCCCTTCTCGTCGAGCACGGTCAGGGTGTCGCCGTTCTGCAATACGACCTTGTCGGTTGCGGCGAGCTTCTTGCCGACCGGGTAAGTCTTGGCGGACGGCCCGCTCGAAGCGACGACGACGCCGGCCTGGGCGCTGGCGACCGGCATGGCAGCCGCGGCAATCGCGGCCAGAGCCAGAAGCGGACGACGGTTACGAGACCACATAGGCCCCCTCCTCATTCAGTGATCGAGTCCTGCGTAGCAAATTTTCGAGGGCGCTGTCAGTCGGATAGCGCTCCGCGAGCGGTTTTATTTTGTCTGCGGCCCGTTCCGGGTCGTCCTCCGCGAGCGCGGCGGCAAGGTCTTCGCGCTCGGCGGCCGCCCATTCGGGTGCGGGTGCAAACACCTCGACCGCTTTGGCGCGGCCGCGCAGCACCACTTTGCCCATTGGCCGCCACCAGTCGAGTCGGCTGCGCTCGACCGCCTCGCGGCTAGCGAGGACATTCGACTCGAGCGCCTTGTTGGCGGCCTCGAGACGTGCCGCGGTGTTCATGCTGTCCCCGAGCGCGGTATACTGGATGCGGTTCTCGCCCCCGAAGTTGCCGACCACCGCCTCGCCATAGTGCAAGCCGACGCGGGTCTTGCCGATCTTCGGCAGCGACGGGTCGGACTTGGCGACCTCCTCGCGGAACGCCTCGCCCGCCTGCCACAGCGCGTAAGCGGCCCGCGCCGCGCGCTCCCCGTCGTCCTCCCGCGCGATCGGCGCGCCCCAGAACGCGACCACCGCGTCGCCGACGAACTTGTCGAGCACCCCGCCGTGGTCGAGCACCACCTTGCTCAGCATCGACAGGTAGCGGTTGACCAGCTTGGCGACCTGTTCGGGCTTCAGCGCGTGGCTCATCTTGGTGAACCCCTCGAGATCGCTGAAGACCACGAAGATGTCTTTCTTCTCTCCATGCAGCGCGAGCAGCTCGGGCCGCTCGATAATCTCCTGCGCGATGTCCTGCGGCAGGTACTTGCCGAGCGCGCCTTGTGCGAAGTTGCGCTGCACCGCGCCGGCAGTGCGCGCCGCGGAGGTGACCGCGGTAAAGGCGAGAATCCAGCCGAGCACCCAGCCGACCGCGGGCAGGCCGTAAGTGTCGACCCCGTTCCACTGCATCGCGAACGGAATGCCCAGCATGACCACGAACTGCGCGCCGAGCAGTGCATAGATGCGCCAGCTGCCCCATTCGAGCAGGCCAGTGAGCACGGCCATCAGAATGAACAGCAGCGCGAACGCCCACAAGGTGATGCCCATCGGCTGCGGAAGCGCTTTACCGTCGAGCATCTGCGCGATCATCTCGGCGTGGACCTTCAGCCCCGGCGGCTGCGGGGTGCCGGCCGCCTCGCTCAAGGGAGTGGCGACGCGGTCGATATCGACGATGTCGCCGCCGATCAGAATGTACCGCCCGGCCACCGCCGGCGCGAGATATTCCGCAACCGAGGGGTCGAGAAACGTCTGGATCGGCATTTGCGGAATGACCGGCATGTCGCGGTCGCGCGGCAGGCGGTAGACGATCGAACCCGTATAACCGGGCAGAGTCTTCGTGCCGTCGCCCGCCTCTTCCAGCATGCGGCGCCCGAGCACGGGAGGGAGATCGGCGCGTATTTCCGGCCATTGCCGGGTCACGCCGAAGCGATCGCTCAGGCGCACGCTCGCCGGTTTCGACCGCGATCCTTCGAGGCGCGCCAGGAAGCTCTTGAGGTACCGGTCCTGATCGTAGCCGATGTTGCCCGCGTTGGTGGCGAGATCGGCATAGCCGACCGCGACCGGGGTCTTCATCCCCCGCAGCGCGGCGGCAAGTTGGTCGTCCTCATCCTGCGGCTGGTCGAACAGGATATCGATCCCGATCGCCTTCGCGCCCATCGTGTCGAGATTGGTGAGCACTTTTGCCAACAGCCCGCGGTCGAGCGGAGAGCGCTTGCGCACCTGGGCCAGCGTCTGGTCGTCATAAACCACCATCAGCACCCGCGGGTCCTGGTCCAGCCGGTGGCGGTCGGCCACCACGTAGGTGCGGAAGTCGTACATCGCCCGCTCCGCCGGGCTGATGCCGGGCAATTCGCTGTCGGCCGAAAAACCCCAGCCGAAGCGCGCGATGATCAGCGCAATGAGAAGAAGTACTCCGGTCAGCGCCAGCCGGCGCGGGCCCGCCTCGCGCACATTGCGCCAGCCGCGCCGGACGATGCCGCCTGCCAACCCGTCGCTCATGACTGTGCAGCCGCGCTCAGTTCCCGTGGAACAGTGGCTGCTCGCCGTCGCCGATCAGCGCAAAGCCCGCCCAGTAGAACGGGTGTGAAGTCTCGGCGTCGTCCATCAGCTTGGTTTCTGCCGCGAGCAGCGCTTCACCTGTGCCGAGCGATTGCGGCGCGGCGAAGAAGCTTTCGAACAGGCGCTTGGTCGCCTGGTACTCGTCGGGCGCCGGCCAGTGGCTTGCGATCACCTGCCGCCCGCCGGCGCCGATGAACGCGCGCACCAGGCCGTCCAATGCCTGGCCGCCGCCACCCTCGACACCGGCCGCCTGAGTCGCCTCGAGCCCGGCCAGGCTCGCGGTGTTGCACGCCGAGAGGATGACCAGATCGGCATCGAGCTTGAGGTCGAAGATTTCGCCGAACTGCAGCAGGCCGTCCGAACCGGGACCACCAAACGATGTCAGCAGCGCCGGGCTGACCGGGCAGGCCGGCTTGCTCGGAGTAACGATGCCGTGCGTCGCGAAGTGGACGATGCGGTAGTTGTCGAGATCGGGGCGCTGCTCGATCGCGGTGTCGGTGAAAGCCGCACCGGTGATGAGAGACGAGCGGGCCGCTCCCAATTCCTGGCTCGCGAACACCAGCTCTTCGGCCGAGATCGGGCGGTTCCACGCCGCCAGCGGCACCTGGCAGCCGGCTTCGGCGGTGTCGGCGCTGCGCACAAGCGAGGCCTGGGTGACCGGGCCGACCGGCTGGTTCTGGCCCAGCCCGAGGTACAGCGCGCCCGCCTTCGATGAAGGCGCCTTGCGTGCGTCGCGGAAGCTGGCGGGCGACAGCGCGGTGCTGATCGAGCGGCCGCGGCCGAGCCAGCCGACGCCGCGGAAATCGTACTCGTCGCCGCCCGACGCCACCCGCTGGTGATAGGCATCGACCGTCGCCTGGTCGGCGATCAGCAGGTTGGGCGGCAGTTCCATCAGCGCCCCGTCGGGTTCGAACACGAGGTGCTTCACATTCCCGAGGTCGCCGGCGACCGGGCCCATGATCGCTTCGAACAGCGTGCGCGCTGCGTCGACGTCGAACGGATAGGTGGCGTTGACGCCGCCGACGGTGACCGAGATCGAATCGCGCAGCTTGCTCACCAGCGCGGAAACCTCGTCCGCGCTCGCGCCGACCTTCCATGCGGTCGAGCGCTCGGGGGACAGGTACACCGCGTACATCGCGTCGCCGATCTGGGCGAGTTCGAGATAGGCCTCCTGCGGCCCCAGCAGCCCGCGCATCTCGTCAGCCGTCAGGTAATCGTGCGACAGCGAGCGGTAGGCGGGATAGGCCGACAGCGCTGAGAGAATCTCGAGCTGCGACCCGGCGAGCCGGGCACGGCGCGCTTGCAACTCGGCGACCGCGGCCGGGTCCGCCGCCGCCGCGCCCGGTGCCTCCACCTGGGCGAGCGTCAGGTCGAGCCGGTTGAGCTCGCGCCGGACCGAGCCTTCGCGGCGGAACAGGTCGGATGCCTGGCCGTCACCCGCGGCGAGCCGGCGCGCGAGCTGGCCGAGCGTTTGCGCGGCGCCCGGCCGTTCGATCAATTGCGCGGCGGCGAACATGTCCGACACCAGCGCGGGATTCTGCGGCGCGCCTGCCACCAGCATGTCGAAATAGGGTGCGAGCTGGTTCTCGAGGCCGACCAGCGCGGCCTTGTCGCCCTGGGTCTTGGCGACGATCTCGCGGTACAGACCCATCGCCTGGGCTTGGTCTCCGTGACGCGTCAGGAACGCCGCCAGCCGCGCCTTGGCGGCGCTGACCGAGGCGGTTTCCGGGTAGCGCAGCTCGGTCAGCGCGAGCGACTGGCGCAGCAGCGCCTGCGCCTGGTCGTTCTGGCCCAGCGCCTCGTGCGACAGGGCCATCTCGCTCATCAGTTGCGCTTCGAGCCGGGCGGCGGAGACCACGCGACCCTGCCGGATCGCGGCAATCTGTTCGCGCGCCTGCGCCAACTTGGTCAGCGCCTCGGCGGACTTGCCTTCAAGCCGGTCGGCGGTCGCGGAGAGCTGCAGCGCCTGCGCATCGATGATCGCGGCGCGCTCCGGCGTGGTCAGGTGATTGTCCTGCGCGACCGCATCGGTCAGGCCGGCGGACAGGCCTGCATTGAGCCCGTTCGACAAAACCTTGTCGATCGCAACCGAGCCATCGCTGGTCGCGACGGGATCGACCAGCTCGGGCACCGGCCGCACGAGGATTGTCCGCGCCTCAGCCAATTGGCCGCGGTTGATCGCGTCGATCGCCTCGAAATTGCGCAACAGGCGCGACTGGATCGGATCGCGCAGGCCCATCGCGCGCGCCTCGCCGAACACCCGCGCGGCTTCCTGATAGCGCCCCATGTTGCTGAGCTGCAGCGCACGGTTGACGATCACTTCGTGCCGGCTGGTCGCGAGCTCGGTGTTCCCGCTGGTCGCGGCGACCAGGTCGGGCCGAAAGTATTCCTCCGCGCCGCTGAAGTCCCCGGCGTTGTTCTGGCGGTAGCCCTGGCCGATCAGCAGGTCCGCTTCACCCAGGCTGGCGCGCGCCTGCGCGAGCGAGCCGCTGCCCCCGGTGGTGACGATGTCGACCGTCCCAGGTACGACCTGGTCCTGCACGATGCTGGCGAGCGCGAGCCGCAGCGCGCTGTCGTAGGCGGCGATCCCCTCGACCACCGTCGTGCGTCCCTTGCCGGGCGCCATGTAGACCACCCATTCGAGTCCGCCGCTCTCGCGGCACCGGCTGACGGTGGTGCCGGAGGGCAGACCATCGGCGGGCAGCGCCGCGTCGCAGGATAAAGGGGCAGGGCGGTCGCCCGCGACGCGCGCGAGGGCGCCATCGCCCGAGCGCCAGCTATAGGCGGACCCCACGGGCCGGTTCACGTCGCGGCAGATGAGCGCCCACTTGCGGTCGAACAGCGAGGTGCGCGCTTCGCCCAAGCGGACGCCCTGCGCCTCGCACACCGCGCCGGCGTTGCCGATGGCGAAGCTCTCGCCGGCAAGCGGCGACGGGGCGCTGGCCCCAGCGGGCGCGCCGACGCCCGCAAGGGCGATGATGGCAGCGAGCGGAAGTAGTGTGGACCGCACGTCGATTTTCCCTCCCAGAACGCGACTCCGAAGGGGCGCGCGCAACCTGCATCATGGCGCGCGCGGGGGCAAGCCGCCAGTGTCGCAAGGTCAATCGGCGGGCCTTGCCAAGCGCGCGGGTTCTGCGATGCATTCTCCCAAAAAAGGCGGGCCCGGCGAGTCGCGACCATTTGCAGGGGGAGAATACCGATGGCGGTTTCCGATCACGTCGACTTCGCGACTTTCATGAACGGCGTGAATCGCCGCAATCCGGGCCAGCCGGAATTCGTCCAGGCGGTGCAGGAGGTGGCGCAGGACATCTTCGAATTCATCGCCGACAAGGAAGAGTACCACGAGCAGCAGATATTGCGCCGGATCGCCGAGCCCGACCGGATCGTCAGCTTCCGGGTGTGCTGGGAAGACGACAACGGCAACGTCCGCGTCCAGCGCGGCTGGCGGGTGCAGAACAACAACGCGATCGGCCCCTACAAGGGCGGCATCCGCTTCCACCCAAGCGTGACCGAAAGCGTGCTGAAGTTCCTCGCGTTCGAGCAGACCTTCAAGAATGCGCTCACCGGCCTGCCGATGGGCGGCGGCAAGGGCGGATCGAACTTCAACCCCAAGGGCAAGAGCGTGCGCGAGATCATGCGCTTCTGCCAGAGCTTCATGACCGAGCTCTATCGCCACATCGGCGCCGACATCGACGTGCCGGCGGGCGACATCGGCGTCGGCGGGCGCGAGATCGGCTACATGTTCGGCCAGTACAAGCGCATCACCAACCAGTTCACCGGGGTGCTGACCGGCAAGGGCCTCGAATACGGCGGCTCGATGATCCGGCCCGAAGCGACCGGGTATGGCGCGGTCTATTTCCTCGACAACATGCTCAAGCACAAAGGGCTGGAGATCGCCGGAAAGACCGCGGTCGTCTCGGGTTCGGGCAACGTCGCGACGCACGCGGCGGAGAAGCTGGTGCAGCTCGGCGCCAAGCCGGTCACGCTGTCGGACTCGGGCGGCTTCATCCACGATCCCGACGGGTTCACGCAGGAGAAGATCGACTGGGTGAAGGCGCACAAGACCCATCGCCGCGGGCGGATCGAGGATTACGCCAAGGAATTCACCGGCGCGACCTTCCACGCGGGCAAGACCCCATGGGACGTGCCGTGCGATGTCGCGCTACCCTGCGCCACGCAGAACGAGCTGCCGGTCGAGGGCGCCCGCGCGCTGATCGCCAACGGCTGCATGGCGGTGTCGGAAGGCGCCAACATGCCGACCACGCTCGACGGCGTGCACGCGTTCAAGGACGCGAAAATCCTGTTCGCGCCGGGCAAGGCCGCCAACGCGGGCGGGGTCGCGGTGTCGGGCCTGGAGATGAGCCAGAACTCCGAACGCCGCAGCTGGAAGGTTGAGGAGCTGCAGATCATGCTCCGCGACATCATGGACGGCATCCACGGCCGCTGCCTCGAATACGGCGTGCAGGGCGGGCACGTCGACTACGTGAAGGGCGCCAACATCGCCGGCTTCAAGAAGGTCGCCGATGCGATGCTGGCGTTTGGGGTGGTCTGACGCTGCCGGAGGCGGTGGGGCGCTAGTGCCCCATCGCCATCCAGGTAATCAGGCCGGCGAACAGCCCGATCGCCACCCACGCGAACAGGCTCAACACCAGCATGCGCCAAATCCCGCCGAACCGGCTGACGCCGTAGGTGCCGCGTAGCTGCCGGTACATGTGGTAGGGCGCGTAGAGCAGCAGCAGCCCGCCCGCCGCGCCCGCGTTGACGTAGAACAGCAGGCTGGCGACCGCGACCAGCGCGATCATGAAGCTGATAGAGTAGGTCACGAACACCGTGTGATCGTAGCCCTTGAAGCGGCGGTTGAACGGGAACAGCAGCCACACGAACGGCACGCTCAGCGGGATCAGCATCCAGCTGTATTTGTAGGCGCTGGTCTGCGCCTTGTAGATCGCCAGTTGCGGGTTCTCGCGCACATGGTCGATCGCCTGGCCGAGCTTGGTATCCTTGGGAATCGGCGTTTCCGTGAAGCCCTCCTCGAAGTCGGATTGGACCGAGCCGACCACCTGCTTCATCGCCTGCTGGTCCTGCTTCAGCGAGGTGAGCTTCTTCTCCAGCCGCGCCTTCTCCCGCGTGTCGGCCTTGGGTAGTTGCGCCTCGATCTCGGCGATGCGCTTCTGGTTTTCGGCGTACGCGGACTTGGGCGCGCTGAGGTCGGAAGTTTCGGGATCGAGCCCGCCGAGCATGCTGAACAGCGCGAAGCTCAGGAACACCACGAACAGGAACAGCGCGATCGGACTGACATAGCGCGCGCGGCGGCCGTCGATGTACTCGCGGGTCAGTTGCCCGGGCTTCCATGCCAGCATCGGGATCGTGCGCCAGGTCTTGCCCTCGAAGTGCAGGACCCCGTGGAGCAGGTCATGAAAGAACGCGCCCAATGTCCGGTGGACGTGCGCCCGCTGGCCGCAAGCGTGGCAGTGCGGGCCGACCAGCTCCGCTCCGCAGTTGAGGCAGGCGCCCTCGTGCGTGTGGCCGTCGCCACCGCCCCGCTCACGCTCGATCGCGCCTGCGACCGCCGCGCCGGTGCCGATGTCGGCGAGGCCGCCGGTGATGCTCTCGATATCCCCCGTCATGCCCCGCGTTCTGCCTCACTGGCGCGCCGGTTGCCAGCCGGAACAAAGCACGAACCTCACGGGTTTCACCGGGCAAAGGAGTTTGATCGATGACTGTCCAGACACCCACCGAGCATCCCAAGAGCGAGCCCGTGTCCAACGCGGAGAAGGACCCCGCCGACTGGGTCACCGGCGATGAACCGATGACCGGGGCGCAGGCGAGCTACCTCAAGACGCTGAGCGAGGAAGCGAAGCAGCCCGAAGCATACGACAACGAGCTGACCAAGGCAGAGGCGTCCGAGCGGATCGACGAGTTGCAGGAAGTGACTGGCCGCGGCGCCTGAATGCGAAAAGGGCCGCCCTCGCGGGCGGCCCCATCGTGTGTGCATGTCGAAGCGATCAGCCGTCGTAGTCGCCGCCGACGCTGGTCGAGCGGACCGGAGCGGCCGCGGTGATCCGCAGCGCTTCGGCCGACTGGCTGAGGCTGCCGATCTCGTCCGCCTCGTCCTCGTCGTCGGGCAGGATCTTCTGCAGGCCGACGACCACCGATTCGTGCAGCTCCTTCGGGCGCACGGTCTCGTCGGCGATCTCGCGCAGGGCGACGACCGGGTTCTTGTCGCGGTCGCGGTCGATGGTCAGCTCGGCGCCGCCCGAGATCTCGCGGGCGCGCTGCGCGGCCAGCAGGACGAGATCGAAGCGGTTGGGAATCTTGTCGACGCAATCTTCGACGGTAACGCGCGCCATCGGGCACTCCGAATAAACAGGTGTTTCGGGAAAGCGCGCCACCTAGGGAAGAGGCGTCGCCAAGTCAAGAAAATGCCTCTAGGCCGGCCGCGATGGAGTACACCGATCCGCCTCCGTTCGAGATCGAGGCGCAGGACCACAAGTTCGTCTTCTACCCCGCGGGCAAGGATCGGCTGGCCGCGCTGCTCGGCCTGATCGAGGCGGCCGAGCGAACGATCAGGATGTGCTTTTACATATTCGCCGAGGACGCGAGCGGCGTGCTGGTGCGCGACGCACTGGCTGCCACGGCGCGTCGCGGGGTCGCTGTGAACCTGATCGTCGACGGCTTCGGCGCCGATGCGCGTAAAGCGTTTTTTGCTCCGGTGACTGAGGCCGGCGGTACCTTCTGCACCTTCTCGCCGACGATCTCGCAGCGCTACCTCATCCGCAACCACCAGAAGATCGTGGTGGTTGACGAACGGGTGGCAATGATCGGCGGGTTCAACGTCGAGGACAGCTACTTCGCGCCGCCCGAGGTCAACGGATGGAATGATCTCGGGATCACGGTCGAAGGCTCGGCGGTGGCGCAACTCACCCGCTGGTACGACAAGATCGAGCGCTGGACGCTCAATCCCCATGCGAAATGGCGCTCGATCCGCAAACTGGTGCGGGAATGGGATCCCGGTAACGGGCCCGTCCGAGTGCTGATCGGCGGGCCGACCCGCGGTTTGTCGAGCTGGGCGAAATGCGTACGGGCAGATCTCACCAGCGCACGGCGGCTGGACATGCTTATGGCCTATTTCTCGCCATCCAACCGCAGCCTGCGTGCGATCGCGCGAGTGGCGCGGCGCGAAGGGGCACGGCTGGTGATGGCGGCCAAGAGCGACAACGGCGCGACCATCGGCGCGACCCGCTCGCTCTACGACTACCTGCTCAAACGGCGCGCCAAGATCTGGGAATTCGAAGCCTCGAAGCTGCACACCAAGCTGATCGTGATCGACGACAAGAGCTTTGTCGGCAGTGCCAACTTCGACATGCGGAGCCTGTACCTCAACCTGGAAGTGATGCTGCGGATCGAGGATCAGGCGTTAGCGGATCGCCTGTCGCAATTCGTCGATCACCTCATTACGGCCTCGACCCACATCACCCCGAGCGTTCATAAGAAACGCGCGACGCTGCTCACCCGCGTCCGCTGGAACCTGTCCTGGTTCCTCGTTGGGGTGCTCGACTACACCGTCAGCCGACGGCTTAATCTCGGGCTCTAGTCGTAGCCATATCCCGCGCCGCCCTCGGCGAGGTCGCTGAAGCGGGTGATCTTGGCTTCGAACCTCATGCGAATCTTGCCGGTCGAGCCGTGGCGCTGCTTGGCGATGATCAGCTCTGCGAGGCCGAACACCGGGTCCATCTTGCGCGCCCACGCCTCGTGCGCGTCGTGGACTTCCTGCGAGTCCTCCGGCCCTGGCCGCTTCGGCTCGGACGCAGCGATGTAGTAGTCCTCGCGGAAGATGAACCACACCATGTCCGCGTCCTGCTCGATCGAGCCCGATTCGCGCAGGTCGGAGAGGATCGGCCGCTTGTCCTCACGGCTCTCGACCGCACGGCTGAGCTGCGACAGCGCAATCACCGGCACGTCGAGCTCCTTCGCCAGCGTCTTCAACCCGCGGCTGATCTCGGAAATTTCATTGACGCGGTTGTCGTTGGCGCGGCCCGTGCCCTGCAGCAGTTGCAGGTAGTCGACGATGATCAGGCCAATGTCGTTCTTGCGCTTCAATCGCCGGGCGCGGGTGCGAAGCGCTGCGATGGTCAGCGCGGGGGTGTCGTCGATATAGAGCGGCAGCTCGGACAGTCGCTGGCTGGCGAACGACAGCTTCTGGAACTCGTCTCGGCTGAGCTTGCCCATGCGCAGAGCCTCGCTCGAAATCTCCGCCTGCTCGGCGAGGATGCGGGTGGCGAGCTGATCCGCACTCATTTCCAGGCTGAACAGCGCGACGCCGGCGCCGACCGATTCCTTCTCAGCGATCCCGTCGCGGCGGTCGCGAAGCAGGCGCTCAGCGCAGTTGAAGGCGATGTTGGTGGCAAGCGACGACTTGCCCATACCGGGGCGTCCGGCGAGGATGATGAGGTCTGAGTTGTGCAGGCCGCCAATCTTGTCGTTGACCGAAGAAAACCCGGTGGTCTTGCCCGAGACATGGCCGCCGGAATTGATCGCCTTCTCGATCATTCCCAGCGCCTTCTTGGTCGCCGAGCCGAAGCTCGCGGCCTCCGTGGCGGTCGCGGCGCCTTCGGCGACGTCGAACAGCGCGGCTTCGGCAGCCTCGATCTGCGCCATCGGCGCGACGCTCTCGCTGGTGTCGAGCGCGCCTTCGACCAAGTTACGGCCGACGCTGACCAGCTCGCGGAGCAGCGCAAGGTCGTAGATCTGCTCGGCCAGCTCGCGCGGGGCGAGCAGGCCCTGGCCGTCGGCGGTCAGGCGGGCGAGGTAGGTGATGCCGCCCAGTTCCTTGAGCGCCTCGTCGGCCTCGAAATAAGGTTTCAGCGTCACCGGGGTGACCACCGCATTGCGGTCGAGCAGGGTCAGGACCCGCTCGAACACGCGCTGGTGGACGGGCTCGAAGAAGTGCTGCGGGCGCAGCGGCGTCGGCAGCTCCTCCAGCACCCGGTTGTCAATCAGCACCGCGCCGAGGAATGCGGCCTCCGCCTCGATGTTGGCGGGCAGGGCGCGAATCGGGGCCGAATCGTTGGCGGCGGCGGGACGGAGGAGGAGGTCGGTTTCGGCCATGGGCGGCTAATGGTCTATCCGTGGCGTCGCGGAAAGTCGCGCGTGGATCGCGAGGTCTGACAGCCTTGTGGAAACCCTTGCTTGCCACCCTTCGCATCTGCGAGAAGCCGCGCGCCATGGCCGACTACCGGATCGCCAAGATATCGCTCGACGAGGACACGATCCTCTGGCGCAATGCCGACGTCGAGCAGGAACGGCGGGTGGCGATCTACGACCTGATCGAGGACAACACCTTCAAGCCGCTGCGCCCGGTCGAGGCTGGTCACCACGGACCTTACGCACTGCAACTGGCGGTGCAGGACGGGCGACTTGCCCTCACGATCGGCAGCGAGGCGGGCGAACCGCTCGAAACGCTGATCCTCGGCCTCGCGCGCTTCCGCCGCCCGATCCGCGATTACTTCGCGATCTGCGACAGCTACTACCAGGCGATCCGCAAGGCGACCGCGGCCGAGATCGAGACGATCGACATGGCCCGCCGCGCGATCCACAACGATGCTGCCGACCTGCTCCTCGAGCGGCTCGACGGCAAGGTTGAGACCGATCATCTCACCGCACGGCGCTTGTTCACCCTCATCTGCGTGCTCCATATCCGCGGCTGAGAAGGGGCGGGCGCGATTCGTGGCAGGTAAGAAGAAACGCGGCATCGGCTGGCGCACGCGTGCGCTCGGGGCGGCGCTGCTGGTAGTGTTGCTGGCGGCGGGCTGGGGCTGGTGGCGGCTGCAGCACTGGACCCCCGATGCGGCCAAGTATCCCGACCAGGGCGCGGAGATAGGCGCCGCCGACGGCGCTGTTCGCTTCGACACGCTGAAGGCGCTGGGGGCGCGCTTCGTCTATCTCGACGCCAGCGAAGGGGCGCGGGTGCGCGACGCGCGCTTCGCCGTCAATCTCGCCGCCGCGCGTGAGGCCGGGCTCAAGGTCGGCGCGGTGCACCGGTTCGATCCCTGCGTGATGGCCGACGGGCAGTCGGCGAATTTCGTGGTCGAGGTCCCGCGCGGCCGCGATCTGTTGCCGCCCGCAATCGCGCTCGACCGCACCGCCAACGACTGCCACGTCGGCGAAGCCGCGGTCGAGAGCGAGCTCATGACGCTGATCAACCAGATCGAGGCGCACGCCGGGCGTCCGGTGATCCTGCAGGTCTCGAAAGCGTTCGAAAGCCGCTACGGTCTTGCCAGCCGGATCGAGCGCAACCTGTGGGTGGTCGGCACCTTCCGCCGCCCGACCTACGCCGGCCGCCCGTGGCTGATGTGGACCGCCAACCGCTCGCTTTCGACCGAGGCCGCGGACGAGCCGCTCCGCTGGGTGGTCGTGCGGCCCTGACCTCGTACTCATGCCGAGCGTCTATGCCCGGCAGGCAAACGGCCTTCGACAACGCGCGCGTGAGCAGGCTAGGACTGCGGCATGAATGACGAGCAACTGATCGCCGCCGCGCGCGCGGCCGCTGCGCAATCCTACTCCCCCTATTCGAACTTCCCGGTCGGCGCGGCGCTGCTGTTTGGCGATGGCAGCGTGGTCACTGGCACTAACATCGAGAACGCCAGCTACGGCCTCGGCCTGTGCGCGGAGACGGTCGCGGTGAGCAAGGCAATGGCCGACGGGGTGCGCGGCGGACTGGTGAAGGTCGCCGTGACCGGGCCGGGCGAGGAGCCGATCACGCCATGCGGGCGCTGCCGGCAGGTACTCAACGAGCTTGCTTCGCTCGGCGGCACCGACCCAGAGATCCTCTGCGTCGGACCGAAAGAGACGCACCGCGTGTCCCTGAGCGCGCTGCTTCCCTACGCATTCGGCCCGGCTAGCTTGACGTGATCGATCGCCGGGGCGCAATCGGCGGGCTCGGCGCGCTCGCCGCGGCGGGGCTGGCCGCTAAGGCCGACGCTCGGCCGCGGGTGAAGCCGCCGTTCCTCAACCCCGGCGACACCGTCGGCGTGGTCGCGCCCGCCAGCGCGATCGGATCGGACGACGGCCTTGATCGCGCCGAATGGTGGCTCAGGGGAATGGGCCTGGTGCCCAAGTTCGGGCCGCACGCGGGCGGCAGCTACGGCTACCTCGCGGGCACCGACGAAGACCGCGCTGCCGACATCAACGCGATGTATCACGACCCCGAGGTCAAGGCCGTGTTCGCGGTGCGCGGGGGCTGGGGCGGGGCGCGCATCCTGCCGCTGCTCGACTGGGATGCGATCCGCGCCAACCCCAAGCTGTTCATCGGCTTCAGCGACGTCACCGCCATCCACCTCTCGTTCGCCGCGCGCGCGGGCTACGCCACGATCCACGGCGGCAACGCCACCAGCAGCTGGCCGAAGGAGGAGTGGGAGAGCCTCTGGCGCCTCGCCTTCGCAGGCGAGCGGGTGACCCTCGGCGGCTCGGAGCTGGAATCGGCAGTCGGCCGCCCGGCGCGCTCGATCCACGGCGGCAAGGCGCGCGGACGCCTGCTGGGCGGCAACCTGACGATCATATCGACCCTGATGGGCACGGGCTGGCTGCCCGACTTCAAGGGCGCGGTGCTGTTCGCGGAGGACGTGAACGAGGCCGAGTACCGCATCGACCGGATGTTCGCGCAATTGAAGCTCGCCGGCGTCCTCGACGGCCTCGCCGGCATCGTGTTCGGCCAGTGCACCGAGTGCGCGTCTACCGAGCCCGACTACCGCGGGTTCACCGTCGACCAGGTGATCGATCAGTACCTGACCCCGCTCGGCATCCCCGCATTCACCGGCGCCAACATCGGCCACATCCGCAACCAGCTTTGCCTGCCATCGGGCGCTATAGTCGAGATCGACGGCGACGCGCGCACGCTGCGCCTGCTCGAGCCAATCGTTGGCTAAGCGCTCTTCGAGGCGTCCTCGAACACTTTGCGCTGCGCCGCAAACGCGCGCTGGAACGCCGGCCGCGCGCGGGCGCGGTCGCAGTAGGCGACGAGGTTCGGGAATTCGTCTATCAGCTGGCCTTCGAGGCGCAGCAGCACCTCGACCATCATCAGGTCGCCCGCACTGAAATCGCCGTCGAGCCAGTCCGCCTCGCCCAGCCGCGCCCACAGGTCGCCGAGCCGCGTGCGCAATCGCTCGTCGATGTCCTTGCGCCGCTCGGCGCCCCACGGCTTGTCGCTCTCGAAGTACTCGTTGACCTCATGGTCGACGACCGGCTGCTCGATCGTCCCGACTGCGGCGAACATCCACGTGATCGCCCGAGCCCGCGCATCGGGATCATCGGGCAGCAGCGTGCCGGGGTGCATCTCCGCAATGTGCAGCACGATCGCCCCCGATTCGAACAGGACGAGATCGCCCTCCTCATACGTCGGGATCTGCCCGAACGGCTGCAGCGCCTTGTGCGCCGGCGTCTTGAAGTCCTCCCACGGGACGAGCCGGACATCGTAGTCCTGCCCCGCCTCCTCTAGCGCCCACCGCACCCGCATGTCGCGCGCCAAGCCCTGACCCTTGTCGGGCGAGACGGCGAACGCGGTGATGGTCGGTTTCATGGTCAGTCCTTCGCGGTCTCCAGCCACTCGAGCAGGCTGGCGAGGCAGTCGCGGGCGAGGAGCTTGCAGCGTTCCGGGCTCCAGCCTTGCGCGGCGTCGGGCAGGTCGTCGTTGTCCTTGAACGGCATCTCCAGCGTCATCGCCGTGGCGCCGAAGCGCTCGGCGAGCTGGTTGGTGCTCATCGACAGGTTGGCGGTGCCGGGGGCCGACTTGGCGTAGCCCTTGGCGGTCTGGAAGTCGGGCGTGCGGCGGGCGAGGATCTGCTCGAAGCGATAGAACTTCGCGCCCAGTTCGTCGGTCCACGAGGGGATCCCTTCGTAGCCGGCGAGGAAGTTGGCCGCGATTGCCTCGTCACCATGGACGTCCATCGCGAAGTCGACCCCGGTCGCATCCATCGCGTTGCGGATGGCGAGGACCTCGGGCGACTTCTCGGGGGTCGGCTCGTGCCACTCGCGGTTGAGGTTGGTGCCGACCGCGTTGGTGCGCAGGTGGCCGCGGCGGCTGCCGTCGGGGTTGCAGTTGGGCACTACATGGAAGCTGCACCGCTGCCGCAACGCGCGTGCAAGCGGGTCGGCGGGATCGGTCAGGCACTCGAGCGCGCCTTCCATCCACCATTCGGCCATCGATTCGCCCGGGTGCTGGCGAGCGTAGAGCCAGACCTGCGTCTCGCCCTCGCCCATCTCGAGGCAGTCGATCGCCTGCCCGTCGAGCGTGGTGCCAAGCGAGCGGCACGAAACGCCTTCGCTGGCGGCGGCCTCGGCGACGAGGTCGTGGTGCCGCTCCATCGAATAGGGCGCGAAGTAGGCGAACCAGGCGATGTCGCTCGCCGGGGTGTAGGTGATCGTCAGTGTGCCGCCGTCGGCGTCCTTGTCGTAGGTCGTGTCGGCGCGGCCCCAGTAGTCGCGGTCTTCGGACACGCAGGCGCGGTAGCCGGGCCAGCCCTCGGGATAGGCCGACGTGGCGAGGTCGACGATCTTGAACGTCAGTTCGCGCCCCTTCGCGCCGACGACGCGGAAGTGGAACCACTGGCGGAACTCGCTCATGTGGTCGCGCGGAATACCGAGGCGCGCGGTGGCGCCGTCGATGCTCAGGACTTCGATGTTGCCGCTGTCGAACTGGGCGTCGATGCGGATGGGAGAGACTGTCTGGGGAGCGTTCATCGCGCCCCGGTAGTCGCTCCCGATACGCCTGGGAAGCCGGAGAAAAGCTCGTCCGCCATTTCGTTGGCAAGGCGTTGCGGCGCCGCGCTCTTGGAGCGGTTCTTGGGCGCGGCTTCGGCGCGGCCTTCCCACAAATGCGCGCCCGCGCGGTCGACGATGATCACGCCGAGCGTGCTGTCGAGCACCTCGCCCGCGTGCTTGCCGCCGAACGAGAAGCCGATGCCGAGGCCGAGATTGACCCCGCTCCGGCGGCCGTACCAGCCGCCGCCCGAACCGGCGCCGACGCCCACGCTTACGCCCGAGCCCGACCGGGCCGCTTCACGCTGAACGACCTGCTGGTCGAGCGAGACCTCAGCCACCCGCGGCGCGTCGGCGACGACGGTGAAGCCTTGGCGGGTCAGCGCGGCGGCGACAGCGTCGAGCCACACTTGTGTTTCGATCGCGTTGGCATCGAGCCCGGCAGCGGCGCGCACCGCGATCGGTCCCGGCGCGGCGGCCGCGATCGTCTCGGCGGTGTGGAAGCGCGTGACTTCGACGTCGGTAGCGGCAGCGGCCGGCGCAGCGAGCGACAGCAGGATGGCAGCCGGCAGGATAGCCTTCTTCATGGTGCGAACCCTTTGAAAATCGGAAAGTGAAAATGCCCCAAATAGTTCGGCCGATATACCTCGAGGCGCATGGCCGCGCGATGAACATCGGCGGCGTAGGCGTGAACGGGTTGTTTACCACGTTCGCCGTAGCGTGCCGGCATGTCCGGATCGATCGAACGTCAAGCGCACCCTGTCCTCGTCACCGGCGGGGCCGGTTACATCGGCAGCCATGCCGTGCTCGCCTTGCGCGACGCCGGTTACCCGGTCGCGGTGATCGACAACCTTTCGACCGGGTTCCGCTTCGCGGTGCCCGACGATGTCCCGTTCTTCGAAGGCGACATCGAGAACGCCGAGCTGCTGGCGCAGATCTTCGCAGTGCAGGGCACTCGAGCCGTGATGCACTTCGCCGGCTCGATCGTGGTCCCGGAATCGGTCGAGAACCCGCTCAAGTACTACCACAACAACACCGCCAAGAGCCGGGCTCTGATCGAGGCGGTGGTTGCGGCGGGTGTGCCGCACTTTATCTTCTCGAGCACCGCCGCGACCTACGGCGTGCCTTCGGTCGAGCGAGTGGCGGAAGACTGCCCGCAGGTGCCGATCAACCCCTACGGCTGGTCGAAGCTGATGACCGAGCGGATGCTGGCAGACACCGCCTTCGCGCACGAGCTTAACTACTGCGCGCTGCGTTATTTCAACGTCGCCGGCGCCGACCCCGAAGGCCGCAGCGGCCAGTCGACCGCGGGGGCAACGCACCTGATCAAGGTCGCGGTCGAGGCGGCGCTCGGCAAGCGCGAGCACGTCGCGGTGTTCGGCACCGACTACGACACGCCCGACGGCACCGGCGTGCGCGATTACATCCACGTCTCCGACCTCGCGGCGGCTCACGTGCACGCGCTGGAAGCGCTCATCGCGGAGCCGGAGCGCTCGCTGCAGATGAACTGCGGCTACGGCCGGGGCTTTTCGGTAATGGAGGTGCTCGACGCCGTCGACCGCCTGACCAACCGGCCGATCGAGCGCCGGCTGGAGCCGCGACGCGCGGGCGATCCAGCATGCCTGGTGTCGGACAACGCGCGCATTCTCGATACCCTGCCTTGGCGCCCGCGGCATGACGACCTCGAAACCATTGTGCGTCACGCGATGGCATGGGAAGAACGACTGAGCGCGATCCGCGCCGAAGCGGCAAAGGCTGCCTGACCGCAGCCTGATCCGCGCTTGACGCGAGGCGCTCACCCCACTAGGGGCGCGGCTTGCTTTTTCCGGCATCGGAGCTTGCTTCCGGTGCCGCAATTTTTTCAGGCAGACCCATGAAGATCCGCAACAGCCTCAAGTCCCTCAAGGACCGCCACCGCGACAACCGCGTCATCCGTCGTCGCGGCCGCACTTACGTGATCAACAAGACCAACCGTCGCTTCAAGGCCCGCCAGGGCTGATTCGCGCTGCGGCCCGGCTGGGTCGCGCTGGTCTTTGAAAGCCCCTGCATTCGCGGGGGCTTTTTGCGTGTATTGTGGTCGCGCACAAAAAAGGCCCCCAGCTTCCGCTGAGGGCCTGAAGTGCCACCCTGGGGTCGGAGAGGACTGGGTGGTCGGGAGAAATTACTTGCCGTTGCAGCGCGCGAGGTCTTCGGCCTCGAGCGCCTTGCCGCCGGCAGTGAAGGTCGCCACTTCGCCGACTTCCTTGGCCAGGCGGGCGCAGACGATCGCCGGGCGGCTGGTGCCCTTGGGGGCAGCGCAGTTGGTTTCGGCGCACTTCCACACGAGGCCGCCGGCAACCGCGTTGGTGCTCGCGGCGGGAGCCGACAGCTGGGCGCGGTAATAGGCGCCTTCGGCGGCCTGGGCGGCGGACGGCGAAACGGCGGTGCCGATCGACAGGGTGGTCCAGGCCAGCGCGGCAACGATCGCGAGCGGGCGGGCGGTGTTGGGGAGAGAGAGGGTCATGTCGCATCCTTAGAATTTGCCAAACGAGTTTCGATTCGATACCCGTTGCGAATCGCTACCTAATCGATTCGATTTTAAGTTGCAACCTAAAACTTAAGTTTCGCATGTATGCGCGCGGTTTCCGCGTTACAAGAGCGGCAACGAGAGGATGACCATGGACAAGCACAAGCTGCGCGAGCCCCTGCGTGAACTGAACGCCTGCGGATTGCCCGAGGCGCTCGAGGTGATGGGCGAACGCTGGTCCTTCATGATCCTGCGCGCGAGCTTTAACGGGCTGCACCACTTCGAAGAGTTCCTGACCGAGCTCGGGATCGCGCGGAACATCCTCTCCAACCGTCTCGCCAAGCTTGTCGAGCACGGCATCCTCGACCGGCAGCCGTGCGCCGACGACCGCCGGCGGATCGAATACCGCCTGACCGAGAAGGGTTTCGACCTCCTCCCCGCCATGATCGCGCTGCGCCAATGGGGGCAGAAGTATGCCGGCGAGTTCGTCGAGGACCCGGTGCTGGTCGACGAACTCGACCGCCTGCCGATCGGCCCGACCTCGATCATGTCGCACGATGGGCGCGTGCTCGGCGGCAAGGACTTGCGCTTCGTGGCGCGCGGCGACCTCGGCAAGCGCGAGGACGGCACGTTTGCGACCCCCGCCGACGGTTTCGACCGCGCGCGCGATGACGAGCCCGCGAGCCTGCCGCACATCGCCGCCGTTCGCTGAGCGGATCGCCGAAAACTCCCGACGGGCGCTACATCATCGTACGCGGGCGCCTGTGGCGCGCGAGCAATCCCGATCTGTCCGAAGCTGAGCGGCAGCGCCACGTCGATGCGCTGATGGCTGCCCGGCGCGCGGTGCGCGAGGCCAAGGACGATCCTGAAGCGATGAAGCGCGCCCGCGCCGATGTGCAGGCGGCCAAGGTCGCACTCGGCGAGCGCGGGCCGGTGTGGTGGCGCGATGGCGCGCCCGACTACAATCGCAAGATGGCCAGGAACACGCCGTACGCGGAGTGGGCGGCTGAGCAGGCCTAAACGGCGCTACTTGCGGTCGATGTGATAGCTGATCCTGATCCGCACCCATTCGCCGACCAGTAGCCGGCCGCCCTTTTGCGGGGGCCGCACTTTGAATTGCCAGGTCGAGGCGAGCACTGCGCGCCCCATGCCGGCTCCGTTCGGCCATTCGTCGACCAGCTCGCATTGATCCACCCGGTACTGCGGCTCGGTCTTGCAAGTAATCAGCGCCCAGCCGGGGTCGGCAGTCGAGAGATAGCCGCGCATCTCCTGCTCCGTCGGCTCGCGGTACCAGCGCGCCGCGTAGATCGGCTCGCCGCTCGCGGTGCGGCCGACCACCGTCGAATCGCCGGGTGAGCCGGTGTCCGGCGGCCCGACGGGTCCGCTCATGTCGTCGCGGATCACCGCGCGAATCCGGCTAGGCGGCGCAGGCGGCGGCGCAGGGGCCTTGGTGATCGGGATGACCGCCGCCGGCGGGAGCGGGATGGGCGGGGTGATCTCGCGCGGCATGGGCGTCGGCGGAGGCGGCTTGGCGACCGGCGGCAGCGCCCGCGGCTTCGTCGTTTCCTCGGGCTTGGGCTCGTCCGGCTTGGGTGCCGGCGCGAAGTCCACCGTGGTTAGCGATTCGCTTTGGGGGCGCTTTGCGTCCGGCGCGCCGCCGAGCGTGAGGATCGCCAGCAACAGCCCCGCCTCGATCGCCAGCGCCAGCGTTATTCCCACCATCCGCCGCCGCGCGCCGGGCCAGCGCTGGTCGAACACCGCCAGCAGCGGTTGGAGGCGCGGGTAATTCATGAGTCCTCTGGCGAACGGAAGCGCGGGCGGCGCTGTAGTCGCTCGCGAGAACGAAGGCTACGGCCGCGTCAGGCGCGCGGCGCGGCGCGACGATAGCTGAGCGCCTCGGCGACGTGGATGCGGCCCACTTGTTCGGCGCCCGCCAGGTCGGCGATGGTCCGCGCGACGCGCAACATCCGGGTGTAGCCGCGCGCGGAGAGCCGCATCGCCTGCGCCGCTTGCATCAGCAGCTTTTGACCCGCTTCGTCGGGTTTGGCGAAGCGTTCGAGGGCATCGCCGTCGAGCTCGGCATTGGTGCGCGCGCCGGTGTCCGCGAAGCGCGCGGTCTGGATCGCGCGCGCGGCGGCGACGCGGGCGGCGACTTCCGCGCTGCCCTCGGCGGGCGGCGGCAGCGCGAGGTCGGCGGCGCTGACCGGGTCGACCTCCACATGGAGATCGATGCGGTCGAGCATCGGGCCGGAGACCTTGCTCTGGTAATCGGCCGCGCAGCGCGGAGCGCGGCTGCAGGCGAGCGCCGGATCGCCCAAGTGTCCGCAGCGGCACGGATTCATCGCCGCGACCAGCTGCACCCGCGCGGGGAAGCTGACGTGCGCGTTGGCGCGGGCGACGTCGACTTTGCCGGTCTCGATCGGCTGCCTGAGCGAATCGAGCACCGCGCGCTGGAACTCGGGCAGCTCATCGAGGAACAGCACGCCGAGGTGCGCGAGGCTGACCTCGCCCGGCTTCACCCGTAGGCCGCCGCCGGTAAGCGCGGCCATGCTCGCCGAATGATGTGGCGCGCGGAACGGGCGCTGGCGGCTGATCTTGCCGCCTTCGAGGATGCCCGCGACCGAGGCGACCATGCTGGTCTCCAGCGCCTCGCCCGGGGTGAGCGGCGGGAGGATGCCGGGGAGGCAGCTCGCCATCAACGACTTGCCCGCACCCGGCGGCCCGACCATCAAGAGGTTGTGCCCGCCGGCCGCCGCGATCTCCAGCGCGCGCTTGGCCGTTTCCTGACCTTTGACCTGCTTGAGGTCCGGACCGTAACCGGGTTCCTCGACCTCGCCCGGCGGCGGTTCGGGCAGCCGCTGGGTGCCTTTGAGGTGGTTGAGCAGGCTCACAAGGTCGGGCGCGGCGAGGACGGGAACCCCGCTCGCCCAGCGCGCCTCGCTGCCTTGCGCTGCGGGACAGATCAGGCCCGCTTCCTGCTCGCTGGCGTGGATCGCCGCAAGCAGCACGCCGGGCGAAGGCGCGATGCGGCCGTCCAGTGCCAGTTCGCCGACCGCGATCCAGTCGCCCAGCTGCTCGGCGTCGGTCACGCCCATCGCCGCCAGCAGCGCGAGCGCGATGGGGAGGTCGTAGTGGCTGCCTTCCTTGGGCAGGTCCGCGGGCGACAGGTTGATGGTGATCCGCTTGGGCGGCAGGCTCAGTCCCATCGCGGCGAGCGCGGCGTGGACCCGCTCCTTGCTCTCGCCCACCGCCTTGTCGGGCAGGCCGACGAGATTGAATCGCGGGAGCCCGGGCGCGACCTGGCACTGCACCTCGACGGCGCGCGCCTCCAGCCCGAGATAGGCTACCGTCCTGACGAGTGCGACCACGAAACCCCCTGTAAGCAGGGGCTTGTGGCGAATGCTTGGCGGGCTGTCGAGTGGTCCGGACCGGCATGGTGAACGAAATCGCAAGCATGCTGCTTGGGACTTCGGCAAGGCGCGTGGGCGCAATCGGCATCATGCGCCGCACCTTCATCCTCGCAGCCAGCCTCCTTGCGGGCCTGGCCGTGCCGGCGCACGCGCAGAGTTACGTGGTCAGCGAGACGGTCACGGTCGAGGAGTGGACCGAGGACGGCGCCGAGCGCCTCGTCGCGGCGCATGGGCCGGCGCTAGCGCAGGGCGAGGTGTACGGCCCGTTCCGCGTGATTGACGAATCGCGTGCCGCGATGGTCGACGTCAGCGATGGCGCCACGCCCGCGCAGTTCCAGGCGATGTTGCGCGATCACCCCGGCATCACCACGCTCGAGATGCTCGAGTGCCCCGGCACCGACGACGACACCGCGAACCTCAAGCTCGGCCGAATGATCCGCGCCGCCGGGATCGCCACACACGTGCCGGCGGACGGCTCGGTGCGCTCGGGCGCGGTCGAGCTGTTTCTTGCCGGCGCTACCCGTCGGATCGACGACGGCGCGGAGTTCGCGGTCCACGCCTGGCGCGACAGCGACGGCTTGGGTCCGCGCGACTTCGCCGCCGATTCGCCGGTCAACCGCGCCTATCTCGACTACTACCGCGAGATGGGGGTTGCCGACCCGCGCGGGTTCTACGACATGACCAACGCGACGCCCAACGCCGACGCGCGCTGGATGACGGCGCAGGACATGCGCGCCTGGGTGGGTGAAGCGAAGCCCGCCACACCGGCCATCGCCTACCTTGACTTGGGCCACGCCTTCCCATAGTGGCGCGCGCTTGACGGCGGCCCCGTGTGGTCGCCCTTTGCTTTTAGACATACCGAGGATCCGATGAAGCGGACGTTCCAGCCCAGCAATCTCGTGCGCGCCCGCCGCCACGGTTTCTTCGCCCGCAAGGCGACCCCCGGCGGCCGCAAGGTCCTGCGCGCGCGTCGCGCCCGCGGCCGCAAGAAGCTCTGCGCCTAATCTCTTTGCGAGCGCGCCTCCGCGCGCTCGTCCTCGCTGCTGTTCCCGTCGCTACGCTACGGGGCAGCTGCGGACGGCCGTTCGGCCTTGCGGGCTCCTTCGGGAGCCCGTTTGCTTGCGTATCTAGCAAGCGGTGTATTAGCTCCCTATATCGCCTGACATGACGGTGGAGACCATCCGCAAGCGGGCCGATTTCCTCGCGGCGAATCGCGGGATTCGCGTGGCGCGACCGGGCTTCGTGCTACTGGCGCATCCTAACAGCGGGCGCGGCAAGCGGTTCGGGGTCACGGTTACCAAGAAGATCGGCAACGCAGTCGTCCGCAACCGGATGAAGCGGCGCTTTCGCGAGCTGTTGCGCGTCGCGCTACCGGGCGAGGGGCTCGCCGACCACGATCACATCCTGATCGGCCGCGACGGCGGAGTGGAGCGCGACTTCGCCTTGCTGCGCGACGAGCTGGCGCAGGCGCTCGCCCGCGCCACCGCCGGCAAGGGCGATCCGCCGCGCCGCCGGAAACCCCATGGCCCGCGCAATTGAAGCAGCTCTTCATCCTTGTCGCGCGCGCCTGGCAAGTCGGCCCGAGCCGCATCCTGCCACCATCGTGCCGCTACGCACCTTCATGCTCCGAATACGCCATCGAGGCGCTCACCAAGCACGGGGCATTGAGGGGTGGATGGATGGCCGTGAAGCGTATAATGCGCTGCCACCCTTGGGGCGGGCACGGCTACGACCCGGTGCCCTGACCATGATCATCACCCCATAGACAAACGGGATCGACCTTCTTGAGCAACCAGCGCAACCTGTTCCTCGCCGTCGTGCTGTGCGGCCTGCTGCTGTTCGGCTGGGACGCGGCGATCAACTACATCTATCCCAAGCCGGCCATCCCGGCGAAGGTCGAGGCGACCACCGCTGCCGCTGCAGACGGCGACGCCAAGAAGGTCGTCCGCACGCGAGAAGGCGGGCTGACCGATCCCGCCGCCGAGGCGCTCGAGAAGCGCGACCTCGCGACCGTGCTCAAGAGTCCGCAGCGCGTCGCCATCGCCGCGCCGGAACTGGCCGGCTCGATCGATCTGGTCGGCGCGCGGATCGACGATCTCACGCTCACTACGCACCGCCAGACGGTCGACAAGGATTCGGGCCCCGTTCGCCTGTTCAGCCCGTCCGGCACTCCCGCGCAGCACTTCGCGCAGTTCGGCTGGGTCGGCTCGAACGTGAAGGTGCCCGACAGCACCACCGTGTGGCAGGCCACCGGCGGCCCGCTCTCACCCGGCAAGCCGGTCCAGCTCTCGTGGGACAACGGCCAGGGCCAGCGCTTCGGGATCGAGTTCGCGATCGACGACAAGTACCTGATCACCGCCAAGCAGACCGTCGCCAACCTTGCGCCGGGCGCGATCGTGGTGCGCCCCTTCGCGCTGATCAACCGCACCAGCGCCACCGCCAGCATCGACCAGTGGACGATCCACTCGGGACCGATCGGCTACTTCGGCAGCGGGGTCGATTTCGGCAGCAACTATGCCGATGTCGCGGAAGCCGGCAAGGTGACGCCGGAAGGCGCTGCGCGCTGGATCGGCTTCACCGACATCTACTGGCTGTCGGCGTTGGTCCCGCAATCGAATGCCGAGGTCGACGCCGACTTCCGCTCGCTCGGCCGCGATCTCTACCGCGCCGACGTGATCTACGATCCGCTGACGGTCGCCACCGGACGCCAGATCGCCCGCACCACCCGGCTGTTCGCAGGCGCCAAGGAGATCGACGTTCTCGGCGGCTACACCAGGGCGGGCATTCCCGGGTTAGATAACGCCATCGACTGGGGCTGGTTCGGCGTGGTCGAAAAGCCGATCCACTGGCTGCTCGCGACGCTTTACAGCCTCGTCCACAACTTCGGCGTGGCGATCATCCTGCTCACGCTGATCGTGCGCGGGGCGATGTTCCCGATCGCGCAGAAGCAGTTCGCGAGCATGGCGGCGATGCGCGCGATCCAGCCGAAGATGAAGGCGATCCAGGAGCGCTACAAGGACGACAAGCCGCGCCAGCAGCAGGAAGTCATGGCGCTCTACAAGAGCGAGGGCGTCAACCCGCTCGCGGGCTGCCTGCCGATCCTGCTGCAGATCCCGATCTTCTTCGGGCTGTACAAGGTGCTGATGCTGTCGATCGACATGCGCCACAAGCCGTTCGCGCTGTGGATCCACGACCTGTCGGCGCCCGATCCGGCGCACATCCTCAACCTGTTCGGCCTGCTGCCGTTCACTCCGCCCAGCTTCCTCGCCATCGGCGTGCTGGCGGTGCTGCTCGGCATCACCATGTTCCTGACCTTCCGCCTCAATCCGCAGGCGATGGACCCGATCCAGCAGCAGATGTTCGCGATCATGCCGTGGGTGCTGATGTTCGTCATGGCGCCGTTCGCGGCCGGACTGCTCATCTACTGGATCACCTCGAACATCCTCACGCTGGCGCAGCAGAGCTATCTCTATTCGAAGCACCCGCAACTGAGGGCGCAGGCGGATAAGGACAAGACCGACCGGGATCGCGCCGCCGCGCGCGATGCGAAGGCCAAGGGGTGACGCCCGAGGAAGCCGAGGCGGCCGAGCTTGAGGAGCGCGCGCGCAAGCTGCTTACCGGCAAGGTCGAGTTCCTTCTGTCGGCGCCCAAGCTCGAATTCCTGCCCGACCCGGTCGTGCCGGAGATCGCCTTCGCCGGGCGATCGAACGTCGGCAAAAGTTCGCTGCTCAACGCGCTAACCGGGCGCAAGAGCCTGGCGCGCGCCTCGGTCACGCCGGGCCGGACGCAGGAGCTCAACTTCTTCGACGTGGGCGACCCGCTCGCGATGCGGCTGGTCGATATGCCCGGCTACGGCTTCGCCAAGGCGCCGATCAAGGTGGTCGAGCGCTGGAAGTTCCTCGTGCGTGATTTCCTGCGCGGACGGCTGGTGCTCAAGCGCACGCTGGTGCTGATCGACAGCCGCCACGGGGTAAAGGACGTCGACCGAGAGATGATGAAGCTGCTCGACGAAGCAGCGGTCGGCTATCGCCTGGTGCTGACCAAGACCGACAAGATCAAGGCGAGCGAGCTTGCCGCCGTGCGCACTGCCGCCGAGGCCGAGGCCAGAAAGCGCACCGCGGCCTTCCCGCTGGTCCACGCGACCAGCGCCGAAAAGGGCATGGGAATCGCCGAGCTGCGCGCGGCGATCCTGTCCGACGCCGAGAGCTGAAGCCCGCGCTTCGGTCTACCGCGCCAGCCGAACGCTTCTCTCGTTTCACCGCGTCCAATGCTCCAGCCAACCGGCTGTCGAGCCCGCTCGCGTTGTTCGTTCATCTGGCAGCAAGGCCGCGGACCATCTCGCCGCCGGGCATCTTTTGAAGACTGCACGTGGGGGTCCTGAAATCCGGCCGCGAGGGGGCACGGCCGCTGCCAGAGTTCGAAGGAAAACGACAATGACAACTCTTCGCCGAAAATCGCCCATGCTCCTCGCCGCCGCCGCGCTGGTGCTCCCCGCCGGGCTCGCCGCCCAGCAGGCGCCTGACTATGCCGATACCTCGATCACCGTAAACGGCCCGGCGCCGTCCGACCTCACGGGTCTGGCCGAAGGGCCGGCGGTCGAAGGCTTCATCTCTGCGCGCCGCGACGACAAGGTACAGGTGACCACGGTCGACGGGTCGAAGACGGTGGTGCTGCTCAGCGACGCCACCGAGGTCCGCGGCAAGGGCGGCTTCCTGGGCCTCGGCCGCAGCAAGCTCGCCGCCGCCTCGCTCGTCAACGGGCTTCCGGTTACCATCAAGACCGTCCAGTGGAGCGGCGGGCTGGTCGCAAGCCAGGTCGCGCTCAAGGCCAAGGACCTGCGCACCGCGTCGATGATCCGCAACGGCACCGAGCAGGGCTTCGCCGAGCAGACCGCCGCGACCGAAGCGCTCAAGGGCCGGATGGCGGACATCGACAAGTACAACGTCAAGGGCGTGACCAACGTCAACTTCGACACCGGCCAGTCGGTATTGTCGGAGCAGGCCAAGGCCGATCTGTGCGCCGCGGCGGGACAGGCCGATGCGACCGAAAACGCGCTTCTGCTCGTCGTCGGTTATACCGATTCGACCGGCAGCGAAGACTTCAATCAGGAGCTGAGCGAGAAGCGCGCCAGCCGCGTGGTAAACTTCCTCCAGCAGAAATGCGGCTGGAAGCCCTACCGCATGCTGACGCCCACCGGGATGGCCGAGTCCGATCCGATGGCGGACAACTCGACGCCCGAAGGCAAGGCGCAGAACCGCCGCGTGGCGGTCAACATCCTCGTCAGCAAGAGCGTCGACGGGTTGTAATCCGAGGCGGGGCGGGCTCCGGCTCGCCCCGCTCAGAATGAATCGTACACGTAGCCGAGCTGGCGGACGGTCCGGATCGGGTCGCTCACCTTGGCCGAGACCAGCGCGCGGCGCAGGCGGCCGATCCACACGTCCACCGTACGCTCGTCGACCTGGTCGCCGCCCTTGAGCGCACCGATCAGCTCTCGCCGTGACACGACCCGGTCACGATTCTCGAGGAAGAAGGCCAGCAGCAGGAACTCGTTGGGCCGCATCGGCACCGGCGATCCGCCCGCGCGCACCTGATACGCCTCGCGGTCGAGCTTGAGCGGGCCGTGCGCGAGCACGTTGTCCGCCCGCGGCAGCAGCGGCGCCGCCTCGCATACCCGCGCTGCAATGGCCGACGCCGTCAGCGGGCCCAGCACGTAGTCGTCCGCGCCGGCTTTCAGCGCCCGCCGCCGGGTCTCCCGGTCGTCGTCTTCAATCACGAGGAAGATGCGCGCGTCGGCGGTGCGCGGCTCGGCGCGCAGGCGGCGGCATAGTTCGAGTCCCGAGGACTCGGGCAGCAGCCAGTCGATGAACAGCCATAGAGGCCCCGTCGCCTCAGCGATGGCGTCGAGCGGCCCCACCCGCGCCGCCGGTATACGGCGCGCGAGGTCGGAGGCGAGGTCCGCGTCGAAAGGCGCCAGGATGATGGTGGGCCGGTCGCTCATGCAGGCGCCTGTCTGCGCGCGTTTCATGACAGCCAAGTGACGGCCGGCCTGTCGCAATTCGGTCGCAAACGGCCCGATCGATTGTCGGATATCTATCACAACGGCGCAACCGACTCGCCCTAGTTGGCGGCGGCAGACGGGATGGCCCGAGCGCCAGTTCCCGCCGACTTGCCGATCACCGATCGGCCCACCGATGAGGGACTTTTAATGTATCGCTTTCGCCTTGCCGCGGCCGCTTCGGCACTCGCTATCGCGCATGTTTCCACCTCCGCGCTCGCTGCCGATGAAGTTGCCGCCGACGCGGCAACCGCGGAAGCCGCGACCGCCGACGATGGCGCGTTCGAAGGCGATAGCGGCGATGGACTGAACACGATCGTCGTCACCGCGACCAAGCGCGAGACGAACCTGCAGGACACCCCGATCGCGATCTCGGTCGTCGATCCGCAGCTGATCGAGGACCGCCACGTCCAGTCGTTGATCGACCTCGCCGACGGCGGCGTCCCCAGCTTGCGCGTTGCGACCTTCGAAGCGCGCCAGTCGGCGCTCACCATCGGCATCCGCGGCATCGTCCCGTTCGACCAGAACCAGGTCGCGCGCGAGCCGGGCGTGGGCGTCTACATCGACGGCGTCTATCTCGGCCGCAGCCAGGGCCTCAACGCCGCGCTGTTCGATGTCGAGCGGATCGAGGTCCTGCGCGGGCCGCAGGGCACGCTGTTCGGCCGCAACACCGAGGGCGGCGCGCTCAGCATCGTGACCAAGTCGCCCACGGGCGAGTTCGGCGGCCGGGTCAGCGCGGGGATCGGCAACTACGGCGCTTACAACGGCGAGATTCACCTCAACCTGCCGGCCTTCGCCAACTTCGCCATCAAGATCGACGGCGTGCTCCAGCACCAGGACGCGACCACCGAGAACCCGGCGAGCGGGCAGTACGGCTGGAACTACTACAACCGCGTCGGCGGCCGCATCGCCGGGCGCTGGACCCCGGTCGCGGGCCTGTCGGTCGACCTCGCCTATGACCGGGCGAAGGACGAGAACACGCCGTTCTACAGCCAGCTCTTGAACTACAACCCGCTTGGGCTCGCCGTCGGCACCTACGTGAACCCCATGACCGGCGTCACCGGCACCACGCTCTATCGCGGCACCACGCCGTGCAACTCGACCACCAACGTGTGCATCGCCCCGCTCGCGCCGCTGGTGCAGGTCGAGGGCGAGGACCGCATGAAGGTCGCCGATCTCGGCGTGATCCAGCAGCCAAGCGTCGACGAGACCCACGGCTACACCGCCGCCATCGCCTATGACTTGACGCCCGACCTTACGCTGCGCTCGATCAGCGCCTGGCGCGGGGTCGATACCAAGCAATGGGATGGCTCTGCCGGGGCACACCGCAGCGCGTTCGTGCCCAACGGTCAGTTCGGCCGCTACAGCCTTTCCGAGCTGCACCAGAACCAGTTCAGCCAGGAAGTGCAGCTCGTCGGCTCAATCCCAACGCTCGATTTCGTCCTCGGCGGCTACTACTTCAACGAGCATGTGCGGGAGGCGGCGGCGACGCCCAATCCGCTGCAGTGGAATGCCTCCGGCACCGGCTACACCTTCGTCAACCAGGTCGCGCCCAACCCGACCGCGCCGATCAGCTCGAGCAACCAAGGCTGGGACCGCGCCTACTGGTACGTGCAGCGCGATAGCCAGGCGGTGGGCAAGAGCCTCGGCTTCTTCGGGCAGGCGACCTGGACCCCGGCCGGGCTCGACATCTTCCACCTGACCGCGGGCGGGCGCTACACCCACGAGACCCGCAAGGGCGCGCTGACGGTGATCAATAACGCGCCGCTGCCGGGCGCCACGCTCGACTACAAGAACAACCGCTTCGATCCGATGGTGACGCTCGCGGTCGATGCCGCGCCGGGGGTCAACCTCTACGCCAAGTATTCGACCGGCTTCCGCGCCGGCGGCGCCAACTCGCGCTCGTCGAGCTTCCGCCAGTTTGATCCCGAGGAAGTGAAGGCGTACGAGATCGGGCTCAAGACCGATCTGCTGAACAACCGCCTGCGGATCAACGCCGCCGCCTACATCATGGACCGGACTGGCACCCAGATCGACTTCGACTTCGTCGACACCCGCGCGACGCTGGCGGGCGGCGTCGCCAATCCGTTCTTCAACCGCCACACCGAAGAGACGGTCAACGTCGCGGGCAAGTCGCGGATCAAGGGCATCGAGCTCGACGTGACCGCCGAGCCCATCGACGGGCTGCGGCTCGGCGCATCTTACGCCTACACCGATGTGAAGGTGCCGCCGGTCGCCAATCCGATCGCCGAATCGCCGGCGACATTCGGGGTGATCACCCGGGTATTCACAGTGTTCACGCCGAAGAACGCGCTGACCGGCTTCCTCGATTTCGAGACCCCGGTCGCCGCCAACGACACCCGCCTGCGCTTCCATATCGACGGCAACTACGCCGACGAGCAGTACAGCTTCCAGTCGGAGGATGTGCGCACCGAATCGAGCTTCATCGTCAACGGCAGCATCGCCTTGGCGGCCATCCCGCTGACGAGCAGCGGCGTGACGGGCACCCTCTCACTGTGGACGCGCAACCTGTTCAACGAAGCGCACATCTACCGCCGCTCGAACGCCAACAGCGCGCTGATCGGCGACTATGGCAACTTCAATCCGCCGCGCACCTTCGGCGTCGAAGGCACGGTCAAGTTCTGAGCCACGCGGGAGGGCGCTCGCGGGACGCCCTCCCGATCGCCTGCGGAACGAACTCGCCGCTGGCGCGCTTCGCTCACCCGCAGCGGAGTATAGTCGTGGCCGATCAACGCAGTGCAACCCTCTACCGCATGGTCCTCCCCGACCACATCTGCCCGTTCGGCGTGCGCGCCAAGGCGTTGCTCGAACAGAACGGCTACGACGTGAACGACCGCGTGCTCGCCTCGCGTGAGGAGGTTGATGCGTTCAAGGAGGAGCAGGGCATCGACACCACCCCGCTGGTGTTCATCGGCGATGAGAAGATCGGCGGCAGCGAGGAGCTGTCGGCATACCTCGCCAACGCCTGATCACCAGTCGCCCGGCCCGTGCACCCAGGCCGATGCGAGCCGCAGGAACTTGTCCGAGTTGTCCTTGATCGCGAGCTGACCGAATTCGACCGTCTGCTTGAGGCAGTCCTCAGCCAGAGGCTCGTCGAACACGAGCCCGCAGCGAATGCCGTCGTTCCACACGACACGAACATAGACGGCGAAGTTCAGCCAGCAGAGCCTTCCATCGGCGAGCTTCTGCGGATGCATCAGGCGCACGCACGCGCCGCTCGCCGAGATATCTTCCATCTGCACCCGCAGATTGTTCGCTCCACCGATCAGGCGAGCGGAAATCTCCAGTCGGTGGCGCTGACTGACGCGCCGGCCGATCTGCGCCTCTTCAGCGCAGGTTGCTTCAAGCTGCTCGACTAATCCCGGCACGGTGCGACCCTCCTGCGTAGGATAACGCAGGCTCGCCGTCGGGTTCCGTTAACATTCGAATATCGTTGGTTTATTTGGAGTAAAGAGGGTCAGGTCGCAAACAGTCCGTCGAGGCTGGCGAACGACTTCATCTCGATCGCATTGCCGCTCGGATCGCGGAAGAACATGGTCGACTGCTCGCCGGGCTCGCCCTTGAAGCGGGTGTAGGGCTCGATCTCGAACCGCACGTCCGCCGCCTTGAGCCGCTCCGCCAGCGTGTCGAATGCGTCCAGGGTCAGCACGACGCCGAAGTGCGGCACCGGCACGCCGTGCCCATCGACATGATTGACTGCCGCGTCGCCCTCGTTCTTCGCCGGGGCGAGGTGCGCGACGATCTGATGGCCGAAGAAATCGAAGTCGATCCATTGCGCACTGCTGCGCCCTTCGGGGCAGCCGAGCAGGCCACCGTAGAACGCGCGTGCCTCGGCGAGATCGTGGACTGGAAAGGCGAGGTGAAACGGGCGCAGGCTCATGGCCAATCCCTACAGCCGCACGAACCGTTTTCCTACACGCCAGCGTTTTGCCAACACCTTGCGGATGGATCGTGCCGAAGCCCTCCGTGTCCTCGCAGACTTCAAAGCCATGGCGTTGGCGGAAGACCGAAAAAGGAACCCAGAACAGTGTGACAAGTGTGACACCGTTCAGCCTCGACAGCGACATGATGAACGCCTAGGCCGCGGCCCGGTGGGACAACAGGCAGACAGCATGAAGCTGATCATCGGCAACCGGAACTATTCGAGCTGGTCCTTGCGCGGCTGGCTCGCGGCCAAGCAATCGGGCCTCGCGTTCGAGGAATTGACCGTCAGCCTCTACGGCGACGAGTGGGAGCAGGTGAAGCGCGAGCGCGACGAGCTCCAGCCCTCGAGTGGCAAGGTCCCGGTCTTGTGGGACGGCGAGGCGGTCATCTGGGACAGCCTCGCGATCCTCGAATACCTCGCCGACAAGGTCGGGCGCGAACGCTTCTGGCCCAAGGACGACGGCGCGCGCGGGATGGCGCGGGCGATGGTCGCCGAGATGCACTCGAGCTATCTCGCGCTGCGGCGCCAGTGCCCGATGAACGTGCGCATGCGGCACGAGGGCGTGCAGGTGTCCGACGAGGCGCGCGCCGATATCGTCCGCATCCTGCAGCTGTGGGCGGAAGCGCGCGCGCGGTTCGGGCGCGGCGGGCCGTTCCTCTTCGGCACTTTCGGCGCGGCCGACGTGTTCTACGCCCCGGTGGTGAGCCGGTTCGTGACCTACGGCGTCGGCGTTCCCGGCTTTGCACAGGCCTACATGGAGGCGATGTGGGAGCACGAATGGATGCAGGCGTGGATCAAGGCCGCCGAGGACGAACAATGGGTGATCGAGCAGTGGGACACCGTCCCATCCGTGTGACCGCGCGCCTGATCGCGGCGCTGCTCGCCATGCTGGCACTGGTCCAGCCGGGCGCGGCGGGTGCCTGGGGCTATTACGGCCACGCGACCACCGGGCGGATCGCGCTCGCCAACGTGAAGCCGGAAACCCGCGCCGCGATCGCTCGCCTGATCGCGCACCAGGCCGAGCTCGGCACGCCCGACTGCCCGATCCGCAGCCTCGCCGATGCCGCGACCTGGCCCGACTGCCTGCGCGGCCAGTACTGGCGCTGGGCCTATACCTTCGCCTGGCACTACCAGACCGAACCGGTCGCCCAGCCCTACGATGTGAAGAAGAATTGCGGCGGCGGCGACTGCGTCTCGGCGCAGATCACCCGCAACCAGGTGATCCTGTCGGACGAGAGCCTGCCGGCGAACGTCCGCCTGGAGGCGCTGGCGTTCATGGTCCACTTCGCGGGCGACATCCACATGCCGCTCCACTCGGGCGACAACAACGACAAGGGCGGCAACGCGGTGGAGGCAACCTACGGCATCGCGCCAGGGCTGAACCTGCACTCGGTGTGGGACAGCGCGCTGGCGGAACGGGCGATATCGGGCGCCAATCCGCCGCTGGTGCGGCACTATTCTCCGGCCGAACGCGCTGCGCTGGCTGGGGGCACGCCCGCCGACTGGGGCCGCGAAAGCTGGGAGCTGGCCCGCGACTTCGTGTACAGGAACGCCGCCGGGTTCGGTCCGCTCGCGGAACCCGCTTATCCGGACAAGGTGACGCTGTCGCAGGAGGCGATCGTGCAAGCGGTTCCTGTCGCGGAGAAGCGCATCACCCAGGCGGGCCTGCGTATCGCCGACCTGCTCGACGCCGCCTTCGCGCCCGGCAAGCTGCCGGACCCCGCGCGCTAATGGATGCGCTTGGCCGGGTAGGGCGTCCCGTCCTTGCGGGAGTAGCCGTCGGGTTCGAACACCATGTCGATGTCGGGGTACTCGCCCCGGTCGGCGGCCTTGTCGCCAGCGTCGACGACCACGAACACGCAGTCCTCGCTGCTGCGGTTCTGGAGGTGATGCCCGTTGCGCGCGCCCGCCGGCCAGACGCACACATCGCCGGGGCGCAGCAGCGTTTCGCCGTCGTCCTCGACCAGCACCGCTTCGCCCGCGATCATCACCAGCAGCTCGTCGAGTTCCTGGTGCCAATGCCGCTGCGAGGACCACGCGCCCGGCCTCAGCGTCACATGGCTCGCGCCGAAGTGCCTGAGGCCGCTGGCCGGCGCCATGCGGCGGTACCAGCGGCCCTCAACCGGCTCGTCGAACGGCGCGGGGTAGCCGGTCGCGTTGGTTTGCGGAATGGCGGCGAGATCGAGCTTGGGCATGGCGGGCTTCCCTTGGCTGGTGTGCGCGGCCGGCCCGGTATAGCGGCTCGCGCATGAGCGGACAGACTCCCGATGCTGAATTGGCCCTCGTTGCCGATCTCGCCGAGCGGTTGATCGCCTGCCCGAGCGTGACCCCGGCGTCGGGCCTGGTGTTCGACGCGCTGGAGGCGATGCTCGCGCCACTCGGTTTCGAGGTCGAGCGCTTCGTCAGCGAAGACGTCGAAAACCTGTTCGCGATCCGTCGCGGGCCGCTCGGCTCGCGCCATTTTGCCTTCGCCGGGCACCTCGACGTGGTACCGCCGGGCGAAGGCTGGACCACCGCCCCCTTCGCCCCCGAATGCCGCGGCGACCTCCTCCACGGCCGCGGTGCGGTCGACATGAAGGGTGCGATCGCCGCGATGGTCGCCGCCGTGGCCGAGGTGCCCGCCGACGCCGGCACGATCAGCTTCATCATCACCGGCGACGAGGAGGGCCCGGCGCTCCACGGCACCCGCGCACTGATCGAGCGTATTCGCGAACGCGGCGACATCCCGGATCTGTGCCTGGTGGGTGAGCCCACCTCGACCACGCGGCTCGGAGACATGGTCAAGATCGGCCGCCGCGGCTCGGTCAACATCTGGCTGGAGGTTGAAGGGACGCAAGGCCACGTCGCCTATCCGCACCTCGCCGACAATCCGATCCCCAGGCTGGTCGCGATGCTGGCCGAACTGGAGGCGCTAGAGCTCGACCAGGGGACTGAGTGGTTTCAGCCTTCGAACCTTGAGGTGACCGATCTAGAAGTCGGCAATCCCGCTACGAATGTCATTCCGGCGCGGGCCAAGGCCCGCCTGTCGATCCGCTTCAACGCGCTCCACACTGGCGCCCAGCTTGCCGAGCTGGTCGGGGTGATCGCCGCGAAACACGGCGGGATGGCGCGGGCGATGATCAGCGGGGAGGCGTTTCTGACGCCGCCCGGCGAGTTCTCCGCGCTGCTTTCAGCCGCGATCGAAGCCGAGACCGGCATCGTGCCCGAGCTGTCGACCACCGGCGGCACTTCAGATGCGCGGTTCCTCAAGGACTTGTGCCCGGTGATCGAATTCGGCCTGCTCAACGCGACGATGCACAAGCGCGACGAGGCGGTCGCGATCGCCGATCTCGAGCAACTCGCGCGGATCTATGCGCGGATCGCGCGGGACGCGCTGATTGTGCCCGGTGCGCCGCGCTGATAGCAGTCGGGTCAGGAGAGGGAGAATACAATGGTCGCCACCGCCGCGCCTGACGGCAGCATGCCGCAACCCGAAGCGCCGGGGCCGCAGCGCCGCTCGGCGCTCGGCTGGATGCTCCATGCGCTGAGCAAGCATCTGACCGCGTCGATCATGGTCGGCATGGTGCTGGGCATCGTGGTCGGCTGGATGGTCAATCAGGGGCTGCTGTCCGGCCTCGCCGATGCCGAGCACTGGGCGCGGTTCTTCCAGATGCTGTCGACGATCTTCCTCAATCTGATCAAGATGCTGGTCGCGCCGCTGGTCCTCGCGACGATCGTCTCCGGCCTCGCGCACATGGCGGACAGCAGCGCGGTGGGCCGGATCGGTTTCCGCGCGATCCTGTGGTTCATTGTCGCGAGCCTGATCTCGATCAGCCTCGGCCTGGTGATGGTCAACCTGTTCCAGCCCGGCGTGGGGGTCGACGTCGCAGCGCCGACCCAAGCGATCGGCGAGGTCAAGAAGCTCGATTTCTACGAGTTCATCGAGCACGTGTTTCCCAAGAACGTGGTCGGCGCGATGGCCGATAACAACGTCTTGCAGATTCTTGTCTTCGCGCTGTTCGCGGGCGTCGGGCTGACTGCGCTTCGCGAGCGCGGGGCGCCGCTGGTGCGGGCGGCCGATACGCTCGCCGAGCTGATGCTTGAGATCACCGGCTACGTGATGCGCTTCGCGCCCTTCGCGGTGTTCGGCGCGCTCGCCAACGTGGTGGCCAAGAACGGCCTGGGAATCCTCGGCACCTATGCGGTGCTGCTCGGCGAGTTCTACCTCGCGCTGGTGATCCTGTGGGCGATCCTGCTGTTCGCGGGCTGGGTAGTGTTGCGCGGCCGCGCATTCCAACTGGTGCGGTACGTCCGCCAGCCGGTCCTGATCGCGTTCTCGACTGCGAGTTCGGAGGCGGCGATGCCGCGCCTGTTCGAGCAGCTCGACCGCTTCGGCATCCCGCGCCGCATCTCGGGGCTGATGATACCGCTCGGCTACAGCTTCAACCTCGACGGCTCGATGATGTACGCGAGTTTCGCGACGATCTTCATCGCACAGGCTTACGGGATCGAGCTTTCGCTCGGTACCCAGATCGCGATCCTGCTGACGCTGATGATCAGCTCCAAGGGCATCGCCGCGGTCCCGCGCGCGAGCCTGGTGGTGATCGCCGCGACCCTCGCGATGTTCGACCTGCCGGCGGAGGGCATCGCGCTGGTGCTGGCGATCGACCAATTCCTCGACATGGGACGGACGGCGACCAACGTGCTCGGCAACGCGGTGGCGACGAGCGTGATCACCAAGTGGGAGGGCATGCTCCAGCCGATGCGCGATCCCGAAGCGGACGAAGACATCGCGCCGAGCCATACGCCCGAAGAGGGACGGCAAGGTCTTACGCTGGATCCGGCGGCGAACCCCTAATCAGCCTCCGTCGCCCCGGCCTTGATCCGGGGCAGTGCTTTCTTCGAACGCCGCGCCTCAAGGTAGCACCGGGCCCGGATCAAGTCCGGGGCGACGTCTCTTTGGTAAGTTTCGTCTTCGGCGGCGGCGTCTTCGGCTTGTAAGCGCAGAGGTCCACCACGGGGCACCTCCAGCACTCGGGGAGCCGCGCCTTGCAGGTGTAGCGCCCGTGCAGGATCAGCCAGTGATGCGCGTGGCGGCGGAACGGCTGGGGCACGCGCTTCTCGAGCTTGGCCTCGACCTCATCGACCGTCTTGCCGCGGGCGAGACCGGTGCGGTTGCCGACCCGGAACACGTGCGTGTCGACCGCGAACGTCTCCGCGCCGAATGCGCAGTTCATCACTACGTTGGCGGTCTTGCGGCCGACGCCGGGCAGCCGGACGAGCTCTTCCCGCGTTTGCGGTACCTCACCGCCGAACTCGTCGAGCAGCATGTGTGAGAGCGCGATGACGTTCTTGGCCTTGGTGTTGAACAGACCGATCGTTTTGATCTGCTCGCGCAGCCCTTCTTCGCCGAGCTCGATCATTTGCTGAGGAGTGGTGACGCGCCGAAAAAGCTCGCGAGTGGCCTTGTTCACGCCGACATCGGTCGCCTGCGCGCTCAGAGCGACTGCCACCACCAGTTGATAAGGGTTCCCGAACTCCAACTCCGTCTCAGGCGAAGGATTGTCCTCCGCAAGGCGGCGGAAGAACTCGAAAATCTGGTCCCGGGTCATGCAAACAGGCGGTAGAACCAGAGACCGATCTCGGTCCACCACTGCGATCCAAATACCAGTGTCTCGAACGCCTGCCACGCGATGACTGGCAAGCCGACGAAGAGATAGGCAGGGTGCATTGCCCCGAACCGCACCTGGTCGCGCACCATGGCGCCGATCAGGATCAGGTTCGTCGCGACGAGACCGAGTGCGATGTCCGGTCGCGGGACCCACGGGAGGAAATGCCGCCAACGGAACCATGCGGGCCAGATGATCACTACGCTGGCGATCAGGATGAGGCGCTTGTGCCACTGCGGCCGTTTGCGCAGCGCGATTGCGGCGGCGACCAAGGCGCAGAAGACTGCGGGAGTGGTCACGTTCCCGGCCATCCCCGCCGTGCCGCCGGCAGCGAGATCGCGGCGCGTTGCCTCCACGCCGATGGCGATGGTGCTGACGGCAATCGCGGGGGCGAGCACGACCGCGAACCAGCCAAGGCGCCGGTGTACCTTCAGTCGGCCCGCCGCGAGATGCGTCTGCACGATCGTCTGGCAGAGCCACGACAAGAGCAACGCTCCATGCACGTGCGACCAGCGCGGTCCATTGAACGTGCTGCGGACCATCGGCGCGGTGTAGGTCAGGAAGAAGCCAATAAGCGCGACTGCGAGTGCGCCCCACGCGGCAAGGCGATAAAAAGGAGTGCGGCGATCGGCCTGCCAGCCTGCCGCATTGCTCAAAGGCCGAGCACCTGCGGCATCGTGTATCGGCCAGCCGGTTTGCCGATAAGCCACGCGGCTCCGGCGACCGCGCCGCGGGCGAAGATCATTCGATCCTCGGCGACGTGCGTGAGTGTGAGCCGCTCCTGTTCGCCAGCGAGGATCACGCTGTGCTCGCCGGCGACGGTGCCGCCACGCAGGCTTGCGAAGCCGATGGCGCCCTCTGCCCGCGCCCCCGTATGACCATCGCGGCCGCGCTCGCTGTTGCCGGCAAGGTCGATTCCGCGACCGGCAGCGGCGGCCTCGCCCAGCAGCAGCGCGGTGCCGCTCGGCGCGTCGACCTTCATCCGGTGGTGCATATCGACCACCTCGATATCCCACTGCGGCCCCAACCTTGACGCCGCCTCGCGCACCAGATGCGCCAGCAGCGTGACGCCGAGCGAGGTATTGCCAGTCTGCAGCACCGGGATCGCCAGCGCCGCGGAATCGAGCATTGCGTGGTGGCGTTCCTCCAAACCGGTCGTTCCAACCAGGATGGGGATGCCTGCGCCGATTGCGGCGTGCAGGTTGGTCTCGAGCGCGGCGGGAGAGGTGAAGTCGAGAAGCGCCTCACTCGCTTCGGCAAGGGCTGCGGTGTTGCCCCCCTGGTCCACCCCACCAGCTACTTCGTGCCCTGCTTCCGTGATGGCGCGCGCGAGCGCCTGGCCCATGCGCCCTTCGCTGCCGATGATGCCGATACGCGCCATTGCCACTCCCAGACCCGCATGCTTCATGCGCGCCATGACCGATATCCGCAACATCGTCGTCCTCACCGGTGCCGGCGTCAGCGCGGAGAGCGGGATCGATACCTTCCGCGGGGGTGGCGGACTGTGGGAGCAGCACCGGGTCGAAGACGTCGCCACGCCTGAGGCGTTTGCGCGCGATCCCGAACTGGTGCTGCGGTTCTACGACATGCGCCGCGCGGCCATTCAGACCAAGGAGCCGAACGCGGCGCACCACGCGCTCGCCCGGCTCGACGCGGAGTGGGAAGGCGGGTTGCTGATCGTCACGCAAAACGTCGACGACCTGCACGAACAGGCTGGCGCAAAGCGCGTGCTGCACATGCACGGCGAGCACCTCAACGCCTGGTGCACCGCGTGCGATGTGCGGAGCCGCTGGACCGCGCCGCTGATCGACAGGCCGCCGTGCCCCGCGTGCGGCGCGCGCTCGCTGCGTCCCGACGTCGTGTGGTTCGGCGAGATGCCGTACCGGATGGACGAGATCTACGCGGCACTTCGCGAGGCGGACCTGTTCGTCTCGATCGGCACCAGCGGTGCGGTCTATCCGGCTGCAGGCTTCGTGCGCGATTCACGCGAGCTGGGGGCGCGGACGCTCGAGCTTAATCTCGAACGGAGCCAGGGGTCGGCATGGTTCGACGAGACCAGGCTCGGCCCTGCGTCCGAATTGGTCCCGGCCTGGGTGGCGGAGATGCTGGACGGCTGAGGCCGCTGCACCCATATCCAGGCCATGGTGTGGGACCTTGGCCGAGCCATGCGCAAGAAGGAGGAGTTCGAATCAGCCCGGCTGATGGACTTCGAATACCGCCTGCGTGCCCGCACCATGCGCCTGCTGGGTGATCGGCTTGGGCGGGATGGTGCGCGTTATGCTCGGGAAACTGCGCTTCGGAGCGACGAGGCGATCGTCGACCTCATCGCGGCTGAGACTGACCGTTCACGCGAGGAGATCGTCTCCGAACATGTGCGCTGCGCCACTGAGGCACGCGCGCAACTGATCGGCGAGCGCGGCGATCCGACGCCTTACCGGCTCGGCTAGCTGGCGCAGGCGCGGCATTCGGGGTCCTTTGCGATGCGGAAGCTCCGCATGGCCGGCGCGAGTCCGTCGAGCAGGTGGAGCGTGCCCCACTGCGGATCGCCCATGCCCGGTGCGGCCAGCATGCGCACCGCCTGGAGCGCGGCGAAGGTGCCGACCCAGCCCGCCATCGCGCCGAGCATGCCGTCTTCGGCGCAGGTGTCACAGTCCTCGGCATCGAACGCGTCGCCGACGTAGCAGCGGTAGCAGGCGTGGTCGGGCAGATGGCCGGCGAAGGCGCCGACTTGGCCTTGGAAGCGACCCACTGCGGCGCTGAGGAGGGGTATTCCGGCCGCGACGCAGGCGTCGGACACCGCGAGCCTGGTGGCGAATGTGTCGGTCCCATCGAGCACCAGGTCGGCACCAGCAATCGCTTCGGCGGCATTGGCGGAGTCGATCCTTCGATCATGAAGCGTAAGCTCCAGCTTGTGGTCGAAGTTCGCCAGCCAGCGGCTCGCCGCGACCGCCTTGCCGTGGCCGACATCGCGCTCGGAATAGATCGTCTGGCGCTGGAGGTTGCTCAGTTCGACCTTGCCGTCATCGATCAGCGTCAGGCAGCCGATCCCGGCCCCGGCGAGATACTGCAGCGCCGGCGCCCCGATCCCGCCGAGCCCGACCAGCGCGACACGCGCGTTGACCAGCGCGACTTGGCCCACACCGCCCAGTTCGGGGATCACGATGTGACGGGCGAACCGGTCGAGACGCTCAGGGGATAAGGCCATGCGCAAGCTGTTGGCAGCATGCGGATAGGCTGTCGACAAGGCTGTGTGCAGCCCTGTCGACTATCGGTTCACGATCGGTGGAAGATCAGCTCTCGAGCTGGCGCAGCAGGCTGCGCACGTCGCCGTCCATGTCGGCATCGCGCTGGCGCAAGTCCTCGATCAGGCGAACCGCGTGGATCACCGTCGAATGGTCGCGCCCGCCGAACTTGCGACCGATCTCGGGATAGCTGCGCGGGGTGAGCACCTTCGCGAGGTACATCGCCACCTGCCGCGGCCGGACAACCGCGCGGGCGCGTCGCTTGGAGCCCATCTCGGCGCGATCGATACGGTAGAACTGGCACACCGTGCGCTGGATTTCGTCGATGGTGATCCGGCGGCGGTTGGCCGAGAGGATATCGGTCAGCTGCTCTTCGGCGAGCTGGAGCGAGACGACTTGCCCCGTCAGCTGCGCGTAGGCGATCAGCTTGTTGAGGCCGCCGACCAGCTCGCGCACGTTGCGGGTGATGGTGCGGGCGAGGAAGTCAATCACGTCCTCCGGCACTTCGAGCGGGGCAAAGCGCACCAGCTTCGATTGCAGGATCGACCGGCGCAGCTCGATATCCGCCGCCTGGATGTCGGCGACGAGGCCCATGCTGAGGCGGCTGAGCAGGCGTGGTTCGACTCCATCGAGCGCCTGGGGCGCGCGGTCGGCGGCGAACACCAGCCGCTTGCCCTCGGCGAGCAGCGCGTCGATCGTGTAGAGCAGTTCCTCCTGCGCCGACGCCTTGCCGATGATGAATTGAATGTCGTCGACCAGCAGCAGGTCGAAGCTGCGCAGGCGGGCCTTGAACTCGATCGTCTGGTTCGATTTCAGCGCCTGGACAAATTCGACCATGAAGCGCTCGGCGCTGCAGTAGAAGATGCGGGCGCGCGGGTGCGCCGAGAGATAGGCGTGGCCGATCGCGTGCAGCAGGTGCGTCTTGCCCTGGCCGGTCGCGGCCTTGAGGTAGAGCGGCGAGAACTGCGGCGCCTCGCTCGCGGCCATGCGCTGCGCGGCGTTGCAGGCAAGCACGTTGGCCTCGCCGGTGACGAACGCCACGAAGGTTAGCGAGGGGTCGAGCCCGACCGAGGAGGTGAACCCGCGCTCGCCGATGGTGCCGGCGGCCACCGCGATCATGCTGGTGTCGCCGTCGTTGGCCGGACGGCGACCGTCGGCCAGGCTCAACTCGGGCAGCTTGCGGCGCCCTGGGTGCACCGTGATGCGCAATTGGCGCACTTCGCTGCGCGCGATCTTCCACGCGAGACTCAAGCGGTCATGGAATCGGTCGTTGACCCAGTTGGCCGAGAATTCGGTCGGAAGGTACAGCTCGAGCGTGCCGGTGTCGTCGCACAGCGAGCCGACCTGAATCGGCTTGATCCACTGGCTGTGAATTTGATGGCCGAGATCCTTGCGGAGGCCCTGGCTGATGTCGGCCCAGTCGGCCGCCAGGTTCACCGCTTCGAGATCTTCCATGCCATCCCCACTGTTGCGCCGTGCGGCGTTGCTGCCGCCGATGATGCTGTCCATCGGTTGCCCGTTCATCCTCTTTGACCTGCGCTAGGACAGATCGTTTCCCCCAACGGACGCACCTCGCCACCGCCCTGAATCCGTCGCGGGATTCGGGTCCGACCGAGAAGTCCAGAACTGTGTGAGCCCGTGCCGTCCAGCCCCGGGCGAGGCACTTCTTTTCAACAGCGCCGCGCGACTGGCAAGGCTGCCGATGCAAAAAAAGTGAAATATTGGCTGTTGACTCACGCAAAGTGGCGGAGATGCGTTCAAGCCTCTGAATTTACACGGTTAACTAAGGATAGACGATGCGAATCGCCGGAATTCCGTCGTTTGCGCGAGAGGTGCGCGGCACAAACGAAGACGCCGGCGCTTTTGGCGCCGGCGTCGTTCGCTTTTGTTCCGGTGCGATCGCTCCGCGGGTGCGGAGCGGCGCGCGAATCAGAGGCCGGCGACTCGCTTGGAGAGGCGGCTCATCTTGCGACTGGCGGTGTTCTTGTGCAGCACGCCGCGAGCGACGCCGCGCGCCAGTTCGGGCTGCGCGGCCTTGAGCGCTTCGGCAGCGGCAGTCTTGTCGCCGCCGGCGATCGCGGTCTCGACCTTCTTGAGGAAGCTGCGGATGCGGCTCACCCGATTGGTGTTGATTTCCGCGCGGGTGTTGTTGCGGCGGATGCGCTTCTTGGCTTGCGGCGTATTGGCCATGTCTGTCCTCAGTGAGCCGCTGCTGGCGGCCGAAAATCGTGTTTCGCGTGGGTGCTCGCGGTGGGCGGACCCGCCGGGAAAGGCGCGCCCCTAGCGGCGCTGCCCGATTCCGTCAAGTTACCGCTGGCACTTTGGGCAATACCAAGTGCTGCGGCCGCCTTGAGCGAACCGCCGGATGGTGCCGCCATCGTCGCGCAGGCACGGTTTCTTCTCGCGCCCATACACCGCGAAGCGGGTCGCGAAATAGCCGAGCTGCCCGTCGGGCTGGGCGTAGTCGCGCAAGGTCGAGCCGCCATCGCCGAGCGACCGTTCGAGCACGTCGCGGATCGCGGGTACCAGCCGCTCGAGCGCCGGCTTCGAGACCTTGCCCGCCGCTTTGCGCGGATCGATCCGCGCGTGCCACAGCGCCTCGCACACATAGATGTTGCCAAGGCCCGCGACGATTCCCTGGTCGAGCAGGAGCAGCTTTATCGCCTGTTTGCGGTCCTTGAGTTCTCGCTTGAGATGATCGGCAGTGAGATCGGGCCCCAGCGGTTCGGGGCCGAGCGCGGCGAATGGCGGCCACTCATCAAGAAGGGCCGTATCGACCAGGTCGACAAAGCCGAAGCGCCGCGCGTCGTTGAGCGCGTACACATGGTCGGCCGTCTCAAGCACGAGGTGATCGTGCTTGTCAGGCGCGCTCGGATCGATCCGCCAGCGGCCGCTCATGCCGAGATGGAAGATCAGCGTCGAATCGCGGTCGGTATGGATCAGCCCATACTTGGCGCGCCGTCCGAGGCCGGTAACGCGCGCGCCGGAGAGCCTTTGGACCAAGTCTTCGGGAAACGCCCGGCGCATGTCCGCGCGGTTGAGCTGGACCCGCTCGATCCGCGCTCCATCGAGCGACGCGGCGAGCCCGCGCACGGTTGTCTCGACCTCGGGCAGCTCGGGCATGGCGGGCGCTCTAACACCCTTTGCGGCCCCTGCAATTGCCCGTAAGGCGCGCACCCATGAGAGATACCGTGTCCTTCGGTTACGAAGAGGTCGATCCCGAAGAGAAGACCCGCCGCGTCGGCGCGGTCTTCTCGGGCGTGGCGGCCAAGTACGACATCATGAACGACGCGATGAGCGGCGGCATGCATCGCCTCTGGAAGGACCAGTTCGTTCGCCGGGTGAAGCCGCAGCCGGGCGAGGCGATCCTCGACATGGCGGGCGGCACCGGCGACATCGCCTTCCGCCTGGCCGATCGCGGCGCGAGCGTGACGGTCGCAGACATCAATCAAGAGATGCTCGACGTCGGAGTCGAGCGCGCGCTGGAACGTGGCATCGATGGACTGGTGTGGAGCCGGCAGAACGCCGAAGAGCTGAGCTATCCGGCGCGCAACTTCGACGCGTACACGATCGCATTCGGCATCCGCAACGTCACTCGCATCGACCGCGCCCTGGCCGAAGCGCACCGCGTGTTGAAGTACGGCGGACGGTTCTTCTGCCTCGAATTCTCGACCACCGAGTGGCCGGGGTTCAAGGACGCTTACGACTTCTATTCGCACAAGATGGTGCCGAAGATCGGCCGTGCCATCGCAGGCGACGCTGACAGCTACCGCTACCTGATCGAATCGATCCGCCGCTTCCCGCCGATGCCCGAGGTCGAGCGCATGATCCGCGCCGCCGGCTTCGCGCGCACCAAGGTGGAGCCGATCCTCGGCGGGCTGGTTGCCATTCATTCGGGGTGGAAAATCTAGGCGTGACCCGTCCCGCGACGCATATCTGGCGGCTGCTTAGCTGGGGCCGGACGCTCGCCAAGCACGGCGCGCTGCGCGGGATCGAGCGCGATCCGAACACGCCGGATCAGGTCAAGCGGCTCGCGCGCATCGCCCGGCTCGGCACGATCCAGCCGCGCGAGCCCGACTACGCCGCCGCCTTTCAGGACATCGGGCCCGCAGCGATCAAGCTCGGCCAGTCGCTCGCCACCCGGCCCGACCTAGTTGGTGAGGTCGCGACGCACAATCTGCTCGCGCTGCAGGACAGCTTGCCTCCGGTGCCTTTCGCGGAAATCGAGGCGGAGATCGCACGCAGTTTCGATCGGCCGGTTACCGATCTGTATGCTACGATCGATCCCGAGCCAGTCGGTTCCGCCTCGATCGCGCAGGTCCATCGCGCGGTCACCGTCGAGGGCCGACAAGTCGCGATCAAGGTGCTGCGGCCGGGCATTCGCGAACGCTTCGCGCGTGACATTGCGACGTACGAATGGGCGGCCGCGCACCTCGAAGCGCTCGGCGGCGAGGCATCGCGCCTGCGCCCGAGCCTCACCATCGCCAACTTCAAGCGCTGGACCACCAGCGAACTGGACCTGCGGCGCGAGGCGGCTTCGGCCAGCGAGCTCGCCGACGCGATGCGCGGCTTCGAAGGCTACTGCGTCCCCTCGGTCGACTGGGACCGGACCAACGGCCGGGTTATGACCATCGAGTGGATCGACGGGGTCAAGATTTCCGACCGCGAAGCCCTGATCGCTGCCGGTCATGACCTGCCGGAGCTGGCGCGCCGGCTGGTGCTCGCGTTCCTGCAGCAGGCGATCAGCGCGGGCTTTTTCCACGCCGACATGCACCAGGGAAACCTGTTCGTGCGCGCCGACGGGACCATCGTGGCGATCGACTTCGGCATCATGGGCCGGATCGACCGGCGCGCGCGCCAGTGGCTGGCGGAAATCCTCTACGGCCTGATCACCGGCAACTATCGCCGCGTGGCCGAGATCCACTTCGAGGCGCAGTACGTGCCGAGCTACCACTCGGTCGAGGAATTCGCGACCGCCTTGCGTGCGGTGGGCGAGCCGATGCGCGGACGGCCTGTGAGCGAGCTGTCGGTTGGCCAGATGCTCGACGGGCTGTTCGCGATCACCCGCGATTTCGACATGCAGACCCAGCCGCACCTGCTGCTGCTGCAGAAGACGATGGTGATGGTCGAAGGGCTCGCCACCAGCCTCGATCCCACGATCAACATGTGGGATGTCTCCGCCCCCTTCGTGCGCGAATGGATCCGCGACGAATTGGGCCCGGAAGCGGCGCTCGCGGATCGGTTGCGAACCGATGTCGCAACGCTGATGCGGCTGCCCGATCTCATCCGCCGGATCGAGGACCGCTACCCCGCGCGGGGCGGCGCGCCCGATCCGCCGCCGCTGCCCGAGGTGCCACTGATGTGGGTCCGCACGAGCGAGCGACGCTGGCCCGGCTATGTGTTCGCGGCGCTAATCGGCGCGGCTGCCGTTGCCGCCGCTTCGCTTGCCGGATTGCTGGGGTAGCGTTCGCTCAGGTCAATCGGTGGGGCAGCACGCGGCTGGCGACCAGCGACAGGATCACCGCCAGCGCCTCGACCAGCATCGGCGGCAGGAATCCGGGATAGGTCCCGTCGGCGAAGACGCTGACGATCCGCCCGAACAGCGCGATGCCGAAGATCGCCGCGGGGACCAACAGCAGATCGCCGTTGCGCTTCCATGCGCCCCAGATCATCGCCCCCCCGCCGACGAAGAACAGCGCGGGGAAATCGGCCCGCAGCACCGCGAGACCGCCGGCGCCGTCCGCCATCAAGTGGAAGCTCGTCACCGTGCTCGCGGGCATGAGCAGGAAGCCGAGGCCCATCACGAGGAAGAACAGGCCTTCGATGAAGATCAGCGCGGTCAGGATCAGGCGCATACGGTTCCCCTCTATTCGTCGTGCTTGGCTTGTGACCGACCCGCGAAACTTGCGCTAGCGCAATCTTAACCACCGCCGCCCTAGGGCTGGCGTCGATTGTGCGCCGCCGCTAGGTTGGCGCGATGGTGGCGCGAGGGGTTGAATGCACGAGCTGGTCGGCAGACGACCGCACCGGGAACCGGCGCGCGTGAGCAGGCCGAAGGTCCTGCTCGTGGTGGGCGGCGGCATTGCCGCATACAAATCGTGCGAGCTCGTGCGCCTGATCCGTCGTGGCGGAGGCGAGGTTACTTGCGTTCTCACCGAGGGTGGCAGCCAGTTCGTCACCCCGCTGGCGCTCGCCGCGCTCAGTGAGAACAAGGTCTATCAGAGCCTGTTCGACCTCAAGGACGAGGTCGAGATGGGTCACATCCAATTGAGCCGCGCGGCGGACCTAGTGGTGGTGTGCCCGGCGACGGCTGACCTGCTCGCCAAGATGGCTGCGGGAATCGCCGATGATCTCGCCACGACGCTGATCCTCGCGACCGACAAACCGGTGCTCGCGGTGCCGGCGATGAACGTTAAGATGTGGCTCCACGACGCCACTCGTCGCAACGTCGCCTGGCTGCGCGAGGCGGGGGTCGAGGTGATGGAGCCCGACGAAGGCCCGATGGCCTGTGGCGAATTTGGACCGGGCCGATTGCCCGATCCCGAAGTGGTGTGGGCGGAGATCGCCGCCCGCTTCGGCATTGCGGCCGATTGCGAGTCCGGCCTTGTCGAGGCGCTCGAGCCCGAAGCCGAGGTCGAAGGCGGTGGGCGGCTCGGCTCGCTGCTGTCGTCGCTGATCCCGCGCAAGACTGCGGCGCGCGCGCTGGATGAGGTGGAGTTCGACGAGGCGGACTACATCGACGAGCCCGTCATCGAGGAACCGCTCCCCGAGCCCGATCTTTCGGCCCCGATCATGGCGAAGAAGGGGAAGGCCAAAGCCGCTCCGCCGACCGATGCGGAGGCGCTCAATCATACCGTTGCTACAGGTGCGGGCGATCAATTGCCTGAGGTGCTGTCCGGTCAGCCCGACTTCGACGTCGACCCCGAGCACCGGCCGCTGTTCGGGCGCCACATCCTGGTCACCGCGGGCCCCACCCATGAGCCGATCGACCCGGTGCGCTACATCGCCAATCGCTCGAGCGGCAAGCAGGGTTTTGCGATCGCCGCCGCCGCAGCTGCGCTTGGCGCGCGGGTGACGCTGGTCGCGGGGCCGGTCACTCTTCCGACGCCGGCGGGGGTCGATCGCATCGATGTCGAATCGGCACGCGAGATGGCGGATGTGGTGAAGAAGACGCTGCCGGTCGATGCGGCGGTGATGGTCGCCGCGGTCGCCGACTGGCGCAGCAAGGAATACGCGGCAGAGAAGATGAAGAAGCGCGGCTCCGCCCCGCCGGCGCTGCTGCTCACCGAAAACCCCGACATCCTCGCGCAGGTATCGGCGGGCAAGCAGCGGCCCAAGCTACTGATCGGCTTCGCCGCCGAGACCGAGGACGTGGTCGAGAACGCCAAGGCCAAGCGCAAGCGCAAGGCGGCCGACTGGATCGTTGCCAACGATGTGTCAGGAGACGTGATGGGCGGGGATGCCAACGCGGTGCACATCGTCACCGGCGATGGGATCGAGGATCTGCCCGAGATGCCCAAGAACGAGGTGGCGATGGCGCTCGCCGAGCGGATCGCGCAAGCGCTCGACAAGGTCGATCCGCGCGATGAGTGACCCGGTCGCGGTGGAAGTCATGCGCCTGCCGCACGGCGAGGGACTGGCGCTTCCGGCGTATGCGACCGACGGCGCGGCGGGCATGGATGTCCTGTCTGCCGAAAGCGTGATCCTAGCACCCGGTGCCCGCCACCCTGTCGCCACCGGCCTGTCGCTGGCCATCCCGGCCGGGTACGAAGTGCAAGTTCGCCCACGCTCTGGCCTCGCGCTCAAGCACGGCATCAGCGTACCCAATTCGCCGGGAACGATCGACTCGGATTACCGGGGCGAGCTCAAGGTCATCCTCATCAACCACGGGAATGAACCGTTCGCGATCGAGCGCGGCGACCGGGTGGCGCAGCTCGTGCTCGCCCCGGTGGTCCGTGCGGCGTGGAGCGAAGTCTTGGCGCTGAGCGATACGGCGCGCGGCACAGGTGGCTTTGGCTCGACCGGAGGGCATGCAAAGCTGGTGCAGGAGTAACGGGCCATGGCGCTGATCTTCTATGCTGAGGACGATGCGCTGATGGGCGAGCTCGTCCAGGCGACGCTGATGGATGCCGGCCACGCGGTCGGCGTGCTCGGCGATGGCGAGGATGCTTTGCGTGCATTGCGCCGGCGCAAACCGAACCTGGCGATCGTCGATATGTCGATGCCGCAGATGGGCGGCTGCGAGCTGATCAAGATCGTCCGCCGCGATCCCGATCTCTACGATATCCCGATCCTTGTGCTCACCGCGCGGCGGTCCAAGGAGGACGAGGAAATCGCGCGGCAGGCCGGCGCCAACGGCTATCTGCGCAAGCCGTTCGAGCCCGAACGACTGGTCAGCATGGTCAACCAGCTGCTCGAGTGGGCGGAGAAGCGCAGCGCGCCCAAGCCGCCCGAAGAGCGTACCGTCTAGGCGCGTAAGGACTCGAGGCGCTGCAGGTAGCGCGCCACGGTATCGATCTCGAGATTGACCTCGCTCCCCTGCGCCAGCTCGCCCAGCGTGGTGACCTCGGCGGTGTGCGGGATGATGTTGAGCCCGAAGTGCGCCGAGCCGTTGGTCCGGTCCTCAACGCTATTCACCGTCAGCGACACGCCGTCGACCGTGATCGAGCCCTTGGCCGCGATGAAAGGGGCCAGCTCGCGCGGGGCGATGATCGTGACCCGCATCGAATCGCCCTCGGGTTCCCAGTCGGCGACAGTGCCGACCGCATCGACGTGGCCCGAGACGATGTGCCCGCCGAGCTCGTCGCCGACCTTGAGTGAGCCCTCGAGATTGATTTGAGCCCCTTCGCGCCACATGCCCTTCGCGGTGCGGCTGACCGTTTCGGCCGAGACATCGACCGCGAACCACGCGTCGCCCGGCTCGCCGCCGCGCTCGACCACAGTCAGGCACACCCCCGCGCAGGCGATCGAGGCGCCGATGGTGATCTTGGCCGGGTCCCACGGGCAGGAGATGCGCACTCGCAAGTCGCCGCGCTGCTCGACGCTTTCGATCGTGCCGATCGCGGTGACGATGCCGGTAAACATGTTGGCCTTCCCCTTAGCGCGTCCGGCGATAGGCGGCGAAGGTGTCGCTGCCAAGCTGCGCCTGTTCGGTGAGCTGCCAGCGGCCGTGCGCACTGGTGAGGTTGGTCAGTCCCAACGGGCCAACGGCTGGTAGCCCGTCACCGATGACGATGGGCGCGCGGTAGATTTCGAGCCGGTCGATCAGATCGGCAGCGAGGAACGCGGCGGCGGTCTCGGCACCACCTTCGATGTAGAGATATTGCACGCCCGCCATCCGCCTGATCTCGTCAGGTGAGCTGATCGCCTGCGCATTTGCCGGCTGTGCACCGCGGGTCAGCACCCACCGTTCTGGCGAGCGGTGCTCCAGTCCAGCCAAGCGCACATCGAGGCGCGGAGCATCCGAACGCCAGGTGCCGCCACCGACTAGGATCGCGTCGGCACGGGCGCGCCGGGCGTGCACGTGCGCGCGCGCTTCCGGCCCGGTAATCCACTGGCTGGTCCCGTCGGCGAGCGCGATGCAGCCGTCGAGCGACATAGCGAGCTTGAGCGTGACGTGCGGACGGCCGAACTGGGCGCGCGTAAGGTAGCCAGCCAGGCTCTCGCGCGCTGCCGGGCAGTCGACCAGCTCCGCCGCGATCCCGGCTTCGCGCAACCGATTGAGCCCATTGCCCGCCGTGCGCCGATCGGGGTCGAGCACGCCCGCGACGACCCGTTCGGGCCGCGCCGCAACCAGCAGGTCGGCGCAGGCTGGCCCGCGCTCGGAGCGGTGCGCGCAGGGTTCGAGGGAGACGTATACGGTCGCGCCGCAAGCCCTATCGCCCGCCGCCTGCAGTGCGGCTGCTTCGGCGTGGGGCCGGCCCCCGTCAGCGGTCCAGCCGCGTCCGACGACCACTCCGTCGCGCACGATCACACACCCGACTGAGGGGTTGGGACGCGTCAGCGGGCGGCCGCGCGCGGCCAGCCGCGCCGCTGCGCCGAGCCAATCGGCGTCAGTCGCGCTGGGCGGCAACCGCGGTGTCCGGCTTCTTGTCCTGCGCTTCCTCGCGCGCGATTTGACGCTCCATCGCGTCGACGTCGATGCCGGTCGCGCGGCCGAGCGCACGATAGGCGTCCTTCGCCTTCTCCTCGCGCGCCTTCTGATCGGCGCGCAGGCGGTCCTGTTCTTTCTGGTTCGCGAGGTTCGACGCAGCGATGTCCGCATCGCTGCGGCCTTGCTCGAAGGTCGAGATGTACGTCACTTCGGGCGGAGGCGGGGGAATGCGCACACGCTCGCGGGTGAACTGATAGACCAGCCCAGAGGTCATCAGCGCGGCGACCGCCAGCACTCCGATCCGGATTCGCACGTGCTCGGCGAGCACAGCTGCGAGGACTACGCCGCCGATGAGCGCGAGCACCGCGCCCACCAGCCAGTTCATCGACACGGCGTGATCGGTCAGCATGAACATCAGCGAGCCGGTCAACAGCGCCGAACCGCCGAGGACCGGCCAGCGATAGGGATTGGGCCGTTTGAACTCGGTCCAGAAATCGGCCAGCCCGGGGCCGGGATTGAGGCGCTGGATCATCCGCATGGCGGCAGTCTAGGGGCTTGAGGGCCGTTCGCCTAGCCGAAGCTGGCGTAGAGCGAGCGGCCGTGCGCCTTGATCCACGCATCGGCCTCCGCGACGTTGCCCTCGAACAATCGCGCCAGCTCGGCGTGAAAGGCTGGGCTGTGATCGAAGTGCCGGCAGTGCGCCACTTCGTGCGCCACGACCGAGCGGCGGACGTGGTCGGGTGCCTGGACCAGGCGCCAATTGATCCGGATCGTGCCGCTGGTCGAGCAACTGCCCCAACGCCGTTGCGCTCGGGTGAGCCGGAGCTGGGGAAGGGGAATGCCCGCGCACTCGGCGTAGTCGGCAAGGTCGGCGGTGAGCAGGCGCTGCGCCTCTCGTTCCAGCCACAGCTGCAGCCGCCGTGCGACGCGCTCCGATGGACCGCCGAGCACGATCCGATCTTCCATCAGGCGGGGAGTGCGCGCCGCATCCTCGCGCCAGTCGATCGCGAGCTCGCGTCCACGATAGAAGAGTGTGGCACCGGGCCCAGGTGCGCGGCGCTCGGGCACACGCGCCAATTGTTCGGCCAGCCACCCGGTGCGGGCATGGGCGAAGGCGAGCGCCTCCGCCTCGGGGCACCAGCGGGGCAGGGTCAGGCGCACCTCGCTGCCGTCGGGCGCGAGCCGCAGCGTCAGGCGGCGCGCGCGCGGATTGCGCCGGAGTGCGATCGGCAATTCACGGCCGGCTACGTCGATCGTCGGCGCGGCGCCGTCTCGCCGCAGCCACCCGATCACGCCGCGTATTCCTCGTCATCGTCCGCCGCGTCGGGCCAGTCGACAACGTGGTGTTCGAGCGGTCCCGCGACGGTCTCGCTAATGACCCGTCCGGCCACGCCCGGTCCTCGGGTGTGTACGGTCGTTCGGTCGCCCGACATCAAGTAGTGCCACTGCGGCAGCGGCTGGCCATCACCGCGCAAGCGATAGGCGCAGGTATCGGGCAGCCAGCTGACCTGGCGCACCAGCCGCGGCGTCAGGCGCAGGCAATCGGGCACGAACGCCTTACGGTGACGATAGTCGCTGCACTGCGCGGTGGTAGTATCGAGCAGCTTGCAGGCGACGTTGGTGTGCGCGACTTCGCCAGTATCCTCGTCCTCCAGCTTGTGGAGGCAGCAGCGGCCGCAGCCGTCGCACAGGCCCTCCCACTCGTCGCGCGTGAGATCGGCCAGCGGCAGCTCCCAGAACTTGTCTCTCAGCGCACCCATTTCGCCAGTTCCTCGGCCACCGCTGGCGCACCCTGATCGGTCGGCAGCGTGGCGAGCGGCTTGCCCTGCGGATCGAACAGGTAGGTGATCGCCGAGTGATCCATCAGGTAGCCGCCGTTCTCTTCCTTCCCTTTCGAGAAATAGACCTTGAACGCGGACGCGGCGGCCTTGAGCTGCTCGGGCGTTCCGCTCAAGCCGACCATCTTGGGATCGAACGCCGAGACGAACTGGCCCACGACCTTCGGAGTGTCGCGCTGGGAATCGACGCCGACGAATATCTGCTGGACCTTCGCGCCCAAGTCAGGGTGCGCCTTGCGGAACTCGCGCAGGCCTTGCGCCGTGCGCTGGACGTCGGTCGGGCAGATATCCGGGCAATAGGTATAGCCGAAATAGACCACCGCGTACTTGCCACGGAAGTCCTTCCAGTGCCGCGTCTGCCCGTGCTGGTCGGTCAGCGTGAACTCACCGCCGATCGCCGCGCCCGCGAGCGGCGGATCCTCCGCCGGCTGCGAAGATGCCTGGCAAGCACACAACAACAACGGGGCGAGCATTGCCGCTAGGCGGCGCGTGATACGGGGAGGCATGGCGCGGCGGTTCATGGTCTGCTAACCGGCTGGCGGCAAGTGCGCCGCGACGGGTTTCGCCGCGCACTGTAGATTTTCGCAGCAAGGGACTGAAAGATGCCGGGGGTCGTTTTCCGCAAATTCGCTCTTATCGCGGCTGGCTTCGCGTTCGCTGCCAGCCCGGCCGCGGCGCAGTACACCGACGGCTACAACTTCCTCAAAGCGGTCAAGGAGCGCGACGGGACCGAGGCGACCAAGTTCCTCAACGAGCCCGGCAGCGTGCTGGTCAACGCCAGCGACCAGACGACCGGCGAGACCGCGCTGCACATCGTGGTGCAGCGCCGGGACGAGCTGTGGACCAAGTTCCTGCTCGAAAAAGGCGCCAATCCCAATGCCGCCGACAAGCGAGGTGTGACCCCGCTGGGCCTTGCCGCGAGCCTTGGCTTCATCGAAGGCGTCGAGCAGCTGGTGAAGCGCGGCGCGCGGGTCGATGTACCCAATTCCGCGGGCGAGACACCGCTGATTTCGGCGGTTCACCGGCGTGATACTGCGATGATCCGGCTGCTCTTGAAGAACGGCGCCAGTCTCGACCGGACCGACAACTCTGGGCGCTCGGCGCGCGATTATGCCAAGCTGATGGGCAGCTCTTCCGTGGTCGCTGCTGAGATCGAGCGCGCGGAGGCCGAGCGCAAGGCATCGCCGGCACAGGAAACCTACGGCCCCGGCCTGTGAGCCTCGCCGCCGCCGACCTGACGCTCGACGAACTGCGGTTGGCGCTTGCCCCGGCGATCGCCGACGCGGCGGTGTTCGACGGCTGGAGCGATGCGGCGCTGGTGTCTGCCGCGCAGATGGACGGGGTCGATCCCGACGTCGCGCGGCTCGCCTATCCGGGCGAAGCGATGGACATGATCGCCGCGTGGATCGCCAGCGTCGATTTGGCGATGGCCGCGGCCCTGCCCGCCGAAAGCCTGGCCGCAATGAAGATCCGCGAGCGTATTCGCGCGCTGGTGTGGGCGCGGCTGGGCGCGATCGCGGGCCGCGAGGAGGCGCTGCGGCGGGCGATGGCGATCATGGCGATGCCGCAGAACGTCGTTCGCAGCGGCAAGCTCGGCTGGGCGAGCGCGGACGCGATGTGGCGCCTCGCGGGGGATACCGCGACCGATTACAACCACTTCACAAAGCGGGCGCTCCTCGCCAGCATCTACGCTGCAACGCTGGCGGTGTTTGTCGACGATGAGAGCGAGGGCAAGGCCGATACGGCCGCGTTCCTCGGTCGCCGGATCGAGAACGTGATGCAGTTCGAAAAGGTAAAGGCGCAGCTGCTGCGGCCGAGCGACGAACGTTTCAGCATGGCGCGTTTTCTGGGGCGGCTGCGGTACCCCGTTCGCTGAGACACTATTGCAAATCAGTTGCAATTAGCCGCCTCACTTCCTAGTCCACATCTATGACCCTCGAGGGACTCGAACGCGGCCATCGCGCGCGCATTGTCGCGGTGGACTGGAGCCGGCTGGCGCCCGAGGACGGCGTGCGCCTGCGCGCGCTCGGGCTCGACGCGGGGGCGCGGGTGGCGATCGCGCATCGCGGCGTGTTCGGCGGAAGTGATCCCGTGGCGGTGATGATCGGACGGATGACCGTCGCGGTCCGCCGGGTTCACGCCGCGGCGATGGAGGTCGAGCCCCTATGAGACATCAAGCGTGAGCCGGCTGCGGACCGCCGCGCTGGTCGGCAACCCCAACGCCGGCAAGAGCGCGCTGTTCAATGCGCTCACCGGCGCGCGGCAGAAAATCGCTAACTATCCGGGGGTTACCGTTGAGCGCAAGGCGGGGCGACTGACGCTGCCGAGCGGTGAACCGGTCGAGCTGATCGATCTCCCTGGCGCCTATTCGTTCGAGCCGTCGAGCCCGGATGAGGAAGTGACCCGCAAGGTCGTCCACGGCGAGTTCGCGGGCGAGGCGGTGCCCGAGGTGCTGATCGTCGTCCTCGATGCGGCCAATCTCGAGCAACACCTTGTTTTCGCGCAGGAAGTCATCGCTCTAGGGCGACCGACGGTGGTTGCGCTCAACATGATCGACCTTGCCGAGCGCGATGGGCTGACGCTCGACGCTGAAGCCTTGGCGCAAGGGATGGGCGTGCCGGTGATTCCCACCGTGGCGGTGCGGCGGCGCGGGCTCGAGCAGCTCATCGCGGCAATTGGGACCGCGCAAGTCACCGCACAAGAGGTTCAACCTCACCCACAGGCGCAGCGGACCCTGGCTGAACGCCGTTTCACCGCCGCGAACATCGCTCATGGCGCGATCCTCTCCGAGACCGCGCAACACCGGCTCCATGCTGGACTCGACAAAGTCCTACTCCATCCCTGGATGGGGCCGCTGATCCTGTTCGGCTTCCTGTTCGTGATGTTCCAGGCGGTGTTCGCCTGGGCAACTCCGTTTGCCGACGCGCTGGAAGCGCTGGCGGGCATGATGGCGGACGCGATCAACAACAACATGGGACCGAGCTTCGTCCGCGACCTGCTGACCCAAGGGGTGATCGCCGGGGTCGGCTCGGTCGTCGTGTTCCTGCCGCAGATCGTGATCCTGTTCGCCTTTATCCTCGCGATGGAAGCCTCGGGCTATATGGCGCGCGCGGCGTTCCTGATGGACCGGATGATGCAGGGCGTGGGCCTGTCGGGTCGCAGCTTTATCCCGCTGCTCTCCAGCTTCGCCTGCGCCATTCCCGGGATCATGGCGACCCGCTCGATCAGCGACCCCAAGGACCGTCTGACCACGATCCTGATCGCGCCGCTGATGACCTGCAGCGCGCGGCTGCCGGTCTATGCGGTGATCATCTCTGCCTTCATCCCACACCGCACGGTCGGCCCGGGCATCGGACTGCAGGGACTCGTAATGTTCGGGCTCTACGTCGCCGGGATTGTCGGCGCGATGGCAGCGGCGCTGGTGCTGCGGCAAACTGTGACCAAGGGCGCTGCCTCGGGCTTCATCATGGAGCTGCCGCGCTACCAGATGCCGCTGTTCAAGGACCTCGCGATCGGCCTGTGGCAGCGGGCGTGGATCTTCCTGCGCCGCGCGGGCACGATCATCTTCACGGTGACCGTGGTGCTGTGGCTGCTGCTGAGCTTCCCCCGCGCCGCGCCGGGCGAGAGCCAGGTCGAGGCGTCGATCGCCGGCCAGCTCAGCAAGGGGCTAGCGGTGGTGGTCGAACCGATCGGCTTCAACCGCGAAATCGCGCTGGCGCTGATCCCGGCGATGGCCGCGCGCGAGGTGGCGGTCTCCAGCCTCGCGACCACCTACGCCGTCGACGCGACCGACGAGGATGCCGCCGCGCAAGGGCTCGCCAGCCAGCTTTCGGCCAAATGGAGCCTGCCGACCGCGCTCGCTTTCCTCGCGTGGTTCGTGTTCGCGCCGCAGTGCCTCAGCACCATCGCGGTCACGCGGCGCGAAACAAACGGTTGGAAGTGGCCGCTCTTCATGTTGGCATACCTGTTCGGGCTCGCCTATCTCTTCGCGGGAATCACCTATTGGAGCGCGGTCGCGCTCGGGCTTTAGCGAAGGGAAGCGAACGAATGGCGGGCAGCCTCAACAAGGTCATGTTGATCGGCAACCTGGGGGCGGACCCCGAGGTCAAGAGCTTCCAGAACGGCGGGCGCATCTGCAACCTGCGCATCGCCACGTCCGAGAACTGGAAGGACAAGAACACCGGCGAGCGCAAGGAGCGGACCGAGTGGCACACCGTGGTGCTGCAGTCGGACGGCCTCGTCGGGGTGGCCGAGCGCTACCTGCGCAAGGGCAGCAAGGTGTACATCGAAGGGTCCTTGCGCACCCGCAAGTGGCAGGACCAGTCGGGTAACGACCGCTACTCGACCGAGATCTCGGTCGGCGGCCCCGGCGCGGTGATGACCATGCTCGACGGCGCCCAGGGCGGCGGCGGCGGTGGCGGAGGCCAGCGCGGCGGCGGCGACTGGAGCTCGGATAGCAATCGCGGTTCGGGCGGTGGTTCTGGCGGCGGCTGGAACCAGGGCGGCCAGAGCGGCGGCGGTTCCGGCGGCGGCTCGAACTACGACGATCTCGACGACGACATCCCGTTCTGAGGAACCCCAAAAAGGTATTACTTTTTGGGGACCCCGAGATTCAGTTCGGCTTGAGCCCCCGCAGTAGTTCAGCAAGCGGCCCTTCGCTTTCACCCTCCTGCACGATGCCCGCTTCCTTCCGCGCCGCATCGGCATTCGGCCCTTCGGCATAGGGATCAATCGCCAGGCCGAGCGTCTGTGCGACGGCCTCGCCGAGATCGAAGGCGTCGCCGGTGAACTCGATCTCGTCGGGCTCATCGCCCGGCAGCTCGGCTTCCTCATCGGGATCGACCTGCCGCGCTTCGGGGACGAAGCGCAGCGCGATCGGCTCCTCGATGCGGACGGGAAACTCCTCTTCCGACACTGCGCACAGCTGGACGAGCTGCGCGATCATCGTCCCGGTCGCATCGACCGCGGCGCCATCGGCCACCAGCGCCACTTCAGCGTGGAGCGACTCGATCCGCACGACATCGAACCGGCGGGCGAGCGCCGCGCACTCGGCTTCGTTGGCCTCGATGCTCGCCTCTTGCGGCGGGAGCGGCCGGGCGCGGATCATGCGGGAGAATTCGGGGGTCATGGCGCGATCGCCCCCTCCAGCAATTGCGCGTCGCTGGTGCGCGCCAGACGGCCGGCCCACGCTGTCAGGCCGCCGGTGATCGTCTCAGCATCGGCCTCAGAGCGAAGGGTGAAGTTGCGCCGCACTGCGTCGGCCAGCGCATCGTCACCACCGGCCAGTCCTTCGCGGTAGCCTGCCAGTCGTCCGCCCATCGCACCGACCAGCTTGCCGACGTGCTTGCCGACCACCGGATCGCCGACGCCGAATTCGCGCAACTGGCCATCCATGTCGGCGACGAACAGCTCGGTCAGCATCACCGACGGGACCGCCAGCTCTTCGTTCGCCTCCATTCGCACCAGCACGACCGACAGCACCGCGGTGATCATATCGAAGCGTCCAGCTACGCTGTCGGTGGCACCCAACCTCGCATACCATTCTGGCCGCCGCGCCTCGTCGACGACCGCTTGCCACAGGGGGCGCACGGCCTCGCGCGGGTCGGGCTTGGGCGTGAAGATACGTTGCAGCAGGCTCATGCGCTGCCATGTCGCGCGCATTCAGCGGCAATTCAAGCGGCTGCGCACAGGCGGGCAGCTCCCGCGATTGCAAGCGGCCCGGCGCGGCCCTAAGGCGTGCGCGACGACGATACGAAGGATTGCGCGAATGAAGGCTGTTCGGTTCCTGGGCGCGGGCGCGCTGCTGGCGATGACGCTGGCGGCGGGCGGATGCGCTTCGATCAAGGAGCACCGCGGGTTCATCGTCGATCCCACGTTGACCGCCTCGATCCAGCCGGGCATCGACAACAAGCAGTCGGTCCAGGGCACGCTTGGCCACCCGAGTTTCGAAAGCCAGTTCGGCCAGCCGACCTGGTACTATGTCTCGAGCACCACCGGGCGGCGGCCGTTCGTCAACCCGCGGATCCGCGAGCACCAGGTGCTGGCGATCCAGTTCGATCCCGCCGGCAACGTCGCCAGCGTGGAACGGACCGGGCTCGACAAGGTCGTGTTCCTTTCGCCCGACGGCGACAAGACCCCGACGCTGGGCCGCGAGCGCGGATTCTTCGAGGACCTGTTCGGCAACATCGGCGCGGTCGGCGCGCCGGGCGTGGGTGCTCCGGGCGGCGGCAACACCGGCCCCTGACGCTCTCCTGAGCTTGTCGAAGGATTGAAGCCTTCGCGGCGCGTCCCATATCGCGCGGCATGGACGAGAGACATTCTGCAGGCCGCGATTCTTGGGGCCTGACTCCGTGGCATGGCACCACCATCATCGGCGTGAAGCGCGGCGACCGCACGGTTGTCGCGGGCGACGGCCAGGTGTCGATGGGCAACACGGTGATGAAGCCGAACGCGCGCAAGGTGCGCCGGATCGGCAAGGACGGCTCCGTCGTGGCGGGATTCGCCGGCGCGACCGCCGACGCCTTCACCCTGTTCGAGCGACTGGAGAAGAAGCTGGAGCAGTACAGCGGCCAGCTCATGCGCGCCGCGGTGGAACTCGCGAAGGACTGGCGGACCGACAAATACCTGCGCAACCTCGAAGCGCTGATGATCGTCGCCGACAAGGACGCGCTCCTGGTATTGACCGGCAATGGCGATGTGCTCGAGCCCGAAGGCGGCATCGCCGCGATCGGCAGCGGCGGCAACTACGCGCTCGCCGCGGCGCGGGCGCTGTCCGACTACGAGGATGATCCGGAAAAGATCGCCCGCCGCGCGATGGCGGTGGCCGCCGAAGTCTGCGTGTTCACCAACGACCGCGTGACGGTGGAAACCATCGGCTAAGCGTCCGGCGGCTAGGCCGTGGCGGCGTACGACCTGCGCTGCTAACGTCGCGCGATGCCGGCGAGCGAAACCCCCCGCGTTGCCGCCATCCAGGCGCTGAGGGGGCTGGCTGCGCTGACCGTCGCGGCGGTCCACTTCGTCTCTGGCTTCCTGCATTACATCGACGGCCGTACCTTCATCCCCGTGGGGCTGAGCGAACAGACGGCCTCGGCTGCGGTTGCGCTGTTCTTCATGATCTCGGGCTGCGTGATGGTGCTTTCGACGCGTATGCTGTTCGGCAGCTGGCGCGGGGCGGGCACGTTCTGGCGGCGGCGGCTGGTACGCGTGGTGCCGCCGTACTGGATCGCCAGCGGCCTGTTTGCGCTCGTCGCGCTGTGGACCGGCTTGCCGTTCGAGTGGACCGGTTTCTGGCACTCGCTCGTCTTCTGGATCCGCCCGGCGGCAGGCGCCAGCTCGGTGCCATTCAGCCTGTTCCTGTGGCCCGGCTGGACGCTGTTCTACGAGCTCATGTTCTACGCGCTGTTCGGCGCGGCGCTGGTGCTGGGGCAGCGCCGCGCGGTGATCGCGGCGACCCTCGTCATCGTTGTCGCGGTGATGGCGGGCCAGATCGCGCCGCCTGACACGCTGTTCCTCTTCGCGATCACGCGGCCCGTCGCGCTGCTGTTCATCCCGGGCATGCTCTTCGGCATCTGGTTGAGCGCGCGGCGGACCGTGCCCGCCGCGCTGCGCTGGCTGGCGCTGGCCGGCGTGCCGTTCGCGTTTGCGCTTCTGCCGGCGCCGTCGCCGGACGCTCCGCTGGGTTTCGGCTACGTTGCGTGGGCGGGGTTGCCTGCGCTGCTGGTCATGGTCGCCGCGGTGGGCGGGCCGCTCAGGCTGGCCGGCGTCCGCGCCGCGACGGTCATGGGCGATGCCAGTTATGCGATCTACCTGCTCCACGTGCCCTTTGCCCACGCCTTCATGGAAGTGTTCAACCGCGACCTGTCCCACCCCGGCGGATCGCTCGCGGGCCTCGTCATCGGCCTGCCGCTGCTGATCGCGCTGTCGGCCGCGTTCTACCATGCCGTCGAGCGTCCGCTGACTGCCAGGTTGAACCACTTGGGCGGCGATCACCGGCCGGCCCGGGCCGATCTGCCGCACACCCTCGCGCCTTGAACCTTTCGCCGGGGCACCCAATTTCTCGCCCATGACGGGACTTCAAGCGGACAACCTTACTCCCAAGGCGATCGTGCGCGCGCTCGACGAGCACATCATCGGCCAAGCGGAGGCCAAGCGCGCGGTGGCGGTGGCCTTGCGCAACCGCTGGCGCCGCCAACGCCTCTCGCCCGAGCTGCGCGATGAGGTCAGCCCCAAGAACATCCTGATGATCGGGCCGACCGGCTGCGGCAAGACCGAGATCAGCCGGCGCCTGGCGAAGCTCGCCGAAGCGCCGTTCGTGAAGGTCGAGGCGACCAAGTTCACCGAGGTCGGCTACGTCGGCCGCGACGTCGAGCAGATCGCCCGCGACCTGGTCGAGGAAGCGATCCGGCTGGAGAAAGACCGCCGCCGCGAGGCGGTGCGCGAGGCCGCCTCGAAGGCGGCGATGGACCGGCTCTTGAAGGCGCTGGTCGGCGAAAACGCCAGCGAGGCGACTCGCGAAAGCTTCCGCCAGCGCGTGACCCAGAACGCGATGAACGACGTCGAGGTGGAGATCGAGGTCGAGGAAGCGGCAGCGATGCCGTTCGACCTTGGCGGGATGGGCGGCAACGTCGGCATGATCAACCTCTCCGACATGTTCGGCAAGGCGATGGGCAAGCAGAACCTCAAGCGCCGCAAGATGAAAGTCCCCGACGCGTGGGACAAGCTGGTCGACGAGGAAGCCGAAAAGCGGATGGACCAGGACGACGTGGCCCGCGTCGCGCTCGCCAACGCCGAGAGCAACGGGATCGTCTTCCTCGACGAGATCGACAAGATCGCGGTTTCCGACGTGCGCGGCGGCTCGGTCAGCCGCGAGGGCGTCCAGCGCGACCTGCTGCCGCTGATCGAGGGCACCACGGTCTCGACCAAGTACGGGCCGATGAAGACCGACCACGTGCTCTTCATCGCGAGCGGCGCGTTCCATGTCGCCAAGCCGAGCGACATGTTGCCCGAGCTCCAGGGCCGCCTGCCGATCCGGGTCGAGCTGCAGTCGCTGACCGAGGAGGACTTCGTCCGTATCCTCAGCGAAACGCGGGCGAACCTGGTGGCGCAGTACAAGGCGCTGCTCGGCACCGAGAACGTCACGCTGGAGCTGGGCGACGACGCGGTACGCGAAATCGCCCGCATCGCCGCGCAGGTGAACGAGAGCGTCGAGAACATCGGTGCCCGCCGCCTGCAGACCGTGATGGAAAAGCTGCTCGAGGAATTGAGCTTCGAGGCCGAAGACCGCACCGGTGAGACGGTGACGATCGATGCCGCTTATGTCCAGGCGCGCCTCGGCACGCTGGCCGGCGACAGCGACCTGTCGAAGTATATCCTCTAGTCGAGCGCCTTGGCGACGCCGGGGTCCATCGCCACTTCCTCCTTGGGCGGCAGGGGCGCGTCGTCTTCGGCGTTCTCGCGGTGGAGCATGCGGCGGTAGAAACCGCGCGCGAGGAGCGCCACGATCGCGGCGCCGAAGCAGAACGCCGCGTTGAGCAGCCAGAAGTTGGGCGCGGACATCTGTTCGTAGAGGCTGCCCATGCGGCCGCTGATGAGGCTCCCCGCCGAGACTGCCAGTGAGTTGATGCCCACCAACGTACCGCGCCAGGTGGCCGGTGCGCGCGTCGCATAGAGCGCCAGCATGACCGGCGCGAACCACACCGCGCCAAAGTTCGACAGCACGTGGAACAGGACCGGCAGCAGCAAGGGGCCGCGTCCGCTTGCGCCCGCCAGCATCGGCCCGGTCGCGAGGAGCGCAACGGCGAGGCCGAACAGCGCGAGGCCGAAGGCGAGCTTGCCGAACTCGTCGGGCTCGCGGCCTTTCTTCGCCATGCTGGCCCAGATCCATAAGGTGATGGGGGTGAAGAATGCCGGTGCCAGCCCGTCGAGCGACTGCAGCCACGGGACCGGCACCGCGAAGCTGCCGACGGTCATGTCGATATTGTCGCGCACCCACACGTTGTAGACGTTCCAGATCTGCGCCTGCGCGGTCCAGAACGCGACGCTGATCGGGAACAGCGCGAACAGGCCGAGCACCCGGCGCTTCTGGCCGGCGGTGAGCGCCTCGCGTGGAGCGGCCGGCTCGTCCGCAAGGGTCCGACCCCCGTCGGCGGGGAGGTGGCGCGAGCCGACGAGGTAAATGATCAGGCCGATCAGCATGCCGATGCCAGCAACCCCGAAGCCCAGGTGCCAGCCATAGACCGCCGCCACCGCCCCGGTGACGATCGGCGCGATGAAGGCGCCGAAGTTGACCGCGAAATAGTAGTACTGGAACGCGTTGGTCTCACGCGGGTCGCCGTCGGGGTAGAGCGACTTGATCTGCGGGCTGAGATTGCCGCGCAGCATGCCGGCGCCGGTCATCAGGAACAGCAGCGCGAACAGGAAGGTGGCGTCGAACGCCATGAAGAAGTGGCCCGCGGTCATCATCGCCGCGCCCAGGCCCACCGCGATCTTGCGGCCGGTGAACTTGTCGCCGATCCATCCTCCCAGAAGGGGCAGCCCGGTGACGAACGCGAGGTAGAAGCCGAACGTCTGGGTCGCCAGCGCCACGTCGGTCAGCGGGCCGGTCATGCTCTCGACCGCGCTGCGATAGGCCCCGAAACCGATAATCTTGGCCATCCGTTCCGGATGCACCAGCAGGTCGCCGGTCATGTAGAGCACCAGCATCGCCTGCATTCCGTGGAAAGAGATGCGGTCCCACAACTCGGTGCCGGCGAGGACCCAAAGTCCCTTGGGCTGGCCGAACAGGTCCCCGGTCGGCGCGCGCGGCGCCGCTTCCAGCGTGGTGGCCATCGGCGGTACTCTCCCCAGTGAGCGCCGCTTTGCGCGGCCCGGCCGCGGGATGCGCTCCTGCCAATCGATGTGCAAGCCGTCCTGCCCCGCTCGCACGCCCCTTGCCGAGCCGGGTGCGCCGTTCGTCGAGCGGCCCGGTTGCGCCGGGCGCTAACCATCCTCTAGCGTGCGGCCTTTGTTTCCTGGGGGACGCTCACACCATGTATCGTGCCATTCTCGCCGCCGGCAGCGCGCTTGCCGTGCTTGCCGCCGCCTCGCCCGCCCTCGCCAAGGACGCCGCCGCGCCCGCCGCGATCTCCGCGCCCAAGATCGAATATACGCAATGGACGCTGCCCAACGGTTTGCGGGTGATCGCGTTGCCCGATCCGAGCACCGCCTCAATCACCACCTCGATGTGGTACGAGGTCGGATCGAAGCACGATCCGGAAGGCCGCAGCGGCTTCGCCCACCTGTTCGAGCACATCCTCAGCCGCAAGACGGTCAACATGCCGTACAACCAGGTCAACCGGTTGACCGAGGATGTCGGCGGCACCCGCAACGCCTCGACCGGCGACGACCGCACCAACTACTTCGAGACCGTACCTGCGCAGTATCTCGAGACCATGCTGTGGACTCATGCCGAGCGCATGGCACGCCCCGTGGTCGACGACGAGGTGTTCGAGAAGGAACGCTCGATCGTGAAGGAGGAGCTGCGCCAGCGCGTGCTCGCCCCGCCGTATGGCCGCATCCGCCTGCTGCTGGCCGAGAACGGCTACGACGTGCTGCCCGAGCGCCGGTCGGGCATCGGCAGCATCGAGCAGCTCAATGCCGCGACGCTGGCCGACGCGCGCGCATTCCACGAAGCCTACTACGGTCCCGACACCGCGACGCTGATCGTCGCGGGCAACTTCGACATGGCGAACCTCAAGGCGCTGGTGTCGAAGTACTTCGCCCCGATTCCGCGCCGCGCCAATGCGATCCCGCTGACGGTCGAGGGCAAGGAGCCGCAGCGCACCACTCCGCGGGAGATCGTCGCCACCGCGCCCAACGTCCCACTGCCGGTGGTCGGATCGCTGTGGAAGGTGCCGGGCACCGGCCATCCCGACACCGCCGCGCTCGAGGTGCTCGATGCGGTGCTGTCGGCCGGCGACAACAGCCGGCTGCACGAGGCGCTGATCCGCTCGGGCAAGGCGGTCGACGTCAGCGAATACCTCAATACCGCCGAGGAGGGCGGTTATTTCGCCGCGTTCGGCATCCTCAATCCGACTGCCGACAAGGCCGAAGTGGCCGGCATCCTCGACCGTGAGTTCGCCCGCGTGCGCGATCAGCAGATCACTCCGGCCGAGCTTGCCGAAGCCAAGAACACGCTGTTCGCATCCGCGCTGCGTGGCCGTGAGACGGTGCGTGGCCGTGCGTTCGAGCTCGGCGAGGCGCTGGTCTCGACCGGCGACCCCAATGCCGCCGACGTGCGTCTGGAGCGAATCGGCAAGGTGACCGCGGCGGACGTCCAGCGCGTCGCGCGGACCTATCTCGGTGCCAACTCGGTGGTCGATTTCCGCTACGAGGCCGGCGAGGACAATCCGGCGACCTATGCCAACCCGGTGCCGATGCCGACCTTCAAGAGCGTGCCGGACGCTCAGGGCACACCCAACGCGTTGGCCGATGAAGCCGTCCGCCAGCCCGCGCCAGCCCCGGCCGAACCGCCGAAAGTCGAACTAGCCAAGCTCGTCGAGAGCAAGCTGTCGAACGGCATCCCGCTGGTCGCGGCGCAGACCGGCCAGGTGCCCATCTCGACCATCACCGTCGTCCTCCCGGGCGGCAGTGCGACCGATCCTGCGGGCAAGGCGGGCCTCGCCTCGCTCGCGGCGACCGTGGCCGACAAGGGCACGCCGACGCGCAGCGCGCAAGCGATCGCGCAGACGCTGGAGAGCCTCGGCGCCTCGCTTAACACAGGAACCGCGAACGACGGCTCCTACGTCAGCCTGACCGCGCCGACCGCCAACCTGCCGGCGGCAGGCGAAGTGCTGGCGGACGTGATCCGCAACGCCAGCTTCCCGGCGGACGAGCTCGAGCGTGAGCGCAAGCGGACGATCGACAGCCTGCAGGTCGCATTGAAGGACCCGGGCTCCATCGCCGGCCTAGTCGCGACGCGCGTGCTCTATGGCGATGCGCCCTATGGCGGGGTCGCCACCGTCGCGACGCTGCCGACGATCGCGCAGGCCGATCTCGTCGCCTGGCGCAACCAGTGGTGGCATCCGGCGACCGCCAAGATCGTCGTCAGCGGCGGCATCGCGCCGGACCAGGCGAAGGCGGTGACCGAAAAGCTGTTCGGCAATTGGACCAGCACCGCCCCCGCGCCGGTCGCGGTCGTCCATCCGGCGGGCGAGGCCCAGCCGGTGCGCACGATCGTGATCGACATGCCCGAAGCCGGCCAGGCCGCGGTGATCGCCGGGGTGCGCGCGGTCTCGCGCAGCAGCGAAGATTATTGGCCGCTGATGGTCGCCAATGCGGTCCTCGGCGCCGGTTCCAACGGCCGCCTGTTCGAGGAAGTGCGGACCAAGCGCGGGCTCAGCTATGGCTCGTACAGCGGCTTCGGCGCCACCGCCGACGCCTCGATCCTGACCGCCAGCGCGCAGACCAAGAACGAGACTGCCGACGAAGTGGCGCAGGTGATCCTCGACCAGTTCGCCGGTCTCGCGACCGCGCCGCTCGACGAAGCTTCGGTGCAGAAGCGCCGCTTGTTCTTGGGCGGCTCGACCGAGCGCGCGCTGGAGACGAGCTCGGGCTTCAACGGCATCGTCGCCAACCTGTTGCTGCAGGGCCTGCCGCCGAGCGAATCCGGCAAGGTCGCGCAGCACCTTGCAGCGGTCTCGCCCGACATCGCCAAGGCGGTTGCGGCCAAGCTGGTCACCCCGCAGCAGGCTTCGCTGATCGTGGTCGGCAACGCCGCGCAGTTCCTCGACGATCTCAAGAAGGTCCGACCGGACGTGACGGTGATCAAGGCGAGCGATCTCGACTTGGACAGCCCGACGCTGGTGGCGAGCGGCGGCTGATCGGCGCTTGCCTCGACCGGGGCCGCAGCTAAGCTCGCGGCCCCGGACAGAGGAGATGACTATGGCGAGCGGAGGATGTCACTGCGGCGCGGTGCGCTACGCGATCGACGCGGAGATGCATCACAACGCCGTGTGCCATTGCAACGATTGCCGGCGGAGCAGCGGGGCGATCATGGTGCCCTGGGCGGCGTTTCCCAAGGATGCCCTGCGCGTCGAAAGCGGTTCGCCGACGGTCTACCATTCGTCCGAGCACGGCGAGCGGCACTTCTGCGGCCAGTGCGGCACGGGCCTGTTCTACTTCAACGAGCAGGTCCTGCCCGGCATCGTCGATGTTCAGGCGGTCACGCTGGACGACGCGGCCGAGCGCGCCCCGCAGGTGCATATCCAGGTGGCCGACAGCCTGCCGTGGGAAGCTTCGCTCGACCAGTTGCCGCGCTTCGACCGCTATCCGGGGTAGCCCCTCCATACCCTACTCCGTCGCCCCGGGCTTGACCCGGGGCCGTGCTGCCTTCTGCGACGTTGGCAAAAGAAGCACCGACCCCGGGTCAAGCCCGGGGTGACGCGATTTGGAGAGGGTGGGCGGAGGGCGGCTACTCCGCCGCTTCGCTGAGATTCTCGCTCTCGGACTGCTGGCGGGCCCACATCTCGGCATAAAGGCCATCCCTCCGCAGTAGCGCGGCGTGGCTGCCTTGCTCGGCGAGGCGGCCGTGATCGAGCACCAGGATCTCGTCTGCGTCGGCGATGGTCGACAGGCGATGCGCGATGCTGAGCGAAGTGCGGTGCTCGCTCACCCGGTGCAGCGTGGCGAGAATGTCCTGCTCGGTGCGCGAATCGAGCGCGCTGGTCGCCTCGTCGAGCAGCAGGATCGGCGGGTCCTTGACCAGCGTGCGGGCGATGGCGACGCGCTGCTTCTCGCCGCCCGACAGCTTGAGGCCGCGCTCGCCGACCTCGGTCTCGAAGCCATGCGGCAGGCGCTCGATGAAGGGCAGGATCGCCGCGCCTTGCGCGCCGCGCACGATGTCGTCGTGCGTGGCTCCGTTGCGGCCATAGGCGATGTTGTAACCGATTGTGTCGTTGAACAGCACGCTGTCCTGCGGGACGATGCCGATCGCGGCGCGTAAGGATTCCTGCGTCACCTGGGCGATGTCCTGCCCGTCGATCAGGATACGGCCCGACCAGGGGTCGTAGAAACGGAACAGCAGCCGCGCGATGGTGCTCTTGCCCGCGCCCGATGGGCCGACGATCGCGACCTGCGCGCCGGCGGGCACCTCGAAGCTCAGGCCGTGGAGGATCGTGCGCTCGGGCTCGTAGCCGAACACTACATTGTCGAACGCGACAGTCGGCTTGCGGATCACCAGCGCGGGCGCGCCCGGAGCGTCGGCGACCTCGACCTCGGTGTCGATCAGCTTGAACATCGCCGCCATGTCGATCAGCCCCTGGCGGATCGTGCGATAGACCATGCCGAGCATGTCGAGCGGGCGGAAGAGCTGGGTGAGGTAGGTCTGCACCGCGACAAGGTCGCCGACCGAGAGCTTGCCCTTGCTCCACTGCCAGACGGTGAAACCCAGCGCGAACAGCATCAGCGCGTTCATGATCAGCGCCTGGGTGATGTTGAGCAGGCCGAGCGAGTTCTCGCTCTTGATCGCGGCTTCGGCGTAGGCACCCGCCGCGCGGCCATAACGGTCGCGCTCGCGGCCTTCGGCACCGAAGTATTTCACCGTCTCGTAATTGAGCAGCGAATCGACCGCGCGGGCGAGGGCGGTGCCGTCGAGGTCGTTCATCTGTTTGCGCAGCGCGGTGCGCCACTCGGTGATCGCGCGGGTGGCGAAGATGTAGATCGCTACCGTGATCGCGGTCGCGATCACCAGTTCTCCGCCGAACAGGGTATAGAAGATGACCGCGACCGCGATCAGTTCGATGATCGTCGGCGCGATGTTGAAGAGCAGGAAATAGAGCATCGCGTCGATGCTCTTGGTCCCGCGCTCGATCGTCTTGGTGACCTCGCCGGTGCGGCGGCCAAGGTGGAAGCGCAAGGATAGCTCGTGCAGGCGAGCGAAGGTGTCTTCGGCGAGGTGCTGGGTCGCTTCCTGTCCGACCCGCTCGAACACGATGTTGCGCGTGTTGTCGAACGCGGTGCCCATGAAGCGGGCGGCGACGAACGCGATTACGAAACTCAGCGCGACCCACAACTGCGGGTTGCCTCCGGCGGCCATGGTGTCGACGATCCGCTTCATCGCCAGCGGCGTCACCAGCGTGATCGCCTTGGCCAGCAGGACGAGCACCATCGCACCGACGATCCGCAGGCGCAGGTCCTTGCGGTCGTGCGGCCAGAGGTAAGGAAGGAAGCGCCTGAGCGTCGCCCACCCGTCGTATTCCATTGTCTTGTCGGTCGGCATTTGCGGCGGCATCGCGGGTGATGTGGGTCGGGCGTGCCGGTTAGGCAATGCCGGGTAGGTCAGCTCTGGCCGGGCCAGCGCTCCGATCCGGGCGGCAGGTCGAACAATACGGTGCGCTCGGCGAAGTCGATCGCGACGCGGTCGAATGAGCGCAGGTCGGTGATCCCCAACACCATCGCCGGCTTGTGGGCGAGGCCCAGCGCGGCGAACGCGGGCGCGTCGGAATAGGCGATTCCCAGGCCGCTCAGGCGCATGCGGCCTATCTCGACCGTTCGCGCGAAGCCGAGCGGACTGGTAATCGTGGCGCCCGTGACATCGGTCGTCGTAACCTCGGTGGCATGTCGGGTGCGTAGACGCCGCTGCAGCGCCAGGTTGCCCATCGATCCCTGCGCGCCGGTGTCGATGATCACCGAAGTGCGGACTCCGTCGACCAAAGCATCGGTGATGATCAGCCGGCCGAGCTTGCGGCGTGCGCGAACGATGATCTCGTAGCCGTCGTTGCCGCCCAGGTCGCGCGCGTCATCGACCGCGATGCTTTGGGCACGGAAGTCGATCAACACGCGCAGGTTCTGCAATGAGTCCAGACCCAGGATGCCGTCCGCGCCGATGTGCTGAGCCTCCAGCAGCGGGGCGTGGATCGCGTCGAATACGCGCGCGGCGAACTCGAGTCCGTCAAGCTGCACCACCTCGACATCGCGGCTCGCCGCCATCCCGACCAGAGTCGCCCGGCCGAGCGAGGGCAACGCGAGTCGGTCGCGCAACCCGCGCGTGACGACGGTCGCCTGCGCGCCCGTATCGATCATGAAGCGGAACGGGCCCTGGCCCTCGATGGTCACCGGCACGGTCATGCGGTCGTAGCGGTCGGTCGCGCCGTCGACGATCTCGGGGGCGGAAGGGTCGGCCTGAAGCGGCGCGGCATCCTGCGCGAGCGCCGGCGCAGCGGACGCGAGTAGGATGGTAGCGGCGGTGTTCAGATAGCCCATCTCGGCTCTCCCGCCGTGATGATACCACGGGATGGGCCGCCCGTCGCGGCCTTTAGGCGGGCGCGATCTCGCGCCGCAGGATGAAGCCGACGATCTCCCCCACCGCCTCGCGCGCGACCAGCAGCAGCGCGGCAAGATAGGCCGCCGCCCCGGTTGAGGCGAGCAGCGCCAGCTCGGCAGCTGCGGGCAGCGGCGGGAGGATCGCACGCAGG
>NZ_RSEL01000028.1:0-162500 GCF_003958625.1 Tsuneonella rigui | reverse complement strand
TATCCGGCAGACAGACGGCGGGTGCTAAGGTCCGTCGTCAAAAGGGAAACAGCCCTAACCTACAGCTAAGGTCCCCAAGTCATCACTAAGTGGGAAAGCATGTGGGATTTCCAAAACAACCAGGAGGTTGGCTTAGAAGCAGCCATCCTTTAAAGAAAGCGTAACAGCTCACTGGTCTAAATAAGAGATCCTGCGGCGAAGATGTATCGGGGCTAAAGTGATGCACCGAAGCTTAGGGTTCAGACTTCGGTCTGAGCGGTAGCGGAGCGTTCCGTAAGCGAGTGAAGCGGGAGGGTAACCGACCGTGGACGTATCGGAAGTGCGAATGCTGACATGAGTAGCGACAAAAAGGGTGAGATGCCCTTTCGCCGAAAGACCAAGGGTTCCTGCGCAACGCTAATCGGCGCAGGGTGAGCCGGCCCCTAAGACGAGCCCGAAGGGGGTAGTCGATGGGAACCACGTTAATATTCGTGGGCCTGGAGATGTGTGACGGATCATGGACGTTGTTCTTCCTTATTGGATTGGAAGGGCGGCCAAGTGGTTCCAGGAAATAGCCTCTCCGTATAGACCGTACCCGAAACCGACACAGGTGGTCAGGTAGAGTATACCAAGGCGCTTGAGAGAAGTATCCTGAAGGAACTCGGCAAATTGCCTCCGTACCTTCGGAAGAAGGAGGCCCTCTTTCTGCGCAAGCAGTTGGAGGGGGCACAGGCCAGGGGGTAGCGACTGTTTAGCAAAAACACAGGACTCTGCTAAGTCGGCTTCAAGACGACGTATAGGGTCTGACGCCTGCCCGGTGCTCGAAGGTTAAGAGGAGGAGTGCAAGCTCCGAATTGAAGCCCGAGTAAACGGCGGCCGTAACTATAACGGTCCTAAGGTAGCGAAATTCCTTGTCGGGTAAGTTCCGACCTGCACGAATGGCGTAACGACTTCCCCACTGTCTCCAGGATATGCTCAGCGAAATTGAATTCTCCGTGAAGATGCGGAGTACCCGCGGTTAGACGGAAAGACCCCGTGCACCTTTACTGCAGCTTCAGAGTGGCTGTGGGAAACAACTGTGTAGAATAGGTGGGAGGCTTTGAAGCTCCGGCGCCAGCTGGAGTGGAGCCAACCTGTGAAATACCACCCTGTTGTTTTCTACAGTCTAACCACGCACCGTTAGCCGGTGTTGGGACCCTCTGTGGCGGGTAGTTTGACTGGGGCGGTCGCCTCCTAAAGAGTAACGGAGGCGCGCGATGGTAGGCTCAGGACGGTTGGAAACCGTCTGCAAGAGTGCAATGGCATAAGCCTGCCTGACTGCGAGACTGACGAGTCGAGCAGAGACGAAAGTCGGTCATAGTGATCCGGTGGTCCCTCGTGGAAGGGCCATCGCTCAACGGATAAAAGGTACGCCGGGGATAACAGGCTGATGATTCCCAAGAGCTCATATCGACGGAATCGTTTGGCACCTCGATGTCGGCTCATCACATCCTGGGGCTGGAGCAGGTCCCAAGGGTTTGGCTGTTCGCCAATTAAAGTGGTACGTGAGCTGGGTTCAGAACGTCGCGAGACAGTTTGGTCCCTATCTGCCGTGGGCGTCGATTGTTGAGAGGAGTTGCCCCTAGTACGAGAGGACCGGGGTGAACATACCTCTGGTGTACCTGTCATTCCGCCAGGAGTGCAGCAGGGTAGCTATGTATGGACGGGATAACCGCTGAAAGCATCTAAGCGGGAAGCCTCCCTCAAGATAAGCAATCATCGAACCGTCGTAGACCACGACGTTGATAGGCCGGGTGTGGAAGTGCAGTAATGCATGGAGCTAACCGGTCCTAATAGTTCTGTTCGCGCTTGAGAATTCCACACCATCAACGACAGCCCTGCTGTCGATGATCGTGAGGATCTTCGAAGCCAGACGCTCATCAAACAACACGCATCGATTAAACCCCTTTCGCTGGCTCCATTGCTTGGTGGCCATAGCGTCCGTGACCCACCCGATCCCATCTCGAACTCGGCCGTGAAACCGGACAGCGCCGATGGTACTAACGCTCAAGCGTTGGAAGAGTAGGTCGTCGCCAGGCATTGCAGCCGGCGAGAGGCGGGAATAACCCATTCACAAGTCAAAGGGCTGACCCTCACGGGCAGCCCTTTTGGCGTCTCTAGCTTCGGCTGGTGATGCTCGCCGAACGAACCCGAAGGGTTCGCAAGGCCGAACGGCCGCCGCGCGGTAGCGCGAAAGCTTAGATCGCGGACGCGATCGCCGGCGCTTGAGGCAGAACAATTAGGTGCCGCGGGATGGAGCAGTCCGGTAGCTCGTCAGGCTCATAACCTGAAGGTCGTTGGTTCAAATCCAACTCCCGCAACCACCATGCAAAACGCCCGGTACTCGCAGAGTGCCGGGCGTTTGTGCGTTTGGGGCTCTGTTCTGGCGAATAGCTGAACTGTGCACGCCCCCGAGACGCCGCATGCGAGGCGACATTCGCCGCGATGCAGCTGCCTTTCGACGTACATCCTACGCCCGCCGCACCCCTGTCGCGAGGTTGCTCGGAGCAAAGCCTTCCAACCAGGCTCTGTTCGCCTTGCATGATCCGAGATGCGGGAGCTCTCGCAAGCTAGCCGTCAAGGGCGATGCGCGGCCGCAGTGCTCGCACGCGGTCGTAATCCCACTGATCAGGCGTTGAGGCGGCTGGCAGCCTCGTCCAGCTTCTCCCGGCTGTTGCCGTGCTCGTCGATCAGGCGTTGAGCCTGCTCGACGCTGATGCCGTGCTTGTCGGCGAAGTAGCGGACCTCGTACTCCTGATCGGCGGCCACCCGGCTGCGGTCCTGGCCGCCACGATTGTTAGTGTCGTCTGACATGGTTCGTCTCCTTCCTCCCGCATAACCATCGGGATTCGGAGAAGTTTCAGTGCATCGCGGGAAGCTGCCGACCGGGCAGCCGTCGCTGGCGGTGGAGGCCTCCGCAGAGACCTCCACCGCTCAGGATCAGAACTTCACTTCGGCCTGCACGGTGAACGAACGCCCGCGCGGATCGGCGATGCGCGGCTCCCACGAGCTGCCCGCACCGGTGTTGCCGTCGTAAGTGATGGCGAACGGCGGATCGGTGTCGAAGATGTTCTTCACGCCCAGGGTCAGCTTGTATGCCGGCGCGAGGCCCAGATAGCTGACCGAGAAGTTGAAGATGTTGTACGGCTTCACCCGCTCGTTGAAGTCCGGCCGCGTGACCGCGCCGCTCTTGATCCCCGGCAGCTTCTGGTTGGCGTAGCTGCCGCGGAAGATCTGCGTCAGCGTGGCCGACCACTCGTCGTTGGCGATCGAGATGAACGCGTTGTGCTTCCACTTCACGCCGAGGTCGCCGGCGAAGCTGAACACGCCGAGCTGATCGTCGAACGGCGCGTTGGGCACGACCTTCTCGCGCTTGCGCAGCAGCAGGGTCGCATCGGCGCCGAGGCTCAGGCTCGTCATACCGCCAAGGTCGAAGCCGCCGCGCGCGGAGAACTCGATGCCGCGGGTCTGGCGCGCGCCGGCGTTGGCCCAGCGATCGTCGAGCACCACGACTTCATCGGTGACCGGATCGCGGATGAAACGCTCGGGGAAGAACGACGCGTTGTCGATCAGCTGGCGCAGCGTCGGCGTGACGATCGTGTTGTCGACGTCGATGTTCCAGTAATCGGCCGAGAAGCTCCAGCGGGGAGCCGGCCGGAATACCACACCGATGTTGTACTGCTCGGCCGTTTCCGGGCCGAGTTGCAAGTTACCGCCGGTGGCGATGTCGGGCCGGATCTGCGCGCATGGCTGACCGGATCCAAACGCGCTGGTCGGCACACCGCCGGGGCACTTGACCGGATCGGCGAGGTCGCTGCCCGAATAGGGCGAAGTGGTGATGCCGTTGAAGATCTGGTTGAAGCTCGGCACGCGGAAGCTGGTGTTGTAGCTGGCGCGGAACATCAGCCAGTCGATCGGCTGGAACTTGACCGAAACCTTCGGATTGGTCGTGGTCCCGAAGCCCGTGTAATCGTCAATGCGGAAGGCACCGGTCACCTCGAGCGACGGCAGGATCGGCACCAGGACTTCGGCATAGGCTGCCTTGATGGTCCGCTTCTTGGGCGTCAGCGCGTTGACGTTATCGAACGCCGCATTGAAGATGTTCGGCGCGGTGGCCGCGGCCGCATCCGAGCCGTTGAACTCATAGGTCTCGCGGCGGTAATCGACGCCGAGCGCAACTTGCACATCGCCGCCGGGAACCGCGAACAGGGGGCCAGAGACCGAGCCGTCGAACTGGGTCACCTGATAGCGGCCGCCATACAGGGTCACGCCCTCCGCCGAAATCGCTTCGAGGCCGGCCAGCGCCGCATCGGTCTGGGTCAGGCTGAACGGATTGAGCAGGCCGCTGTTGATCAGGCCGACGAGGCCCGGGAACAGCACCGTGCTGCCGTTCTGCAACGTGACGTTGGCGCCCGGCGCGGCAGGTGCGGTCGGGTCGGGCGCGCCGTTCGCCAGCGTGCCGCGATAGAAGTAGCCGGTGCCGAGGACCGATGCGGTCTCGCTCTTCGCGTACGATGCGCCAACGCGGTAATCCCAGTTGTCGATCGGCAGCGGACCGTCGACCCCGCCCGCGACGCGGAACGTCTTCGAGTTGGTGACGTATTCGCGCCGCTCGCACGGGATACAGCGCCAGCGGAAACCGATCGGGGCGCCGTAGCGGGCGTCGAGCGCCGCGACTTGCGCCGGATTGCCGGCGAACGCGGCGCGGATCTGCTGGAACACCGAATTGTAGGTCGCGGCGGTCAGGCTGTTGAGCGGGTAGGCGATCGGCAGGTTGCTCGTGCCGGTCGACAGCTGGTTGTGCGAGAAGCTCTTCTTGGAATCCGCGTCGGACCCGGTAACCTCGACGAATGCCTCGCTCGCACCAAGGCGAACGACGCCGCGGCCATAATAGGTCAGCGTCTTGAGCGGCTGCTGCAGCGCGGCGGCGCGGCCGGTGTCCCAAGCGCACGCGTAGTAGTTGTTTGGCGAGCTCCACAACTCGTAGTCGTAGGCCATCCCGCCATCCATCGTTTCGCACCCGGCGCCGCCGGGCAGGTCGAGGATGTTGATGCCGCCCGCCGCCGCGTTGCCGCCGTTGGGGGCAGTGAGCGTGAGACCGTTGGTCAGCGTGCCGGTGATCGCCGGGTTGATCGTGTTGCGCGGCGTGCTGCCCGCGCCATTGGCGCCGATGTTGAACACGGTCGCGATCGGCGTGCCGCGGGTGTCGATCGAGAGCCCGCGGTTGGGCTGGTTGCCGTTGACGAAGTCGCGCGCCGAACCGGCCAGGCCTTCGTTCCACCGATAGGAGACCGCTCCCATGATGTTGAAGCCCTGGTCGTTCAGATCGCCGTACCCGACGATGCCCGACACATTGTAGATGTTGGCATCGCCGCGTTCGGTGAAGTCGGTGAAGCCCTGCAGGCCGATGCCCTGGTAATCCTTGCGGGTGATGAAGTTGATCACGCCGCCGACCGCATCGGTGCCGTAGATCGCGGAGGCGCCGTCCTTCAGCACTTCGATCCGGTCGATCGCCGCAAAGGGGATCTGGTTGACGTCGACCGACTGGCCCGAAAGCCCATGTGCGGCGACGCGGCGGCCGTTGAGCAGCACGAGGGTGGAGGCGCTGCCCTGGCCGCGCAGGTTGGCGGAGGAAAGGCCGTTGGTGCCGCGCTGGGCCCCGCTGGTAACGTCCGAATTGGCCGCCAGGTTGTCCGCGCCCGAGCCGTTGCTCGGCAGGTACATGATCAGCTGTTCGGGGCTCGAGATACCGTTGCGGGCGGTTTCTTCGTTGGTGATGATCGTCAGCGGCAGCGCGCTGCGGTTGGGATCCTGCTTGATGCGCGACCCAGTGACCAGGATCTCGCGGCCGGTGTTGCCGGCTTCCGCGTCGGTCACGTCGCTGGTGACGTCGGCGCCGGAATCGGGCGTCTGCGCGCCGGTCGGCGTTGCCGCGGGCTGGGTGGTGTCATCCTGCGCCGCCGCCGGAGCGGCGATGGCGAGCGCGGCGACCGCGCAGCCGGTGACGAGAATGGTCTTGCTGGAAACGATCGATCGCATTGGTGTCCCCCATGGAAGCGCCTGCTTCTTATGTGACTGTTTTACGAATGCGGGGGCTCCGCGAACATCATTATTTTCGTTGGGCGGCACATAACCGCTCGGCATTGGCAGCGATGCAACAGTGCGGTTAGGAATGCCTCATGAGCGATGCCCGCACCGCGCCCACGACGTCCGGACCCTGGCGGCTGCGCGCGCTCTACCTGATGCTCGGCTTTTCCGCCGGTCTGCCGTTCTACATGTTCAACGCGGTGCTGCTGCTGCGGCTGGCGAAGCACGGGGTGGACATCGTCACGGTCGGCTATTTCGCGTGGGTTGCGCTGCTGCCGACCTTCAAGTTCGCGTGGGCGCCGCTGCTCGACAAATACGATGTGCCGGGTTTCGGCGCCTTCTGGGGCAAGCGACGCGGGTGGATCATGCTGGCCCAGATCGGCATCTTCCTGGCGACGGTGGCGATGGCGCTCACCTCGTCGGACCGGAACCTCGAGATCACCGCGCTGTTCGCGGTGCTGCTGGCATTCTGGACAACCACGCTGGAGGTCGCGGCCGACGCATGGCGGATCGAGCTGGCCCCGACCGCCGAGGAGCAGGGCCCGCTCGTCGCCGCCAACCTGTGGGGCTATCGCAGCGCGATGGTCGCGGCCGGCAGCGGGGCGATCTACATCGCCGCCAAGAGCGACTGGACCACCGCCTACCTGGTGATCGCGGTCGCGGCGCTGATCCCGTTCCCATTGCTTGCCTGCATGGGGCGGGAGCAGGGCCACGACGGTTCGCGTGGTGCAGCGCTGGCGAAGGGACTGCTCGCGACTGCGGTCGTGCTGGCGGCGACCACGGCGATCACCGCGCTGGTCGGCTGGTTGCTGTTCGCGGCGATTGGTTCGGCTGGGCTCGATAACCCCGACATCGTCAAATACTGGGTGTTCGCGGTCGCCTTGCTGCCGTTCGTGGCGCTTGGCGCGGCGGTGCCGTGGATCAGGCGGCTGCCGCCGGACCATCGATTGCTCAATACGGCGGCGCTCGCACCGTACATCAATGTCGCGTGGCGGTTCGGGTTGGCGGTGATCCCGATCCTGCTGTTCGTCTCGATCTATCGGATGGGCGACGTGATGGCGCTCACGCTGTCGCATCCGCTGTTCAACGACCTCGGCTACAGCCTGGAAGCGATCGCGGTCGCGGACGGGGCGGTGGCCCTGATCTCCAGCATGGTCGGCGTCGCGCTGGGTGGCTGGCTCGCGGCAAAGGCGCCGATGGGCTGGGCGCTCGCGATCGGCGCGGTGATGTCGGCGTTCAGCAACTGGATTTTCGCCTGGCTCGCCTATCAGTCGCCGGGCGGTCCAGAGCTGTTCTCGCTGCTCGGGGTGTCGGTGACGTCGGGCGACTTCGACCTCTACCTGGCGATGGCGCTCGACCAGTTCGGGCACGGGTTCGAAGGCGCGGTGTTCGTGGTTTACCTCTCGCTACTGGTGAACCCTCGCTTCCCGGGCACGCAATATGCGCTGCTGTCAGGCCTGGCGTTCCTGATCCCGCGGCTGCTCGCCGGGCTTTCGGGCGTGTTCCAGCAGGCGATCGGCTACGACGGGTTCTTCATCATGGCAGGCACGATGAGCATCGCGGCGGTGGTGTTTCTGCCCTTCATCGTTGGCGCCAGACCTCGCCCGGACGGCGTGACGGCGTGATCGAGCGGGCCGCAGAAGAGGCCTTCGCGCCGGCGAAGGCGCTGGTGCAAGCGGGGCGCATTCCGGGTGCAACGCTCGGCCTGGTGACTGCGACGGGCGAGCGCGCGGTCGTGCTCGCCGGCGAGGCCGCGCTCGAGCCGGCGCGCGAGGCGCTCACCCGCGAGCACTGGTTCGACCTCGCCTCGCTGACCAAGGTGATCGCGACCACGCCGATGATCCTAGCGCTGGCGGATCAGCGGAGGCTCGATCTCGACCGCCCGCTGACCGACGCCATTCCCGATTTACGGCAGTATAACCCGCTCGGTGCCGCTGAGCGTAACCTCACCTTCCGCGATTGCCTGGCGCACCGCACCTTCCTGCCGGCGGTCGAGCCGATCTATACGTTTGGGGACGACCCGGCGCGGCTGCGCGCGTACGTCCTCCAGCGCGAGTGGCCGCAAGGGCCCGCGGTCTATTCGGACATCAACTTCATCCTCCTCGGCATCGCGATCGAGCGGCTGACCGGAGCGCCACTGAGCGATTGGCCGCTCGGCGCGGGACTCGCCTATTCGCCGCGTGGTCTCACGGTGGCGACCGAACGATGCATGTGGCGCGGGCGGATCATGCGGGGGGAGGTGCACGACGAGAACGCCTTCGCGCTCGGCGGCGCCGCGGGGCACGCAGGGCTGTTCGGTACAGTCGACGGCGTGCTCGATTTTGCCCGCGGGCTGCTCGACGGCACCGGCGCCTCGCCCGCTGCGCTGAGCGCCATGCGCGAACGGCAAGACGGCGACCGCACCTGCGGGTGGGAGCGGCGCTTTGCCGGCTGGCCGGGCGGTCAGGCGTGCTCGGACGAGACGATCGGCCACACCGGCTTCACCGGCACCGGGCTGTGGCTCGACTTCGAGCGCGGTCTCGCGTGGACCCTGCTGACCAATCGCGTGCATCCCACGCGGCACGGTGCGATGGACATCTACGACTTGCGCCCCTCGACCGGCGATGCCGTGATCGCCGCGTTCGACAGCCTCAGTTAGCGGCCGCCACCGCCAGCAAAGCGCGGTCCATGATCGCGGTCGCCTTCACATCCTCGGGCACGTCGTTGGCGTAGATCGCGAAGACCAGCGTCCTGCCGCTCGCCGCGGTCAGGTATCCGGCGAGTGCGTTGGTCGCATTGAGCGTGCCGGTCTTGGCGAAAATCTTGCCGGCGAGCGGCGTGCCCGCGAACCGCCGCCGAAGCGTGCCGTCGACGCCGCCGACCGGCAGCGTCTCGCGCCAGGCAGCGCCCCACGGCTGGCGCGCGATCCAGCGCAGCAGCGCGGTCATGCCGCGCGGGCTGACGCGATTGTAGCTCGACATGCCCGAACCGTCCGACAGGCTGACAGCGTGTGGCGGCACGCCCGCTTGGTCGAGCATCGCGCGCACCACCACTTGGCCGTCGGCGATAGACCCGGTGCCCGAGATCAATCCGAGCCGCCGCAGCAGCAGTTCCGCGTGGAGGTTCTGGCTGACCTTGTTGATCGTGTTCACGTCGGCCGCGAGGGCCTCGGGCTGCAGCGTCGCAAGCGCGGGCAGATCGGGCGGGTCCAGCCGCGCGTTGGGATCGCGCTTCTCCGGGTCGTCGATCGGGAGCAGCGGACGATGGCGTACCGATACCGTGCCGGTTACTTTCACCCCGCGCGCGCGCAGCATCTCGGCGAGGCGCCACGCGGCATAGTGCGCCGGATCGTCCACCGCTAGCGCCAGGACGCTCGGCTTGGCCGAGGCGCTGATCGTGCCGCTCAACACCAATGTCCGCCCATTGGGCGCGCGATCGAAGGCGAGGTCGTCCTTGTCGCCCTCAACGGTCAGCGCGTGGTTTTCGACCGAGTAGTAGGAGGGCAGGGCCACCGTTGGCGCCGCGCCGACCGCCGCTGGCGTGACCGTCGCGGCGATCTCGTTGTCATTCACCGTCAGCGCCGAGATGCCGGTGCCCGATGAAGTGGGGATGTTGTTCCAGCTCATCCCCGGGGTCCAGCGCTGGTCGGGGAACAGCGTGTCGTCGCCGATCACATCGTGGACGCTCCGCGTGCGCGCCGCGACGGCATCGGCCAGCGTGGCGAGGCAATCGGTCACGCAATCGGCCGCCGCCGACATCCGCGCGTCGCCGCGTCCTTCCAGGATTACATCGGGCGCCCTGCCGCGCTGGGCGGGGGCGAGCCGCACCCGCGCGCCGCCATTACCCGCCTCGGGAAAGGTCCCTTGCGCCGCCTGCCACATCGCTGCCGCCGTCGTGAACACCTTGGTGTTCGATGCGGGCATGAAGCGGCCGTCGGGATCGATCGCGACGATCTCGCGCCCCTCGGTGTCGCTCACCATCAGGCCCCAGCGCGTGCCGGGACCGGCCTCGGCAAGGATAGTTGCCGGATCGGACGAGGGCGTCTCCGCCCCAGCCGAAGGCCCGAACACAAGGGCGAAAGCGGCCGCGAGCGGCAGGAATAAGCGCATGCGTGTCAGCCTAATGCCGCGCTGGCCGCTGACAAGCATGACACATGCAAACGCTTGGTCCGGCCATAACCGCCAAGCATTTACGCCGGATCCTGGGGTTGCCCGCCGCCTCGCGCGCCGCCACAGTCGCGGGCGATGAGCTGGATTGTGCGTCGTCTCGCCGGGCTGCCGCTGGCCGCCGCGATGGCACTGCTCGCGGCGCCAGGGGCGGAGGCTCAAGAGATGGTCGTGATCGAAGGTGCGCGCGTGTTCGACGGCACCGGTTCGCCTGCCAAAGTCGCCGACGTGCTGGTCGACGGGGACCGGATAGTCGCGGTGGGCAAGCACCTGGATGCGCCGGCCGGTGCGGCGCGCGTCGATGGGCGCGGCAAGACGCTGATCCCCGGGCTGCACGATCTCCACACGCACACCAGATCTCCGGCGTACGACGCGCCCGAGGACCTCGGCAAGGCGTGGGCCGGCTACCTGCTGGCCGGCGTCACCACGATCAACGACTACTCGGTCTCGGGCGAGATGATCGCGCCGATCCGCGAGTTGGTCGCGAACCCCGGCGCCGGAGGGATGTGGGCGCCACACCTCAACCAGGCGATCCGCTTCGGGGTGCCGCGCGGTCACGGGACCGAGGCGGGGTGGGGCACCTTCTTCACCCTTCAGGCGCCGACCGCGCGCGCGGCGCACCAGCTGATGCCGGTGGCGCTGTCGTACGATCCCGACATGATCAAGGTGTTCGCCGACGGCTGGCGCTATGGCCGCGATCCCGATCTCATGAGCATGAACGAGCCGACGCTCGCCGCGATCGTCGCAGAGGCGCATGCCGCGGGCAAGCCGGTGGTGACTCATACGGTGACGCTCGAAGGCGCCAAAGTGGCGGCAGCCGCCGGGGTGGATTCGGTCGGCCACGGGGTCGGCGATGGACTGGTCGACGACGAGCTCATCGGCCTCATGCGCAAGAACCACACCGCGTACATCGCCACGCTGTCGGTGTTCGAGCCGCAGCAGGTGCGCGTGATGCCGCCCGCCGAAAAGGCCGCGCTCAACCCCGGCCAGCGCGCCGCGGAGGAGCGGATGGAGGCGGGGACGGACAAGACCGTCCTGCCGTACGACAGCCGCCGCTGGGGCATCATGCAGGACAATATCCGGCGGCTTAAGAAGGCGCGGATTCCGATCGGTATCGGCACCGATGCGGGGATCGAGGGCGTCTATCACGGCCCCGGCGCGATCCGCGAAATTTGGTGGCTGACCCAGCTCGGGTTCTCGCCCGCAGAGGCGCTGGTCGCAGCAACCCGCACCAGCGCCGAGATCATGCACCAACAGGCTGGCCACGGCACAATCGAAGCCGGCAAGCGCGCCGACCTCGTGCTGATCGACGGCCAGCCCGACAAGCGGATCGAAGACCTGTGGCAGGTCGAGCGCGTGTGGGTCGGCGGCAAGGAAGCGCCGCTCGCCGAGCTTCGCCAGCTGGTCGATTCCCCCGCGCCCAGCCCGATGCGCTCGGTCGCGATGGCGGGCCCGATCATGACCGGCGCGCGGACCGACGGGCGGACCGATCTCGATACCCTGCCGGTGTCCAGCACCGACCCAGGGATCGATCACTCGCATCTGATCGCGCTCGGCGGGCACGGGGGCGAGCCGACGTTTCTCGCGGCCCAGATGGGTGCCTCGCCCAAGCCTTTCGTTCAGTGGATCCTGCCGTTGACCAAGGGGCCGATCTTCGTCGCCGATGCCTCGAAGTTCACCGGCATCGAGCTCAAGGCGAAGGGGAAGGGCGCTTACCGCCTGGTCCTCGAGAGTTACGGGATCGACAACGGCGACTGGTTCGCCGCGCCGTTCGACGCCGGCGATGGCAGCCAGGCGATCCGTATACCTTTCGTGGCATTCCAGAGCCACAATGCGCACACCCAGCTCGATTTGACGCAACTGCGCGCACTACGCGTGCAACTGCTGGGCCAAACGGGCGGCACGGCGTCGCTCGAGTTGAGCGCGGTGCGCTTCTACTGACAGGAGCCGGCAGGCGGTGTGTGCGGCAGCTCGCGGCCGTTCGCGGTGCCCGTTAGTCGACCGTCCTCGACCGCGAGCCGGCCGTTGACCAGCACCCAGCGCACGCCCGTGGCGGTCAGGTCCGGCTGCTCATAGGTGGCGCGAGCGGCGTAGGTCGCGGGATCGAATACCACGACATCGGCGAATGCGCCGGGCCGCAGGTGCCCGCGATCCGTGAGGCCGAACCAATCCGCCGTCAGCGCCGAGCTGCGGTCGATGAATTCGCGCAACGTCAGCACCTTCCGCTCCTTCACATAGACTGCGTACTTGCGCGCGAAGCTGCCGTAGACCCGCGGGTGCGCGGTCGAGGCATCGCTGTCGGTCATCGTCCACGGCTGGCGCATGAAGGCGACGATATCGCTCTCCGCCATGTTGAAGCTGATGGTCGCCGCGTCGCCCTCACGGATCGCCGCGATCGCCGCCGCGACGGGATCGAGACCGAGTCCGCGCGCCACCGCATCGAGCCGCTGGTTCTTCCACCGCCCTTCGACGATCAGCAGGCTGCCCGCCCCGCCGCGCCGGCGCAGGTTTTCGCCGATTTCGCTCCGCAAACTCTCTGCGAGCGCCGGATCGTCGAACCGTCTCAGCATCGCCGCGCGCCCGCCGTCCTGCGCCCACAGAGGGATCAGCGAGGCGACGAGGCTCGTTCCGCTGGCCTCCCACGGGTACTGGCTGGCCGTCACATCGAGGCCCTCGCGGCGCGCCTGCTCAATCTTGGCGATGATCGCCGGAGCGAGCCCCTGCACATCCACGCCGAGCGCCTTGATGTGCGAGATGTGCGCCGGGATATGGCCGTCCCGCGCGATCGCGATCGCCTCGTCGACCGCCGCGGCGAGGCCGACCGTGTAGTTTGCCTCGTCGCGCAGATGCGTGTCGTAGCGCCCGCCCATCCCGCTTGCGACCTGCGCAAGGGCGACGACCTCATCGGTCTGCGAGAAGCTTTGGGGGGCGTAGAACAGGCCTGTCGACAGCCCGAGCGCGCCTTCGCACATCGCCTGGCGGACGAGCGCCTTCTCGCGTGCTAACTCCTCGGCAGTCGGCGTGCGCCGCGCGTTGCCGATCACTTCCGAACGGATGGTGCCGAAACCGGTGTAGCTGGCGAAATTGATCCCGACCGGCTTCGTGCGCGGGCTCGCCAGCAGTTCGCCGACCTTGATTCGGCCCCCGCCGTCGTTGCCGACGAAGGCAGTGGTCACACCCTGCATCAGGAACGGCTCGACCAGGCGGCGCTGCGCGTCGTCGTCGGTGAGCCAGTCCTCCATGTGCGAATGGGGATCGATGAAGCCCGGCGCGACGATCATCCCGCGCGCGTCGAGGATGCGCGCCGCGGCAACCTTCAGATGCGGCCCAACCGCGACGATGCGGTCGTCCTTGATCGCGACATCGCCCGTGATGGGCTCGGCCCCGCCCGGGTAGATCGTGCCGCCCTTGATGAGCAGATCGGCCTGCGGTGGGAGCAACGGCGTTGCGCACGAGGCCAGGAGCGTGGCAAGCAAGGGTGTCGCAAACCGCAGTCTCAACCCCAGAACCCTTTCGCCGGTGGATGCATGATCCCGCGCGCCTCTCTCACGCCGTCCGCGCGATCCTCCGCGAGCCAAAGCGGGCCGTCAAGGTCGGCCCAGTCCGCCATCCGCGCGATGTGCAGGGCAGGGGCGATCCCGAGCGAAGAGCAGACCATGCACCCGCTCATCAACCCGAGACCCCGCTCCCGTGCGGCCCGCGCCAGTTCGAGCGCCGCGGTCAGCCCGCCGGTCTTGTCGAGCTTGATATTGACCGCGCCATAGCGCGCCGCGACCGCACCCAACTCCGCCACGGTATGGAGCGACTCGTCGGCGCAGATCGGCACGGGGCTATCGTAGCAGGCGAGCCAGCCGTCATCCTCGGCCGGGCATGGTTGCTCCAGTACCACAACGCCACACTCCACCAGCACCGGCATCGCGCGGCGCACCAGCGCCTCGTCCCAGCTCTCGTTGGGATCGACAATCAGCGCTGCATCAGGCGCCGCGGCACGGACCGCGCGGATCGCCGCCTCGGGATCATTCGCGCCGACCTTGACCTTGATCAGCGGCGCATCGGCGATCGCGGCCGCTTCGCGCCCCATTGCTTCAGGCGTGTCGATGACCACGGTGAGGGCAGTCGCCACGGCACCGGGTTCGGGCGCGCCGATCAGCGTGGCCACCGAAGTGCCGGCGAGCTTCGCCTCCAAATCCCACAGCGCGCAATCGACCGCGTTGCGCGCCGCGCCGGGCTCCAGCAAAGTGAGCAGGTCGTGCCGCCCCGCACCGGCTTCGATCGCCGCGCGGATGCCTTCGATCTCTTTCAAGGTTCCTTCGACGCTTTCTCCGTAGCGCGGGTAGGGCACTCCCTCGCCGCGACCGGTCACGCCCTCGGCGGACACCTCGACCGTGACCACATCCGCCGAGGTCTTCACCCCGCGAGAGATGCGGAACGGGCGGCTTAGCGCGAAGCGATCGTGGCGGGCGCGGAGCGTTCGGGACACAGCAGGTTGTCGATGATCGCCTCGACCCCGAAGCGATGCGGGTCGGTGCACGGCAGGCCCAGCAGGTGCGCGGTCTTGGCGCACAGCGCGCGCGCCTCGTCCTCGGCGAAGCTCGAGGTGTTGAGGCAGGCCCCGGCCGCGCGCACACCGGGACTGGTCAGCCGCGCGACCTGGAGGTTGGCTGCGAGGCATTCGGCGAGGCCCGGCAGACGCCGCTCGGGCAGGCCGCGCATCTGCAAGCGAGCGGGATCGTGGCACAGCACCAGCGCCTCGGCCTGCGCGCCGTGGAGCAGGCCGGTCGAAACCCCGGCAAAGGAGGGATGGAACAGCGAGCCCTGACCCTCGATCACGTCCCAGCCTTCGTCCTCGCGGGCGGGCGTGAGGAGTTCGATCGCGCCGGAGATGAAATCGGCCACCACCGCATCGAGCGGCACGCCGCCCCCGGCGACGAGAATGCCCGTCTGCCCGGTCGCGCGGAAATCGGCCGCTTCACCGCGAGCGCGCAGGCCCTCGGTCAGCGCGAGCGCGGCGTACATCTTGCCGACCGAGCAGTCAGTGCCGACGGTGAGCACGCGCCGGCCTGCGCGCGGGCGGCCGGTGCCGACCGGAAGGTCGGCCGGCGGATCGCGCACGTCGATCAGCTGCAGGCCCAGCGCGGACGCCATCGCCACCAGCTCGGGCACGTCGCGCAATCGCTCGTGCAGGCCCGATACGACGTGCATGCCCGCCCGTAGCGCGTCGCTGGCGTCCTCGATCAGTTCGGGGTCCATCGTCCCGCCGGGATTGGCGATGCCGAGCACGAGCGTCTTTGCGCCCGCCGCCGCACCCTCGGTCATGCTCATCCGCGGCAGGTCCAGCGTCAGCGGGCAATCGTCGTGACGGAACTCGCCGACGCAATCCTGCCGCCGAAACTCGGCCAGCCCGCGCGAGGTCTTGATCCCCACGGGGTCGGTGGAGTGGCCGAGATAGAGCAGGAACGGGGCTTCGATCATTGCCCTTCGCTGGTAGCTCTGCGTCGCGACCGCACAGGCATACGGACCCGGCGGCGCGGCATAACCTGGCGCTATGCCGGGCGCGAGAGCGCGTCGATCGTGCGGGCGAGCGACTTCAGGAACGCAGTGCCGAGCGCGGTCGGGGGGCGGTCCTTGAGCGTCATCGCGTTGACGTCGAAAGTCAGGCGGGATTTCAGCGGCCGCATCGCCAGGCCGGGCCCGAGCGACGCGCGGGCGGTCAGGTTATCGACCACGGTCATGCCGACGCCCAGCCGCACCAGCGCGGTGGCGATGTGGAACGTTCGCGCCGAGACGACCTCGTTGAGCTCGACCCCCAGCCGCTGCACTTCGGCGCTGAACAACTGGCCGATGGGTCCGCTGCTTGCGAGGCTGATCAGCGGTCGTCCGCCGAGTTCCTCCAGCCCGATCCGCGGCGGGGCGCCCGGCATGTCCTCCTCGCGGTAGAGCACGACCAGTTCGCCCGCGCCGAGCCAATGCGCGTCGACCGGCGCGCCCTGTGGCACCACGTTGGCGACGGCGATGTCGGTCTCGCGCTCGTAGAGCTTGCGCAGCAGGTCGGCGTGGTGGACCGTTTGGAGGTCGAAGCGGGTGTCGGGGTGCTTGCGAAGGAATTGCGCCACTGTCGCCGGGATCGCGTCGAGGGCGATCGAGGGGAGGGCGGAGACCCGCAGCAGCGACCCCGCTCCGCGCTTCAGGTTGCGGGTCGCCTCGCGCAGGGCGAGGACGCGGTCCTGGATTTCGGAGACTTCGCCGAACAGGGTGTGCGCATCCTCCGTCGGGATCAGGCGGCCGGCGGTGCGGTGGAATAAGGGGAAACCTAGGAGAGATTCTGCGTGGCGCAGCACTTTCGACACCGAGGGCTGCGACACGTTGAGCATCCGCGCGGCGGCGCTGACCGAGCCGTTGACGTAGACCGCGTGGAAGACCTCGATGTGGCGCAGGTTCATGGCCGGCGACGATAGGCTCAAGCTTCATTGTTGCAAGGTTCGCCGCTAGGCTCGAGCGCATGACGATCAAGGCATGGCTGGCAGGGGCAATCCTGGCGATGAGCGCCGCACAACTCAGCGCACAAGAGGTTCAACCTCGCCAGGAGCCGGTTGGCTGGGCGCGGGTCGAGTTCGACAAGCACGGCGTCACCGATGCCAAGGCCGGAGGGGTCGCCGATCTCGCCACCGGCCGGCTGATGACGGTCGACGATCCGGCGCGGATCGCGTCGATCTCGAAACTGGTAGTGGCGATCGCGGTGATGCGTCTGGTGGAGCAGGGGAAGCTCGATCTGGATGCCGATGTCTCGCGGGTGCTGGGCCGGAAGCTGCGCAACCCGGCGTTTCCCGACACCCCGATCACGTTGCGGCTGCTGCTGTCGCACCGGTCGAGCCTGACCGACACCATCGACTACGTCCTGCCATTGGACGCCGACATGCTGGCGGTGCTCGACGATCCCAAGGCGTGGGATGCCGAGCATGCTCCGGGGACGTGGTTCCACTACACCAACTTCAATTTCCCGGTGGTCGCCTCGGTGATGGAGAAGGCGACCGGGGAGCGGTTCGACCTCCTGATGCAGCGGCTGGTGCTGAAGCCGCTGGCGATCGACGGGTGCTACAACTGGGCTTCGTGCTCGCCGGAGCGGGCGGCCCAGGCGGTGGTGCAGTATCGCGAGCGCAAGCCGACCAAGGATGAGCCGACGCAGATCGCGGCTTGTCCGGTGACCCCGGCCAGCGATGGGAGTTGCGATCTCGCCAAGCTCAAGCTCGGCACCAACGGGGCGGCGTTTTCGCCGCAGGGGGGCTTGCGGATTTCGGCGCGCGATCTGGCGAAGGTTGGGCAGCTGCTGCTCGGCAACGGCAAGCTCGGGAAGGCTCGGTTGCTCAAGGCCTCCTCGGTCAAGGCGATGCTGGCGCCGGAGTGGACCTTCGACGGATCAAACGGCGATCACCAGGCGGGTTTCATGTGCCGCTATGGCCTCGCCACGCATACGCTGGTGACCAGGCAGGACGGGTGCCGCGACGATCCGTTCGGCGACGGGATCGAGCGGGTCGGGCACTCGGGCGATGCCTATGGGCTCAAGGCCGGTCTATGGATCGACCGCAAGCACAAGACCGGGGTAGCCTACTTCGCGACCGACGTGCTCGATGCCGACAAGGGCAGCCACTCGGCCTTCACGCGGGTCGAGGAGAACCTCGCGAAGGGGCCGCTTTAGGCAACCGCGCCGCTGTCAATTAAGCGCTCGATCTCGTCGCCGAACAGCCCCAGAACACTGCTGAGCACGTCGCGGGTGTCTTCACCGGCGCGCGGAGGCGCGGTTCGGTAGGTCGCGGGGGTGGCTGAGAGCTTCCCAGGGAAGCCGACGAAGCGAACTTCGGTCCCGTCGCGGCGTTGCATCGTGCCGATTTGACCCCGCGATGCCACTTGCGGCGACGAAAGCGCCTCGGGAACGGTGTTGACCCGCCCGCTCGGTACACCTGCTTCGTTCAAAGCAGCTACCAGCTCGTCCGACTTCCACCGCGAGATCACTGGATCGAGCTCGGCGAGCAGGGCGACCTTGTTGGCGCTGCGCACGCTCATCGTCGCAAACCGCTCGTCCTGCGCCAAGGCATCCAGCCCCAGCACCTTCGCCAGCTTAACCCACTGGCGGTCGTTGGCGGTGGCGATCAGCATGTCGCCGTCGGCGCAGGCGAACACTTGGTAGGGGACGATGTTGGGGTGCTGGTTGCCGAGCCGGCGCGGCTCGTTGCCGCCGTTGAGCCAGTTGGCCGCCTGATTGCTCATCACCGCAAGCTGCGCGTCGAGCAGCGCTAGGTCGATCCGCTGGCCTTCACCGGTCGCATCGCGGTGGCGCAGCGCGGCGAGGATCGAGATCGCGGCGTAGAGCCCGGTTGTGAGATCGACCGTCGGCACGCCTACCTTCATCGGCGGCCCGTCCGCGGCGCCGGTCACGCTCATCAGCCCGCTCATGCCCTGGATCAGGAAATCATACCCGCCCCGGTCCTTGTCGGGGCCGGTCTGCCCGAACCCGGTGATCGAGCACCACACGAGGCTTGGCTTGGCGGCGCTCAGTGTCTCGTAGTTCAGTCCATACTTAGCCAACCCGCCGACGCGGAAGTTTTCGACCACCACGTCGGCGGTCATCGCCAGCTTGCGAATGATCTCGGCACCCTCGGGCGAGGCGATATCGACCGCGATCGAGCGCTTGTTGCGGTTGGCGCACGAGTAGTACGCCGAGTCCTGCGAATCCGGCAGGAACGGCGGGCCCCACGCGCGGGTGTCGTCGCCCGCGCCGGGCTGCTCGACCTTGATCACCTCCGCGCCGAGATCGCCCAGTACTTGCGTCGACCACGGCCCCGCGAGCACGCGCGACAGGTCGAGCACGCGGATGCCGTCCAAGGTTCCCTTCATCGGTCGCGGAACTCCGGCGCGCGCTTGTCGAGGAAGGCGTCGATCGCCTCCTTGTGATCCTCTGTGTGGTGCGACAGCGCCTGGTAGGCCGCCGCCATCTCGAGGTGCGTGGGGAGCTTCTGGTCCATCCCCTCGCGCATCATCCGCTTGGCGAGCCGCGTCGCGTGGCCCGGGCTGGACGCGATCGACCGCGCGATCTCCTGCGCGCGGGCCAAGAGCTCGTCGGCCGGCAGCACCTCGCTCACCAGGCCCCATTGCAGCGCGGTCTGCGCGTCGATCGCGTCGCCGGTCAGCGTCATCTGGCTCGCGCGGGGATAGCCGATCACCCGCGGCAGCAGCCACGCGCCGCCCCCGCCGGGAATGATGCCGAGCTTGACGTAGCTTTCCGCGACCACCGCGCTCTCCGCCATGATCCGCAGGTCGCACATCAGCGTGATGTCGAAGCCCAGACCGATCGCGTGGCCGTTGATCGCGGCGATCACCGGCACCTCCAGCTCCCACATCGCGCGGCCGATGCGCTGGACGGTGGTGCGGTAGTGGGTGCGCTGGTCGAACGGCGAGCCGGAGAACATCCCCGCGCTCTCCCGCATCGACTTGACGTTGCCGCCCGAGCAGAACGACTTGCCCGCGCCGGTCAGCACCATCGCGCGCACACTGCGATCGCGGGCAAGGCTTTCGGTCAGCTCGACGAACTCGGCGCTCTGCTCGGGATCGGTAATCGCGTTGCGGTCCTCGGGCCGGTCCATCGTCACGGTGATGACCGCGCCGTCGCGCTCGACTTTCAGGAAATCGCCCATGCCCGCTCCTTGGTTTGTGGGGCGGCTGTAAGGCGGGTGCAGCGGCGGGGCAATTCTTCCGTTGCCGTAAACGTCAGGCTCGCGCAGACAGGTGCGTGACGTGTTCGACAGCCTGACCCTGGCCGCCATCCCGCCGGAGGATGAAGCGCTTCGTCCGCAGGTGCGCGCGCTCGCGCAGGAGGCGGTCGCCTCGCTTCCGCTCGAACAGCGCGCCCGCACCTGGATGGGCCACGACGCCGCGTTCAGCCGCAAGCTGGGCGCGGCGGGACTGCTCGGTCTGACGCTCCCGACCGAGTACGGCGGCGGCGGGCGCGGACCGTTCGCGCGCTTCGTGGTGGTCGAGGAACTGCTCGCCGCCGGCGCCCCGGTCGGCGCGCACTGGATCGCCGACCGCCAGAGCGCGCCGCTGATCCTCAACTTCGGCACCGAGGCACAGCGGCAGTTCTACATTCCGCGCATCTGCCGGGGCGAGGCGTTGTTCTGCATCGGCATGAGCGAGCCCGGCGCCGGATCGGACCTCGCCGCGGTCCGCACCCGCGCCGAACGGTCGACAAGCGGCTGGCGGCTCAGCGGCCAGAAGATCTGGACCACCGGCGCGCAGCACGCCGACTACATGATCGCGCTGGTGCGCACCTCTGGCGGGCCGGAGGACCGGCACGCGGGGCTCAGCCAGGTGATTGTCGACCTCAAGCTGCCCGGCATCACCGTGCGCCCGATCGAGGACCTCGCGGGCGACGAGCACTTCAACGAAGTGTTCTTCGACGGCGTCGAACTGGCCGACGACGCGTTGATCGGTGCCGAGGGGCAGGGCTGGAGCCAGGTCACTGCCGAGCTCGCCTTCGAACGTAGCGGGCCTGAGCGGATCTATTCGAGCCTCGTGCTGCTCGACGGCTGGCTGGCGCACTTGCGCAAGGCGGGCCGCAACGACGATGCGACCGCGGCGCTGGTCGGCGGCTATGTCGCCCGGCTGGCGGCCCTGCGCGCGATGTCGCTCGCCTGCACCGCGCGGCTGGCGGCGGGCGAGAGCCCGGTGGTCGAGGCGAGCCTGGTCAAGGATCTCGGCACCAGCTTCGAACAGGAGCTTCCCATTGCGATCGCCGATGATCTCGCCAGCCACGACAATCCGGTCGATCCCGACCTCATGCGGGCTTTGACTTACATCACCCGCGTTACGCCGAGCTTCTCGCTGCGTGGCGGCACCCGCGAAATCCTGCGCGGGATCATCGCGCGGGGGCTGGGGCTGCGATGAGCGAGTTCCTCGAACCCTTCGAGCGGATGCTCACCGCGCTGTTCCCGCCGGATCGGGTGCGCGCGATCGACGGCGGCGGCGAATGGGAACACGAGCGCACCGAGATCGAGCAATCGGGCTTCCTCGATGCGATGGTGCCCGAAGCATCGGGCGGGGCGGGGCTGTCGCTCGCGGACACCTCTGACCTGTGGCGCGCCGTCGGCCGCAACGCCGCGCCGCTCGCCATCGGCGAGGCGATGATCGAGCGGGCCGACCTCGACGACACCGGCCGCGCCCTGCTGCTCGCCGCCGCTATCTCCGGCGCGGCCGACCGCGTGCTGGCCATGACCGTCGCCTACGCCGGCGAGCGCAGCCAGTTCGGCAAGCCGATCGGCCGCCAGCAGGCGCTCCAGCAGCAGCTCGCGGTGATGGCCGAGGATTGCGTCGCGATCCGGATGGCGGTCGAGCTCGCCGCGGCGAGCGACGTGCCCGATCCGCTGCGGGTGGGGGCAGCCAAGTCGGTCGCCTCGGCCGCCGCGCCGCGCGTCGCCAACACCGCCCACGCGGTCCACGGAGCGATCGGCATCAGCGCCGAGTACGACCTCCAGCTCTACACGCGGCGCCTGCACGAGTGGCGCGCTGCGCTTGGCTCGGAGACGCGCTGGAACCGCGATCTCGGGCACGCGCTGCTCGCCAGTCATGCGCCGGTGCTCGACTGGACGCGCTCGCGGCTGTTCGGGGAAGCTTGAGACGATTATTGATTGAACGGGTGAGGACAAGGCTATGAATTTGCGCACGAACGAGCGGGTGTCGATCGAGCTGGAGGACGACGGCGTCGCCCAGGTCCGCCTGATCCGCGCCGACAAGATGAACGCGCTCGACGCGGACATGTTCAACTACCTGATCGAGGCCGGCCAGGCGCTGCAGAACATGAAAGGCCTGCGCTGCGTGGTGCTGGCGGGCGAGGGGCGCGCGTTCTGCGCCGGGCTCGATCTCTCCAGCTTCGGCCGCAACCGGGGCGATGAGCCGCCGCTGACCGAGCGCACCTTCGGCAACGCCAATCGCGCGCAGCAGGTGGCGATGCAGTGGAGGAAGCTCCCCGTCCCGGTGATCGCCGCGGTCCACGGCGTGTGCTTCGGCGGCGGGCTGCAGATCGCCAGCGGGGCGGACGTTCGCGTGGTCGCGCCCGACACCCGCATGGCGGTGATGGAGATGCGCTGGGGCCTCGTCCCCGACATGGGCGGTATCGCGCTATGGCGCGGGCTGGTGCGCGACGACGTGCTGCGCGAGCTCACCTTCACCAACCGCGAGTTCACCGGGTTGGAGGCCCACGCGATCGGGCTTGCGACTTACGTGGAGGAAAACCCGCTCGACCGCGCGATCGCGATCGCCCGCACCATCGCCGATCGCAACCCCCACGCGATGCGCGGTGCCAAGCGGCTGATCAACGCGATGGCCGACAAGAACACCGCCGACCTGCTGATGGAGGAAAGCCTCGAGCAGCATCCGCTGCTGGGCTCCAAGAACCAGATGGAAGCGGTGATGGCCGGGATGCAGAAGCGCAAGGCGAACTACGAGGACGTGTAAGCCTCGTAGTCCCTACCAACATCCGTTCGTGTCGAGCGAAGTCGAGACACGTCCGCCAGGCCTCTCGACTACGCTCGAGGCGAACGGACGATGTGGTTCAGCCGAAAATAGCCGCCGCCTGCATCCCGGCCAGCACCTGCTCGCCATCGGCGTTCCACAGCCGCAGCCGCTCGCTCGAATAGCCGTGATCGGCGTGGTCGCTGGCCGCCTCGGCGAGGAACCAGCCGTCACGCGTCCGCGCCTCGGGGTCGAGCAGGTTGAAGCTCCAGTTGATGCTCGACAGCGGACCCTGCCGCTGCATCGCACGCATCGATCCGGGCGGCAGCGCGTCGCCCAGCACGATCGCCTGGATCACCGGATCGAGCCCCTCGCGGTCGGCGAGGCGGACCCAGCGGCGCACCAGCGGCGGGCCCTTGCCGCGCTCGTCCTGCGCGCGGCGGATTTCCATGTTCTGGGTGAAGAAGTTGGCCGGCCCCTTGCCGACGTCCTCGCACTCCTCCGGCGCGCCGGGCCAGGGGTGGGCCTTGCCGGCGGGGTGCAGCGCGTTGGGCTCGCGGCCCTCGCCGAACAGCATCAGTGCGGTCAATGCGAGCTTGCCATCGCTGGCGACATCGCTGCGCACCTGCGTGACATTGCGGCCCTGGCGGACCATCTCCACCTTGAATTCCAGGTTCGCGCCGACCGGAGCGACAAAGCCGACCTGCGCGGCGCGGAACGGCGGCAGGTCGGGCATCGCCTTCCGGATCGAGGCGAGCGCCAGCGCGGCCGAGGCGCCGCCGAACAGCGTGCGCCCCTGCATCCAGTTCTCCGCGCCCGGCAGGGTCACGGGGCGGGTGTCGGCAGGGACGGCGTCGATCAGGTTGGCAAAGCGCATGAGGCCGATTGCATAGCGAAACGAAACCGGTGCGCCAGTCCCGATTGCCTTGCGTTCCCCAAGCCGCTAGGGGCGCGCTTCCGCTGCGAGAGCAGAGGAACCGTTATGGGTTGGGGCCCGATGGCGGAGTGGTTACGCAGAGGACTGCAAATCCTTGCACGCCGGTTCGATTCCGGCTCGGGCCTCCACATTTTCGCGTGCTCTTCGCGCATTGCGGCCCGCCGCCGCCATCGCTAAGGGCCTGCGCGGGCGCCGCTTTAGCTCAGTTGGTAGAGCACATCATTCGTAATGATGGGGTCACAGGTTCGAGTCCTGTAAGCGGCACCACCACCTTGTTCGCCAAAGCCCGCGAACAGTTGCAAAAACCACGGAAATCTGCGAAAAATGTGACTGGCTTAGCTGCCAGCGACCGCGAATGTCCGTCTCTGACCGGGCGATTTTGGGGGCCATGGTGGGGGCCAGTCGGAATCACCGGAAAGGCGTGGCCCCCAAATGGCGCTCTCAAACACCGCACTGCGCAATGTGAAACCCAAGGAGAAGCCCTACAAGCTCGCCGACGAGAAGGGGTTGTTCCTGCTGGTGCAGCCATCCGGCGGCATGTTGTGGCGCTTGAAGTATCGGATCGACGGGCGCGACGAGACCGGTGCGCCCAAACGCGTCGAGAAGAAGCTAGCTCTCGGCACCTATCCCGAAGTCGGGCTGAAGGACGCTCGGGACCTGCGAGACGAGGCCCGCGCGCTGCTCGCGAAGGGGATTGACCCGGCGGATAAAAAGCGCCGCGACAAGCGGGCCGCCAAGATTGGCGCGGCGAACACCTTCAGCGCCGTTGCCAAAGCCTATATAGCCAAGAACCGGCGGGACGGCCTGGCCGACGCCACTGTTCGTAAGCGCGAGTGGTTTCTGAGCCTGGTCGAGAAAGCTTTAGGCAGACGGCCGGTGTCGGAAATCGAGCCGTTTTCAATCCTGGAGGCGGTGCGTCCCTATGAAGCCTCCAAAAACGACGAGAAAGCGCATCGGACGCTGCAATTCGTCGGACAGGTGTTCCGCTACGCCATCGCCAATCAGCTCGCCACGACCGATCCTACGCGCGATCTCCGCGGCGCCCTGGCCAGCCGCAAGCCGAAACACCTTGCAGCAATTCTGGAGCCAAAGCGGGTCGGCGAACTGCTGCGTGCCATCGACGGTTACGAGGGCCAGCCGATCACGCAGATTGCGATACAGCTTTCGCCTTATGTGTTCGTGCGCCCCGGCGAATTGCGGCGCGCTGAGTGGTGCGAAATCGATCTCGACGCGGCGGTGTGGCGCATCCCTGCGAGCAAGATGAAGGGGCGGCAGGAACACGCCGTGCCGCTCTCCCGGCAAGCAATCGAGCTATTGCGGCAGGCTGGCGAGTTGACCGGCGATGGCCGCTATGTGTTCCCGTCGATGCGGTCGCCTGCCAATCCCATGTCGGAAAACACGGTCAACGCAGGTTTGCGACGGCTGGGTTACAGCGGCGACGAAATGACCGCGCACGGATTCCGCGCGATGGCCAGCACACTGTTGAACGAATCCGGCAAATGGTCGCCCGACGCCATCGAGCGCGCGTTGGCGCACAAGGGAAAGGATCTTATCCGAGCCGCCTATCATCGCGGAGCGCATTGGGCGGAGCGGGTCGAAATGGGGCAATGGTGGGCCGATTATCTCGATCATTTGCGGGACGGTGCGAAAATCGTTCCCTTCCCCGCAAGGTTGGCTGCAGATCGATAAAGGTCATTCGCAAGCAGACGCGGGTGTTGTTGAGAGAACGAGCATTTTCCCCGGCGAATTTTGCTGAAAGTGCCTGGACCTCTTGCTGATCGTTCGTTCGCGTCCGAACTAAGGTGCGGGGATAGGCTGGCCAGCCGACAAACGCGCATCCCACGCGCTTCCCCGCTTATTTTGGGGGCCGCGAGGGAAGCGGGTTGGGCGAAGAAGCGAAACGACCAAATCCTATCGAGCAGGCAGCTCGCGCAGACCTGTTGGGTCGCGCGAAGGCGCAGCTTGAAAAGTTGTTCGAGCACTGGGTCCGAAATAGTGCAGTGGACCACCCGCCTCCGATAGTGCCACGAGACGAAAGCCTGCCCGGTCGAGATTGGCTTCCCGAACCCAATTGGATTAGCGGCTGGCTCGCGTTCGAGCTGCTGCGACTGCAATGCGAGCCATATGAGTGGGCACCGCCGCTCGCGAGAATTTGCCAAATCATCGCAGATCAGTGGGATCGCGACGAGACCGGACTGAACTATGCGATGGCCTCGTTGCCGCCTAGCCACGAACTTCTTGCGCGTCTTACGCCAGGTTCAACCCACTGGTTTCGCGCTGCGTATGACCTGCTGACGTTAAAGGGAGCGGACGGCATCGAAGGCTGGGAAACGTTTGTCAGCGACCTCTACGACTGGGTTGGTCCCTACGATTGCCTGCGCCTCCGGGCTGCTGATCTGGTCGACCACGCACTCGCCCATCATTGGAGCGTTCGCGAAATTTCCCTGCCAGAGGCCAAGCAAGAGCCGATCTGGTCGTTCCCTAAGGCTATGACGTGGATTGCCACTCGCGACTACATGGCCCTCGCCCGACTACCCCACTTCTGCCGCCCGGATGATGAGGATTCCGCTGCCGCAGCCGAAGGTGTCTGGCACTATGCCACGAGATTTCTCGGCTGGCTCCACGCGGAGATTTCATATCTCCATTGCAAATGCGGTGCCATCGATGAGTTTGGCTTTGAATCATACAAGCACTGCACTTGCACTTCCCTCGCGTGGGAAGAGCTCGTTTTACATCGTGGTGGCCTAGCTCCTGACATCCCGGAACTGGTGTTCAACCTGCAGGAAGGCTGGCTCTCTATGACCTGGCCCGATGGAGCGGACGAGATCAGGTTTATGCGGCGCGAGATTCTCGACAAATGGCCCGCTCCGATTGCCTCCCAAGCGAAGCAGGCGACCGTCGAGGTATCAACGGCGGCCGGTGAGCAAGCGTGCCGAGAATGGTTGATCAAAGAGTTTGCTGCCGATCCCGATAAGCGTCGGACCAAGAGAAGTTTCCGCGAGGCAGCGATAAAGGCATTTCCAGGCAGAGTTAGCGAGAGAGGCTTCAACCTTAGGGTGTGGCCAGAACTTGCCCGACAACATGCGCGGGATTCCGCCGGAGCTAAGCGAAAGTCGTAGGCGCGCGATAATCATAACGGCGTTTCGATTCGCCAGTTTTTCAGGTCCGCTATTCGGGCAATTCAGCATCCCTCATGCTCGCCCGTGTCCGCTGGCACCCGCCAGCCGAAACGGAGCGACGATCATGGAAAAGCTGGCTTACTCGATCAACGAAACCGCGCGGGCGCTGAGCCTGGGGCGCACGTCCGTCTATTCGATGATCGCAGACGGGCGGCTGGATGCGTTCAAGCTGGGGCGGCGCACGCTGATCCGCGCGGAGTCAATCAAGCGACTGGTGCGCGGCGAGGACTGAGGCCGGTGGCAGGCGGCCGGGCCAACCCCTACAAAGTCAAGCTGCACTTCAGCTACACTGCTGGCGAGCTGGCGACCTGTCTTGGCGTGCACAAAAACACCGTGCGCAATTGGCGACGAGAAGGCTTGGCCCCGGTCGATGAGGCGCGCCCTATCCTGTTTCAAGGCGCAATCGTGCGCGCATTCCTATTGAAGCGGAACGCCAGGCGTAAGCAGCCCTGCCCGCCCGGCACGCTTTATTGCCTGCGCTGCCGCCAGCCGAGCGAACCCGCGCGGGATATGGTCGAGTATTCTCCGATAAAGGCCGCCAGCGGCAATCTGCGGGCGACCTGTTCGCATTGCGGAGCCGTCATGCACCGTCGCATCCGCGAGGCCGACATCACCCGGTTGATGCCCGGCTGCACGGTCCAACACCGGCGTGGCCATTCAAGCCTAATAGAGAGGGCCGATCCGTCCCTGAAATGTGACTTGGAAAGGGCAAGCTGATCATGCCGAAACACAACGCCGCGAACGAGCGCATCAAGCGCGAGTATTTCGGCTTCCTGCGGGAAGCGAAGGGGCGCGACTCGGCGACCATCGACAGGGTGGCGATGGCGTTGGCGCGGTTCGAGGATTCGACTGTCCGCAAGGACTTCCGCAAGTTCCACCGTGAACAGGCCATCGCCTTCAAGCGGCGGCTGGGCGAGGCGCTGAACGCGGCAACGGGCGATCGGCTGAGCAAGGCCACCGTCGCCTCGATCCTGCGCGATCTGAAGGCCTTTTTCGAATGGTTGAGCCGCGAGCCAGGCTATCGCTCGAAACTCCATTTCTCCGATGCCGACTATTTCAGCCCCAGCGCGAAAGACGCCGCCATCGCCCGCGCGCCGCGCGAGAAGGCGGTGCCCACTGTCGAACAGGTCCAGCGCGTGCTTGAGACGATGCCAGCCGGAACCGTGCTGGAGCGCCGCGACCGGGCGCTGGTGGCCTTTGCGGCACTGACCGGGGCGCGGGTCAATGCGCTGGCCAGCTTCCGGCTGGGCCACGTCGATCCCGACGGCGGATTCGTCGAGCAGGATGCGCGCGTGGTCCGGACCAAGTTCGCCAAGACGTTCCGCACGTATTTCATGCCGGTGTGCGATGGCGCGGCGGAAATCGTGGCGGCGTGGTTCGAGGAGCTGCGCGACGGCCACTTGTGGGGCGATGCCGATCCGCTGTTTCCCGCGACCGCGATGGGACTGGGCGAGGATGGCGGTTTCGAGGCGCGAGGGCTGGCGCGCGAGGCGTGGAAATCGACCCAGCCGATCCGCGACATCTTCCAGCGCGGCTTCGCGGGGGCGGGCCTGCCCTATTTCAACCCGCACAGCTTGCGCGACATGCTGGTGCACCATGCCATGCGGCTCGACCTGACACCCGCGCAGATGAAAGCCTGGTCGCAGAACTTGGGCCATGAGGCGGTGCTGACTACCTTCACCAGTTACGGCAAGGTGCCGGTGCACCGGCAGGGCGAGCTGATCCGCGAGAGCAAGGCGGCGAAGGATGGTGGCAGGGCGCTTGACGACGCGGCGTTGATAGCGGCGCTCGCCGAGCGGCTGGACAAGACAGCTCGATAAGGCGACCATTCAGCACAGGCGGCGATCAAGGAGGCTTGGTCGCTGTCCGGTTCACAGGGGCCTGTTTGGACTACTACCTATCGCAAAACGGGTTGGAATGGCCGGGCGGCGCGCCGCTCCTCGGGCGCAAGTGGATTGCTTGGCGACGCAACCGGGCGATCGCGCGGTCGAGGCAGCGCCGCCGACTTCCGCCGTTTCCCGGCGAGCCGCGCGAGCGAGATTTCAGATTGCCCGCTGGTCGAATGCACTTTCACGAAGCGCATTGGCTTTGGTTTGAGGCGACATTCTCTCCTCGCGTAAAGCAAGTAGTCGAAGATGCGATCGAGAAGCTGCTGACCGATCTTCGCGCGGCGGGCAGGTTCGCGCCGGTGCCGTCTCGTTGGGACGAGTTCTACCGGCGAGTCGCGGCGGGCTATGACCGCGAGCAGGGTCCGCCGATGCCCCTGATCCTGTCGTCTCACTGGTCTTCGACCGCCGCTCAGAAGAACGACGTACTACGTGGCCAGTTATTATGGGCAAAGGCGCACGGTCGGCTGGGGGCGGCGTTATTTCACCTGCGCGGCCTAGTGAACGAGGATTGGCGTCCTTTGCCAATGGAGCGATGGCAGGAGTGCGGGGACCTTTAACCGTGGGCAGTATCGGATCAGGCCGAACGAGGATGGAGTAGCTTCCAATTGGCGCGCGAAATCTCAGAGTTTGACGGTGAGCATCTTTCGAGGCTCTTGCGCCGGAAAGAGGGCCAACGGATCGCCGACGCGCTCATTGGCTGCAGGTTCTATAGGATCGATCCCGAACGGACGTTTGCGATAGTCGCGTGTGACCCTGCTTCTGGGCTGCTTTCCATCGAGGAGGAGCATCGTCGAGAAGCGCGGGCCGCATTGTCTGCCGGATATGTCCTCTGCGAAGACGATCGGCTTCAGATTGCAGTTTCCAGTATCGAGACAGATCAAGATCGAGCAGAGCGGCAAGCCATCAATCGGGTAGTCGCAGCGGGCCTTCCGGCATCCGCCGAAGTTAAGGACCGGGAACTCGTTGATCGGGTCATCGGTCAAACCAATTCGGGCCAAATCCCAAACAGCCGTGACCGTAAGCTGGTGTCGGGGGTGTTCGAGAAATACGGGGCGCATCGACCGCTTCTGAAGCTGTTGCGGCAGTGGGGCGATCTTTGTGGTCCTGCGGATCTCCCCGGCGATCTCGTTATCCAGGTGACCAGCACCCTGCGGACGGTTGGCTACCTCAGGGAAGCGATCGCTCAAACCGATATTCTTCTGCGACGGGATCACGGCCTCAGCCCAGAGCAATCACAAATTCTGTTCAATCAGCGCGCGGCGCTTTGGCTCGACCTTTACGAACTGGGGAATGACTCGAAATTGCTGGCTAGAGCGCGTCGCGCGGCAGGACAGAGTTGGGCCATCGGCCCAAGCGACCATTGCAGCAACGTGTACGAGAAGATCAAAAGGCTGGAGACCGCCAGCGGCGACGAGGCCCGTCCCCTGCAGCAGGCCAAGAACAAGCAAATGATCGATAGAGAATGGGCCACTTGGAAACTTGGCCGCAACCCCTCGCGGCGCTAGGGGAGGGACTACAGGGGGAAGAATGTTCGAAAATGCTTTCAACAACATCGACCGGGCCATGCGCAACGACGAGGGCCTCGCGTCGGAACTGGATTATGCTGAGCAGACTAGTTGGCTGCTGTTCCTGAAATACCTCGACGACCTAGAGCAAGAGCGCCAGGACTCCGCCGAACTTGAGGGCAAAGACTACGCCCCTATCCTTGAGCCGGCCTACCGGTGGAGCATCTGGGCTGCACCCAAGGGCAAGGATGGGAAGATCGATCACGATAAGGCCGCGACCGGCCCGGACCTAATCGACTACGTCAACGGCACGCTTTTCCCCTATCTCAAGACCGTCAGCGCCAGCGCAACCGACGCCGATACGATGGAATACAAAGTCGGCGAAATCTTTTCGGAAATCGCAAACCGCTTCCGCTCCGGCTATTCGCTGCGCGATGTGATCGACATCATCGACACGCTCGATTTTGGCAGCACCAAAGCCAAGCACGAGCTGTCCGACCTTTACGAGACGCGCATCAAGCGGATGGGCAACGCCGGGCGTAACGGGGGCGAATACTACACGCCGCGCCCGCTGATCCGTGCGATGATCAAGGTCGTAAAGCCTGAGATCGGCGAAACCATCTATGACGGGGCGTGCGGATCGGCTGGCTTCTTGTGCGAGGCGTGGGAGTACCTTCGGCGCGACGATCTTTCATCCAGCCAGTGGGAGACACTGCAGCGCAAGACGTTCTACGGGCAGGAGAAGAAGTCGCTCGCCTACGTGCTGGGCGTGATGAACATGATCCTCCATGGGATCGAAGCTCCCAACATCCGGCACGCCAACACACTGTCCGAAAACGTGATGGACATCCAGCAGGCTGACCGTCACGACATCGTGCTGGCCAACCCGCCCTTCGGCGGGGGCGAGCGCAAGGAGGTGCAGCAAAACTTCCCGATCAAGTCGGGGGAGACCGCATACCTTTTCCTGCAGCACTTCATCCGCAAGCTGAAGGCGGGCGGGCGCGGGGCGGTGGTGATCAAGAACACCTTCCTCAGCAACACCGACAACGCCAGTGTGGAGCTGCGCAAGGAACTGCTGGCCAGCTGCAACCTCCACACCGTGCTCGATTGCCCCGGCGGCACGTTCCAGGGTGCAGGCGTGAAGACGGTGGTGCTGTTCTTCAAGAAAGGCGCGCCCACTCGGCAGGTCTGGTATTACCAACTCGATCCGGGCCGCTCGCTCGGCAAAACCAATGCGCTCAACGACGACGACCTCGCCGAGTTCGTCGCGCTCCAGTCGGACAAGGCGGACAGCGCCAAGAGCTGGACGGTGAGCGTCGACGAACTCGACAAGGCGACGTGGGATCTGTCCGTCCGCAATCCCACCGCGCCGGAGGAAGAACCCCTGCGCGCGCCCGAGCAGATCATGGCCGAAATGCTCGCACGGGACGAGGAGACGCGGCAGATCCTCGAAAAAATCCGGAGGATGCTGTGAGCGCAGCCGCGATCTTGGATGCACCCTCCGTGACGGCTTGGCCGCAGGCGAAGCTGGCCGACATTGCCGACATAGTGAACGGCGGCACGCCCAAGTCGAACGTGGCTGAGTTCTGGAATGGGGAGCATCAGTGGCTGACACCTGCTGACATGGGCAAAATGGTCAGCCGTGAGATCGCCCAGACCCCCCGGACCATCACCGCGATGGGCCTTGCCAAGTCATCCGCGCGGCTCGCGCCCCCAAGGTCCGTGATCCTGTCGACACGCGCTCCCATTGGCCACCTTGCCGTCAATGCCGTCCCGATGGCCTTCAACCAAGGGTGCCGCGCCCTCGTCCCCGGGCCGAAGCTAGATCACGTCTTCCTCTACTACTTCCTGCTGCATAGCCGAGAACTGCTCAATGAACTCGGCACAGGAACGACATTCAAGGAGCTCTCGGCCACAAGCCTCAAGACGGTTCAGATGCCGCTTCCCCCACTGGAGGAGCAGAAGCGGATTGTTTCGGTGCTGGATCAGGCCTTCGCCGCCCTCGACCGCGCTCGCGCCCTCGCTGAAGCCAATCTGGTGGATGCGGAAGAGTTGTTCGAATGTCAGCTAACACTGGAATTTGTTGATGCCGGTGATCCCAAAGAGAGATTCCCCTTCGGCCAGCTATGCACAGCGCTGACACCCAAGACGAAAATTCAGAGGAAGGAATATCTCGAAGCAGGCGCGTTTCCGATCGTATCACAGGAGGCGGATCTCGTTTCGGGCTACTGGAATGATCAATCAGCGTTGGTGAGGCTTACAAAGCCGGTCGTGGTCTTTGGCGATCATACTCGATGTCTGAAATACATCGATTTCGACTTCGTTGTCGGTGCCGATGGGACCAAGGTTCTGCTACCTAAGTCCGGGATTGATCCGCTGTATCTCTATTATGGGCTACGGAGCGTCCCTCTTGCCGAAAAGGGTTACGCTCGGCACTTCAAGTTTTTGAAAGAGGTGTCTTTGCCGAAGCTAGAACTTTCCGAGCAGGGACGAGTCTCTTTGGGCCTACGCTCCCTCGAAGAAGAAGTTACCAAGCTTACAGCAGCCTATTACGATAAGCTGGGCGAATTGACTGACCTCCGCCAATCCCTCCTCCAGAAGGCCTTTGCAGGGGAGCTGGCCTGATCCAATGCAGGAAACCGAAGCCGATACACGCGCCAATCGCATCGATCCGGTCCTCAGAAAGGCCGGATGGGGCGTCGTGGAAGGCTCGCAGGTTCATCGGGAGCATATCTGCCCGGGGCGGCTAGTTGGAGGAGGCGAGCGAAGCGGGGCGCTTTCCGCCGACTACGTGCTGACCTATCGCGGGCGCAAGCTCGCGGTCATCGAGGCCAAGCGAGCCGGATTGGGCCATACCGACGGCAGGGGACAGGCGTGGAATTATGCCACCATGCTGCGGACTCGCTTCGCCTACTCGACCAACGGGATCGGCTGGTACAGCATCGACATGAACACGGGGGACGAGGGCGATCTCGCTCTACCTTTCCCCTCACCTGACGACCTTTGGCAGCGCTGCTTCCCGACCGGCAATGTCTGGCGTGACCGCTTCGGCGCGGTTCCTTTTGAAACGGGCGGGGGCAAGTGGCAGCCGCGCTATTACCAGCACAACGCGATTACTGCGGTTCTGGAGGCCATTGCGCAGGACAGGCGACGCATTCTGCTGACTCTCGCCACCGGCACCGGGAAAACCTCGATCGCGTTCCAGATCGCATGGAAATTGTTTCAGTCCAGCTGGAATCTTACTCGCGAGCCGACACGCCGCCCGCGCATCCTGTTCCTGGCCGATCGCAACATCCTGGCCGACCAGGCTTACAATGCCTTCAGCGCCTTTCCGCCCGACGCGCTGTGTCGGATCAGCCCGGAGGAAATCCGAAAGCGCGGCAGGGTGCCAACCAACGCCAGCGTATTCTTCACAATCTTTCAGACGTTCATGACCGACGGAAAGAGCGCTGAAGGCGGATTCACCTTCGAGGGCTACGAGCCGAACTTCTTCGACTTCATCGTGATCGACGAGTGCCACCGGGGCGGGGCCAAAGATGAAAGCACCTGGCGAGGCATCCTCGAATATTTTGCGCCAGCGGTGCAACTGGGTCTTACCGCCACGCCGAAGCGCGACGTGAATGCGGACACCTACGGCTATTTCGGTGAGCCGGTTTACACCTACGCACTGAAAGAGGGGATCGGCGACGGTTTTCTCACGCCCTTCAAGGTGCGGCAGATGGCGAGCACGCTCGACAGCTACACATTCAGCGATGACGATGAGGTAATTAGCGGGGAGATCGATCCTGATCGGGAGTACACCGAGGCCGATTTCAACACCAAGCTGATCATTGACGAGCGCGAGAAGAGCCGGGTTCACGAGTTCATGGACCAGATCGACCAGCGCCAGAAAACGCTGGTCTTTTGCGCCACGCAGGACCACGCCGCGCGGGTCCGCAACTTCATCAACCAAGTGAGGGACAACCCCGATCCACACTACTGCGAACGGGTCACGGCCAACGACGGCAAGCTGGGCGAGCAGCATCTTCGGGAGTTCCAGGACAACGAGAAGACGTTGCCCACGATCCTGACGACCTCGCACAAGCTCTCGACTGGGGTCGACGCGCGGAACGTTCGCAACATTGTCCTGCTGCGCCCCATCAAGTCGATGATAGAGTTCAAGCAGATCATCGGGCGGGGGACGCGCACTTTCGAAGGGAAAGACTTCTTTACCGTCTACGATTTCGTGAAGGCCTACGAGCATTTCAACGATCCCGAGTGGGACGGGGAACCGTTGCCACCCGAGGAGCCGAAGCCACCCAAGCCACCCGGACCAGGGGGACCGCAACCGCCTGGTGGACCAGATGGGCCGGACGAACCCGAGGAGCCTGTCGCCAAGATTGTAGTCAAGCTCGCGGATGGGAAGGAGCGCCGGATTCGCTACGTTGCCGCAACGACCTATTGGTTCAACGGTCGGCAAATTACCGGGCAGGAGTTTATGGAACAACTGTTCGGCGACTTGGGCACACTGGTCCGCAGCGAGGATGAGCTGCGCGAGGTTTGGAGCGATCCCGGCACTCGCTCAGCCTTTTTCGCCAAGTTAAGTGAGCTGGGATATGATCGTCAGCGACTAGACGATATGGCCCGGCTCATCGACGCGCCTCAAAGCGATGTCTTCGACGTGCTCGCGTACATACGTTTTACTTTGGCACCGCTCACACGAACACAACGCGTCGAAGCAGCCGAAAGCGCAGGTTTGTCGGGCTACGAAGCCGAAATGCAAGACTTCCTCCGATACGTTCTGAGTGCGTACGAAGGTCAAGGGATCGAAGAGCTTGATCCTCGTCGTCTCAGCGACTTTCTTCGTATCCGCTTTGGTGGCACGAATGACGCCAAGCGCGCGCTAGGTTCTGTCGAGCAGATTCGCGATGCTTTCCTGGGCATTCAGCGCCATCTGTTTTTGGAAGCTCGAGTTGGCGAATGACAAAGCTCGATTACAGCAAGGTTCCGGAGTCTGATCCGGCTAGGATACAGCCTGAAAACATTCCGCCACAGATGTCCGACCGCGACATCGATTCATTCAAACGCCAACTGAAGCGGAAATACGGGCGTGCAAAAATCAAGCCCGGGCCGCGCCGGTCCTTTGCTGAGGTGGTATCTGGCGTCGGCCCGAAAAAGCTTGGCCAGATTGGCGAGCGTATCAAATTGATCCGCAAGTCCGGCAAAGCGGACGCGGACTCTTTCATCCAACAGACTGCCATTATGGCTATGCAGCACGCAGAAGCGACGGGTGACTGCGGCCATGCCGCGCGGCTGGTCGAAGCATTGCCTAACAGCATTCGGGCGAACCGTTTGGCAGAGTGGATTTCGCGCTTTTCGCCGATTGTCTTCGGTAAAGGCAAGAAGGGGGGTATCCGAGCCTCTATCCGCAAAGAGGGCTCGCCCGGGCCAACCAAGTTCAATTACGCTGGGGCGAGGGGTACAGTTTTCCGTTGATCGGAAGGTCAATCTCTTCAGGCATTTTCGATCTTTTCTCCTCGCGAGGGGGCCACTTTGGGGGCCATCGCAGATCGTCTCGCAAAAAACTCTTTGATAATCAAAATTATGGGGACTCATCGGGAGTCCTGTAAGCGCACCACTTCACACCCGGCCGAACGACACCCGAATCTCCACTTGGTCGGGCTGCACGCCGACGGCCGAGGCGATGCGGGTCTGGCAGTCGGCGATCAGGGCGGGGACGCCGCCGCTGGGGGTCGTTCCGCCGCTTACAAGGGTTTCTAGCGGCATGGCGAACAGCGCGCTGAGGCTCTCGAGCGATTCCAGGCGGGGGCGCGAGCGGTCCTTTTCCCAGCCCCATACCGATACCTTCGACACGCCGATCTTGCGGGCGACGAAATCGAGCGTCCACTGGTTCGAGGTGCGCGCGCGCGACAGCCGCTGGCCGAGCGTCTCTCCCGAAGAGACGGCGAACGACTCCATCATGTTCATGGGCTGCGATCCTGGTGTTTCGTCGGAATGGGTCAAAGGAATGCTCAGCATCGCCTCAATCCCCGGTGGATGGCGGCGGCAGGCCCAGGCCCTGGAGCAATTCGGCGTAGGCGCTCGGCTCGGGTTCGGGCGCCTGCTCGACGACCGGGTTTTCCGGCTCCTTGAGGTACACCGACGCCAGCTCCTGATTGCTCGCCAGTTCGGCGTCGGGCTGGGCTACGGTCGCCAGGCGCAGCCGTAGTGCGCTGGATGCCGTCATGGTCTCATCGCCTTGCCGCTGTTCGGCGAGCAGGCGCTGTTCGGCGCTGAGCTTCGGGGCTTCGGGCGCGCTGAACTCGGCCGACCGCAGCTCGAGGATGCGCAGGCACTCGGCATAGACCGCCTGCACCGACTGCGGGTCGCAGCGGTCGTGCCCGCCGATCCGGGTGACCGCGCCCGGCGGCCGGTCCTTGGGGTCGGCGATCGAGCCGGTCAGCGCGGTGCGCGACTGGCCGGTGCCGGCGAGCTGCGTGATCGTGCCGCCCGCTCCGGGCGCGGACAACTGTGCCGGCATCGCGCCGGTCGGCTCGGACAGCGGCGGGGCAGCGAGCGTGCGGTCGGCGTCCTGCTGCGGAGCCGGAAGGTTATCACCCTTGGTCAGTTGCTCGACCGGCAAGGGCTTCGCAGCGGCGGGCAGCGCGAAATCGTCGAGGCGCACCGGATCGGCCTGGTCCTGCCCCAACGCCGGCCCGGCGGCTGACACCGCCATGATCCCGCACCAGAGGAGCCGCCACCGCATCACTTGGTCTGCGTCACCAGCAGGGCCTGGCCCGCGGGCTGGGTGATCTGCAAATCCGACAGGCCGACGCCGGTCTGGGTCCAGGTCAACTGGTTGTTCCCGTTCTGCACGGCGGTCATGGTGCTGTCCGAGCCGTTCTGGGTCAACCGCGCCATGTTGTTCTCGCCGTTCTGGGTAAGCGACATGGTGTTGCGGTCGCCCATCTGCAGCGCCTCGACACCGGAGGTGGTCATGCCGCCGTTTTGCGTGACCGTCATCTGGTTGGCGACACCGTCCTGCGTGAGGTAGGCGACCTGCGCGCCGGCACCCGATTGCGTGAGGGCGGCGGTGTTGTCGCTACCCTCCTGCACGATCGTGCCGTAATGCGCGCCGGTTCCGCTCTGCGCCGCGCTCGCGACATTGCGGTCTCCGGTCTGCGCGATGCGCGCGTACTGCGTGTTGCGGGTCTGCGTGATAGTCGCCGCGTTGACGTTGCCGATCTGGTCGATGAACGCGCCGCGGCCGCTACCGCGCACGATGGTGAAGCGCGGCGGGTCGTAGTCGCGGACCACCTTTTCCTTGGCGTTGCCTTCGGGGCTGGGGTTGCCGTTGTTGCCGTTGCACGGGTTGCCGGTTCCCTGACCGCCGCCGGGCTCGCAAGGCTTGCCCGGGGTTTCCTTGTCGGTCTTGGCGTGCGCGGCGGGCGCCAGCATCAGCGCCGAGAGCGCGGCGACGCCGGCGGCTAGAATCGAACGCTTCATTGCCCGTCTCCCTTGGCGGGTCCTTGCCGGACGACCGCCCGGTTGCTTCCGCCCGACTGGACGATGGTGGCGCGGTTGCCGCTGCCTGACTGCTTGAGGCTGGCCGCGTTGCACGCGCCGTCCTGAATAACGTCGGCGCTGGCCGAGGCGCCGCTCTGGTCGATCGCCAGGCTGCCGCCGCTGCCGGACTGCACCGCGAGCGCGGAATGGTCCTTGCCGTGCTGGTCGAGGCGGACGGTGCCGTCGGGATCGGTCTGGACGATCAGGCGATCGTGCCCCGATCCGCTGGTGCTGACGGTAACCCCTGGATGCGCGTTCGCCATGGCCTTGTCTCCCGGGCAGGACGGCGATCCATTCGAACCAGCAGCGGGCACGGCGGCGAGGCCTGCCAGCAGTGCCGAGTACCTGAAGAACTGCCGATGCATCGTCGTTCCTGTCCTATATCATCGCGTTGAGCCAACCATCCCCCGGCTCGCGAGCGGTTCGCGAGCCGAGGCGATGGTCCGGCGGAGCGCGCTTGTCAGACGCTCCGCCGGCGTCGCTCAGGGGGTGCCCTGAGTGACGGTGGCGGTGTTGCCCGTGCCGCTCTGGGTGACGGTCGAGAGGTTGTCGTCGGAGTACTGGCTCACCGTCGCGGTGTTGCCGGTGCCCGACTGGTCGATGTCCGAAGTCGACCCCGTACCCTGCTGGATCACCGTCGCGGTCAGCCCGATGCCGACCTGATCGATCGTCGAAGTGACGTCGGTGCCCCCTTGAGTGACCGTGGCGTTGTTGTTGTGGTAGCTCCACCCGCCGCTCTGGTTGACCGTCGAGCTGGCGTGGTCGCTGGTCGCGGTCTGGGTGACGGTCGCCTTGTCGCCGAACTTCTGGTTGACGCCCGATGTGCCATACGCGCCGTTCTGGGTAACGTTGGCGTAGCTTTGCTCACCCTGCGCGACGCCCGAGGTGTTGAACGTGCCGCCCTGACTGACGATCGCGGTGCCGTTCGAGGTGCCGTTCTGGGCAACGCTCGAGATGTTATCCGAGCCGAGCTGTTCGACGTAGACCCCGTCGTTGTTGCCGAAGATGAACACGCCCGAACGGTTGCGGTCACCCGACTGGACCACGGTGGCCGAGGTGTTCGAACCGCCCTGGTCGATCGACGAGACGTTCAGCGCGCCGCTCTGCTGATTCAGAGCGGTGTGATTGCCCTGGTACTGCTTGATCGTCGAATCGTTGGTCGCGCCGGTCTGCTCGATCGTGGCCGAGGCCGCGCCGGTGATCCGCTGGCGGATCGCCGCGGTCGAGCCGGCCGCGCCGCTGCCCTGGCTGATCGTCGCCTTGACCGCACGGGTCGGCCCGCCGGCAACCGCGATCTGGTCGATGTTGGCCGTCGCTGCCGACCCTTGCGTCACGGTCGCTTCCGCGCCGCTGCTTGCATAGGGAGTGTTGGCGAGGCTGAAGCGGGTCTGCTCTTCGGCGTTCGGCGTGCCGCCCTGGTTGACGGTCGCCTTGGCGCCGCTGCCCGACTGGGTGACGGTGGCGAGGTTGTTGTCGCCGAGCTGGCTGACGGCCGACTTGGCCGACGAGCCCGTCTGGCTGACAGTCGCGCCGTTGACGTTACCGTTCTGATCGACGGTGGAGGTGTTCGACTGGGCCATTGCGGCGCTGGCGCTGAGCGCCAGGACCGAGGCCGAAAGGATTGCGAGTGTCTTCATGAGTTGATCCTTTGAAGCAGAGAACTGGGGGAGGCGGGCACTTCGCGTCCCGCCTCCTCACGTCGGCTTAGCTGCCCTGAGTGACGGTGGCCGTGTTGCCCGTGCCGCTCTGGTTGACCGTCGAGATCTGGCCGAGGCCGGTTTGGGTCACGCTGGCGGTATTGTCGGCACCCGATTGCACGATGTCCGACGTCAGATCGGTGCCGTTCTGGCTGACCAGCGCGGTGTTGTTCTGGCCGTCCTGCAAGATGTCGGACTGGGCGTTGCTGCTCAGAACATCCTGCGTAACGCGCGCGAAGTTGTTGACGGTGTCGCCCGCCAGGGCAGCGCCCGTCTGGGTCGTCGTCGCGCGCGAGTTGTTACCGTACTGGAAAATACCGGCCGTGTTTTCTGCACCAGGCTGATTGATCGTGGCCACGTTCCCGCCGCCGGTGCCGCTGATTTGCTCGATGTTCGCGGCGTAGGATGCCGGCAGCTGCTGCGGCGGCAGCGACTGTCCGTCCTGAGTGATCGTGGCGGTCTGGTTGGTGCCAATCTGGAAGGCTCGTGCCGAGCTGTTCGCATTCTGGGTGATCGTCACAGTATTCAGCGCGCCCCCATTGGGGCTCGAGTCTTGATACACGAGGGCGTTGGCGCCAGCGGCACCGCCATTTTGGGTCACGGTGGACTTGTTGGGACCATCCAGCTGGGTCACGTCAGCGCGGCTGCCCGCGTGCTGCGTAACGTCGGATTCGCTGTTTACGCCGGTCTGCCGCACGTTGGCATATGCAGCAGTGCCGTCCTGGATAATCGAGGAGTCAAGGTTGGTGCCCGACTGATCAACGATCGCCTGATTGTTAGCACCCGATTGCAACACGCTCGACTTGTTGTCGCTACCCTGTTGTGTGACGAATGCGTCGTGGTTCAGCCCGCTCTGCGAAATGTCGCTGTTGTTGTTGGAACCGGTCTGGAAAGCGTTAGCAAGCTGGCTGCTGCCACTCTGCCCGATCGACGAGGTGTTGTTCGAACCGATTTGGATCACGCCCGCGTTGGGCACAGGTCCAGGAGAAACGGAAACTTCATTGTTGTCTCCGGTCTGCGCGACGGTCGACGAGTTGCCCGCGCCGCCCTTTTGATCCACGCTCGCGCCGTTGTTGAAAACGCCGGTCTGGGTGATCTTCGAGTAACTGTCGCCATCCTGGTTGACGACGGCATGGTTGCTGTTGCCCGTCTGGGTGATTTCGGACTCGGCGCCATCGCCCTTCTGGTTGACGATCGAATTAGCGACGTAGGCATTCGACTGGTCGACGGTCGACTTCCCGTTGCTGCCGGTCTGACCGATCGTCGCGTGGTTGCCTTCGCCGCCTTGGGTGACGGTGGAAGTGTTGTCTTGGGCCATCGCCGGCGCGGCCAGAAACGCCAGTGCCGAGGCGGTGGTGAGAAGAAGCTTTTTCATGATTGAATACCTTTGAATGGGAAAGAAAGGCCGGCGCCCAGGGGAGCGCCGGCCGGCCGGATCAGTTCTGAGTAACCGTGGCGGTGTTGTTGCTGCCGCCCTGGTTGATCGTCGAGACGTTGTCGGTCGCGGTCTGCGTCACCAGTGCGGTATTGCTGTTGCCCGACTGGTTGATGGTCGACTCGTTATCCACGCCGCCCTGGATGAGCGTTGCGGAGTGCAGGTCGCCCGACTGGTTGATCGTCGAGCTGCCGTCGGTCCCGGTCTGGGTGACGCGCGCCAGGTTGTTCTCCGACAGCGGACCGGCGGGGCCGGCGGCGGGATCGGGGTTGCCCTGGTTGACGAACGACTCGTTGCTGGCGCCGATCTGGTCGATGAACGCCGCGTTGGTGGTGCCATAGGTCGGATCGACGTTGCCGCCGGTGTTGCCGTAGTCGCCACCCGCAGCAGTCAGGTTCTGGCGCACTTCCGACGAGTTGTCGGTCCCACCCTGCTGGACGTCGACGCTGTTGACCCGGCCGCCCTGGATGATGAGCGACGCGGCCCTCATGCTGCCGTCGAGCTGGCGGACACCGGCCGAGTTGTCGCTCGCGCCGACCGAGTTGTTCTCACCGATCTGCTGAACGATCGACTTGCCGAAGTCACCATCCTGGTCGACGTGCGCGGCGCCGCCGCGACGGGTCTGCAGGATGTCCGACTCGTTGTTGTTGCCGCGCTGGTCGAGCGTGGCGACCAAGGCGTCGCCGGACTGACGGACATACGAATCGTTGTTGTTGCCCTGCTGGTTCACGTCGGCAGTCGCCGAATACGCAAGACCACCGCCAGACTGGTCGACATCGGAGATGTTGTCGACACCGTTCTGGACCACCGTTGCAAACCGGTTCGTGCCTTGGGTGACCGTCGACAGGTTGCCGTCGCCCGTCTGGGTCACGCCCGCGCTCGAGCCGGCACCGCTCTGAGTGATGTTCGAAACCTGATCGTTGCCGTCTTGGTTGACGTTGGCGATGTCGCTCGCGCCCGACTGGGTGATGTTCGAGTCGTTCGAAGCGTAGCCGCCTACGGGGCCCGCAACCGCGTTGACCTGGCGAACTATCGCGCTCGCGCCGGCGGCACCGGCGTTCTGCGTGATGGCCGAACGGTTGTCACCGTCGCGCCCGAACACCTCGCCCTGCGTGACAAGGACGTTCGCGCCCGCCGCGTTCTGCGTTACGAAGCTGTGGTTGTAACCGCCGGTCTGGTTGACGATTGCATTGGCTGCGGCGTTCTGGTCGATTGCCGAGTAGTTCAGCAACCCGTTCTGGTCGACGGTTGCCGAAGCGAGCGCCGCGTTCTGGTTGATCACCGAATCGTTGTTGGGCGGGGACAGCGGATCGAGCGTGCCCGTCGGAGCAGCACCGGCCTGAGTGACCTTGGCGGTCGCACCGGCGTTCTGGTTGATGTCCGAACGATGCTCGCCGCCCGTCTGCGTGACAGTCGCCTTCGCGCCGCTGGCGAGCTGGTCGACGGTCGAAACCAGGTTCGAACCGTTCTGGCTCACGCCGACGGTGTTGTTCGTCGTGGCGGTGTACGAGCTGGTCCCGTTGGTCACGTCACCGGCGCTATTGCCGTTGCCGACCTGGTTGATGCCGGAGGTGTTGCCGTTGCCGGTCTGATTGACGCTAGCGTCGTTGCCGTTGCCGTTCTGGCTGATGGTCGAGCTGCTGGCGCCGTTCTGCACGACATACAGGGCGTTGCCGTCACCACCGAACTGATCGCTGGTCGATGAAGCGCCCGTGCCCTGCTGGCGGACGTAGGCGTCCTGATTGTTGCCAACCTGGCCGACGTCGATGGTGGCGCCATTCGCGCCGCTTTGGTCGGCGACCGCGCGGTTTTGGCTGCCGCTCTGGTTGATCAATACGGTCGAGTCATTCGTCAGCAGCTGCGAAACATTGGCGACGTTCTCGCTGCCCCCGTTTTGGTTGACCGTGGCTTCGATATTGCTGCCGCGCTGCGAAACGAACGCACCGTTCTCGGCGCCTGCCGCCGGAGTGGTCGACTGAGTAATGTAAGCACGCTGGCCGATGCCCGGGGCATAGGCCTGGTTTACCGACGCCCGGTTGTTGCCGGTCTGGTCGATCTTGACGTCGCCGTTGGCACCGTTTTGGCTCACCAGCGCATAGTTGCTCACCGCGCCTTCGTAGCTCGGCGGCGGCGCGTCGGTGGTCGGGACGCCAGCCATGTTGGCGCCGTTCTGCTTAACGGACGACTTATTGTTGGTCGCGGCGGCGTTACCTGTGCCCTGCTGGACGTCGGCCCAGTTGTCGGCTCCGGTCTGCTCGACGGTCGAAGTGCTGCTCGAGCTGTTCTGCGTCACATAGGCCTGCGAGTCCGTGGCATTCTGCGTCACCGTCGAGGTGTTGTCTTGCGCAAGCGCCGGGCCGGCGACGAACAGCGCAGCTGCCGATACCGACGTGAGGAAGATATTCTTCATGTCAAAGCTCCTGATGGATGGATTGGTCCGTGAACTGCGGCCCGGCACCCGGCGAAAAGGGTTCGCTGAATGCTGAAGCGTGGACCCTTTGCCGGGCCTCGATTTGTCGTTCGGGCGCGCGCAAGGCGGCCCGGTTCCGGACAGGAGCTTGAAAGTAACGGAAAACTAATTCCTGCCGTGGCAGGAACCCAAAGTCTGAAATGGGCTTGTTCCCGTAACATGGTTGTCAAACTCCAACCGGAGATTCATAACCATGCCTGTCATGCGCCTCGGCGCAGGGCTGACATGGTTGTACACGCAACTTCGTCAAACGGGGCGCGTCGGAGCTGCAACTCCGGCGCGCCTTTCTTCATCGACCCCTACGAAGCGGCTGCAACCACCCGTCGAGACCACCGGATCTTGGCGCTATCGGGCAGGTCCGGCCGCCTGCCCACGCCATCGCGCACCGCCTAAGCGGCGCTCAATTGCTCGCGCGACCTTCCGTCCGCCGACCGAGCGCCGTATCCTCGGCGTCGTTGGCGGCGGTGCGCTTGATCTTCTGCGGGGCCATCGGCGGCGCGTTGCGCAGCGCCTCGGCCATCTTGGCGGCGTCGATCCTGCCGTCGCGTTCCTCGCGGTAGGCGGACAGCAAGGGCGCGCCGGCCTCGGGATTGCTGAATTTCCACAAGTTGAGTTCGGCGCCTTCGAGGACCATCGAATAGACAGCCTTCTCGATCGCCTGTTGCAGCGCGACCTGGTCGGGCTCGTTGGTAGTGTAGCCGAGCTCTGCCTGGAGCAGGTCCTTGAACCCGACGAAGCGGAATGCGTTGGCGCCGATCGCCTGGCTGGCGATGGTCTTGGAGGCGGTGACCGTGGTCAGCACCTCGCCGGTGCGGACCGAGACCGCGCGCAAGTACACGGTGACCGTGTCCTGGCGGTATTCGGTATGGCCGCCGATGCCGAGGAACGCCGCGCCGGCGCCGCCGGTGACGGTGTTGGTGTCATAACCGACGATGCCGCCCTCAAGGATCACGCCGGCGAACAGCAGCGCGGGCAGGGCCTGCGGGTTGACGCCCTGCTCCCCGAGATAACGCTCGCGCATCTCGCGGATGATCTGGCGTTCGTTGAGCAGGTTCTTGAGGCTCTCGCGCTCGACGATGGTGAACCACTGGCGGTTGCCCGCGTCCTGCAGCGCCTTGACCAGGATGGAGGCGCCGCCCTGGCTGACCGCGCGCGACAGGGTCTGACCCGTCTCGCTCGGCTTGAACTGCCCGGTCTGGTCGGCGAAGCCATAGACCGCCACCGCCACCGGCCGGTCGGGCGCGGGGAGGGCGGCGAGCAATGTCTGCGTCTGCGTGCGATCGGGGATGAAGGCCTTCGAGCGGGTTTCCGGCCAGGCGGTGCGCCCGTCCTTGGTGACCGTCGCGCAGCCCGACAAGGCGGTCACGGCGAGTCCCGCGACAAGCAACTTGGACGTCGTCCGGCGAACCATCTCAGGGCGCCACGTCGATGAAGGTCGGGATGACGATGGTGGTCACTTCGCCGGTGTCGTCATCGGTGATCGTCAGGGTCACTTCGGTCAGGCTGCGGACGAAGTTAATCGTCTGGCCGCCGAAGCTGATCGTGCCGCTGTCCTGCGGGTTGTCGCCGAAGATCGCGTCGACGATTTGCGAGGACAGCGCCGACAGCAGCCGCGACTGGAGCTGGCGGGCGAAGATATCCGCCTGCGAGCTATTGGCGGTCGCCTTTGGGTCCTTGTAATCGTTCTGCGCGTTGGCGATGCCGAGCAGGTGCGCCGAGTTGAACGGATTGCCGCCGAAGCTCGGATCAATCGGCTGATAGGTGATATCCTGCGCCATCGCGGACGACGGCACGACAAAGCTGCAAACAAGCGCGCAGGCCGCGACGGCCCGCAAATTCCTACCGATCATGAAGACCCCCTCGGGACGAGCTCGGGCTCGCCATTACCGATCCCTTCAAAGGGCCGCGCCCTCCAAAAGTTAACGAACAGCTAACCATTCCAGTAGCGATTCGCATCCCCAACTTTGGGGAGGAAGTGCAATTAACTTAGGGGCTTAGGAAGGGTGTCTCGTATTGAGACGGACCGAGGCTAACGCGTGCAATAACCGCTGACGAGCCGGGCGAGGTGAACCGCCGAGCTGACGCCTGCCTTTGAATGTACTTGTTTTAAGTGGCTGCGAACGGTGCTGAGCGAAATGCTCAACGCGTCGGCGATCTCCTTCGGAGCGCGCAATCGGGCGAACTCGTCGAGCACGCGCGATTCGGTCGCGGTGAGCCCCAAGATTTTCGCCAGGCCGCTTTCCTGCACGGTGCGGCAGGGGATGGACAGGTTGACCACCGCGCAGACAAGATCCTCGCGGTCGCGCGGGCTCCAGGCCTGGATCATCGCCCAGTGCCGCCGGTCCGCGCTGCGCAGCAACAGCCGGTCGCACTCCGGCCCGACTCGTTCGATGAAGTGCGCGAGCGCTTCGTTGCCAGCGCTGCTCTCGGCCAGTAGCCGGCCTTTCGCGAGGCGAAGCGGGATCAGGTCGCCGAGCAATCTGGCGGCGTCGGGCCCGTGCCAGAGGACGGCGCAGTGCCGGTCGAGGACGAGCCGGGGCCGGGCATCGGCCGCGCCGTGAAATGAATGGACGTATTGGTCGTACGTCAATTGCTCCCCTTTATCGACGCCGGCGCTAACTGCTTCCTCGACCACAACGACCCCCCGTTCGCCTGTGTGGTTAACGGACGCTTGGCGATTCGCATTGGAAAAAAACGACTTCGCAGTGGGTGCCCTTGCGGTGACTCAATGATCACGATCTGCGGCGATAAATAAATAAAAATTAGTTTTGTTGAATGCTGCACATCGAGTGCCGTTGTTTAAAGAGTGAGTTCCGCGCTGGCTGAATACTCTCTGCCATAGGCGCGTGAGCCGCGCGGGCGGGAGGTTGCGCGACCGGCAACCGAGGCGGCCCAAGTCTGCGAGCTTGACTTTCGCATATAACAATATCTTTATATGCGGTATGGGCATCGAAACCACCATGCGAGCCTTGGGCGACATGACGCGGCTGCGCATCATGCGGCTGATCGCGACGATGGAGCTGGCGGTCGGCGAACTCGCCCATGCGCTCGGGCAGAGCCAGCCGCGGGTATCGCGGCACGTCGCGATCCTGTGCGACGCGGGCCTCGCCGAGCGGCGGCGCGAGGGGAGCTGGGTGTTCCTGCGCCAGGCGACCTCGGGCGGCGCCGAGGGCACGGCCCGCGCGGTGGTGCGGCTGCTCGCCGCGGCGGAGGACGAGGACGCGGGCTTCTCGCGCATTTGCGCCGAGGACTTGCGCCACCTCGCCGCCATCCGCGACGCGCGGGAAAAAAGCGCGGCCGATTACTTCGCGCGCCATGCCGGCGAATGGGACCGCTTGCGGGCGCTGCTCGCGCCGGCCGACGCGGTCGAGCGCGCACTGGTCACGGCGCTGGGAGAAGAACCGCTGGGCGAAGTGCTCGACATCGGTACCGGTACGGGCCGTATCGCGGAGTTGCTGGAACCGGCGGCGGAAAGGGTGGTGGGGCTCGACAAAAGTCCCGAGATGCTACGGTTGGCGCGCGCGCGGCTGCAAGGTCTCGCGGCCGGCCGGGTCGAATTGGTGCAGGGGGATTTCTCCGCGCTGCCGTTCGCGCCGGACAGTTTTGACACGGTCGTATTTCACCAGGTGCTGCACTACGCGACCGAGCCCGACTATGCGGTAGGAGAGGCGGCGCGTGTGTGCCGTGCGGGCGGCAGGATCGCGATTGTCGATCTCGCCGCGCACGCCCGTGAGGAACTGCGCCGGACGCATGCCCACGCGCGATTGGGCTTCGGAGATGAGCAGATGTCCGCGATGCTGACCCGGTTTGGGTTCGCCCCCGAGACGGGCGAAACGATCGAAGGCGGCGAGTTGGCGGTCAAAGTATGGACCGCACGCCGCTTGCCCGAGGTCGCGCGAATCGGCGGAAGCCCGCGCCGGGCGACAGCGCGATGAACGCCGCGATCGCGCATTCGGAGCCGTTGTACGCCTCGCTTCCGGGCGACATCGGTATTTCGTTCGAATTCTTCCCGCCCAAGACCGAGAAGATGGCCGAGACGCTGTGGGAGAGCGTCCGCACGCTGGAGCCGCTGCAGCCCGATTTCGTCTCGGTGACCTACGGCGCGGGCGGCTCGACCCGCGAGCGGACCCACGCGGCGGTCCAGCGGATCGTGGAGGAGACCAGCATCCCCGCCGCCGCGCACCTCACCTGCGTCGACGCGACCCGCGAGGAAGTCGACGCGGTCGCGCGCCAATATTGGGACAGCGGCATCCGCCACATCGTCGCGCTCCGTGGAGACTCGTCCGATCCGAGCGGCAAGTACCGCCCGCATCCCGGCGGGTACGAGAACGCGGCCGCGCTGATCGAGGGCCTGCTCAAGATCGCCCCTTTCGAGATCTCGACCGCCGCCTATCCTGAGAAGCACCCGGATTCGCACGATGAGGCGGCCGACCTCGACAACCTCAAGCGCAAGATCGACGCCGGCGCGACCCGCGCGATCACCCAGTTCTTCTTCGAGCCCGAGTGCTTCTTCCGCTTCCGCGACAAGGCCGCGGCGCACGGCATCGGCGCTGAGATCGTGCCGGGGATCATGCCGATCATGAGCTTCGCCAGCGTCCAGCGCATGAGCGGGCTGTGCGGCACCGCGATCCCAGCCTGGCTGGAGACTCTGTTCGAAGGCCTCGACGAGCGCCCCGCCGCGCGCCAGCTGGTCGCCGCGACCGTGGCCGCCGAGTTGTGCCGCCGGCTCTATGCCGGCGACGTGCGCAAGTTCCATTTTTACACCCTCAACCGCGCCGAGCTGTCCTACGCGATCTGCCACCTGCTCGGCCGCCGACCCGGAGACACCGCATGACCAAGCGCGAGGAGCTGCTCGCCGAAGCCGCGCGGCGCATCCTGATAAAGGACGGGCCCTACGGCACCGCGATCCAGGCGGCGAAGCTGTCGGAGGAAGACTATCGCCGGTCCACCGGGCTCGAGCGCGACCAGAAGGGCAACAACGACCTCGTCAACCTGACCCGGCCCGACGTCATCCGCTCGATCTGCGACCAATATATCGATGCCGGCGCGAGCCTGCTGGCGACCAACACCTTCAACGCCAACCGCATCAGCCAGGGCGACTACGCGGCGGAAGCCTTGGTGGCGGAGATGAACATCGCCGCCGCGCGGGTGATCCGCGAGGCGGTCGATGCCGCGACCGCGCGCGACGGGGTGAAGCGCTTCGTCGCCGGCGCGATGGGGCCGACCAACAAGACCCTGTCATTGAGCCCGCGGGTCGAGGACCCCGGCTACCGCGAGGTGACCTTCGACGAGGTCAAGGACGTCTACCGCGAACAAGCCGCCGCGCTGGTCGAGGGCGGCGTGGACTTCATCCTCGTTGAAACCGTGTTCGATACTTTGAACTGCAAAGCGGCGATCTCTGGCGTGCGCGAGTTGGCGCAGGACCTGGGCCGTGACATCCCATTGATGCTGTCGCTGACGCTGACCGACCTCAGTGGCCGCAACCTCTCCGGCCACACGGTCGAGGCGTTCTGGCACGCGGTGCGCCACGCCAAGCCGATCGCGGTGGGCCTCAATTGCAGCTTCGGCGCCGAGCAGCTCCGTCCGCACGTCCAGGTGCTGAGCGCGATCGCCGATACGCTGCTGATGGCCTATCCCAATGCGGGCCTGCCCAACGAACTCGGTGCCTACGACGAGGCACCGGAAACCACTGCGAGCCTCGTCAAGCGCTGGGCCGACAACGGGCAGGTGAATATTCTCGGCGGCTGTTGCGGCAACACGCCCGAGCACATCGCCGCGATGACGCGCGCGGTCGCGGGGATTGCGCCGCGTCAGGTGCCGCATCCGGCGGTCGCGACGCGTCTTGCCGGACTTGAGCCGTTCACGATGGCTGCCTGATCAACCTTTCCGTCGTCCCAGCGAAGGCTGGGACCTCGTTCGGCTGGGCGCCGCCATGCGGCACGCGATCCCAGCTTTCGCTGGGATGACCACTTTGAATAGCCTTACCTCCTCCCGTTTCGTCAATATCGGCGAGCGCACCAACGTCACCGGGTCGGCGGCGTTCAAGAAGCTGATCATGGCGGGCGACTACACCGCCGCGGTCGAGGTCGCGCGCCAGCAGGTCGAGAACGGCGCGCAGGTGATCGACGTCAACATGGACGAAGGCCTGCTCGACGCGGTCGAGGCGATGACCAACTTCCTCAAGCTGATCGCGGCGGAGCCCGACATCGCGCGGGTGCCGGTGATGATCGACAGCTCCAAATGGGAAGTGATCGAGGCCGGCCTCAAATGCGTGTCGGGCAAGCCGATCGTCAATTCGATCAGCATGAAGGAAGGCGAGGCGGCGTTCCTCGAGCACGCCCGCAAATGCATGGATTATGGCGCGGCGGCCGTGGTCATGGCGTTCGACGAGACCGGTCAGGCCGACACCAGAGAGCGTAAGGTCGCGATCTGCCAGCGCGCCTACGACGTTCTCACCGGCATCGGTTTTCCGCCCGAGGACATTATCTTCGACCCCAACGTGTTCGCGGTGGCGACCGGGATCGAGGAGCACGACCGCTACGCGCTCGACTTCATCGAGGCGGTGGCGGAGCTCAAGCAGCTATGCCCGCACGCGCATTACTCGGGCGGCCTGTCGAACCTTAGCTTCAGCTTTCGCGGCAACGAGACCGTGCGCCGGGCGATGCACTCGGTGTTTCTCTACCATGCGATCCCCGCCGGGCTGGACATGGCGATCGTCAACGCCGGCCAGCTCGATATCTACGACCAGATCGATCCGGTGCTGCGCGAAGCATGTGAGGACGTGATCCTCATGCGCCGGCCGGACGCGACCGAGCGGCTGATCGAGCTCGCAGAAAGCTACAAGGGCAAGTCCGCCGCCGACGAGAAGGCCGCGGAGGAATGGCGCGGCTGGCCGGTCGAGCGGCGGATCGAGCACGCGCTAGTCAAGGGCATCGACGCCTACGTGGTCGAGGACACCGAGGAGGCGCGGCAGAACTTCGAGCGCCCGATCGAGGTGATCGAAGGTCCGCTGATGGACGGCATGAACGTCGTCGGCGACCTGTTCGGCAGCGGCAAGATGTTCCTCCCGCAGGTGGTGAAGTCCGCCCGCGTGATGAAGAAGGCGGTCGCCCACCTCATCCCCTTCATCGAGGCGGAGAAAGAAGCCTCAGGCCTCGCCGACCAGTCGAAGGGCCGGATTGTGATGGCGACCGTCAAGGGCGACGTTCACGACATCGGCAAGAACATCGTCGGGGTGGTCCTGCAGTGCAACGGCTACGAGGTGATCGACCTCGGCGTGATGGTGCCGTGGGCGAAGATCCTCGAAACCGCCAACGACAATCAGGCCGACATGATCGGGTTGTCGGGACTCATCACCCCCTCGCTCGACGAGATGGTCACCGTGGCCGAGGAAATGGGCCGTGCGGGGATGACCATGCCGCTGCTGATCGGCGGCGCGACTACCAGCAAGGTCCATACTGCATTGCGGATAGATCCGGCCTACAACGGCCCCGTAATCCACGTGCTCGACGCCAGCCGCGCGGTGGGCGTGGCCAGCCGGCTGTTGTCGGACACCCAGCGCGACGGCTTCGTCGAAGACACCGCGGGCGAATACGCCAAGGTGCGCGAGGCCCGCGAGGGCAAGGCGCAGAGCGTGCTGCTCAGCCTCGAGGAGGCGCGGGCGAACTTCTACGACCCCAACTACAACGAGAAGCCCGCGCCGCCGCTGCAGCCGGGGGTGCACACTTTTGCCGACTGGCCGCTCGAAGACCTACGCGAGGTGATCGACTGGACGCCGTTCTTCCGCGCGTGGGAGCTGCACGGCACTTATCCCTCGATCCTCGACGACGAGGTGGTCGGCGACACTGCGCGTAGCCTCAAGGCCGATGCCGACGCGATGCTCGACAAGATCATCAGCGAAAAGTGGCTGACCGCGAAGGGCGTCGCGGGGCTGTGGCCCTGTGCGCGCCATGGCGACGACGTCATCGTCCACCTGGTCGAGGAGGAACGGCACGTGACCTTCCCCTTCCTGCGCCAGCAGGTGAAGAAGAGCCGCGACCGGGCCAACATGTGCCTCGCCGACTTCATCGATCCCTCGGGCGACTGGCTCGGCGGGTTCGCGGTCGGCATCCACGGGATCGAGCCGCACTCCGAGCGCTTCCGCGCCGACAAGGACGATTACTCCGACATCCTCTTGAAGGCGCTCGCCGACCGGCTGGCGGAGGCGTTCGCCGAAAGCCTGCACCGCCACGTCCGTACCGACCTCTGGGGCTATGCGCCGGGCGAGCAGCTCACCAACATCGCGCTGATCCGCGAGGAATACCGCGGCATCCGCCCCGCGCCGGGCTATCCTGCGTGCCCCGACCATAGCCTGAAGCCGGTGCTGTTCGACCTGCTCGATGCGGGAGAAACCGCCGGGCTGACGCTGACCGAGAGCTACGCGATGTACCCCACCGCGGCGGTCAGCGGGTTTTACTTCGGCCACCCCGAGAGCGAATACTTCGGCGTTGCCCGCATCGGCCGCGACCAGTTGGAGGACTACGCGCGGCGCCGAGGCGTGGATATCGCCACCGCCGAACGCTGGCTGCGGCCCAATCTCGATTGACCGGGGCGGCGGACTCGCGCAGGGCATAGCCGTCGTTCGGGTGCGAATCCCGGCGTCCGCCATGGGAGAGCGTCCTGCCGCAAGGCCGGGCCGCCGAAGGAGCAACCGCCCCGGAAACTCTCAGGCCAACGGACCGTGGCGGGCCATGCGACGCTCTGGAAAGCGCCTCGTCCCGTGGACGGGGCCACCGACGGTGTAAGCCCGGCGCTCGCCTGGCCAAACTCTCAGGTTTCCCGACAGAGGGGGTAGCGGTTTTCAAGATGGCCCACCGGCCATCGGCCGCGCTGTCGGGGTGAGTGCGCGTGAGCGAAGCCGAAGAGCCTATCGAGACCGAAACCCTCCCGCTCGATGCGTGGCACCGCGCGAAGGGCGCGCGAATGGTGCCCTTCGCCGGCTACGAGATGCCGATCCAGTATGAGGGCATCCTCGCCGAGCACGAATGGACCCGCACCCATGCTGGCCTGTTCGACGTCAGCCACATGGGCCAGCTCGAGATCTCGGGCGACAACGCGGTCGCGGCGATCGAGGCGGTCCTGCCGATCGATCTCTCGACCCTGAAGCCCGGTCGCCAGCGCTATTCGCTGCTGCTCGACGACAACGGCGGCGTGCTCGACGACCTGATGGTCACCAATGCGGCGCATCACTTCTACCTCGTGGTCAACGGCGCGACCAAGTGGGACGACATCGCCCACTTGCGCGAGCACCTGCCCGATGATGTCACGCTGACCCACCTCGCCGACGATGCGCTGCTCGCGCTGCAGGGCCCGGAGGCGGCGCAGGCGCTCGCGCGGCTCGACCTGCAGCCAATGAACGATGGCTGGCCGCGCACCGACGAGATGACCTTCATGGACGCCGCCCCGTTCGCCTGGAACGGCGTGCCACTCCGCGTCAGTCGGTCGGGTTACACCGGTGAGGACGGCTATGAGATCTCGGTCCCCGCCGATCACGCCGCCGCGCTCGCCGATGCGCTGTGCGCGCAGCCGGAGGTCAAGCCGATCGGCCTCGGCGCGCGGGATTCGTTGCGGCTCGAAGCAGGGTTGCCGCTCTATGGCCACGACATGTCGCCCGAAACCTCGCCGGTCGAGGCCGGGCTTACCTTCGGAATCAACAAGCGCCGCAGGGCCGAAGGCGGCTTTCCCGGTGCCGAACGCATCCAGCGCGAGCTGGCCGAGGGAACGTCCCGCAAATGGGTCGGCCTCGCGCTTGATGGCCGCATGGCCGCGCGAGAGGGTGCCGATCTCTTCGCCGGCAGCACCAAGGTCGGCACCGTCACCAGCGGCGGATTCTCACCGACCCTCGGTCACCCGATCGCGATGGCTTACGTCGACACCGCGCACGCCGCGCACGGCACCGAGCTGGAAATCGAAGTCCGCGGCAAGCGCCTGCCCGCGCGCGTCGTGCCGACCCCGTTCGTCCCCCACCGCTATCACCGCAAGGGAGCAAGCCAATGACCCGCTACTTCACCGAAGACCATGAATGGATCGAAGTCGACGGCTCGACCGCGACCGTCGGCATCACCGACTACGCGCAGAGCCAGTTGGGCGACATCGTGTTCGTCGAAGTGCCGGGCGAGGGCGCCTCGGTCACCAAGGGCGGCGAGGCCGCGGTAGTCGAAAGCGTCAAGGCGGCGAGCGACGTCTATTCGCCCGTCAGCGGCATCGTCACCGAGGGCAACCCCGCGCTCGAGGACGATCCCGCGCTGGTCAACTCCGCCCCCGAGGGCGACGGCTGGTTCTTCAAGCTGACCATCGCCGACACCGGCGAGCTCGACGGCCTGATGGACGAGAGCGCCTACAAGGACTTCGTCGCCGGGCTGTGACCCAGCCGAGCGCGCCTTCTCCCGCGGCGGGCGCGCTGGCGGGCAAGCGGCTGATGGTCGCGACCCCGATGTATGAGGGGATGTGCCACGCGCTGTACACGCGCGGGCTGGTAGAACTGGCGCTGAAGTGCCGCGAGGCGGGCGTCGCACTGTCGCTCAACCTGATCACCAACCAGGCGAGCATCGCGCACGCGCGGGCGTATATCGCGGGCGCGTTCCTGCAGTCGGACTGCGATCACCTGATGATGATCGACGCCGACATGGGCTTCGCCGCGGCCGACGTCATGACGCTGCTTTCGCTGCAGACCACCGGCAAGCACGAGGTCATTGGCGCGGCCGGCGCGCACAAGCGGATCGACTGGGAGCGGGTCGGCAACACCGCCCGCGCTGACGCAGCGCTGCCACTTGCCCGCGTGGCGAGCCCGGTGGCAGTGAACCTCGCGCCGGGCGAGGGTGAGCTTAGGCTCGATGCGCCCCAAGTGGTCGATGACCTCGGTAGCGCTTTCATGATGGTGTCGCGGGCGGCGCTGGAACAGTTGGGCGCGGCCCATCCCGAGCTCGCCTTCACCCCGTCGCCCGAGGCGCGCCGTGCGTTCGGCCTCGGCGAGCGCGTGGTTGCGCTGTTCGATACCGCGATCGACCAGACGGGCGCGTACCTGTCCGAAGACTACGCCTTTTGCCGCCGGGTGCGAGCCGCCGGCCTGCAAGTGTGGCTCGTCCCGTGGATCGAGCTCGCCCACGTCGGCAACATGGCCTTCACCGGCTCGATCCCTGAAATCGCGCGGCTCGCCGCCACCCTTTCCAACGCAGAGACCTGACCAGATGCGCTACCTGCCCCTGACCGACGCCGACCGCGGCGAGATGCTGAGCGTGATCGGCGCGTCCGATGTTGACGCCCTGTTCGCCGATGTCGCTGACGAGCACTACCTGAAGGCGCCGATCGGGGTGCTGCCGCTCCATGCCAGCGAGATGGCGGTCGAGCAGCATATGCGGCGGCTCTCCAAGAAGAACCTCGCGGCCGCCGACGCCGCGTTCTTTTGTGGTGCGGGGGCCTATCGCCATCACGTGCCGGCGACGGTCGATCACCTGATCCAGCGCGGCGAGTTCCTGACCGCCTACACGCCCTACCAGCCGGAAATCGCGCAGGGCACGCTGCAAATGCTGTTCGAGTTCCAGAGCCAGGTCGCGCGGCTCTATGGCTGCGCGGTGGCGAATGCCTCGATGTACGACGGCTCGACCGCGTGCTGGGAAGCGATCGCGATGGCGGGGCGGGTGACCAAGCGGCGTCGCGCGGTGGTCTCGGGCGGGCTGCACCCGCACTACGTGCAAACCGCTAAGACGATGGCCAAGTTCACCGGCGACGAGATTGCCGACGCGCTGCCGACCCTGCAGGCTGCGCCCGACAACGACGCGCTGATCGCGCGGATAGACGATCAAACGAGCTGCGTGGTGGTGCAGTATCCCGACATCCTCGGCCGCCTCCCCGATCTCGCGGCGATCGCCGAGGCGGCGCACGCCAAGGGCGCGCTGCTGATCGCGGTCAACACCGAACCGGTGGCGCTGGGGGCGATCAAATCGCCGGGCGAGCTCGGCGCGGACATCGTGGTGGGCGAGGGGCAGTCGCTCGGCGTCGGGCTGCAGTTTGGCGGGCCCTATCTCGGGCTGTTCGCGGTGCGCGATCCCAAGCACGTGCGGCAGATGCCGGGCCGGCTGTGCGGCGAGACCGTCGATGCCGAGGGCAAGCGCGGGTTCGTTCTTACCCTCTCGACCCGCGAGCAGCACATCCGCCGAGAGAAGGCGACCAGCAACATCTGCACCAACTCCGGGTTATGCGCGCTGGCGTTCACGATTCACCTGACGCTCTTGGGCGAGGCTGGCTTGCGAAAGCTGGCGGCGGAGAATCACCGCCTCGCCTGTCTCGCTGCGGACCGGCTGTCGAAGATACCGGGAGTGGAGGTGCTCAACGACAGCTTCTTCAACGAGGTCACCGTGATGCTGCCGACCGACGCGCGCCCGATCGTCCGCGAACTCGCGGACAAAAAGGTGCTGGCCGGCGTTTCGCTAGGCCGACTCTACCCCGGCGCTGATGCGCTCGCCCGAGGGTTGGTTGTCGCGGTGACCGAAACCGCCAGCGAGGAGGACATCGAAACCCTTGCCTCAGCTCTTGAGGAGGCCGTGCAATGAACGCCCCCAACCAGAGCGGCTGGCGGCCGACCATGACCCTCGACCGGCGCGATGGCGGCGGCACCGCCACCGGCAATCGCGCGCTGATGCTGGAAGAGCCGCTGATCTTCGAGATCGGCAACACGCACACCTGCGGCGTCGACCTGCCCGAACCGAGCACTCGCGCGAACCGCCTCGGCGGCATGGCGCGTGAGAGCGAGATCGGCCTGCCGGGACTGTCGGAGCCCGAGACGATCCGCCACTACACCCGCCTCAGCCGGCAGAACTACGCGATCGACCTCGGGCTCTTCCCGCTCGGCAGTTGCACGATGAAGCACAACCCGCGCCTCAACGAGAAGGTCGCGCGGATGCCGGGCTTCCTCGATGTGCACCCGCTGCAGCCGGTCGACACCGTCCGCGGCGCGCTCGAGGTAATCAACGAGCTGGCGGTCTGGCTGATCGAGCTTACCGGCATGCACGGCGTGGCGATGACGCCGAAAGCCGGCGCCCATGGCGAGTTGTGCGGCATCCTCTGCATCCGCGCCGCGCTCGAAGCCCGCGGCGATCCGCGCGAGGTGATCCTGGTGCCCGAAAGCGCGCACGGCACCAACCCGGCGACCGCCGCCTTCGCGGGCTACCGAGTGGAGAACATCCCCGCGACCGCCGAGGGGCGGGTTGATCTTGAAGCATTGAAGGCGCGGCTCGGGCCGGACGTGGCGGGGGTGATGATCACCAACCCCAACACCTGCGGCTTGTTCGAGCGCGACATGAAGGCGATCTCGGACGCGGTCCACGCCGCGGGCGGGCTGGTCTATTGCGACGGGGCGAACTTCAACGCGATCGTCGGGCGCGTGCGGCCGGGTGATCTCGGCATCGATGCGATGCACATCAACCTGCACAAAACCTTTTCCACGCCGCACGGCGGCGGAGGGCCGGGCTCGGGACCGGTGGTGCTGTCCGAGGCGCTCGCGCCTTATGCCCCACTGCCGTTCGTCACTCGGCGTGCCGACGGCACGGTGGAACTGATCGAAGAGGAAAACGCGGGCGCGGAGCATCCGCACACCTTCGGCCGCATGTGCGCGTTCCACGGGCAGATGGGGATGTTCACCCGCGCGCTCGCCTATATCCTCAGCCACGGGGCGGACGGGCTGCGGCAGGCGTCGGGCGACGCGGTGCTCAACGCCAATTACATCCTGCGGTCGTGCGAGGACCTGCTCGACGCGCCGTTCGGTGCGAGCGGCCCGTGCATGCACGAAGCGCTATTTTCGGACAAAGACTTCGCCGAAGGGCTCTCCACGCTCGATCTCGCCAAGGGGATGATCGACGAGGGCTTCCACCCGATGACGATGTATTTCCCGCTGGTGGTCCACGGCGCGATGCTGGTCGAACCGACCGAGACCGAGAGCAAGGCGGGCCTCGACCAATTGATCCTCGCGCTGCGCAGCCTGGCCGAACGGGCGCGCAGCGGAGACGAGAGCTTGAAGACCGCGCCGCACTTCGCACCTCGCCGCCGCCTCGACGAGACGCTCGCGGCGAGGAAGCCGGTGCTGGCGTGGGATGGTCCGCTCGCTCCCGCCGGCACGCCGACGCTGAGCGAGCAAGGCGGGAGCTGAAGCCGCGCCCATGTGGCAAGCGCTGTTCTCGTTCACCAATGGCGTGGCGCTGGTCGCGTGGGCGCTGCTGATCCTGGCCCCACGCCGGCCCGCGCCGCTCGCGATCGTGCTGTACCTCGGCGTCGGGCTGCTGTGCTTGGTTTATGCCGCGAGCTTCGTCGCGCTGTTCGCCGGCTGGGTCGACCCGGTTCGCGAAGCAGGGGTGCCGCCGCCGAACCTAGCCAATTATTCGGTAGCGGGGCTCAAGCCGTTCTTCCGCTCGGACGGCGGGCTCGTGGTCGGGTGGACGCACTACCTTGCATTGGACCTGTTCACCGGCCTGTGGATCGCGCGCGATGCCGACCACAAGGGCTTCGCGCGGCTGACGCAGGCGCCAATCCTGCTGCTGACCTTCCTTGCCGGGCCGGTCGGCCTGCTGCTCTACCTCATCGTGCGCGAGCGGCGCGCGCGAGGGCCGGGCGGGTGGACGCGCAAACGCAAAACGCCCGCCGGCTGAACCGACGGGCGCTGCGTGCGACCGCGAAGGGCTCTCGAGCGGCCCGTTGGCGAAAAACTGAACAGGATCATCAACGTAGCAGGCGTGATCGGGTTCCTACTCGCCCACCATCGCCCTCGCCTTCTGCAAGCTCAGGCGATGTTCGCGCCAAGCGATCAGCAGTCCCGCGCCCACGATCAGCGGCGCGCCTAGCCAGGTGGTGGCCGGCGGCAAGCGGTCGAACACCCACCACCCGAACAGCGTCGCCCAGATAAGCGAGGAATAATCCATCACGATCACGCTCGCGACTGCGCCGAAGCGCAGCGCCGCCGTCAGCAGGAACTGCCCAAGCAAGCCGAACATTGCGAGCCCGCCGAGGAGCGTCCACTGGTAGGCCGTGTGCCCGCTCATTACGAACGGCATCGCAGCCGCCAGCGGCACCACGCTGAAGGCGGCGAACCAGAACACGATCGTCAGCGGATGCTCGGTCTGCGCGAGGTCGCGGATCTGAATCGAGATCAGCGCGATCATGAATGCCGCGCCGAGTGCCACCGCGGCGCCGAACGGCGGGACGTGTCCGCCGGCGGGCTGCGCCATTACCAGCACTCCGGCGAACCCCAGCAGGACCGCGCCCCATCGCCACGGGCCGATCTTCTCCTTGAGCAGCAAGGCCGACAGCACCACCGCCCAGATCGCCGAGGTGAAGTTGAAGGTGGTCGCCACCGCCAGCGGCAGCAGCGTCACCGCGCCGAAGTTGAGGAACATCCCGGCGAGACCGGTCATCGCGCGCCCGGCGTGCGCCTTGAGGCGGGTGCTGCCGAGCGTCGCGAGCTCCCCGCGCGTGCCGAACCATAGCAACAGGATCGGCACCGTCGGCAGCTGCCGCCAGAACAGTGTCTCGGTCAGCGAGACGCCCGATTGGGTGACCAGCTTCACGAAAACCAGCATGATCGAGAGCACGAACGCCGCGCCCAATCGGATCAGCAACGCCATCTGCGGGCGATGGTATCGAATGGGCTCAGCCACGAGTGTGCTCCATACGAGGGCTGGCGAGCGGCGCAACGCATCCCATATTGCCGCGCGTGAAGCTGTCCGACGCCCTGCTGTTCGCGAACAACGCCCAGCTCGCGGCGGCGGCGGGTGTGCTGTGCCTCGTGCTAGCGGGCGTGGCGCGGATCGCCGAAGGACGCCGGATCAAACGCGCGCGCATCGACCGGGTGGGCTGGGTGCCGTGGACCGGGGTATTCCTGGTCCTGTCGGTGATCGGGCTTACGTTGCTCGGGCTCGGCGTGCCCGGCTTGCTGAAAGGCTAGGCGGCGCGACTGCGCGCGCGCATGCCATCGAACGAACGCAGCAAAAGCGCCTCGAAGTGGCGCCGGCGCGCGCTGCGGTAGCGGGCAGCCGCTTCCTCTCGCGCGCGGTCCGGGGCGTTGAAGGCAGTGAAGTTCGTCGGGGCGTTCATGGCCCGGCGCAGATACGCGCAACCGCGCCCGGCGCGTTGTAGAAAGCCGACGCCTAACGATTAAAAATGGCGTGCCGCCGTTGCCCGGAGGCTATGGCTGCTAGAGGCAGGCCTCAAGATACGCCTGGTCGAACCCGAACATGCGCGCCTTTTCAAGCGTGTAGGGACGCAACCCCGAAGAGCGGAACTCGCCGAGGATCTTGCCGTCCTCGCTCTCGTCGAGATACTCGAATTTGAACAGTTCCTGGGTGACGATCACGTCGCCTTCCATGCCGATCACCTCGGTCACGCCGGTGGTGCGGCGCGAACCGTCGCGCAGGCGCTTCACCTGCACGATCAGGTCGACCGATTCCGCGATCTGGCGGCTGATGGCTTCCTTGGGGATCTTGATGTCGCCCATCAGGATCATGTTCTCCATACGGCCGAGGCACTCGCGCGCGCTGTTGGCGTGGAGGGTGCACATCGAACCGTCGTGACCGGTGTTCATCGCCGCGAGAAGGTCGAACGCCTCCGCGCCGCGAATTTCGCCCAGGATGATCCGGTCCGGGCGCATACGCAGGGCGTTCTTGACGAGGTCGCCGATGGTGATCGCGCCCTGGCCTTCGAGGTTCGGCGGACGCGTTTCGAGCGGCAGCCAGTGCGGCTGCTGCAGGCGAAGCTCGGCCGCGTCCTCGATCGTCAGCACGCGTTCGCCCGGGTCGATCATCTTCGACAGGGCGTTGAGCATCGTCGTCTTGCCCGAGCCGGTACCGCCCGAGATGACGATGTTCATCCGGCACGCGCCGGCGATCTTCAGCGCGGTCGCCATCTTGTCGGACATCGACCCGAAGTCGCGCAGCATGTCGATGGTGATCGGCTTTTCGGAGAACTTACGAATCGAGATCGCGGTGCCGCGCAGCGACAGCGGCGGGACGATCACGTTGACGCGGCTGCCGTCCTTCAAGCGGGCGTCGGCGAGCGGCGTGGTCTGGTCGACGCGGCGGCCGACCTGATTTACGATCCGCTGGGCGATCTGGAACAGGTGTTGTTCGTCGCGGAAGCGGATCGGGGCAAGCTGCAGTTTGCCCTTCTTTTCGATGTAGGTCTGGTCGGGCCCGTTGACCATGATGTCGGACACGTCCGGGTCGTTGAGCAGCTCTTCGAGTGGACCGAAGCCGAGCAGCTCGTCGATCAGCACCTTCTCGAGCGCGAACTGCTCGCGGCGGTTGAGGGTGACCTTAAGCTCGGCGAGCACCTCGAGGATGATCGGGCGGAATTCTTCCGACAGCTCGTCCTTGGTCAGCGTCGCCGCCGCTTCGGGATCGACGCGCTCGAGCAGGCGCGGGAGCACCTGCTCCTTGATCTTGTGGACGCTCGCCTCGAACCCGCCGACCTGGCTGTTGGCGTCGTGGACCTGGTTCGCGCGATCCGCCAGGCGGGTCATCGCGTCGCCCTTGTTGGGGGCGGGTACGTCGAACGGATCGGCTTCGCCCGGCAGCGGCGGGAATTGTTCGCCGCCCGGAACCGGGGCGGCCGGCGCGCCCCCGGCGCCGCCCTTCATCGGGCGCGCGACACCGAACGACGGGCGCGCCCCCGGAGCCATCCCTCCGGGTCCGTTCCTACGTCCGAATGCACTCATCAGAGGTCCCCGCGCCTGCCGAATTCCAATTTCATCGCGTCTCCCGGCACGCGGCCAGATGCGATTTGCGGAAATGGTGAATATCGTCGAAAGCTTGAATAATCCTAAAGAGCGGTAACGCTGATCGGGCGGGGACGGAGACATCCGGTGAGGGTCGAACGGGTGACGAGCAGCAGCATCTGCACGGTGAACGCGCGCCGACCGGCGGAGGACGCGGGTGGCTGATCTTCATGTCTGGATGCCACTGGTTGAGACCGGCACAGGCGCGGAGGTTTATACCCGTGTGCTAGCGGACCGGCTGCGGGAGCGCGGGCACACCGTGACGCTCGATTCCGTACCGCAATTTTACCAGTATTGCCCGTGGCTGGCGCCTGTTGCGCCGCCCGAGGGCGGCAACGTCGTTCTCGCGAACAGCTGGAACGCCGCGGCATTCGCGGCCTCCGGCCTGCCGACCGTTTCGGTGTGCCATCTGGTAGTCCATGACGAGCGGTTGAGGCCGTTCAAAAGCTGGCCGCAGCGCATCTTCCACCGGCTGTTCGTGCTGCCGATGGAACGCGCGGCGGTTCGGCGTGCGGCCGCGAACGTGGCGGTCAGCCCGCTGGTGGCGCGTCAGATGCAGCGGATTCTCGGCGCCGACAACGTGGTGACGGTCAACAACGGGGTTGATACTGCGTACTTTTCGCCGGGTGAGCCGCCCGAGCGGCAGGCGGGTGATCCACTCAAGCTGCTGTTCGTCGGCAAGCCCAGCCTGCGCAAAGGCTACGACATCGTCGCCGCGATCATCGGGGCGTTGGGCGACAAGGTGGAATTCATTTCCGCCGGGCCGGAACCGCCACCCGGCTTGCCACGGCCGGAGGGGAATTATCCCGGCAAGCTAGACAAGGCGGCGTTGCGCGAGGCCTACCGCGCTGCCGACCTGCTGCTGTTCCCCTCGCGCATGGAGGGTCTTAGCCTCGCGGTCGCGGAGGCGATGGCGTGCGGCCTCCCGGTGCTGACCTGCGAGGGTTCTTCGATGGACGAGTTCATCCCCGCTGGCGGCGGGATCGTGAGACCGGCCGACGACATCGCGGGCTTCGTGTATGAGATCGAGTGCGTGATGCGCGATCCTGCGGCGCACTCCACGATGCGCGACCTGACCCGCGCCTTCGCGGTCGACCACCTGTCGGAACAGCGGTGGGTCGATGGCATGGAAGAAGTACTGATGAGCGCGCGGGCTTGATGAGCCTTCGTTACTGAGCGCCGGAGCGGAACAGTCGCGAGCGGCGAAACTTCTGCCACACGAACCCACGTAAGGTCGCCCAGGAGAAATTCGCGGTGAGCAAATCTCCAGCGGTGGCTTTCCAACCATGGGCCTCGCTAATCCAGCCCCCGATCGCCGACGACATCGCCGCGATCCCGGCCAAGTCGGGATGGCGGACGAACGCGCGCTTTGAATGGCGCGCCGCGAGCGCGTCGAGAAAGTCACCAAACCGCGGCTGCGGCGGCGGGGTCCAATAGGCGTGGTTACGGACGATCTCGTCCGCGATCTCGGTGCCGGTCAGTTTCCGGAGTGCGGGCCTGCCCGAGAAGTTATGCGCTTCGTTGAGCGCGTAGTTGTCGGCGGTAAGATAGCCATCGCCGCCGAAGCGGTCGTAGAGGAAGACCGGCAAGCGCGAGGCGAGCGCATAACGCACGGTTTTGCCGATCGTGACGACACAATCAGCCCATTCGAGGTCAGACGGCTCCAGCCGCTTGCACTCGCGGCCCTTGCCGATGAAACGCGTCTTCAATCCCCGAGCCCGCAGCAGTTGCTCGGCTTCCAGCAGTTCGGCCGGCTGCCGATTGCTGACGAACAGGACGTTCCGCAAGCTGCGCTCGGCTCGCTCGAAGTGGAACGGATTGGGCGCCGCGTTGGCGAATACCGTGTCGGCCCCGCGCGCCTCGGCGGTTTCGCGGCTGTTGCAGACGACCTCGTCGGCATAAGCGCCGAGGATCGAAGGCGGCACATTGTCCATCGGCTCGTAGGGCGAGAGCGAGGCCCAGGCGATTGCGGGGCGGCTGCTTCCTGGTGTCAGCTTGTCGAGCAGCGGAAAGACGGCGTGCTGCTGGGCCCAGACGAAATCGAACTCGGTGAGGTCGATCTCCGCCAGGGGCCGCCAGTCTGCCAGGCTCGACTTCGCCGGCTCGGCACACCAGAACGAGCTGGTGGTCGCCCCGAAATGCTCCGCGACCTCGAGCGCGACGACTTCCGAGCCGGTCCAATCCGCGAGAAAATCGTTGAGCACGAGCACCCGCATCAAGCCGCTCCCCGCACCTCATGGTCCCCTGCGGCGGCGAGCTTGGCGAACGCAGGGACGTTGCGCGTCAGCTCGGTGAAGCGGCCCGAGGCGACCAGCGAGCCCGCCTCGAAATAGTGGATCACGTCGCAGTCCTTGATCGTGCTCAGGCGGTGGGCGATGCTGATGATCGTGCGGTCGTCGCGCATCGCGTGGATCGCCTCGGTAATCGCGCGTTCGGTCAACGGATCGAGCGCGGAGGTCGCCTCGTCGAAGAAAATCACGCTCGGCCGATTGTAGAGTGCCCGCGCAATGCACAACCGCTGCCGCTGGCCGCCCGACAACCGGCCGCCCTCATCGAGCATTCGGCTATCGAGCTGTTCGGGCATCTTGCGCACCACGTCTGCGAGCGACGCCAGCTCGAGCGCGTGCCACACCCGCTCGTCATCGACATCTTGCGGTGCGTGCCCGAAAGCGACGTTCTCGCGCAGCGAACGCGAAGAAAGATAAGGCGATTGGCCGACGTAGCCGATGCTGCGGAACCAGCGGTCGCGTACTTGCGCCATCGGCAGGCCATCGACACTGACCAGCCCGCTGGTGGGTTCGAGCAAGCCCATCGCAATCAGCGCCAAAGTGGTCTTGCCGCTTCCCGAGGGGCCGCAGAAACCGACGAACGATCGGGCATCGACCGTGAGGCTCACCCCTTCGATCGCAGCGACTTCGGTCCCCGGATAACGATACGAGACCGCGTCCAAGGCAAGACTGCTCTCGAGGACCGGGCTGTCGTCGGACTGCGCAATGGCCGCCGCCGGCGCCAATGTCCGCGCATCCTGCTCGGCGAGATCGTACTCGCGCTCGAACAGTTGGCGGACGTGCTGGCCGTCGCGCACACGTTGCAGGTTTTCCGTCATGCGCGACAGGATCGAAGTGATGCGCAGCCCTACGAAGCCGAGCAGTGCCAGCGCGGGGAAGGCCGATTGAATGTTCTGCCCGCCGCTCGCGAAATAGGTCGCGGTCAGCACGATCGCCCCCGCGATCACCATCTCGTTCACGGCGCGCGGGAGCATCTCCATGCCGCGTACCCGCCGTTCGGAGAGCGAGAACACGCTGTTGGCCTTCGCATAGCGGTCGACCACCGTCCCGACGTTGTTCGTCAGACGCAGGTCGATCGCACCGCGGAAACCGTCGGTCTTGATGAAGTTGAGGCTGCGCAGCGCCTCCTCGCGGAGCACGGCGAGCGTCTGGGCCAGGTTCTTGGTTCCCTTGAGCAGGACCGCCTGGGTCACACCCAGCACGCCCACGATCAGCAGCAACAGCACCGGATCGACGAACGCCACCAGCAGCACCAGCATGACCACGACGAGCGCAAGATCGACCAGCACCATGACCGCCGAGGTCAGCACCGTCCGGAACAGGATCAGCGCGATATCAAGCGAGTGCTGGTAGTCCTGGATCGATCGGGTGAGGAAGCGCTCGAGCGGGCGATTGAGCAGCTGGCCGAAGAAGCGGGTCGCGACCCGCTCGTAAGTCTTGAGCACGAAGCGCAGGAGCAGGAACCGGGTCAGCACGTCGAGCGCGTTCTTGATGGCGAACACCGCCAGCAGAACCGCGCCGCCGTATACGGACTTGTCCCACAGGGTCGCGCTCTCGAGAGCCGGGACGAAGCGCACGAGCGCTCCCGAAATCTGGCTGTCGTGGCCGACTACCATGGTGATGTAGCTGAACAGAGCCAGGGCCGAGACGGCCTCGGCCAGGCTGCTGACGATCAGGAATGCCAGCAGCAGCACCAGGTGCGCGCGCCCGCGGGCCGATAGCTGGCGCCAGAGCAGCCGGAGAGAAGGAACGAAGTTGTCCATGAACCGAAAGGGCGCCCGTGGGCGCTAGATGACCTTGCGCAGAGTATCTTCCGCCAGGCGCACGAAACGCCAGCCCCACGGCGGAAGATGCCATTTGAGGTACCGGCGCAGATAGCTCAGGCGATAGGCGCGGGCGGTGGGGAATGCCTTGCGGTAGGGCGTGCCGTAGCTCCAGCTCGGCATCCACATCTCACCGATCGTGCGCCACACCCGGGTGCCCGCCAATGCATCGTGGGGGATCGGCGAGAGCGACTGGTATAGCGCCGCCGGCGGCTTCGCGCACAATTGCTGCCAGATTCGCCGGTTGTAGGCGCGCAGCTCGTCCGCCCGCAGCAGGGCGAACGATGAGCGGATGTCTTCGGCGAACCGGCGCACCCCTTGGCGCACGGTCTTGATATGCGCGTCGCGCACCCTCTCCGCCGCCGACTTATGGTAATGGACCGGCTCGATGCCGTCGGAGGTCTTGCTGAGGTAGGCCGCGCTCGGCGCCCAATCGGCGAACACCAGCTCGATGATCTCGACCGAGCGCATCGCGACCCTGGTCAAATCGTGCGGGCGTCCGCGGTTAAACAGGTACCCCTCGAAGTTCGGTGACGGATTGGCGTCGCCCCGCGAGCCGACGAAGAAACCGGGCATGTCGTGGCCCAGCAACTGGTTCAGGCGCGCGGGCGACGACAGCGCCCAGCCGACATCGACCCAGGCAAACTTGCGTCCGGCCTCGAGCATCGCGAGCTCGGGTGCAAGATATTCGATCAGCGCGGCGCGTTCGGTCTGCGCCTGCTCGGTGAGCTGCGGCTTCAGGTCGTCGAGGGCCTGCCGCAAGTCCATCACGGTATCGAGGTCGGTCATGCCCTCCGCGAGATGCTCTAGCCGCAGAACTGCGAGGATCTGGCGCTTGCTGAGCCGCTTTTGGCCCGCGAACAGGCTCCTGATCTTGTCCGCATCGCCGTCCGCGAAGGACGGGAACACCGCAAGCCGGCGCGATGCCGGGATTAAGCGGTACGTGATGCCTTCCGGCGCGAGGACATCGAGCACGTCGCCCACCACGCAGCCGTCGCGCGCGAGCAGCACGAGATGGTCGATGCCGAGCTCCTTGCAGCGCTGGAGGATGAACGCCGCGAAGCCGGCCACCAACGGACCGCCGAAGTCGTAGCCGAACGTCTCGATCGAGGAGGGCAGGCGCGACTGGTCCGCCAGCTTGCTCTGCGCAATCGTGCCCGCGACCAGGCTGGTCGAGAGGTTGTCGTGCCCGCCCATGACGGCCGCGAAGTGCTCGCTGTTGGCCATCAGGTAGGGCGTCGGATGGTTCGATTGCACCGCGACCGCACCCGCGGCCAGGGCGTTGGCGACATCCGAACCCGCGTGATCGCCGACGTGGAGCAGGTCCGAAGGTTCGATGCCTTCCGCGCGGCACACCACCGGGAAGAGATCGCCATTGTACTTGCCGCAGTTGGTCTCGCGGTGGTCGCACGAGGCGTAGACCCCGTCGACCTCGAAGCCCTTCGCGGCGAGCAAGGCCTCGACCTGGCTGGCGTTCAGATAAATGTCGGTGATCGCGATCACCCGGTGGCCGGCGGCGCGCAGCTTCGGGACCAGCGCGAGCATCGCCTCATTGGCGAAGATGAATTCGCTTTCGAGCTCCAGTTCCAGGCTCTTGGCGGCTTCCGGGTCCGGACACGCATCCGGCGCAAACGCGGCATAGATCTCGTCGAGGCTGACCTCCACCGAGTGCGCGCGGGTCGACCGCCGCGCGGCGGCTTCGGCAGCGAAGCGCGCGGCGGCGAAATCGGCCAGGCCCATCCGCTCGCCGATCAGGGCAAAGATATCGCGCGGGAGGACGACCTTGCGGTGCAGCAGCGTGTCGAACACGTCGAAGCTGATGACCTTCGCGGACCGCGCGAGCGCCAGGTATTCGTCTTCCGGGATGGTCAGGAGCGAAGTGGGCGTGACCCGCGCGACTGCCCCGCCCGCGCGGTGGTCGAGCAACTGCGCGGCACCTCCGCCGTGGGCGTTCAGCGTGACCGGGCTGACGGCCTCGGCGGCCAGCCGTGACATCTTTTGCATGGCGCTTGGCATCCCCGTCCCCCGCGACTCTACCGGCGCGCCGCGCGGGCGTCGATGACCAATTGGCGCCGGACAGCGCGTAAGATCGGGATAAGTCTCGCTGCCCGCCTCATCGTCACGCCGCCGCCGCGTAGTGTTCGGCAGTGTCGCGCGCGACGCGCGGCCAAGCGTAAAGCGCACTCGCCAGCCGCGCGGCACGGTGCACGAACGCAGCGCGGCGCTCGGCCGGCCACGCAAAGACCGTTTCGATAGCTTCGGCCCAAGCCTCGGCGTCGCCGGGCGGGAGGAGAATGCCGGTCTCGCCGTCCTTTACCGCGTCGACCAAGCCTCCGGTACGCGCGGCGAGCACCACCCCTCCGGCCGACGCTGCTTCGCAGGCGACGAGGCCGAACCCTTCGAATTCGCCGTTCGGCAGTTCGATGTTGGGGACGATCACGCAGGTCGCGCGGGCATAGGCTTGCTCCAGCCGATCCCGATCCAGCGGCCCGAGAAACTCGACCCGCGGGTGTTCGCTGACCCACGCTTCGCGTCCGTCCGGGGTGGTCCCTGCGATCTGCAACGTGAAATTATGGGGCAGGCGGGGCAGCACTTCGCGCACGAACCAGCCGCAGCCTTTCTGCTCGATCAGCCGGCCGGCGAACAGGATCGTGCCGCCGGGTGCTTCCGGCGCAGCGTCGCCGGCGCGCAGGTCCGTGCCGAGCGGAATGACCCCGGCGACTTGCCAGCCCGTTTCCGCCGCGGCCTCGGCGGTTGCCGCCGAGTTGGCGAGCACGCGAGCGCGGGGAAGCAGGCGGGCGCCCAGCCGCAGGTAGCCGCGATAAAGAGTCCCGCGCATGCCGCCGCGCCGATGATAGGACACGTCGGTTCCGTGCGCCGAGAGGATCAGGCGCCGACCGCGGCTGGCAAGAACACCGAGCGGCCACAGCGCCATGTCACCGAGATGGATGACGTCGGGCTTGGGCATGGCGGACGCGAAGCGTTGGATGACGGTAAGCGGAAAGGCGAGCAGCTTGGCTATCGCGGGGGGGCGTCCATCGGCTCGGCCAGGCAGCGCGACGACCTCGACCGGGCCGATCCGCGCAAGCTCCTCGGCCAGCCGCACCGACCAGGTTTCCATCCCGCCCACGGCCGGCGGCCACTTGCGGGTGATGAACATGACGCGGATCGATTGCGCGCTCATGTCAGTAGTCGGAATACAGCGGCTGCGCCGGGAACGCGGCCGCTGGGCGGGGAAGGTGGTTGCCCCAGCGCAGGGTGGAGGCTTGCACGCGCGGTCCCCCAATCCGGTGCGCGCCGCGCTCGAGGTCAAGGGTGTCGCCGACGCGATACGCCCGGCCGTCGATGGTCAGCGGAGCATCCTCAGCGGTGTAGGTCCCGGGGACGTGGACTTCGATTGTCGTGCCGTCGGGGCCGGCGGGAATGCGCTTTCCGGCCACCATGAGATAACCCCAATGCGGGATGTAGCTTTCGCGCAGCCGCTGTTCGTCGGCGGGGAGCAGCCGCTCGCTATCGGTCTTGCCGGAGAATGCGGCATTGAGCGCGTGGCCGTTGGCGAGGACCATCGGCACCGTTTCGCTGTCCATGATCGCGGAAAACTGCGGGGACCCTGCGTTGCGGTAAGCCTCTAGGCCCCATCCCGAGACGAGGTAGCGCGTTCCGCGGGGGAAGGCGCCCGGGAAGTTGTCCTCGCTGAAATGCCAGACGGGTTGCGGGAAGACCGTCGCGATGCCCTGCTCGACCGTGCGCTGGCGCGCGAGGACCGCACGGTCTTCGACGATCGAGAGCAGCACGGCGCTGAGCACGAATAGCCCCGCAAGCGCGGCCGCTCCGTAGCGGCGCACGGCGCGCTCCATCGCCGGTGCCGCCGCGATCAGCACCGGCGGCAGGATGAAAGCGTAGAAATAGGGAAAGGCATTGCGGTAGATGACCACCGATACCAGCGGCAGCAGCAAGCAGCCAAGGGCGAGCCTCGTGAAGCGGGGGTAGCTCGATCGCATAATCGCGATCGGCGCGAACGCCAGGATAGCGGCGAGCACTGGGGCCAGCGCGATCTGCTTGAGCAGATAGAACCCGCGCGGAAACAAGCCGGCGGCGAACATCCGGTCCGCCGAGGCTTGCGCGGTCGTCGTCACGACTGAACGCGCTGCGGGTGCGGTTACGCCGGCAGAATCTGGCTGCGACCAGGAAATGGCGGCGAAGAACAGCGCGGGCGTTACCGCCGCGATCGTGATCGCCGCGCGCACCAGCGCCGGGCGGTCATCCGCGTCTTGCCAGCGAATTAGCAAGGCCGCGCCCATGACCGGCGCGTAGAACACGACCTTGATGGTGGCGATCGTCGCCACCGCGAGGAGGCTGGCGATCGCCAGCGCCCAAGGAATGGCGATCCGGCGGGTCAGCGCGATCCACACCGCCGCCATCATCAGCGACGCGGCAAGGGTGTCTGCCCGAAGCGAGAGCGACTGGGTGAAGGCGTAACCACCGGAGATGAGCGCCAGCCCGCACAACCAGGCGGCCTCTCGTGACGCGAAGCGGCGCGCTAGGTCGATCACAATCGCCAGCGTCGCCAGCTCGAACGGCAGCATCAGCACGCGAATGGCGAGAATGTGATCAATGACCGTCCCAGGCAGATCGGCGATCCACCAGAACAGCCACACATGGGGCGATTGCGTAGGGTTAGTCGGGAGGCCGCGCCGGTATTCGTGGATCTGGCTGAAGTGGAAGAATTCGTCCCAATTGACGCTCTTGGTTAGAGCGAGCTGGACTTGCAGCAGCACCGTCAGCGCGAGCGCCCCGAGAATCAGCGTGCGCGCGGGAATGGCGAGTTTCGGTCCTGCACGCAGAACGGAGGCGTCCGCCAGGCTGGCCACGGTCAGCCGCGCTTCGCCAGCCGGGCGACGGGAGCGGTCGGGGCCTGATCGGTCGCGGTTGCGGTCGGAAGGTGCGGCTGTTGCAGCCCTTCTTCTATCTGACGCAGCCGCTTCAGCGCCGTCTCGAGCAGCTTGCGGTTGGCGGCGATGGACTCTGCGAGAATGCCCATCATGGCCGCGATCGCCCCCAGGATCAGCAAGGCGCCGCCCAGGATCAGCGACTGGACGTGGCCCTGGCCGCCGCCGTTGAGCCAGAACCAGGTGAACCGCAGGAACGGGATCATGCCGAGCAGTGCCAGCACCATGCCGGCGGCTCCGAACACTCGCAGCGGATTGTAGGTGGCATAGACGCGCGCAATGGTCACCAGGGTGCGGCTGATGAACTGCGGAATCGACTTGAACAGGCGGCTGGACCGAACCGCGCCGTTGGTGCGGACAGGGACGCTGGCGATCTTCATCCGCTTCCGGCCCGCCTGGATCAGCATGTCGGTGGTGTAGGAAAATTCGGTGGTGATGGTCAGCGACTGCGCGGCCTCGCGGCTGATTGCGCGGAACCCGCTGACCGCGTCGGTGATGTCAGTGCGCGAGAGCGTGCGCACGACATAACTGCCTAGGCGCTGGAGCCGCCGTTTCACCGGCCCGAAGTGCGCATTCTTGGCGACCCCGCGATCGCCGATGACGATATCCGCGCGCCCTTCGACGACGGGGCGGACGAGCTCCGCGATATCCGCGCCGACGTATTGCCCGTCGGCGTCGGTGTTGACGATGATGTCGGCGCCCTCGCGCAAGGCGCGGTCGATACCGTTCTGGAAGGCGGCGGCGAGGCCGCGGTTGCCGCGATGGCTGACGATGTGATGGACGCCCCACAGCCGGGCGACTTCGGCGGTGCCGTCGCGCGAGCCGTCGTCGATCACGAGGATTTCGATCGTGTCGATGCCGTCGATCTTGCGCGGCAGCGCGAGCAGCGTCTCCGGCAGAAATTCCGCTTCGTTGAAACACGGAATTTGAATGATCAGCTTGGTCACGAAACCCCCCGGTCGCTCGACGCGTGTCGATCGCGGCGGGTATCGCGGGGAAGCGCTTAAGAAAGCGTAAACCACGTTTGGTTGGAAACCGGTCATGGGGCTGAGCGGAGTGGAAGACGAGCACTATGCGGGTTGACATGATATCATGATATGATATCGCGATATCAAATGACGCGCATTCTCGCTGATCTGCCTGATGAGGACATCAAATGGCTCGATGCTCGCGCGGCTGAGCAAGGAAAATCGCGCGCGTCGGTGCTGCGTGAGGCGGTCAGAGCCTACAAAGCCGAAGCGGCGTCCGATAGTGGGCTCGACTGGCTGGACGAGGGCTTCGGCCTGTGGGCGCGCGCCGGTCTGGTGATCGATCCTCACGACTACGAACGCCGGCGTAGAGCCGAATGGACGCGGCCGTGGGACGATGATTACGAGGAGGTTCGCGCGGAATCGCCCGACTTGTTCGATGAGGAAGATGACCGGCAGCGGCAGATCTACCTCGATATGCTCAAGGGCAAGTACCCGCAGCCCAAGGCCCCGCCACGATCATGAGCGGATTTGCATTCGACGCCAATATCGTGATCGACGCTCTCTCGGGGTTCCTGCCAGCGCGAGCGGAAATTCAACGCGCCGTTTCAGGGGGTGGGCGTGCCTGGATCAGTCGGATGGCGTGGCTGGAAGTTCTCTCCAAAGGTGACGCCGTCATCGTAAAGGGCGCGCTCGCCTTCATGAGCCATTTCGGCATCGACGAGATGGACGAGGAGATCGCCCTGCGCGCTGCCGCGCTCCGCCGGGAGAGGCCCCGCTTGAAGTCGCCGGACGCGGTCATCCTCGCCTCTGCGCAGACCCGCGGCCGGGTGCTCGTGACCCGCAATACCAAGGATTTCCCCGCCGAGATGCCCGGCGTTCGCGTTCCCTATATCCTCTAGAGAAAGTCTAAAAGTTCATGTGCGGAATCATCGGCATCGCCGGCAAGGAAGCAGTCGCGGACCGGCTGGTCGATGGCCTCAAGCGGATGGAATACCGCGGCTACGACAGCGCGGGCGTGTGCACCGTGCATGATGGCCAGCTCGTCCGTCGGCGTGCCGAGGGCAAGCTTGCCAACCTGGTGAAGGAACTGGCCGCGCACCCTGCGCCTGGCGAGATCGGCATCGCGCACACCCGCTGGGCGACCCACGGCGCGCCGACCGCCAACAACGCGCATCCGCACGCGACCGAACACGTAGCGCTAGTCCACAACGGCATTATCGAGAACTTCAAGCCGCTGCGCGACGAGCTGATCGCCGACGGCCGCCGGCTGGAGAGCGAGACCGACAGCGAGGTTGTCGCCCACCTTGTCAGCCGCGAAGTCGAGCGCGGCGCTTCCCCCGAGGAGGCGGTCAAGGCGGTCCTTCCGAGGCTGCGCGGCGCGTTTGCGCTGGCGATCGCCTTCAAGGCCTATCCCGACCTGCTGATCGGCGCGCGGCTCGGCTCGCCGCTGGTGCTCGGATACGGCGAGGGCGAGACGTACCTCGGTTCCGACGCGCTCGCACTGGCGCCGCTGACCCAGCGCATCGCCTACCTCGAGGAAGGCGACTGGACCGTGATCACCCGCGACGGCGCGCAGGTCTACGACGCCGACAACAACCCCGTCACGCGCGAGATCACCACCTCCGGCGCCTCAGCCGCGGCGGTCGAGAAGGGCAACTACCGCCACTTCATGCAGAAGGAGATCTACGAGCAACCGATCGTCGTCGCGCAGACGCTGCGCAGCTACATCCGCCAGGTCGATAGCACCGTGGCGCTGCCGCAGATCGACTTCGACCTGTCGACCATCCGCCGCGTGACCATCGTCGCCTGCGGCACCTCGTTCTACGCCGGGATGGTCGCCAAGTACTGGTTCGAGACCTTTGCCCGCGTGCCGGTGGACATCGATTACGCGAGCGAGTTCCGCTACCGCGAGCCGGTGCTCGAGGACGGCGGCCTGTCGCTGTTCATATCGCAGAGCGGCGAGACCGCCGATACCCTCGCCGCGCTGCGCTATTGCAAGCAGGCCGGCCAGACGATCGCGGTGGTGGTCAACGTGCCGACCAGTTCGATGGCGCGTGAGGCGGACCTGCTGCTGCCGACTCACGCCGGGCCGGAGATCGGGGTCGCCAGCACCAAGGCGTTCACCTGCCAGCTGGCGGTGCTTGCCGCGCTCGCCGCGCACCTCGCGGTCAAGAAGGGCCGGATGGACCGAAGCGAGGAGCAGGAGGTCGTGCGGCACCTGCTGGAAGCGCCGGCCGCGCTCAACGCCGCGCTCGATCACGACGACGACATTGCCGCGATGGCCCACCTGATCGCGCCGGCGCGCGACGTGCTCTACCTCGGCCGCGGACCGGATTATCCGCTGGCGCTCGAAGGCGCGCTGAAGCTCAAGGAGATCAGCTACATCCACGCCGAGGGCTACGCCTCGGGCGAGATGAAGCACGGGCCGATCGCGCTGATCGACGAGGCGGTGCCGGTGATCGTCCTCGCGCCGAGCGGGCCGCTGTTCGAGAAGACCGTCTCCAACATGCAGGAAGTGCGCGCGCGCGGCGGGAAGATTGTGCTGATCTCCGACGAGGTGGGGCTGGCGGAGGCGGGCGAGGGGTGCCTCGCGACCATCGCCATGCCCAAGGTCCACCCGCTGATCGCGCCGCTGGTCTATGCCGTCCCAGTGCAGCTTCTCGCCTATCACGTCGCCTGCGTGAAGGGGACCGATGTCGATCAGCCGCGCAATCTCGCGAAATCGGTCACGGTCGAATAGATCACCGCAAGAGGATTCGTGGTTAACGCGAGCTTGCGCCGAGGGTTGGTAACTTCCCTTTCATTCCCGCGATTTACCGGCCCCTAACCTTTGCCCCCGTAAAGGCGACGGGTGAGCGATCGCAAGACTCCCGCACCCGATGTCCAGGCGGACATCCCGCTGCTTGCCATCCTGGGTCTGAAGGACCCGGAGGGTGCGGATTGGAGCCGCTTGCGTGGGCTGCAATATGCGCAGTTGCTCAGCACTGTGCGGCAGCGGATGGCGGTCCATGCAGTCTGCGCGTTGCTGGCCCTGGTTGTCTACGCCGGCAAGGCGCCGCTCTGGCTGATGGTCGCGTTCGCGGCCGCGTTGGTTAGTTCGGTCGTGCTGAACACCCGGTCCAATCAGGGAGTGGCGCTGGGCGATCGGCCGCGGATCTCGCGCGAGGAAATCCTGCGCAAGGCCCGCGCGACGGCTGCGGTTGCGGCGGCCTGGTGCGTCGGCATTCTCGGCTTTGCCGGGTTCGGCGGAGATGCGGAGCGGGCCGGCATGGGTCTCCTGGTCGCGGTGCTGCTGGTGGGATCATCGATGGCGCTCGGCGCCGCGCCGCTCGCGACCCTCATCATGGGCGGGCTCACCGGGCTGGCGGCGATCGGCAGCTTCCTGTGGTTCGGCCAATATGCGCTCGCGGTCGCGATCATGATGATGCTGGCCGGAGTCGCCAAGGGGGCGTTTTCGGTCGCCCGGATGCAGCTGACCGCCTGCCTCGCCGAAGCGGGGGTGGCCGAGCAGAGCGAGGTCGTCTCGCTGCTCTTGCGTGAGTTCGAGGAAAACCAGGCCGATTGGCTGTGGCAGATCGATACCAATCGGATGATCCGCGGGGCGTCCCCGCGGTTCGCGTTCGCGCTTGGCCGGCCGGTGGAGGAAGTCGAGGGCAAGCCCTTCGTCGAGTTGATCTCGGGCGAGGCGTGGGAGACGGGTCAGTTTCCGGCGTCGCTGCATGACCTTGCTGAGCGCCTGAAGCGCCGTGAGAGCTTTTCCAACCTGCTGGTCAAGGTGGCGATCGGCCGCGAGCATCGCTGGTGGGAGCTCTCGGGGACCCCGATGCTGGACGATAACGGAGCCTACCTCGGCATCCGCGGGGTCGGCTCGGACGTCACCGAGCAGCGCGAATCGAGCGAGAAGATCGCCTACCTCGCGCGCTACGACACGCTCACCGGGCTGCCCAACCGCCTGATGCTGACGGAAGCGCTGGGAGACGCGCTGCGGTATGCCGAACAATGGCGCACCCGCTGTGCGTTCCTGATGATCGACCTCGACCGCTTCAAGGCGGTCAACGATTCATTGGGACACCTCGTCGGCGACAAGCTGCTCGCACAGGTCTCGGCGCGCCTCAAGGCGCTGATGGGCGAGAACGAGCTGTGCGGCCGTTTGGGCGGCGACGAGTTTGCGATCGTCATTCGCGACGCGTCCGAACGCGGCTGCATCGAACGCGTTGCCAAAAACGTCATCAACCGGCTGTCGCAGCCTTACGAGGTCGATCACCACACGCTCTACGTCGGCGCCTCGGTCGGGTCGGCGATCGGTCCGCGCGACGGCAAGACGGTCGAGGAGCTGATGCGCAACGCCGACCTCGCGCTCTACCGCGCGAAGGACGATGGCGGCAACGAGCACCGCAACTACGAGCCGTTGCTCCACGCCAATGCCGAGGAGCGCCGTCAGCTCGAATTCGCGCTGCGCCAGGCGCTGGAAAAGCGCGAGCTCGAGCTCAATTTCCAGCCGGTGGTCGACGCCAATACGGAAAGCGTGGTCAGCTTCGAGGCGCTGGTGCGGTGGAACAGCGCCGACCACGGCCCGGTGAGCCCGGGCAAGTTCGTGCCGATCGCCGAGGACACGCGACTGATCGTGCCGATCGGCACCTGGGTGATGGAGCAGGCCTGCCGCGAGGCGACCCGCTGGCCGGAGCACGTCCGCATCGCGGTCAACGTCAGCCCCGAACAGCTGTTCGAACCGGACTTCGCGACCACCGTCGTCCGGGCGCTGACCGCCAGCGGTCTCGAAGCGCGCCGGCTCGAGCTGGAAGTGACCGAGAGCATCTTCCTGCGCGACGCCAGCATCGCGCGCGCCAGCCTCGAACAGGTCATGGCGCTGGGTTGCACGGTGGCGCTGGACGATTTCGGCACCGGCTATTCCTCGCTCGGCTACCTCAGGAAAATCCGCTTCTCGACCATTAAGGTCGATCGCAGCTTCGTCACCGGCGCGGGGCAGGGCAGCAAGGAAAGCCTCGCGATCATTCGCGCCGTGGTGGCGATGGCCGACAGCCTCGAGATGTCGACCACCGCCGAGGGTGTCGAAAGCGCCGAGGAAGCGGAAATGATCCGCAAATTGGGCTGCACCAAGATCCAGGGGTATTACTTCGGCCGCCCGATGCGCGCCGAGGATGCGCTCCAGCTGTTCCGGCGCCGGCTCGACGTGCCCGAGCGGCTGCGCGCCTAAGCGGCGACCAGTCCCCGCACCGCGCTTTCGAACAGCGCGCGCCCGTCGCTGCCGCCCAGCTCCGGCTCGATCGCCCGCTCCGGGTGCGGCATCATGCCGAGCACCGTGCCGGCCGCGTTGAGGATGCCCGCGATCCGCCGCTGCGAACCATTGCATTCGTCGGCATAGCGGAACGCCACCCGGCCCTCGCCTTCCAGCCGGTCCAGCGTGGCATCGTCGGCGAAGTAGTTGCCGTCGTGATGCGCGACCGGCAGCGTGATCGTTTCGCCCGCCTCGTAGCCGCCGGTGAACAGCGACTGGCTGTTCTCTACCGTCAGCGGCGCGGCGCGGCAGGTAAAGGTGAGCTGTGCATTGCGCATCAGCGCGCCGGGCAGCAGCTCAGCCTCGGTCAGCACCTGGAAGCCGTTGCACACGCCCAGCACTGGCACGCCCCGGCCGGCCGCGGCGACGACCGCGCGCATCACCGGGCTGCGGCTGGCGATCGCGCCGCAGCGCAAGTAATCGCCGTACGAGAACCCGCCCGGCACCGCGATGAAATCGAGCCGGTCGGGCAATTCGCTGTCACCGTGCCACACCCGTAGCGCGGGCGTGCCCGATACCTTCTCCAGCGCCATCGCCATGTCGCGGTCGCAGTTCGATCCGGGGAAGGTGATGACCGCCGCGCGAAAGGCCATCACGCGTGCTCCGGCTTCTCGATGCGGTAGTTTTCGATCACCATGTTGGCGAGCAGCGTGCGGCACATCTGGTCGAGCGCCTCGTCGCTGGTGCCGTCGGCGACGTCGAGCTCGACGGTGCGGCCGATGCGGACATCCTCGATCCCATCGAAGCCAAGTCCTTCGAGCGCGTGGTGTACCGCACGCCCCTGAGGATCGAGCACCCCGGGCTTCAGGCTGACGTGGACGCGGACTTTCATGGATACGGCCCTTTGGCTGGCGGGGACGCGCGCAGCCTATGGCGGAGGGGCGGCGTCACGACAAGGGTTGGCTAGCGCTTTCCCCCGCTGGCCGTACGAACACCTCGACCGCAGCGTCAGGGGCTAGGTAACGCGCGGCGGTGGCCTGCAGGTCGGCGGGGGTGATGCCTTCGATAGTTGTCTTCGCGGTCAGGAAGCGGTCGATCCGGTACGACTTGGTCTGCGCGCGCGCGGCCAGCTGCAGCCAACCGCCGTTGTTCTTCAGAGCGTTATCGTACGATTCCAGCAGCGGCCGCCGGGCTCTCGCCAGCGTGTCCGGATCGACCGGCTCGTTCGCCAGCCGCTGCATGACCGCCCGGATAGCGGTGCGAGTCGCGGCGACATCGGCGGTATCGACCGAAGCGCTAAGCGAGAATGTGCCGTAGCCGCGCCACACGGTCGAGGGCGCACTGCGGGCGCCGGGCGAATACGCCTTGCCGAGCTTCTCGCGGATCTCCTCAGTCAGCTCGATCTGGATTACGCGCTCAAGCAGCTCGAGCCGCTGCACGGTTGCGGCATCGGTATCGTCGGTGGTCGGCCACGTGTACTGCAGCAGCGCCTGATCGGCTTCCCCGGTATGCACCACCGTGCGCGGACTGCGGTCGGCGGTGAACGGACGATCGCGCCGGTCCTCGCGCGGGAGAAAGTCGGGCTCGCGAGCGGGCAGGGCGCCGAGCGTCTTCGCCACCAGCGCGATGGCCGCGTTCTCATCGAAGTCGCCGACCAGTGCCAACTCGATTGCGCCGTGCGCCAGCCGGTCGGAGATCGTCTCGCGCAGCTTGGCGAACGATAGCTTCTGGTAGTCGGCCGGTCTCTGGACGGTGAAGCGCGGATCGTTGTCCGACAGGATACCCCCAATCGCCGCGTTCAGCGCGCCGCCGGGGGTGGCGTCCTTGCGCAAAAACCAGTTGGCGATCTCGCGCCGGTAGGTGACTTCGCCTTCGCGCCGGTAGCCCGGGTCGGTGAGCGCAGCAGCGAGCAGATCGAGTTGGAGCTCCAGGTCGGCGGTAGTCGTCGAACCTGCGCTGGCAAAGGTATCTCCGCCCGAGGCGAGGTTGATGGAGGCGGTCCGCCCGGCCAGCAGGGTGACAAGCTCGTCTTGCGAATGCTTGCCCAGGCCCCCCGCCGGCAGGCTTCCCGTCATCGCGGTCGCGAGCGGTTTCTTGCGCGTGGCAAGCAGATCGCCGCCGTCGAGATTGAGCACGAACCGCACGCGGTCCGCTTCGAGCGCGGTACGCTTGAGGTTGAGGCGCACGCCGTTGGCGAAGCGGACTTCGCGGATGCCGGTGCGCGGCTCGACCGTATCTGCGACCACCGTGCCTGGCGTGCCGAAATCGGTGTAGGCGAAGGATCCGGCGGCCACCGTATAGGGCGCGGCGATCGTTTCAGCCATATCGGCGTCCCAGGCCGCGCGCAGCGCTGCATCGCCGCCGGCGGGCGCCACCCGGCCCTGGAACCGGATCAGCGGATCGTTGAGCGGCGCGGCGTCGTCCTTCATCGCCGCCAGCACCGCCTCGGGTGTGATGGAGGGTGCGAACTCCTCGAACCGCGCCAAGGCGCTTTCCGGGGTGGCCGGGACCAGGTCGTTGTTCAGCAGCTGCTCGATCGCGCCGACCAGCGCGGCATTGCTGCGGGTCGAAGCGGCACGTGCGGCGTTCTCCTGCGATTGGCGCGTCCGCGCGACCTGCTCTGCGATCTCTGCATCGGAGAAGCCGTATTCGAGTGCTCGCCGCCATTCGCGCACCGCCGCGTCGAGTCCCTGGCGCCATTTGCCATCGAGCGCATCAACGATGAAGTTGGTCGTCCGGCCGACCTTGAACACGTCGCCGGTGCCGAATCCCGCACCGCGATAGGGCGCATCGGCCTGCCGCGCGAGCGTGGCCAGCCGCCGGTTGACCGCGGCATAGCCGATCGATCGCAGCAGGTTGGTGCGGCGCTGCGCGATCGTGTCGGGCTCCTCGGTCCACGGCGACAGCGCGGTGACGGTCACTCGCTCGGACAAGGCCGGGTCGAGATAGATGTCGGTTTGGCCGCGCCGAGCGAGGTCCACTGGCCCGGCATTCGGCTCTGGCGGGGCGGGCGGGCCTGACCAATCGCCGAAACGCGCGGCGATCGCCTTTTGGGTCGCGGCCACATCGATATCTCCGACCACGATCAGCACCGCGTTAGCGGGCACATAGGCACGGCGGTACAAACCGCCGATGCGGTTCGCACCGGCCGCCTTCAGCGTGGCATCGGTTCCTATCGGCAACCGCTCGGGATAGCGGGCGCCGGGCGCGATGAACGCCCACTCATCCTCGGTTTCCTTGAGGGCGTAGGTGGTCCGGTCGCGCTTTTCTGCCAACACTACCCCGCGCTCGCGATCGATCGCCTCGGGGGAGAGCGTAAGCTCGCTGGCGGTCTCGCGCATCAGCATCAGCGCGGTCTCGACCAGCTTCGGGTCGGCGCGCGGCAGGTCGAGCTTGTAGGTGGTCGCCTCGAACCCGGTCGAGGCGTTGGTATCGGCGCCGAATGCGAGCCCCTCGCGCTCGAGCAGCTTGATCATCTCGCCTTCGGGCACGTGGGTCGAGCCATTGAACGCCATGTGCTCGAGGAAATGCGCGAGGCCGCGCTCGTCGTCGGTCTCCTCCAGCGACCCCGAACCGATCCGCAGCCGCACCAGCACGGTGCCTTCGGGCGTGTGGTTCTCGCGCAAGACGTAGCGCATGCCGTTGGGCAGCCGGCCGAAGGTGAACGCGGGATCGACCGGGACGTCGCTCTGTTCGAATGCCCACGCGGGCGGGGCGTCTTCGGCATATGCGGGAACGGCGAGAAGGACGGCGAAACCCGCCAGCAGCGAACGCTTCATGTGCACCTCCTTGCCGGTCCCGGCTGAACCGGGCAACAACCGGACCCGCATGAAGCTCGATCTGGTCTACAATCCGGCGGCGGGCAGCTTCCGCCCGGCGCGGCTGGCGGCGCTGGTGCGCGCGTTCGACGCCCATGGGGCAGAGGTCACCGCGCTGCCGACCACCCGCGACGGCGTGCAGCTGTCTGGCACGGCAGACCTCGTCTGCGTCCACGGCGGCGACGGCACCTTGCGCGACACGGTGCAGGCGCTGGGTGAGCGCGCAGGCGAAGTGCCGCTGTGCATCGCGCCTGCCGGAACCATCAACCTGGTCGCGCGCGAACTCGGCTACGCACGCGATCCGGCGAAGCTCGCGGCGCAGGTCTGCGCGGCGTGGGAACGGGGAAAAGAGAGCTGGGTGCGCGCGCCGCTCTATCGGCTGGGCGAGATGCCGGTGGTCGCCTGCTTGTCGATCGGTCCTGACAGCCACGCGGTGGCGCGGGTGTCGGGCGCGCTCAAGCGGCGGATCGGCCGGTTCGCCTACGTCGTGGCGATGCTGCAGGTGCTGCGCGAATGGCCGCGTGAGACGATGACGGTTTCCGGCGAGCTCAGCGACGGCAACGCGTTCGAATGCGAAGCGGCGGCGGTGATCGTAAGTCATTCGGCGCTGTTCGGCGGGCCGTTCCAGCTCGCACCAAGCGCTTCATTGACAGCCGATGCGGTCGAATTGATCGTCCTCGAACGCCCCTCGCGCCTCCGCGTCGCCGCGTTCACCGCCGCCGCGATCGCCCGCCGGCCGCTCGACCGCCTCGGTCTCGCGACCTTCCGCAGCGTCCGCCGCGTCACCTTCGACCGCTGCGTCAGCCCGGTCCAGGTCGACGGCGACCACCTGCCCGATTGCGCCTACGCCATTGGGCCAAGCGGGATGAGCCTGACCTACGTGGTCTAGCGCAAGTCCTTCGGCAGGCAGGCTTCGGACGAATGGAGCCAGTCGCCTTCATAGGTCGCAGCAACCTTGGGCAGGCCGGGGGGAAGCGTCATCGTCTGGTCCGGGTCATACATGGCCCAGGCCATCGAGTTGTCGAACCGCGCCAGCCGTGCGTTGTCGCGCTCGGCGAGCGCCGGATCGATCTCGGGCCGCTCGGTGCGAGAGCCGCGCACCAGCCGCAAGCTCCCGTCGCGCCGGTCGAACGCGCGGTAATAGACGTGCCCGTACATCGACGTGTCGAACATGCTGTTGAAGCGCCAATTCTCCGGGTTCGTGTTCTTCGGCAGGCGCAGCGTGGTGACATAGCAGGTGAACGAAGGAGAGTCATAGAACGGCGCCGTCTGATCCTGGTCGGCGGCGCGCTGGTGCCGCCCGGGGGGACTGAACCCGCCGCCCGGCAAGGCGAGCGAGCGTTCGGCACCGTCTACGTCCCAGTCGACCGGCCCGATGCCGGCGATTTCCAGTACGCTGGCCCGCTCGTCGCGGTCGAAGCGGTAAGTGACCGAGTCGATCGAATCCCAGCTACTATCGCCGGTCAGGTTGTTGCGAAACGCCTGCAGCAACTGGTCGGCGGTGAGCGCGGAGAACTGGGCATATTGCACCAGCGCATCCGGACCGCGCTTGATCGAGGTGGTCACGATGCGGGCCGGCGCGTCGATCCCGTCGCGCGCGTCGATCTCGTAGAGATTGAGCTCTTCGGGCTTTTTTGCCGGGACCCATGCGATCTTTTCGAGCGCGCTGCCTCTCGCCGTCAGCGGCAGTACCCAGCGATAGGGGAAATCGGGCGCGAGGCTCGCGGTGGCGACGACCGGCAGGGTGCCATCGAGCCAATATTTCTTGCCGCCAATGGTCGCGCGGACGAGCACGTGATTGAATAGCCCCGGATTGGGCAGGCGGGCATCGAACCCGTCGTCCGCGCCGCTGTTTTGGACCAGCACGGGTTCGGCCGCGATGCCCAGCTCGCCCAGCAATGCGAGTAGGAGCGCGGTCTTGGCCTTGCAGTCGCCGTAGCGCCGCTGCCAGGTCTGGTCCGCGCTCGCGGGAAGGAAGTTGCCCCCGTCGAGCCCGATGTAGATATAGCGCACCTGCTGCTGGACCAACGCCAGCGCCTCCTGCGCCCGCGCGAGCGGATCGGTCTGCTGGGCGGCGATCCTCGCGGCTTCCTGCTTCAACGGGGAATCAGGCGCGAGCTTGGCGGCATCGGTGAACAGTCCCACGAACCGCTGCGAGACGGCATTCCAGCCGACGAAGTCGCTGTACTCGATGAGCCGCTGCCAATTGTAACGTGGCGGGGCATCCTTCGGCGGGACCAACGCGGCCGGGTTGTCGGCGCTGATCTCTATGGCGTGCGCGCTGCGGACGACCTCCGCACCGAAATCGTTCGTCGCGTTGATACGCGGTTCTTCGCCTTCCTCCCAACTCACCCCGAGGTGGTAGCGGCCGGGCAGCGTGGTGCCGGGCAGCAGCAGTATGCCTGCGTTCTGGTTCTTCAGCGTCGGATCGCTCGAGGGCAGCGTGTAAGCCACCTCGAGCTCGTCGCCCACGCGCAAGTCGGGCACCTTTAGCACCGCGGTCAGCGTGCCGCTGAGCATCGCCTGCTCGAGCTGGTCTTCGCGCCGCAATACCTCGAACGCGGTCTTGGCGAGCACATCGATCGTCTCCGATCCGCGGTGGACCTTGACCGCGTGGATCGTCGGCGTCCCGCTCGCCGGATTCCACGCGATGGCGAGGTTGCCGAGCTGCAAGGCCTGCGTGTGCAGCAGCTTCACGCGCTGCCCCACGTACGTGGACTGTCCATGCGCATCGAGATGGAGGACAGTGTCCTGCAGGCGGACGAACGCCAGGCCGCTCGCGTCGGGCGGCACCGGCAGCGGCTCGGACGGGGTCACCCACGCGGGCGGCGGACCCTTAGCCACTTGCTGCTGGGTCTGCGCGGAGCTCGGGTTATCCTGCGCGGCCGCCGGTAGAGCGACCGCGGCACCCGCTGCGGCGAGCAGTATCGTCTTGAAATGTCTCATTGCGCCCCCTTGCGGACCATCATGCCGCGAAGGTTCCGAAGCGCAAGGGTTTTGCGGGCCGGGCCCTACTTCTTCGGCTTACCCGACCGCAGGCGCCCCCGGTGGGCGGACATGTCGAACACCTCGCCGGGCGTGCCGTTGTCTTCCTGCAGCAGACCGAGGCGGCGGGCGACTTCCTGGTAGGCCTGTTCTTCCCCGCCGAGATCGCGGCGGAAGCGGTCCTTGTCGAGCTTTTCGCCGGTGGCGATGTCCCACAGGCGGCAGCCGTCGGGGCTGATCTCGTCGGCCAGGATGGTGCGCGCGAAGTCGCCGTCCCAGATGCGGCCGAACTCCAGCTTGAAGTCGATCAGGCGGATGCCGATCGCGGCGAACATGCCGCACATGAAGTCGTTGATGCGGATCGCCATCGACGAGATGTCCTGCATCTCCTCGTGGCTCGCCCAGTTGAAGCAGGCGATCTCTTCTTCGGAAATGAACGGGTCGCCGAGTGCATCGTCCTTGTAGCAGTATTCGATCAAGGTGTGCGGCAGCGGCTCGCCTTCCTCGATGCCGAGGCGCTTGGTCAGCGAGCCGGCGGCGACGTTGCGAACGATCACCTCGATCGGGATGATCTCGACCTGGCGCACCAGCTGTTCGCGCATGTTGAGGCGGCGGATGAAGTGGGTCGGGATGCCGATGTGCGCGAGCCGCGTGAACACGTGCTCGCTGATGCGGTTGTTGATCACGCCCTTGCCGTTGATCGTGCCCTTCTTCTGGGCGTTGAAGGCGGTCGCATCGTCCTTGAAGTACTGGATCAGCGTGCCCGGCTCGGGGCCTTCATAAAGGATCTTGGCCTTGCCTTCGTAAACCTGGCGGCGGCGGGATGACATGGGTGCGCTTCCTTCTCGGGCAGCGTGGAAAATGCGGCGCCCCGGCGCGCGGGTCGGCTGTGACGCGCTGGCCGGGGCTAGTGCGCGCGCCATAGGCAAAACGGCGCGCGAAAGCAATCAGCGCGCCTTGGGGCCCTTGCGGTGCGGCTTCTTCGGCCAGGGCATTTTAGGACCGGCTTCATTGCGCGGGCCACGCGGCTTGCTGTCATTGGGCGCGCCCTTGCCTTTGGGACCGCGCTCTGGGCGAGCAGTGGTCGGTCGCCGGTTCCGGGCAGCCTCGCGCGGCGTGTCGGGAGCTGGCTCGATCGTCACGTCGCCGCCGTCCTCGCTGCTCGCCGTCCGGGTGAGCGCGGAGGCGAACTTGTCGGCGATCGTGCGGGGAACCTGGAAATAGGTCTCATTGGGACCGATGCGGATCGCGCCGATCTCATTGCGCGTGATGTGGCCGCGGCGGCAGAGCAGCGGCAGGATCCAGCGCGGGTCCGCATTTTGCCGGCGGCCGACGTCCATCCGGAACCAGACGATATCCTCGAATCCGGGCCGGTGGCGGTCCTGCTTTTGCGCTGCGCGAGCTTCGGGCGTGTTGGCGGTCAGCTCCTCGGGCTGAGGCATTGCGGCGCGGTGCGCGCGGACGAGTGCGGCGGCGACGTCCTCGGGGCTGCGCTCTTGCAGCAGCTTGGCGGCGATCGCCTGATCCTCCTCGTCGGTTTCGACCGGTGCGAGCAAGGCTTCGAGCAGGCGCGCACGGTCGTTGCGGCGGATATCGTCGGCGGTCGGCGGATCGATCCATTGCGCCTCGATCCGCGCACCGCGGAGCATCGATTCCACCCGGCGGCGGCGCGGGTAGGGGACGATCAGGACCGCGGTGCCCTTCTTGCCCGCGCGTCCGGTGCGACCGGAACGGTGCTGCAACGTCTCTGCATCGCGGGGGATTTCGACATGCACCACCAGGCTGAGCGTCGGCAGGTCGATTCCGCGCGCAGCCACATCGGTCGCGACGCACACCCGCGCACGACGGTCGCGCAGCGCCTGGAGCGCTTGGTTTCGCTCGGACTGCGAGTGTTCGCCCGATAGCGCGACGACGGCGAACCCACGCTCCTGCAAAGTTGCGTGGAGCCGGCGGACGTTTTCGCGCGTGGCGCAGAACAGCATCGCGGTCTCTGCTTCGTGGAAGCGAAGCAGGTTGACCACCGCATGCTCGATCTCGGCGGGGCTGACGGTCATCGCCCGGTAGGCGATGTCGCCGTGTCCGCGATCGTCCCCGATCGTCGAGATGCGCAGCGCGTCGCGCTGATACTGACGCGCGAGGAGGGCGATCGCCGGGGGCATCGTGGCCGAAAACAGCAGCGTCCGACGCTCCTGCGGCGTCGCATCGAGGATTTCCTCGAGGTCCTCGCGGAAGCCCATGTCGAGCATCTCGTCCGCCTCGTCGAGCACCACGGTGCGCAAGCCTGTGAGATCGAGCGCGCCGCGCTCGAGATGGTCGCGCAGCCGGCCCGGCGTGCCCACGACGATCTGCGGCCCTTCGCGCAGGCCGCGGCGCTCCTTCGACGGATCCATCCCGCCGACACAGGTGGCGACGCGGGCACCGGCCTGGCCATAGAGCCAGACGAGTTCGCGGCTGACTTGCAGCGCCAACTCACGGGTCGGCGCCACGATCAGGGCGAGCGGTTGGCCGGCAATCTCAAGCGAGCCATCCTGGCGCAGCAGCTCGGTCGCCATCGCCATCCCGAAGGCGACGGTCTTGCCCGAGCCGGTCTGCGCCGAGACGATGAGATCGCGGCCATTCGCTTCCGGCGCGAGCACCGCCGCCTGAACGGGGGTGGGCTCCGCGTAGCCGCGCGCGGCGAGGGCTTGGGCGAGAATCGGCGGGAGGTTGGGAAACGGCATCGGCGCTAGATAGGCGTTATCGGCGTCAGCGCACCGTGCGCGTTGAAATATATCTCAGGCGGTCACGCTTCGCCGCAGATCGAGTGGAACCCGGCGGCCATGAACTTTGCGAGCCGCTGCTTGACCGCGCCGAAATCGTCCGACCGACAGATTCCGCCCGAGAGCTTGTCGATGCGGCCGGTGCGCGCGAGGCTCAGCATCAGCGCGCCGGTGACGAAGTGATAGCCCCAGAAGATGTCTTCTTCGGCGCAGTGCGGCAGCGCTTTTTTGAGCAGCCCGATCAGGCGTAGCACGACGGGATCGAAATGCTGGTCCATCAGGTCCGCACCCCACGCCGGAGTGTTGGACACCTGCGCGCCGAGCTTGGCGTAGTTGCGCCAGCCTTCGCCGCCGTGGGTATAGGTATCGAGGTCGGTGTCGAGGAACGCGTGCAATGCGCCCTCGACGGTCGGCTTGCCGCCGCAGGACGCTTCGTATTCGTCGAGCGCCTTCATCCGCCGCTCGCTGGTCACCACCGCGCGGCGCGCGAACACCGCGTCGAACAGCGCCTTCTTGTCGTCGAAGTAGTAGTTGAGCAGCGTGTGATGGACGCCAACCTGCTTGGCGACGTCTTTCAGCGTTACTCCGTGAAGCCCGTGCTGCGAGAACAGCTCTTCGGCTGCATCGTAGATTTGCTCCATCGTTTCGGCGCGCTGTTCGGCCTTGCGCGACTTGCGGACGGGTTTCTTGGCTTCGCTCACGCGCCTTGCATCACCGGTGCAGAGCAGAGCGTCAACCCGTCACAGGCCAGTGAGCAAATTTAATTCACACGCGAGTGAGCGTTGCGTTGACAGCGCGAAGACCGCTCGGCAGGATGCGCGCGCCCTGGGAGAGGGTGGGCTCGCGGCCCTCATGCGCGAGGGAGAGAGCATGGAACTTCAGTCCACCGCCGGGCCGATCGACGCCGCTGCACCTGCACACAAGGGCGTCCGCGGGCGGCCGGGCGTGGTCCTGGCGATGCTGACGTTCGTGTACGTCATCAACTTCCTCGACCGGCAGCTCTTGAGCATCCTCGCCAAGCCGATCCAGGACACGCTGCACGTCACCGACGGCCAGCTTGGCAAGATCGGCGGGCTCTACTTCGCGATGTTCTACTGCTTCATCGCCATCCCGGTGGCGTGGCTGGCGGACCGGACTAATCGCGTCGCGGTGCTGAGCGTCGCCTGCGGCATCTGGAGCGCGGCGACGATGGCGTGCGGGATGGCGCAGACTTATCCGCAACTCGTCATCGCCCGCATGACGGTGGGCTTCGGCGAAGCGGGCGGGGTGCCGCCCTCCTATGCGCTGATCACCGATACTTTCGCGCCCGGCCGGCGCGGGTTCGCGTTCGGCATCTACAATCTCGGCCCGCCGATCGGCGCTGCGCTGGGCATCGCGCTCGGCGCCTCGATCGCCGCGGCGTTCGACTGGCGGCACGCCTTCATCGCGATCGGCGCGATCGGCGTCGTGGCGGCGGTCGCCTTGCCGCTGCTGATCGCGGAGCCGGCGCGCGGCGGAACCGACGGGCACGCGCACCCGGTGTCGGAGAAAGCCCCGTTCTGGGCTACCGTGCGCGCCTTCTTCGGCAATCCGACGCTGACCCTGACGGCCTTCGGCACCGGTGCTACCCAGTTCGTCACCTATGGCCTCGGCAACTTCGCGGTGCTGTTCCTCATGCGCGAGAAGGGCATGACGCTCGAGGAAGTGGCCCTCTGGTACGCCCTCGTCGTCATCGTCGGGATGGGCGGCGGCATGCTGGTGTCGGGCCGGATCATCGACAAGATGACAGCCGAGTCGCGCCGCTACTTCGCCTCGCTTCCGGCAGGCTCGCTGGCGATCTCGATGCCGTTCTACATCGCGTTCCTGTGGGCGCCCGAATGGCCGCTGGCGCTGGTGCTGCTGACGATCGTCAACTTCTTCAACTACTTCTACCTCTCGTGCGCGGTCACGCTGACGCAGGAGGAATCGGCGCCGAACCAGCGGGTGCTTGCCGGGGCGCTGCTGCTGCTGGTGGCGAACTTCATCGGCCTCGGCCTCGGGCCTACCTGGGTCGGCGCGGCGAGCGACTGGCTCGCGGCGCGGGGGCATGCCAATTCGCTGCAACTGGCGCTGTATACGCTGACTCCGTTTTACCTCATCGCGATCGCGCACTTCCTCGTGCTGGCGCGGCGCCTGCGCCACCTGGAGGCAAACTCGTGAAATCCGCAATTATTGCCGCTCTCGCGCTGACCGTCGCGATGCCTGCGTTTGCCAAGGGGCCGGCGGTCGACGCCCCCGCGGGCGCCGTGCGCGGGTACAAGGACGGTCCGGTAAGCGTGTTCAAGGGCATTCCCTACGCGCAGCCGCCCATCGGCGATCTGCGCTGGAAGCCGCCGCTCGCCCTCCCGCGCTGGGCCGGCACCAAGCTCGCCACCGACTTCGGACCGGCGTGCGTCCAGAACCAGCGCGGCCCCGCCAACATCTATTCGGGCGCCGAGAAGCTTCCCGTGAGCGAGGACTGCCTGACCCTCAATGTTTGGCGGCCGGCCAAGGCGAAGAAGGCGCCGGTTCTCGTTTGGATCCACGGCGGCGCGCTGACCGCGGGTTCGAGCCGCGAGCCGCTTTATGATGGTCGCCCCCTGGCCGAGCGCGGCGTCGTGGTGGTGTCGATTAACTACCGCCTCGGCGTGCTCGGCTGGATGGCGCATCCGGAGCTGAGCGCGGAAAGCGCTGTGGGCGTCTCGGGCAATTACGGCCTGCTCGATCAGGTCGCAGCGCTGCAGTGGATCAAGGCCAACATCGGTGCGTTCGGCGGCGATCCGGATAATGTGACGATCGCGGGCGAGTCCGCCGGTGGGCTGAGCGTGATGTACCTGATGGCCTCGCCCGCCGCGCGCGGCCTGTTCGACAAGGCGATCGCGCAAAGCGCGTACATGATCTCGACCCCTGAGTTGACCAAAGGCGCGTTCGGAGCACCGTCTGCGGAGGCGGTTGGACAGTTCGTCGCCAAGGGTGTGGAAGCGCCGGACCTCGCGGCGTTGCGCAAGCTCGACGCGCAGGAGCTGACCGAGAAAGCCGCCAAGCTTGGCTTCGCGCCCTTCGGCACGGTCGATGGCAAGATCCTGCCGCGCCAATTGGTCGATACGTTCGACAAGGGCGAGCAGGCGCCGGTGCCGATCCTCGCCGGGTTCAACCAGGGCGAAATCCGCACCTTGACGATCCTCGCGCCCAAGGCGCCGGAATCGGCAGAGGAATACGAAAAGCAGATCCGCGAGAAGTACGGCGATCTCGCCGATGCCTTCCTCAAGCTCTATCCGGCTGCGGATTATCGCGAGAGCATCCTCGCGGCGACGCGCGACGCGCTCTACGGCTGGACCGCCGAGCGGCTGGTGCGGTCGCAAACTGCGGCCGGGCAGGCAGCATACCTCTATCTGTTCGATCACGGCTATCCGGCGATGGACGACGCCGGCCTGCACGCCTTCCATGCGAGCGAGCTGCCATACGTCTTCGGCACGCCGGAACGCGTCGGCCCGCTGTGGCCCCGCGTCCCCGACACGGTTCAAGAGCGCGGCATGTCCGACGCGATGCTCGGCTACTGGACCAGCTTCGCCAAGAGCGGCGCGCCGGTAGCCGCGAAGGCGCCCGAGTGGCACCCCTATGCGCACGGCGGATCGTTCATGTGGTTCGGCGACGTCCCGACGCTCAGCGCAGGGCTGATGCCGGGCATGTTCGCGCTCAACGAGGACGTGATGTGCCGCAAGCGCGCCACGGGGCAGGTGGGCTGGAACTGGAATGTCGGCCTTGCCTCGCCGGTACTACCGCGCCCGACCTCGGCCTGTAACTGACCGTCAGGCGGGCTCGGCCACCAGCGTCCCATCCGCGTAGTCCGCGCGCAGGCGGACCTTGTCGATCTTGCCGGTCGCCGCGAGCGGCATGGCGGCGACTTCGGCCACTTCGCGCGGAATCCACCAGTCGGCGACCTTGCCGCGCAGAAGGTCGAGCAGCGCGCTGCGGTCGCCGGCTTCGTCGCGCTCGATCACCAGCAGCGGACGTTCGCCCCACTTGGGATCGGGGCGGGCGATCACCGCGACGTGGCGGACCGAAGGATGCGCGCCGACAATGGTCTCGATCTCGGCCGGGTTGATCCACTCGCCGCCCGACTTGATCAAGTCCTTGGCGCGGCCGCGGATGGTGAGGTTGCCAGCGCCATCGATCGTCGCGAGATCGCCGGTGTCGAAGTAGCCCTCGGCGTCAAGCACGTCCTCGTCCGAATTGAAGTAGCGCGCGACGACGCTCGCACCCTTGACCTTGAGATGACCGAGACTGTCGCGCTGGTCGGGCAGCGTGACCCCCGCAGCATCGGTCAGCTTGAGATCGACGCCAAGGGGTGCGCGGCCGGCCGCACCAGGGACCGCCGGTTCGCCCGCGGGCGAGATGGTCCCGATCGGCGACAGCTCGGTCATGCCCCAACTGGTCTGCACCCGCGCTCCCAGCCGCGTCTCGAGGCGCTCGATCAGCGCCTCGGGACAGCTTGAGCCGCCGATCAGCACGCGTTCGAGCGAGGGCAGGTCGCCCCCTTCCTGGTCGAGGTGGTCGGCGAGCCCGAGCCAGACGGTCTGTACGCCGACCGCGACCGTCACGCCTTCGTCGCGGATCAGCTTGGCGAGGCTCGCGCCGTCAAGAGTGCGCCCGGGCAGCACCAGCTTGGTGCCAGCCGCGGGCGCGGCGAACGGAAGCCCCCAACCGTTCGCGTGAAACATCGGCACCGCCAGCAGCAGACAGTCGCGTGCGGTCAGCGCGGCGGAGTCCGCCTGCAGCGCGCGCAGCGTGTGCAGGTAATTGGAGCGGTGGGTGTAGAGCACGCCCTTGGGCGACCCGGTGGTGCCGGAGGTGTAGCACAGGCCCGCCGGCGTGTTCTCGTCGAACCGGCCCCAGTCGACCGGAGTGCCATGCTCTGCAAGCAGCGCTTCGACATCGAGGGTGTCACCGCCGCCCGGTCCGTCGAGCGCGATGACGTGTTCGACACCAGGGCACTGTTCGAGCACCTGCCGAGCCAGCGGCAACAGGTCAGCAGAAACCGCCAGGATGCGATCGTCCGCTTCGTTGATCATGACCGCCAGCTGCGCGGCGGTCAGGCGCGGGTTGAGCGTGTGGCAGACGCCGCCCATGCCCATCACGCCGTAGTAGGTCTCCAGGTGGTGGCGGGTGTTCCACGCTAGCGTGCCGAGCCGGTCGCCTTCCTTGAACCCGAGCGCCACCAGCGCACCCGACAGGCGGTTGGCCCGCGCGTAAAGCTCGGCGTAGGTGAAACGAGCTTGGGCCGCGCCATCCTCCGCCCACACCACCTCGCGCGCGCCGAACCACTTGCCGGCGTGGGCGAGGAACTTGTCGACCGTGAGGGCGAAGGTCTGCATCGGTTGCCGCCTGGATCGAGGGCGTCGTCCACCGCCCGTCCCCGCGAAGGGACGGCCGGTGTTCGACAGGATGGGCAGATCAGAAGGCCTTGGTGACCTTGACGCCGTACTGGCGCGGGGCGCCCGCGAAGTAGAGCCCGCTGTTGAGCGCCGCCGGGTAGTGGCGGTTGGTCAGGTTGGTCGCGTAGCCGGTCACCGTCAGCCCATCGCCCGTGTTGAATTCGAGCTGGGCGTTGAGGATGTTGCGTTCCGGAATACGGTCGCCGCGCTGGACGTTCTCGAACAGGGTCGCCCACTGCTTGCCGATGTGGCCGTAGTTGAGGCGCGGGGTCAGCGTCGCCTTGTCGCTCAGCGGAATGGCGTAGGCGATGCCCGCGTTGAAGGTTACCCGCGGGGCATAGGTTTGGTCGCGGCCCTCGAGGTTGATGCACAGCGGGGTGGCGGGGCCGGTGTTGATATCGCACGGCGACAGCGAGAGGGTTCCGCGCGCATCGAGAGCGTAGAACTTGCCGATGCTGCTGTGCGTCAGGTTGAGGCCGAGATCGATGCTGAGGCCGCCGAAGCGCGCTTCGGCCTCGGCTTCCATGCCATAGATCTTGGTCGTGCCGGGCACGTTAACCTCGGTGCCGAACACCGGGAAGCCCGGGTTGGCGATGATCACCTGGAAGTCGTGATACTGGTTGTAGAACCCGGTCAGTGTGGTGCGCAGGTGTCGGTCGGCGAACTCGCCCTTCCAGCCCAGCTCGTACGAAGTAACTGTTTCAGGGCCGAACGAAATAGGTGCCGGAAGACCGACCGGCACGTTCAGGCCGCCCGGTTTGAAGCCGGTTGCAACGAAGGCGTACAGGTACTGCGTCGGGCTTGCTTCGAACCCCAGCGAGACCTTGTACGAGAAGTTGTCCGACTTGGTCGTGCTCTCGGCATCGATCGGCACGCCGAACTGCAAGATATCGACGTGGTTGGTGCTGCGGCTGGCGGTGTAGCGGCCGCCGGCTTCGAGCTTCAGCTGCGGAGTAATCGCGAAGCCGAGCTGACCGAACACCGCGAGCGAACGGTTGGGGTTGGTGCCCTGCAGACGGTACTCGCTGACCGGACCGGGCGCCGACGAGTTGTCGCTGACGAACTGGAACGGCGGCAGGAAGTTGTACTTGTTCCACAGGCCGAACGCGCCGAGCAGGTAGGTTACCCGCGCGGTGTCGGGCGAGATCAGCGACAGTTCCTGGCTGATCTGGCGTTCGCTGACGTTGTCGAAGAACGTGCGGTCGGCGGTCGCGGGGGTGGTCGCCGCGGTGCCGTCGAGGTCGGCGCGGTACTTGGTATTGCCACGCGAGTAGCTGCTGACCGAACGGATCTGCATCCCGTTGTCGAACTCATAGTTGATGCGCAGGATCTCGCGCCACAGCTTGTCGCGCGCTTCCTGCGGGGAGTTCATCTGGATGTCGAACAGGTCGTGGTAGGTCGGATTGGGAGTGCTGCTCCCGATCGGGAAGTTCTTGTAGAAGTCGCGGAACGGCGTCGCCGGATAGGCGCCGAAGTCGAGATAAACGAGGTCGGTCTTGGACAGGACCGACAGCTGCGGCGTGGGCTTCCACAGCAGGCTCAGGCGCCCGGCGATGTGGCGCTGGTCGCCGTTGTTGCCGGTATAGGGCGCGCCGCCGGGGCCGGTGATGTCGAAGAAGCCGTCGCGGCGCATGCCGTAGAGAGCTACGCGCGCGGCGAAGGTGCCGCCGGCCGGAATGTTGACGGCACCCTGAGCGCCGAATTCGCTGAAGTTGCCGACGTTGCCGCTGATGTAGCCGGTCACGCCGCCACCGATGATCGGATCGTTGCTGTTGACGAACACCGCGCCGCCGGTCGCGTTCTGGCCGACGATCGTGCCCTGCGGACCGCGTAGGACCTGGATGTTGGCGACGTCGTAGTACGGTTCCGCGGTGAAGTAACCGGGGAAGGTCGGCGCGCCGTCACGATAGGTGATGACGCCGGTCGCGGTCTGGGTGTTGTGTTCACCCTTGCCGATGCCGCGGACGTTGAAGTCGATACCCTGTCCGAAGTTGTTGACCACCACGCTGGGGGTGGCGAACTGCAGCGTGTCGACGTTGGTCACGCCCTTTTCAGCGAGCTGCGTGCCGCTGATGACCGAGCCCGACAGCGGGGTGGTCTGCAGGTTTTCGGTGCGACGGCGGGCGGTGACGATGATGTCGCCTTCGGCGGCGACCGGGTCTTCCGCCTGGGCCGTCGAGGCGCCCGGGTCCGCCGGCGGAGCCTGCGCGATGGCGACATCGCTCCACATGAAAGCCAGTGCCGAAATGCCGATCAGGCCAATGCGCGATTTCATCGAGAATCCCTCCATCCCTGTCGCGCCTCTGGTCAGGCGCCTGACGCAAACATGCCTCAAATCGGAGTGGGGAACAACACTTATTCACTACCGAGTGAGCGAAAGTGTGCGAAGAGTGAATTAGCCTATTCCGCCCATCCACTTACCGACCTCGGTGTCGGCGAGCGCATCGGCAATGCGGGAGCGAACCTCGGGCCATTCATCCTGCCCGAGCTTGAAGCGCGGCGACACGTGTTCGATCGTCGCGCGGAAGCCGACTATGCGAGCGGCGAGCGTGTCGTAACGATGCTCGATCGCGCCGATGTTCCAGCCATTGGGACCTTCCATCAGAGCGACGACGGCCTCGACGGCGTCGCGGGTCAGGCCGGGGTCGAGCGAGACGGCGCCGGTCAACTTGGCCGAGACGAAATTCCAAGTGGGCGCCCAGTCGTCGATTCCGGCGTGGGCCGGCGAGACATAACCGTTCGCACCCAGGAACAGGAAGCTGGCTCGCGGATCGCCGCGCAGCGCCTCGGTGGCGGGTGCGCGGAGGGGCAGGTGCCCGAGGAGGGACTTGTGGCCGGGCTCGAGCACGACCGGCATCAGGATGGCTGCCGCTGGATCGCCGTGCGGCACGATCCAGCACAGCGGCATTTGCGCAATCAGCCGGGCGACATTGTCCTGACCGACCGCGGTAAAGTCCGCGCTCACGCGGTGAGGGTCCGCCGCAACCAAGCGGACGCGTCGTTCAGTGCGCGGTCGGCGAGCGAAGATATGCTGACCGCCTCCAGGAAGCTGTGCGTCGCACCGCGATAGACCTCCGATGTCACCTCGACGCCTGCGTCCTGGAGTAAGCGCGCCATTTCGCGGTTCTCGTCCGCCAGGATGTCGCATTCGGCGATGCACAGGAACGCAGGCGGCAATCCCTCAAGCTTGGCGTGAAGCGGGCGGGCGAGCGGGTCGATCGAGCGGTCCTCACCGCGGTAGTTGCGCCAGAACCAGTCCATCTCGTCGGGCGTGAGCATGTACTCCTCGCCGCCGTAGCGGGCGTGGCTCTCGCGTGGAGTTTCATCGAATGCGCCGTAGTTGAGCAGCATACCCTGGACGAGCGGCTCATCGCTATCGCGCGCGCGGACCATGCTCGCGAGCGAAAGGTTGGCGCCCGCGCTGTCGCCGCCGATCGCGACGCTGGCGGTATCGAGCCCGCAACTCGCACCGTCCGCGCGCAACCAGGCGAGCACCTCGGCGATTTCCTCCAGCGCGCGGGGAAAGCGCGCTTCGGGCGAGAGGCTGTAGTCGATGCCCACCACCGCGCAGCAAGCACGGTGAGCGTATTCGCGCATCAGCCGGTCGTGGGTGTCGAGGCTGAAGGTCGTCCACCCGCCGCCGTGAATGTAGATCAGCACCGGCAGCGGTGTGTCGAGCGTCGGACGGTGGATGCGCACGCGCACGCCGCTTGGGCCGACGCGCCGTTCCTCGGTCGCGGCCATCGCCGGGCCGCCCGCGCGCCACGGCGATCGCACCTCTTCGGCGACCGCGCGACGTTGAGGCAGGTCGAGCTCCGCTCCCGCGAAGTGCCGCGCATAATCTGCCTGCAGCCGCTCGGCGAAGCGGCGGATTTCGGGATCGATGTCGTCGGCCGGCATGACCGCGCCGCCGGAAATGGTCATGTCGAAACCTTTCGTTGCTTGCTGCGTCGCGCCGCGACCCGCGAGGCGCGCTTCTTCCACCAGACGTAGAGCCCGGTGATCGACTGGCCGAAGGTCACCACGCCCAGCACGAACACCAGCAAGACGGTGACCCAGCCGAAGATCTCACCGCTGTGCAGCGGGTAGACCACCCGGATCGCCCTCAATCCGGCGCTGTCTGTGTAGGGATCGACTTCGTGACGATAGGCACCCGTGTTGCCGTCAAAGTAGTAATCGACTGGGCCGAGATTCCGGTAATCGAGCACCCCATCTGCCGAGAACTTCACCCCGTAGAAGTTCCAGTCGGGCAAGTAGAGCATTGTTGCCGGCCGCCAGTCGAGGCCGACCGATTGGGCATGCCGCTCCGCAACTCCGAGCGCATCGGCGAACGAAAGCTTCGCGGTCGCGCCATCAGGATACGGCGCGTCCTGCTCGAACAGGTCATGCTCGAGCGGCGAGAGCGCGGTCACCGCGGGCGAGTAGGCTTCTCCGAAGAAGTTGAGCGCCGCCGATGTGAGCGCCAGCAGCAGCAGGAAGGGCAACAGCCACAAACCGCTTGCCCGATGCAGGTCGAGCAGCAGGCGCGGCAGTGCGCTCGACCGGCGGAACTGCCAGATGCGCCACCACTTGCTCCAGAACGGCCCGCGCTCCGGGAAGGTGAGGTAGAGCCCGGCAAGGCTGGACACAAACCACAGGAGGGCGACCACACCCAGGAACCAACGCCCCCAAGTGCCCGCCAGCAGGTCGAAGTGCAGCTCGGCGACCTTGGCGACAAATGTGCGGCGGCCGAGGCCTGCATCAGGACTGCGCTCGCCGATGACCGAGCCGTCCGCCGGATCGATGAACACCTCGCTCGCAGGCGGCGCGCTTGCGCCCGGCTTGGCCGCGACCGAAAGCTGGATCGAGCGGTTCGGGCCTGGGTTAAGCGGGAAACTGACGACCTGAACCTGCGGATGCGCCCGCGAGTATGCTTCAACCGCGGCGATCGTCTGGGAAGGCGACGCCGAACTGACGCTAGCCGCGAACAAATCCTGATTCAGCGCGCGGTCGATCGGGCCCCTGAACACGAGCGTGCAGCCGGTGAGCGCCGCGACCGCCAGGAAAACGAGCGTCACCAGTCCGCTGTAGCGATGGATCAGCAGCAGTAATGCACGCATCGGCCTCGCCATCCTTCCCCTAAAGGCATGTCACCTTACCCTCGCGGACAGTTCGCGCCACCGCCGCCCGGGCCGGAGGATATCGCGAAAGGGACATCGATCTCACTTGCAATCAATTCGCAATAGCACCTATGACCGGTGCAGCCCATTTTGACCACCGAAACCGCATCGATGGCCATTTAGGAATAGTAGTCGGCCCGTCTTCGCCGATGCGGGGCGACGATGTGATGTAGCTTGTTCGCGGTTGCGAGCAGCAGAAGAGGGGGCGCTCCATGCGCAAGATTTCCAGGTTCACCGCCACCACCGCCGTCACGGCGATCTCGGCCGTCATGTTCGTCGCGGCCATGCCCGCGCAGGCACAGGACGAACCGGCACCCGCCGACACCAGCGGCGATCAGCTCGAGACGGTCGCCACGACTGACGAAAGCGGCGAGCGCGTGATCGTGGTCACCGCTAAGGCCTACGTGCCGCAAGGGGCGTCGACCGCGACCAAGAGCGACATCCCGCTGGTCGAGACGCCGCAATCGGTCAGCGTGGTCAGCCGCGACCAGATCGACCTGCTCAACTTCGTCGATGCCCAGCAGGCGGTCCGCTACGTCGCGGGCGCGACGGGCGAAAACTACGGCCCCGACCTGCGCTTCGATTTCATCCAGGTGCGGGGCTTTCCGCCCAAGCAGTTCATCGACGGGTTGGCGACGCCGGTGACGACGACGATCTTCTCTAACGGCGTCGATCTCTATGCGTTCGAGAGCCTCGACATCCTCAAGGGGCCGGCGTCTGTGCTCTACGGCAGCGCCCCTCCGGGAGGCATCTACAACCAGACCAGCCGCCGACCTTCGACCGAGTTCGGCGGCGAGGTTTCGCTCAAGTACGGCGAGGACGATTTCAAGCAACTCGGCATGACCGCGACCGGCGCGGCGACCGATTGGCTAGACCTGCGCGCGACTGTGATGGTCCGCGACCGCGATGCGGAGCGGGACTTTGTCCACGCCCAGCGCATCTATGCGGCGCCCGCCGCGACCGTCCACATCGGTCCCGACACGCGCCTGACCGCGCTCGCCTACTACCAGTATGACGACGTGAAGGGCGACACCAACGGCTTCCTGCCGGTGCAGGGCACTCTGCTGCCCAACCCCAACGGGCCGATCCGCCGGGACGTTAATCTGGGTGAGCCCGACTACAATCGCTACGTTCGCGACCAATGGGGTGCGGGCTTCGAGCTGGAGCACGATTTCGGCCGCGATTGGAAGGCCACGATCAACGCCCGCTGGTCCGATTATTCGGAGCGGCAGGACGTGCTCTACAACGCATTCCTCAACGCCGATAACCGGACGATCACCCGCTCGATCTTCCCTTATGCGGAAGACGTGAAGTCGTTCGGGATCGACGGCCGGATGGCGGGCAAGGTCGCCACCGGGGCGATCGAGCACACCATCCTCGCCGGGATCGATCATCGGACGGTCCAAAACGAAGCGTTCTTCGGCTTCCTGTTCGCGGCCGGCGGCACGATCGATATCTACAACCCGGTTTACAACGTCGGCGCGCCCTATCCGCGTCCGGCCGCCGACATCCCCTACGCTGATCAGCACCTGAACCAGACGGGCGCCTACCTGCAGGACCAGTTGGCGATTGGCGGTCTTCGGCTGCTGTTTTCCGGCCGCTACGACTGGGTCGATCTGGAATCCTTCGGCACCGCGAAGGACCAGCACAAGTTCACCTGGCGCGCGGGCGCGAGCTACGTGACGCCGTCGGGCTTCGTGCCCTACATCTCCTTTGGGACATCGTTCGAGCCGACGCTGGGCATCAACGCGTCGGGCGAGGCGTTCCGGCCGACCACTGGTGAACAGTGGGAAGCCGGTATCAAGTACGATGGGCGGGACCTGGGGTCGGACGTCGACCTGCTCGCGACCGCGGCGCTGTTCCAGATCAAGCAGCAGAACGTCGCCAGCGCGTCCTACGGACCGGTTACGGCGCCGCCGCTTGGCGCGACCCAGAGCGGCGAGGTCGAGGTAAAGGGGGCCGAGCTCGAGTTCGTCGCCCGCATCCGCAACCAGCTCGCGATCAACGGGTCCTACGCCTACACCGACAGCGAAGTGACCAAGAGCGAAGTCGCGGTCGAAATCGGTGAGCCGCTGCCGGTAACGCCCAAGCACAAGGCGTCGCTGTTCGCCGACTACACCTTCCAGCGCGGCGGTCTCGGCGGCTTCGGCTTCGGCGCCGGCGTACGCTACGTTAGCAAGAGCGCGGGCAGCTTGCCCGGACCGTTCAACGCGGTGGTCTATACCAGCGACAGCTCGACCCTGTTCGACGCGATCGTCCACTACGACCTGCCGGACTGGCGTTTCGCGATCAACGGCTCCAATGTGTTCGACAAGCGCTACGTCGCGCGCTGCGCCGGGCCCAACAACTGCACCTTCGGGGCGGGTCGCCAGGTGATCGGGACGGCGACCTATAAGTTCTGATCGCGGATACGTCTGACGGAAAGGATACCAATGCGAGGCCGGCGGATTGCGATGGCAATTGCCGGCCTTGCGCTGGCTTTTGCACCCGTTGCAGCGGCGCAGGAGCTGTCGCTGGAGACGCCGCCGCCGGCGCAAGTGTCCGATCAACCCGAGGCGGTGCCGGGCGTGTCCGGGCTGCCGCCGACTCCGCTCGCGAAGCCGGGACAGGTATTGCCGCTCCAGCCAACACGAAGGATTGCCTTCACGGTCGACGAGGCGACCGGGCTGCAACCCGATCTCTCGTCTGACGGCAAGACCCTCGTGTTCGCGATCCTCGGCGATATTTACCTGCTACCGACGAGCGGCGGCGAGGCGCGCCGGATCACGCACGGCCTGCCACTGGACAGCCAGCCGACCTTCTCGCCCGACGGTAGCCGGATCGCCTTCCTGTCCGACCGGTCGGGTGCGGAGAACTTGTGGGTCATGCGCGCCGATGGCTCGGACCCGCGGCAGCTGTCGCTCTACGACGACGATCCGATCTTCGCTTCCCCGGCGTGGAGTGCGGACGGCAAGTCGATCACTGTCTCGCGCTACTGGCCCGACCGCAACGCATATGAGCTGTGGCGGTTCGACGCGGCCGGCGATGCGCGGGGGACCGTGGTGCTGCCGAACCGGCCCGGCGGGCCCGATGATGCGCTCCATCAGGCACTCGGCGCGGTGGCGTCGCGTGACGGGCATTGGCTCTACTACGCCGCGCGCACCGGCGATCTCGATCTCGAAGAGCCGGTCGTGTGGAACGTGGTTCGCGCCCGCCCCGATGGGTCAGAGGCGGAAACGCTGGTCAAGGCGATCGGCGACATCCGCCTCGGCAAGGTTCAGGCGAGCGCCTTCCGACCGTCGATCTCGCACGACGGCAAGCTGCTCGCCTATGCCGAGCGGCGCACCGGCGAGACCTGGCTGCGGCTGCGCGATCTCGCGACCGGCAGCGACCGCGATCTGACCGAACTCGATCCGGACTCGCTGCAGGCCTCGTACTGGAGCGATATCTCCCCGGATTTCGCGTTCACGCCGGACGACAAGGCGCTGGTGTTCTCGAGAGGCGGACATCTGCACCGCCTGACGCTGGCCGATGGAGCCGTTGCGCCCATCGCGTTCACCGCCGCGGTCGAGGCCGAACTCGGTCCGCTCACGCGCGCGCCGGTGCGGGTCGAGACGGGGCCGGTGCAAGCGCGTATCATTCAGGCGCCCGCGCTGTCGCCCGATGGGCAGACCGTGGCCTTCTCCGCCGTCGGCCGAATATACACGATGCCGGTCGCGGGTGGCACGCCGAAGCCGATCGCGCGCACCGAAGCGCCGCAGTTCCACCCGAGCTGGTCGGCGGACGGCAAACGGCTGCTGTTCGTCACCTGGACGGGCCCCGCGGGAGGTCAGGTGTGGGAATCCGATCTGAAAAGGGGCCGCGCGACGCAGTTGAGCCAAGCGGACGCTTTCTACACCCATCCTGTCTATGCGCCCGACGGCAGTGTACTGGTGGTCCGCTCACCCAGCGCGGACCGCCGCGCGAGCTATGTCGAATTCGGTCAGTTCCGCGATGCGCAGCTCGTGCGCTTGGCCGATGGCAAGGTGCTGGCGAGCGGGCGGATGGGCGGAACGCCGCACTTCCTCGCCGACGGCACGGTGCTGCTCAATCGTCCCGACGGCGTCTACGCACTGCCGGGAGAAACCAAGCGGATCGGCGTCTCCGGTCCCAACTGGTACTTCGCCGAAGGACCCGCACAGGCGGACGACCTGCGGGTCAGCCCGGACGGGCGCCACGCGCTCGCGCAGATCGCGCAGCAACTGTATTTCGTCACGGTTCCGGCGGGCGGGGGCGAGATTTATCTCTCAAGTCCGGGCGCCTCCGAGAAGCTGAGCGATTCCGGCGCGGACTTCTTTGGCTGGAGCACTGACGGCAAGACTGTCTTCTGGTCGCTAGGCTCGACCATCTTCCGCCGTGCGGTCGATGGCGGAGGCGTCGCGCGGTCCGAAGCCGTTGTCACCATGCCGCGTGCACAGTCACAAGGGCGCGTCCTGCTGAGCGGTGCCACCGTACTGACGATGGGGCCGCAGGGCACGCTGGCCGATGCCGACGTGCTCATCGACGGCAATCGGATCGTCGTCGTGGGCCAGCGCGGCACGCTCACCGTTCCTACCGGCACCGAGCGGCGCGATGTAAGCGGCAAGTTCATCATCCCCGGCCTGATCGACGTGCATGATCATGTCGCCGATATCCGCCGCGACGTGCTCGATTTTGCGGCGTGGGGACCCGCGGCCAACCTCGCCTACGGGGTCACCACCGTGTTCGACCCGTCGACGCTGACGATCGACATGCTCGCCTACCAGGACGCGATCGACGCAGGCCTCACCACCGGATCGCGCATCTTTTCGACCGCCACCGCTCTGTTTGCGTTCAACGATTTCCGCTCACCCGCCGAGGTCGAGGCGGTGCTGCGGCGCTACCGCGAATATTACGGCCTCTCGAACATCAAGATGTACCGCAGCGGCAACCGGCGGGTGCGTGAATGGATTGCGCAGCAGGCGCTCGCGATCGGCCTGCAGCCGACCACCGAGGGCGCGCTGTCGGCCAAGCTCGACCTGACCCACATCCTCGACGGCTTCTCGGGCAACGAGCACGCGATCCCGCCGCCGGTACTCTACGACGACGTGGTGCAGCTGCTCGCGCGGAGCGGGACGAGCTACGACGTCACGCTCCAGATCACGCACGGCGGTTACCCGGCGCAGGATTACTTCATCGCTCGCGACACGCCGCACGACGATGCGAAATACGCCCGTTTCGTGCCGCCCTGGTTCCGCGACCAGAAGTTCTGGCAGCGCGAGTGGCGCGATCCTTCGGGCTATGTCTTCCCGCAGGTCGCCGCGAGCGCGCTTAAGGTGAAGCGCGCCGGGGGGCTGGTCTCGGTCGGCGCGCACGGCGAGGTGCCGGGGATGGGCACGCATTGGGAGATGGAAGCCTACGCGATGGGCGGCTGGACCCCGTCGGAAATCCTCGAAGCCGCGACGATCAACGGGGCGCAAACTATTGGGCGCGAAGCAGACCTAGGCTCGATCGAGCCGGGCAAGCTTGCCGACCTCGTTATCCTGTCCGCCGATCCGCGCGAGGATATCCGCAATGCTCGCGCGATCGACGCGGTTATGCAGGGCGGTAAGCTCTATGCGGGCGACACGCTGGCGCCGCTGTGGCCCAAGGCCGGCCCGCCGCCGCAATTCTGGTTCACGACGCCGAACTCTCCCTCGGCCGGGCGATAAACGCGCTCGGCGCGAGGCCGAACACGCTGTGGAACGTGGCCGCGAAAGCGCTCGGGCTGTCGTAGCCGACGTCGAACGCCACCGTGGTCACCGGTTGTCCGGCTTCCAGCTTGGGGATCGCCGCCATCAATCGCACCTGCTGCCGCCAGGTCGCGAGGCCCGCGCCGGTCTCCCGGCGGAATGCGCGGGTGAAGGTCCGCCGGCCCATCGCGGCGACCGAGGCCCACGCGTCGAGATCGCGCGGATCGGCCGGGTTATCGATCAGCATGTGGCACACGCGCAGCAGGCGCGGGTCCTGCGGCATCGGCAGGTCGGTCGGGGTGACCGGCATGCGCCGCACCTCCGCGAGCAGCAGGCGCGCGATCTCCCCCTCGCGGCCGGCGAGATCGTAGTCGGGGCTGAAGCGCCCGACCTCGAACACCAGCGCGCGGACCAGTTCCGATACTTCGATCACCCGCGCGGTCTGCGGATCGGGGTCGAGCGCGGGATCGATGTACAGCGTGTAGGAATCGACCGGGCCGCGGCAGCGCACCTCGTGGTCGGTCCCCGCCGGGATCCAGATCGCCCGGCGCGGCGGCAGCATGAACACGCAGTCGGACGCCTCGATCACCATCACGCCCGAGGTGCAGTAAGTCAGCTGTGAGCGCGGATGGCTGTGCGCCGGGTCGATCAGGCCCGCCGGGTACTGGTCCGCGAAGCCCATGATCGGGCGCTGTGCCAGCGGATAGTCAGCGGAATGCTTCATCGGTGCTCGTCACCTGTGACACCGCGAATATCACGCGCATTGCCCGCGCCCGTCAATTGGCACCTGTGGACGAGTGCAATTCCGTTCATGTCGGCTATCACTCCGAATCTGATGGGTCGCCAGGGCGGAGGGCGTCGATGAGCTGGTCGAACTGGTCGGGAAGCGTTCGCGCTCCAGCAGCCGTGCAGCGGCCCAGGACCGAAGACGAACTGGCGGCGATCGTCCAACGCGCCCGCACCGTCCGCCCGACCGGCGCGGGGCACTCGTTCATGCCGCTCTGCGCCAGCGACGACGCGATTGTCAGCTTGGAAGAGCTCGAAGGCGAGCTCACGGTCAGCGCCGACCGCACCACCGCGCGGATTCCCGCTGGATGGAGCATCAAGCGGCTGACCGCAGCGCTGTGGGAGCATGGGCTCGCGCTCGCCAACCAGGGCGACGTGAACCCGCAGTCGCTCGCGGGCGCGATGGCGACGGGCACACACGGGACGGGCGCGGGGCTGGGCAATTTGGCGACCTTCGCACGCGGCTTTCGCCTGATCGGCGCCGATGGCGGCGCGAAGTGGTGCGATGCCACGACCGAACCCGACCTGTTCCAGGCGCAACGCCTGTCACTCGGCATGTTCGGCATCGCGACCGAGATCGAGTGCGAGGTGGTCCCGGCCTTCCACCTCGCCGAACGGATCGAGAAGCGGCCGTGGGGCGAGGTCCGCGAACGCTACTTCGATCTGGTGCGAGACACGCGCCATGTCGAGTTCTGGTTCTTTCCGCACGCAGACAGCGTGATCCTCAAGACGCTCGAGCTGTGCGATCCGTGCGATCCGCCGCCGTCGACCACGGACATGGAGGAAACCGCCTTCCGGCGCCTGCTCAACGTCGGCGCCTTCATCCCGCAGCTGGTGCCGACTTTGCAGCGCTTGATGATGCGGACCGACATGAACGGGCGCCGACGCGGCCCGGCTCACGCGATTTTCCCCTCCGACCGGACCATTCCGTTCGAAGAGATGGAATACGAGATGCCGCAGGCTGCGGGCCTCGAGACACTCGACGAGGTGGTCGGTCGGATCCGCAAGAAGCGCCTTCCCGTCTCGTTTCCGTTCGAATTTCGGGTCGTCGCGCCCGACGATATCTGGATGAGCCCGATGAACGCCGGCCCGGTCGCGGCGATCTCCATGCACCAATACGCGAAGATGCCGTGGCGCGCGCTATTTGCCGATGCCGAGGCGATCTTCCGCGCGCATGGCGGGCGGCCGCACTGGGCGAAGCGGCACACGCTGACCCGCGATGATGTAGATGCGCTCTACCCGATGGCCGAGCGCTATCGCGAAGTGCGCCGCGCGGCGGACCCGGCGGGCAAGTTCCTCAACCCCCATCTTTCGGAGCTGTTCAGCTGATGGACGACCGCGAACTTCACGCTCACCTGATCGGCCAGCAAGGCTCGCGCACGGCACTTAACACGCCGGTTCTGGTGCTCGAGCTCGACCGGCTCGATCGCAACATCGCGGCGATGCAGGGCAAGGTGACCGCGCGCGGCATCGCGCTGCGCCCGCACGCCAAGACGCACAAGAGCGTGGACATCGCCCGGCGCCAGCTTGTCGCCGGCGCGGTCGGCGTATGCTGCGCGAAGATCGGCGAGGCTGAGGTGATGGTCGACGGCGGCATTCGCGGCGTGCTGATCACCTCACCGGTCGCCGCGCCAGCAGCGGTGGTCCGGCTGGCGGTCCTGGCCGGCCGAGCGGACGGGCTGATGGCGACGGTCGATCATCCCGACGTGGCGCGCCGGATCGACGCGGCTCTGGCCGGGGCGGACGCCACGCTCGACGTGATCATCGACATCGATCCTGGCATCCGCCGGACCGGCGTTGCTTCGCCCGATGCGGCGGTCGAACTCGCGCGCACGATCGCCGAATGCCCGCGCCTGAACTTGCGAGGAGTCCAGTTCTACTGCGGCATGCAGCAGCACATCGAGGAGTTCGCCGCACGCAAGGCGTCGATCGAGGAACGCACGGAATACTTACGCAGCGTGATCGCGGCGCTCGACGAAGTCGGCTTCGGGCCCGAGATCGTCACCGGCTCGGGCACCGGCACTCACGCCATCGACCTCGCGCTGGCCGTGTTCACCGAGTTGCAGGCCGGCTCTTACGTGTTCATGGACACGCAGTACCTCGATTGCGATCTCGACGGCAGCGGTGCCGTGCCGTTCGAAACGGCGCTGGCGGTCGACACGCGGGTGGCGAGCGCGAACCACGAGGCGCTGGTGACCATCGACGCGGGCTTCAAGTCGCTCTCGACCGACGGCGGTTCTCCGCGGGTCGCGGATGGAGCACCGGCCGACACCGCCTTTGCCTTCATGGGCGACGAGCACGGCGCCTTGATCGCACCCGAAATAGGCCAACGCCTGCGCCCGGGCGACGCGGTGACCTTGGTAGTACCGCACTGCGATCCGACGGTGAACCTCTACGACAACTATCACGTGGTGCAGGACGGTACGCTGGTCGACATCTGGCCGGTCGGCGCCCGCGGCCGCGCGCGGTAACTGGTCGAACCGCGATCTGGTGACATCCCGCAGCCGAAAATTACCGAATTCGTAACCATGTTTGCCCCATCGCGGATGGGTAACCGACGGTCCGAGGCACCGATGCTCAAAGGCACTGACATTCGCCGCGGCCTGGCAGGCCTGATGCTTCTGGCTATCCCGTTGGGATTGCTCGGTTTCCTGATGCTCATGCGCGGCGAGTTCCGCGACGTTCGCGAACTGCGCGCGCTGGTCGACCAGTCGGTCGAAGCGCGGGCGGAGCTTGCCGAGCTGCTGGTCGAGCACCTTAATGTCGAAACCGGCCAGCGCGGCTACGTGCTGACCGGCAAGCGCGAATTCCTGACGCCCTACCAGGAAGGTAAGGCGGGCATCGCCGCTACCTTTGCCTCGCTCGAGGACGAGGGCCGCCGCGAGCCGGCGATTGCGCAAGGCATCGCGCGGCTCAAGCAACTGTCGCAGCGCAAGCTCGCGTTCGTCGACGGCAATATCGCACGAATGCAGGCGGGCGACACCGCGGGAGCGCGCCAGGCTGTGGCCGAGGGCGAGGGCAAGCGTCTGATGGACGCGATCCGGGCCGAAGTCGGCCGGCTCGACGATATCGAGCGCGCGCGCTTGCCGCAGATCATCAACTCACGCGACCGTTCACGCGAGCGGATCGAGCAGACGACTTACCTTCTACTCGGAGCGTTCTCTCTGCTGCTGGCGCTGGTGGCGATCGTCACCGGACGCGCGATCCGCGAGCGGCAGCGCGAGTTCGCGCGCGCCAACATGCTCGCCGAGCGCAACCGGGTGATCCTTAACGGCACGGTCGACGGGCTGCTGCTGCTGGACCACGACGGCTTCATCCAGGGCGTCAATCCCAGCATCGAGCGCCTGTTCGGCTTCGACGAGGCGCACCTCGTCGGCAAGCATAACACCTACCTGATGGCGACTCCGCCGAAGCTCGAAGACAGCGTTGCCTGGCTGCACTCGGTCGGCAGCGCCGGGGTCAGCGGGGCCGGGCGGCAGATGGAGTTCACCGGGCGCCGCCGGGACGGGACGATCTTCGAAACCGACGTCGCCATCAGCCGAATAGAGTCAGGCGAGAACAGCTACGTCGCGATCATCCGCGACGTGACCGACCGCAAGCGGATCGAGGGAATGAAAACCGAGTTCGTCTCGACCGTCAGCCACGAATTGCGCACGCCGCTGACCTCGATCGGCGGATCGCTGGGTCTGCTGGCGTCGGGCGCGGTCGGCCCCCTGGGCGAGAAGGCCGCGCGGCTGGTGCAGATCGCGCACAGCAACTGCGAGCGGCTGATCCGCCTGATCAACGACATCCTCGACATTGAGAAGATCGAGTCGGGCAAGATGCATTTCGACATGCGCCGCATGCGGGTAACACCGCTGATCGACCGCGTCGTCGCCGCCAACGCCCAGTTCGCGGCCAATCACGGGGTCACGCTGAAGGCGCAGCCGCCCGCTTGGCCGATGGTGGTAGAGGGCGATGCCGACCGGCTCGAGCAGCTCGTCACCAATCTCGTCTCGAACGCGATCAAGCATTCGCCGCGCGACGGAACCGTCGAGCTGATTGCCCACCAGCATGGGCAGAGCGTGCGGATCGACGTGTGCGACCGGGGCGGGGGCATCCCGCAGGAATTCCGCAGCCGGATCTTCGGCAAGTTCGCGATGGCAGACGGCTCGGACAATCGCGCGCGCGGAGGGACGGGTCTCGGCCTGTCGATCGCGCGCGAGATCGCACAGCGGCACGGCGGGACGCTAACCTTCGCCGATCGCGCCGGTGGCGGAACCACCTTCTCGGTCGACCTGCCGATCATCTGCGAAACCGCCGCCGAGCGCGCCGCTGCCAAGCCGGGCCTGCCCGCGGTGCTGCATGTCGACGATGATCACGATTGCCTCGACGTCGTTGCCAGCGCGTTCGAGGGCAAGGCGGCGGTGGTTTCGGTCGCCACGCTGGAGGAAGCGCGCCGCGCGATTGCCGCTCGCCGATTTGCCGCCGCGATCGTCGATGTCAGCATGGCACCCGAGAATGGGCTGGAACTAGTGCCTGAACTGCGCGCGTCGCAAGCCGGGCTGAAGGTGCTGCTGTTCACCGCGATCGATGATCCCCACGCCGAGGGACGGGTCGATGCGGTGCTGGTCAAGAGCCGCAGCTCTATCGAGGATCTGGTCCGGACGACCATGCGTATGGTCGGGGACGCCGAAAGGAATGCCGCATGACCCGGGTGCTCTACGTCGACGACGAGCCCGACATCCGCGAGATTGCCGAGATGTCGCTCTTGCTCGATCCTGAGTTCGAAGTTCGCACAGTGGCTTCGGGCGCGGAAGCGCTCGGCGCCGCGACCGAGTGGTCGCCCGACATCATCCTACTCGACGTGATGATGCCCGGAATGGACGGACCCACCGTGCTTTCGCGGCTACGTGAGGAAGGCATCGCCACCCCGGTGCTGTTCGTCACCGCGCGCGCGCAACGGTCCGAGATCCAAGGCTTCGCCACGCTCGACGCCAAGGGCGTGATCGCCAAGCCGTTCGACCCGGTCTCGCTCGCCGCGCAGGTGCGCGCGTTCCTGTGAGCGGGATCGAGAGCAAGCTCGCCGAGCTTGCCGCGCGCTTTGCCGCGCGCGCCCCGGCGGAACGCGCCGCTATCGCTGAGGCGCTCGCGGCGGGTGACACCCAAGAGGTGATCGATCGCGCGCACAAGCTCGCCGGGATCGCGGGCATGTTCGGACATCACGAGGTCGGGCAAGCGGCGCTCGCACTCGAGGAAGCGGCGATGGCGAGTGAGGATTGCGCCCAGCCGGGAGCGGCCCTGCTGGCGCTTCTCGACCGTCTTTAGGCCGCCGTCGCCCCGCCGAACCCCTTGCGGGTCATCGTGCCCCAGCTCTGCTGCTTGCGCAGGAACTGCCACCAGCCCTGCAACCGCCACAGGTTTGAGAGTTGGCGGTAGCCGAAGTTCTCGATCACCGCGATCAGCGCCAGGATTGCGATCTCGCGCGCCCGCGGGAAGCGGCGTAGCTGCACTTCCTCGAGGATCAGCGTCGCCACGCTGACGAACACCCCGAAGGTGAACGTGACCGACAGGAACGCCAGCAGCCACGGCAGCGCGAGCAGGCCCAGGCCATAGAGCAGCGGCACCAGGATGTAGCCGAGGATCTCCACCAGCGGGCCGATTACGTCCACCAACAGGATCTGCCCGAATCCGATAAACCCGATCCGCCCGTATCTGGGATTGAAGCACATCGCCTTGTGCTTGGCGAAGCATTCGAGCGCGCCGCGCTGCCACCGGCTGCGCTGGCGGCCGAGCACTCTTGCGTCCTCGGGGCACTCGGTCCAGCAGACCGGCTCGGCGATGAAATCGATGCGGTAGGGCTGCTTCAGATCGCGCATGTGCCGGTGGAGCTTGAGCACCAGCTCCATGTCCTCGCCCACAGTGCCGTGGCTGTAACCGCCGACCTCGACCACGCGTTGGCGCTTGAACAGCCCAAACGCGCCGGAGATCACCGTCAGCACCTGCATCTTGCCCAGCGCGAGGCGGGCCATCAGGAACGCGCGCAGGTATTCCATGATCTGCACCAGCGCGAGGAAGTTACGCGGCAGGCGCACCTCGGTCACGCGGCCGGAATCGATCGTGCAGCCGTTAGCGATGCGGATCGTGCCGCCCGCCGCTACCGTGAGGTTCGGCTCATCGATGAACGGGCGCACCACGCGCAGCAGCGCGTCGGGCTCGAGGATGGAGTCGGCGTCCATCGCGCAAAACAGCGAGGTGCGGCAGGCGTTGATCCCGGCGTTGAGCGCGTCGGCCTTGCCGCCGTTCTCCTTGTCGATCACCAGCAGGCGGGGCAGTGCAGGGCTGGCGTAGAAGCCGCGGATGCGCGCGTGGCCGACCTTGTCGTCGACGTAGCGCTCGACCCTTTCCAGCCCGAACTCCTTGATCACCCGGACGAGGGTGCCGTCCTTCGAGCCGTCATTGATCAGCAGCACCTCGAAATCGGGATACTGCAGCGCGAGCAGCGAGCGGACGCTTTCGACCACGGTCAGCTCTTCATTGAACGCCGGGGCGAGCAACGAGATCGGCGGCGCCTGGTCCGAATAGCGGCGCCACAGCGTCGCGCCGCGCGGCACCGGCGGGCGGTTGGACAGCGCGAAGGCGGCGAACACCAGTTGGACGATGTAGAACGCCACCTGCAACAGCCCGGTCACGATCACCACCAGCGCAATCGCTTCGGCAGAGGTGGTCATCCACCCCTCGGCCCAGGTGAGGCCCGAGAGATTCACGCGAGGCCCCGTTCGGCGAGCGTGGCCTTGGCGGCTGCGCGCGCTGTCGGGGCAGGGTCGATCGCCGCGCGGTGCAGCGCGAGCCGTCCGGCGGAGCCGAGGCGGGCGAGCGCCTCGCCAGCACGGAAACGGACCCACCACTCATCGTCGTCGAGCAACTCCGCCAGCCGCGGGACAGCCGCCTTCAGCGCCGAGCGGCCGGCAGCTTCAGAAGCCGAGGCGCGCACTTGCCAGGAAGCGCTGTCGAGCCCGGTCAGGATCGCATCGTGCCCGGCGGGATGGCCCAACCGGCCGAGCGCGCGGAAGATGCGCGGCTGGAGATCGCTGTCCTCCCCCGCAGCCTCCGCCATCCACGCGACCAGCGGGGCGTGATCGACTGCGCCGCTCTCGGCGAGCGCATCGGTCGCCGCGAGCTTGGCGGCGTCGGGCAGGTCGAGATCGTAGAGCAGCGCCTCGACCGCCTGCGGATCGGTCTTCACCAGGTCGCGCATCAGCGAAACCATCAGCAGCGAGTTCTCGCTCGTGCCGATGCCCAGCTTGCGCACCAGTTCGCCGGCAGGCGGCGCGCGGCCTTCCTGCGCCAGCGCGAGCGCGGCGCCGAGCCGCACGTCGGGGCTGGGATCGGCCAGCGCGACCTTGGTGACGGCAGGCGCATAGTCGGGGAACATCGCCAGCGCTTCGGCCGCGACCAGCCGGTCTTGCGCGGTACGCGAGCGCAGCCGCCGGGCCAATTCCTCCGCCGCGCCGGTCGCGGTCGCCGCGGTGACCAGCGCCTCGCGATCGGTGCCGCGTACGAGTTCGGCAAGCTCAAGGGTAAGGGTCGCCGCGACGCTGCGGGCGAGCTTCGAATTGCCGACATCGGGCGTCTCGCCGCGGATCATCGCGGGCAGCAGCTTGCGGCGCATCTCCTCCCGCCGGCGCGCACTGCCTTCGGTGATGACGCGCGCGAGCAGCAGCCCCGCCACTCCGATCAGCGCGACGGAGCAGAGCAGCAGCGAAAAATCCCACAGCGAAACGAGCGTGGTCAAAAGTGCGCCTTCACACCCAGCCGGAATTCGGTGCGGTCGAACCCGCCATCGCGCCACTCGCGGGAGAGCGAGCCGGTCACGCCGAAGCGATTGCCGAGCGGGGCTTCGACCCCGCCGAACAGCCCGGTGACGCGGGTGACCACCCCCAGATCGGTGTCGGGACCGTTCGAGACGCCGCCGAACACGCGCCAGCCGGCGGCCGGCACATAATCGCCACGCAGCAGGCCGCCCACTTCCAGCGGCCCGTCGTCCGCCACGGTGCCGATCCCGCGCAGCGTGATCCAGCCTTTCCCGCCAGCGAGGTACTGCACGACGCCCGGGTTGATCGTGACGACATCCTGCAACGGGAAGCGCTGATAGGCGCCGTCGAGCGTCAGCACGGTCGCGTTGCCCTGCGACAGCCGCACGTCGATTCCACCGCCGACCTCGATCTCGGGGCGGAAATCGGCGTTGGGCGTGCCGCCTAGATGCGCGCGCAGCCAGATGTTGTCGGACGGGTGAAGGCTCACGCGGCCGACCAGCTCGACATCGTCGAGGCCGAAGCGATGGTAATACGCCGCGCGAGCGCCGAGGGTCGTTCGTTGGCCTGCCGGAACCTGCAGATCCGCCGCGACTTCGGTCCAGTCGCGCGCGCCGCCGGTCAGGTCGCTGAGCGCACCCTCCAGCGAGAAGATTCCACGATGGGAGTCGTGCGGCGCCCCCCGGCGCGCGGCTACCGCCGCCAATCCTTCGCGTGCGTCGGCATAATCAGGCGCTTGCCGCAGGACCGCCTCGAACCCCGCCTGCGCGGCGTCGAGATGGCCAAGCGCGAGCTCGGCATAGGCGAGCTGCAATTGAGCGTCGGCGTCGCCGGGACGCGCGGCCAGCCAGCTTTCGAGCAACCGCTTGGCCTCGGCTGGCCGTCCGGCCTGCCTCGCGGCGACCGCGGCGTCGTAGCCTCCGGGCGCCTGCGCTGCGACCGGCACTGCTGCCAGCGCCACGGCAAGCCCGCAGCCAAGCGCGATGAACCTCATACCTTCTTGCCCGCCAGCAGTCGTCCGAGGCGGATCATCAGTTCCTCCGGGAGGAACGGCTTCACGAGGTAATCGTCCGCCCCGAGCTCGAGCGCGCCGACGACATCGGCCTCGCCCCGCCGCGCGGTGAGCATGATAACCGGCGTTTCGGCGTACTTGGCGCTCGCGCGCATGCGGCGGAGCACCTCGAAGCCATCGTGCACCGGCATCATCATGTCGAGCACCACCGCCTGCGGCTCGGCCTCGTCGAGCTTGGCCAGCGCCTCGCGCCCGTCGTGCGCGACCACGGTCTGGTAGCCGCGCGCGCCAAGGCGAAACTCGAGCAGTTCGGTGAGGAGGGGCTCGTCATCGGCGATCAAAACGACGGGTGAAGCTGTCATGCGCCTGGCTCTAGCCTCGCGAGGGTGTTGGTTTGGTTAAGAGCGGTATAACAAATGATACGCTGTCCTCGGGGGCGAGGGGCAACAGCGCATCATCCGCTCGGGCGCTCAAGCGCAATACCTTGGCGAGGTTAGCTAACGAATATTGCAGGCAAATCTCGGCGATCCGTTCAACAGGCGGGGTGAACGGTAGCCAAGGATGAGGGTTCCACTCCGGCTAGAAGGTGCCGCGCACGGAGAACGAGAACACCGGCCCGATCAGGCGATCGCGGCTCTCGATCGTTTGGATCGGGGTTGCGCCGCGCAGTCCGGCATAGGTCACCCGTTCACGCCGCGAGCGGGCGTTGAGGACGTTGCCGATCTGGGCACGCACGGTCAGCCCGAACACGTCCTTGTTCTCGACGAAGGCCGACGCGAACACGGGCCCCTCCCATACGTGATCGACCGAGTTGCTGCGGTAGTTGGGCTGGTTGTGCGAATAGTTCGCCTCCGCGCCCCAGGCCCAGTTGCTCTCCGGGATATCGTGCCGCAGCGCGATGCTCGCCTGGGTGTCGGTGAAGCCGCTCCACTGGCGGGTCTCGCCAGTGAACGGGTCGCGCAGGGAGGACTTCTGGTACACGAAATCGGTGTCGATCTTCATGCCCTTGATGCCCGCAGGATCAAGGTTGATGGTGTTGGTGAGCACCACCGCGGCGGCCCACGATTTGGGAATATTGCCGACCGACTCCCCGCCCGCGACCGGGATGACGTCGACGAAGTCCTCCACGTCGCGATAGATCAACCGCAGTTTGCTGGACCCCCACGGGCCCCACTTCTTGTTGATCTCCGCCTCGTAGCTCCAGTCCTGCTGCGGGCGCAGGTCGTTGTTGCCGGCGTTGGCATTGCCGTCGTTAAGAAAGGCGCGCGCCAGGAAGTCGTAGAACGACAGTTGCAGCACCCGACGGCGAATCTTGAGCGAGGCGTCGAAATCGGGGCTGGGGGTCCACGCGAACGAGAGCGTGCCCTTGGGGCGGAAGAAGCTGCGCGTCAGGCCATTCGCGCCGGTCTGCGAGATGGTCGAATGCTCGGCCCCACCGACGATCTGGAACGACAGCGTGTCGGTGATCTTGTGACCGAAGCTGAGCAGTCCCTCGTAGCGATCTTCGGAAACTCCGCCGGTCCCCTCGGGGAAGGGGATTTCAACAAACTCGCCAGACGGGTCGAGCGTGAACAGCCCCGCGACGTTGTCGAGCGTGTTGAATGCCGCCTCGCCCGAGAGCTGCCAGTCGCCGCCCAGCATCTTCCAAGTGTACTCGCCGCGCGCGATGGTTTCGCCCAAGTCGCCGGTCTGGGTGAAGCGGTCGCCGATGTCGGTTGAGCCGTCGGCGAAGGAAACGCGCGACTGCTCGAAGTACGGTTCGTGGCTCAGGCGCCTCAGGCCGATCGCCTTCAGGCGTCCAGGGCCGAGGGCAAACTCGTAGTCGCCGCCCAGTTCGTAGTTCCAGCTGTCGCTCTGCTGCCGGAACACGCGGAAGCGCTCGGGCAGGCCGGGCGAGGTGCGCTCGCCTTTCTCGAGGTAATGATCGTGGATCAGCTGGTAGTGCGCGTTGGCGTGGCCGACGCTCGACCCGGGGCCGTCCCAGGTCACCTTACCCGACAGCTTTGGGGTGTCGTAGTGGGTGTCCCACACGTCGTAGCGGCGCTCGACCAATGCCCCGGCACCGTTGGTAATGAGTGTCTCGCCGCCCGCGCCGCTGCGCGCGGAGTTGTCGTTGTTGAGGCCGATCTCGTACTCGATCGCACCGGTGCGGCCGCTGACCGACACGTCGCCGCGAGTCAGCAGCGGATCGGTGTAGTGCGCGCGGAACTGCGGCTTCCACGAGAACTGGCCGGAGAAGTTGTCCGCCCGGAACACGATGTTCGCGACCTGGCCCGACAATCCCGGGATATCGAGCGTGGCGCCGTCGAGGATCTCGATCCGCTCGACATTGTCTGCCGGAATGCGGCTGAGCAGGGTGCCGAGGTCGTCGGACTTCGATGACGGGCGCTGGCCGTTGAACAGTACGTTGCCGGTCGCCTGCCCCAGTCCGCGCAGCTGCTCGCTGTCGCGAATGGTGAAGCCCGGCACCTGGCTCAGCATATCGTACGCGTTCTTCGGCGCGTAGCGGACGAAATCGGCCTTGGTGTAGACCTGGCCCGAGCGCGGCGCCGGCTGCGCGGTCGGCGCGGGTGCGTCGCCAGTCTCGGGAGCGGTTTGCGCCAGCGCGGGCGTGCCCGCCACCAGCGCGAGGGTTGCGACCCCTGAAAGCAGTTTCATGCGTCCTGCCTCAGTTCTGCGCCGCGGCGTTCATGCGCCGGGCGTATTCGGGGGTCACGCCGACAGCCTTCATCGCGACGACGTCGTCCGCCTTGGGGTGGTAGCCGGCGTCCGCCAGCGCGCGCAGATAGTCGGCATCGACCTCCAGCGCGCGGCAGGCGATCGCGTCGTCGAGCTTATCGAGCGTAAGACCCGCGACCTTGAGGCTGGCGACGTATTCCGGGGTCACTTCGAGCGCCGCTGCGGCGATCACATCGTCGGAGGATTCCGGCGCCACGCCTTCGCGGGTCAGGCCGTCGATCAGGGCGCGGTTGGCGCCCAGCAATGTCATCGCCAGCAACTCACCGTCCCCGTCGGGCGCGAGGTTGCGGGCGCGCAGCTCCGCCTCGAATGCCTTGTCGGCGGCGAAGGTGCAGGACCCGCGGCCTTCATACGCGTCTTCGTTCGAACCGAGACAGGTCAGTATGCCCGGTTCGCGGTCGAGCGTGAAGGCGACCGACCCCTGCGAACCCAACGCGGCGCGGATTGCATTGAGATCCGCCTCATTGTCGAGCGAGAATGAGGTGTTGCTGGTGTCGTGGCGAAACTCGATCGTCGGCGCGCCACGATCGTCGTTGGCGGGTGAAACAGACCAAGTGATCTCGGGCATGTCGCCGGCGCGGGCGGTCGTGGCGGGGCCCGCCAAGGTGGCTGAGCCGAGCAGCAGCGCGGTGGTCAGCGCGGCGATCTGGGTCACGGTCTTCATGGGAAGCTCCTCTCCTCTTCGGGCCGGCGCAGGGCGAGCGTCAGGGCTCGCCGGCGGGCGGCGTTTTCTCGGTTACTCAGCGGGATGTCAGATCAGGCGGCGGCTATTCGTCGTCGGGATCGTCGTCGGGTGGCGGCGGATTCCTGGTGATCGCGGTGCTCACTGTCCCATCGGGGTTGCGGCGGCTGGCGTAGACGCCGTCCGGTCCGATGATCGCCGTGGCGCCGTCCCGCACCGCGCGGATGGTGCCGGGCCCGCGGGTAACGCTCGGCGGCGGACCGCGCCGGCCCAGCACAGCCTGCACCGCGACCACATCATCGGGCTCGCTCACGTTCATGCCCGACGAACGCATCGTGCGTATGTCGCTGCCGGTCACCCCGGTTGCGCGCATGCTGGTGAGATCATCGAGCGTGACATGCGGGAAGTAGGCCCGCATCTCTTGTGCATAGGCGGGCGTGACGCCGACGGCTCGGGCGCCGATCACCTCATCGAGGTCGGCGCGCCGGTCGAGGCCGCGCATCGCCCTTGCGTAGCTCGCATCGACCCCCACCGCGCGCACTCCGATCAGGTCGTCGGCGGTCACGCTGTTGCCGAACACGCCGCGCATCTCGGCGACGTATTCGGGGGTCACGCCGGTAGCCTTGATCGCGACCGCGCTATCGGGATCGATGTAGCCATGGCTGTCGCGCGACTGGGCGAGCTCGGCCGGGGTCACGCCGACCGCCTTCATCGCGATCAGGTCATCGGTGGTCAGCGGCTTACCCGCGAGGTGCTGGGGCGCCGCGCCCTTGCCCCCGACGCCAACATGCCGCTCGCCGATCGAAGGCGTCTTGGCGTCGTCGACCGCGCGGGTGGCAATGGTGGTGAAGGCGGCGAGCGGCGCGGCGATCGCCAGCACCGCAACCAAGCTCAGCGCGCCCCAGCCGGTGCGGACCGGCCCGCGCCGGACGTTGGCGTCGAGCACGCGGACCACCCGGCGGCGGAGCGAGTTCTTCGCCGGTGCCACCCCGTGCGCGGCGATCAAGGTGCCGCTGTTGTCGTGCCGAGCGGCGTTGACCAGCAGCGTCGCGTAATCGGACCCGGCGATGTCGGCCAGCAGCACGGTGTCGTCGGCGGCTTCTTCGCGCAGCTGGTGGCTCTCGCGCGCCAGCATCCACACCAGCGGATTGAACCAGAACAGCGCGCAGGCGAGGCGGGCGATCAGCAGCTTGGCCCAGTCGAGTCGGGCGACGTGCGCCAGCTCGTGGGCGATGATCGCTTCCGCGTCGCCGACCGCAGACACCGCGCGCGGATCGAGCAGGATAGTCGGGCGGAGCACGCCCCAGCTGATCGGTGAGCGCAGTTCCTCGCTCACCAGCAGCGCGGTGCCGTGCTTGAACCCCATCCGTCGCTGCGCACCGGCCAGCGCAGACAGCCAGGCGCCGTCGACCAGCACCTCGGCCCGGCGGCGCATCGCGAACAGGCGCATGACCGCAAGCAGCATCATCCCGAACATCACCGCGAGCGGCAGGGCATAGACCCACACCGCCAGCGTCTCGGGCGAAGGTGCGACGAACGGCGCCGCCGCCACGGGGGCGACGGCGTCGCTCGCAGGCACGGCCACCGAAGGGACACCGGCGGCCGGCTCAAGCGTGGTTTGGGGCATGACCAGCGTGGTCGCCTCCGCCGCGAACATCTGCTGCGGCAGCGGCGCCCATTCGGGCAGGAGGATGGAGGCGGCGGGCAGCAGCAGTACCGCGAGCAGCCCGAAGTGCGCGATCAGCGAGCGTTCGGCGGGGCTGCGGCCCTTGGCGAGGCGCAGCAGGCCGAGCGTGATCCCGGCGAGGACGAGCGACTTGAGCGCAAGGCTCGTCAGCAGCGAAGCGGTCAGCACCATTACTTCCTCCCCTGCCGCGCGCGGGCGATCAGTTGTTCGAGCTCGTCGAGCTCGGCATTGTCGAGATTGTCCTGCATACCGAGCAGGGCCGCGGCGGCACTGGTGGGCGAGCCGTTGAAGAACACCCGCACCACCTGGCCGAGCGCCGACTTGCGGGCAGCTTTCTCCGAAACGCTGGGCGCATAGACGAACCCGTGCGCGCCCTGCGAGCGCTCGACGAAGCCCTTCTTCTCGAGCCGCTGCAGCATCGCGCGGATCGCCGAGCCGGACACCTCGTCTTCCAAGGCATCGCCGATCTCGCCGACCGTCGAGCCACCGCGTTCATAGAGGATGTCGACGATCTGACGCTCGCGCGGGGGCAGGTTGGACAGCATCGCGAATCACCTCAAGTGCTACATTTGTAGCGGTGCTACATTTGTAGCGTGAGCGATGCAAGCGCTAATCTGCGGGCGCGCCGAGTCCTCGGTCGAGGCGGCGCCCGGCTAATCAATCCTGGGCGATCGGCAGCCACACGGCGCTCGGCGCGTCTCCGCCCCGGCGGATGGTTTCGGTCGCATTCGCATAATCGGCCGGCTTGGCCGACATGATCGACGGCACCCAGGTCTGCGGGTTGCGGTCGTAGAGCGGGAACAGGCTCGACTGCACCTGGATCATGATCTTGTGACCCGGAAGGAACACGTGATCGACGTTGGGCAACGACCATTGGAAGGCATAGGTCTTGCCCGGTTCGAGCGGGGCCGGGGTCGAGAAGCCGTTGACGTAGCGCCCGCGGAAGATCTCGATGCCGATGCCGAGCTGGTAACCGGCCATCTTCGGATCGGCCGTGTTCTCTTCGGGATAGACGTCGATCAGCTTGACCACGAAGTCGCTGTCGCGGCCGCTGGTGGCGGCTCGGAGGTCCACCTTTGGCGCGCCCATGATGTGCACCGGCTTGTCGAGCACACCGGTTGAATAGCTCAGCACGTCGGTACGGCCGTCGACGAAGCGCTGGTCCTGCACCAGCCACGTGCGCCATTCGTCGCCCTGCATGTGGATCGGGCGCGGCAGGAAAGGCACCGGCTTGGCCGGGTCGGACACGTAGCTGTCGCTGCCCGCGGCCGGCTTGGCCCACGACAGGCCGAACCCCTTGTCGAGGTACAGCGGGGTGAGGGTGCCCGCCGGCCATTCGCGCGACACTTCCCACCGCTGGTCGCCGGTGGCGTAGGTCAGCACAGGCGGGGTGTCGCACGCGGGCGCGTTGGTCTTGAGGTGACAATCGAGGAACGGCTTCATCCAGCGCGTGCGGAATTGAAGACCGGTGTCGCCTTCCCACTTGAGCGGTCCGAGCTCTCGCGCTTCGTAGTTCACCTGGGAATGGCGCCAGGGGCCGATGACCAGGCTAAGCATGTCGTTGGCGGCATCCTGCTTTTCCAGCGCTCGATAGACCGCCGGCGCGCCGTAGCTGTCTTCCTGGTCCCATTGGCCGACCACCAGCATGGTCGGCACGGTGAGCTTGCGTTCTGCCAGAAGCTTGTCGAGCGCCTGGCTCTGCCACCAGGCGTCGTAACTGGGGTGCTCGAGCACCTTGCGCACGACCGGAAGGTCCAGCAGTCCATAAGCCGCCGCGTAGTCCATCGCCGATCCCGCCTCGAGATACGCGGTGTATTCGTCGCCGTTGCCCTTGGGCACGCTGCCGCCGCCGTTCTTCACCGTCTGGCCGAGGTCGTAATCGAACCCGAAGGTGCGGAACGCGCCGTTGTGGAACCAGTCGTCGCCCATCCACCCGTCGACCATCGGGCTCTGCGGCACGGCGGCCTTCAGTGCGGGATGAGGATCGACCAGGGCCATCAGCGAGGTGAAGCCGAGGTACGACGAACCGGTGATGCCGACTTTGCCGTTGCTCTCCTTCACGTTCTTCACGAGCCAGTCGATCGTGTCGTAGGCGTCGGTGGCGTGATCGACCTCGGTTGCATTGAGGGGCCCGCGCAGTGGCCGGGTCATCACGTAGTCGCCCTCCGATCCATGGAGGCCGCGCACGTCTTGATAGACGCGGATATATCCGTCGTTGACGAACTCGGCGTCGGCGATGGGCAGTATCTCTTCGATCTTTTGACTGCGGCTGCGGCTCGTCGCTTTGGCCGCGTCATACGGCGTGCGGCTCAACAGGATCGGCGCATCCGTAACGCCCTTGCGATGGACGATGACGGTGTAGAGCTTGGTGCCGTCGCGCGTCGGGATCATCACCACCTTGCGCACGAAGTCGGCCTGGGGACGAACCCAGTCGTAGTCCTTCACCTGCTCGTTCAGCATCGTGTCGGACGATGGGGCCGTCTGAGCGGCAACGCCCGGAGCGAGTAGAGCAAGAGCGAGCGGCGCCAGCATGAGACTGCGGGCGATCGGAGGGCGTTTCGTCATAGTCGAAACGTCACGCCTATTGCGTGCCGGGTCAACCGATTCCGGCGACCCGAGCGGGCCGCGTCAACGTCGTGCAGAAGAGTGTGGTGCGCCAAGCAGTCTGGAGCGGATCAGTCTCCGACCCTGTTTTCCCTGATTTACAGGGAATCTACAGGGAAATTGACATTTTCCGGGCCGGTTTGGCGTTCACGAACCGTCTGCAACCCGCAGAATTCCGCCATTTCCTGATGCCAATTCCCTGCGCACGGAACAGGGAATTCACCCGCCCCGAACAGCGACCGATTTCGCGCAAACAGCGAAGCTTCCGCGTCAAACAGCGAACGGGCATCGGTTGCTGGGTGATGGCTGCAAGATAGTGGAGACTGCGGATCATCGATCCTAACCCGGTACCGAACCAAGTGCGCGTTCCCTCTTCGTTCTTGACATTTGGCGGTGAACGTGATAAAGGGCGCGCTTCAACCATCGCCGTGAGGCAGACGGAGGAACGAGCATGAACTACCCTGCCCAGCAGGTGATCGAACTATCGATCGACCTATTGAAGCCTTACCCGCGCAACGCGCGGACCCACTCCAAAAAACAGATCAAGCAGATCGCCTCGTCGATCCAGCGCTTTGGGTTCACCAACCCGGTGCTCGTCTCGGACGCCGGCGAGATCATCGCCGGCCATGGCCGGGTCGAGGCAGCACGCCTGCTTGGCCGCAAGACTGTTCCTACGCTTGCCATGTCGCATCTCTCTGAGACCGAGCGGCGCGCCTATGTGCTGGCCGACAACAAGCTGGCGCTCAATGCCGGGTGGGACAAGGAGATCCTGGCGATCGAGCTCCAGGCACTGGTCGATCTCGACTTCGACGTCGAGCTTACCGGGTTCAGCCTGGCCGAGGTCGACCTCGCGATCGACGATGCGCGCGAGGCAAGCCTCGACGGACCAATGGAACCAGAAGATGCGGTGCCAGCGGCGTGCGGCGAACCCGTCACCCGGATGGATGATCTTTGGCAACTCGGTCGCCACCGCCTGCTGTGCGGCGACACGCGTGACGGAGCCGGAATGGACCGACTGATGGCCGGCGAGCGCGCCGACCTCGTGTTCACTGACCCGCCGTACAACGTCGCCATCGACGGCAACGTTTGCGGGCTGGGCTCGGTCAAGCACCGCGAGTTTGCCTTCGCCTCGGGCGAGATGAGCCAAAGCCAGTTTACCGGGTTCCTGACCGAGACGCTGGGCAACACAGCACGGGTCATGCGCGACGGCGCGATCGCGTTCGTGTGCATGGACTGGCGGCACATGGGCGAGCTGCTTGCCGCCGGCAGCCAGTGCTTCACTGAACTCAAGAACCTGGTGGTCTGGAACAAGACCAACGGCGGGATGGGGGCGTTCTATCGCTCTAAGCACGAGTTGGTGTTCGTGTTCAAGCAGGGCACGGCAAGCCACACCAACACGTTCGGCCTTGGCGAGACCGGGAGGTACCGCACCAACGTCTGGGACTACGCCGGCATCAGCTCGATCGGCGCCAACCGCTCCGACGAGTTGGCCATGCATCCCACGGTCAAACCGGTCGCGCTCATTGCCGATGCTATCCGCGATTGCTCCAAGCGGGGCGAGATCGTCCTCGACGGGTTCGGCGGATCGGGCAGCACGCTTATCGCCGCCGAGAAGACCGGGCGCTGCGCGCGGCTCATCGAGTACGACCCGCTCTACTGCGACACCATCATCCGCCGCTGGCAGGATTACACCGGCAAGCGCGCAAAGCTTGTCACCACCAACGACTGCTTCGAGGATGTTGCTGACGCTCGACGTGGCTTTGGTCTGGAGGCCGCATGATGAGCGCGGTCGACGAGAAGGACGACGGCAATGATCTGCCGGTCCCCTACAAGGTCGGCTACGGCCGCCCGCCGGCAGAGCACCGGTTCCGCAAGGGCAGCTCGGGAAACCCACGGGGACGGCCCCGCGGTGCGCACAACAAGCCCAAGGTCGACACCGGCGTCGGCATGCGCGGTGCCGAGGCATACCTGCGCGAGGAGGCCTATCGCACGGTGACCTTGCGCGAGGGCGACCGGGTCATCGAGCTGCCGGCGATCCAGGCAGTGTTCCGGGCGATGGGAGTGTCAGCCCTCAAGGGCAACCGGTTCGCCCAGAAGACCTTGAGCGAGATGGTCACCAAGCTCGAGCGTGATGACTTCAGTTCGAAGCTAGAGGCGTTCGGGGCATGGGTGAACTATAAGCACGAGTGGACCGAGGCGATCGAGCGCGCGAAAAAGACCGGTGCGGAGCTGCCGCTGCCGATCCCGCATCCCGATGATGTGATCCTCGATCCGTACACGGGCGATGTGAAGTTCACTGGACCGATGACGAAAGAGGCGCGTGATCGTCTCGATCATGCGCTCGCCCGCCGAGCCGAGGCGCAGGACAATGTCAATTCCTACGCGGACCAGTACAAGCAGCTGCCCGATGACGACCCCTTAAAGCCACATTACCTCGATGATTGGCACTGGGAGCAGCGGATGTTCGACCTCATCAACGATGCCGTGACCGAACGCTACAAGGTCAAGCTGGAGAACCGGTCGTATCGGGAAGGGGCGTCGCGGTCGGGCAAGGCGCTCGAGGAATTGCGGGAGAGCAAGAAGCTTCGGGACGAGTATATCGAGTGAGTGACTGAGCTGACGTTCGTATGTCTGGAATTGGGCCGTCTAGGGACTGACAGCATTCGGGACGGGCCTATCGAAAGCGGCTGTTTCACGACCCAAGCTGCTTCTGATCGGCGCTAATCGTCTTTGTCAGAGAGCCAACCTCGTGGCGGCCGCCGCGGGGGAGAATCACCTCAGAGCAAATATTGGAATCTCACTCTGAGCGAGTCCGGTAGTAGGATTCCTTCGGACCCGTTCGCGAAAGTCTGCTTAGCGCATCCGTGACTCAGAAGTGGACTGTCTCCGGCCAATTTGCATGTACCATAGTAGGGGCGCCTCCCAGGGAGGCGCCGCCACCGATGAGATCTTCCCGTTCTATTCCATATGCGAAATCGATGGCCCTATAGCTAAAGAATGTTACCCCCCCGTATTGGGCTGCGCTTATCTCAACGAAAAGAGCGCCCGTTGCGGAATATAAATTGTCTGCAACCGATCGAGCGTCTCGACGAGGAGAGTAGATAATTGTCCCGCGATAATGCCATCGTCGATGTAGGCATTTATTCTGACCCGGAGCGATATCATGCTCTATTCGCCGATCTGCGACGCGAGGAGCCGGTGCGCTGGACGGAGCCTGACGGCTATCGCCCATTTTGGGCGGTCACCCGGCACGCGGACATAGCCGAGGTTCAGCGCAAGCCGGACCTGTTTTTGAGTGCGCCCAGGACAACACTTAATACGATCGAGGCCGAGGAGGCCATCCGTGCGGCAACGGGGCGCCATCAGGCGCAGCGCACCGTCGTGTCGACCGATGGCGAGGAACACCGCGCGCTGCGGGAAATCACGCGTGAATGGTTCCTGCCGGCGAACGTCAAGAAGCTCGAGGAAAAGATCGCCGCGATCGCTGAGCGCCATGTTGACATACTCCTCGATGCCGGCAACCGATGTGACTTCGTGAACGAAGTCGCGGTCTGGTACCCGCTTCGCGTCATACTCTCGATCTTCGGGCTTGAGGGCGACGCCCAGGCGGAAGCGAAGCTACTTCGGCTGTCAGCGGAGATGAATGGCTCGCTCGATCCGGAGACGCGGCGAAGCCTGTCGCAGGGCGAGCACATGCTGATGGTCGTGCGCGAGATGTTCGATTTCTTCGCGCCTATCGTGGAAGATCGCCGCCGCGCGCCACGGGACGACCTAGCCTCGGTCATCGCAAACGCCCAGCTAAATGGCGCCCCGATCGACGATCTTTCGGTTTACTCCTATTATTTGACGGTCACGGTCGCGGGCCATGACACCACCAGTGCCTCGATCGCCGGCGGGTTAGAAGCGCTGCTGCGCCGCCCTGAACAGATGGCCAAGTTGCGCGCCGATCCTAAGTTGCTGCGCACTGCGGTGGACGAGATGGTGCGTTGGACCCACCCGGTGAAGCATTTCTTTCGCACAGCGGCCGCCGACTATGAACTGCGCGGGCAGCAAATAAAGGCAGGTGACTCGCTGTTGATGTGCTATCCCTCGGCGTGCCGTGACGAGGAAGTTTTTGAGGATCCGTTTGAATTCCGCGTCGATCGCGCGCCGAACCCGCACCTCGCCTTCGGCATCGGTCCACACGTGTGCCTTGGCCAGTTTCTGGCCAAGGTGGAGATGACCGCTTTCTATCGCACCTTTCTAGCGCGCATCGATGACCTCGAATTGGATGGCGAGCCGGTTCAGAGTCAGACATTGTTTATGGGCGGACTTCGCCATCTCCCTATCCGCTATTCAGTCCGCGCCTGATGCAGCAACCACGCCGGTTTGTCGCCGATACTGCGAACAGGCACCGCCAACTCACGATCGGTTTTACCAGCGGGGGAAGGCTGGCGGCGAGCGCTTGGACGAGCGTGGGATAGGCCGCACGGTCTGATAGATACTGCGTCTCTAAAGTCGTGGTCGCGGATCGTGGGACTTTGACACGGACGGACGTTGCACGCAGATCGGCTGGAGGAGATTCTAAGCTCATGGAAACCCGCCGGCTGCGAGCATTCATCAAGATGGTAGACACGGGAAGCCTCACCAGGGCTGCCGAGGTTCTTGGGATCGCGCAGCCAGCGCTCAGCCAACAAGTTATGATGATGGAGGCCGATTTTGGCACGCAGTTGCTCATCCGAAGCCGGCAGGGCGTGTCGCCCACCCCTGCTGGGCGGGTGTTGTACCGTCACGCGCAGATCATCTTGCGTCAGCTGGAACAGGCGCACAGTGAGGTATCTCGCGCCGTCGATGAACTTTCGGGCACGGTCCATATCGGACTGCCACTCACGGCCGCGGCGATGTTATCCGTGCCTTTGCTTGAAGCGGCAGCGGAGCGCTATCCCAACATCGTTTTATTTCTTGCCGACGGACTGCCGGGCAATTTGTTGAACGAGTTCACCATGAACGGGCGCGTCGATATCGGGGTGCTCCCCGGCAACGTTTCGGCCACGGGCGTCACGGTGCGGCCGCTGCTGCGCGAGCGATTGGCGCTGGTTGTCGCCGTAGATTCCGAACTCGGCCAGTCGACCGACCCGATCGGCATGAAGCGTCTGGAGGGGCGGGCACTGGTCCTGCCGGAGTCCACCAACCGCGTGCGACAGGCGGTGGACGCCGCCTTCGGGTCGATTGGAGTTGTGCCCACGGTAGTGGCGGAGATGAACTCGGTCTACAGCCTCGTCGCTGCCGCAGTTGCCAAACTCGGCGCTGCAATCGTCCCGGCAGCGGCGGTTGTCAGTGATCCGCGCATCGTGACGCGCCTGCTGATTGAACCCGAGATCGAGCGCCCGCTTCATATCGCTTATTCGAACGCCGCGCCGCTGATGCCGACGGTCAAGGCGATATTTGACCTGATCATCGAGGTGACGGAGCGGTTGGTTGCCACCGGGCAATGGTCCGCAGCCCGACTTGGCAACGAGGGTTCGTCATAGCGAGGGCTTATCGAAACAGGCTCAAACGCTATTTGGCGTTAGGGGGTGAAACCGGCGTATCAAAAGGGAAGGAGTTCGCGCGGCGCATCGGAGGAGTTATCGCAAGCGATGAGCACGGATGCGCCATCTTTTGCTACGCTTCAGTGCGAAGTTCCTGAGCCGCACACCCTATTGGTACGGTTCGACCGCGTGGATGCGGCTAACGCCCTCAATACCCAAATGGCGCGCGATATCCTTGCCCTCTTCAGTGCGATCAATCTCGACCCTGGGGCGGTCCGCTGCATTGTCATCACGGGAGCGGGCGAGCGTCATTTTTGTGCCGGTGGCGATTTGAAGGAGCGCGACGGCATGGATGATGCGGCATGGCTGTCGCAACACGTGCTGTTTGAACACGCGTTCCATGCAATTCTCGACTGCCCAATACCGGTCATCGCTGCAGTGAACGGCGCGGCCTATGGCGGTGGGTGCGAGCTCGCGCTGGCATGCGACTTCATCTATGCCGCCCACGGCGTGCGCTTCCGCCTGCCCGAAACGACGCTGGGTATCATCCCCGGCGGTGGCGGTACGCAGACGCTCACGCGCGCAGTGGGTCCGGCGCGGGCCAAGGAGCTTATCCTCGCGGCGCAGCCTTTTGCCGCAGAGCAGGCGCTGGAATGGGGCATGGTCAACCGCGTGGTCCCGCGGCACAAGTTGCTCGACGCCGCGATCGCAACGGCGCGAACGATCGCCGCCGGTGGCCCGATCGCCGTCCGGCAGGCGAAGCTGGCGATCATGCGCGGCGGCGAAGTGGATCGACGCAGCGGGCTGATCATCGAGATCGCTGCCTATAACCAGACCGTGCCAACCTGGGATCGGCGCGAGGGCATCCGTGCGGCGATCGAGCGGCGCGCGCCAGCGTTCAAGGGGCTGTGACGCCGGTGCCCTCGACTGTGCGTCTAACCGAAGTCGGCATGCGAGACGGTTTCCAGATGGAAAGCCGCATCCTATCGGTCGAAGCGAAGGAGCACATCGGTCGGGGGTTGATCGCGGCTGGCCTACGGCACATCGAGGTGACATCGTTTGTGTCGCCCGCTGCAGTACCCCAGCTAGCCGATGCTCCCCAGTTGGTCCGACGCCTACGCGGCTTGGGTGCGGAGCTTAGCGCCTTGGTCCCTAATGTGAACGGCGCGCGGCGCGCAGTGTCAGCGGGCATCGACCGCATCACGGTTTTTGCTTCCGCAAGCGACACTCACAACCAGAAGAATGTCCGCCGCAGCGTCACTGAAAGCCTTTCGAGGCTGAAAGAGATCGGCGAGATCGCGCGCGACGGCGGAGTCCCACTCAGCGGCGCGGTAGCGACTGCCTTTGGTTGCCCGTTCGAAGGCGACGTCGCGCCCGCGGCCGTGCTACGCGTCATCGAAGGCTACGCCGCAATGGGCGCCGATGCGGTATCACTCGGTGATACGACCGGTATGGCCACCCCCCCGATCGTCGAGGCGGTAGTCGGCGCTATTCGAGCGCACTTCCCCGATCTGCCGATCGCGCTCCATTTTCACAACACCCGCGGGATCGGATTAGTGAACGTCACGACTGGCCTTGCACTAGGTATCGACCGGTTCGAATCTTCCATCGGCGGACTGGGCGGCTGCCCTTTCGCAGCTGGCGCGACCGGGAACATCGCGACGGAGGACCTAGTCTACTTGCTTAACGAATTAGGCGTTCGGACCGGAATCGACCTGCCAGCATTAATCGAGACGGCAAAGGAGGTCGAGGCTGCCTTCGGCCGGACCTTGCCTGGCCAGGTCATGAAGGCGGGGCCGCGCCTTGAGCGAGCCTCCGCTTAACTCTGCATGGTAGGACCCAGATGGACGACGTGACAATGTCCGCAGCGCCGGACTATCCCGAACTTCGCGACGCGGTGCGGCGCATCTGCGCCGATTTCCCGGGAAGCTATTGGCAGTCCCTCGAAGAAGATGGCGCTTATCCCGAGGCGTTCGTCAACGCCTTGACCGAGCAGGGCTATCTTGCGGTGCTGATCCCCGAGCAGTATGGCGGGTCGGGTCTGCCACTCCGCGCTGCAGCAGTAATCCTCGAAGAAATTCACGCCATGGGCTGCAACGCTGGCGCGTGCCATGCCCAGATGTACACGATGGGCACGTTGCTGCGGCACGGGACCGAAGCGCAACGGCAGGAATATCTGCCGCAGATTGCAGCGGGAAAGCTGCGCCTCCAAGCCTTTGGAGTGACCGAGCCCACGACCGGGTCGGACACGACTAAGTTGCGCACGGCGGCTGTGCGGGACGGGGACGAATATGTCGTCAACGGGCAGAAGGTGTGGACGTCGCGCGCATTTTACTCCGACTTGCTGTTGCTGCTCGCCCGCACGACGCCGCTCGACCAGGTCGAGCGCAAGACCGAGGGGTTATCGGTATTCCTAGTCGACATGCGCAAAGTTCTGGGCAACGGTCTAGAGATCCGGCCATTGCGAGCAATGGTCAACCACAACACAACCGAAGTCTTCTTTAACGACATGCGCATCCCCGCTTCGAGCCTGATTGGTGAAGAGGGGAAGGGTTTCCGTTACATCCTAACTGGTATGAACGCGGAGCGCATCTTGGTGGCGGCGGAAAGCCAAGGCGACGGCCGCTGGTTCACGGAGCGGGGAGTAAACTATTCGAACGAGCGCGTCGTGTTCGATCGGCCGATCGGAAAGAACCAGGGCGTGCAATTCCCCATTGCACGCGGCCATGTCCAACTTCAAGCTGCCGAACTGATGCTGAAAAAGGCCTGCGCGCTGTATGACGCTAAGCAGGATTGCGGCGCCGAAGCAAACATGGCCAAACTGCTCAACTCCGAGGCCGCGTGGGCCGCGGGCGAAGCGTGTCTCCAGACTCATGGCGGATTTGGCTACGCTGTCGAGTATGACGTCGAGCGCAAATGGCGTGAATCGCGTCTTTATCAGATCGCTCCGATCTCGACCAACCTCATCCTCGCGTATGTCGGCGAGCATATGCTGGGAATGCCACGATCCTATTGAGGCTGAGGCCCATAAGCTCCCCTGATAGCGCTAGCATCACTCTGTATTTTTTGGCGAGACCTCGGTTCGCTAGCCTCTCAAATTAATTGCAGTTCTACGGCGGGGGTTCCTGCCGTGATGTGCTCGCGAACGCGAATAGGAGCAGTGTTTTCATGGTCGAGTCCGCGAATACGTCTGCACAGCCTTTGCTTGGACTGGTGGTGATCGAAATCGGTCACAGCGTGTCCGGCCCCTATGTCGGCCAGATTTTCGCCGACCTGGGTGCCACTGTCATCAAGATCGAGAATCCGAATGGCGGCGACGATGCGCGAAGCTGGGGGCCGCCATTCTGGGAGGGACAGTCCGCGGTTTTTCAAACGTTGAACCGGAACAAGCTCTCGGTCAGCCTCGACCTGAAGAATCCTTCCGACGTGGCCCGGCTTGTCAAACTCGCCGCCACTGCGGACGTGCTCGTCCAGAACCTGCGGCCTGGCCTAGTCGAAAAGCTAGGTATCGGCCCCGATGTACTGCGTCGCGCGAATGACCAGCTGATTTATTGCAGTCTGGGCGCGTTCGGCGATGTGGGCCCGCTGCAGCACCATACGGGCTATGATCCGCTGGTGCAGGCCTTTTCCGGCATCATGGCGGTGACGGGCGAAGCGGAGCGGCCACCAGTCCGCGTCGGCCCTTCGATCATCGACATGGGCTCTGGCCTGTGGTGCGTCATCGGCATCCTCGCGGCGCTTGCCCGACGTGCGCAGACTGGCGAGGGGTGCGCCGTTAGTACCTCGCTCTATGAAACCGGCCTGGCATGGATGAATATCCCGCTAGCCAACAGCATGGCGTCCGGTCGCGATGCGGGGCGGAGCGGTTCGGAAACGCCGATGCTCGCCCCGTACCGTGCGTTTCGCGCGCGTGATCGCTATCTGGTGATTGCGGCGGGCAACGACAATCTGTTCCGTCGCATGTGCAATGTGCTCGGCAAGCCGGAATGGGCCAAAGATCCGCGATTCATGGCCAACGCTGACCGGGTGGGCAACCGCACCGAGCTCAACCGCCTGATCGCAGCTGAGATCGGGAGCCGAGACGCAACCGAGTGGGTGGACGCATTGACTGCCGTGGGCGTTCCTTGCGCGCCTCTGCAGTCTCCGACTGAAGTGATCGAGCACCCGCAGACGCACGCGCTGGGCATGCTTCAGCCCACTCCCGACGGTAAAATGTCGCTGGTAGCGCTGCCGCTACGCTTCGATGGGATGCGCCCGCAGGTTCGCACAGCCGCGCCAGAATTGGGCGCGGACAATGGTAAGGTCGAGCAATTGGCACGGCGTTGAGAGCATATCGGCTTTGAAGGTGACGTCGTGATTTTACAGGGACCCAACATGATGCTGGCTAGGGTACGGGGCCGCGGGGGCAGCAAACTGCAATGGCGGTCTTGGCGCTCGATGGAGGCGACGCCTGAGGTAAACGAAAAACCGACCTTGGTCGAAGAGGTCACAGGGGCTGTTGGATGAGCATATCCGATGCACTGATCACCCGGGCAGCCCGGAGTTCTACGGCAACCTTGCACGAGGCGGCAGGGCGCATTGGTTCGCTCCCTTCCTCCATCAAACCGCATGCGCCCGGGGTAACCGTGTGCGGCCGAGCCTACCCAGTGCTTTCGCCGGCGGGCGATAACCTTTGGTTGCACCACGCGATCTATGCCGCGGCGCCGGGCGACGTTCTTGTTGTCTCAACCGACGACGCGGAGTTTGGCTATTGGGGCGAAGTAATGGCCGTGGCCGCACAGGCGCGCGGGCTGGCCGGGCTTGTGATCACTGGAGGTGTGCGCGACACGCAGCAGATACTTGCGCTGGGATTCCCAGTTTTTTCGATGGGAGCGTGCATCAGGGGGACAGGTAAGAATCTCGCTGGTCATGGGTCGCTTGGCGAACCCGTCACGATCGGTGACGTGCACATCAACCGGGGTGACCTGTTGTTTGGCGATGACGACGGCGTTGTGGTGCTGCCTGCGCAGGCGGCGGAGGCGGCGATTGAACTAGGCGAGTCACGTGACAAGAACGAGCGAGAGATTTTCAGTCGGTTGAAACGGGGTGAAACGACACTTTCTATCTACGGTTTGAAGACCCCTGCTCGCTTGAAGAACCTCGCGTGAGCCGGCGAAGCGTCGACGTTGCCGGACTGGCACATGGCAGCCTGCCGATTCCGACTGTGTCGCGTATTGGTCCATTCGTCGCAACCGGAGGCATCCGGGGCGTTGATCGTGTGAAAGGTGATATTCCTGACGATCCGCAGGCGCAAGCCGACCTGATGTTCGACAATCTCGCCGCGGTCCTAGAGGCGGTGGGAGGTCGACTCGCCGATGTCCTCAAGGTCACGGTATGGCTGCGAAGCGACGAGCTTCGCCCCATCATCAATGCGGGCTGGCTGCGTAGCTTTCCCGACCCACAATCCCGGCCCGCCCGGCATGTCCTGATCTATGACTTGCCGCCGAGTATGGCGATCCAGTGCGAGGCACTGGCGGTCCTGAGCGATGCAAATAAGCCCTGATTATGTTTCTATTGGGAGTCAGTATTTCCGAGCGTCAAGGTCGGGGGATAGACAGAATTGGATCCATGCGAGGTTGAGAAGGCGGAGGGGTCAGGTCACGGTAGGCAGCGGTTTATACCTTCCCTGGCGCACCATCCGGACTGGCGCCGTCTCGTAAAGCTGCCGTTCTTCGACCGCTTGCGGAAATGCGCCTAACCAGACCCGCTTCGTTCGGCGTGACGATTGCGTCTGATCAGTCGCGCAAGTTGCCGGTCGGCAAACTACGGAAGAGGCTGTTATGTTGACCAAAGAAGATAACCATCTGCTCGCCAGCACCAGAGCGGGAACGCCAATGGGGGAACTGTTCCGGCGCTTTTGGCTGCCTGCGGTGACGAGTGCGGAACTCGAACGCGACGGCGCGCCGGTTCGCCTGCGAATTCTGCATGAGGATTTACTCGCCTTCCGCGATTCAAACGGTGACACCGGGATTATAGACGCGTTCTGCTCACATCGGCTAGCGCCGCTGTATTTTGGCAGGAATGAGGAATGCGGTATCCGTTGCCCCTATCACGGGTGGAAGTTCGACGTTGACGGCAACTGCGTGGACATCCCCAGCATCCCGCGGGGCAACAACGAGACCGCGCGCAGCCGGGTAGGCCTCAAATCCTATAAAACGCGCGAAGCGGGTGGGGTGGTCTGGGTCTATATGGGTCCCAAGGATCGACAACCGCCGTTCCCGCGGTTGGAAATTGCGATGGTGCCCCCCGGTCATTCCCATGCGTCCCGGTGGATCCAGCGCAGCAATTGGCTTGCCGGGCTCGAGGGGGAGCTCGACAGCGCCCACATCAGCTGGCTGCATCGCTTTTACGCGCCCGAAGCAAACCCAATTAAGGGCGGCGGTACCGAGACGTTTGACGACGCGGCGCCGGACATCACTCTTCGCGAAACGGATTACGGCTTTCTGTATGGCGCCCGTCGCGCCCATGCCAGCGGGGCGAACTACTGGCGCGTCACACAGTGGATGGTGCCCATGTTCAGTCTCATCCCCCGCGGTGTGGGTGAGTTCGCCGAAGGTGGCGGAAGGGCCTGGGTGCCCATCGACGACGACAATGTAACGACGTTCAACTTCTATTACCGTGTAGATCGTCCAATTAACGAAGACGAAAAGAGCTACATGGCGAGCGGAGTTGCTTTTCCGCCTCGGCTGGAGCGTGGCATCGTCCGGCTGGGCGAGGCCGCGCCGATCGATACCTATCTACCGCAAGCCAATGTCGACAACGACTATCTGCTCGATCGCGCGTTGCAGAGCGGCTATAACTTCACTGGCATCTGGGGGGCGAACGAGCAGGATCGCGCGCTGCAGGAGTCGATGGGTATGGTCCCAGGCTCAAGGGTGGTCGACCGCACCCGCGAGCATCTGGTGGGTTCGGACGAGGCGATTGGCCGGATGCGGCGGCGACTGATCGGCATGGCGCGCGCGCTTGCCGAGGGAAATGAGCCTGCGGAGCCCTTTCGCGCCGATTTTGGAGTCCGCGCGATAGGTAAGCTTTCCGACATTGCTAACTTCGATGAACTTCGCAGCCAGCATATCGAGGAATTCACGGTGCCCCAGAGGTCCGAAGAGCCAGCGCAGTGAATGCTGCTGCTGATGATCGTATCGGGATCGGCATGATCGGTCTTGGCATGGCGGGGGCCGTCATGGCGCCCGTCATCGCCGATCATCCGCACATGCGCCTAGTCGGGGCTTGCGACCTTCAACCGCTCGTGCGTTCGCGATTTGAGCAGGAACGCGCGCTGCCGACATTCGATAGTGTGGAAGCGCTGTTGGCACTTGACGCTGTCGAGGCGGTCTACATTGCGACGCCGCAGCAATTCCACGCGCTTCACGCGCTGCTGGCGTTGCAGCATGGTAAACATGTGGTGGTCGAGAAGCCCATGGCGAGCACGCTCGCCGAATGCGATGCGATGATTGCGGCCGCGGAACAGACGGGCGCGACGTTGATCGTCGGTCACACTCACGCCTTCGACCCCGGCGTCTCCGCCATGCGAGCACTTATCGCGTCTGGCGAAGTGGGTGAGCCCGTGCTGCTTAACATGTTTAACTACACCAACTTCCTCTATCGCCCCCGCCGCCCGGAAGAACTTGACCCCGCACGAGGCGGAGGCGTGATTTGGAACCAACTGCCTCACCAACTCGACGTTGCAAGAATCGTCGTGGATCGCCCGATCCGGTCCGTTCGTGCGGCGACGGCCGCTCTAGACCCAAGCCGCCCGGTGGACGGGCTAGTCAACGCCTTTGTCGAGTTCGAGGGTGGGGCGACGGCGGCCCTAATCTATAGCGGTTATGACCGGTTCGACAGCGACGAATGGTCCGATTGGATCGGATCGTCGGGGCAGCAGAAGGAAGCGGCGCATGGGGCCGCCTTGCGCGCCTTACCCAGGCACCCTGCTGACGAACTGAACACGCGCCGGTCTGCATGGAGTTATGGTGGTGAAAAAATGATGCCGTTCCCGCGCAAGGGCCTGCCACATTTCGGGCAGATGATAGTCACCTGCGCACGCGCCGATGTTCGGCTCACCGCGCACGGGCTGACGGTCTATGATCGCAACGGCGTGCGGGAGGTCACGATTCACAACGACGATGCCCGGCCAAGCCATGTCGCCGTGTTTGATGAGCTATGGAACGCCGTGCGACGCGGCGTTCGGTCCGTTCATGACGGACGCTTCTCGCGCGCCACAGTGGAAGCAGGCTTGGCGATCGCCGAGTCGGCGCGAGTAGGAGCCGAGGTGGTATTGAGGGCGACAGGGCGGGAAGTCCGGGCATGACTGCCCCCCCGGCCGAATTTCTTGTCCGCGTTGCCAGCAGCGGCGCCGTGGTGAAGGTCGGCCGTCATGATACTATCCTGCGGGCGCTCGAGCGGATTGGCGTTGTCGTTCCGCATTCCTGTACGGCCGGCACATGCGGGATTTGCGAGACGCGCGTGCTGGCAGGCGAACCGCTTCACCGTGACCAGATCATCGACCGGCGATCAGACGATGCGATGCTGCGGATCATGCCGTGCTGCTCGCGCGCGCGGTCGTCTGAACTGACGCTGGACCTTTGATGCGGGAGTTTCAACCATGAGCGAGATCGTGCTGGGTCTCGGGGCTTCCCACTCACCTCTGCTCACGTTCGGCGTCGATCTCTGGATCGAGAAGGCCGAAGATGACATGCGTCGCCCGCTCAATCTGTCGGACGGCCGCTATGTAACCTATGCTGACTTGCTCGAGAAGGTCGGACCGGTCTACGCTGAGGCTGCAACCCGGGACAATCTTCTCGTGCAGGAGCAACGCTGCCAGGCGGCGCTCGACAAGATGGCCGACGCTTTGGAGGACGCCGCGCCGGACGCGCTGATCGTGATCGGTGACGATCAGGCCGAATTATTCAGCCTAGCCAACATGCCGGCCGTTTCGATCTTCTACGGGGATGAGATCATCATGCACCCGTGGAGCGAGCATGCCGAATCCATGCCGAACTGGAAGGCGAGCGCTGCAGCGGGCTATGGCATGGACCGAGCGCGTCGCTTCGCCGGCGCCCCGGATTTAGCGGTGGCTGCAATCGAGGGATTGATCGCACGCGAGGTCGACATCGGCGCGTCGAACGAAGTGGTTGATCCGAATGTCGCCGGCTTCGGCCACGCCTATGGCTTCATCGCCACGCGTTTGTTTCGAGGGCGCGAGATCCCGATCCTGCCAGTTTTGCTCAACACCTATTTTCGCCCCAACGTGCCCAGTGCCGCGCGCGCCTATGACATCGGGGTCAAGCTCGCGGAAACGCTGCTGGATTCGGACGATTTGCGATTAGGCATCATCGCATCGGGTGGCCTCAGCCATTTCGTGACTGACGCCGACCTTGACCTGGGCGTGCTGCACGCAATGCGCGACAAGAACGAGGCCCACCTGCGCAGTGTCCCGCGTGAGGCTTTGCTCTCCGGCTCGTCGGAGATTTTGAACTGGATCATGGCAGCGGGTGCCCTACGCGACCTGCCGATGTCATGGATGGAATACATCCCCATCTATCGTACGCCGGCCGGAAGCGGGGTCGGCATGGCGTTTGCCATCTGGCGCTGATCAGGAGCAGAAGATGAACGATTTCGTTGCGCGGCTGCGTGCGCTCGACAGCTGCGCGGTGTCGGACGCCATCGACGCCAGCGGCCTTTCCGGGGTGGCGCAGGGCCTACAGCGATTGTCCTCCGATCGCCGGATCGCTGGCCGCTGTGTCACGGTACAGCTTGCGCCCGACAATGGCGTTCGCTCACCACGTCACCTCTGCACGGCGGCAGTGGAAGCCGCAGGTCCGGACGATGTGATCGTCATTGAACACGGCGGCCGGACTGATGCAGCAGGCTGGGGCGGCATCCTCTCGCTGGCGGCGTCGGCACGCGGCATCGCCGGCGTTGTGATTGACGGCGCGGCGCGCGATATCGATGAGAGCCGCGAACTTGACCTGCCGCTCTTCGCGCGCGGTGGTACGCCTAGCACCGCGCGCCGTCGCGTCGTCGAGCAGGACTGGAACATCCCCGTAACGGTTTGCGGCCTGTCGGTAAGGCCAGGCGACTATGTCATCGCCGATGGGAGCGGCGTCGTCTTCATTGACCAATCCGTCGTCGCCGATGTCATCACGAAAGCGGAGCGAATCGCCGGGCGCGAGCGCCTGATGGCGCACGCCGTGCGAAATGGCCGACCCATATCGCAAGTGATGGGCGCCGATTATGAAACGATGCTCGACAAGGGTATAGCATGAACGACGCTCATCTCGACGCGCTACGAGCGCTGAGCTGTACCGACATGAGTGATGCGATGGATCGCCTTGGCATTCCCGGTCAGTGCCTTGGAATCATGCCGTTGGCCCGTAGCTTCCGCCTCGTGGGTCGGGCCTGGACGTTGCGCTATGGCCCGGTCGGCCAGGACAGAGGGACGGTCGGCGATTATATCGACGACATCCAGCCCGACGAGGTGGTGGTGCTGGACAATCAGGGCCGGTTGGACGCCACTGTGTGGGGTGACCTCCTGACATCGACGGCCTCGCGCCGCCGTGTAGCGGGAACTGTCATCGACGGGGTCTGCCGCGACCTAGATCGCGCCTTGGAGGAATGCTACCCGATCTTTGCGCGAGGGAACTGGATGCGGACCGGGAAAGACCGTGTACGCGTCGAGGCAACTCAGGAGCCCGTCACGATCGGCGGAGTACGGGTTGAGCCGGGCGACTATCTGCTCGGCGATGGTGACGGTCTGGTGAGTGTGCCGGCGATGCGGATCGGCGAGGTCGTTGCCGCCGCGCAGGAGATCGCGGCCGCCGAAGCACATATTCGCGAGGCCGTCCAAGGAGGGCGTTCGCTCCGTGAAGCTAGAACTGCTTACGGCTACCACAATCTGCAGACGCGTCGCGACGACCGCTGAGTCTCAGGGAACGTATCAAACGTGAAGATAAATCTTACGACACGCGAGGGTGATCAGCTGATCATCGACGGCACGCCGGGACTGTCGCTGATGGAGAATATCCGCAATGCCGGCATCGACGAGGTACTCGCGCTATGCGGCGGTTGTTGTTCCTGCGCGACGTGTCATGTGTTCGTCGAAGTCGACGCTGCGGCTGTGCTCGCACCGGTAAGCGAGGACGAGTTTGGCCTCCTCGACGGTTCCTCTCACCGCAACGAACGGTCGCGACTGTCCTGCCAAGTGGTGATCACCGAAGCGATGGACGGCATGGCGGTCGTCATTGCTCCGGAGGACTGACGACCCAGCGACAGAGGTCAGGCGGCACCCGCAGTCGCCAACGAGGTCGAGCGAACTGTTCTAGAAAATTAGAATAGGCTTGATTGTTACGCCGCTGCGAGCATCGTTCACGGCGTTCTCCATTTCGTCGAACGGGTAGCATTTTGAGATCAGCTCAAGCGGCAATCGGCCCTCGGCGTATAGATCGACCAGATGCGGGATAAAGGTCGCAGGATGGGAATCTCCTTCAGTAATCCCCATGATCTTCCGTCCTGGGACCAGGAAGGGCAGGGGGACTGACACTTTCGCGTCCCGCGGGCTACCGCCCACAAAAGCAAACGTCCCGTTAGAGCGCAGCTTTTCGATAAGCATGTGAATGAGATCGGGGTTGCCCGTCGTGTCAAACGCGACATCGACCCCACCCAGAGAGTCGATCACTGCAGACAAGTCTTCGGTCGAAGTATCGACGACCATGCTGGCGCCTAGCTGGCGCGCGATATCGAGCCGGCTCCCTACGCGATCAACGGCGACTATCGTATGGCAACTGCGGAGCTTCGCAGCCATGATTCCAGCTGCCCCTACCGCACCTACGCCGCAGACGACCACTACCGATTGAGGATGCGGTTTGAGCACGTTGAGGATTGCACCCGCGCCGGTTTGAACGCCGCAGCCAAGGGGTCCGAGTAGCCGTAGATCGACATCATCGCGAACCTTCACCAAGCTCGCTGCATTGACGACGGCATAATCGGCGAACGATGACTGCCCAAAGAAGAAGCCCGCGATATCCTCTTCAAATGGCGTAGTTCCATCAGCCCGATGGCCGGCGAGATTCAGCTTACCAAATTCGTGGCAGTAGGCGTCATGGTCCGACTCGCAGTTGAGACAATCTCCGCAAGCCGCGAAGGTCAGCACCACATGGTCCCCCTTGGCGACGTGTGCGACGCCGGGACCGACTTGTTCCACAATCCCGGCGCCCTCATGGCCGAGAACGGCGGGCAGGGGAAACGGCGCATATTGCGCGGCGATGGCGAGATCGGTGTGGCAGATGCCCGTCGCAACCAGGCGAACAAGAACTTCATTCTCGCGTGGCGCCCCCAGGCGCAGCGTTCTTTTCACGAAAGGACCGTGTGGCTTTTCGACGATCTGAGCCTGAATTTCTAGCATCTCGATCTCCCGCGTAGTCTCTCTCGGAGGTAAGCCTGCGGATTTCAGTCGCTCGCGACCAATAGCATCTTACACTGGTCACATCGGCGGCGCTTATCTGCGAGGAACCAAATGGCGGATCTCCTGCTGTGATCGAAACGCAGGATATAAGCGGATCTTATGTGCATATCGACACACAGTATTTTTTTGACGTGCGGGGAGGCGGTTAGGGCAGGAGGATAGGCTTCAAGCCACCGCTACGCTTCCACTTCGGAGAATGAGACAACCACGAGCGCAACTTTGAGCCACGCGCAGACGCGTAACGGTCGTACAGCTGTCTATGCGCCCGGATCCTTTTGTGGCCGAGAACGCACCGACGCTCCGATATATACTAGATGGAGTTGATTGATGATCATCGACAGTCATGCCCACATAGTGATGCCTGACGAATTGTACCGTCACTTTGTCGAACTTGTTTCGGCTCGCGCCAACCCAGTGCTCCGTCAGAATTACGCCGGTCCTAGCGACGAGATTCTGCGCAAGGCGACCGAAGGCCTCATCCGGTTGATGGACAAGAACGGTACCGATGTTCAGTTCATCTCGCCTCGCCCGTACATGATGGCGCATTCTACCAAACCGTCGAAAGTCGGGCTGGAGTGGAACCGATCGGTGAACAACGTGATCCACCGACAAGTCCAGATGTTCCCGGACCGACTGCGTGGTGTAGCGGGGTTGCCGCAATATCGCGACGCGAGCCCCGAGAACTGTCTGGAAGAGCTGGAACGCACCGTCAACGAACTGGGCTTTGTTGGTTGTCTGCTCAATCCCGATCCGACTGAGGGCGATGCAACGCCGCCGCCGGGACTTGGCGATCCGTTTTGGTATCCCCTTTACAAACGGATGGTCGCGCTCGACGTACCTGCACTGATCCACTCCGCCAGCAGTTGTTGCCCGCGCGAGTCCTACACGCTCAAATTCATAAATGAGGAAAGCATCGCGATCATCTCGCTACTGGAATCGCGAGTCTTCGAAGATTTCCCAAAGCTCAGGATCGTGGTCGCGCACGGCGGCGGGGCCATTCCATACCAAATGGGCCGGTTCCGTGCATGGACGCTGCGCAGGAAGGAGCCCGAGACGTTCGACCAAAAGCTGCGCAAGCTATATTTCGACACCTGCAACTATTCCAAGGATTCGCTGGAGCTGCTGTTCCGCACCGTGGGCGTGGACCGTTGCTTGTTCGGCACTGAGAGCCCGGGGACAGGCAGTGTTCACAACCCGGAGACCGGCTTCGACTTTGATGACCTGAAGCCTCTCATCGAACAGATCGACTGGCTGAGCGATGATGACCGCCACGCGATCTTTGAAGGGAACGCCCGCAAGGTGTACCCCCGCGCGTTCATGGACTGACGTACTGATGATTTGACGTCGGCGCTCCACGCGCCGGCTTTCAGCGCGTTAGTTCATCCACCCCGGCTTCAAATTCCGCGTAGGTGATCGAGGGCGCGGCGCGGCCGTAAACTTCAAGGCAGTCGCGGAACTTGTCGATCATTTGTTGGTCGGTCGCAGGTGCCTCGGGTGAGCCGGGATAGGCGTCGCAGACCTGCTGATCGATCAGCTTGTTGCCCGCCAGGATCGAAAGGGTCACGGCGCCATTGTTCAGGCCGGCCGGCGTGGTGGTTTCGAGTGGTTCTTCGATGACCGTGATCCGCGCCATCATGTCTCTGATCGTGACCCGATCGATCGCGTCGGCGGTAAAGTCGGACAGCACGACGCGGCCTTGCTGCAGCGCAACCGCGGTCACATAAGTGGCGCAGAATTTCGCCTCGTTGCCGTTCTTCGGATCGATAATCTGCAAGGGCCGCATGGTGCCGTAGGGCACGTCGAGCGTGATCCTCGCATTGTAGGGGAGTGTGTCGCCGACCTGCCGATGGGCCGCGATCGCGGCGCCGATCATGCGATGGGTTGCATAGCAACACGGGTAAAGCTTGCGCGAAATGAGCCGTTTGTCGATAGGGAACCGAACCTTCGCCGCGCGCAGCGCCGTTTCAGGATCACCGTACAGGTCGAAATATCCGCGCGGGCCGAAGACATCGTGCGCGCCGGTAACTCCTGATTGTGCCAGCCGCGCCGCCCGCACCGCGGCTGCCGCAGCGAATCCGGCATGAACGGGCTTAGACAGCGTCCCAAAGTTCCGCTGCAATCCTCCGCACTGAGCAGCTGCAAGCGCCAGCGCATTCCGCAAGGTCGCTTCGTCCCTTTCGAATAGATGGCAGATTGAAGCGACTGCCGCGATTGGTCCGATCGTTGAGGTCGCATGCCAACCCCGGTCGTAATGATTGAACCCAAACGCATCGCCCAGAGCGGCATTTACGGCATTGCCGATCGCCAGCGCAGGGAGGACGCGCGGACGCACCTGCGGCTCGCGGGCCGCAATGGCCAGCAGCGGCGGTACCGCAACGGCAGACGGGTGCGTGACGCTCGTCAGCTGAACGTCGTCATAGTCGAGAGAGTGGGCGGTTGTCCCATGCACAAGCGCCTCATGCTCGATATCGAGTCCAGACCGTCCGTAGCGGGGGTCTTCGCTGGCGCCATAAGCGCGCCGAACCGCCTGGCTTGAGGGCTCGTACCATCCTGCCAGCGAAACTGCGACCGTGTCGGCCACAGCTGTCCGCGCCTCGCGTAGCGCGCACCTATCTATCGTGCCGGTCTGCACAAACTCACATAGGCTATCCATGAAGGCGGTCATTCGCAGGATCCCTGTGAAGTGCGATCAGTCCGGCCCGAAATGCGGTCGGTACGACGGCGTGGTGGCAGCCTCACCGCGACTGGGTGAAATATCGTTCGAGGGTATGTCATCCCTGTGCCGCTGCTCCTTCGGGAATACAAATTGCACCAGTTTGGACCAAGCAGATACGATACAAGAACAACGGTCTGGCTGTTCGAGCGCGATCGCCGTTGCGGGTCAGTGCGTTGGCGCGGGCCCGGTGATACGGTCGGCGTCTTCACGCATGGTACGTGCTGCGATCAGGTACAGAACCGTCGGGATCAAGAAGATCGGAGTGGCCATCAGCATAGCGGTGCGTAGCGATTCATCATCGCCTCTTGCACTTAAGAAATGGCTCAACGCCCCAATCGCCTGCGGACCAAGGCCCAAGCCGACGAGGTTTACCATCAACATCTTCCATGCAACGGACGTGGCGCGCATCTCGATCGGCACTAGCGACTGGATAATCGAGCTGGTCGATGCGCTGAAAAACATGCTCAACAAATAGGCAAACGCGTACAGCCCGATAAGAAGCGGGGCGCTCGACGTCAGCAAGCTCGCGATTGCGAAGCACATCGCGACTGCCGATGCGATCGCCGGTATCCAGATCGTCCAACGAAGATCGCGCCTCATCAGGCGATCGCAGAGATAGCCGCTCACCAAGGCGCCAACTACGCCAACGCCGCCCAGCACGGGGCCGAGCAGCAGGCCGATCTCGGCCGGCTTCATCCCATAGGACCTTGCGAGCAGCGAAGGGAGCCAGATGGAATAGCCGTAAACACACGCGCTCGAAACGCCCGCGCCCAGCGCGATGAACCGAAAGGAGCGAATCCGCCACAAGATTGCGGCGCTGGTCCAAAGAGAGGACGTTTCTGATTTCGCCGATATGCCATCGCTCGCGCCGCGTACCGGCTCGCGGACAGTGAACCAGAAGACAGCGGAAAAAAGGATCCCCGGCACACCCGCAACCAGCATCGCGGTCCGCCACCCCCAGTGCTGCGCAACGTATCCTCCGATGACCAGCCCCAGCATAACCCCTAACATGGCCCCGGCGCTGGTGACGGCTACCGCGGTCGCGCGCTGTTCTTTTGGGAAAGTGTCGGCGATCATCGACAAGGTCGCCGGCGTGAAACCCGCTTCCCCAATTCCCACGCCGAAACGCCCCAGCAGAAGTTGGAAAAAGTTCTGCGCCAAGCCGCAGGCAGCAGTCATCACGCTCCAGACCGCCATTGAGATTGACACGATTGCCCTTCGCGATTTGCGGTCAGCCAAGGCGGCAATTGGAATTCCGAGCGTGGCATAGAATAACGCGAATGAGAGTCCGGACAGGAATCCGAGCATCGTATCGCTGAGTAGGAGGTCTTCCTTGATGGGCTGAAGTAAGATACTGATGATCTGCCGGTCGAGGAAGTTAAGCGAATAACCGATTAACATGACGAATAGCAGGTAGTAGCGGTATTCGCGCGATTCCTGCGCCTGCACGTTCTGCTCTCCTTCAGCTTCCCTGGGGCCTTGATGACCAGACCGGCGCAAATGCGCAGTTCTCTTGGGGCCGCTTTAAAATTTCACACCGATGCTGGCACCATAGGTGCGCGGTGCGCCCGCAGTTCCGGCATCGCCCAGCGAGGTGCTGACTGCAGAATAATATTGTTCGCCGAACGCGTTTCGGATCCATAAGCGAGCGCGATAGCGATCGTCCCTAGAGGTCCAGCTGAGTTGAGCACTCACAAGGTCATAGGCCTGCTGCCGGATGCGGTTGTCTGGTTCGAAAAAGAAGCCTGAATTGTGGTAAAGAGATGCGTCCATCTGAAAGAGTCCCACCGGTGTGTAGAATTGGTATGAACTGCCGATGGTCAACGTGAGCTTTGGCGAGCGGATCATTGTGTTGCCGGCAGCGTCGATCGCGCAGGTCGTGTTGCCGCCCGTGCGCGGTCCCGGCAACGGCGATGGCGGGTTAGTTGCACAGGTTGCTGGGCTGGGGAATGTCGCCGGCGCATTTGGGAAGCGCCGGTATTCCGCATGCAGCAGATTGGCGTCGGCGCGCAGCGTTAGTCCTTGGACTGGCAGGGCGACCACCTGCGCATCCAATCCATACACTTCTGCAGACGCTGCGTTGAAAATCTGCGACGTGCCCGCTGTTCGCACCACCAATTGGATGTTTTGATAGTCGTAATAGAAGCTTGAGAGGTTTACCCGCAGCTTTCTATCGAGAAAGTCATTTTTGGTACCAACCTCATATGCGTCAATCTTTTCAGGCGCTACTGCAGGATTTGTCGTATTGTTGAGGTTATAAACTCCGCTCTTAAAACCTCGACTGTAGCTCGCATAAAGGATCGAATCGTCGCCGAGCCGTTGGTTGACTGCAAGGCGCCATGTGGGCTGCGACCATGTCTTTTCGGTATCGATGACGTTGCGGACGCCAACGCCTGTCTCGTCTCGCGCGACCAGCGAACGCGTGTCGCTGGTGTAGCGGAAGCCGGTCGTTACGTCGGTCGTTTCGCCGAGCGGGATGGTCGCCTGCGCGTAGCCTGCGATGGATTGCGTATCCATCTCGCCGAAGCGATTGAGATAACCTCCGAGTGCCGCCTGAGACGAGCCAGTGAAGGTCAGCAGCTGTTCCGCTTGCGCGGTAAAGTAAAATGCGCCCATCATCCATTTAATTTTGGAGGACGCAGGAGACTGTACCTGGAGTTCCTGACTAAATTGGCGCAATGAGCCATCGGGCGCTCCAATTGAACTGAAAAGCGGTGTAGAGTCCTGATCCGCGAGGAAGAAGCTATCATATTTACGCAGGGCAGTGATGCTCGTCACACTGACGGAATTGAAGTCTTTACGGATGTTGAAACTGCCTCCGTGCGACTTGCCCTTGTTGTAAGGATCGATTTCGCTGTTGATATCGTAGAACCCACCCACGTTTCGCGTTCCGCCGGCGCCTACTGCTCCAGGCACGATCTGTCGCGCGGTGCTCTGCGTTTCGAGGTAATTGGCATAATCCCCCGCGACCCGGACCTTGAGGGTTTCATCGATCTGCCAAAGCAGGCTCGACCGCACCGCCAGGCTCCGCGACTGGTTAGCCTCGTTTCCTGTAAACCGATTGATGCCAAAGCCTTGATCCTGGTTGTCGACATGAAAAGCCAGATCGATCGCGACATTGTCGGAAAGGCCGGTGGTACCATACAGGTCGGCGGTGAGCGTGCCGTAGTTACCGTACCCGATCTCCGCCTCGGCAACCGGGGTGAAGGTGGGCTCCCGCGTAACGATCTGTACCAAACCGCCTGTCGCGTTGCGGCCAAACAAAGTGCCCTGCGGTCCCTTCAACACTTCTATGCGTTCGATATTATTGAAGGACAGGAACCCTGCCGGCATGGCCGCGATGTACACGCCGTCGACATAAACCGCATTGCTTGATTCATCGCCAGTCGCGCTGTTCTGTGTGCCGACGCCCCGGATATACAATTGCGGCGTACCCAGCGTGCGCGTGATCGTCACGCCAGGCACTACGACGCTCAGATCGGCGGTATTCTTGATGCCCTGTGCCTGTAAGGACTGCGCGGTTACGGCGTTGACCGTGATAGGCACACGCTGCAGATTCTCTTCGCGGCGCTGGGCTGTTACTACAATCGCTTCTAGCTCCGATCCGTTGGCCTGAGTTTGGTCGGGCGGAGCAGACGTTTCCGCCGAGCCCTCAGCCGACGTTGGGAGTGGCGCGTCCTGCGTGTGCGCGGATGCGCGGTCGGCCAGAGCCACACTGGACATCGCTGCTGCTGCCAAAAGACCTTGCCGAAGCTTGCTTGCGCGCATTCTCACCTCTGCCCGTGCGCGCGTTTTCTCGAACGCGCCTGCTTATTCGCCGGTTTGGCTAACAGGAGGCCCCTCGCGACGGAAATACCGACGCCGGATGCCAATATAAGCTCCGATTATGCGATGATGCGCGCGTCAAACCCGCGACTGACCGGTGCCTCCGATCAGCCGGATCAGCAGGGTACGCGGATGCACCACAGGTGCCCGCAGATCATCGCGACAGCTTATGGATCGATGTTAATCCAATATTTCCAGATGCCTGACTTCGCTCGATATCATCGCCAGTCGCGTATCGAGAGGTCGAAACCTGATGCACAGCATGGAGGGGAATATGGTTTTCGAAAGCAGGCTTTCGCGGCGAGCCGCGTTTCTGATTTCGGCGGGTCTGACAGGTGTTCTGTATCCAGCTGGCGCCTCTGCTCAGGTTGGAGCGCCTGAAGAGCAGCAACAGAATAGCGGCGGACTGGAAGAGATCGTTGTGACCGCGCAAAAGCGTGGTGAAAACCTGCAGTCGGTCCCTGTAGCTGTGTCGGCAATCACCGCGAGCGGCGCACAGGAGCGCGGTGTGTCGAGCACACTTGACCTGCAGCAGGTCGTGCCGAACCTGACTATCGCGCATTCGGGCCAGTCTCCGGCCATCTTCCTGCGCGGCGTAGGAACACAAAACACGACGGCGGGCGAAGAATCGAGCAATTCGGTTTATGTCGACGGCGTTTATTACAGTGCGCTGCCGGCTTCGCTGCTCTCGCTCAACAACATTGAGCGGATTGAAGTGCTAAAGGGACCGCAAGGCACGTTGTTCGGTCGCAACGCGACCGGCGGCCTGCTTCACATCATCACCAAGGAACCCTCCCGCACGACAGAGGCGAATGCAAGTATCGGCTACGGCAATTACGAGACGGTCGAGGCGCAGAGCTATGTCACCGGTCCACTGAGTGAAACGCTCGCCGCGGACCTGTCGGTCTATTATAAGGAGCAATTCGACGCCTGGGGCACCAATCTGACCAACGGCAAGGATGTCTATACCGGCGGCCAGTATGGCGTCCGCTCGAAGATGCTGTGGACGCCGGGCGACGCCACGCGGGTCATCCTGTCCGGCGATACATCGCGCAGCAGCGATTCGTTCACCGCGGCTGCGGCGATCCTGCCGGGGGCGCTCGGGCTGGGCGGGCAGCCGCATGGGGGCGGCTTCTATGATATTACGAGCAATCTCCAGCCCTATTCTAGAATCAAGAATTCCGGCGTCAGCCTGCGCGTGGAACATGAGTTCGACTTCGCACAGCTTGTCAGTCTGAGCGCTTATCGCGACGTCCGTGTGCGGGTCGATACCGACCAAGATCGCGTCGCGCTTCGGCTGGTCGATGCCCTGATCCGAAGCAAGACCGAGCAAGTGAGCCAGGAACTCCAGTTACAGGCATTGCCGTCGAGCCCTGTGCAATGGATCGTCGGTGCCTTTTATCTGAAGTCCAAGGCCGATCTCCATCCCTTGGAGCTGGCCGGCGGCGCGCAGGCTGCGATCGGCGGTTATGTGCAACGTTACGCAGTGCAAGACACCAGCTCCGTCGCAGTTTTCAGCCAAGCTACGGTGCCGCTCGGTGCGCGCACGAATGTGACCGCCGGCGTCCGCTATACCATCGATCACCGCGATCTCGACGCCTATGACATAACCGGCGTGTCCGCACCTAACCGGGTGAATGTCGTCAATAAGGATAAGACGTTTCGAAAGCTGACCTGGCGCCTCGCTGCAGACCATCATTTCACCGACGATGTAATGCTGTTCGCCAGCTACAGCCGGGGTTTCAAGAGCGGGGTGTTCAACTTGTTCGCTCCCACCGGGCCGGCGGTGAACCCTGAGGTGCTCGACGCCTACGAAGTCGGTCTCAAAACGGAGCTGCTGGACCGTCGAGTCCGCTTCAACACCTCGGTCTTTCACTATGACTACGACAACATCCAGCTGCTACAGGCGATACCGGGCGGCGCGCGCATCCTCAATGCGGCGCGGGCACGCGTGCGCGGGTGGGACAATGAGTTAACCGTCGCGCCCACCACCGGCATCACGTTGAACGCCAGTTTTAGCTTGCTCGACGGCAAGTATACCAGCTTTCCGAACGCACCGGCGACCTTCCCGAGCCCGGCGACCTGCACCACGAGTCCGCCCTCGCAGCTGCCAGGACCGCGTACGGGCGGAAACACAACATGCGCGATCGATGCGTCGGGCAATCAAATGATCCGATCGCCCAAGGCAACTCTGTCGCTAGGCGCGACTTATGAACTGGATACTAGCGCCGGTAAGTTCGCAGTCGCGGGGAACTACTATCACAGCTCCAGCTATCCATTCGAGCCGGATGGCCGTTTGCGCCAGCCGGCCTATGATACGCTGAACGCCCAGGTCAGCTGGGCGCCTACTGAAAACTATCGGATCCGGGTCTGGGGCCGCAACCTCACCAAGACCAAGTATTACCTCAATCTCATCAGTTCAGTCGGCGACGTGTATCTTCCCGCCGCGCCCCGCACTTACGGGATCTCACTCGATTGGACGATGTGATGGTGGCTGGAACCGCGCTGCCAATGTTGATCGACGATTTGTGGATCGACTCGACTGATGCGGCTCCGATCGACGTTGCCAATCCAGCCGACGGAACGATCTTCGCACAGGTCGCGAGCGCAGGCCCGCGTGAGATCGATCGCGCTGTTGCCGCGGCGCGTGCGAGCTTTGAGGACGGGCGGTGGAGTGCCATGCCGCCGGTCGATCGGACGCGAATTTTGCTGCGCGTTGCGGACGAGATCGACGCCAACAGTGAGACGCTGGCGATGGAAGACTGCCGTAACAACGGCATGTTGCTGGCGATGGCCGAACGCACCGTGGCACTGGCGGCGGACTCTTTCCGCTATTTCGCCGGCTGGGTGACCAAGGTTCACGGGCATACGTCGGCAGTCGCTCTGGGGAATCAGTCGTTTCACGCTTATACACTGAAGGAGCCGATCGGCGTGACCGCCCTGATCGTGCCGTGGAATGCACCGTTCCTGTTCGCCGCGCAAAAGGTCGCCGCAGCGCTGGCGGCGGGCTGCAGTATCGTACTGAAGCCGGCCGAGGAAACACCGATCAGCGCCTTATCGCTGGGCCGCATTCTCCTGGCGGCAGGCTTACCCCCGGGCGTGGTGAACGTTGTTCCCGGGATTGGAGAGGTCGCCGGAGCCGCCTTGGCTGCGCATGGCGATATCGACAAGGTTGCATTCACCGGATCGACGGAGGTCGGCCGCGCGATCGTGCGCGCGGCGGCCGGCAACCTGAAGCGCGTTACGCTGGAGCTTGGCGGCAAGTCGCCGGTCATAGTTTTCGACGATGCAAACCTTGATGAGGCAGCCGCCGGCGCGGCGGGTGGAGTCTTCTCTAATGCGGGCCAGGCGTGCATCGCCGGATCACGCGTCTACGTTCACCGACACATTCATCAGGCTTTTCTCGACCGGACCGTCGCTCAAGCATCGCAGCTGAAGCTGGGCTCAGGCGCCGACCGCACGACGCAGATGGGGCCGTTGATTTCCGAACGCCAGCGGCAACGCGTATTGGGTCTGGTCGATGGCGCGGTCGAGGAAGGGGCGACGCTGCTCACCGGCGGCGGCGTGCACGGCACGATTGGCTATTTCGTGCAGCCAACGATCCTAGGCATGCTGCCGGGGAACGCGCGCATTCTGCGGGAAGAGGTTTTTGGCCCGGTCATGACCGTGATCCCTTTCGACGAAGTCGAAGAGGTGGTCGGCTGGGCGAACGACACCGAATATGGGCTGGCAGCTGCGCTGTGGACCCGCGACATCGGTCGCGCGCACAGTCTCGCCAGAAGAATGCGCGCGGGCACGGTGTGGCTGAACTGCCAACGCGTGCTGGACCTTTCGATGCCGTTCGGGGGCTACAAGAGCTCGGGCTGGGGCCGCGAGAACGGCTGGGAGGGTCTCGAGGCGTTTCTACAGACCAAATCAGTATTCGCTGCCCTTTAACTTGATTAGGACCGATGGTCGACGATGCCCCCGCCTTCCAAGTCAACAATGTCGGCGTTGTCGGCGACCTCTTCTGGATCTTGCTAGAACTGATCGAAACGCTGTGAGGAAGTCGATGCGCTATGACATCGTTATCGTGGGGGCAGGGCATGGCGGCGCGCAGGCGGCAATAGCGCTGCGCCAGAACAAGTTCCAAGGCAGCATCGCGGTGATCGGCGAAGAACCTGAGCTACCCTACGAGCGCCCCCCGCTGTCGAAGGAGTATCTTTCTGGCGAGAAAGTGTTCGAACGCATTCTGATCCGCCCCGCCGCTTTCTGGAAAGAGCGCCAAGTTGAGATGCTGCTTAATCGACGCGTGGTATTGGTCGATGCGGGTGCGCGTAGCGTCACGACCGAAGACGGCGGAACCTTCGGCTATAACCAGTTGATCTGGGCAACGGGCGGCAACCCGCGCCGGATCGCTTGCTCAGGTAATGACCTTATCGGCGTTCATTACATCCGCACGCGGGCAGATGCCGACCAGCTGGTGGCCGCGCTGGACGACGTCGAACAGGCGGTGGTGATCGGTGGGGGCTATATCGGGCTCGAAGCAGCCGCAGTACTCTCGAAGCTCGGCAAGAAGGTGGTTTTGCTCGAAGCTCTCAATCGCGTGCTGGCGCGCGTAGCAGGCGAGGATCTCTCGCGCTTTTACGAGGCCGAGCATCGGGCGCATGGCGTGGATGTTCGGCTGTGCGCGGCGGTCGAATGCATCGAGGGCGAGACCTACGTCACCGGCGTACGAATGAATGATGGAGAGGTAATTCCGGCGCAGATCGTGATCGTTGGCATTGGCATTGTGCCGGCAGTTGAGCCACTGATCGCCGCGGGGGGGGAAGGCGGCAATGGCATCGCGGTCGATCAACAGTGCCGGACCTCTCTGCCCGATATCTTCGCAATCGGCGACTGTGCTCTACACGCCAGTAAATTTGCCGATGGCCTGCCCATCCGACTCGAGTCGGTGCAGAATGCCAACGACCAGGCAACGCTGGTTGCCAAGACGATCATGGGACAGGACCTCGCCTATGATGCAGTGCCGTGGTTCTGGTCGAACCAGTATGACCTTAAGCTGCAAACGATCGGCCTATCGACTGGACACGATGCGACGGTGCTGCGCGGGGATCTCGCGAGCCGCAGCTTCTCGGCCATCTATCTCAAGGAAGGCCGCGTCATTGCGCTCGACTGCGTCAATGCGACGAAGGATTATGTGCAGGGCCGGAAACTAGTGGTCGATCGTGCTGCCGTCGATCCGGGCCGGTTGGCGGACAGCGAAACGCCATTAAGGGACCTGCGGAGCTAGCTCCAGAGCAGAATTTAAGATGGCTCTCTATCCGAAGCCAATGTGTACCGTTTCTGGAAGAGGTTATGATGCGCGATATAGACCACTTCATGGTCGGCGGCTTGGCAGGCGCTGCGGCCCGGTACAAGGACGTGCTTAACCCGTCGACCGGCGAGGTCCAGGCGCGCGTCCCGCTGGGCGATGCCGCATTGCTCGACCGCGCGGTCGAAGCGGCGAAGAAAGTCCAGCCCGAATGGGCCGTCACCAATCCCCAGCGCCGCGCGCGGATCATGTTCGCCTTCAAGCAGCTGGTGGAAGCGAATCGGGATGAACTCGCGCACCTGCTGTCGAGCGAACACGGCAAGGTGATCGACGACGCGCAGGGCGACATCCAGCGCGGGCTCGAGGTGATCGAATACGCCTGCGGCATCCCGCAAGTCTTGAAGGGCGAGTACACCCTCGGCGCCGGCCCGGGGATCGACGTCTACTCGGCGCGCCAGCCATTGGGCATCGGTGCAGGCATCACCCCGTTCAATTTCCCGGCGATGATCCCGATGTGGATGTTCGGCATGGCGATCGCGGCGGGCAACGCCTTCATCCTCAAGCCGTCGGAGCGCGATCCCAGCGTGCCGGTCCGCCTCGCCGAGCTGTTTTTGGAAGCCGGAGCGCCCGAGGGCCTGCTGCAGGTGGTCCACGGCGACAAGGAAATGGTCGACGCGATCCTCGACCACCCCGACATTGCCGCGGTCAGCTTCGTCGGCTCGTCCGATATCGCGCACTACGTGTACAAGCGCGGTGTCGCGGCGGGCAAACGCGTGCAGGCGATGGGCGGGGCAAAGAACCACGGCATCGTCATGCCCGACGCCGATCTCGACCAAGTGGTGAACGACCTCGCGGGAGCCGCATTCGGCTCGGCGGGCGAGCGCTGCATGGCGCTTCCGGTCGTTGTCCCGGTGGGCCAGGATACCGCCGATCGCCTGCGCGAGAAGCTGATCCCGGCCATCAACGCGCTGCGCATCGGGGTATCGACCGACAAGGACGCGCACTACGGCCCCGTCGTCACGCCCGAGCACAAGGCGCGGGTAGAGGCGTGGATCGACACCGCCGAAAAGGAAGGTGCCGAAGTCGTCATCGACGGGCGCGGATACAGCCTGCAGGGCCACGAGAAGGGCTTCTTCATCGGCCCCACGCTGCTCGACCGGGTCACGCCCGAAATGGAAAGCTACAAGGAAGAGATCTTCGGACCCGTCCTCCAGATCGTGCGCGCGAAAGACTTCGAGGAAGCGGTGCACCTGCCGAGCGAACACCAGTACGGCAACGGGGTCGCGATCTTCACCCGCAACGGCCATGCCGCGCGCGAGTTCGCCAGCAGGGTCAACGTCGGCATGGTCGGCATCAACGTGCCCATTCCGGTTCCGGTTGCCTACCACTCGTTCGGCGGTTGGAAGCGCAGCGCATTCGGCGACACCAACCAGTACGGGACCGAGGGCCTGAAGTTCTGGACCAAGGTCAAGACCGTGACCCAGCGCTGGCCCGACGGCGGCGGAGACGGATCGAACGCTTTCGTTATCCCCACAATGGGGTGAAGATTTCAGTTAATTGCCCCATTGATAATTCTGCGATCAACAAACTGGCGCCTGACATCAAAGCTGCCGGGCGCCCTTTTTTCCCTTCGCGGCAGCAAACGCCCAAAGTCCTACTACTCAGATGTAGCAGGCGAATTCTCCCTAAGCTATAAGAATGAGCACAATAAATCTCCCGTGTCCTTTGATCAAACTTAGGCATTTCTTGCTGATCGGTCTGACACTCGACTGTTACGTTCTGGGCGAGCGAGGCATCAGCTCGAACGACTGGGATCGGGGCACAAAGCAGCCGCCTAAAGAAAGGACTGGCTACCGCTCCGATACCGAGCGAACAGTCTCTCCAGCGAGTCTCCGCAAGACTGAGAAACCTGGCAATTGCCGGGTTCGATCCAGTGGCCGCGGTCGGCGGTCATCGATCGGAGATCCCAATGGCCTTTACTCAAGGTCCCGCGCAGGCGCCCGCGCCGCCCCAAGCGGCGCCACTCAGCGAGTTCGTTGCACTCCTGACTGAATCCTCGCTGGAGGATCTGCGCCAGAGGTGGCGCTCGGCCCACCCTGGCGTGGTTATTCCCAAAGGTCTTTCGCGAGACCTCATGATCCGCGGGATCGTATGGAACGATCAATGCTCCCGCTATGGCGGGCTTCCGGCCGACACCGAGCGTGTCCTCGACAAGATGGCGCGCCAGCTAGCGACGTCGGGCACTCTCGATGTTGAGCGCTCCGTCCGCCCCAAGACGGGCACCCGCATTATCCGCGAGTGGCGCGGCAAGACCTACGTCGTCGAGGTGGCCGATGACGGCTTCCTCCATGACGGCGCCAGGTATGCTTCGCTCTCGCACGTCGCTCGCGCCATCACCGGCACTCGCTGGTCGGGACCCCGCTTCTTCGGCCTGAAGCCCCGCGACCAAGCGAGCGGCGAGGGCGAGGGCTGATGTACCGTCCGGATGATTGCAGCCGTGGGCTACCGACCACCAAGACCGTCCGCGCGGCTATCTATACCCGGGTCTCGACCGACGAGAGCCTTGGCATGGAGTTCAACTCCCTCGACGCTCAGCTCGAGGCCTGCGCCGCGTACATCACCAGCCAGCGTCACGAGGGCTGGCAGCGGGTTCAGACCCGGTACGATGACGGAGGCTACTCTGGTGGCAGCATGAAGCGACCGGCGCTCGAGCGCCTGCTCAGCGACGTCAAGGCGGGGCTGATCGACGTGGTCGTGGTCTACAAGATCGACCGCCTCACCCGCAGCCTCGCCGACTTCTCGCGCATCGTCGATGTGCTTGATGCACACAATGCGAGCTTCATCTCGATCACACAGGCATTTTCGACCACCACCTCGATGGGCCGGCTCACGCTCAACGTGCTGCTGAGCTTTGCCCAGTTCGAGCGCGAGGTCGGCGCCGAGAGGGTGCGCGACAAGATCGACAGCTCGAAGAAGAAAGGCATGTGGATGGGCGGGGTGGTTCCGCTCGGCTACGACGTCGCCAACCGCAAGCTGGTGATCAACGAGCGGGAGGCCGAGACCGTCCGGCTCCTCTTCGAGCGCTACATCGCGCTGCGCTCTGTGACTGCGCTCCAGAGCGAACTTGCCGACCGAGGCATTCTATCCAAGCGCACGGTCGGCAAAAGCGGTCTTGTGAGAGGGGACGGGCCGTTCACCCGGGGCGCCCTCTACAACCTGCTCGGTAATGTCATTTACCTTGGCGAGATTGCGCATCGGGGGCAGCGCTACCCCGGCCAGCATGAGGCGATTGTGGAGCTCGCGGTGTTCGAGGAAGCCCAGACGATCCTGGCGCAGAACCGGAGCGAACGGCGTCGGGGGCAGGGGGTTCGCGAGCCAAGCCTCCTGACCGGACTGTTGTTTGACGAATGCGGCGGCCGCTTGACGCCGTCGCACACCAGCCGGGGAGCGCGGCGCTTCCGCTACTACGCGGGGCCACGGCCCGTGGACGGAGCGAAGCGCCAGCTACGAGTACCTGCCGGGGAGATCGAACGCATTGTGCTCGCCAGGCTGTCTCAGTGGCTGCTAGATCGACACTCAGCGGTGACTGCGTTCACAGACGCCGCGCCGGACGCGCTCGCTATTGAAGCTGTGCTTACGACTGCGTCGGCCTGCGCAGCCGAACTTGGTCGGAGCTCTCCGGCCCATGTACGTGAGCTTCTGCTCGCATTGGTGACCAGGATAACGGTCGGCGATGGGCGGATAGCGATCGAGGCCAATCCAGCAGCCCTTTTCGACCGTGCTGGCTTTACGATCAACAATCCGGTGGCCCGGGTATCACTTAGGTGCGAGTTCCAGCTCGTTCGTCGTTCGAAGGAAGTGCGGCTGACGGTCGCGCCCAGGCTACCCGCCTCACAGCCGCAGGCGGACCCCGCCCTGGTCAAGCTCCTCGTCAAGGCGCATGCTGCCCGGCAGGCTTTACTCGCCTCAGGCGGGCGCAGCCTGGCCGAGGTCAGCGAGGCCGAGGGACACGAACCGCATTACTTCGCAGTCCTGGTGAAGCTGTCGTATCTGGCGCCGGACATCACCGAGGCCATCCTTGAGGGTCGGCAGCCGGCTCGGCTGAACCGGCAGCAGCTGGCTCGCATCCGGCAGTGGCCGATGGAGTGGGCCGAGCAGCGTACGCTGGTTGCGGGGTTTGCGGGACTTTAGTCTGGGAGCCGGTATGCGCGCCATTCTCCGTCATTCCGGATGAAACGGCGACTGTCTGAAAGCGGCCCCTCGATTCCGTGCGTCAACTTCGACAGGATCGGTCTGCCCGAAAGGGTGGCGATCCTCGAAAACCATTTCGCGCCGCAACGTCCCGATCTCGAGCGCGACGCCGGGCTGAGCACCCGGCGCTTCGACCGCCGGGTTGACTTGTGGGCGTTCGTGATCCTTCACGCTGCCGGCAAAGCGCAGCTGCTGGAGCTAATCTTGGGCGCCTGACTAGGCCCCCGAAAGCTCGACCGAGTCTACGAGCACCATCGCGCGCGCCTTTTCCGCGATAAGCTCTGCTCGCTTGGCGCAGGCGTCCACCTCGACCCGGTAATCCCCATCAATCAAAGTGATCGCTGCGCCGGTGACCACCGCACCCTGCTGTGCCAGCAGGTTGAGCAATCGCACAGGCAGTTCGAGCGAACCCTCCCCTTGAACGATGAGGCGCACGGCTCAGGCCGCAGCAGCGAGCGGGCTGCTGCGAGCCGCCGCGATCTTCTGGCGGGCGAGGCGATTGGCGGCCGCGTGCGGCGCCAGACCCGCCGCTTCGGCAAGATCGAGAACCCGGACCAGCCGATCCGCCGTCCCTTCGATCAGTGCGGCCGCTCCGGAGGGAGTCCAACCCAGGTACTCGGCCGCGACGTTGATGATTCCGCCGGCGTTCACGACGTAATCGGGGGCGTAGAGAATGCCGCGATCCGCCAGGCGCAAGCCGTCCTCGGCATCGGCGAGCTGGTTGTTGGCGGCGCCGCACACTACCCTTGCCCGCAACTTGCCGACTGTGTCGTGGCGGATCACTGCGCCCAACGCACAGGGCGCGAAGATTTCGGCCTCCGCGGACAGGATGCCGCCCACACTTGCGACCGTTGCCCCGGTGGCGACGGCCACGCGGGAGACGGCAGCGGAATTGACGTCGGCCACGATCAGCCGCGCCCCGGCCCCGTGCAGCATGCCGGCCAGAGCGGCCCCGACGTGGCCGACCCCCTGAATCGCGACCGTGCAGTCTTTCAAGGGACGCTCGAGCCGCCGTTCGGCGGTAACCTGCATCGAGAGAAAGACGCCGCGCGCGGTCCACGGCGAGGGATCGCCCCCTACTAGGCCCGATCCGCGAACCGGCAGGCCCGCGACGTAGCGCGTTTCGAGGGCGACAGCGGCCATATCCTCAGGGGTCGTCCCGACATCCTCGGCGGTGAGATACGAGCCTTTGAGCTTTTCCACCGCCCGCCCGAACGCGCGGAACAGGCCGCGGCGATCGAATGCCCGATCGGGCGCGCGCATGACGGCCTTTCCGCCTCCGAGCGGCAGTCCGGCGAGGGCGTTTTTATAGCTCATTCCCTCGGCCAGCCTGCAGGCATCGGCTGCCATCGCGGTGCGGTCGGCATATGACCAGAGGCGGCAGCCCCCCGCCGCCGGCCCGAGCGCGGTCGAATGAACGACGATGATTGCATCGAGGCCGCTCGCTTCGTCGCGGACGATCCGAACGTCCTCGGGCGGCAAAGCATGGTCTGTATCAAGGGTCATCTCGGTCTCCTGCGATCGGTCAAAGGGCTTATGGCGAAGGGGCGAGGGAGATTGTGACCTTTTTCTTGCCTCGAAGCGCGTATCTCGGCTAGTTTTGACCCAATAATTTGAGAAAGCCGGTTAAAATGTTCCAGATGGACGCCTTCGAACGCAAGATCATCCGGGAGCTGCAACGCGACGCCAATCAAACGACGGCCGAGATCGCCAGCAAGGTTGGTCTTTCACCCTCGCCGTGCTGGCGCCGGATAGACCGGCTGGAACGCGAGGGCGTCATTCGCGGGCGCGTGGCGATCATCGATCGGCGCAAGATTGGCTTGAGTGCCCATATTTTCGCGCAAGTGCGACTGAACGCGCATGGCCGCTCGAACCTCGATGAGTTCAGCGCGGCCATCCAGTCGTTTCCGGAAGTTCTCGACGCCTACGTACTGATGGGTCAGACCGACTTTATGCTCCGCATCGTCGCGAGCGACATCGATGCGTACGAGAAATTCTTCTTCGAAAAGCTTAGCAAACTCCGCGGAATCCAGGAAATCACCTCGACGGTCGCGCTTTCGGAAATCAAGTCGACGCTGGAACTTCCCTTGGGCGAGTAGCTAACACATTGCGTCAAAGAGGCGTCTCGAAGGGCGCACTTGCCCGCCATCGAGTGTCTAGGTCCGCTAGCGGCCGAGAAGCTGCCCATCGGCTAAGCGCCCAATCTCAGTCATTCTGGTTATCGCGGTGGGCGCTCGAAACCAGCCGTTCGTCCAGGGCAGCTCAGTGGCGGCTTCGCGCCCTAATCTCGGTCATTGGAGTGGTTGCTCTTTCAACCTGAAGCTGCCGCTCCGTCAGACAAACGTCGAGAGCAGCCGCGTTCGTCGCAGGCAGCCTGCGCTGGCGCCAATTTAGAAGCCGCACGCTTGGCCTCGCCGGACCCACCGTGCCTGTTGGAGTTAGCTGACTATCACCTCAGGGCGGCTTGAAAAAGCATGCTTGATGAAGTCCAAGGCGAAGTGGCGGTCGCTCATCACCGCTTGGCGGACCTGCAGCTCGCCGTCTCGAGCCGCCACCAGCCCCATCACGAACTCGCGGTCTTCATCGGCTATCCGTGCGCCGAGTACGACCCCGGTGAGCGCCGCTGCCGGGAACGCCTTCATGCCCGGCCCCCCTCTATAATCGAGCATCCTGCGCTCGCATTCATACTCCCAGACCGAGGCTTTGGTCAGGATGGCGTGCTTAAAGTTCGCATCGTCGCGGGCCTCGGTTATCTCGAACGTGGGCCTATCGGGCGTGTAGATCACGTCGAAAGCGATGAAGACCGGATCGAGCAACTCTTGAAACTCGTATGCGACGCCACGATGCGCGTCGGCATAGTGCGCCCACAGCAGCGGACAGGCGAGATCGGTGGAGAAACAGCAAACCCCGCTCGCGGCCATCCACTCATGAAAACCCTGCTCGACACGCTCGCGTGGGCGTACCTCGCCCTCAGCGATTAGCTGGCGTGTCACGCTCTTGCGCTGATGCTTGGGGGCGTCCGGCATCATGCGGCGAACCAGTGAGCGCATGTAAACGTGTCTACCGAGACGCCCACGCCCGAAGCGGAAGACCGGGTTGCAATCGAAGGGATCGTTGAAGTTGTTCGGCGACTGCCAGAACATCCTATTGTGCAGGATGATATCTTCAGCGGTCGATCGACCGAATGGCTCGCTTAGCGAGCGGAAGCGGTAAAGCTTAGCGAGCTTGTCGTCTTCATCCTCGGCCATCCATGAGGAAATAGAGGGATGGTGGCGCCACAAGAAGGCGCCGCCCGCATATCTCCACAATGCTGAGCAGCAGTCGATCCTCACCCGGCCGCAGGTCCACCTATTCACTGCGCTTGGCGACACTGCGAGCGCCCGCTCGCAGCGCATCGGCAGCGCGGGTCGAGGTGCGCGCCCATTCAACCTCGGCGCGAATTGCTACCATCTCACCGCCTCGATTAGCCTCGTCGCAGCCCAAGCGATCCGCCGGTCGATCCATCCAGGGAAGGTGCTGTAGCGAGGCGTCACCCAGTCTCGCTCGGTCACCTCGGGCGTTACCACGCATTGACGGGAGATCATGTTGGCTAGTCCTGGTCTTCACGCGAATGTTTGAACCCAAACGACTTGTGGCCCGCCCGCGCCCAAGAGCACTCGGTCTGCTATCGGCCCATTAGCGGCCGATGCCTCAGCAGAGATCAGCGGAGATTTCGACGCGAAGGAGATAGCCGTCGTGACCGCGATGGATGGGCTAAGGCTAGGCGCTCTGGGGTCAAGTACGCGCAAGTCCGCCGCTTTCAGCGAGCGTGTGCCGGAGAAAGTCTCTGCGGATAAGAGGTAGTGGTGCCTCGGGGCGGATTCGAACCACCGACACTGCGATTTTCAGTCGCATGCTCTACCAACTGAGCTACCGAGGCAGGCACTGCTCGCACCGGGTCAAGGCGACCCGGGCGGTTGGCGAGGCGGCGCTATGGCCAAGGGCGAACGCCTTGGCAAGTGCCTCAATCGCGCCTTCAGTCGAGCGTGCGGTCGATGTCCTCCGGATCGGCCGGTGGGCCAGGCACGGCATAGGTATCGTTGAACCAGCGCGCGAGGTCGCGGTCCTTACACCGCGTCGAGCAGAACGGCGCGTGCGCCTCGCTGCGCGGCTTCTTGCAGATCGGGCATGGGCGAGGCGCGGCGGTCATCGCGGCACGATCTGGGCATGGCCCGGGAAGAGCGCAAGCGCGGGATCGGCCTGTACGCGCACCTCGCGGCCGGTGCGCCGTTCGAGTTCGCCGAGCCACTCCGGCCGAAGCGCGGCAATCACCGCCGGGCTTGCGGTCAACAGGATAGCTCCCGCGCTATCCAGCGCCTCCGCCGAACGCAGCAGCTTGCGCGCGGCTGCGCCGGCGCGGTCGAATGCCAGTCGGTGCAGGAGTGAGGGCCGCTCACTACGCGCGACCATCTGGACGAAGCCGAAGCCGTTCATCGCGGTGCGCTCGTGATCCCAGTGTGACAATGCCATGCCCAGCGCCGCGTCGACTGCCTTGCGGTCCTCGCGCGCGGGCAGGGATGGGAAGTCGATGCCGATCGAACCGCCGAGGTCGAACCGTGCGAGCGCTTCCCGGATTGGCGGGATGGCTGCAAGCGCGAGGAGCCGCGCGGGAAGAGTTCCATCGACGTCGATAAGGGTCATCGCCGCTGTCGGCGCGAACTCGAGTGCACCTCCGGGGAACGCGACAGTACCGTCCCATGCCTCGGCCCAGATCTCGTCCCACGCAGAATCGGGAAAGCGGCGGAAGACGCACGCATCCGCCAGTGCTTCGGCTAATGACGGCGCGGGACGCGGGCCGGCATCGGTCGGACGCGCGTGCGCCAGCTTGCCGCGCGATCGTTCGCGGAGAGCGGTGCGGGTGACTTCAAGGCGCAGGGTGGCGCCTTCGCTGGCCTCCTTTGGCAGGCGATCAACTAGCGCCTCCTCGCCACCAGCAAACCGCGCCCGCCCGCGCGAGGAGCCCTTGGCGCGCTCGACGAGCACCGCGTCGGCCACCAGTCCGGCCTCCAGCCCGCCAGGCCAGCGCAGCCGCGCCGCTACCGCCCGGTCGTTGTGGTAGAGCAGCGCCCGCTCCTCGCCGATCCCCTGCTCGATTAGCCAGGTCATCAAATCCTCCCCGGCACGGGGAGGGGGACCGCGGCGGCGCAGCCGGCGTGGTGGAGGGGGCCGTCCGCACGCGCTGCGGTTACCGCGGGCCCCCTCCACCATGCTGCGCATGGTCCCCCTCCCCGTTCCGGGGAGGACTTAGGGGACATCGAAGCCCGCGGCCTTGAGCAGCGCGCGCGTTTCGTAGAGCGGCAGGCCCACCACGCCTGAGTGGCTACCCGCAATCCACGCGATCAGGCCCTCGGCCGCGCCCTGGATTGCGTAGCCACCCGCCTTGCCGTGCCACTCTCCGCCATCGAGGTAGGCGGCGATCTCTTCGCCCGAGAGCCGCTTGAAACGCACTTGCGTCTCGCTCAGCCGCTCGCGCACCGTACCGTCGGGCGAGCATAGGGCGATCGCCGAAAGCACGCGGTGCCGACGGCCCGACAGCAGTTCAAGGCACGCACGGGCGGTCGCTTCGTCCTCGGCCTTGGGGAGGATGCGGCGGCCGGCGGCGACGACGGTGTCGCCGGCCAGCACGAAGGCATCGGACGAGGCAGCCGCATCCGCCTTCTCCCGCGCCATGCGCAGCGCATAGTCGCGCGGCAGCTCGGCCTTGTACGGCGTTTCGTCGATGTCGGTGACGACAATGCGGGCGGGCTCGATCCCAAGCCGCGCGATCAGCTCGCGGCGGCGCGGACTGGCGGATGCGAGGATGAGCGCGGGCATGAGCCCGAGCGCTTTACTGCGGCCCCGGGCCGCCGCGGCCAGGCATGAAGCGGTAGGTGATGCGCCCCTTGGTCAGGTCGTAGGGAGTCAGTTCGACCAGCACTTCGTCGCCGGTCAGCACGCGGATGCGGTTCTTGCGCATCTTGCCGGCGGTATGGCCGAGGATCTCGTGGCCGTTCTCGAGCTCCACCCGGAACATCGCGTTGGGCAGCAGCTCCACTACCTTGCCGCGCATCTCGAGGAGTTCTTCTTTGGCCATGCGGTTCGTCGGTACCTTGTATCGGGTTGGTAGATTGGCGGCGCCCATAGACGGAGGCGTCTCAAAAGGGAAGCGCCGCCTGCGTGGCTCCCTGTGGTCATCTGCGGGAAAGCTTTGCGCGACAAAAAGTTACCCGACCGTGGGTTGCGCCTCCACCTACCGTAAGTAAGTCCGAAGCTCCGGGGGGAGCCGGAAGGAAAAGCAGAAGGATACCCCTGGTCTTGCGTTCGCTGTACCCTGTCTCGCTGCTGGCCGTCGCGCTGGCCGGTCCCACGCTGGCGCAGGACGCCGCGCCGGTCGCGCAGGAAACCGCCCAGGAGGATACGCCCGTCGCAGCCGATGATCAGGCCGCGACCGGCGGCGAGATCGTGGTGACCGCGACCCGTCTGCGCGGCCAGGTCGATACCGACAGCCCGCCGGTGCTGGAACTGGAAGAGGCGGACATCGCCGCCTATGGCTCGGGCTCGATCGCCGACCTTGTCGCGCAGCTTGCGCCGCAGACCGGCTCGGGGCGCGGACGCGGCGGACGCCCGCTGATCCTCGTCAACGGCCAGCGGATCAGCAACTTCCGCGAGATTGGCCGATTCCCGCCCGAGGCGATCCGCAAGGTCGAAGTGTTGCCGGAAGAGGTCGCGCTGAAGTTCGGCTATCCGCCCGATGCGCGCGTGATCAACTTTATCCTCAAGGATTCGTTCTCTTCGCGCACGGTCGAGCTCGCCACCCGCATGCCGTTCCGCGGCGATACGGCGGTGAGCGAGGCGGAAGGGTCGCTGCTCACCATCGCCGGACCGCGGCGGGTCAACGTCGGGATCGACTACACCCGCACGACTCCGCTGACCGAGGCCGAGCGCGGGGTGATCCAGGCGCCGAGCACAGATCCCACGGTGGCAGGGGATGCCGATCCCGCCGCCTTCCGCACGCTGGTCGCGCGCGACGAGAAGATCGAAGGCGACGTGACTTTCACCACCGGCGTAGGCGGCGAAGCGTCGGGTAAATCGTTGACCTTGAACGGCCAAGTCAGCCGCGACGTGCGCACTTCGCTGTCGGGGCTCGATACCGTGTTGCTGACCTCGCCGACAGGCGCGCAGGCGCTGCGCACGATCGATGCCGATCCGATCACCCGCCGCACCGCGACCGACAGCTATTCACTCGGCGCGGGGTTCAATGCCGCGCTCGGCGATTGGCAGCTGTCGAGCACGCTCGACGCCAACCGCACCGATACCGACAGCCGGGTCGACCGCCGGCGCGATACCAGCGCGCTGATCGCTGCCGCGGCTGCGGGCACGCTCGACATCACCGGCGCGCTGCCGACGGTGGCCGGCGCCGGTACGGACCGCGCGCTCAGCCGCGTGTGGTCGGCCAGCCAGAAGAATACGCTCTCGGGCACGCCGGTGGCGCTGCCGGGCGGCGAGGTCAACGTGACCTTCGACGCGGGCTACGACTGGACCCGCATCGAGAGCCAGGACACCCGCACCACCGGCGCGACACAGCTCACCCGCGGCGATCTCAACGCCGGGGTCAACGTCAGCGTCCCCATCGCCAGCCGGCGCGAGGGCTTCCTCGACGCGATCGGTGACTTGTCGGTCAACTTCGGCGGCGGGATCGATCACCTGTCGGACTTCGGCACGCTGACCGACTGGAACGTCGGGGCGAACTGGAAGCCGGTCGAAAAGCTGTCGCTGCAGGGCAGCTACACCGTGCGCAAGGTCGCGCCGGGGCTCAGCCAACTGGGCGGGCCGACGATCGTCGACGTCAACGTGCCGGTGTACGATTTCGCCACCGGGCAGACGGTGCTGGCGAACGTCACCACCGGCGGCAATCCGAACCTGCTCGAGGAAACCCAGCGCGATATCAAGCTGTCCGCGAGCTACGATCTCGACTGGTTCGACCGCGCGAACGTGCGGGTGGAATACTTCCGCAACCGCTCGGAGAACACGACCGAGAGCTTTCCGCTGCTGACCCCCGCGGTCGAGGCGGCGTTCCCCGGCCGGGTAACCCGCGACGCGGGTGGCAATCTCATTTCCATCGACCGGCGTCCGGTGACTTTTGCCGAGCGCAGTTCATCGCGCATCCGGTACGGGATCAACCTGTTCGGCAAGGTCGGCAAGCCGTCACCGCAGAGCGAGGGGCAGGGCGGCGGGCGCGGCGGGTTCGGCGCGCTGATGGCGGCCGCGCAGCCTGCCCCGGCGGCACCCGCGGCGACGACCGAAGCGCCCGCTGGCCGCGGTCAATTTGACCCCACGCGCTTCGCCGAGATGCGCGCCAAGTTCTGCGCTGCGCCGGCAGGACAGGTGCCCGACCTTTCCGGCCTGCCGGAGCGGATGACCGAACGGCTCAAGGGCCCCGACGGCCAGATCGATCCGGCCAAGATCGCCGAAGCGCGCACTCGGATGTGCAATGCCGACGGCACCCCGCGCACCGATGGTGGCGGGATGGGCGGTGGCCAGCGCACCTTCGATCCGGCGCGCTTTGCCGCGCTGCGCACAGCGCTGTCGTGCGGAGTCGAGGGCAAGGACGTCGACATAGCTTCGCTGCCGCCGGAGATCGCGGACCGGCTCAAGGGGCCCGACGGCACGATCGATCCGGCACGCCTCGCCGAGTTCCGCACCCGCATGTGCGCGCTGCCGGCTGACGGCAGCGGCGGCTTCGGCGGACGGCGGCGCG
>NZ_RSEL01000027.1 GCF_003958625.1 Tsuneonella rigui | reverse complement strand
ATGCGCATCGGCTGCCCCAAGGAAATCAAGAACCACGAATACCGCGTGGGCCTGACGCCCGAGAGCGTGCGCGAGCTGTCTGCGCACGGGCACGAAGTGTGGGTCGAGACCGGCGCCGGCCTCGGCATCGGCGCGGACGACGGGCAGTACCGCCAGGCAGGCGCGGCCATCCAGGACGGCCCGGACCCGATCTTCGCCGAATGCGAAATGGTCGTGAAGGTCAAAGAGCCGCAGGCGGTCGAGCGCGCCAAGCTGCGCGAAGGCCAGGTGCTCTACACCTACCTCCACCTCGCGCCCGATCCCGAACAGACCGCCGACCTCGTCAAGTCCGGCGTCACCGGGATCGCCTATGAGACAGTCACCGGCCCGGGCAACACGCTCCCGCTTCTGAAGCCGATGAGCCAGGTCGCGGGACGGATGAGCATCCAGGCCGGCGCCACCGCACTGGAAAAGGCGCACGGCGGCCGCGGCGTGCTCTTGGGCGGCGTCCCGGGCGTGCTGCCCGGCAAGGTGATGGTGATCGGCGGCGGCGTGGTCGGCTTCAACGCTGCGCAGATGGCGGTCGGTCTCGGCGCCGACGTGACGATCCTCGACCGCGATCCCGAAGTGCTCGAGCGGCTCGGCACGCATTTCGAAAGCCGCGCCAAGACGCTATTCTCGAGCCAGGCGAGCATCGAGCAGACGATCTGCGAGGTGGACCTCGTGATCGGCGCGGTGCTGATCCCCGGCGCCGCCGCACCCAAGCTCGTCAGCCGCGAGATGCTCAAGTGCATGAAGCCCGGCGCGGTGCTGGTCGATGTCGCGATCGACCAGGGCGGCTGCTTCGAAACCAGCCACGCGACGACCCACGCCGACCCCACCTACGTCGTCGATGGCATCGTCCACTACTGCGTCGCCAACATGCCGGGCGCGGTTGCGCGCACCAGCACTTACGCGCTCAACAACGTGACGCTCCCGCACGCGCTCAAGATGGCCGACCTCGGCTGGCGCGAGGCGCTGCGACGCAACTCGCACCTCGCCGAGGGGCTTAATGTGCATGCCGGCAAGGTGACCTACCAGGCGGTCGCGGAAGAGCTCGGCTATCCCTACGCCTCGGTGGCCGAGGTACTTGCGGGAAGCTGAGCGTTTAGTTCGGCTTCCAGCCGATATCGGCGTACTTGGCCGATCGGGGCACGTCGGTCACAGCCTCGTTGATGGTCATCGTTTCACCCGGAGCGAGACGCGACTTGGGCGGGGGAATTTCCCAGCTGTAGACGATCCGATCACGCGCATCGCTCAGCACGATCAGGATCGATGGCACCGACTGCGTTTCCCGGCCGATGTTCTTCACGGTCCCGCTGGCCCCGAAATACTCGGTGCCGTTGGGCAGGGTGCGCCGTTCCTGCTTGTCCTTCGGAAAGTCGAGCCGCAAGTCCGGTTGCGCCATACCGAAGATCGGCCGGCTGATGGGCACCCATTCGGGCAGGCCCCAATAGCTGACCGCGGCGACGGTGCCGAGCGCGAGCACCGCGAACAGCGCGGCGGCCGCGGTCCACACCTTGAGCATATTGCGCCGCGGGCTGAACGGCGGCGCATAGTCGAACTGCGAGACCTCCTCGCCATAGTCCTGCGCTTCCGGCTCGGGGGTGGGCGCGGTTTCGACCACGGTCGGCGCGGGCGGCTCCTCCCACGACGGCGGTTCGGCTAGCGCGTCGGCGGGACGCGCTTCGGCATAGGCCGCCTCCGGTTCCTCGGCGACCGGCTCCTCGAAGGAAGGCGCAGCCGGAGGCGGGGGAGGCGAGGCGGCGGGCGCTTCAGCAGCGGCCGGCGCCGCGGCGACCTCCGCCAGATCGAGCACCGGCCCGTCCTGGAACCAGCTGTGGCGGCATTTGGCGCAGCGCACCGTCCGCCCTTCCGCGCCGATGGCGCTGTCCGGCACAACGTAGCGGGTCGTGCAGGCGGGGCAGGCGATGATCATGGTAAAGAATCTGACGCAAGCCGGAGGTGCGCACAAGAGTCACCGCCGTGCATCGCACTGGCAGACGGCTTTTTTCCACATGGAAGCCGGTCTATAGCCGGTTTTGCCGATGATCGCTGTGCGCTTTTCCCCTTTTGTTTCGAGCGCTTCGCGGTGACCGGCGATTCCGCCGAGGTGGTCACGTTCGACAACGTGGGCCTGCGCTACGGCACCGACCGTGAAATCCTGAGCGACATCTCGTTCACGCTGCATCCGGGCGGGTTCTACTTCCTCACCGGCGCGAGCGGCGCGGGCAAGACCTCCATGCTCAAGCTGCTCTATCTCGCACAGCGCCCGTCGCGCGGGGCGATCCGCATGTTCGGGACGGACGTCATTACCCTGCCGCGCGACCGCCTGCCCGCGTTCCGCCGACGGCTGGGGGTCGTGTTCCAGGACTTCCGCCTGGTTCCGCACCTGTCCGCGTTCGACAACGTCGCCTTGCCGTTGCGCGTGTCGGGCGTACGCGAGAGCGAATTGCGCAAGCCGGTTTCGGATATGCTCGACTGGGTCGGGCTCACCCACCGCGCGGAGGCGCGCCCCGCGACGCTGTCCGGCGGCGAGCAGCAGCGCGTCGCCATTGCGCGCGCGGTGATCGGCCGGCCCGATATGCTAGTTGCCGACGAGCCGACCGGTAACGTGGACCCCGACATGGCGCTCAAGCTGCTACGGCTGTTCGAGGCATTGAACCGGCTCGGCACCACGGTGGTGGTCGCGACCCACGATGTGCATCTGCTGCGCAAGGTGCCGGATTCGCTGATCATGCGGCTCGACAAGGGCCGGCTGAGCGATCCCACCGGTGCGCTGCGCTTTCCGCCCCGCCGCGAGCCGCCACGGGTGCAGGCGCTGGCATGAAGCGTCCTCCCGTACTCGCCCGTGCGGTTGCGCGCAGCCTGGTGCCGTTTGGCGGCGAGCGCGCCGCCGCGCTGGTACCGCACGCGCGGCTCGCCGGGCCGATGCCGTGGGTGATCGCCATCATGGTGGCGCTGACGGTGATCGCCGGGGCCGGTGGACTCGCGCTCAGCAACCTTGCCCACACCGCGCGCAGCGAGCTATCGGGCGCGGCGACGGTGCAGGTGGTCGAGCCGCTCAAGGTCGAGCGCGACCGGCAGACGCGCGCGGCTGAGGCGGCACTGTCCGGTCTGCCAGAAGTCGCCAGCCTGCGGGTGGTCCCCGACGATGAACTCAACGCCTTGCTCGATCCCTGGCTCGGCAGCGAAGGCGACGAAGCGGTACCGGTCCCGGCGCTGATCGATGTCGAGCTGCGCGGGCCTGCCAATGCAGAGCGGCTGACCGCGCTGCGCCGCGCGCTCGGCCCGGTGGCCCCGGCAGCGCGGGTCGATGCGCAGTCTTCATGGCTCGGACCGGTGTTCACCGCAATTTCTTCCCTGCAGTGGCTGGCGATTGCCCTGGTCGTGCTCCTCGCGCTGACGAGTGCCGCGGCGGTCTGGCTTGCGGCGCGCAGCGCGCTTGGCGGCAACCGGGGGACGATCGAGATCGTCCACCTGCTCGGCGGCACCGACGCGCAGATCGCGCGCATCTTCCAGCGATCCGTGGGGTTCGATGCGGCTGCAGGCGGCGCGGTGGGCCTCGCGCTCGGCATGGCGGCGGTGCTGGTGCTGGGGCGCCAGTTCGCGGCGCTCGGCTCGGGCATGGTCGCGGGCGGCGGATTGGCCGCGATCGACTGGGTGCTAATCGCAGCGATCCCGCTGGTCGGCGTGGTGATCGCGATGTTCACCGCGCGGCTGACCGTGCTCGGCGCGCTGAGGAGGATGCTGTGATCGGCCGGGCGCTCTCGTTCCTCGCGCTGCTCTACGCGTTCGGCTTCCTGTGGTTCGCCGCCGCGCTGCCGCAGCCGATGGAGGGCGCGAAGACCGACGGGATCGTGGTCCCGACGGGCGGTCCCGGCCGGATCGACCGTGGGCTCAAGCTCCTGCGCGAGCACCAGGCCCGATCGATGCTGGTCACCGGGGTCGACCGGGAAGTGAAGCCGGGCGAATTTGCCGCCGAGTATCGCGTCCCTGCGTCAACGATGCAGTGTTGCGTGACGCTGGGCTTCGCGGCCGTGGACACGCGCAGCAACGCCGCCGAAACCGCGGAATGGCTGAAGCGCAACGACTACCACTCGCTGCGACTGGTAACGACCGACTGGCACATGCGCCGTGCGGCGGGCGAGCTCGAATCCGCCCTGCCCGGCGGCGTGACGGTCGTCCGCGACGCGGTTCCGTCGCGCCCGCGCCTCGGCATCCTGTTTCTCGAATACAACAAGCTGATCGCGAGCACGCTCGCGCGGCTGGTGCCGCAGGGCGGCTGAGATGGCGGTGCTGCGCAGCCTGCTGTTCTACCTCGTGTTCTACACGGGCTCGATCTTCTACACCTCAGGCTCGCTGCTGGTCCTGCCGTTCAGCGCGCGCGCATTCCGCAAGGTCGTGCGCGGGTGGGCGCAGTTCCACCGCGCCTGCGCTCGCGTGCTGCTCGGCATGCGGGTGCGGATCGAGGGGGATGTGCCGGATGGTCCGGCGTTCTACGCGATCAAGCACGAGAGCTTCTTCGAGGCGATCGACGCGCCCGCGCAGTTCCGCAATCCGTCGGTCTTCGCGAAGGAAGAGCTGTTTTCGATCCCGCTTTGGGGGCCTTCAGCGCGAGCCTATGGCCTGGTGCCGGTGGCCCGCGACCAAGGTCCCAAGGCGCTGCGGACGATGATCGCGGCGGCGAAGGAACTGGTCGCGAGCGGGCGCCCGCTGGTGCTGTTCCCCGAAGGCACCCGCGTGCCGCACGGGACCGGCCCCAAGCTGCAGGCGGGTTTCGCGGGCCTCTACAAGCTGCTCGGCCTGCCGGTGATCCCGGTCGCCGTGAACAGCGGCCCGCTCTATCACCGGCGGTGGAAGAAGAGCGGGGTCATCACCTACCGCTTCGGCGAGCCTATCCCGCCGGGCCTCCCGCGCGGGGAGGCCGAGGCGCGCGTGCACGCCGCGATCAACGCGCTGAACGACTAGCCGTCGTGGTCGCCGCGGCCGAAATCGGGCCGCGCGTCATCCTGGCCCTGCTCGACGATCGAGCGGCGGATGTCGCGGGTGCGGGTGAACAGGTCGAACAGCGCGTCGCCGTTCCGCTCCCGTATCGCGCGCTGGAGCGCGGTCAGGTCCTCGGTGAAGCGGCCGAGCATCTCGAGAACCGCCTCCCGGTTGGTCAGGAACACGTCGCGCCACATCGTGGGGTCGCTCGCGGCGATGCGGGTGAAATCGCGGAAGCCGCCCGCCGAGTACTTGATCACCTCGCTGCGGGTCACGCCTTCGAGATCGCTGGCGGTGCCGACGATGGTGTAGGCAATGAGGTGCGGGATGTGGCTGGTCACCGCGAGCACCAGGTCGTGGTGCGCGGCGTCCATCAGCTCGACCTTGGCGCCGAGTGCCTCCCAGAACGCCGATAACCTGGCGAGCGCGGCCGGATCGGTGCCTTCAACGGGAGTAAGGATGCACCAGCGCTGGCGAAACAAGTGCGCGAAGCCCGCGTCGGGCCCGCTGCGCTCGGTACCTGCGACGGGGTGCGCAGGGATGACCGTGGCTCCGGGCAGCGCCTTCTTCAGCGCCTCCCCCACCGCCGCCTTGGACGAGCCGACATCGCTGACGATTGCGTCGGTGGGGAGCACATCGGCGATCTCGCGCGCGGCCTGTTCCATCGCGCCGACGGGGACGCAGAAGATGACCAGTTCGGCATCGGCGACAGCCTCGGCGGCGCTGTCGCAGACCCGGCTCACCAGCCCGCGCACGCCCGCGCGGCGCCGGACATCGGGGTCCGCGTCGAACCCGGTGGTGGTGCAACCGGCGAGGCTTTCCCGCACCGCCAGCCCGATCGATCCGCCGAGCAGGCCGAGGCCGATGATCGCGACACGCGCGAAGCTCATGCCGCGCTCCGCGCCGCTCGGGCGATCGCGTCGGCGACCGCGTCCATGTCCGCGCGCGTGCCGATGGTGATGCGCAAGGCGTGGCCCAGACCCTGGCTCGGCAGGTGCCGCACCGCGTAGCCCGCGTCGCTGATCGCCGCCATCGCCGCTTCTGCGGACAGTGCGCCTTCGAATAGCACGAGTACGAAATTGCCCTGGCTTGGCACCGGGCGGATCCCGTGATTGCCGAGCGTCTCCAGCGCGACGACGAAGCGGGCGCGCTCGGCGGCATTCTTGGCCCGGCTGCGCTCGACCCACTCATCATCGCCCAGTGCGGCGAGCGCCGCCGCCTGACCGTGATTGGTCACGTTGAATGGACCACGGATGCGGTTGAGTTCGCCGATCAGATCGGGCGCCCCGGTCGCCCAGCCGATCCGCTCCCCGGCGAGGCCATGAATTTTCGAGAAGGTCCGCGTCACGAGCACGTTGGCGTGCCGCTCGGCCAAGGCCAGGCCCTGGTCGTCGTCAGCGGGATCAAGATACTCGGCGTAGGCCTGATCGAGCACGAACAGCACGTTCGCCGGCAGCCCTGCGTGCAGCCGCGCCACCTCGCTCGCGGTCAAGAAGGTGCCGGTCGGATTGTTGGGATTGGCGAGCATCACCACCCGCGTCCGCTCGGTGACCGCGGCGAGCAGGGCGTCGACGTCGCAGCCGTATTCGGCGTCCGCGGCCTCGATCGGTTCCGCGCCGCAGCGCCGCGCGGCGATGTCGTACACCGCGAAGCTGTAGCGCGGAAACAGCACCTCGTCGCCCGGCCCCGCGAATGCCTGCACTGCGAGGTTGAGCAGCTCGTCCGAGCCCGTCCCGCAGACGATGCGCGCCGGATCGATCTCGTGCTTGGCGCCGAGCGCCTCGCGCAGCGCGGTGCTACCGGGATCGGGGTAGCGGCTCGCCGGCGCCGCCGAGGCCATCGCCGCCAGTGCCGCAGGCGAGGTGCCGAGCGGGTTCTCGTTCGCCGACAGCTTGAACAGCGGACGACCGCCGTCGCTGCTCGCCTTGCCCGGCGTGTAGGCATGGATGCGCGCGATCCAGGGCTTCGGAGTGGGACGGTCGGCCATGCGCGGCGCTTATGGCAGCGCCGCCGCGCTTGCATCAAAGAAATGCGAGAGGTTGCCCAATGGCGGCTCTTCCTATTTAGCGGCCCGGCAATGGCTCCCACGACTGCCACCCAGAGCTATGCGCTCCCCGCCCCGCTGCCGCTCGACAACGGCAGCGCGCTTGAGGGCGTCACGGTGGCATACGAGACGTATGGCCAACTCTCGGAGAAGCGCGATAACGCGATCCTCGTTTGTCACGCGCTGACCGGCGACCAGTATGTCGCGAGCGCGCATCCGCTGACCGGCAAGCCGGGCTGGTGGGAGCGAATGGTCGGCCCCGGTAAGCCGATCGATACCGACCGCTTCCATGTCATCTGCGCCAATGTGATCGGCGGCTGCATGGGCTCGACCGGCCCCGCCAGCCCCGCGCCCGACGGCCAGCCGTGGGCGATGCGCTTCCCGGTCATCACCATCCGCGACATGGTGCGCGCCGAGATCGCCTTGCTCGATGGGCTCGGGATCGAGCGGCTGCATGCTGTGGTCGGCGGATCGATGGGCGGGATGCAGGCGCTGAGCCTTGCCGCCAACTTCCCTGACCGCGCCGCGCGGGTGCTGGCGATCGCGACCACCGCGCGCCACTCGGCGCAGAACATCGCCTTTCACGAGGTCGGCCGCCAGGCGGTCATGGCCGATCCCGAGTGGCAAAGCGGCGACTACTACGGATCGGGCCGCGCGCCAGACAAAGGGCTGTCGGTCGCGCGGATGGCGGCGCACATCACGTACCTGTCGGAGAACGGCCTGACCGAGAAGTTCGGTCGCAACCTGCAGGATCGGGAGGCCAAGTCGTTCGGCTTCGATGCGGATTTCCAGGTCGAGAGCTACCTGCGCTACCAAGGGAGCGGCTTTACCCAGCGCTTCGACGCCAACAGCTACCTCTACATCACCCGCGCGATGGACTACTTCGACATTGCCGAAGAGCATGGCGGCCGGTTGGCGGATGCCTTCGCCGGAGCCACGGCCCGCTTCTGCCTAGTCAGTTTCGACAGCGATTGGCTCTATCCCACCGCGGAGAGCCGCCACGTCGTTCACGCGCTCAACGCGGCAGGCGCGGCGGTGAGCTTCGTCGAGCTCTCCGCGCCGCACGGGCATGACAGCTTCCTGCTCGAGCACGCCGCGCTCGACCGGGTTGTGAAAGGGTTCATCGAGTGAGCGCGCTGCGGCCTGATCTGGCGGTGATCGCGCGCAACGTGCGCACCGGTGCGCGCGTGCTCGACATCGGCTGCGGCGACGGCGCGCTGATGGCCGAGTTGCAGGGCGAGCGCGGGTGCGATGCGCGCGGGATGGAAGTCGACCCCGTGCTCGTCGAGCGCTGCGTCGCCCGGGGCCTTAGCGTGGTGCAAGGCGATGCCGACCGCGACCTCGCCGACTATCCCGACAAGGCGTTCGACTACGCGATCCTGTCGCAGACCCTGCAGACCGCGGCGCGACCCGACCGCATGCTCGACGAACTGCTGCGGGTCGGCCGGCAGGCGTTCGTGTCGTTTCCCAACTTCGCCCACTGGCGCACCCGCGCGGCGCTGACCCTGCGCGGGCGGATGCCGGTGACGCGCCATCTGCCGGTGAGCTGGTACGAGACCGAGAACATCCACCACGTCACCGTCGCCGATTTCCGCGAACTGATCGCGGCCAAGGGCGTGCGCTGCGAACGCGCGTGGTACTTCTCCGGCGAGCGCGCATTGTCGCCCGCCTTTGCCAACCTGCGCGCCGAGTACGCGCTGTTCGAGCTTTCCCGATGACCGTTACCCGTTTTGCCCCCTCTCCCACCGGCAACCTGCACGTCGGCAATATCCGCACGGCGCTGCACAACTGGCTGCTGGCGAGGAGCGCGAGCGGACGGTTCCTGCTGCGGATCGACGATACCGATGCCGTCCGCAGCGCGGAGGAATACGTCGACGGAATCCGCGCGGACCTGACCTGGCTCGGCCTCGAATGGGACGGCGAGGAGCGTCAGTCGGCGCGGCTCGCGATCTACGAAACGGCGTTCGAACGATTGCGCGAGGCAGGCAGGGTCTATCGCTGCTACGAAACCGCGCAGGAGCTCGACCTCAAGCGCAAGGTGCTGCTGGGACGCGGCTTGCCGCCGATCTACGACCGTGCCGCGCTCGCGCTCACCGAGGCGGATCACGCGCGTTTCGCGGCCGATGGCGTCGCGCCGCATTGGCGGTTCAAGCTCGACCATGCGGAGCCGGTCGAGTGGGTCGACGGCATCCGCGGACGCCAGCACTTCGAGGCCGCACAACTGTCCGACCCGGTCGTCCGCCGTGCCGATGGATCGTGGCTCTACATGCTCCCGAGCGCGATCGACGACGTGGAGATGGGTGTGACCGACGTGCTGCGCGGCGAGGACCACGTCAGCAACACCGCCGCTCAGCTCCAGATGTTCACCGCGCTCGGCGCCAATCCGCCGCGCTTCGCGCACGAAGCGTTGCTGGTCGGCAACGAGGGCAAGCTGTCGAAGCGGCTGGGCTCGCTCGGGTGCGATGCCTTCCGCGAGCGTGGAATCGAACCGCAGACGATCGTCGCGTTGCTCGCCCGGCTCGGCACTTCGCAGCCGGTCGAGCCAATCATGGACCGCGCGCGGCTGATCGAGAGCTTCGATCTCGCCACCTTCGGCCGCGCGCCGGCGCGGTTCGACGAGGCCGAGCTGGAGCGCTTGAACCACGCGATCGTGCACCAGCTGTCGTATAGCGAAGTCGCAGATCGCCTGCCCGCCGGTATGAACGAGCGCGCATGGCTCGCGGTGCGTCCGAACCTGGAACGGGTCGCCGACGCGGCCGATTGGTGGCGGGTCATCACCGGACCGATCGTTGCGCCCGAGTTCGGAGAAGAGGATCGCGCCTTTCTCGCGCAGGCAGCCGATCTGCTCAGCTGGGGCGAGGATCCGTGGGGCGCACTGACCTCAGCCCTCAAGGACGCAACCGGGCGCAAGGGCAGGGCGCTGTTCATGCCGCTGCGCCAAGCGCTGACGGGCCGCGATCATGGCCCTGACATGCACGCCTTGTTGCCCCTGATCGGTGAACGGCGCGCGCGCGAGCGGCTCGACTTCTACCGCCAAGGCTAAGCCCCGACCTGGGGGCTCTATCGCGGCCAGCCAACGGGCCGCCGCATCTTTCATCGATCTCGGAACGGGCACGCGGGAAGGGGGTTGGTCCCACTCCTTCCAGACCCGGAACAAGAGGAATTTGCGATGTCTTTCCGTAAGTTGTCGTTAGCTGCCGCGGCTACGTCGTTGGCTGCGCTGCCGGTCGCCGCGCAGGCCGCGCAAGCTGCGCCGATGCCCCGCGCCAGCGCTCCCATCTCGGACGAATCCGAACTTGGCGGCAGCGACCTGGTGCGGGCGCTGATCATCGTGCTGATCGGCGCAATCGGCATGGGCGTCTTGTTGCTAAGCGACGACGACGCGCCGGTCAGCCCCTGACCTTACCCCGGGTGGCGGGTCAACTCGTCGCCGCTCAGCGTGACGACGTGCAGCAAGTTGGTGCTGCCCGGGGTCCCGAACGGCACGCCGGCGAGCGCAATCAGCTTGCTGCCCGCCTCGCCGAAACCGTGGCGCAGCGCCATTCGCTTGCCCTTGGCGATCATCTCTTCGAAGCTGCCGATGTCCTTGGTCGAGACGGGGTGCGCGCCCCATAGCAAGGCGGTGCGCCGAGCCGTGCGCACCGACGGCGTTAACACGATCATCGGCACGCTCGGCCGCTCGCGAGCCACGCGGCGGGCGGTGCTGCCAGAGCCGGTGAATACCACGATTCCGCTGATGGTGACGGTGTCGGCAATCGTCATGCACGCATGGCTGAGCGCGTCGGCGGTGGTCCGATCGGGCGGGGTGTCGAGGAAGCGCACCCGTGCGAGGTAGGCGTCGTCGCGTTCGACCTGGGTGGCGATGCGGTCCATGATCGCGACCGCTTCTTCGGGCCACTGGCCGGCGGCGGTTTCGGCCGACAGCATGACCGCGTCGGCACCGTCGTAGACCGCGTTGGCGACGTCCGAGACCTCGGCGCGGGTCGGCGTCGGGCTCTCGATCATCGATTCGAGCATTTGCGTCGCGACGATCACCGGCTTGCCCGCGGTGCGCGCGCAGTTGACGATACGCTTCTGCAGCGGCGGCACTTCTTCGGGGTCGAGCTCTACGCCAAGATCGCCTCGGGCGACCATCAGCCCGTCGCTCAGCTCGATAATCTCCTCCAAACGGCGCACAGCAGAGGGCTTCTCGATCTTGGCGCACAGCGCGCCGTGACCGCCCATCAGCCGCCGCGCCTCGGCCAGGTCCTCCGGCCGCTGGACGAACGACAGGCCGATCCAGTCGACGCCCTGGCTGATCGCAAAGGCCAGGTCGCGCCGGTCCTTGTCGGTCAGCGCGGGGATCGGCACTTCGGCGTCGGGCACGTTGACACCCTTGCGGTCCGAGATCACGCCGCCGACCTCGGCCGAGCACAGCACGCTGTCTGGCTCGGTCTTGATCACCCGCAGGCGGATCTTGCCGTCGTTGATCAGCAGACGCTGGCCCTTGTGGAGCACCGCGAACAGCTCGGGATGCGGCAGTTCGACGCGGGTCTCGTCGCCCGGCTCAGAATTGCGGTCGAGCGTGAAATGGCCTGAGTGGCGGATCACCGCCTGGCCGTTCTTAAAGGTGCCGACCCGCAGCTTCGGACCTTGCAGGTCGGCGAGGATCGCGATCGGGCGGCCGGTGCTCTTTTCCAGGTCGCGAATCGCCTTGATGGTCGCCGCGTGGTCGGCATGCTCGCCGTGGCTCATGTTGACGCGGAAGGCGTCGGCGCCTGCGCGCAGCAGCTTGGCGAGCATCTCGGGGGAACGGCTGGCGGGACCCACCGTCGCGAGGACCTTGACCTTGCGCTTGCGCGGTTCGAGCGTCTGCATGGAGCGCCGCCTAGGCAGCAGGCCCGATCAAGACAAGGATTGATATGACCGCGACCGACCCCCTCGATCAACTCGATGATGCCCAGGCCGCCGCCGCCTTCCGCCGGCTGGTGCGCCACCTGCGCCATCGCACTGACGCGCAGAACATCGACCTGATGGGGCTGGCGGGCTTCTGTCGCAATTGCCTGGCCGACTGGATCGGGGAGGCGGGCTATTCGGGCGACAAGGCAGCAGCGCGCGAACTCATCCACGGTATGCCGGCGGGGGAATGGAAGGCCAAGCACCAGGCCGAGGCGACGCCCGAGCAGCTCGCCCGCATGGAGGCGAGCCTCAAGCGCAACGCGGCGGAATAGTTTTCCACTCGGCCTTCAAACGCTCCAGCGGGCTGGCTATCGAGCGGCCAACCGATTCTCACATCTCACCGGAGCTCACTTGAAATGGCCGACGCCACCGACGACCGCCTGCGCCTGCTGATCGAACGCATCGAGCGTCTCGAGGAAGAAAAGAAGGGCATCGCCGACGACATTCGCGACGTCTACGCGGAGGCTAAGGCGGTCGGCTACGACGCCAAGATCATGCGCCAGGTGGTGCGCCTCAGGAAGATGAAGCCCGACGACCGCGCCGAGATGGAAACCATTCTCGAGGTCTACAAGAACGCGCTCGGCCTGGGCTGACGCGCGACGAAGCGGCGGAACGGCGCCGCAAAGTGTCGGTTGGGATGGGTGAAAGGACACTCATCCCCATGACTGAGGACACACAGGAACTCGAAACCGTCGACAAGGCTCACGTCGAGGAAACCGGCGAAGAGCCGCGGATGCCCGGCCACGAAAGCCAGATGAAGGACAAGCCCGAGTGGGAGCCGCGTTATCCCGGCTCCGGACGGCTCAAGGGCAAGGTCGCGATCGTCACCGGCGGCGACAGCGGGATCGGCCGCGCGACCGCCATCCTGTTCGCGCGCGAAGGGGCCAAGGTCGCCATCGCCTATCTCGAAGAGGACGACGACGCCAAGTTCACTGCCGACCGGATCAAGGACGAAGGCAGCGAAGCCCTGCTCCATCGCGGCGACCTGGGTGATCCGGAGGTCGGCAAGGAGCTGGTCAAGAAGACGATCCACCAGTGGGGCCGGCTCGACGTGCTGGTCAACAATGCGGGCGAGCAACACCCGGACGAGGACATCACCGACATCACGGTCGAGCAGCTCCAGCGTACGTTCCAGACCAACATCTTCTCGATGTTCTATCTTGTCCAGGCGGCGCGGCCGCACCTGAAAAAGGGTGCGTCGATCATCAACTGCACCTCGATCACGATGTACCAGGGCTCGAAGGAGCTGCTCGACTATTCGAGCACCAAGGGCGCGATTACCGCGTTCACCCGCTCGCTGTCGGAGAACCTGATCGCAGACGGGATTCGCGTGAACGGCGTGGCGCCGGGACCGATCTGGACCCCGCTCAACCCGTTCGGCGGCGCGTCGAAGGAAAAGATGAAGACCTTCGGTGAGGACACCCCGATGGGCCGGCCCGGCCAGCCGAACGAGGTGGCGCCCGCGTTCCTGTTTCTCGCGTGCGAGGATTCAAGCTACATGTCGGGACAAGTGCTGCACCCCAACGGCGGGACCGTCGTCAACGGGTAGGACTAGCTCGCCCCGAGCAGCATCAGGCCGGCGAATGCGGCGTTGTGCAGCATGTGCAACGCCGCGCCGGTGAACAGGCCGTAGTTCACCCGGATGTAGCCGAGCACCAGCCCGAGCATGAGCTGCGGCAGCACCAGCGGCAGGAACGTCGGCGAAATGCCGCCGGCGGCGAAATTGGTCAGGTGCATGGCCGCGAACAGCAGCGCGCTCGCGTAGTAGAACCAGCGGAAATGGCGCTGGAACCACGATAGCGCCGGTCGGCCGCGGAGCATGACGAGGGCCGCTATTGCAGTCAAACCGCCCGCGACGCCGACGAGTTTCACGATCGGATGCGGTATAATCACCAGCAGCGCGCCGCCGACCAGCAGTGCGACCACGGCGAGGATGTGGCCCGGTCGGCCCGACAGCCAACCGCGGAACAGCGCTTCCTCGGCAATCGGCGCGCCGATCACGATGAAGGCGATCAGTCCCGGGCTCAGCTGAAGCTCGTTGAGCATGTGCTCGGGCAGCTTGAGACCCAGCGCGGTGGCGACACCGATGCCACCCAACACCACCGCCATCAGCAGCATGTCGAGCACGAACAGCGGCGGCAGCGCGCGCGCCGAGCCGAGCAGCGAGATCCGCGCCCGGTCGGGCAGGACTGGATTGCGCAGGAACGCCGCGAAGGCGCGCCATTCGCCGGGCACGCGCCCGATCCATCCCGCTCTTGTCGGTTGCCCGCTCATGCGGCTAATGCGCCCCCGTTTTCGAAAATCACAGTCAGCAGAACGGACCCATGGCAGGCCATTCCAAGTTCAAAAACATCATGCACCGCAAGGGCGCGCAGGACAAGAAGCGCTCGGCGCAGTTCTCGAAGCTGTCCCGCGAGATCACCGTCGCGGCCAAGATGGGGGCGCCCGATCCGGACATGAATCCGCGCCTGCGGCTGGCGGTCAACAACGCCAAGGCGCTGTCGATGCCGAAGGACAATATCGCCCGCGCCATCGAGAAGGCGGCGGCAGCCGGGGGCGAGGATTACGAGGAAGTGCGCTACGAAGGTTACGGCCCCGGCGGCGTCGCGCTGATCGTCGAGGCGCTGACCGACAACCGCAACCGGACCGCCACCAACGTGCGCACCGCGTTTGCCAAGAACGGCGGCAATCTCGGTGCGAGCGGCGCGGTCAGCCACGGGTTCGAGCGCAAGGGCCTGATCGAGTATCCGGCGAGTGCGGGCGACGAGGAGAAAGTCCTCGAAGCCGCGATCGAGGCGGGCGCGGACGATGTCGAAAGCGACGATGACGGCCACACCATCTGGACCGACATGGAGTCCTTGCACGAAGTGGCGGGCGGCCTGCAGAAGGTCTTGGGCGAGCCGGAATCGGTCAAGCTGGCGTGGAAGCCGAACCTGACGGTCGACGTGGCGGAAGGGGATGCGCCCACGCTGTTCAAGCTGGTCGATGCGCTGGAAGACGACGACGATGTGCAGACCGTGTGGGGCAACTACACCGTCAGCGACGCGGTGGCGGAAAAGCTGGGATGACCTGGGCGCTCGTCGCCAGGGCGTTGCTCGCCGGGGCGATGATCGCGGCCATCTCGGAGATCGGGCGGCGGTTGCCGGCGACCGCGGCGGTGGTCGCGTCGCTGCCGCTGGTCTCGGTGCTGGGGATGATCTTCCTGTGGCACCAGAGGCCTGATGCGGAAAACATGGCCATCCACGCACAGGCGACCTTCTGGTACGTCCTGCCGAGCCTGCCGATGTTCCTGCTCATCCCCGCACTGCTGCGTGGCGGCGTCAACTTCTGGCTCGCGCTCGCGGCTGGCTGTGCGCTGACGGTGGTGCTCTACCTCGCAATGATGCAGGTCGGGCCGCGACTGGGACTGCGGCTCTGATAATGCCTTCATGATTATTCTGGGCCTCGACCCTTCACTTTCGTGCACCGGGTGGGGCGTCGTCCGCGCCGAGGGTTCGCGGCTGAGCCACCTCGCCAACGGCCAGATTCCGACCGACGCGAAGGCGCCGATGGCCGAGCGGCTGCACCACCTCCACGACGCGGTTGCCGCGCTGATCGCGGTCCACGCGCCCGACCGGGTCGGGATCGAGGAAGTGTTCGTCAACAAGAACCCGCAGTCGACCCTCAAGCTCGCGCAGGCGCGCGGCGCGGTGCTGGCGGCGTGCGGGCGGGCCGGGGTGCCGGTGCGTGAGCATGCCGCGCGGTTGGTGAAGAAAGCGGTGGTCGGCACCGGCGGCGCGGAAAAGGCGCAAGTTCAGGCCATGCTCAAGGTGCTGCTGCCCGGCGCGCAGATCGCGGGCGCAGACGCAGCCGATGCGCTCGCGGTGGCCATCGCCGACGCGCACCTGGGAGAGCGCTGATGTTTCTCGTCGTCTTTCGCAACCGCAAGCGCGGCGACATGGACGCCGCCGCCTATGATGCCGACGCCGACGAAATGGAGCGAATGGCGCAGGCCCAACCCGGCTACCGCAGCTTCAAGTCCTACACCGCCGACGACGGCGAGGTGGTCGCGATCAGCGAATGGGACGATGAAGCGAGCGCCCGCGCGTGGGGCAGGCTTGCCGAGCACCGCGCGGTCCAGCACAAGGGGCGCCAACAATACTATGCGGAATACACGCTGTTCGCCTGCGCTGAGCCGCGGGTGCACCGTTTTACTGGACAGGACCCATGACGATCCATTTCTACGGCATCACCAACTGCGACACGGTCAAGAAAGCGCGCACCTGGCTCAGCGCGAAGGGCACCGAGTACGAGTTCCACGACTTCAAGAAGGAAGGCGCCGACCAGGACCGCGTGCGCGGCTGGGTCGAGGCGGTGGGGTGGGAGAAGCTGCTTAACCGCCGCGGCACCACATTCCGCAGCCTCGAACCTGCGCAGCAGGAGAACCTCGACGCCGAAAAGGCGATCCGCCTGATGGTGGCGCGCCCGACGGTGATCAAGCGCCCGGTGATCGAGTGCGGCGAGGCGTGCGGCGGGGGCGTGCTGGTGGGGTTCGACGCGGCGGAATGGGAAGCCAAGCTGGGCTGAGCCGATGAGCCCGCTGGAGATCGCCGGGTTCGTCCTCGGCTTCCTCAACATTATTTTGCTGATCCGCCGATCGGTGTGGAACTTCCCCGTCGCGATGGCGATGGTCAGCTGCATCGGCGTGGTGCTGGTGGAGGCGCGCCTCTACGCGGAGGCCGGGCTCCAGGTGTTCTTCTTCATCGTCAACGCGTGGGGCTGGTGGCTGTGGTCGCGCGCCAAGGGGGCGGATGACGAAGTGCCGGTGCGCTGGCTAAGCTGGCCCGCCCGGATCGCCTGGCTCGCCGCCACCGCTGCGGGCAGCGTGGCGCTCGGGCTGACGATGGCGCGCTATACCAACGCCGCGCTGCCGATGGCGGACAGCGCCGTCACCGGCATGAGCATCGCCGCGCAGATCCTGCTCTCGTTCCGGCGGATCGAAAACTGGGCGGCGTGGGTGGTGATCGACGTGGTTTCGATCGTGCTCTACGTGATCCGCGATCTTCATCTGCTCGCGGTGCTCTACGCCGCGTTCCTGGTCCTATCCATCATCGGCCTGCGCGAATGGACCCGCGCCTATCGGGGGAAGCCGGCATGATCCGGGTGTGTTTTCACGGTGCCGAGAGCACCGGCAAGTCGACCCTCGCGCAGCAGCTTGCGGCGGACTTCGATTGTCCGCTGGTAGCGGAATACGGGCGCACCTACGCCGAGACGGTCTCGACAGAGTTCACCATGGACGCGCTGCTCACGATTGCGCGGGCGCAGGACCGATCGATGCGCGCCGCGACCGCGGACAAGCCCCGGCTGGCGCTGCTCGATACCGACCCGCTGATGACCGCCGCCTGGTCGCAGATGCTGTTCAACCATATCCCGGACGAGCTGCTGCAATACGACAAGGCGGAGCTCTACCTGCTGTTCTCGCCCGACGTGCCGTGGGTGTTCGACGGAACTCGCTTCTTCGGCTTGGAGGAAGCGCGCATGGAGTTTGCCCAGGTCGCCGAGGACCTCCTGCGACAAACGGGCGTCACTTATCGCACGATCTCGGGCGACTGGGCCGCGCGCGAAGCGCAGGCGCGCGAGGCGATCACCGCGGCGCTCGGTTGATATTCATCGGGCCCTTGCCACAACCGCCGCCATGCGAATCCTGCTTGTCCTCGCCGCCTTCCTGACGGCCATGCCCGCTCACGCCCAGCTGATCATCGCGCACCGCGGCGCGAGCGGGGAACGGCCCGAGCACACCCTCGCCGCCTACGAGCGCGCGATCGATGCGGGGGCCGACTTCATCGAGCCGGACCTCGTCGTAACCAAGGACCTGGTGCTGGTCGCGCGGCACGAGAACGAGCTGAGCGACACCACCGATGTCGCGGACCGCGAACAGTTCGCCGACCGACGCCGTTCGAAGGAGATCGACGGGCAGTTGGTCGTCGGCTGGTTTGCGGAGGACTTCACGCTCGCCGAACTGCGCACATTGCGCGCGAAGGAGCGCCTACCGGCGATCCGCCCCGGCAACGCCCGCTTCGACGGTCTCTATCAGGTGCCGACTTTCGCCGAAATCGTCAGCCTGGTCCGGGCCAAGGAGGCCGAGAAGGGCCACCGGATCGGTCTCTATCCGGAGCTCAAGCACCCCGCCTTCCTGCTCAGCCAGGGGATCGACAGCGTCGACTTGCTGGTCACGGCGCTGAAGAAGGAAGGTCTCGACACAGCCGACGCGCCGATCTTCATTCAGAGCTTCGAGGTGGCGCCGCTCAAGCGTCTCGACAAGCTGACCGACGCACGACTTGTGCAATTGGTGTCACCCGATGGCGGTCCGGCGGACGAGCCCGGCATGACTTATGCCGAGATGCTGACGCCCAGTGGTCTCGCCGAAATCGCGGCTTATGCCGATGCGATCGGGCCCGACGTTCGGCAGGTTGCCGCCGCCGACGGCAAGGCGACACCGCTGGTCGAGCAGGCGCATTCCGCGGGCCTCAAGGTGCACGCGTGGACGCTGCGGAAGGAGAACGCGTTCCTCCCCGCACCGCTGCGGAACGGCAGCGATCCCACCGCGGAGGGCAACTACGCAGCGGCTTGGGGCCTGCTCGCAGCGACCGGAGTTGATGGCCTGTTCACCGACGACCCCGCGCTCGCGGCGGCGCTCAGGCGCTCCGCACGGCCGTGACGATGTAGTTGAGCGACAGGTCGGGCGAGAGGTGCAGGCCTCTCGTCGGCGAGAAGGCGATGCCTTGGGGTTCGCCCATCGCCAGCCCGGCTCCGGCCAGCAGTTCCCGAAGCTCGTCGGGGGTCGCGAAATCATCCCAGTGATGGGTGCCGCGCGGGATCACGCCGACGGTCTCCGCCGCATCGACCAATAAGAGCCGCGACTGCGGCGTGCGGTTGGGCGTGGAGAGGATCATCAGTCCGCCCGGCGCCAGCCGCGCCGCCAGTTCGCCGATGAAGGCGCGTTTGTCGGCGACGTGCTCGATCACCTCGAGGCAGGTGACGAGATCGAAGGTCGCGGCTGGCAGCGTGGATAGCTCGCCCGCGCGATAGTCGATCGTCAGGCCCGATCCCGCGGCGTGCGCCTGCGCCGCCGCGATGTTCTCCGGCGCGGCATCGACCCCGGTGACGTGCGCGCCCAGCCGGGCGAGCGGCTCGCACAGCAGGCCCGCCCCGCAGCCGACGTCGAGCGCCGTCTTGCCGGTAAGTGGCCGCACGCATTCGCCGTCCAGGCGCCAGTGGCGGTCGATAGCGTCCCGGATGAAGCCGAGCCGCACCGGGTTGAGGCGGTGGAGCATCGCCGACGAGCCTTTAGGATCCCACCATTCGGCTGCCAGCTTGCCGAAGTGCGCGGCTTCTTCGGCGCGGATCGTTGCGGCCGGCAAAGATTTGCTAGCGGCGGGCTGTGTTGCATCGACCATGCGGCCCCCGTAACAGCGCCGCCGTAACGCATCCAGCGGGAGTCGTGCACACTTGGCGCGCATCGTGATGAAATTCGGCGGTACCTCGATGGCCGGGACCGAGCGCATCCGCCGGGTGGCGAACATCGTGCGCAAGCAGGCCGCGGGCGGGCACGAGGTCGCGGTGGTCGTCTCCGCAATGGCGGGCGAGACCGACCGGCTGGTCAATTTCTGTCGCGAGGCCAACCCGCTCTACGATCCGGCCGAGTACGACGTCGTCGTCGCCAGCGGCGAGCAGGTGACCAGCGGCCTCCTCGCGCTCACCTTGCAGGCATTGGGCTGCAAGGCGCGCTCGTGGCTCGGCTGGCAATTGCCGATCCACACCATCGAAGCGCACGCCAAGGCCCGGATCGAGGACATCGATAGCGAGGCGCTGCTCGCCAGCATGGCCGCGGGCGAGATCGCGGTGATCCCGGGTTTTCAGGGCCTGGGGCACGACAACCGCGTGACCACGCTGGGGCGCGGCGGGTCGGACACCTCGGCGGTCGCGGTCGCGGCGGCGATCGGGGCGGACCGGTGCGACATCTACACCGATGTCGACGGCGTCTACACCACCGACCCGCGCATCGTCGCCAAGGCGCGCAAGCTCAAGGCGGTGACCTACGAGGAAATGCTCGAGCTCGCGAGCGTCGGCGCCAAGGTGCTGCAGACCCGCTCGGTCGGGCTCGCGATGAAGGAGGGCGTGCGGGTGCAGGTCCTCTCGAGCTTCATCGGCGACGACGCCGTGCCCGCCGACGAGATCCCCGGCACCATGATCGTCTCGGAAAGCGAGATGGAAGAGATTTTGGAGAGAGGCGAGATGGAACGCCAGCACGTCACCGGCATCGCGCACGACAAGAACGAAGCGAAGGTCATCCTCACCCGCGTGCCCGACCGGCCCGGCGCGGTGGCGCATATCTTCGAGCCGCTTGCCGCCGCCAGCATCAACGTCGACATGATCATTCAGAACGTCGGTCGCGACAAGGGCGAGACCGACGTGACCTTCACCGTGCCGATGGCCGACCTCGCCCGCGCGCAGGCGCTGCTGGAGGACCGGCGCGAGGAGATCGGCTTCAACCGCATCATCACCGACAGCAAGATCGCCAAGATCAGCGTGGTCGGCGTCGGCATGAAGAGCCACGCGGGCGTCGCCGCGACGATGTTCAAGGCGCTCGCCGAGCGCGGGATCAACATCCAGGCGATCTCGACCAGCGAGATCAAGGTCTCGGTCATGATTGACGAGGACGAGACCGAGCTCGCGGTGCGCGTGCTGCACACCGCCTACGGGCTCGACGCGAGCGACGAGGCCGCCTGAGGACCCAAAGGTGAGCCACACCGCGACGATCCTGCTGCTCGGCTCGGGCGAGCTTGGGCGCGAATTCGTCATCTCGGCCAAGCGCCTCGGCGCTTATGTGATCGCGTGCGACGCCTATGACAACGCGCCGGCGATGCAGATGGCCGATGCGCGCGAAGTGTTCTCGATGCTCGACGGCGCGGCCCTGCGCGCGGCGGTGGAGAAGCATCGGCCGGACTTCATCGTGCCCGAGGTCGAGGCGATCCGCACCGAGGTGCTGGTCGAGCTGGAGAGCGAAGGCTTCCACGTCGTGCCCTCTGCCCGCGCGGCGCAGCTGACGATGAACCGCGACGCGATCCGCGATGTCGCGGCGGGAGAGCTGGGCCTCGTCACTTCGCGCTACCGCTATGCCGAGAGCCTGGAGGAAGTGCGCGCGGCAGCCGCGTTCACCGGCTTCCCGTGCGTCATTAAGCCGGTGATGTCGTCGAGCGGGAAGGGCCAGTCGACCGTCCGCAGCGAGGCCGAGCTGGCCGCAGCGTGGGACTACGCCGTTTCCGGAATGCGCGGCGACCGCGCGCGGGTGATCGTCGAGGCGTTCGTCGAGTTCGACTACGAGATCACCCTGCTCACCGTCCGCCACGCGGGTGGAGTCAGCTTCTGCCCGCCGATCGGTCACCGCCAGGAACGCGGCGACTATCGCGAAAGCTGGCAGCCGACTCCGATGTCCGAGACTGCAATCGCCGCCGCGCAGGATATGGCGCGCAAGGTGGTCGACGATCTCGGCGGCCATGGCCTGTTCGGGGTCGAGTTCTTCGTGAAGGGCGACGAAGTCATCTTCTCCGAACTCAGCCCGCGCCCGCACGATACCGGCATGGTGACGCTGGCCAGCCAGAACCTCAGCGAGTTCGACCTCCATGCCCGCGCGATCCTCGGCCTGCCGATCCCCGCCGCCATCCGCGCCCGGCCCGCAGCCTCGGCAGTGATCCTGGCCGATCGCGACAGCGAGACGGTATCCTACTCCGGTCTCGCTGAGGCGCTGACCGAGGAGGGCACCGACGTGCGCATCTTCGGCAAGCCCACCAGCCGTCCCTATCGCCGCATGGGAGTGGCGTTGGCGACCGCCGGGGATGTCGAGGACGCCCGCCGCAAGGCACGCGATGCCGCCGCCCGCATCACGCTGTCCTACGGCAGCTGATCGCCCCCTCTTCGCAGCCCCCGCCGGGCGGTGTATGGCCCGAAAAATGGGACGCCGTTCGCGGCGCGTGAGGGAGGCAAGTCCATGAAATTTCGTCTGATCGCCGGCACGGCGGTGGTTTGCGGCGCGGCCGCGGCGGTCACGCTTCCGGCGCCGGCGGTGTCGCAAGGCGCCTCGACCACGGTGGCGCGCTATACCGTCGATGCCTCGACGCTTTCGGGCATGGCGGGAATGGGCGCCGGCGGCAGCGGACTGGGCATGGCGATGAACATGATGCGCGGCGGCGGCGGGCAGGTCGCGCACACGGTGGAGCTGCGGCTCGGCTCCAATCGCGCGGCGACCGGCGCGCCCAAGGCGGATCACTTTATGCCGGCCGTCGCCAAGCTGGGCGCTTCGGTTCCGCTGATCACGCCCGAGCGCGCGCAGGCGCCTGAATACGTGCCCGGCACCATCCCGCCGGGTCAGATGCCCAAGGGACGGCTGCTCCTCTATTGGGGCTGCGGGGAGCATGCGCCCAAGGGGCAACCGGTCGTGATCGACTTCGCCAAGCTCGCCAAGGGGCAGGTCCCGCCAGGCCTGTTCGCCCAAGGGGTGAACCTACCCGAAGACTGGCAGATTCTCGCTTCCAACAGCGCGACCTACGGCGAATGGCCCAACGCGCGCGACAGCAAGCAGGTGTCGGCGCAATCCTCGCTGCTCGGCCCGCACAAGGTGGTCAGCACGTACGCACCGCAGATCGACTTCACCCTGGCGGACGATTTCATGCCGGCGCTACAGGCGCGCTCGGCCAACCTGCCGAGCGGCGCTGTCCAACTGAACTGGAACGCGCTGCCCAAGGCGACCGGCTATTACGCCTGGCTGATGGGCGCGAAGGACGGCGGGCAGGGCGGCGACATGGTGTGGTGGAGCTCGGCCTCCAGCCAGCAATTCGGCGGCGCGCTCGCGGGCTGGCTCTCGCCCGCCGCGGTCGGCAAGCTGGTGGCGGCGGGGACGGTCATGCCCTCGTCGCAAGTCAGCTGCACCGTGCCCGCGGAGGTCAAGCAGGCAGCCGGCGAGGTCGCGATGACGCAGCTCTACGGCTACGGCCCGCAGGCCGATTTCTCCTACCCGCCGCGCCCGGCGAACGCGAAAGCGGCGTGGAAGCCCGACTGGATCGCGCGCGTGCGCTTCCGTTCGAACACCACGCTGATGCTCGGCCTGCCCGGGATGGATGGCACGCCGCAGGCGGAAAATGCCGCACCCGCGCCCTCCGGCAAGCCCAAATGCAAGGGTCTCTCCGGGATCGCCAAACGGGCCGCGGGTCTTTGCGAATAGGCGCCGTCCCGCTTGCCCGGTGGGCTCGCCGTCCCTAAGCGCCCGCGCATGAGCAGCTATCCCAAGACCAGCGCGCTGATGCGCCGCGGCCGCGAGTTTCTCGGCACCGAGTATGCCATCCTGTGCGGGGCGATGAGCTGGGTTTCCGAGCGCAACCTCGTCTCGGCGATCAGCAACGCGGGCGGCTTCGGGGTGATCGCGTGCGGAGCGATGACGCCCGAGCTGCTCGATGCCGAGATCGCTGCGACCAGGGCGCTCACTGGCAAGCCGTTCGGGGTGAACCTCATCACCATGCACCCGCAGCTGTTCGACCTGATCGAGGTCTGCGGGCGGCACGGGATCGGCCACGTGGTGCTCGCGGGCGGCATCCCGCCCAAGGGCAGCGTCGAGGCGATCAAGGCAGGCCAAGGAAATGGGGGCGGCGCCAAGGTGCTGGTGTTCGCGCCGACGCTCGCGCTGGCGAAGAAGCTGCTGCGCTCGGGCGGCGACGCGCTGGTGATCGAAGGGATGGAGGCGGGCGGCCACATCGGTCCGGTCTCGACCAGCGTGCTGGCGCAGGAGATGCTACCCGAGCTCAATGAGGAATACCTCGTGTTCGTCGCCGGCGGGATCGGCCGGGGCGAGGCGATCGCGGGCTATCTGGAAATGGGCGCGGTAGGGGTGCAGCTTGGCACCCGCTTCGCCTGCGCGACCGAGAGCATCGCGCACCCGAACTTCAAGAAGGCGTTCTTCCGCGCCGGTGCGCGCGATGCGGTGGCGAGCGTGCAGGTCGATCCGCGCCTGCCGGTGATCCCGGTCCGCGCGCTCAAGAACAAGGGCACCGAGCTGTTCACCGCCAAGCAGCGCGAGGTCGCTGGCCTGCTCGACAGCTCCGCGGTCGAGATGGCCGAGGCGCAACTGCAGATCGAGCACTACTGGGCCGGTGCGCTACGCCGCGCGGTGATCGACGGCGATGTCGAGAACGGCAGCCTCATGGCGGGCCAGTCGGTCGGCATGGTCAAGGCGGAGGAGCCGGTCGCCGACATCATCGCCGAGCTAATGAGCGAGAGTGAGGCCGCACTGGCCCGCCGCTAATAATTATCAGGTCGACTGAAACCGGAGCGGCTCTGGTTCGTTAACTTTGCAACCATCTCCGCTGCGATGAGGTTGCCCATGTCCACGCCGATCATCCCCAAGGCGACGCTGCATGGCGTGCCCATCCATGCGATGCTGGTGCCTTTCCCGATCGTGTGCTTCATCGGCGCGCTGCTGACCGATATCGCCTATGCCAACACGGCGAACGTGCAGTGGACCAACATCTCGCAATGGCTGCTCGCGTTCGGTACGCTGTTTGCGGGAATCGCGGCGGTGTTCGGGGCGATCGATTTCTTCCTCGGCACTTGCAAGGATGGTCGGCCGCTGATCGGCTGGATCCACATGATCGCCAACCTCGTGCTGTTCGTGGTCGCGCTGTTCAACAACTTCGTCCACGCCCGCGACGGGTGGACCTCGGTGGTGCCGACGGGGCTGACGCTGTCGATCATTACCGTGTTGCTGCTCGTCGTCAGCGGACACCTCGGGGGGCGGCTCGCCTATGTCCACGTGGTGAGGAGGGACGAACGATGAGCCCGCGCCTGCTCGCTACCGCCGCTCTCGCCGCGCTCGCGCTGACGGGGTGCTCGAAGGAGATCATCGACCCCTCGCGCCAGATCGGTGCCGATCCGTTCCTGCCTGAGCCGCAGCAGTTCCTGATCCCGCCGATGGGCATCGCCAACATCGTCGGTTGGAAGAGCGGGCAGACGCCGACAGTCCCCGAAGGGTTCACCATCACTGCGTTCGCGACCGACCTTGCCGGCCCGCGCCGGGTGCTGGGTCTGCCCAACGGCGACGTGCTGGTGGTCGAATCCGGCGGGCCTGGCCTCGAGGGAGTGAACCGGCCGAAGGACATCATCTACGGGATGGTGCTCGGCGCGTCGCACGCCGACAAGCCACCCGCAAACGACCTGCTGCTGCTCCGCGACACCGATGGTGACGGCAAGGCGGACCAGAAGACCGTGCTCGCCTCGAAGCTCGATTCCCCATTCGGCATCGTCGTCAACGGCGGCTATCTTTATGTCGCGGAGACGGGCGCGATCCTGCGGTGGGATTTCACGCCCGGCCAGACCAGGCTCGGCCGCCCCACGCGGTTGACCGACTTGCCCAAGGGCACGATCGATCACCACTGGACCAAGGACCTGACCATCAGCCCCGACGGCAGCCGCCTCTATGCCGGGGTCGGCTCCAACTCGAACATCGTCGAGAACGGGCTGGAAGCCGAGGAAGGCCGCGCCGCCATCTGGGAAGTGCACCCGGAGGACGGCGCCAAGCGCATCTATGCCACCGGCCTGCGCAATCCCAACGGCCTCACCTTCAACCCCACCACCGGCGAGCTGTGGACCGTGGTCAACGAGCGCGACGAGCTCGGCAACGATCTCGTGCCCGACTACATGACGCACGTGCAGGCCGGGGCGCACTACGGCTGGCCGTGGAGCTATTACGGCCAGCATGTCGACAAGCGGGTGAAGCCCGAGCGGCCCGACATGGTCAGGAAGGCGATTCCGCCTGACTACGCGCTGTCATCGCACGTCGCCGGGCTTGGGCTTGTCTTCGAGAACGGCTCGGCCTTCCCCGCGCAGTACAAGGGCGGTGCGTTCATCGGCGAGCATGGCAGCTGGGACCGCGAGAAGCCCAACGGCTACCAGGTCGCGTTCGTGCCGTTCGCCAATGGCCGGCCGAGCGGCAAGGCGCAGACCTTCGTCGGCGGGTTCACAGACAAGGACTTCACCGTGCGCGGGCGCCCGGTTGGTGTCGGGTTCGACGCGAGCGGCGCGCTGCTGATCGCCGACGACGGCGGCAACGTGATCTGGCGGGTGGCGCCGAAGGTGGCCGCCACGCCCCCGAAGCCCGCCGCCTGAACGGTCGCCTTCAGCCCATCGGCTTCGGCTCCCACAGCTCGATCTTGCGGCCATCGGGATCCATGATGTGCGCGAAGTGGCCGTTGGCCTCGTTCGGCATGTGCAGGATCGGCTCGACCCCGTGCCCGGCGCAGCGCACCAGCATGCTTTCGAGATCGTCGACCATCAGGTTGATCATGAACTGCTCTTCCGACGGCGCGAAGTAGTCGTTCGCCGCGTCGAACGGGCTGAACACGGTGCCGGCGCCAGGGTGGGCGGCAGCGGTTTCGGGCAGGAAAACGGTTCCCCCCCAGCCTTCGAACTCGATGCCGAGCACCTGATTGTACCACTCGCGAGTGGCCTGCGGGTCGGCCGACTTGAAGAATATGCCGCCCACTCCGAGCACTTTTGCCATCATCGTCTCCCTATCGGGCGCGTGCCGGCAGGAAGCCGGGCTTGCGCAGCAATGCGGCCGCGATCAGCGTCACGATCAGCGCGACCGGGGCGATCTCGCTGAGGGTGAACAGCAGCCGGATCAGCGGGTTCTCGTACGATTTGGCGAACGCGTCCATCTCTGCCGACATCTTCGCGATCTCCTGCGCCGAAGCGCCCGCGGCGCGCTGCGCTTCGATCAGGCTGGCGGTGTATTCGGGCATGAAGCGATAATCGGTGGCGTAGAGGTACGCCTCCCACCCCAGCGCATAGAACAGCGAGGCTACGCCAGAGATGCCGAGCCCGACCGCGATCGCGGTCCAGAAGCGGATGGTGCCGCCCAATTGCTCGTCGCGGTATCGCTTGATGCCGATGAAGACCATGCTCAGCGCCACAAGCATCGACAGGTAGCCCAGCACTACGCTGTGCACGCCCGAGCCGATCGACAACAGCATGATCGCGGTGACGATACCGCCGGCGGTCGATCCGTAGAGCAGAATTATGCGAGTCATCTTCCAGTCCCCCGTGTTGGCCTGAGCCCGCGAGGCTAACCCGAACCGCACCAAAACCAATCGCCCATCCGGGTGATTTGCGCGATTTCAGGGCAGGATATCGAGCGCGCGCGCCTTGGCGATCGCCTGCGTCCGATTGGTCGCCTCCAGCTTCTCGAACAGCCGCGCGAGGTGCGTCTTCACCGTGTTGGGCGAGATCGCGAGTTGGCGGGCGATGACCTTGGTCGAGGCGCCTTCGGCCAGCCGATCGAGCACCTCGAGCTCGCGCGCGCTGATGCCGAGCGCGGCGATGCCCGCGGCATTGCGCTCGAAAGCCTCGCGCCGCCGGGGCGACAGGCGCAGCCCGAGCCAGATGCCGAGCCCCGAGAACAGCAGCGCGAGCATTAGCCCCGACAGCCGCGCCGGGCCGCCGCCGAGCGTCAGGCGGAAGTCGATCAGCGCCGCCGCCAGCGCGAGGATCGCCAGTACGCCGCCATAAAGCAGCGCGTGGCGGATCAGCGGACGGTAGGACGATCCCATACGCCGGCACCTGACGACGAAGGCGAGCGATTCGCTAGAGCGTTTCGACCAGCATCCACGCGCCGACCGCGACGAACAGCGCGGCGGCGGCGATCCGCACGGCTTTGAGCGACACGCGCTTGACCAGCGCATCGCCCAGCAGGACCGCGGGTACGTTGGCGATCATCATGCCGAGCGTGGTGCCGGCCGCGACCGCCAACACATCGTGATACTGCGCGCCGAGCGCGACCGTCGCGAGCTGGGTCTTGTCGCCCATCTCGACGATAAAGAACGCGACCAGAGTGGTCAGGAACGCACCCCGCGACGTTACCGCGGGCGCGTCGTCGTCATCGAACTTGTCGGGTATCAGGGTCCACAGGCCCATCACGACGAAACTTGCGGCAACGATCAGGCGAAAGGCCTGCCCGGCAAAGAACTCGGCGGCCAAGCTTCCCGCCCAGGCGGCGAGCGCGTGGTTCGCGATGGTGGCGAAGAAAATACCGGCGATGATCGGCAGGGGGCGGCGAAAGCGGGTGGCGAGGACGATCGCCAGCAGCATTGTCTTGTCGCCGATCTCGGCGAGCGCGACCAGCGCGGTGGAGGTGAGCAGGGCTTCCATATCGGCGGCGCTGTGGCGGGCGCCGCCGTGGAGAGCAAGGGAGGTTACCGGAACCAGCCCCGCTTGCGCTTGGCCTGCGGCAACCGCTCGGAGATCGAATAGAGGTAGTTTGCCAGCACGACCGCCTGGTTCTTGGTCATGAAATAGCGGAATTCATCAAGCGTGCTGTCGGAGCCAAGGTCCGCATGCTGCGTGCTCTGCAGCCGCACCATCACCCGGTCGCCGAGGTCCTGGTGATCCCACCCCACCAGCGCGCCGAAATCGGCCGGGATGTCCGTGCCCTTTGCCATCGTAATCCTCCCCGGCGCGAGAGACTACGCTCGCCGCGCCGGGGTGGGAAGTTCCCAAAGTTAGGCGAAGGCGTCCTTCTTGACCGTGATCACCTGCGGGTAGGTGAACTCCTTCAGGCCTTCGAGGCCGTACTCGGCGCCGAAGCCCGACTGCTTGTGCCCGCCGAACGGCGCGAAGGGCGACAGGTGGAGGTACTCGTTGACCCACACGGTGCCGGTCTCGAGCTGCTCGGCGACTTCGACTCCCTTGGCCGGATCGGCGGTCCACACCGCGCCGGCGAGGCCGTATTCGGAGTTATTGGCGCGCTCGATCGCTTCCTCGGTGGTCGAGAACTTCATCAGCGGCATGACCGGGCCGAACTGCTCTTCCGCGACGATCCGCGCATCCTCGGGCGGATTGTCGAGAATGGTGATCGGCACGTAGTAGCCGGTGCCCGAGGGATCGACGTCGCCGCCGGTCAGGAACTTGTAGCCGTTGTCCTTGGCGTCCTGGATCAGCTCGCACACCCGGTCGAACTGCTTCTTGTTCTGGATCGGACCGACGCCGGTCCCCTGCTCGGAACCGTCGCCGACTTTGACCTGCTTGGCGTACTCGGCGATCGCTTGGGAAAGCTCGTCGTAGATGTCCTCGTGGATGTAGATCCGCTTGGCGGCGACGCAGATCTGCCCGGCGTTGGAGAAGCTCGACCAGAACAGTTGCTCGGCGACCTTGGAGACGTCGGCATCGGGCAGCACGATCGAGGCGTCGTTGCCGCCGAGCTCCAGCGTGATGCGCTTGAGGTCCTTCGAGGCGCCTTCCATGATCTTCTTGCCGGTCGCAGTGGAGCCGGTGAAGGTGATCTTGTCGATGTCCGGATGCTCGGTGATGAGCGGGCCGAGGCTGTCCTCGCCGGTGATGATGTTGACCGTGCCGGCGGGCACCACGTCCTTGATCAGCTCGGCGATCTTGAGCGTGGTCAGCGGGGTGAACGGGCTCGGCTTGAGCACGATCGTGCAGCCCGACAGCAGCGCGGGGACGATCTTCTGGATCGCCATCATCACCGGGAAGTTCCACGGGACGATGCCGCCGACCACGCCCACCGGCACCCGGCGGGTACGGCTGAGGCGCTGCTCGTCATCCTGGTTGATGGTCTCTTCGAGATTGAGCGTCGATTGCGCGGCGGCCATGCCGGCGGCGCCGTAGATCTCCATCTGCGCCTGCGCGTGGGGCTTGCCCTGTTCGGTGGTGAGCAGGCGGAACAGCTCGTCGGCGTTGTCCTTGATCGCGGCGGCGATGCCCTGGATCACCTTGCGGCGATCGTCGACCGGGGTCTTCTTCCAGGTCTGGAACGCGCGGCGCGCGGCGGCGACTGCGCGGTCGAGCTCGTCCTTGCCGCACGAGGGGACCAGCGCGATGACCTGCTCATTCGCGGGGTTCAGCACTTCCATCGTCGCGGCGGTGGTGACCAGCTCGCCATCGATCAGGTTGGGATAGGTCTCGGGCATCGGGCTCTCCGGGTTTTGTTTGGAATCGGTTTCGGGCGGCAACCTACCACGCGCGGGCGGGTGGCCAAATGGTTATTGCTGCTAAGCCCTCTCCCCTTGAGGGAGAGGGTTGGGAGAGGGTCGGCGGCGTGAGCCGCCGCTGGCGCGGCGGTCCCCTCTCCCTCCGCGCCTGACGGCGCTCCTCCCTCTCCCGCAAGGGGAGAGGGCTAAGGAATCAGCGCTTCCCCTCCAGCGCCTTGTCCTCGTTGGCGCGCTTGATCAGGTACTGGCGGATCGCCTCGGCATCGGCCGGGCGCAGCGCGCTGGCGAAGCTGACCATGCCGTTGTGCTGCAATGCCCCGTCGATCACCACCGACTTGATCGTATCGGGATAGCCGATCGCCGCCGAGTGCCGGAGGTCGGGCACCAGCGCGCCGGCGACCGCCGCGTCGCCGTGGCAGACCGAGCAGTAGCGGCCGAACAGGTCGCTGCCGAGCGCGACCTGTTGGGGCGTGCCGGTAAACGGCGGCGGGTCGAGCACCTGTTTCGCCATCGGCTTGACCGCCGGCAGCTTGGCGGTGCCGCCGAGCTTGAACACCAGCAGGCGGCTGATGTTGCGGACCGGGCCCGACTTATCGGCCACCACGCCCGCGGCAAGGTCGTACACGCCGCCCCAGCCGGCGAGGATGGCGACGTACTGCTCGCCATTGATCGAGTAGGTCATCGGCGCGGCGATCACCCCGGTTTGGGTCGGGAAGGACCACAGCTTGCCGCCGCTCTTGGCATTGTAGGCGACAAACTGGCCGGTCGCGGTGCCCTGGAACACGAGGTTGCCGGCGGTCGCCAGCGTGCCGCCATTCCACGGACCGGGATAATCGACCTTCCACGCGGGCGCCTGCTTGACCGGATCCCACGCCAGCAGCGCGCCGGTGGTCGCGGCCTTGGCCGCGGCGCGCGCCTTGGCGTCGGCCGGCACCGCGGTCTTGCCGCTGTCGAGCCCGACCTGGAAGCCGATGTCGCTTTCCTTCCACCCCTGCGCCGCGAGATAGGCCGCGGCGACCTGGTTGGTCGGAATATACACGAGGCCGGTCTGCCGGCTCATGCTCATCGGCTGCCAGGAGTGCGCGCCCATCGCGCTGGGGAGCGAGATGAACGGCTTGCCGGTGACCTCGTAGCGCGCCTCCGGATTGATCGCGGGCTTGCCGGTCTTGGGGTCGATCCCGGTGGTCCAGTTCTGGGTCGCGAAGGGCTTCGCGTTGAGGAACTGCCCGGTCTTGGCGTCGAGGACGTAGAAATAGCCGTTCTTCGGCGCGTGCATCGCGACGTGGCGCTGCTGGCCGCCGATCTCGAGGTCGGCCATGATGATCTGCGCGTTGCTGTCGAAGTCCCACCGGTCCTCGGGCGTCTCCTGGAAGTGCCAGCGATACTGGCCGGTGTCCGCATCGACTGCCACGATCGAGGCGGTGTAGAGCGCGTCCCCCGTGCCGCGATCGATCGCCTTGGGATTCCACGGCTCGGCATTGCCGGTGCCGAACAGGACGAGGTTGGTCTGCGGATCGTAAACGATCGAATCCCACACCGTCCCACCGCCGCCCAGCTTCCACCACTCGCCGCCCCAGGTCTTCGCCGCGGTCTCCATCGCCTTGGCGTTGACGCCGTCCTTGTCGAACCCGTCGGCGGGGTTGCCGGGCACGGTGTTGAAGCGCCACACCTCGTTGCCGGTCTTCCAGTCGTAGGCCGCGATGTAGCCGCGCGCCTTGTACTCCGAGCCGCCGCTGCCGAGCAGGATCAGGCCCTTGGCCGCGCGCGGAGCGCCGGTGATGGTGTAGTTCTTCTGGTCGGGCACCGCGAGCTTAGACCAGGCGACCTTGCCGTCGCTTTGGTTAAGCGCGACCAGCCGCCCGTCGAGGGTGCCGAGATAGACCTTGTCGCCGTAGAGCGCGACACCGCGGTTGACCGCGTCACAGCACGCGCGGACCAGCGTCTCGCGCGGGACTTGCGGATCGTACGACCACTTGAGCTGGCCGGTCACCGCGTCGAACGCATAGACCTTGCTCCACGCGCTGGTGACGTAGAGCACGCCGTTGTGCATCAGCGGGGTCGCTTCCTGCCCGCGCGCGGTGTCGAGGTCGAAGAACCACGACAGGCCAAGCTTGCCGACCGAGCTTTCGTCGATCTGGGTCAGCGGGGAGAAGCGCTGCTCGGCGTAGTCGCGGCCGTAGGTCAGCCACTCCTCGCCCGCGGCGGCGGCGATCATCGCGTCGGTGACGCCTTCGGTCGGGGGAGTGACCTTGGCCGCACTCTCGGCCCCGCCGCTGCCCGAGTTGCACCCCGCCAGCGCCAGGGCCATCGCGAACCCCACGAACCACCGCATCCCAGTCCTCCCGCTTTCCGCGTTGTCCGCGGCTGAGAGACGGTCTTGCATTGCAGGTCCTCGATTGCAACCGGCCTCGCGGCTGGACGCGCGCGGACCGGCTGATAGATTGCGCCGCGACGGGACCATGAGGAGCTGACAGCATGTGCGACGAGACCAATCTTGACGAGTTCGCCAGCAAGGGCCTCAGCCGCCGCGCGTTCGCCGCCACCGGCGCGCTCGCTGGTCTGGCCGCCTGCACCTCAATGGAGAATTCGGGCAGCACCAGCGGCCTGACGGAGAGCATGGTCCAGGTACCCACCGCCGACGGGACGATGGACGCGTTCTTCGTCCACCCCGCCAAGAAGGCGCCCGCGGTGATCCTGTGGCCCGACATCGCGGGCTTGCGCGAAGTGAAGAAGCAGATGGCCCGGCGGCTGGCCGGCGAAGGCTACGCGGTGTTGGTCGCCAACCCGTATTACCGCGACGTCCCCGCGCCGCAGTTCGCGGACTTCGCCGATTTCATGAAGAACAATGGCTTCGAGAAGGTCACGCCGTGGCGTACCAAGGCGACCGCGCCCGCCGCGATCAATCGCGATGCGAAGGCGCTGGTGGCGTGGCTCGACGGCCAGCGGGCGGTCGACACCCGGCGCGGCATCGGCAACCAGGGCTACTGCATGGGCGGGGCCTACACGATCTATTCGGCCGCCGCGGTGCCGGAGCGGGTCAAGGCCGCGGCGAGCTTCCACGGCGGGGGCCTCGCGACCGACAAGGGCGACAGCCCGCACCTGATGCTGCAGCGGGGCCACCATTACCTCATCGCGATCGCGCAGAACGACGATGCCAAGCAGCCCGAGGCGAAGAATATCCTGCGAACAGCAGCCAACAAGATCGGCGCGAATGCGGAGATCGAGGTCTATCCCGCCGACCACGGCTGGTGCGTGCCCGACAGCCCTGTCTACAACGCCGCGCAGGCCGAGCGCGCGTGGGAACGCCTGCTGGCGCTTTACGCGAAGCTCTAGGCGAACTCCTCGGTATCGACGCTCGCCTGCGCTGCGGGTGAATAACGCGGGCCGCTGACGCTCGCCTGGTTGATCAGGGCGTTGGCTTGGTCGAGCACCGCGCTGGGCACGTCGAGCGACAGCGTGGCGAAGTTCTCTTCCAGATGCGCCACGCTGGTCGTGCCGGGGATCACATGCACGTGCGGCCCCTGTGCGAGCACCCACGCCAGCGCCAACTGCGCCGGGGCGACGCCGGCGTCAGCGGCGAGAGCGTCGAAGCGCTCGATCAGCGCAAGGTTCCTGGGCCAGTGATCGGCGTCGAAGCGCGGCATCTTGCGGCGCAAGTCCTTGTCGCCCAGCGTCGAAGGATCGCGCAGCTCTCCGCCCAGCGCGCCGCGCGCCACCGGCGAGAACGCGACGAACGCAATGCCTAGCTCGCGGGTCGTCTCCAGCACTGCGATCTCGGGGTTGCGAGTCCACAGCGAGTATTCGGTCTGCACCGCCGCCATCGGGTACACGGTATGCGCCTCGCGGATGTGGGCGGCGCCCCACTCGGACACGCCGTAAGCGCCGATCTTGCCCGCCTCGATCGCCCGCGCGAGCGCGCCGACCATGTCGGCGACCGGCACCGTGCGGTCGAGCCGGTGCATGTAGAACAGGTCGATGTGATCGGTCTTCAGCCGCGCCAGGCTCTCGTCGAGCGAGGCCAGCATCGCCTCCGGCCGGCAATCGATCCCGCGGCCGGCGCCTTGCACCACGATCCCGGTCTTGCTCGCGAGCAGGAACCGTTCCCTAGCGTGCATGATCGCCTCTCCGAGCAGCGTTTCATTGCGCCCCAGCCCGTAGATGTTCGAGGTATCGAAGTGATCGTAGCCGAGCTCCAGCGCCCGCTCGAGCAGGAGCACCTTGTCCGCGTGCGGCGGCGGGTCGCCATAGGCCCACGACAGATTCATGCAGCCCAGCCCGACGGGATGGACCATGCGGCCGGCGAGTTCGCGCTTCTCCATCCGCCGCGCCCTAGGGTCCAGACCCATAGCTGGCAACGCCCGTGACGGAGCGGATTTCGGTTCGGGGCCAGGAGCGAGGAGGGAGCGATGCAGCGCATCGTGACTGACGAGGGACGCCGCCCTGGGCCGAAATCGGCCCGCCGCTTCGCGGTCGCCCGCAGAGGGCCTGTGGTCGGCCTCGCTTGGCTTGCGCGTAGCGCCGCTACGCGCCGACGCCGCGCTCCTTGCCACAGGCCCTCTGCGGGCGATCCCGGCCATTGCCAGCTATGGGTCTGGACCCTCCAGGCAGCGGCGGCGGATTAGAAGTTGCCGCGCACCGATAGCGTGAAGATCGGCCCGATCAGGCGGTCGCGCGACTCGGTGAAGGAGATCGGCGTTACTCCCCGCAGGCCCGTCCACACCGTCCGCTCGCGCCGCGATCGCGCATTGAGCACGTTGCCCACGTCCGCCCGCACGGTCAGGCCGGCGATGTCCTTGTTCTCGACGAACACATTCGCGAACCACGGGCCTTCCCACGTCTTGTCGACCGAGTTGCTGCGATAGCGCGGCTGCCGGAAATTGTGGCTCGCTTCCGCGCCGAACGCCCAATCGGTTTCGGGCATGTCGTAGCGCAGGGTAGCGAAGAGCTGCCGAGTGACGAACCCGCTCCATTGCCGCTTCTCGCCGGTGAAGGGATCGCGCAGGCGTGAGGTCTGCAGCACCCCGGTCATGTCGAGCTTCAGCCCCTTGAGTCCGGCGGGATCGAACTTGATCGTGCTGGTCGAGACGATCGCCGCCGCCCAGGACTTGGGAATGTTGCCGACCGATTCGCCGCCCGCCACGGGGATCACGTCGACGAAATCCTCGACGTCGCGGTAGACTAGGCGGACCTGCTGCGAACCCCACGGTCCCAGCTTCTTGTTGATCTCGCCCTCGTAGCTCCAGTCCTGTTGCGGCCGCAGTTCATTATTGCCGGCGTTGGCGTTCCCGTCGTTGAGGAAGGCCCGGGCCAGGAAGTTGTAGAAATCGAGCTGCAGGACGCGGCGGCGGATTTTCAGTGCCATGTCGAAGTCGTTGGACGGCTTCCACGCCAGCGATAGCGTGCCCTTGGGCCGGAAGAAGCTGCGGGTCAGGCCATTGGCGCCGGTTTGCGAGATGGTCGAAGTCTCCGCGCCGCCGACGATCTGGAACGACAGCGTATCGGTCAGCTTGCGGCCGAAGCTCAGCATTGCCTCATAGCGGTCTTCTTTCACCCCGCCGGTGCCCTCGGGATAGGGAATCTCGATGAACTGGCCGTTCGGATCGAGCGTGAACAGCCCGGATACGTTGTCGAGCGTGTTGTACGCGGCCTCGGCGGAGAGCTGCCAATCGCCGCCGAACATCTTCCAGCTGTACTCGCCGCGCGCGATCGTTTCGCCGAGATTGCCGGTCTGCGTGAAGCGGTCGCCGGTATGGGGGCTGTTGTCGGCAAATTCGGTCCGCGTCTCCTGCAAGTACGGCTCGTGGCTGTAGCGCCTGAGGCCGATCGTCTTCAGCTTGCCCGGGCCAAAGCCGAACTCGTAATCGCCGCCCAGCTCGTAATTCCAGGTATCGTTCCGCTCGATGAACCCGCGCAGGCGGTCCGGCAGCCCAGGCGAGACGCGCAAGCCCAGTTCGTCGTAATGCGAATAGGTGCGCTGGTAATCCGCGTGGCCGTGCGCGACGCTGCCGCCGGCGCCGGTCCAGGTCAGCTTGCCCGACACTTTGGGGGCGTCGTAGTTGCTGGTCCACTCGTCGGAGCGAGTCTCGATGATCGCGCCGCTGCCACCGCGGATCAGCGTCGGTCCGCCCGCGGCGCTGCGGCCGGCGCCGCTGTTGTCGATTCCAGCTTCGTATTCGAGCGCACCGCTGCGCCCGCTGATCGAAACGCTCCCGCGGGTGAACAACGGATCGGCGTAGTGCGCGCGCATCTCCCCGGTCCAGGCGAACTGGCCCGACAGCGAGGAGGACTGGTAAACGATGTTGGCGACCTGCCCGGAAAGGCCGGGGATATCGAGCGTCGCACCATCGACGATTTCGATCCGCTCGACGTTCGCCGCCGGAATGCGGCTGAGGAGGTCGAACAGCGAATCCGACTTGGTCGAGGACCGCTTGCCGTTGAACAGCACGTTGCCCGTTGCCTGGCCCAGGCCCCGCAGCTGCTCGCTTTCGCGGATCTGGAAGCCGGGCACCTGCTGGATCATGTCCGCTGCGGTCTTCGGCGCATAGCGCGCGAAGTCGGCCGGGGTGTAGACTTGGCGGCCGGCAGGCGTCTCGCTCGGCGGAACGATTTCGGTCGCTTGGGGAGGGGGCGCGTCCCTGATCGGTGCGTCCTGCGCTTGTCCCGGCACGGCCATCGCCGCACTGCACAGCAGCGCCGTTGCGGTAAGCTTCATGTCCCCAATCTCCATCGAGCGCGGCTGCGCGCTTCGTCCCCGCCGTGCTGCTAGCGGAGGTGGCGGAGAGTGCGCGGCCGGCTCGACGAGCGCCCGCGCTCGGTCGACGACCGTGTGGGCCATTCGACGAGCGTCTGCGTGGGGTCGACGAGCAGCAAAAAGGCGTTTCCTACATGGACTTAGCCTGCTTCAAACGACGCCTATGGGCGCCTGTCACCTCCATCGTCCCGGCAAGATCACGTGATCGTGTGGCTTTCACCCGACCCGAAAGTCACACGCGCCCGATCGCGGCGACCTTATTCGCCGAGGACCGACCGGCCCAAAGTCACAGAGTTTCGAGGGCCGTTTTGCGTGACACCCTGCCCATGACCGGCGATCCGGTTTTCCTTGCGGGCGGGCCGCCTGCCGCTACGATATCGTTATGTTTGAGGAGTGGGAAATGGGTCTGATACTGATCCTGGTCGTCGCGGTTCTGCTGATCTTCTTGCTGAGTTCGGTGCGCGTGGTGCGGCAGGGCTACGTCTATACGATCGAGCGGTTCGGCAAGTTCACCAAGTCGGCCGCGCCGGGCCTGCACATCATCACGCCTTTCGTGGACCGCGTCGGCCAGAAGGTGAACATGATGGAGCAGGTGCTCGACATCCCGGGCCAGGAGATCATTACCGCCGACAACGCGATGGTCGGAGTCGACGCGGTGGTGTTCTTCCAGGTGCTCGATGCCGGCAAGGCGGCGTACGAAGTCCACAACCTCTACCAGGCGATCAACGCCATCACGACGACCAACCTGCGCACGGTGATGGGCAGCATGGATCTCGACGAGACCTTGTCGAAGCGCGACGAGATCAACGCCCGCCTATTGGGCGTGGTCGATCACGCGACTTCGCCATGGGGCCTCAAGATCACCCGGGTCGAGATCAAGGACATCCGCCCGCCGACCGACATCTCCGAGGCGATGGCGCGGCAGATGAAGGCCGAGCGCCTGAAGCGGGCCGAAATTCTCGAGGCCGAGGGCGAACGCGCCAGCCGCATCCTGCGTGCCGAGGGCGAGAAGCAGTCGGCGATCCTCTCCGCCGAGGGCAAGAAGGAAGCCGCCTTCCGCGATGCCGAGGCGCGCGAGCGCGCAGCCGAGGCCGAGGCGCAGGCGACCCGCGCCGTGAGCGAGGCGATCGCCCAGTCCGGCAACCAGGCGATCAACTACTTCATCGCGCAGGAGTACACCAAGGCGGTCGGCAAGTTCGCCACCTCGCCCAACGCCAAGACCATCCTGTTCCCGGTCGAGGCTACCCAGCTGATCGGTTCACTCGGCGGGATCGGCGAGCTGGTGCGCGAAATCGCCAGGCCTGGGGAGGGCGCTCCGGCCGCGCCGGGTGACGGCGGGGTCCAGCTAGCCAGGCCGCGCCCGCGCGCCGCCGTGCCGCGCACGGGCAACGACGAAAGCGCGTGATGGACTGGTTGACCGATCTCGACGCCGCCTGGGCCTGGATCGGCCTCGGCCTCGTGCTCGCCGGGTTCGAGATGATCGTGCCCGGCGTGTACCTGATCTGGCTGGCGCTCGCGGCCCTGATGACCGGCGCGCTCACTTTCGTGTTCGATCCGGGGGTGTCGCTGCAGGTCGTGAACTTCGTGTTCCTCTCGCTGATCGCGGTCTACACCGCGCGGCGGATGTTCGGCGAGACTCCGATCGAGAGCGACGATCCGCTGATGAACAACCGCATGGGGCGGCTCGTCGGCCAGACTGGCACGGTCGCCGTGGCGATCGAGCACGGGGAGGGCCGGGTGACCCAGGGCGACAGCCAATGGCCCGCGCGCGGTCCCGAGCTTCCCGCCGGCACGCGGGTGCGGATCATCGGTTCGGACGGCGGCACGCTGATCGTCGAGCCGCTGACGCTGCTCAAGGATGAAGGGAACGCTCCGCCGGCCGAGGCTTAGCTCGGGGCGCGCTCGTTGAAGCGGCCGTACCTGCGGTAGCGTGTCATCCAGCGGTCGAGGAACAGCCCAAGCGGGCGCGGCGTAATGCCGAGTTCCTTGAGGCCCGGATGCACGCCTGAGGGCTTGTTGCCCGCTTTGAGCAGGGTCCACTGGTCGCTATTCATGGGGGTGCCGGGCAGCGCGGCGAAAAGGGCCGACAGCGCATCGGGCACTTCGATCAGGCCACGCTTGCGGTTCTGGCTGGCGCAGATGCGGCGGTTGAGCTCGAGCATCGTCACGGCCTCTGGCCCGGCGATTTCGTAAATCTTGCCGCCGTGCTTGGCCGGATCGGACAGCGCCGCCGCGACCGCCTCGGCCGCGTCGTCGACGAACAGCGGCTGCAGCTCGGCTTGCGGCGCGAACACCGGCAGCACCGGGAGGCGCGCGATCAGGCCGGCAAACATCTGCACGAAGCGGTCGTCCTCGCCGAATAGCACGCTCGGCCGCAGGATCGTCGCGGTCGGGAACGCGGCCAGCACCACCGCCTCGCTCTCGGCTTTGGCCCGTGCGTAGTCCGCCGCCGATTCGGCATCGGCTCCGATCGCGCTGACATGCACCAGCGCCTCGCACCCGGCCCGCGCCGCAGCCTGGGCGATGTTCTGCGCGCTGCCGCAGATGGTCCCCATCACGTCGCCGGAGAAGGTGCCAATCAGGTTGACCACGGCATCTGCCCCGGCAACCGCCGCGGCGGCGCTGTCGGCCCGCGTCGCATTGCACCGCGCGAACTGGATCTGCCCGAGCTGCGCGAGCGGCTTGAGCCGATAGGCCTTCTCGGGATGGCGGCTGGCAATCCGCACCCGCGCCCCGCGCCACAGCAGCGCCTGCACCACGTGGTCGCCCAGGAACCCGCTGCCGCCGATCACCGTCACCAGCTTGCCGTTCAGGGGGTCACGTCGTGCCATTGTTCACTCACTCAGGATCGAATTCTGACGAGCGCCCTGCCGCAAACGCCCTTTCGCCGCAACCGCATCGTTGACAAGCTGCGCGTGCCCCCGCTATCGGCCCGCGCCTACCCGACGACCGGCTCTGACGACCGGCCAGTCGACAAGTGCCCAGATGGCGGAATTGGTAGACGCACCGTCTTCAGGTGGCGGCGCTCGCAAGGGCGTGGAGGTTCGAGTCCTCTTCTGGGCACCATTTGTTCTTCGGCGAAGCTCGCCGGCGATTTCCGCACCCTCTGAAATAGCGTAGAAAATCGCCAGCATTGGCGATCGCTGCCTAGGGGACTCGGGGGGCGGCATGTGCCCCCGGCCCATCAGCTTCGGGATGGAGGTCAATTCCCGTTTGTGCGTGAAAATCCGCGCGTGCGTCGCCGTGTGCTGACTCGAAATAGCTGTCAGAAGAGCTCGGCTGATCGGTACTGCCTCCTATTCCCTCATGGCGGCCATTTAGGCGGATTTCCAGACTCTCACCCAAGGGAGGCGCGACATTATTTGTTTAAGAGCGTGCGGTTAAGCGCCGATCTCAGGCTTCCTGCAGACTAAATCGTAGGGACTTGCAGGGGCTCCTGAGAATTAGAGAGTATGAATCAAACCCGACTATCTGATACTTAGGAAACGGATTGAAGACGGTAGTTTGACTCAATCCGACGTCCGCTACCGGGCCGGTAGCCGAAAGCCCGCCTCGGGTGAAAATCACGCAATAGCGGACACTGGCGCCACTTCGGTAATCACGGTTGCGCGCTGCCATCAGTCATGTAGCCTCGAGAGTGGTCGCGCTGGGGAGACGTGATGGCTCTTTCAAAAACTCGCCGCATGCTTTTTGCTGCAGCCTTGTGTGCCGCGCCGGTTCCGACATTGGCGCAAGATGAGCACGCCCATGGCGAAGCGGAGCGCGTAACAGTGGCTGATTGGGCCAGCGGCGCACAGTTGTTCGACGGTTTAGGCGTCTTCCGCCGCCCAATTTCCACTCGGTCCACTGAAGCTCAGCAATATTTCGACCAAGGAATGCGGTTTGTCTGGGCCTTCAACCATGACGAGGCCACCAGGTCCTTTGCTAAGGCGGCCGAGATCGACCCGGCATGCGCGATTTGCTATTGGGGTGTCGCTCTCACGCTCGGCCCGAATTACAACATGCCGGCCATGAGCGAGGCCCGGGCGCAAGCGGGTTGGGAGGCCCTGAGGAGGGCGCGAGACGCGTCGACGGGCGGCTCGCCCGTAGAGCAGGCACTGATTTCGGCGTTGGCGGTCCGGTATGATGGCGCGAAGGCGCTTGATCCGACGAACTTGGGCCCGCGGATGACCTCTTACGTTGAGGCGATGCGCAAGGTCGCGAGCGATTTCCCGGGCGACAATGACGTTCAAACGCTCTTCGCCGAAGCGCTGATGAACACCAATCCCTGGAAGCTTTGGAACGTTGACGGTTCGCCCAACCCCGGAACCCTCGAGATCGTGGCAACCCTTCAGCGGGTTCTGGCGTCTGACGCCAATCACCCCGGCGCCAACCATTACCTCATTCATGCCGTGGAGGCGTCGAAGAATCCCGAAACCGGTCTCGCAGCAGCGGAAGCATTGAAGACTATGATGCCCGCGGCCGGACACTTGGTGCACATGCCTTCGCACATCATGCAGCGCGTCGGCAGATACGAAGAGGCGGCGGAAGCCAACCGCTTGGGGGCGGCCGCAGACGTGGCTTATATCTCCCGCACGGCGCCGCCGGACTATTACCCGATGTACCTCGTGCACAACTACCAGTTCCTCGCCTTTGCAGCCGCGATGGGCGGGCGATCGGAAGAGGCGATATCGGCCAGCCGGGCAGCGCGCGAAGCGATGCCCGACAGCATGCTGCTCGCCATGCCTGGCCTCGATTGGTCGATTGGATACTTGTACGACGTCTTGGTGCGCTTCGGGCGCTGGGATGAGATGCTTCGTGAGCCGGTTCCCAACCCGCAGCTTGCCGGGCTTTCGATCTCGTTCCACCAGAACCGGGCGACCGCTCTCGCAGCCACTGGGAATATCACGGAAGCAGAGCGTGAGTTGGACGCGGCGAAGGCGCTGATCGCCGCTTCGCCCCCTGATGCCGGTCAAGGCATGAATATCGGGCGTTCGCTGTACGAAATCGGTCAACGCAAGGCTGCAGCTCGTCTTGCTTCGGCTTCCGGTGACTCCATTGCAGAGATCGCGCTACTCAAGGATGCTGCAGCGTTGGAAGACGGACTTTCGTACAATGAGCCGGAAGATGTGTTCTTCCCGGTCCGCCACCTGCTCGGCGCTGCCTTGCTCAAAGCCGGTCGGTCGTCCGATGCGGAATCTGTCTTCCGCGAGGACCTGGCGCGTCATCCCAACAACGGGTGGGCGCTGAACGGGCTTGTCCAGGCTCTGAGGGCGCAAAAGCGCGAGTCTGAGGCCGAATTGATCGACAGCGAACGGCAAAAGGCATGGGCAAATGCCGATCGCGAAATCGCGCTATCCGCTTATTGAGGAACCTCAGAAGGCATATTCGAGCAGACCGGCCATGGGCCGGGATCGGTCATGCCGCCTGGTCGCCACAGAGTGGCAGAAGCAGACTACTCCTTTGTCTCGCTGTCGACAGCCGCCCCGAGGCTTTTTGAAGACTTAGTCACAAGGGTTTTTTCGCCATCGCCGACAATAACAAATGCCGCCCAATAGTACGGGTGCGAGGTGTCGGGATCGTCCATCAGACTTTCCTGAGCCAGCTCCAGAGCGCCCGCGATCGGTTCGTCTGGGCGCGCATCGAGTAACCCGCTGATCAGCCGCTTGGTAGCGTCAAAGTCGTCAGGAACCGGCCAATGGCTAGCGATGACCGTGCGTGCTCCCGCGCCCACGAAAGCGCGAACCAGACCATCGAGAGCATAGTTGCCGCCCGTGCTGACACCGGCTTCGCGCGACGCATCGACTGTCGCCATGCCCGCCGTGTTGCACGCCGACAGGATCACTAGATCGGCATTGAGGTTGAGGTCGAAGATCTCCCGGAAGCTCAGCAGCCCGTCCGATCCACTGTCCCCGAAGGAAGTCACTAGGGCCGGACGTGCCGGACACCCGGCCCGAGGTGCCGACACGAGACCGTGGGTGGCGAAGTGCAGGATCTTGTATTCGTCGAGCGACTGATCCGACAGCAGAGCGCTGTCGGTGAATTGCGAACCGGTCAGAACGCCGCTCGACTCGCCTCCGAACTTGGTCTGCGCGAACAGCAATTCGTCGGGCGCGATCGGGTGCTGCCATACCGCGATCGGCCAGTCGCATTCGGTGGCCACGGCACCGAGCGGCCGCTCCGGCAAGGGCGCGTTGTTGCCCAGGCCCAGGTACGCGCGGGTTGCCTGCGACGGCTGTAACTTGCGAATGTCGAGGAAGCCGCGCGGGCTGACCGCGATGGAAACCTTGCGGCCCCGCCCCAACCAGTCGATGCCCGTGAAGTCGTATTCGTCGGCCTTCGGCTGCTTCAAACGGTCCTGATAGGCGGTGATCCCGCGGTCGTCGGTAATCAGCAGGTACGGCGGCAATTGCAGCATCGGCCCGTCGGGCTCGAAGATCAGGTGCTTCAGCCCTTTGATCTCGCTATCGAGCGAGCCGAACAGTTTGACGTATAGCGCGCGGGCTTTGACGACATCGAACGGGTCGATGATCGGTTGACCGCTGACCACGCTGACCACGCTGTCGCGCACGGCCTGAACATCTTTTTCCAGTTCGCCGCGGGTGCCGGGAAGGGGCAGCACGCGCGCCTCGCCATGGGTCGCGAAGAGTCCATAGAGATCGTCGCCAACGACGATCAGCTTGTAATAGCCCTCGCCCGGTTGGAGCGCTGCCTGAAGATCGCCGATGCCGACGGTCTGCGGCGCGAGCACATTGTAGCGCGGGAACGCCGAGAGCTTGGAAGCGAGAGCGGCCTGTTCCTGCTTGAGCGCGGCGAGAGTTTCTTGCGCGATACGCAGATTGTCGAGGTCCGCCGCGGTGGGGCTTGCAATCGCCCGCATCCGCGCAAGGTCTACCTCTTGCCGTGCGATCTCGCGGCTGCGCCCGACCGCGAGGCGGAACAGCGACGAGGCCTCGCCATTGCCTTCCGAAAGTTGCCGCGCGAGAATGGCCTGCGTTTGCGCGACGCCGGGCCGTTCCAGCACTTGCGACGCGTCGAACATCGCTGCGGCGGCGTCGGCCCCGCCCGCGCTGGCGAGCAGCGAGAAGTAAGGGCCCAGGAGCGACCGCAGCGTCGGCCCGGCGTCGGGAATTCCCGGCGCGAGCTCGACCACCTGCTCGTAAAGGGCGCGCGCCCCAGCGACATCGCCACCGCGGCCCAGGAATCCCGCCTTGCGCGCCATAGCGGCCACCAGGGCAGGGGAATTGGGATATGAGGCGTTGATGGCAGCGATAGCGTTGTCGAACGCACTGGCAGCTTCGGCCCGCCGGCCCTGCGCCTCGGCAATCAATGCAAGCTCAATCTGGATTTCGGAACGCAGGAAGCCGGTCGAGGTAACCCGTCCGTCCCGCACGGCGTCGATCTGGTTGGCCGCCGCCGTGAGGAGCGCTGCCGCATCCGCCAACTTGCCCTGCTGGCGGCTGGCGATGCCCTGTAGCATCTGCGCCTGGCCCTCGAGGATTTGTCCCCGCTCGGCCGCGCTCAGGCCGGGGTCGAGACCGGCGATCCGTTGCAGGCCGGAATTTTCGCGGTTGATCTGCGCCGCCAGCGGCGGATTGATCTGTCCCTGGCGAAGCGCCTCCACATCGAAGTCCTCGTCCACCGGAGCGACGGCTTCCGCCAGCACCTTGAGCGCGCGGGTGGACTGCCCCTGGTTCAGCAGATTGATCGCCCGGTAGTTGCGTAGCAGACGCTGGGAAACATCATCGCCGCGCGCGACCTTCGCTGCCGCCTGCGCAAACAGGCGGTCGGCAGCCTGGAAGTTTCCGAGATTGGAAAACTGCAGGCCCTCGTTGGCCAAAGCTTCGGCTTGCCGGGCCGGATTGTCGGCATTGCGAGCGGCAGCGGTATCAAAGAATTCGGCCGACTCCGCGAAGCGGCCGCCGTTGTTGCGCGAATATCCCTCGAGCGCGGCATCGCCCGCTTCGAGCAGGCCCGCCTGGACCCGCGCAAAGGCGGCGGGATCGCTGACTTCGGTCGAAGCGACGCGAATCTCGCCCGGTTCGGGCCGTCCGTTCACGACCGAGGCCAGCGCCAGGCGAAGCGCCGGGTCGTAGCCGGCCAGGCCTTCGACAAGATAAGACACCCCATCGCGCTCGATCGCATAGCGGCGGTAGTCGACGTTCACCTTGGCGTCGCGGCAGGTGACCGTCTCGACCGTGCCGACGCTCGCGAGATCGGTGCGGCCGACTTCTCCGCACGCTAGATCGACTGCGCCGAGTGCGCTGGGCTCGGCCGCCGGAGCGACCAGTCGGCGCACTGCGATAAGACTTCCGATCGCGCCCGCGGCATCGCGGCAACTCAATTTGTAAGCACGATCGAACATGCCGTGGATGCGCGGATCGCCCGGCGAGTTTTGGGCCGTGCACGCGACCCCCGAGGTGCCGACTCGGAATGTAGAGCGCACCGACAGCGGAGTGGCTTGTCCCGCGACGGGAGCACTCAATGCGAGTGCAAGGGCCCCGAGCGCGGCGCCGGAGAACGGACGACCGGTCATTCGCTTTCTCCCTCGGCGATGGTTTCGTCGACGGCAGACCCCAGCAGCGCCGGGTTGCCGGCCCCCGAGACCGGGTCAGCGACGTTGAGGTCGGGATTGAGCTGGCGCGTGTTGATCAGCGGAGCGGGCGGCGCGATCGGCGAATCGTCGGCGTCGTCTGCGTCTTCCTCGTCCTGGCGATCTTCGCTCTCGCTGGCTTCGTCGCCGCCCTCGTCGGCATCCAGGGCCGCCGGCGCGCGCGGTGCGTCGTCGAGTGTCGTCCCGGTCACTATCGTGATCTCGCTCGAGAGCGCCGCGACCGGGTCCGAGGTGATGCTGGTGGCGCACACGCCCGTCAGGAACACGCACCCGTTGAGTTGGCTCGTGCCGCTGAACCCCTCGAACACTGTGGGGTCCGTCGTCTTCAATCCTTGCACGAGATTCGAAGCATCGCGGCCGGTCGCCAGTCCCGTCGCCGTCTGGAACTGGCCGTTGATGACCACTTCGATGCCGTTGGCCGGCGGCGTGGCAGGCAGCACGACATCGGTGTTGTCCAGCGTCGTAAGGAAGCCGGCAGGCGTTCCCGCAGTGCCCGTATTCTGAATGTAGAGGGTCTCCCCGGGGAAGAATTCGATGCCGAGCGCATTGAGCACGCCGTCTGGGCGCGTCACGAGTGAAGGCGAGTTCAGCTCGCTGATATGGTCGGCATATGCCGGGTCGGCACGCAGCTTGGTCAGGATCGCGTCCGTCGCGACGTGGATGTGAGCGGCATCAATGGTGACCAACCCGCCGAGGTTGCTGGAGCCATCGCTCACCTTGATCGACCCATTCGCCGCCTCGATCTCGACCGTGCCCGCGAGCAATCCGAGCTCATTGGTCGCTGCGAAGCCGGTCGCATTCAACGCTCCCGCAACGCGGACGATGCCGCCCGGCGTTTGTGTCAGCCGGTCGCCGGTCGCGAAAAACACCGAGCCGCCCGCCCCGTAAAGCTGGTTGCCGGTGATCGTCAGGTTGCCGATCGTCATGTCGGTTGCCTGCTGCGTGTCGAGGCCGACCACGCCGATCTCGCCCGCCTTGATGCGGCCGAACTCCGCATTATCGAGAGCATAGCCGCTGCCGCTCTGCCCGTCGCCCACGGTGACCCCGGCGGCGTTGCTCGAGGCAAGCTCGATCACGCCGTTGACCGACAGGGCATCGAGCGACCCGGCCGAACCGATCGCAATATCGCCTGAAACGATCTCGATATCGGGCGCGCGCCAGGCGCCGCCGATCGACGCCAGCCCGCCCGCCGACAAGCTGAGGAAGGACTGGGCGTCGATCGCCTGGGCCGAAAGGGCGCCGGTCACTGCCCCGCGTACGGCGCCGGCCTGCAGCGGCCCGCTGAAGGTCGCCGATCCGTTGAGCGCCAGCGGGTCCGCTGGAAGCAGCGACAGCAATCCGCCGGCGGTCTGGAACGGCTGGAAAACGTTGGTCGAACTGGACGCCATGGCGACGCTGCCGAAGTAAATTTGGCCGGTCGCCTGTGTTCCGTTGAGCGCCGATATCGACCCTGTGTTGAGGTTCCCGCCCGATAGCAGCACCACGTCGCGCCCGACGAGATTGCCGGTAGTGATCGACCCGACCGACTGGATGCCGAGATCGCCCGTGCTCTGCATCGTTCCTGCGGTGAGCGGACCGCTCGAAGCGATCGCGATCTTTCCCGCGCCGGGCGTCGTCCCGCCCGAACTCAGGTTGCCGATCGAGGTGGTTCCACCGGACACGAGGAAGATGCCGTTGTCCGAGGTGATCGCCGCAGTCGCCAGGTTCTGCCCCGCGTTGAGCGAGACCAGCCCGGCGTCGATGGTGCCGGTCGTGATCGAACCCACCGCCGACAGATCGAGCGTGCCGCCGAACGTGAGGTCGCCGGTGGACACCGATCTATCGGCATCGAACAAGCCGTCTCCCGCCACGTTGAAGTTGGCGTAGGCGAGGAAATCGAGGGTAGAGGAGATGTCGAAGGCCCCCGCGACGTTGAATGTTCCACGGGTAGTCGGCTGGGTCGGCCCGGCGACGAAGTTGCCGGCCGAGAGGAACAGATCGCCTACTTTGACCGTCGAATTGTCGAGCGTGACAAAGAGGTTGCCGGGCGTCTCGATGCTCAGGCTCCCCGGGATATCGACGGTGCCGTTCGCGATGCTTACGTAACTGGGGAGGGTGCCGGTTGCTGTGTCACCGCTCGCCGAGAGGCTGAGCGAATTGGCCGAAACATCGGCGCCGCTCACTTCGAACTGCACCGCCGAATCGACTACGCTGGCGGCGCCAACGATCGTACCGTCGCCGCCGAACGCTTGGGTCGACCCGAAGATATCTTGCGCGTTGAGGAAACCGCGCTGGGCCGGCTGCTGGAAACGCGAGGTGACCGCCACCGCCACTCCGGTGCCGCCGGCGCCGACAGTCGCGGCGCCGCCGTTGCCCATGTTTGCGCCCGAGCCGCCGTCACCCCCGACTGCGTCAGCGGTCATGAGCACGCTGCCCGTAATCGTTACCTGGGACCCGCGAACGAGAAGCACCGTGCGCCCGGAATTGGCGGCACCGCCGTCGCCGCCGTTCCCGGTGGTCGACGTGCCGACTCCGCCGTCGCCGCCGAAGCCGCCCGAGCCGGTCGCGGTCGCGACCACCGAGGTGAAATTGGTGTTGCCGGTGTTGAGGCTGCCGGTGTCGGGTCCGCTGCGGGTGCCGA
>NZ_RSEL01000026.1 GCF_003958625.1 Tsuneonella rigui | reverse complement strand
ACGTTGTTGAGCGCGTAAGTGCTGGTGCGCGCAACCGCGCCCGGCATGTTGGCGACGCAGTAGTGGACGATGCCATCGACGACGTAGGTGGGGTCGGCGTGGGTCGTCGCGTGGCTGGTTTCGAAGCAGCCGCCCTGGTCGATCGCGACATCGACCAGCACCGCGCCGGGCTTCATGCACTTGAGCATCTCGCGGCTGACGAGCTTGGGTGCGGCGGCGCCGGGGATCAGCACCGCGCCGATCACGAGGTCCACCTCGCAGATCGTCTGCTCGATGCTCGCCTGGCTCGAGAATAGCGTCTTGGCGCGGCTTTCGAAATGCGTGCCGAGCCGCTCGAGCACTTCGGGATCGCGGTCGAGGATCGTCACGTCGGCGCCGAGACCGACCGCCATCTGCGCAGCGTTGAAGCCGACCACGCCGCCGCCGATCACCATCACCTTGCCGGGCAGCACGCCCGGGACGCCGCCCAAGAGCACGCCGCGGCCGCCGTGCGCCTTTTCCAGTGCGGTGGCGCCGGCCTGGATGCTCATCCGTCCCGCGACCTGGCTCATCGGCTTCAGAAGCGGGAGCGTGTTGCCCGGGCCGGTGACTGTCTCATAGGCGATCCCGGTGACGCCGGACTTGACGAGGTCGGCGGTCTGTTCGGGATCGGGCGCGAGGTGGAGGTAGGTGTAGAGCACCTGGCCTTCGCGCAGCTTGGCGCGCTCGACCGCCTGCGGCTCTTTGACCTTCACGACCATTTCGCATTCGGCGAAGATCGGGTCCGGGCCGTCCTGGATGGCCGCGCCTGCCTGGCGGTACTGCCCGTCGTCCGCGCCGATGCCGAGGCCGGCGCCGGTCTCGACCCACACTTCGTGCCCGTGCGCAGACAGCTCGCGCACGCTCTCGGGCGTCAGGCCCACGCGGTATTCGTGGTTCTTGATTTCCTTGGGGCAGCCGATGCGCATCTGACGGGTCTCCTTCGGAACGCGCCGTTACAGTTGCAACCAGTTAGCGGCAAGCGCGATGCGGATCGCACGGTGGACGTATCGTGTCACAACGCTGTCACACGGCCGCCATATTGGCGTAACCAACACCCGATGGCGGCTAATGGACAGGGGCATCCTCAAGTGAACAATCGACTGATAGCGTCGGCCGCGGCGATCGCGCTCTCGGCGGGCTGGACCGCTCCCGCCGCGGCGCAGGACGCCTCGGCCATGGCGCAGGAGCTCGCCGCGATGCGCGCCCAGATGGCGGCGATGGCCAGCCGGATCGATACGCTCGAGGCGCAGCTCGCGGCGACCAAGGCGGAGACGCAGGCGACAACCGCAGCCACGAGCGCGGCGACGGCAGCGCCCGCGAGCGCCACCGCCGCCAACACTGAGACACAGATCGCCTGGAAAGGCGCACCCGAACTGACCACCGCGAACGGCTGGACCTTCAAGCCGCGCGGGCGGCTGCAGTTCGATGCCGGTACCGTCAGCAGCCCAACTGGCATTTCGGACGCAAGCACCGGCTTTGGCAGCGAGGTCCGGCGCGCCTATCTCGGCTTCGAGGGCAAGATCCCCGGCGGCTTCGGCTACCGCGCCGAAATCGATGTCGCCGCGAGCGCGGTGGAGATCACCGACCTCTACCTGACCTACCAGGCATCGAAGGAACTCCAGTTCACCGTCGGCCAGCACAAGCCGTTCTGGGGGCTGGAGGAACTGACCAGCGACCTGTTCCCGAGCTTCGTCGAACGCGCCGCCGTCAACACCGCCTTCGGCTACGAACGCCGGGTCGGCGTGAGCGCCACCTACGCGAAGGGCGATGTCCTGCTGCAGGGCGGTGCATTCACCGACAACGCCGCCGACCTCAACAACGACGAGAACAACTCCTATTCGTTCGATGGCCGCGCGGTGTTCGCGCCCAAGATCGGCACCGGCCAGCTGCATCTGGGCGGATCGGTCCACTATCACGACCTCAACGACAGTGCTTCGTCTGTTCGGTACCGTGTTCGGCCGCTGATCCACACTCCCGATATACGCTTCATTGACACCGGAAACGTCAGGGCGGTGAGCGAACTGGGCCACGGCCTCGAAGCCGCGTACATCCAGGGACCATTCCACGTCGCGAGCGAGGCGCACTGGCAACGCGTCGACCGCCCGGGCGCGCTGACCGATCCCACCTTCTTCGGCGGTTATGTCGAGGCGGGCCTGTTCCTCACCAAAGGCGACACGCGCGGCTACAAGGGCGGCGTGTTCGATCGGGTGAAGCCCAAGCGCCCGGTCGACAAGGGCGGCTTTGGCGCGGTGCAGGTCAACGTCCGCTACGACTATCTCGACCTGATCGATGCTGGCGTGATCGGCGGTAAGCAGGACGGCTACGAGCTCGGTGTGGTGTGGACCCCGACCGACTACACCCGGTTCATGTTGAGCTATGGCCACCTGCTCTACAGCGACGCATTTCTGCCGGCCGCCAGTGGCGACCGCAACTACTCGGTCGACGCCCTCGGGGCGCGGGCACAGATCGATTTCTGACACGAAAAACCCCGCCGGTTCGCACCGGCGGGGTCTTCTGGACAGCTTGGAACTGAGAACTCAGAAGTCCCAGCTCACCCGGCCGTAGAGGAACCGCCCGCTGAAACCGAACGGCGACTGCGAGGAATACGGCAGGAAGGCATTGTTGCCGCCGTAGTTGACCCCGTTCACGACCCCGAACGGCAGGCGATCGGGATATTCGTCGAGCAGGTTGTTCGCGCCCACCGCGAGTTCCAGGCTCTCGATCGGCTTGAACCGCACTTCGGCATCGACCACCCACTTGGGCGACAGGAAGATGTCGCCCGGCGCATCGCCCGCCTTGACGTTGATGTCGTCGCGGATGGCCGGATTGCTCAGCGTCACCGCCTGACCATTCGCGGCCACCGTGGTGACGCTGTCGGGCAGCAGAACCTTGCCATACCGGTTGGCGTTCACCGTCGCCCCGAACGGCCCCGCGTCCCAGTTCACCCCGACGTTGATCTTGTTGCTGGGCTGACCTTCGACCAGACGGAAGCTTTCCTGCCGCGCGAACAGCCGCTGGGTGCTGAACGCCGAGAACGCCCGGCGATCGGTGATCTTGGTGTTGTTGCGGTTGTAGCCCGCGTTGAAGCGGAAGTTGCCCGCGCCGAAATCGGGCATGCGGTAGCTGGCGACGATATCGAGCCCTTGGGTGCGGGTGTCGATTCCGTTGATGAAAAAGCGCGCCGACGAGCCCGCGACGTTGGCCGCCTTGAGCAGCGCGACCACGTCGGCGCCCTGCAGGTTCTCGGTCAGCACGATCCGGTCGTTGATCTTGATGTTGTAATAGTCGGCGGTGATGCTGAGGCCGGGCACCATCGTGAATACCACGCCCGCGCCCATGTTGACCGACTTTTCGGGCTCGAGCGGCTGCGCGCCCAGCGCCACCGCGATCGGCGAGCCGACCGGGAAGGTGCCGATCTCGATCAGCTGACCGCCAACGTTATTGGTCGAGGTGGTCGAGAAGAACTGCTGCGCCATGCCCGGCGCGCGGAAACCGGTCGAGACCGAACCACGCACGCCCAGTCCGTCGACCACGTCCGCCTTGGCGGCGACCTTGCCGTTGATCGTGCTGCCGAAGTCGGAGAAGTGCTCGAAGCGCCCCGCGACCTGGACGTTGACCGCATCGGTCAGGTCGTTGTCGAGCTCGAGGTATGCGGCATAGCTGTTGCGCGACTTGTCGATCGCGGTGGTCGGCGAGAAGCCCGGGAACACCTGCGATCCGGGCGCCGCGCCGTTGGTGAAGAAAAACGGACCGACCGCGTAGCTCTCGGACTGGCCGGGGACGATCTTGTAGTTCTCGTTGCGGTACTCGAGACCAGCGGCCACCGACGTGTCGCCGATGCCGAGGTTGATCTCGCGCTGGGCGTCGAAATTGACCAGGGTCTGACCCGAACGCATGCCGCCAGCACGGAACCTGCGTGGGCTGATGTTGCCGCCCAGCGATGCGTTCCAGCTATCCTCGACCGAGTAGTTGAGACGGTTCGAGCCGTAATTCAGCGAAAGGTCGAGGTTCCAGCCCGCGGTCTCGCCGCGCACGCCGATAACGCCCGCAATGTCGGTGATCTCGCTGACGATGAGCGGGAGGAAGCCATCGGGATAGAATGGCGCACCGCCGTGGGCGAAATCGGCGTTGCGCGCATCGTTCGGCCGGCGGAAGAAGCCCGCGCCGTTGCCGTCACGCACCCCGTAGCTGCCGAATTCGTAGAGTTCGAAACCGCCACCAATCTCGGCACCGGCGTTGATGACGAAGTTGTAGTCCTGCGACTTGCCGTCGCCATAGCGGTGGTTGATGCGATTGATCGTGGTCTCGCGAACGTCACCCGTGGTGGCGTACTGGCGCCGGGGATCGGGCCCCGACCGGTTGGTCGGTGAGCGATCGCGGTACTCTGCGGTGACGTTGAAGTACCCGGTGTCGCCCACCGGCACGCCGATGTTGCTGGCGATCGTCCAGGTCTCGCCGTCGCGGCGCTTGGACTCCTGATCCTCGTAGGTGATCACCGGGTCTACGCCCGCCGCCGTGGTCTTCGCCACGCTGGCGACATCGAACACGTCTTCGAGCGTGGTGATGTACTTGCCATACGTCGCCTGCGCGCGCCCGCCGGGGCGGCGCTTCAATTGGATGTTGATCACGCCCGCGATCGCGTCGGAGCCGTACTGCGAGGCGGCACCGTCGCGCAGTACTTCGATACGGTCGATCGCGATCGCCGGGATGGTGTTCATGTCGACGCCAGCCGACCCGCGGCCGACCGAGCCGTTGAGGTTGAGCAGCGATGAGATGTGGCGGCGCTTGCCGTTGACCAGCACCAGCACCTGGTCGGGCGCGAGGCCGCGCAGCGTCGCGGGTCGCAGCGAGTCCGTGCCGTCGGTCAGCGATGGCTGCGGGAAGTTGAACGAAGGGACCAGATTGTTGAGCAACCGGTTGGTCTCGGTCGAGCCCTGGTTGAGCAGGGCATCGTTCGAGATCACGTCGATCGGCACAGCGCTGTCGGCCACGGTGCGGTCGGTCCGGCGGGTGCCGGTGACGATGATCTGCTCTTGCGGGATTTCCTCGCCTTGCTCCGACGCGGTGGTTTCGCCCGGGACGTCCTGGGCGAGAGCCGGCTGGGCGGCGATGGTGGTGAGAACCGCGGCGGCGGAGCCGAGGAGCGCGAAACGCGTGAACTTCATGGGTAGACCCTCCTGTCTGACCTCATGAAATACCAACGATGCGGCTTGCCCCCGCAAGATAAATTCTTTCGGTGCCGAATTTGTGCGGCAGTGTTGCGCCTTTGTTACAATCGAAAGATAGCGCTGGCGCCGTCGGTCACAGCGGATTGCCGTCCTTGTCGCGGTAGATGTCTCGCCGCCCGACATGGTTGGCCGGCCCGACGAACCCGTCTTCCTCCATCCGCTCGATCCACTTGGCGGCGGTGTTGTAGCCCACGCCCATCTGGCGCTGGAGCCACGAACCCGACGCCTTCTGGTGCTCGAACACGATCTGGCAGGCTTGCCGATACTTGCGTTCCTCGGGATTGTCGGACGCGGTCAGCTCGTCGTCGAAGCCGAAGTGGAAGTTGTCCTCCGGCTCCTCCGTAACGGCGTCGACATACTCGGGCTTGCCCTGGCTACGCCAGTGCTCGGCGACCTGTTCGACTTCTTCGTCGCTGACGAACGGCCCGTGCACGCGCACCAATGCGCCCGAGCTGGGTTTGTAGAGCATGTCACCCTTGCCCAGCAGCTGCTCGGCGCCCTGCTCTCCGAGGATCGTGCGGCTATCGATGCGGCTGGTGACGTTGAAGCTGATACGGGTCGGCAGGTTCGCCTTGATGACACCGGTGATGACGTCGACCGAGGGGCGCTGGGTGGCCATGATCAGGTGGATGCCGGCGGCGCGGCTCTTCTGGCTGAGGCGCTGGATCAGCACCTCGATCTCTTTGCCGACGGTGACCATCAGGTCCGCCAGTTCGTCGACGATGAGCACGATCTGCGGCAAGGCCGCGTATTCGAGCTGCTCTTCCTCGAACAGTTCCTCGCCGGTGTCGGGATTGAACCCGGTCTGCACCCGGCGGCCGAGCGGCTTGCCCTTGGCCTGCGCGGTGCGCACACGCTCGTTGAAGCCCGCGATGTTGCGCGCGCCGATGCTGCTCATCCAGCGGTAGCGGCGCTCCATCTCCTCAACCGCCCACTTCAGTGCGCGGACCGCCTTGGCCGGCTCGGTCACCACCGGCGAGAGGAGGTGCGGAATATCGTCGTAGCTCTTGAGCTCGAGCACCTTGGGATCGATCAGGATCAGGCGGCAGTCGTCGGGCGTGAACTTGTAGAGCAGCGACAGCAGGATGCAGTTGAGACCCACCGACTTGCCCGAGCCGGTGGTGCCCGCGACCAGCAAGTGCGGCATCGCGGCGAGGTCGGCAACGATCGGTTCGCCCGCGATATCCTTGCCGAGGATGATCGGCAGCGTGCCCTTGGCGTTTACGAAGGCCTCGCAACCGGCGAGTTCCTTGTAGGCGATGGTCTGCCGGTCGGTGTTGGGCAGCTCGATGCCCATGACCGTCTTGCCGGGGATCGACGACACGCGCGCGCTGATCGCACTCATGTTGCGGGCGATGTCTTCGGCAAGGCCGATCACGCGGCTCGCTTTGATGCCGGGCGCTGGCTCGAGCTCGTACATCGTCACCACCGGGCCGGTGCGGACCGCGGTGATCTCGCCCTTGACGTTGAAGTCGTCGAGCACCGTCTCGAGCAGGCGCGCATTACGCTCCAGGGCCAGCTTGTCGAGCTTTGGTGCGCTGTGCGCGGGCGGGTTGGTCAGCAGGTCGAGGCTCGGGAGCTGGTAGCTGGCGAACAGGTCCTTCTGCGCGGCCTTGGTCGCTGGTTTTGCGGGGCGCGGCGCGAGCGTGGGCTCGGCAATCTCGGGCGCGCGGCGTTCGGCGAACTGCGGCGCGTCTTCAGACGCGGCGTCGCGCTTCTTGGCGCGCGGCTTTGGGAGGAACGGGAGGTCAATGTCTGCCAAGCGTTCGGGCAGCGCGGGCGCACGCTTGAGAAAGCGCGGCAGCGTCAACAGCTGCACCCAGTCGAGCGCGAAGACCTTGGTCACGCCGGCGACCCCGCCCGCCAGCGCAACCAGCGCCAGCGCGAGGATCACCCAGCCGGAGAGCCCTTCGCCGAGGCGATTGGCCACCCCCTCGACCGCGGCAGCGCCCAGCAGGCCCGTAATCCCCCCGAGCGAAGCCGGGAGCGAGCCCCCCGGACCGTCGAAGGTGAGCGATAGGACCGTGCCGATCAGCGCCATCGACAGCAGCAGCAGCCCGGTCGGGCGCCACCAGCGAGCGCGCAGGTCGTCGTCTTCCTCTTCGACATCATGCCACAGCTTGCGCGAAAAGACGTAGAGCAGCGGCAACAGCAGCACGCCGGTGGCGCCGAACAGGAAATAGACCTTCTCGGCGAACCAAGCGCCGCTCGCGCCCATCCAGTTACGGACGTCGTCGCCGGCGGCGGCGGTCGAGCCGCTCGGATCGGTCTGGGTGTAGCTGGCGAGGGCGAGGCCGAGAAACAGCATCGCGCCGAACAGCCCGGCGGCGCCGGTCATCTGCGCGGCCCGGCGCAAGCTGCGGCGGAAGGCCGCGCGCCAGTCGGCGGCCGGTGCCCTGCCCGCACCCATCGCGCGTGTTGCCATTGCTGCTACCCCTGAAAACGTCCGCGCCTGTTATCGCAGGTGCGCGAGTCCGGCGTCAAGCGAGCTTGGCGTCAGTGGTCCTGCTTGAGTGCCAAACCGTCGATCGCGGCCCAGCGGCCCCAGCCAAGCTCCTTCGCCCGCTCGAACGTCATGCCGCCTAGCGCGATCACCGGCATCTCGGCCAGCGCGGCGAGGGCGTGGAACTTTTCCGGCCCGAGCGGCGGGATATTGGGATGCGTACGGGTGGCGAAAACCGGCGAGAGCATCGCCGCATCCGCGCCGGACGCATTGGCGTGCGCGATCTCGTTGGCATCGTGCACCGTTACCACCCGCAGCAGCTCGGGCGCTTCGCCCACCGCTTCTGGCGGGCCGTAGCTGCCGACCGCCCCCCAAGCGCGCGCCTGGTCATCGCTACCCGACAGGATCGCGAGATGGCCGCCCTCATCGACCAGCGGCATCAATTCGTCCCACCGCGCGCGGCGGCTCTTGGGATCGAGATGGTAGTGGCGGAAGATGAAGGCCGATGAGCGCGGCAGCGCCCGGAGCGCGCGCGCAAGCAATTCGTCGTTGCGGGCATCCGACAGGAGCCAAAGATCGGGGAGTGACTGGCGCAGTCCCATGCCATCGTTATAGCGCACTTCGTCATGAACGCAGCGTTGCGCCTGAGCGAAATCCACGACCGAATTGCCCACGCCTGCAAACTCGCCCACCGCGAGCCGGCGGAAGTAACGCTGGTGGCGGTCAGCAAAACCCATCCTGCCGAAGCGATCGCACCGCTGCTCGAGGCGGGTCAGCGCGTGTTCGGCGAGAACCGGGTGCAGGAGGCGCAGGCCAAGTGGCCGGGCTTGCGCGAACGGTGGCCCGACGCCGAACTGCATCTCGTCGGCCAGCTCCAGTCGAACAAGGCCGAGGACGCGGCGCGAGTGTTCGACTGCATCCATTCGCTCGACCGGCCGAATCTGGTCACGGCGCTGGCCAAGGCGTTCGACAAGACCGGCCGGCAGGTGCCGTGCTTCGTGCAAGTCGACGTCGGCGAGGAACCGCAGAAGGGCGGATGCCCGGTCTCGGAGCTTCCGGCGCTACTCGCCCTGGCGCGGGAGGCGGACATTCCAATCATCGGCCTGATGTGCGTGCCGCCGGCCGAGATCGAGGCGGCGCCGTTCTTCGCGTTCCTCGACAAGCTCGCGCGCGATCACGGTCTGGATGGCCGCAGCATGGGCATGAGCGGCGATTACGAAACCGCCATCATGCTAGGCGCTACTCATGTTCGGGTGGGAACTGCTCTGTTTGGAGCGCGCGGCTAGCGGCTTCCTCAGCCAAGCGGCGCTCAGCGCGGTCGAGTTCGGCTTTTTGACGGTCGCGTGACACCTTGCCCGCCTGGTCGGCGAGCGCGCGCCAGGTCTTCGCCGCGCGCAAGTTGCGGTCGCGCACGTTGTCGAGCGTCGCCGCATCCGCTTCCGCCACCGCCTCGCGGGCGCGGGCATCGTAGAATTCGAAGGTCTGGCTCATCGCGGCTCCTCGGCGGGGAACGAAGGGGAAGTCCCCTCCCGCAAGGCGCGGGAGGGGCTTTGAGATCAGTCGGCAGCCGACAGATTGACGGCGCTTTCCTTGCCGTTGCGGCCGGTCTCGACTTCGTAGTTGAGGCGCTGGTCCTTATCGAGCGCGTTCATGCCGGCGGCCTGGACTGCGCTGATGTGAACGAAGCTGTCGCCCGAGCCATCGTCGGGCTGGATGAAGCCGTAGCCCTTGTCGTTGTTGAAGAACTTGACGGTTCCGGTCTTGGTCATGCTAGTTTCCTTTCAAGAAACGCTGTGGTTGCCCGCGAGCGATAGTGCTCTCGAGCCGTGCGTCGGGTCGTCTGTTGAAAGGAAGTCGCCGTCTAATTTTCGTTGCCGCTTCATAAGCGGAAACGGTCGTCAAAAGCCGAAGTCCGTCGCAAAATTCGACGTCAGCGGGTTTCACCTAGCACACTTCGTCAGGATTACCTAATCGATCGGGCTCACGCGCTCTCCAGTTCGGCCTGCCGCTCGTCGCTGGCGGCCTCCAGCAGCGCCGCCTCGATTGCCTTGAGCCGCGCCGAACCGGTGATCTTTCCGCCGGTCAGATCGGTCACGTAGAACGTGTCCGCCGCGCGCTCCCCGTAGTTGGTGATGTGCGCGCTGAACACCAGCAGGCGGCTTTCGAACAGCGCGCGCGCGAGGCGATTCAGGAGCGCCGCGCGGTCGCGGGCGTTGACTTCGATCACGGTGAACCGGCCCGAGGCCTGGTTGTCGAAGCTCACCACCGGGCGCACGTCGAACGCGCCGGCCCGGCTGTGCGATAGCGGACGGCGCGCGAGCTGCGGCACCAGCGCGCTGCGGTTGGCGAGCGCGTCGGCGATGGCCTGTTCGATGCGGGCGATCTGCGCCGGCTCGCTGAAGGGCGCGCCGTGCGGGTCCTGCACCAGGAAGTTGTCGACCGCCCACCCCGAGCGGGTGGTGTGAATGCGCGCGTCGATGATGTTGGCGCCGGCGAGGTGAATGCCGCCGGCGATGCGGTAGAACAGCCCCGGGTGGTCGGCGGCGATCACCGTCACCAGCGTCGCTCCGCGCGCCGGATAGACCTCGCAGCGCACCGACAGGTTGCCGGTGTCCTCGTGCGCGAAGCCGTATTGCAGCAGGTTGAGCGCGGCGATGTCCTCGGGCTCGGCGATCCAGTAGCTGTCGTCGAACCGATCGGAGTAGAGCCGCAGCAGTCCGGCCTTGCTCCCCAGCAGCGATTCGACCTTGGCCTTCTTCGCCGCCACCCGTTCCTTGCGCCCGTGCCGCATGTGACCGAGCCGCAGGTGCTCCTCCGCCGCGTCGTAGAGCTCGCCGAGCAGCTGGCCCTTCCAGCTGTTCCAGGTGCCGGGACCGACCGCGCGGATATCGACCGCGGTCAGGATCATCAGGTGACGCAGGCGCTCGAGCCCCTGCACCTCGGCCACGAAATCGTCGATCGTCTTGGGATCGGTCAGGTCGCGCTTGAACGCGGTGCGGCTCATCAGCAGGTGCTGCCGCACCAGCCACGCGACCAGCGCGGTCTCGCCCGCGTCGAGCCCGAAGCGCGGGCATAGCTCCTCCGCCACTTCGCCGCCCAACACCGAGTGATCGCCGCCCCGCCCCTTGGCGATATCGTGCAGCAACACCGCGACGTAGGCGGCGCGGCGGCTGGCGACTTCGTGAATCAGCCGGGTCGAGCGCGGGTGGTCCTGCTGCAGCTCCCCCTTCTCGATCTTGTTGAGCAGCCCGATCGCGCGGATGGTGTGCTCGTCGACCGTGTAGTGGTGATACATGTCGAACTGCATCTGCGCGTTGACGCGCGCGAAGTCGGGCACGAAGCGCCCGAATACGCCGGCTTCGTTCATCCAGCGGAGGACGCCCTCGGGATCGTTACGGCCCGCCAGCAGGTCGACGAACAGGGCGTTGGCGCGCGGGTCGTCGCGCATCTCTCCCTTGATCAGGCCCGCATCGCGCGCGGCTTGGCGCATCGTTTCGGGATGCATTTCGAGCCCATGCTCTTCGGCGAGCTGAAACACCTCGATCAACCGCACCGGGTCCTTCTTGAACCAATCGTCCGACGGCGCGGCGATCTTGCCGCCGAACACACGATAGCCCTTCAGGGTCCGCGCCCGCGGAGTGAAGCTGGCGAGCAGGCCCCTGCGCGCGCGGCTCTTGGCGAACTGCTCGTCGATGTGCGCGAGGAACACGCCCGTCAGGCTGCCGACGCGCTTCGCCTGCAGGAAATAGAACTGCATGAACCGCTCGACCGCACTTTTGCCCGGACGGTCGGCGAAGTTCATCCGTGCGGCGACCGCGCGCTGGAGGTCGAAGGTCAGGCGGTCCTCGGCGCGCCCGGTGATCGTGTGGAGGTGGCAGCGCACCGCCAGCATGAACCCCTCGGCGCGGCGGAAGCTGCGGTATTCCTCGGGGGTGAACAACTTGGCGTCGACCAGTTCGGCGGCGACCCGTACCTTGTGGATATACTTGCCGATCCAGTACAGCGTCTGGAGGTCGCGCAGGCCGCCCTTGCCGTCCTTGACGTTGGGCTCGACCACATAGCGGCTGTCGCCCATCCGCTTGTGCCGCGCGTTGCGCTCTTCGAGCTTCTCGGCGACGAACTGCTTCTCGGTGCCCTTGACCACTTCATCGGCGAAGCGGCGGGTCGCCTCGTCGTAGAGCGCCTGGTCACCCCACACGTAACGGCCTTCGAGCAGCGCGGTGCGGATGGTAAGGTCTCCGCGCGCCATGCGGATCATCTCGTCGACCGAGCGGCTCGAATGTCCGACCTTCAACCCGAGGTCCCACAGATAATAGAGCATCGCCTCGATCACCTGCTCGCACCAGGCTGCGTTGCGAGTCGGGTGGATGAAGGCGATGTCGACGTCCGAATGCGGCGCCATTTCCGAGCGGCCGTAGCCGCCGACCGCGATCAGAGTCAGGCGTTCGGCGGCGGTGCGGTTCTGCGCCGGGTAGACATCGGCGATCACGTGGTCGTGGATCGTGCGAACGAGCTGGTCGATCAGGAACGCGTGGCCGGCGGTGATCTCGTGGCCCGCGCTCGGTTTCTCGGTCAGCCGCCGGTCGAGCTCGGCACGGCCCCTTTCGAGCGCGGCCTTGAGCGCAGCCACAATCGCGGGCCGCGCTTTGGCGCCGTCCGCCGCCAGCTCGGCGATCCTGCCGGCGATCGCGCGCCGGTCGATCACGGCGCGCTGGTTGGGGACGCGCGGCTCGCTCACCGGAGGCCCCCTTGTGTCACACCGATCCCACCCTTTCTTTGAAACTCAAATGGGCGGCAACTTACTGCCGACAAACGAAAACCTGCTAAACCGGTGTCACCTTCCGTTTTGGCGAAGTCCACACCCCGTGTTCGTTTCGCTAAATAGGAAGCGGAAGGGCGCGGGCTGACCATCCATGCACGCTAGACCGGCGCGACGGGTGTAGGAAACCCGAAACGCAATTCGCCCTGCTCGATCAGCCTCAAGCGGCCTGCAGCAGCGCGGTATACTTGGTCCTGAGCGCGCGCTTGTCGATCTTCTCGGTGCCAAGCCGCGGCAGCGCTTCGGTCACCTGCCACAGGTATTGCGGGATCTTGAACTTGGCGAGCCGCTCGGCGAGGAATTCGCACAGGTCCTGCGGATCGACGTCCCGCCCGTCCTTCGACAGGTAGACCGCCGCGACCACCTCGCCGAAGCGTTCGTCGGGCAGCCCGAAGACCGAGCATTCGGCGATGTTCGGGTGCGCGTAGATCTCCTGCTCGACCTCGATGCAGGCGATGTTCTCGCCGCCGCGGATGATGATGTCCTTCTTGCGGTCGACGATGAACAGGTACTCGTCTTCGTCGAGATAGCCGAGATCGCCGGTCCGGAAATAGGCGTCGGCGGTGAACGCGGCCTCGGTCGCCTCCTCGTTGCGCCAGTAGCCGAGGAAGTTGCACGCCGAGCGCATCGAGATCTCCCCCACCTGGCCCTGCGGCACGGGCTTCCCGGCATCGTCGAGGATCGCAAGATCGACCAGCGGCTTCGAGGCGGTGCCGGTCGAACCCGGCTTCGCCAGGTAGTTCTCGTTCATGTTGCCGCAGCCGACGCCGTTGGTTTCGGTGAGACCGTAGCCCAATACCGGGAAGCCTTCGGAGAACGCCTCCTTGATCTTGGTCACGTGCTCGGGCGGGCGCGGGGCGCCGCCGCCGGCGAAGGTCTTGCAAGCCGACAGGTCGTACTTGTCGCGGTCGGGGTGCGTGGCGAGCTCGTAGCTCATCAGCGGCACGCCGACGAAATAGGTGATCTGCTCCTTTTCCAGCAAGCGCAGCGCCTCGGTCGCGTCCCACTTGGGCATCAGCACCAGCTTGCGCCCCATCGCGAAGCTCTGGAGGAACACCGGCACTTCCCCGGTCACGTGGAAGAGCGGGACATTGACCAGCGCGCTCGGCTGGACGGTCGGCATTTCGCCCTTCTCGGTGAACAGCTGCACGATGGTGGCGGTCTGGGCGATGTAATTCATCACCGCACTCACTTTGCCGAGATGATCGGAATAGGCGCCTTTGGGTGAGCCGGTCGACCCCGAGGTGTAGAGCATGGTCGCGAGATCGTCAGGCCCGAGCTCCTCGAGCATCCGGGTGGCGGTGTCGCCTTCGCCCCACACCGGTTCCAGCCCCACCGCCGGCGGGCCGTCGTGATCGAACACCACCAGCTTGGCGCCGTGCGGCACGCCGCTCAGCCGCTCGGCGCGCTGGCGGTCGGCGAGCACGATCGTGCATTCGCAGAGGTCGATCCCGAAGGCGAGCTCCTCCCCCGTCCACCAGCCGTTGAGTAGCGAGGCGCATCCGCCGCCCATCAGCACGCCCATGTAGCCGGCGATCCAGTTGGCCGAATTGCGGGCGGCGATTCCGACGCGGTCGCCCTTCTTCATCCCATGCCGCGTGGCGAGACCGTCGGCGACACGGGCGGCGGCTTCGTAGATCTCGCCGAAGGTCAGCCGCTGGTCGCCGTCGACGATGAACAGCGTGTCCCTATGCTGGCCAACGAAGTGGGCGAAGTAGTGCGCCAGGCTGGGCGGCGCGTTGACGAAGGCGGGCATCTCAACGCCCCGGCGCTCGACGGCACGGGTCTCGAACATCTGCCCGGGCGCGGTCAGCGCCGCGTTGATCCGCTGAATATCCTTGTCGAGCTCCGTCGGCATGCCGTTCCTCTTCCAGCTGTATCCCGCGCCGGGGTTTCGCCGCGCGCCGCGCTATGCCAAAGACGCGCGCGGACGATCGCGGCCCCCTTATGGGAGGTTGGCGCCAAGGGTTAAGGATCAATCGTGCTGCTGTCACTACTGGCCGACGCGTCGCAATACGCCGACCACGCCATTCGGTTCGAGGACCTGGGCCTGAGGAAGGGCATCAACCTCGGCTTCATGGAGCTGCGGTTCTACTCGCTCGCCTACCTGGCGGGGATCGTGCTGGGGTACTGGCACCTCAGCAAGATGATCAAGGCGCCCGGCAGCCCCATGGCGCAGCGCCATGCCGACGACCTGTTCTTCTACTGCACGCTCGGCATCATCATCGGCGGACGGTTGGGCTACGCGGCGTTCTACACCGGCGGTGAGACCGGCATCCCGTCGATGTTCACCCACTTCACCCCCGGCGAATTCCCGAGCTGGGACCTGCTGCGGCTATGGGACGGCGGGATGAGCTTCCACGGCGGGGTGATCGGCGTGCTGATCGCGATCGCCTGGGTGTGCCGCAGCGGCCAGATCAACTTCCTGCGCACCGCCGACTACATCGCGGTCAACGTGCCGTTCGGGATGATGTTCGGGCGCATCGCCAACTTCATCAACGGCGAGCTGTGGGGCCGCCCGGTCGAGAGCGAAGTGCCGTGGGCGATGATCTTCCCCACCGACCCGCTCGGCCTGCCGCGCCACCCGAGCCAGCTTTACGAGGCGGGCCTCGAGGGCGCGTTGCTGATCGTGGTCATGCTGCTGCTGTTCTGGAAGACCCGCGCGCGCTGGCGGCCGGGGCTGCTGGTCGGCGTATTCACCGCCGGCATCGCGCTCGCCCGCTTTACAGTCGAGTTCTACCGCCAGCCGGACCAGCAGCTTGCCGAGTTCGCGCGGCAGACGGGCCTCTCGATGGGCCAGTGGCTGACCGTGCCGCTGATCGTGCTCGGCCTTGCGCTGATCGCCCGCGCGCTGATCAAGCCGCAGATGGGGACCACGGCGGCGCAACCCGCGGCGGCATGACCGACGAAACGACGCCGCTGGCGGAGGTCTTCCGCCGGTTGATCCGCGCCACCGGGCCGATCAGCCTGGCGCACTTCATGGCCGAGTCCAACGCCCGCTATTACGCGGCGAAGGACCCGCTCGGCAGCGAGGGCGACTTCGTCACCGCGCCGGAAATCAGCCAGATGTTCGGTGAACTGATCGGCCTGTGGCTGGCCGATATGTGGATCCGCGCCGGGCGCGAAGAGCCGGTCCACTATGTCGAGCTCGGCCCCGGGCGCGGGACGCTCGCCAAGGATGCGCTGCGAACCATGAAGCGCTACGGCCTCACCCCGCAGGTGCACTTCGTCGAGACCTCGCCCGCGCTCAAGAAGCTGCAATTGGAAGCGGTGCCGCAGGCGCAGTTCCATGCCGACCAGACCTCCGTTCCGATGGAGGGGCCGTTGCTGGTGATCGGCAACGAGTTTCTCGACGCCCTGCCGGTGCGGCAGCTAGTGCGCGCGGCCGAGGGCTGGCGCGAGCGGATGGTAGGTCTGGACGGCGACACATTCGTCTACGTCGCGGGCGCGATGCCGATGGAGAGCGCGGTGCCGCCCGACTGGCGCGGTGCGCGGCAGGGTGCGATCATCGAGACCTCGCCCGCCGCCGCCGCGATCGTCTACGAGATCGCGGGACGCCTCGCGAACCAGGGCGGCTGCGCGCTGCTGATCGACTACGGCCACGCGGACTTGCGCGGCGGTTCGACCTTCCAGGCAGTCAGGGCGCACCGGAAGGTCGATCCGCTCACTGCACCGGGAGAGGCGGACCTCACGGCGCACGTCGATTTTGCCACGCTCGCCCGCGTCGCCCAGTCGCGCAACGCGCAGTGGATGGGCACCGTCGGCCAAGGCGAGTGGCTGCGCGCGCTGGGGATCGAAACCCGCTCCGAGGCGCTGACCATGCGCGCGCCGCACTTGCGCAACGAGCTCAATGCCGCGCGCGACCGGCTGATCGCGGACGACCAGATGGGCACCTTGTTCAAGGTGATGGGGTTGGCCGCGCCGGATTGGCCGCGCGGCGTGGGATTCGAGGAGGCATGATGCGCATGAAATACCTGGCCATCGCGGCGACCCTGCTTGCCGCCACCCCAGTGGCGGCGGCCGAACCGATCACCGGCTCGTGGGTCACCGCCGCGCGCGATGGGGTCGTGCGCATCGCCCCGTGCGGCAAGAGCCTGTGCGGCACGCTCGCCCGGTTCCTGGTCACCCCGCCCGGCGGCGCGGACCAGCGCGACATCCACAATCCCGACGCCAGGCTGCGCACGCGCAAACTGCTGGGCGTGCCGATCCTCACCGGCTTCAGCGAAGACGGGGCCGTCTGGCGCGGGACGATCTACGACCCCAAGTCGGGCAAGTCGTACCGCTCGGTGTTGCGCCGGCTGGCGGGCGACCGGCTGGAGGTGAAGGGCTGTATCGGCCCGTTCTGCCAAACCCAGGTCTGGCGCCGCGGGAGCTAGCGCCCGATCCGCTGCGCCAGCCAGCGCGCCGCCGCCTCCGGCGACTGCTTGTCGTCCGGCCGATCGACCCGATAGTTCGCCTGCTGCATCGCCGCCACCGGGATAGCCCCGACCAATGGCTTGAGCGCATTCACGAGGCGCGCGTCGTTCGCCCGCGCCGGGGCAACCAGCAGGATCGCATCGTAAGCGGGGAGCGCGCCCTTGGGATCGGCGAGCACCGCCAGCTTGTCTGCGGCGATCCGCCCGTCGGAGCTGAACGCAGTGATCGCCTCCGCCTCGCCGCTCGCCAGCGCATCGTACATGAAGGTCGGCGCGAAGTTCCTCTGCCGCAGAGCGCCGAGGCCATACGCCGCGTCCACCCGGCGCCACTCCGGCCGGCGGAAGAATTCGAGGTCGCCGCCCAGTGTCAGGTCGCGCCCCTTGGCGGCAAGATCGGCGAGGCTGGCGATGCCCATCGCCTTGGCGCGATCGCTCTTCATCGCGAAGGCGTAGGCGTTCTCGAACCCGAGCGAGCCCAATAGCCGCGCCCCATTGCCCTGTTCCCACGCCGCGATGCCCTTCAGCATCGCCGCGCGATCCGGGGTGTCGGTGCGCTTCATCTCGTTCGCCCACACCGTGCCCGAGTAGTCGACATAGACGTCGATCTGGCCCGAGGTCAGTGCGCGGTGGATCACCGCGGAGCCGAGCCCCTCGCGGTAGGTCACGGCGTAGCCCGCCCGCTCCAGCCGCTGCCCGATCAGCCGGGCGAGGATGTACTGCTCGGAGAAGTTCTTGGCCCCGACCACGACCGTATCGCGGCTTTCACGCTGGCCCGCGAAGGCGGCAGCAAACAGTCCGGCCGCGACCAGCCCGAGCCCGAGCCACGCCAGCGCCGGTCGCCGCGTCCCGAGACCGCGTTCGATCAATGCAAGCAGTCCATCCGTCACAAGCGCCAGCGTTGCAGCAGCGATACAGCCCGCCAGCACCAGCGCCCAGTTCTGCGTCTGCAGCCCGGCGAAGATCGGATCGCCCAGGCTCGGTTGCCCGACGGTGGTCGATAGGGTCGCCGCCCCGATGGTCCACACCGCGGCGGTGCGGATGCCCGCCATCACGAACGGCGCGGCAAGCGGCGCCTCGACCAGCCGCAGCTTCTGTGCCGGCGTCATACCGACCGCGTCCGCCGCTTCGAGCACACCGGGGTCCATCTCGGCACGCGCGGTGACCGCGTTGCGCAGGATCGGCAGCAGCGCATAGAGCGCCAGCGCGAGCAGTGCGGGGAGGAAGCCGAGCGTTGGTACCCCAGACCCGAACACCGCGCGCAGGCTCAGCAGGATCGGGAAGAACAGCGCCAACAGCGCGAGCGCGGGAATGGTCTGGACCAGGCTCGCCAGCCCGAGCGTCACCCGCGCGACGCTACGCGACCTGCCCGCCCACACCGCCAGCGGCAGCGCCACCGCGATGCCGAGCGCGAGCGCGGCGGCCGACAGCAGCACGTGCGCCGAGAGCTTGTCGCCGAGCGTCAACAGCGTCTGCCAGGTCTCGCTCATCCGCCGAGCTTCGCGAGCGCTTCGGATTGCGCGCGCGGCACCGCGACCAGCGCCTGGGCGATCTCGCCGCCCGCGCCCGCGAGCAAAGCGCGCGGTTCCTCGTCGGCAACGATCCGCCCCGCCGCCATTACCACCACGCGGTCGGCGAGCAGCAGCGCCTCGGCCATGTCGTGCGTCACCATCACCGTCGTCAGCCCAAGCCGGTCGTGCAGCGCGCGCACCTGCCGCCCCAGTGCATCGCGGGTCACCGGATCGAGCGCGCCGAACGGCTCGTCCATCAGCAGCAGCTCGGGCTCGCCTGCGAGCGCGCGCGCCACCCCCACCCGCTGGCGCTGCCCGCCCGACAGCGCATCGGGCATCCGGTGCGCGTGCTCGGGCGTGAGGCCCACGAGCGCAAGCAGCTCCGCGATCCGCTCGTCACCCAGCGGCTTGCCTTCGAGCCGCGGACCGATGCCGATGTTGCGGGCAACATCCATGTGCGGGAACAGCCCGATCGACTGGAATACGTAGCCGATCCGCCGCCGCAACTCGGGCGCGTCCGCTTCGCGCACGTCCGCGCCGCCGATGAGCACGCGCCCCGCGTCAGGCTTGATCAGCCGGTTGGCCGTTTTGAGCAGGGTCGATTTGCCCGAGCCGGATTCGCCGACCAACGCCACGAATGCCCCACGCGGCACGGCGAGCGTAACCGCGTCGATGGCAGCCAGCGCCCCGAACCGTTTGCTGACCTCGATGAATTCCAGCATCGCCCGCAGCCTAGCGAGCGCTGGCTAGCGCGCTAGCTCTGAATCGCAGCGCGCGGGATGACGAGGTCGACCTCAAGCCCGCCATCGGCGAAGCGCCGCTCGAGCGTGCCGCCGAGCTGGCCTTCGATCGAGCTCTTGAGCAAGCGCGAGCCGAACCCTTCCTCCGCCGGCTGTTGCGCATTAGGCCCGCCGCGCTCGCGCCAGCGAACCGCGGCCGATTGCACATCGTGTCCGCATTCGATCGTGATCGTCACCGACCCGTCGGCATCGGACAGCGCGCCATACTTGGCCGAATTGGTCGCGAGCTCGTGGAAGGTTAGCGCCAGCGGGGTGGCGGCGCGCGGGCCGATCACGCAGTCGTCCCCGCTAATCTCGACCCGGCCCGGCGCGTCGGCATAGGGCGCCATCAGCTCCTTCAGCAAGCCCAGCAGGCTGTCGCCTTTCATGCCCTCCATCGGCCGCACGAAGTCGTGCGCGCGACCCAATGCGCGGATGGTGTCGATCAGTTCCTGCGCGAAGTCGGCCGCTTCCGGCCGGCGCCGCGCTCGCAGCGAGATAAGGCCCGCGACGACCGCGAAGATGTTCTTGATCCGATGCGACAGCTCGCGCGCGAGGAGGTCGCGGTTCTCCGACCGGCGGTGGCCTTCGTCGATGTCGGTCAGGGTGCCGTACCAGCGCGTCACCTGCCCCTGACCGTCGACCACCGGCAGCGCGCGTGCCAGGGTCCACCGCCAAGTGCCGTCAACCTGCTTGAGGCGATATTCGCACTCGAACGGCATTCCGTTGGCGATGCTCGATTGCCACGCGTCGCGCGTCCGATCGGTATCTTCGGCGTGCACGTGCGGGCCCCAATCGGTCATCGTCGCGGGGTGGTCCGCCCCGGTGGTGTGGCGCCAGCGGCTGTTGAAGTAGTCGAACTTGCCCTCGTGATCGGCCGACCAGACGATACCCGGGACCATGTCGGCGATCTCGCGCATCGCCCGCGCGCTTTCGCTCGCGCGGGTGGTGGCGGCGAGCTGGTGGCGGTGCGCGGCCATACGGCACATGACCGACTCCGCGAGCACCTGCAGGCCTTCGAGCTGCAGCTCGGTCAGCCCCTCAGGGCGCGGCTGCGTGTCGATCACCGCCAGCGCGCCGAGCGGAACGCCCTCGCTCGAGACGAGCGGGACGCCGGCATAGAAGCGGATGTTGAGCGCGCCGGTGACCAGCTCGTTGTTCCGGAATCGCGCGTCGCCAGTCGCATCGGCGACGATCATCGGCGCGGGTTCGAGCATCGTGTGGGCGCAGAAGCTTTGCGAGCGCGGAGTCTCGCGGTCATCGAGGCCGAAGCGGGCGAGGAAGCGTTGCCGCTCCCCCTCGACCATGCTCAGGACCGCGACCGGGGCGCCGCATAGCTTGGCGGCGAAATTGACCACCGAGACCAGCTCGGGATCGTCCTCCAGGCTGTCGACCCCGTAGGCGGCGAGCACGACCGCGCGCTCGTCTTCGCTGCACGGCACGGCGGCAACGGGGGCTGTAGCCCGTGGAAGAGTCCCGTCCTGGTTCATGTAACTGCGATCCTGCGCGCCAAGTAGCAGAAAAACATTATAAATTCAAAGTATTTGCGCGACGAAACTAATTTGCGCGCAAATTGCTGAAATCGAAGCGTTTGCTTGTCCCCGCGGCCCTCGGCTATGCGCCTCGCCAGACCTGGAGAAAGCCGTTGCGCGCCACCCCCGATTTCGATTTCCAGCTCGGCGAGAGCGCCGAGATGATCCGCGAGGCGACCGCCCGCTTCGCCGACGAGCAGGTCGCTCCGCTCGCCGAAAAGGCGGACCGCGAGGACTGGTTTCCGCAAGAGCTGTGGCCGGCGATGGGTGAGCTGGGCCTGCACGGGATCACCGTCGGCGAGGAAGACGGCGGGCTCGGGCTCGGGTACCTCGAGCATGTCATCGCGGTGGAGGAGATCAGCCGCGCCAGCGCCTCGGTCGGGCTCAGCTACGGCGCGCACTCGAACCTGTGCGTCAACCAGATTCGCCGCTGGGGCAACGCCGAGCAGAAGGCCAAGTATCTCCCCAAGCTCATCAGCGGCGAGCATGTCGGCTCGCTCGCCATGTCGGAGGCCTCGGCTGGGTCGGACGTCGTCTCGATGAAGCTCAAGGCCGATGCAGTCCAGGGCGGCTACGTCCTCAACGGCACCAAGTTCTGGATCACCAACGCAACCTACGCCGATACGCTTGTGGTCTATGCCAAGACCGACGGCCATGCGGGCAGCCGCGGGATCACCGCGTTCCTGATCGAGAAGGACATGCCCGGATTCTCGATCGGCCAGAAGATCGACAAGATGGGCATGCGCGGCTCGCCCACCGCCGAGTTGGTATTCGACGACTGCGAAGTGCCCGAAGAGAACGTCATGGGTCCCTTGAACGGCGGCGTCGGCGTGCTGATGAGTGGATTGGATTACGAGCGCGTGGTGCTCGCCGGGCTGCAGCTCGGGATCATGCAGGCGTGCCTCGACACGGTCATCCCCTACGTCCGCGAGCGCAAGCAGTTCGGCAAGCCCATCGGCGCGTTCCAGCTGATCCAGGCCAAGGTCGCCGACATGTACGTCGCGCTGCAATCGGCGCGCGCCTACACTTACGCGGTCGCCAAAAGCTGCGACGCCGGCCAGACCACCCGCTTCGACGCCGCCGGCGCGATCCTGCTGGCGAGCGAAAACGCCTTCCGCGTCGCCGGCGAGGCGGTCCAGGCGCTGGGCGGCGCGGGCTACACCAAGGACTGGCCGGTCGAACGCTACCTGCGCGACGCCAAGCTGCTCGACATCGGCGCGGGAACGAACGAAATCCGGCGGATGCTGATCGGGCGCGAGCTGATCGGGGCGGCGGGCTAGCTACAGCTCCCATCCCGCACCCCGCTGACGCTGCCGACGCCGAGGATGATCTTCGCCCGGCGCGAGAATGTCAGCGCCTGCCAGCGGCCCGAGTTTCCGGTGGCGGTGCGGCTGCGCAGGAAGGTGATGGCGAGGAGCTCGTACTGCTCATCGTCGATCCGACCCGCATCGATCAGGCAGTTCCACTGGGCGTAGTTCCACGCGAAGTCGCGGCCGATGCCGTCCTGGTCGATCGTCTGCCCCAGCGCGTTGTACCAGTCGAAGATCGCGCGCAGGCGCGGCCAGCGCTCGGCGGGCGGCATGGCGACGAGCTTGCTGCGTAGCCGGGCGATGTCCTCGCTCGGCGGCAGGCCGCCTTGTTGGACACGGGTGTCGATCGCCCACCGCACCTTGCGCGAAGTGATCGGGCCGTAGGGGAACACCCGCTGGAGGTCGCCGCGCACGAGGTCGAGCAGCGCGAGGTAGTGATCGAGCTGCACCTGCAGCATCGCATCGCTTTCGAACAACGCGGTGAGCTCGCCCATGATCACCGGGTTGAGCTTCCCGTCGGGCCCATGCGCGGCGAGGATGCCGGCGCGGCACTTCGCGGTGGCCGGCACCGCGAGGCAGTCCTTCGACAGCAGCAGCTTGCCGTAAGTGGGGGCCAGCCGCGCTAGTTCGCGCTTGGCCTTGCGGCGCGAACCCAACGAATCGCGCCATTCTTTCAGCACCGGCTGCAGGCTGCCGGTGCCGTAGTTCCACTGCGCCATCCCGACCGAGATCAGCTGGCTGTCGAAATTGCCGACCGGCATCGCCCAGCAGCCCATCGTCTCGGGGATCGAGGTCTCCTGCATCCGCGCGAAGACCCCGGCACGGTCGAGCCCGATCTCCGCCATGCGCGCCGCGGTCGCCGGGTCGATCCGCAGCGAGGGCACGTCGCCCACCCGGCGGCATTCAGGCGCGGCGGGCGGAGCGTAGGCGGGCTCCCGCCCTAGCGCGGGCAGCGCCCAGAGCAGCGCCAGCACCGCGAACAATCCCGACCGCATCGCTCATCCTCCCAACTTGGCGGCGCGCCTCCCACCCGTTAGGGCGCTTGGGCCAAGGAGATACGATGACCGCACCCGTCCTCAGCAGCAAGCTAGACCGCGAGAGCCCGGAGGCGAAGGCGCGGTTCGCGCACAACTCGGCGCTCGCCGAGGAGCTGCGCGCCAAGGTCGCCGAGGCGGCGCTCGGCGGGCCCGAGAAGCACCGCGAGAGGCACACCAGCCGCGGCAAGCTGCTCCCCCGCGAGCGGGTCGAGCGGCTGCTCGATCCCGGCGCACCGTTCCTCGAGATCGGGCAGCTCGCCGCAAACGGGATGTACGAAGGCGACGTCTCGGGCGCCTCGATGATCTGCGGTATCGGCCGCGTGTCGGGGCGGCAGGTGATGATCGTCGCCAACGATCCCACCGTGAAGGGCGGCAGTTACTACCCGATGACGGTCAAGAAGCACCTGCGCGCGCAGGAGATCGCGACCGAAAACCGCCTGCCGTGCGTGTACCTCGTCGACAGCGGCGGCGCGAACCTGCCGTACCAGTCGGAAGTCTTCCCCGACCGCGAGCACTTCGGGCGGATATTCTTCAACCAGGCGCAGATGAGCGCGAAGGGCATCCCGCAGATCGCCTGCGTGATGGGATCGTGCACCGCGGGCGGCGCCTACGTGCCGGCCATGAGCGATGAGACCGTCATCGTCCGAAACCAGGGCACGATCTTCCTCGCCGGCCCGCCGTTGGTAAAGGCGGCGACGGGGGAGGAAATCTCGGCTGAGGACCTCGGCGGCGGCGACCTCCACGCCAAGAAATCGGGCGTGGTCGATCACCTCGCCGAGAACGACGAGCACGCGCTCTCGATCGTGCGCGACATCGTCAGCCATCTCGGCGCCAATACCGGCGCGGCGGCCGACGTGACGCTGCGCGAACCGCGCGAGCCGAAATTCGACCCGCAAGACCTGTACGCGATCATCCCCGACGATGTCCGCGCCCCTTACGACGTGCACGAGGTCATCGCCCGCATCGTCGACGGCAGCGAGTTCCACGAGTTCAAGGCGCTCTACGGCAGCACCCTCGTGTGCGGGTTCGCGCACATCTGGGGCATGCCGGTGGCGATCCTCGCCAACAACGGCGTGCTGTTCTCTGAGAGCGCGGTGAAGGGCGCGCACTTCATCGAACTCGCCTGCCAGCGCCGCATCCCGCTGCTGTTCCTGCAGAACATCTCGGGCTTCATGGTCGGCGGGAAGTACGAGGCAGAAGGCATCGCCAAGCACGGCGCCAAGCTGGTCACCGCGGTCGCCACCGCCACCGTGCCCAAGATCACCGTGCTGATCGGCGGGAGCTTCGGCGCGGGCAACTATGGTATGGCTGGCCGCGCCTATTCCCCGCGCTTCCTGTTCTCCTGGCCCAACAGCCGCATCAGCGTGATGGGCGGCGAGCAGGCTGCCTCGGTCCTCGCCACCGTCCACCGCGATGCCGACAGCTGGACGGCAACCCAAGCCGAGGAGTTCAAGGCCCCGATTCGCCAGAAGTATGAGGACGAAGGCAACCCCTACTACGCCACCGCGCGGCTGTGGGACGACGGGGTGATCGACCCCGCGCAGACCCGCGACGTGCTCGGCCTCGCCTTCGCCGCCACGCTCGAAGCGCCCATCGCCGAGCGGCCGGCGTTCGGCGTGTTCCGCATGTAAACGCGACCAAATGTTAGCCGCGCCTCTTCAAACCGGGCGCCCGCTGGCTTAAATGCGCCGCAGAAGGCGGGAGCATAGCGCATGAACCTCAGGTCGGATCAGCCGGGCGACGAGAAGACGCGGCTGCTCGGCGTGGCCGAGCGCATGATCGAGGAGCGCGGCGACGCGATCAGCGTGGGCTCGTTAGCCATTTTCGCGGGTGTGCCCCGTGCCCGGCTCGAAGCGATCTTCCCCGACGATGACGCGCTGTTCGACGCGATCGTGGAGACCTGGTTCGTCGATCACATTGCGATCATGGAAGAGGTCCTGGCGAGCGACCTGCCGCCCAACCGCAAGATGTACGAATTCTTCGCCCGCCGCTTTCGTTTGAGCCGCGAGCGCTATCGGGCCAATCCGGCGGCGTTCAAGGCGTATTGCGAACTGGGCGCGGCGCAGTTCGAGCGCATTCGCGGCTATGTCGATCTCGCCGATCACTACTTGTGCGAGCTGATTGCGCAGGCGCAGGCCGAGGGCGCGTTCGAGGGGCTGGCGATCGATCAGGCGCTGAGTCTGATCAACCAGATGGTGCTGCCTTACACGCTGGCCGAAGTGCTGACGTACATGGACGAGCGGCTGAGCGAGGAGAAGCTGGGCCGGATCGTCGATACGATCTTCGCCGGGCTGTCCGCCGCGAACGGCGGTGCGCAGGGTGTGACGGGGCTGCGGGCGGCTTAGCTCGCCCAATCCAACAAACCGACGTCGGCCCGGACCTGATCCGGGCCTGGTGCTTCTTTCGGACGTCCGAGAAGGCAGCACTGCCCCGGATCAAGTCCGGGGCGACGGTGGATCGGAAGGCGAGGGCTTCTCGCCTTAGCCCCTTCCTAACCTCCCACCATCGTTACCCGCCCCACCGGCGGCACCTGCACCATCTCCTTGCCGCGCAGATACTCCTCCATCGAATCGAGATCGAGCGGCCCCACTTGCGGGTCCTTCCCCTGCTTGAATGTCACGAACCGGTCCCCGCCCGCTGCGATGAAGTTGTTGAGCGTCACGCGGTAAGTCTTCGCCGGATCGATCGGCTGACCGTTCAGCGCCGCCTTGATCACCCGCTGCCCCGCCGGTTTCGATGGGTCGAGCGTCATGGTGAACCCTTCGCTCACCGCGAGAATGTTCCAGTCGTTCATGTTGGCGAACTGCTCTTCGAGGATCTGGAGGAGCTGCGCGCCGGTGTAGGTCATCGTCACAAGCGTGTTGCCGAACGGCTGCACCGCGTAGATGTCGCCGAAGGTCACCACGCCTCCATCGCGCGCGACTAGGTCGGTGCGGATGCCGCCTGGGTTCATGAACGCGATCACCGCGCCCGCATCGCGGGTCGAGGCGAGCTGCGCGTCGGCGACGAGGTTGCCCAGTGTGCTCTCGGGCTTCTTCTTGGTGGCCGAGGCGGAGATGCGGCCGACCGGGCGGTTGGATACCTCGGCCGCCGCCGCGGTGTACTTGGCGACGTAAGCCGCGATCTCCGGGTTGGGCTGGAGCGCCTCGAACGCCGCGTTGACCGGCCGCCCGTCGCCAACGCTCTGCACCGGCACGTTCTTGGCCGCGATCGCGGTCACGTCGTGCAGACGCGGGTCGATGGTGAGCGCAATGTCGGTCAGCATGGTGCCGCCGTAGCCCGCGCTGGTCACCGTGAAGTGCCGTGTCGGATCGACCTTGGAGAAGTCGCACACATACGACTTGTGCGTGTGGCCTGAAATGACGAGGTCGATCCGCGGATCGAGCTTGGCGAGGATATCGCGCAAGTCGCCCGCCATCGAACCGCAGCCGGTGTAACTGTCGCCGGGCTCGGGCACGAGGCCCTGGTGGATCGCCACCACCACCGCGTCGGCGCCCTCGGCCAGCACCTTGGGCACCAGCGCGTTGATCGATTCCGCCTCGTCCTCGAAGGTCAGGCCCTCGATCCCGCCGGGCGAGACGATCTGCGCGGTGCCCCTGAGGGTCAGACCGATCACGCCCACCGCGACCGCATTCTTGCCGGTCCCGAAGCGCTTGATGCCGTAGCCGGGAAACAGCGTGGTGCCGTCCTGCTGGCGCACGTTGGCGGCGAGTATAGGGTATGTTGTGCCCTTGTAATCCGGCTCGACAGCGCACGGTTCGCGCAAGGTGAACTTCTCGCACCCGCCTTCGCGCAGGCGCTTCAGCTCGCGCCACCCGCGGTCGAATTCGTGATTGCCGACGCTGGTGAAATCGAGGTGGACGCGGTTCATCACCCCCACGGTCGGCTCGTCGAGGAACAGCGAGGAGGACAGCGGGCTGGCGCTGATCAGGTCGCCCGCGCCGATCGCCATGTTGTATGGGTTCTGCTCGCGAATCTTCTCGACCGCGGTGGCGAACCACGCGGCGCCTCCGGCATAGACCTCCTGTTTGCCGACCTGCCCGTCTTCGAGCAGGATCGGCCGCTTGATCGGCTCGAGGTTGCCGTGAAAATCGTTGAGCCCGACGATGCGGACCGTGACCGGTTCGGCCGGGGCCTTGGGAACGGTGGCACAGGCGGCGAGCGCGGCGGCGAGCGGCAGCGCGAGGAGTTGGCGGATCATGGGTGCGCGGAGTGCACCGCCCGCGTGACCGCTTCAAGGCCATTCTGCCGCGCGTCGATCGGTTCCTGAAAAAACAGGAAAAAAGCGTCATTTAGTGCACGCTGCTGGCGGAACCGGGCAAAGTCGCGGGCGTTCGAAGAATCCCATGCCGATGGGAGGGTTTGAACCAAGGAGCCTCCGGCCATGACGCTCGACCCGATCGCCCTCGGCGCCATACTCGCGATGCTGCTGGTCGCGGCGCTGCTGTTGTGGTGGCTCTACCGCTCGCGCCGCACCTCCGCGCTACGCGACCGGTTCGGCAAATCGGAATACGATCGAACGCTCGACCGCCACGGCAGCCGCGCTGACGCCGAGGCCGCGTTGCTCGAGCGCGAGAAGCGGGTGTCCGAACTCGAGCTCAAGCCGCTCACCGCGGATGAACGGGAGCGCTTCGCGAGCGACTGGCACTCGGCCAAGGCACGCTTCGTCGACGATCCCGCGGCCGCGGTCGGCGAGGCGGACGGGGTTATCCGAGTGGTGATGGGCGCGCGCGGCTATCCGATCGCCGATTTCGACGCGCGCTACGAAAGCCTGACGGTCGATCACGGCGAGGTCGCGCGGCACTACCGCGCCGGGCACGATATCGCCGGACGTGCGGTCGAAGGCCAGGCGACCACCGAAGAGCTGCGCCAGGCGATGATCCACTACGAGGCGCTGTTCGGGGAACTGGTGGCGGAAGCGTCCGCCGAAACCGCCCCTAGGGCTGCGGCGTCGTCACCTGCATAGGCACGCAGGCGTAGGCTTCGGTCAGAGCCTTCTCGACCGCGTCGGCCGCCGGATCGCGGGTCGGCTCCATGAAGTGCAGGACTGCATAGCGCAGCTCGGCGGGGTTATTCACCGCGACGCAGACCTTGCGGTCATTGCCGCGGTGAAACTCTCGCGCCTCGATCACCGCGGCGACGCCCTGGATGAACCCATCGCACCGCGCGACCCGCAGTGGGTCCTTGTCCCTGCATTCGACCAGCAGCCACGAGGCGTTGATGCCGGCAATGCCGTAGTCATAGGGCGCGAGCACGTCCTCCGCCGCGAGCGGAGCCGCCGACAGCAGACCCGCCGCCGCTAGCGAGGCGAGGATCCGCATCAAACGTCGAGGTTCGCGACGTTGAGCGCATTGTCCTGGATGAACTCGCGCCGCGGTTCGACGACGTCGCCCATCAGGCGGGTGAAGATCTCGTCGGTCACGTCCGCGTCCTCGACCTTCACCTGCAGCAGCGCGCGGTTTTCGGGATCGAGCGTGGTCTCCCACAGCTGCTCGGCGTTCATTTCGCCGAGGCCCTTGTAGCGGCTGATCGACAGGCCTTTGCGCCCGGCGGCAAGCACCGCGTCGAGCAGCTGCGACGGCCGGGTGATCGCGCCATCGCCCACGACCGGCGTCTCGACCCCAGGTTGAACCTCTTGTGCGTCGTCCTGCTCGTCCGAAACCGGCTCGGGTTCTGGCTCCGCCTCGGCCGAGGCACGGGCAAACCGGCTGGGCGTGGCGAAGGCCTCGGCGTGCTCCTCGGCCAGCTTGTGCAGCTTCCTCGCCTCGGCGCTGTCGAGGAACTTGCCCTCGATCTCATGCGCATCGGTTACCCCCCGCCAACGGCGGGCGAACACGATCGACCCGTCGTCACGGCGCTGGACGCTCCACTCGGCCTCCGGATCGCCCTGACCCAACCGGCGCGCCGCCAACTCGAGCGCAGCCATACGGCCCGCGGCGTCGAGCGCCGGATCGAATACCCCGGCGAGCGCCATCTGCTCGATCACCGCCGGGTCGTACTTGCGCGGCACGAAGCCGAGCAGGCTGCGGATGCGCAGCGCGTACTCGACCAGCGCGGCGAGATCGGCGCCGGTGCGCGCGCCCTGCTGGGTTTCCAGCACCCGGCCCGCGGTGCCGCCCTCGACCAGGTAGCGGTCGAGCGCCGCCTGGTCCTTGAGGTAAACCTCGCTGCGGCCCTTGCTGACCTTGAACAGCGGCGGCTGGGCGATGAACAGGTGCCCCGCCTTGACGATGTCCGGCATCTGCCGGTGGAAGAACGTCAGCAGCAGCGTGCGGATGTGCGCACCGTCCACGTCGGCGTCGGTCATGATGACGATCTTGTGGTAGCGCAGCTTTTCGAGGTTGAACTCGTCGCGCAGGCCGGTGCCCATCGCCTGGATCAGCGTGCCGACTTCCTTGGAACTGATGATCCGGTCGAACCGCGCCCGCTCGACGTTGAGGATCTTGCCCCGCAGCGGAAGGATCGCCTGATACTTGCTGTCGCGGCCCGACTTGGCCGAGCCGCCCGCGCTGTCGCCCTCCACCAGGAACAGTTCGCACTTCGACGGATCGCGCTCGCGGCAGTCGGAGAGCTTGCCCGGCAGCGAGGCGACCGACATCGCACCCTTGCGGCTCATCTCGCGCGCCCGGCGGGCGGCTTCGCGCGCGGCGGCGGCGTCGACGATCTTCTGGATGATGGTCTTCGCGTCGGCCGGATTTTCCTCCAGCCACTCGGTCATCTTTTCGCCCATCAGCGATTCGAGCGGCTGGCGCACCTCGGAGCTGACCAGCTTGTCCTTGGTCTGCGACGAGAACTTCGGATCGGGCAGCTTGACCGAGACGATCGCGGTCAGACCTTCGCGCATGTCCTCACCAGTCAGGCCGACCTTTTCCTTCTTCAGCAGCCCGGTGCGCTCGGCGTAGCTGTTGATCGTGCGGGTCAGCGCGGCGCGGAACGCGGCAAGGTGGGTGCCGCCGTCACGCTGGGGGATGTTGTTGGTGAAGCACAGCACGTTCTCGTAGTAAGAATCGTTCCACTCGAGCGCGACGTCGATGCCGATGCCTTCCTTGTTGGCGCTGACCGAGATCGGCTCGGGCACCAGGGGCTGCTTGTTGCGGTCGAGATACTTCACGAACGCGGCGATGCCGCCTTCGTAAAATAGGTCGTGCTCGATCGGCTCTTCGTGCCGCAGGTCGCGCAGCTTGATGCGCACGCCGGAATTGAGGAACGCCAGTTCGCGGTAACGGTGCTCGAGCTTCTCGAAATCGTACTCGGTGACGTTCTTGAAAGTGTCGGTCGAGGCCATGAAGGTGACACGGGTGCCATTGCGCTCGCGGCCCTCGCCTTTGACGATCAGCGGGCCGACGGCGTCGCCGTGCTCGAAGCGCATCCAGTGCTCCTTGCCGTCGCGCCAGATCGTCAGCTCGAGCCATTCGCTGAGCGCGTTGACCACCGAGACGCCCACGCCGTGGAGGCCGCCCGACACCTTGTAGGCGTTGTCGTCGCTGGTGTTCTCGAACTTACCGCCCGCGTGGAGCTGGGTCATGATGACCTCGGCCGCCGAGACGCCTTCCTCGCGGTGGATATCGACGGGAATCCCGCGGCCGTTGTCCTCGACCGAGACCGAGCCGTCAGGGTTGAGTTCGATCAGGACCAGGTCGCAGTGACCCGCCAGCGCCTCGTCGATCGCGTTGTCGGAAACCTCGAACACCATGTGGTGCAGGCCCGATCCGTCGTCGGTATCGCCGATGTACATGCCGGGGCGCTTGCGCACCGCGTCGAGGCCCTTCAGCACCTTGATGCTGTCGGCGCCGTAGCCATTCTGGTTCGGGGTATTTTCGGTCTTCTCGTCCATGCCGATTATATAGGGACGAGGGGGCCATTTAGGAACCCGCAAGGGGCCCTTCCATCCACAATCGTTTCCTGCTTTTGTCGCGGGCGAATCGCAGGGGAGAATGTGATGAAAAAGGCGGTACTGGGGGCGGTCGCGGCTTCCCTGATCTCGACTTCCGCGCTGGCGCAGGTCGCCACCGGCACGCAGGGTCCGCTGCGGCCCGACCAGCAGAAGTTCTTCGATCTCTACAAGGAGCTGGTCGAGACCAACACCGTGGTCGGGGTCGGCAGTTGCACCCAGGCCGCGGCGCAGATCGCCACCCGGATGAAGGCGGCCGGCTTCACTGACGAGCAGCTTATCCCGTTCTCGGTCGCGGAGCATCCGGACGATGGCGGCCTCGTCGCGGTCCTCCCCGGCACCTCCACCACCCTCAAGCCGATGCTGCTGCTGGCGCACATCGACGTGGTCGCCGCCAAGCGCGAGGACTGGGTGCGCGATCCGTTCAAGCTGGTCGAGGAGAACGGGTACTACTACGCCCGCGGCATTCTCGACGACAAGTTCCAGGCCGCGACCTGGGCCGACACCCTGATCCGGCTCAAGCAAGCGGGCTACCAGCCCAAGCGCACGATCAAGATGGCGCTCACTTGCGGCGAGGAGACCGACACCGCGTTCAACGGCGCCGAGTACCTCTCGAGCGAGAAGCGCGACCTGATCGACGCCGCGTTCGCGCTGAACGAAGGCGGCGGCGGGCGCACCGACGGCAAGGGCCACCTGCTCGTCCAGACCATCCAGGTCGGCGAGAAGGTCTACCAGGACTTCAAGCTGACCGCGACCAACCCGGGCGGCCACAGTTCCGCGCCGGTGCCCGAGAACGCGATCTACGACATGAGCCGCGCGCTCGACAAAATCTCCGCGCACGAATTTCCGGCGGAGTTCAACGACACCACCCGGGTGTTCTTCGCCAAGGCCGGCGCGCTGCGGCTCGACGAGACCGGCAAGGCGATGGTCGCGCTTACCAAGGACCTCAATGACAGCGCCGCGATGGCTGTGGTGAACAAGGACAAGTCGCTCCACTCGATGCTGCGCACGACCTGCGTCGCGACAATGATCGACGGCGGGCATGCGCTGAATGCGCTGCCGCAGCGGGTGGAGGCGAACGTCAACTGCCGCATGTTCCCGGGCCACACCCGCGAGGAGATCAGGGACCAGCTTGCCCAGGTGATCGGCGATCCCAAGATCACCATCGAGTATCGCCGGGCCGACAAGCCGGTTGCCAAGAGCCCGCCGCTCGATCCGGCGCTGATCGGGCCGATGGAAAAACTGGCCGCCAAGTACTATCCGGGCGTGCCGGTGGTCCCGTCGATGTCCACCGGCGCGACCGACGGCGTCTACACCGGCGGCGCGGGCATCCCGACCTACGGCGTGCCGAGCGTTTGGGGCGACCCCGACGGCAACGGCACCCACGGCCTCAACGAGCGGGTCGAGGTCAAGGCGGTCTACACCGCACGCGACTATTTGTTCGACCTGGTCAAGGAGCTGTCGAGCAAGTGACGCCTGAGGATATTGCCGCCCGTCTCGGCGAGCCGTTCGGTTCGTTCCCGCAAGTCCTCGCCGATTGGGCGGCGGTCCAGCCCGGCAAGGTCGCCCTGCGCGACGAGCAGGGCGAAGTCACCTGGGGCGAGCTCGACGACCGCATCGAACGGATCGCCGCGCGCATGCTCGAAACCGGGCTCGAACGCGGGCAGTCGGTGGCGATCCTCGGCACTTCGACCATCCCCTACGCGCTGGTGTTCCTGGCGGCGGTGCGTGCGGGCGGGGTCGCGGCGCCGCTCACTACCAGCGCCAGCGCCGAGCAGCTTGCCGGCATGGCGGCCGACAGCGGCGCGCGGCACCTGTTCATCGACCGCGCTAAGCTGACCGAGCTCGGCGACGGGTTCATGCCCGATCTCGAGCGGATCGTGCTCGACGAAGACCTCGACGGGTGGATGGCGCCCGCCGGCACGCGAGCCGCGCCGTTCGATCCGGCCGAGAGCGACCCGTTCAACATCATCTATTCGAGCGGCACCACCGGCATCCCCAAGGGCATCGTTCATTCGCACCTCATGCGCTGGCGCCAGTTCACCGGCACCGCGCAGGCGTTCCGCTCGACCGGGCAGGACGTGATCAGCCTCGCCTCCACGCCGCTCTATTCGAACACCACCATGATCGCGTTCCTGCCCCCGCTGCTGGCCGGGGGCACGGTGCGGATCATGGGCAAGTTCGACACCAAGCGCTGGCTCGCGCACGCGCAGGCTGACAGGACCAACGTGACGATGCTGGTGCCGGTGCAGTACCAGCGCCTGATGGACGAGCCGTCGTTCGACGACTTCGACCTTTCAGGCCTGGTTGCAAAATACTGCACCTCCGCTCCATTCTCCGCCGAGCTCAAGCGCGAGGTGTTGCGGCGGATGCCCGGCAGCCTGGTCGAGATTTACTCGATGACCGAGGGCGGCGTGGTGTGCCTGCTGCAGGCACACGAATTCCCCGACAAGCTGCACACCGTCGGCCGACCCGCGCCGGGCAGCGAATTGAAGGTCCTCGACGACGAGGATCGACCGGTTCCGCCCGGCACGCCCGGCAACCTCATCGGCCGTTCGGGCACGATGATGTCGGGCTACAAGAACCAGCCGGGCAAGACCCGCGAGGGCTACTGGACCGATCCCGAGAGCGGCGAAACCTGGCAGCGCATGGGCGACATCGGCCGCATCGACGAGGACGGGTTCGTCGAGCTGGTCGGCCGCGCCAAGGACATGATCATCTCGGGCGGGTTCAACATCTACCCGAGCGATCTCGAAGCAGTGTTGGAAACCGATCCGCGCGTGGCGGAGGCCGCTGTGGTCGGGATGGACAGCCGCAAGTGGGGTGAAACCCCGGTCGGCTTCGTGCGGCTGATCCCGGGAACGCCCGAGGCCGCGGTGCAGTCGATCCTGACCGAGACCAACGGCAAGCTGGGCAAGACCCAGCGACTGGCGGCGCTGCTGACGATTGACGAGATGCCGCGCAGCCACATCGGCAAGCTGCTCAAGACCGACTTGCGCGAACGCGCCGCGGCCGAGCTGACGATCGACTGAACGCGCGGGGCAGGGAGCCCCAACGCAAAAGGCCCAGGGAAACCCCGGGCCTTGGCGATCAGGCGATGGTCGTCGCGAGCGTGAGGCCGCTGATGGCCGCCGCAGCGAAGAACGCCAGGATGTGCGATGCGAGACGCATGGGCTTTCCCCTGTTGAGTGGTTCTCCGTGTAATCGGCTGCCCGGATGAGCGGCCGACCCCGGTGATGCGCAGGGAAATAATATTACGCGCGGCTTTTCACAAATGAGAAGACGCGCACCCGTGTTGCGTTTGGCGCAACGGTCAAAACGGTATTGGAAACAGCAGGAAGAAGCCGTTGAGTGTCAGCACGGTGCCGATCGCGCCGAGCAAAGCCGATACAGTCAGCACGGTGCGGTTGCCGGCAAGGATCGCGACCGACCCTAACACCAGTGCAAGTTGCAACACGACCTCGGCGTAATCGAAGTTGTTGTCCTGCTCGGACGCGCGGTCGCGCATGGCCTCGAACACCTTGGCTTGCGCCATCAGCTGCTTCTTGCCTTCGCCCTTGAGCGGATCATCAGGCGCCGCCGGATCGGGCTCGTCATCGTAGCGGGCCACCTTGGCGCGGTACTTCGCGATCCGGCCGTTGAGGTCGTGGGCCTGCGCACCGCTGGCGCCGACTAACCGCGATTCCAGCTCGGCCGCCTCGATCTCGTAAGCGGTCTGGCGAATGTTCTTGGCCTGGTAGAACGCCCAGGTGTCGCTCGCGCGGATGTTGCCGATCATCATGTCGTCGGTGGCGTTGCCGCCGCCGAGACCACCGATCGCCAACACCGCCGCCATCGCCGCGATCAGCAGCGCGGCGCGATTGGCGAAGTGCGCCTCGTCAGCTTTCTCCGCGCGGTCCTCGCACAGCTCGGCGATCAGCTCGGCGGCGTCATTCGTATCCATTGACCGTGCTCCCCTCGCAGAGGCGCCTAGCCGCCGAACGCGCGGAAAAGATGGAAAAATCCGTCAGGGAGAATGAAAACGGAGCGGCGGCCGAGGGGGAGAGAGAGCCGCCGCTCCGTATCTATTCGCGGGCCGCCTTGCAGCGGGGGCGAAGCGCGCTTCCGGGATCCGGGAGGGGATCGCGGGCGCTGGCCGGACCCGCCGCTTCGGGGGGAGAGGACTGGCGTCGTCCGGCTTCAGCGGTGGAAATAATCTTTCGCCAAGCTTTGCACAAATGAGATAAGCGCGCGACGTGTTGCGTTTGGCGCAACTAGCGATGCACCCGTCTGATGCCGGCCAGGAACAGCGACACCGCGAGGACCGCGATCGTCGCGGACAGCACCAGCGGCATGGCCGGAAAATGCGCGATCGCGTTTGGTCCGGAAAACTTGGCGAAGACAAAGGCGTACAGCGGCGGGCCGACGATCTGGGCGACCGAGCCGACCGCCTGCGTCGCGCCCTGTAGCTCGCCTTGGCTCGATTCCGTTCCGCCTGCGTCGGCGGCGGGCTTGTCGACCGCCCGGCTGTTGAGCGCATTGAGCGACGGGTAGATCAGCCCTTGCAACCCATTGAACAGGATCGCTGCGTAAACCACGACGTCGGACCGGGCGAAGGCGAACGCCGCCGTCGCCAGTACCACCGCTGTCAGCCCGACCAGCACCGCGCCGACCTCGCCGATCCGCGCCACCACGCGGCCGAGCAGCACCCCCTGCACCAGCGCGCTCCCGACGCCGACCGCCGCCAGCGATAGCCCGATCTGCCACGCGCTCCAGCCATAGGCCTCGATCGCGAAGTATGACCAGATCGAGGGATAGACGATGTGCGCGAGCTGCCACACGCCGATCGCGCCGATGGTCCAGATGACCGCACGGCTCTGATTGCCGAGCGCGCGCAAGGCCGAAAAGGCGTTGGCGCGCGCGAGGCTGAACGGCCGGCGCTTCTCCGGCGGGAGGCTCTCCTTGAGCACGAAGAACCCGAACAGGACGTTGACCAGCGCCAGACCGGCCGCGGCGAGGAACGGCACCCGCGGACCGATCTCGCCGAGCAGGCCGCCGAGCGCGGGACCGATGATGAAGCCGAACCCGAACGCCATGCCCATCAGCCCGAAGCTGGCGGCGCGCTTCTCGGGCGGGGTGACATCGGCGATGTAGGCGTAGGCGGCCGAGTAGCTTGCGCCCGTCAATCCCGCGACGACCCGCCCGGCGACCAGCCAGCCGAGGCTGGGCGCGAGGCCCTGCACCAGATAGTCGATTCCGAAACCGGCGAGGCACGCCAGCAGCACCGGCCGCCGCCCGAAGCGGTCCGACAGGCTGCCGATGATCGGCGCGAACACGAATTGCATCGCGGCATAGCCCGCCGCCAGCCACCCGGCCCACACCGCCGCGCTGTCGACCGGCATGTCGCCCAAGTGCATGATCAGTTGCGGCAGCACCGGCATGACGATGCCGAAACCGATCATGTCGACCAGCACGACCGCGAACAGAAACCACAGGACCGCGCGCTGCTGCATGAGCCCCTCCCCGCTGCACTGGTAACGCGCCACTGGGGACGCGACAATCGCGCTTCTGGACAGCGCGCGGCGGACTGGCTTAACGGCCCGCATGGACGCGCAGCATCTTCCCGATTCCGTCCTGCCAAACTCGATCCTGATAATCGATTTCGGCAGCCAGGTGACCCAGCTCATCGCGCGCCGCGTGCGTGAGGCGGGGGTCTATTCCGAGATCGCCCCGTTCACGACCGCCGAGGAAGCGTTCCACCGCCTCCAGCCCAAGGGCATCATCCTGTCGGGCTCACCCGCCGGGGTGCCCGAGGAAGGCAGCCCCCGCGCGCCACAGATCGTGTTCGACAGCGGCCTCCCCATCCTCGGCATCTGCTATGGCCAGCAGGTCATGACGCACCAGCTCGGCGGCACGGTCGAGGCGGGTAACCAGGGCGAATGGGACGGCGAGTTCGGCCGCGCGTTCCTGACCGTCACCAAGCCTTGCGCGCTGTTCGACGGCCTGTGGTCCGAAGGCGAACGGCACCAGGTGTGGATGAGCCACGGCGACAAGGTCACCCAGTTCGCGCCGGGCTTCGAAATCGTCGCCACCAGCGACGGCGCGCCGTTCGCGGTGATCGCCGACGAGAGCCGCAAATATTACGGCACCCAGTTCCACCCCGAGGTCGTCCACACGCCCGACGGCGGAAAGCTGATCGCCAATTTCGTGCGCCACGTCTGCGGCCTCACCGGCGACTGGAACATGGCCGAGTTCCGCAAGACCAAGATCGCCGAGATCCGCGCGCAGGTGGGCAGGGGCCGGGTGATCTGTGGCCTCAGCGGCGGGGTCGACAGCGCGGTCGCCGCGGTGCTCATCCACGAGGCGATCGGCGAGCAGCTTACCTGCGTGTTCGTCGATCACGGCCTGATGCGGCTTAACGAGGCGGAGCAGGTCGTCACCCTGTTTCGCGATCACTACAACATCCCGCTGGTCCACGTGAACGCGGAAGAGATGTTCCTCTCCGGCCTCGCCGGCGAGACCGACCCCGAAAAGAAGCGCAAGTTCATCGGCAAGGCCTTCATCGACCTGTTCGAAGCCGAGGCGAAGGCGATCGGCGGGGCGGATTTCCTGGCGCAGGGCACGCTCTATCCGGACGTGATCGAGTCGGTGTCGTTCACCGGCGGGCCGAGCGTCACGATCAAGAGCCACCACAACGTCGGCGGCCTGCCCGAGCGGATGAACATGGCGCTGGTCGAGCCCTTGCGCGAACTGTTCAAGGACGAGGTCCGCGAGCTCGGTCGTGAGCTGGGCCTGCCCGAAGTGTTCGTCGGCCGCCACCCGTTCCCCGGCCCCGGCCTCGCCATCCGCATCCCTGGCGAAGTGACCAAGGAACGCTGCGACATCCTGCGCAAAGCCGACGCGATCTACCTCGAGGAAATCCGCAACGCCGGGCTCTACGATGCCATCTGGCAGGCCTTTGCCGTGCTGCTGCCCGTGCGCACCGTCGGAGTGATGGGCGACTACCGCACTTACGACAGCGTCCTCGCGCTGCGTGCAGTGACCAGCACCGACGGCATGACGGCGGACATCTACCCCTTCGACGCTGCCTTCCTCAGCCGCGTGGCGACCCGCATCGTCAATGAGGTGAAGGGCGTGAACCGGGTGGTTTACGACTACACCAGCAAGCCGCCCGGCACGATTGAGTGGGAGTGAGCGCACCCGAGCCCACTCCCATCGATCATCAATGCCCCTGCTGCGGGCGGCCTGACTGGATCAACCGCTGACGCGAAGTGTTGCCGGGGACCGCGATGTGGGTCGCGGGGTCGTATTCCTTGCCCACCGCCGGGCTGCCCTGCGGCACCCAGATGTTGACCTCGGTGGTCGAGTATCCGCTCGGCAGGTAACGCACGTGATACCCGTCGGGGTGGTTCGACCACCGGCCCGATGGCGTCTCGCGGCTGCCTGCACCGAGCGGAGCGTTGCCGCTGAGCACCGCGATCCGCTCCATCTCGGCAAAAGTCGCGCCCGGCGTGGTGAGCATCTGGCGGAGCTGCGCTTCCGCTTGGGCGATCTGGCGCAGCGGTTCGGGGACCCCGCCGAGCGCGTCGGTCAGAGCATTGCCGTGCAGCACATCGAGCGCGCTGCGGTTCAGGCCCGCGAGCTGACGCGGAGTGAGGAGCTGCGCGGCAACCGCTTTGCTGTCGCCGGTCAGGTCCTCGAACTTGGCGCGGGCGATGATGGCCCACAACAGCTGCTGGATCTTGCTCTGCGCGATCTCTGGGCGGTTCACCGAGCCGCGCACGATCGTCATCACCGCATCCTCCGCCGGGCCCAGCGGCGGCGCGTAAAGATACCCGTCACCGCCGCCCGGACCATGCGTACCCGCCTTCAGGCAATAGCTCTGGCCGACGAACTCGTAGTAGCCGGGCTGCAACACGAAGCCGCCGTTGGGCGTGCGCTGCAGCGTCATCAGCGAGCGCGCGGCTTCGCGCGGGGTGAAGTTGTCCAGCTCCGGATTGCCCCATTTGGCGTCGGCCAGCTCGGTGGTGATCGGGGGCTTGCCGCCCAGTACGTTGGCCAGCGGCGATTTCTTCAAGAGCTTGCCGCCGAGGCCTCCGAGCCCGCCAAGCTGCGCGCTGGCCGCACTGGGCACGGCGACAGCCGCGAGCGAAGCGGCGGCCCCGCCGACAAAGTTTCTGCGATGCATGTGATTACGAACCCCTCAGAATTTCTCGCCCGGGCCGATCGGCCCGCGGCGCGCGCGCCACTAGAGCGTGCGCGGGCAGCCCGCCAGAGCATTTCGTTCCGCATTGCAAGCACTTGCGCTATTCGGGTCGACGAATGGCGGGGGACGGTCGACCAATGACACCGATAGCCCACGAGAAGGAATGGGCGGCCGTAGACGTTCACGTGGCGGCCGCTATCCGAAAGGTCCTGGCCGCGACGGGTCGGCCGATCGCGGTTGGGCTGGCCGGCGCGCAGGGCTCGGGCAAATCGACGATGGCGCCACGGATTGTCGCGCGCCTGGCCGCGGCTGGCTTGCGCGCGGCAGTGCTTTCGCTCGACGATTTCTATCTCACGCGCGCCGAGCGAGCGAGGCTGGCCGCCACCGTCCACCCGCTCCTCGCAACGCGCGGCGTGCCCGGCACCCACGACGTCGCGCTTCTTACGGCCGTGCTGGACGGCATGTTGCGCGGGGAGGACGTGCAGATCCCGCGCTTCGACAAGGCTACGGATGACCGGCTCGATGGAGACTGGCGCACGGTCGTAGGTCCGTTCGATGTCGTTATCCTCGAAGGCTGGTGCATCGGCGCGCGGCCGCAGGCGGACGGCTGTCTTGCCGAACCGATCAACATGCTCGAGCGCTTGGAGGACCCTGCCGGTCGCTGGCGCCGTTGGGTGAACGCGCGCCTGTCGAGCGACTACGCCGCGCTATTCGAACGGCTCGCGCTGCGCGTCCTGCTGCGCGCGCCCAGTTTCGATGTCGTGCTACGCTGGCGGACCGAACAGGAGCGTCAACTGCCGTTCGGCGGCATGGAAACACCTGCGATCAAGCGCTTCATTGACCACTACGAGCGCATCACCCGCTGGACGCTGGAGGACGAGCCCGCGGACCTGGTGATCGATCTCGACCCGGACCGAACGCCGACCGTCAGGGCCTGAACCGCACCCCGGTCATCTCCTCCGACTTGTCCCAAAGCCGCTCTGCCAAGTCCTCGTCGCGCACATGCGGGAACACGCCGCCCATCGGATTATCCTTGCTCGCCGGCTCGGCGACCTCGCAGTTTTCCAGATAAACACCGCCCTTGCCCTCCAGTTGCGGCGAGGTCGCCGCCCACACGGTGGTGGAGGCGCCCTGCTCCTCAGTCTTGAAGCGCTCGTTGACGTTACCGTCGGCGTCGATCCAGCCCATCGCGACCTGCTCCTCGTTCGAGAGGTGCCGCTGCAAGGGCGTCATGATCCCGCCGGGATGCACCGCGAACGCGCGCACGCCGTACGGTTCGCCCAGCTTGTCGAGCTGTAGCGCGAACAGCGCGTTGGCGCTCTTGGCCTGACCGTAAGCGAGCCACTTGTCGTAATCGCGCCGCTCGAAGTTCGGGTCTTCGAGATCGAGCCCCTTCAACCGGTGCCCGACCGACGACAATACCACCACGCGCGCACCGTTCGCCGCCTTCAACAGCGGCCACAGCCGCGCGGTGAGCTGGAAATGGCCGAGGTGGTTTGTCGCGAACTGGCCTTCGTATCCACGGGCATCGCGGGTCAGCGGACTGGCCATCACTGCGGCGTTGTTGACCAGGATATCGATCCGGTCCCACCGCTCGGCCACGCTCTCGGCGAAGGCGTCGATCGATGCGGGATCAGACAAGTCCAGCGGGAAAATCGCGATATCGCCCTCGACCGTGCGCAGCACGTCCTCGGCCTGCCCGGTCCGGCGCGCTCCGACGATGACCTTCGCGCCAGCAGCGGCTAGCGCGCGGACGGTCTCGGTGCCGATTCCCGAATAGCCGCCGGTGACCACCACCTGCTTGCCCGACAGGTCGATTCCCTCGACCACCTCTAGTGCGCGCGAGCGGTAGCCAAACGGCGATCCAACGGGTTCCTGCTGACTTATCATTCGCTTATCTCCCAGCGCACCTTCCCCCGGCCGCGCGGCCATGACCCTGGCGGAAACTTCCCCCGCTAACCATTGTTATCTTCGCGTGCGGGCCGAGGGACACGGCGCCGCAAACAGGAGAGTAGCATGAACAGGAAACACGCGCTCGCGTTCGCGGGCCTGATGGGAGCGATCACGCTCGCCGGCTGTGCAACGCTCGAGGAAGAAGCGGTCGATGCCACCTCGGACACCTACAACGCGGTGCTGACCGGCGCCAACGAGGTCGGCGGCGGCGATCCCGATGGCTACGGCAAGGCCGAGGTCTCGGTGTCGGACGGCTTCGGCCAGGTGTGCTGGGAAATCCACGACCTTCGCGGTCTCGATCCGATCACCGCGGCCCATATCCACTTCGGCCGCGCCGGGGTGAACGGGCCCCCGGTGCTCACGCTCGAGAAGTCAAACGAGGGCCGCTGGCAGGGCTGCAAGGACGGCAAGGAGTGGACCGAGAATCGCCTGCAGGGGAACCCAGCGGACTTCTATGTCAACGTCCACACCACCGCCTATCCCAACGGCGCGATCCGGGGTCAGCTGACCGACTGACGCCTTACCAAGCATTCCCCGCCGCGATGGCCGCGCGCTCGGCCGGGCTGGACCGTCTGCCGAGCACGGCATTGCGGTGGGGAAACCGTCCGAAACGGGCGATCATCCGCCAGTGCGCGCGGGCGAAGGCGAAGTTGGTCGGCGATCCGCGGAAGAAGGCGAGACTCGCGCGCTGGTCGGCGATGGCTTCGCTGTGCATCAGCGGCATCCCGACGAACGCGCGCTCGTCGCGCGACAGCCCATCGAGCCAGCCGCACGCGATCACCCCCTTGGCAATCCGGCGTGCGAGCGCGTCGTGGGCGAAAGCCCGCGCATCCTTGCGGAACACATTGCGCGGGATCTGATCGAACAGGAGGATTGCGGCGCGGGCGGTCAGCGGATCGCCGAGGAACTCGTGCGCCGGACGGCGGCCGAGCATATCGAGGTCGCGCGCGAAACGTTGCGAAGCCGCGTCGACCTCGGCCGAGCCGCCGAACCAGTCCTCTGCGCCGAGTTCGTGGAACCAGAAATGGAGCAAGTCGGCCGCCCAGCGGCGCGGGGCGGCCGTCATGTTATGCGGAGCGTCAGTCGGCCCGGGTGTAAGGGACGAAGTCGCCGAGGAACACGTTGCCGGTATAGAATCCGCCCGAACTGTCGAACGTCGTCACGATATCCTGGCGGCAAAGCTGCGCACCGGTCTGGCGGATCAGCAGCGCGTCGTCGGAATCGAGATCGCGTGCGTTAGCGGGCACGTTGACCCAGATCGTCCGCCCGCGGCCGTACACCACCGCGGTCTTGTCGATCACTTGCGAGTCGCTGTTGACCCGCGTGTTGATGCAGTTCTGCGGCGCGCCTGCGACGCGGCCTTCGAGCAGCTTGGCGAGCTTCTGGTCACCCGTCAGGCGCTCACCGGCGACCGAGGGACCGGCCACCAGCGCGACGCCGGCGACGGCTGCGAGCGTAAGAGCAATCCTTTTCATCGGTCATCTCCTTGGTGTTGGCGTTACCATTACCATAGACGGAATGAACCGGCGCTGACCTTAGGCGGTTCCGCCGACGGTGAGGCCCTCGACCAGCAGTGTCGGCTGGCCGACGCCCGCCGGCACGCTCTGCCCACCCTTGCCGCACATTCCCACGCCTTCGTCCAAGGCCATGTCGTTGCCGATGCCGGTGACCTTGGTGAGCACGCTCGGCCCATCGCCGATCAGCGTTGCGCCCTTGATCGGGGCGCCGAGCTTGCCGTTTTCGATCTTGTACGCCTCGGTGCAGCTGAAGGTGAACTTGCCGCTGACGATGTCGACCTGCCCGCCGCCGAAACTCTTGGCGAAGATGCCGTTCTTGACGCGGGACAAGAGCTCGGCCGGGTCGTCGTTGCCGCCGCGCATGAAGGTGTTGGTCATCCGCGGCATCGGCGCGTGCGCATAGCTCTCGCGGCGCCCATTGCCGGTGGCCGCCACCCTCATCAGCCGCGCGTTGAGCCGGTCCTGCATGTAGCCCTTGAGGATGCCGTCCTCGATCAGCACGGTCTCCTGCGTCGGCGTGCCCTCGTCGTCGATCGACAGCGAACCGCGCCGATCCATGATGCTGCCGTCGTCGACGATGGTTACTCCCGGCGCGGCGACGCGGGTGCCGAGCCGGCCCGAGAACGCGCTGGTGCCCTTGCGGTTGAAATCGCCTTCGAGCCCGTGGCCGACCGCCTCGTGCAGCAGCACGCCGGGCCAGCCGGGGCCGAGCAGCACGGTCATCTCGCCCGCAGGCGCGGCGACGCTGTCCAAGTTGGTCAGCGCCTGCGCCACGGCCATGTCGATCGCTCTCGACCAATTGGCCTCGTCGAACAGCGCGTCGTAAAGGTAGCGCCCACCCATGCCGAAGCTGCCGGTCTCGCGCCGGCCATTGGCCTCGGCGACGACCGACACGTTGAGCCGCACCAGCGGGCGAATGTCGCGGGCGACGAAGCCGTCGGGTCGGACGATCTCGATCGCGCTCCACGACGCGGCGAGGTTGGCGGTCGCCTGCACCACGCGCGGATCGCGCGCACGCGCGGCGGCGTCGATCTTTTCGAGCAGCGCGACCTTGTCGGCAAAAGGCAACGCATCAAGCGGACTGGCGTCGGTGTACAGGTGGCGGTTGCTGCGCGGCGGCGGCGCGGCGCGCTCGCCCTTGCTCGGATCGAGCAGACGCAGCGTCTCGCCCGCGCGGCGGATGGCGGCCGCGGAAATCTCGTTGGCGTGCGCGAAGCCGGTCATCTCGCCCGACACCCCGCGCAGGCCGAACCCGGCATCGCGTGAGTAGTTGGCGGTCTTCAGCCGCCCGTCGTCGAACACGAACGCCTCGGTCGCGGCGAACTGGAGATAGAGTTCGCCGTCGTCGCAGCCGCGCAAGGTTTCTGCGGCGAGCGCCTGCGCCTCGTCGGGGGTCAGCTTGCCATCGGCGTAGAGCAGCGCGTGCGGGTCGGGTGTCATGCCCTGCGATATGGGCGCGACTGCGCGCTTAATCTAGGGCGTCGCGCCCGAAGAAATGTCGCTCAATGTCGCCTGGTCGGCCCCGTCGGCAGGTCCCCCCGCCAGGACGAAGCGCCGGTCGCAGTAGCCGCAGTCGACGTAGCCGTGCTCGTCGATCTCCAGCCACACGCGCGGATGGCCGAGCGCGCTCGGGACGAAGCCCGGGCCGCCGCGGATCGCCTCGGCGCCGTCACAGGCGACGCGGCGTTCGGTGACCATGGTGACTTCGGGCGGAGGGATGCTCATGAGCCCGGCCGTTACCGGCATTGCGAGGGGCGTGCAACGGCCCTAGTGCGCCGCTGCAATGGCTACAGAACCCGCGATCCGCATCCGCGACCTCGTCAAACGCTACGCCGGCGTGAAGGGCGAGGAGGGCAAGCTCGCGCTGAAGGGCGTCAGCTTTGACGTTCCCGAAGGCCAGATCTTCGGCCTGCTCGGCCCCAACGGCGCGGGCAAGTCGACCCTCATCAACATCCTCGCGGGGCTGGTGATGAAAACCAGCGGGTCGGCCGAGATCTGGGGCTTCGACATCGACGCGCACCCGCGCAACGCCAAGCGCTCGATTGGCATCGTCCCGCAAGAGATCGTGTTCGATCCGTTCTTCACTCCGTTCGAGGTGCTGGAGAACCAGGCCGGCTTCTACGGCGTCGCCAAGGCGCTGCGCCGCTCGGAGGAACTGCTCGAAGCGGTGCGCCTGTCCGACAAGCGCGACGCCTACGCCCGCACGCTGTCGGGCGGCATGAAACGCCGCCTGCTGGTGGCGAAGGCGATGGTTCACTCGCCTCCGATCCTGGTGCTCGACGAGCCCACGGCCGGGGTTGACGTGGAGCTGCGCCGGCAATTGTGGGAGCTGGTCACCCGCCTCAACCGCGAAGGGGTCACGGTGGTCCTCACCACCCATTACCTCGAGGAAGCTGAGCAGCTCTGCGACCGGATCGCGATCATCAATCACGGCGAGCTGATCACCGACCAGCCGACCCGCGAGCTGGTCGGGATGATGGCCGAGAAGGTCGTGGAGCTGACCCTCGACCGCGACATGGCCGCGCCCCCGGTGCACGAGGCGTTCAAGAAGTCCGAGAAGAAAGGCGATCGCACGGTCGCGATCACCTACGACAAGGACAAGATCACCGCCGGCCAGGTACTCGGCCTGGTGCAGGCGCAGGGTTTCGTGATCGAGGACGTGACCACCCGCGAGGCGGACCTCGAGGATGTGTTCGTCAGCCTGACCAGCTCTGCCGCCTAGCGGCGCCCCTTAACCCAGGTAGCGCCCGCCGAGCCCCGCATCGCGGACGTACATCGGCGTCCAGGTAAACGGCGAACTTTCCTCCAGCGGCGTGGAGCAATGCCGGCAGCGGCCGACCTGGCCCCCGTGCACGCGGCGAATAGCGTTCGCATCGACACTATGCCGACCGAACGCGCACGAAATATGCGCAAGCTTCATTGCGAGCGACCCTTCCCGACCCTCATTCCCCTGTCCCGCACTGGGTTAGCCGAGCGATTGCACAGCGATAGGCCCGAGCGGCGAAGCGTGGGATTCGCGCGCCCTGTGCGGGAAATTGCCTAGCCGTCCTTCCACATGACCCGGCTCCAGTCGCCGCACAGCAGCCACTGCGCGGGCGGCGCGGCGAGATAAGCGTTGTCCCACGCGACATCGAGCAGTGCCTCGGCATGGCGGTCGAAACCTTCGCGCAGCATGCCGATCGACCAGCCCTTGCCCGCGGGGACGAACAGGAACTCGTCTTCCGGCTTCAGCCGCTCCGCCAGGAGTTCGCGCAGGACCTCTGCCATCGCCGGCCGGTCGTTGACCTTGCGCGTCTCCACTCCGGGGAGATCGTGCCATGGGATGTAGCTGTAGCCCGAAGGAATCCAGCGCGGGTTCCAGTGCGGCTCGGGGCCCAAGCGATAAACGCGGAAGGTCTCCCCTGCCTGCTCCAAAGCCGACAACGCGGGCTCCATCGCCTGGCGCTGGGCGCGCGCAGCATTGCGCTCGTGCATGAAGCGACGGCGCTCTTCCAGTTGCTTGCGCCGCGCGGCGTCCATCTTCGGCCCCAATCATCTTGCGCCGACCGGCGCGGGCGTGTTCAAGCACGCGCATGACCACGCCGCAACACGACGTTATCGTCATCGGCTCGGGCGCCGCCGGGCTGACCGCCGCGCTCGCGCTGGCCGAGACCCGCCGGGTGCTGGTGCTCGCCAAGGGATCGCTGACCGGCGGCAGCACGGCGTGGGCGCAGGGCGGGATCGCCGCGGTGCTTGATGCGGGAGACACCTTCGAGGAGCACATCCGCGACACGATGGTCGCCGGCGCGGGCCTCAACCGGGTCGAGACGGTCGAGTTCGTGATCGAGAACGCGCCCGCCGCGATTGACCGGCTGATCGAGCTCGGCGTGCCGTTCAACAAGGAAGAGGGCGCGCTGCACCTCACCCGCGAGGGCGGGCACAGCCAGCGGCGCATCGTCCATGTCAACGACGCGACCGGCTGGGCGGTGCAGGAGGCGCTGCTGAAGGCAGCCGAGGCAAACCCCAACATTACCTTGCTGCCGGGGCGCAGTTGCATCGATCTCATCACCGGCCGGAATGCGGAGAAATTCTCCGGCAGTGGCCGCGTGTGGGGCGTCTATGCGCTCGACGAAGCGACCGGCCAGGTCGAGGCGCATGTCGCGCGGGCCACAGTGATGGCGACCGGCGGCGCGGGGCGCGTGTACCAGTTCTCCACCGCGCCGCGCGGTGCGACCGGGGACGGCATCGCGATGGCGTGGCGGGCGGGCTGCCGTGTCTCCAACATGGAGATGATGCAGTTCCACCCGACCTGCCTCTACAACCTCGAGGTCAAGAACTTCCTCATTACCGAGGCGGTGCGCGGCGAGGGCGGGCTGCTGCTCAATCCCAAGACTAAGCATCGCTACATGCCCGATTACGACGAGCGCGCCGAGCTGGCCCCGCGCGACATCGTGGCGCGCGCCAACGACAGCGAGATCAAGCGCGACGGGCTCGACTACGTCCACCTCGACATCAGCCACCAGGAACCGGAGTTCGTGAAGCACCACTTCCCGAACATCTATGAGAAGCTGATCGGGCTCGGCATCGACATGACCAAGGAGCCGATCCCGGTGGTGCCCGCGCAGCATTACACCTGCGGTGGGATCCTGATCGGGCTCGACGCGAGGACCGACCTCCCCGGTTTGTGGGCTGCGGGCGAGTGCACCGAGAGCGGCCTGCACGGTGCCAACCGCCTCGCCTCCAACTCGCTGCTCGAATGCTTCGTATTCGGCGAGGCCGCGGCGAAAGACATCCTCGCCGCGTGGGATGAGATGGACGAGCCGCCCGCGATCAAGGAGTGGGACGCCAGCCGGGTGACCGACTCCGACGAGGAAGTCGTCATCCAGCAGAATTGGACCGAGATCCGCCGGTTCATGTGGAACTACGTCGGCATCGTGCGCACCACCAAGCGCCTCGAACGCGCCGCGCACCGGATCGCCAATTTGGCGCAGGAGATCGAGGACTATTACGGCAGCTTCCGCGTCACCACCGACCTGATCGAGCTGCGCAACCTCCACCAGTGCGCCGACCTCATCGTCCGCAGCGCGCTGAAGCGGCACGAGAGCCGGGGCTTGCACTACACGCTCGATTATCCTGAGACCGACCCGGTGGCGAAGGACACGGTGCTGGTGCCGTAGCGCTTGACCGGTTTTCCTCAGTGTATTAACTCAGCAATACACGAGGGAGGAAAAACCGCGATGAATTTCAAATACTCCGCCGCTGCGGCGCTGGCGGTCCTGTCGGCTCCGGCTCACGCCGTCGAGCCCGACTTTGCGGCCAAGGCCGAGGCGATCGTCGACGCGGCCTATCCGGTCAGCGGCCCCGGCGGCGCGGTGATCGTGACCGAGGGCGGCAAGGTGGTCTACGCGGGCGGCGCGGGCATGGCCGATATGGCCAAGGGCGTGCCGGTCACACCCGACACGGTGTTCCGCCTGGGCTCGATCACCAAGCAGTTCTCCGCCGCGGTGGTTCTCCAACTGGTCGCCGAGGGCAAGCTGTCGCTCGACGATCCGCTGTCGAAGTTCGTCCCCGGCTATCCCGAGCCGGGCGCCCACGCGACCGTGCGCCAGTTGCTCAACCACACCTCGGGCATCCAGTCGTACACCGGCATCCCCGGGTGGATGGCGAGCGACAAGGTGCGCACGCCGCACACCACTGCCGAGATGATCGCCGAGTTCCGCGACCAGCCAGCGGAGTTCCAGCCCGGCGAGAAGTGGGACTACAACAACTCGGGCTACGTCCTCGTTGGCGCGGTGATCGAAGCGGTGACCGGCATGCCGTGGCACCAGGCGATCGCCGAACGGATCACCAAGCCGCTCGGGCTGACGACGATCCGCTATGGAGGCGAGGAAGCCTCGGTCCCGGCGTTCGCGACCGGCTATACCGAAGGCCCCGACGGCAAGTTCGTGCCCGCCCGGGTGCTCGACATGAGCGTGCCGCACGCCGCCGGCGCGCTGATCGGGACCGTGGGCGATCTCGCGAAGTGGTCCGACGCGCTTCATCACGGCAAGGTCGTGAGCGCGCCGCTCTACGCCCAGATGATCGCGCCCACTCCGCTGCCGGACGGCAAGAGTGAGCCTTACGGCTTCGGGCTCGGCCAGACCAGCTTGCAGGGCCTCAAGACGATCACCCATAGCGGGGGCATCTTCGGCTTCGGCACCAACGCGCTCTACATCCCCGAGCGCGACTTGTTTGTTGCGGTGTTCACCAATTCCGATGGCGGCATCCAGTCCGCCGGGTTGCCGATGCTGCGGCTGGCGGCGCAGGCGATCGGCAAGCCGTTCCCGACCTTCAGCGAAGCGACCCCGGATCTCGCCGCGCTCGAGCCGATGTTCGGCAGCTATGCGATCGACGGGGACGGCGACGCGACCCGCCTGTTCTTCGCGCGCGACGGCAAGCTCTACACCCGCCGCAGCGGCGCGTCCGACAGCGCGGTGCTGGCCGCGGGCGGCAATCGGTTCTTCTACGGCCCTAACAGCCTCAACTGGTTCGAGATGAAGCAGGAGAGCGATGGCACGTGGGCGATGCTGATGCACCAGAACGGTGAGGAGAAGGCCGAGCGCGCGCTGCGCACCGGGCCAATGCCCAAGCTGGTCACGGTCGACGTGCCGCGCGAGGTGCTGGCGAGCTACACCGGCGCCTATACCAGCGCGGTCGCGCCGATCGCGGTCGCCCTCGGTGACGACGGCGTGCTCACGCTCGCCTTCGGTCCGCAGCGGCCGATCGCGCTGCAGGCATTGAGCGCGACCGAGTTCGCCGCCGTGGGCGTCGATGCGCGCGTCGAGTTCACGCCGGGCGAGGGCAAGGCCGGCGGGCTCGTCCTGCGGCAGGGCGGGCGCGAGCTGAACGCTACCCGGTCGGCGGACTGATCCCGGCCCTTTTCCTTCGCTCGCGTCCGATGCTACGCACCGGGCGGGAGCGAAAGGGAGGGCCAACGCATGCCGCAGACCACCGCCAACGGAATCACGATCGAGTACGACGAGCACGGCGACAAGAACGCGCCGCCGGTGCTGCTGGTGATGGGCCTCGGCGCACAGATGACCTTGTGGCCACAAGAGCTGGTCGATGCGCTGGTCGAGCGCGGTTTCCGGGTGATTCGCTACGACAACCGCGACATCGGTTTGAGCCACAAGATGGAAGGCGCGAAGTCGCCGGGCATCGTCAAGATGATGCTGCTCAGCCGCTTCGGGTTTAAGCCCAAGGTACCCTATACGCTCGCCGACATGGCGGACGATGGGATCGGCCTGCTCGACGCGCTGGGCATTGCCAAGGCGCACATCGTCGGCGCGAGCATGGGCGGGATGATCGCCCAGCACATGGCCTTCAGCCACCCTGAGCGGGTGCTGACCCTGACCTCGATCATGTCGACCACCGGCAACCGCAAGCTGCCCGCAGCGACCAAGGAAGCAATGTCGGCGCTGACCAAGCGGCCCGAATCGATGGACGAGGAGGTACTGGTTGAGCACGGGGTAAAGGTCGCCACCGCAATCGGCAGCCCCGGCTACCGCTCCGACCCCGACAAGGTGCGCGAGCGCAGCCGGGCGCTGATCAAGCGCAGCTTCTACCCGCAGGGCATGCCGCGCCAGCTCGCCGCGATCATTGCCGACGGCGACCGGCGCGAGCGGCTGCAGAGCGTCACCGCACCGACGCTGGTGATCCACGGCGAGGCCGATCCGCTGGTCCCGCTCGCGGGCGGGCAGGATACCGCCGCGCACATCAAGGGCTCCAAGCTCAAGACCATCCCCGGCATGGGTCACGACCTGCCGCTCGAACTGGTCGACGAGATCGCCGATGCCATCGCCGACCATGCGCGGGCCGCCGCGCCCGTGCCCGCCTGACGGAGCTTTCGCGAACCTGACGGGTTGGTGCGGGATGAAAACGCTCGCGCTCCTTCCCGCCTTCGCCCTCTTCGCCGCTTGTTCGCAGGGAGGCGGGGAGGAGCCGGCGCCTGCCGCCACTCAAGACACCAGTCCCGCGGCGCGTGCGCAGGCGGCGCCCGCCTCACCCAGCCCGGTTGCCGGCCGCGCGTATCGCTACACCTCGCTCGAAGGCTGCAAGCTCGTGCGCGAGGAGCGCGAGGAGCGCGAGGAGATGCCTTACAGCGAGGTGCTGTGCCCGGGCCCGGCAGGCTGGCAACTGCGCATCGCCGACGCCGATGCGCGGCAAACGATGAGCGTAGTCGCGCCCGACCGCGCGGAGACTAAGCTGGACTTGTCGCGCGCGAGCGGCGGCGCGTTCAGTTCGTTCGGCAAGACCGCCGAATGGCGCGGGCCCGCCGCCGAGCGCTTCTTGCCCGACTCGCTGATCGTGCGCTTCAACGTCGCGGAACAGCCGCACCCGGCGCCCGAAGTTGCGTATCTGCTAGCCATCCGGCTCAAACCGACGCCGTGTATGGTCGAAGAGATCGCCCCAGGTGCGGGACAAAACGACGCGGCGCGGGCAGCCGCCGACGCCGCACGGCAGTGCTCGACCTAGACGATCCCCGCAACCAGCTTGCGCTCGACTGCTTCCTCGGCCGACACGTACCAGTTATAGAGCGCCTTCTCGAGCAGCTCGTCCATCGGTACTTCGGTGCCCTCGATCAGCCGCTCGAAGTTCTCCTTTTCGAGATCGATGCCGGTTTCGAGCTGGTGGATCATCGCTTCCAGTTTCGGGAGGTGCGAGCGGATCGGCCCGTCGAGCTCCATCGTCTGCTTCAATTGCCGGCAGTGAATCAGCAGCGTCGCGTCGGCGGTGAGGTAGCGGTCCTCAGGCGGGAACGCCGCCATGAAGGTGCAGCCTGCGGAATAGACCACCGTCTTGCCGACGAACACCAGCCGCCGTCCCTTGAGCCGCTCGCGCGCGGCGTCGACCTCGACGATCATCCGCCGCGCCATTTCCGGGTCGCCGCCCAGCGTGGTCATGTCGATCGTCAGCGGCCCGTCGCCCGATTCGGCGTCCGCGAGGGCGTCGCGCAACTTGCATGCCATCGCCTCATCGACGGTGCCCACGAGCGAGATGTCCGCCGTCAGCTTGGCATCGGGTTTGCAGTGTTCGCGGTCTTCTCGTGCCATGTCCCACCTGCGCTTGAGATTGTGTGGTGACTCAAGGCCGGGCCCTTCCGATCGTTCCGCGACTAACCTGTGTTGGGCTGGCAAGGCCTTGCGCAGGCAGTCCCCGGCAAAATATTTTTCACCGGCTCCATTTTGACTCTTGCGCAGGCCGCCAGTGGTGGAAATCCGGCGCGTCGCGGCGCTGCACAATGCTAAGACACCGGGCCCTTCATAGGCCGATCGCGGTTAATTGGGTATTGACCCTATTGCACCCGAGTCCCGGTTGATTCACTATCCATTGTGGTTGGGCACTATGGGGGACCCACAAGACCTAGTTTTCGCCGCCGCGCATGCCCATATGCAGCGGACCGGAAACTGCGGCCCTTGTGCGCCCTCGCGGAGGCCCGCTTGGGGAGCGATCTGGGGAAAAGTAATCCCCCCGCTAGCGCCCAAAAATGATAGTTCGGATGCTTCAGCTCCGAATCGAACGAATACGGAACATCGGGGTCGGGAGCCCCGTTCTTCCGCAAGCGAAAGACGGACGGGGCACAATGGATTTCAGGACTGGGAACGAGGCGGCCATGGGGCTCGATGACACCACTGCGGATGCGATCGACAGCCCGGCAACGGACGCTGCGCCCGGCAATAAGGCGGCACTGAGCATGGACAAGCACGACAAGGGCAGCGAAGCGTTGGTCGCCGACATGGCCGCCGGTGCGATGGCTGAGGCGGTCGCCACCGTGGTCAAGGCCGCCAAGAAGCCCGGCGACGACAGCAAGAAGATCGCCGACCGGCGCTTCACGATCGTCACCGACGCCAGCCGCGATGCTCTGCTGACCGACTTCGGCAAGGAAACGCTCGACGACCGCTACCTGCTGCCGGGCGAGACCTACCAGGATCTGTTCGCCCGCGTGGCCGACGCCTACGCCGACGACCAGTATCACGCGCAGCGGCTGTACGACTACATCTCCAAGCTGTGGTTCATGCCCGCGACCCCGGTGCTGTCGAACGGCGGCACCAATCGCGGCCTGCCGATCTCGTGCTACCTCAATTCGGTGAGCGACAGCCTCGAAGGCATCGTCGGCACCTGGAACGAGAACGTCTGGCTCGCATCGCGCGGCGGCGGGATCGGCACCTACTGGGGCAACGTGCGCGGGATCGGCGAGCCGGTCGGCCTCAATGGCAAGACCAGCGGCATCATCCCGTTCGTGCGGGTAATGGACAGCCTGACGCTGGCGATTTCGCAGGGGTCGCTGCGGCGCGGCTCGGCCGCCTGCTACCTCGACATTTCGCACCCCGAGATCGAGGAGTTCCTCGAAATCCGCAAGCCCTCGGGCGACTTCAACCGCAAGGCGCTGAACCTGCACCACGGCGTGCTCGTCAGCGACGCGTTTATGGAGTGCGTGCGTGCGGGCGGCGAATGGGCGCTGACCAGCCCCAAGACCGGCGAAGTCCGCGGCAAGGTCGATGCGCGCAGCCTGTTCCAGAAGCTGGTCGAAACCCGCCTGGCCACCGGCGAGCCCTACATCGTGTTCTCCGACACGGTGAACCGGATGATGCCGCGCCACCACCGCGAGCTCGGCCTCAAGGTCTCGACCTCGAACCTGTGCTCCGAGATCACACTGCCGACCGGGATCGACCACCTCGGCAACGACCGCACTGCGGTGTGCTGCCTGTCCTCGCTGAACCTCGAAACCTGGGAGCAGTGGGAAGGCGACAAGACGTTCATCGAGGACGTCATGCGCTTCCTCGACAACGTGCTGCAGGACTACATCGATCGCGCGCCCGAAGAGATGGCGCGCGCCAAATACTCCGCGATGCGCGAACGGAGCGTCGGCATGGGCGTGATGGGTTTCCACTCATTCCTGCAGATGAAGAACATCGGCTTCGAAAGCCCGATGGCGAAAGTGTGGAACCTGAAAATGTTCAAACACATCGCCGCCAAGGCCGAAGAGGCGAGCATGGTGCTGGCCGAAGAGCGCGGGCCCTGCCCCGACGCCGCCGACGCGGGCGCGATGGAGCGGTTCAGCTGCAAAATGGCGATCGCGCCGACCGCGTCGATCTCGATCATCTGCGGCGGCACCAGCGCGTGCATCGAGCCGATCCCGGCCAACATCTACACTCACAAGACGCTGTCGGGCAGCTTCATCGTCAAGAACCCGTACCTCGAAAAACTGCTCGATACGAAGAGCAAGAATTCCACCAATGTGTGGAACTCGATCCTCGAGAAGGGCGGCTCGGTGCAGCACCTCGACTTCCTCACGCCCGAGGAAAAGGCGGTCTACAAGACTAGCTTCGAGATCGACCAGCGCTGGCTGCTCGAATTCGCCGCCGACCGCACGCCGTTCATCGACCAGGCGCAGAGTTTGAACCTGTTCATCCCCGCCGATGTCGACAAGTGGGACCTCGCGATGCTCCACTTCCAGGCCTGGGAGAAGGGCATCAAGTCCTTGTATTACTTGCGTTCGAAGAGCGTCCAGCGCGCCGGATTCGCCGGCGGGGTAGAAGCGGATAACACGCCTGACGCGGCGAAATTCGAACTGGCGGGCGGACAAACCGACTACGAGGAGTGCTTGGCCTGCCAGTAAGGCCGGCCTATCGTCGTTAATTCTTTCTCCGTAACTTTGGATATGGTGCTGGACTTGCCGGCCTGTGTATTTCAGGCGGACGATCCATGTTCGAGGCAATTGTCACCATAATGGCGCCAACCGTGGCAGCCGAACCGACACGATGCCGGTGAAGGCGCGGGCGCACGTCGCGCTCAACTTTCACGGGCTGGGAGAACCGCACGCCGGCATCGACGCCGACGAGCGGCCGTTCTGGTTGGCGCGCGATGCCTTCGCCGCGATCCTCGACCGCATCGCCGCTGACCCGCATCCCGATCGGTTCGCGATCACCTTCGATGACGGCAACGCCTCCGACCTCGAAGCGGCGGAAATGCTTGCCAGCCGAGAGCTGAAGGGCCGGTTCTATGTGCTCGCTGGCCGCCTGGGTCAGCCGCACTACCTGTCGCGTGAAGATCTTCGGACGCTGGCGACTATGGGGATGACCGTCGGCCTTCACGGCCGCCACCATCTCGACTGGCGCACCCTCGACGACGCCGCACTGGAAGACGAGACCGTTCGCGCCCGCGATGAAGTGGCGCACGCGGCCGGCCGCCCCGTCGATGAGGTAGCGATTCCGTTCGGCGCCTATGACAGCCGGGTCTTCACCTGGCTGGAGCGTCATGGCTTCCGCCGCATCCTGACCAGTGATCGCGGTACCTTCGACCCAGTAGCGCGGGTGTGGAACCGCAACACAATGATGGCCGGGATGAACGCGGACGAGGTCGAGACGATACTCACCGGGAACGCGGGTCCGCTCGAACGGATGAAGCAGGCGGCATCGCGCGCCTATCGGCGCCGCTTTCGCTGATCTCAGCTACAAGCGGGTAAGCGGGCCGTCGCGCCACTCCGCCCGGCGAGCCCAGATGCCGGCCCACTCCCTCGCGCGATTGCGCCAGCGGGCGGGGGCGACGCGCGCCGCGATCCTGAAAACGGCCTTGCGCAGAGCCACGCCGCCGATCGTAGCGGCGCGCGCAACCGACCGCTCGGTACCTCTCATGTGCAGGTCCACCACCCGGAGGGTTGCCTGCAATTGGAAGATCGCCTTCTGAAGCGGGTCGCGATTGCTGGCCCCGTCGTAGTGGATGATGGTCGCGTGCGGAGTGATCATCGGGTGCGCACCGGCCGCTTGCGCACGCGCGCACAGCTCCGCCTCCTCGCCGAACATGAAGAAGCGCGGATCGAACCCGCCGAGCTCGTTCCAGAACGACCGCTCGATCAGGAACAGGCAGCCGGTGACGATATCCACTTCGCGTTCGCTGTCGCGCAACCAGCCGGGATAGGCGCGCGGATTGAGCAAGCGCGATTCGGGGAACATCGCCGACAGCCCGAGCGCCTGCGTCAGGCAGCTCCAACCGCTTAATCGCCCCCAGCACGAAGTCGGGTTGAGCGAGCCGTCGGCGTAGAGCGTGCGCCCGCCCCAGATGCGCGCCTGCGGCTCGCGCCGGCTGAACTCCATCAGCGCGTCGACCGCGCCGTTGAGCACGACGGTATCGGTATTGAGCAGCAGGAGCTTGTCGCCGCGCGCCTCTTGCGCTTGCAGATTGGTGGCGCGGGCGAAGCCCAGGTTCTCGCCGCTGTCGATCAACCTCACTTGCGGAAAAGCCTGCGCGATCGCTTCTGCCGATCCGTCGGTCGACCCGTTGTCGACCACGATGATCTCGTAGTCGGTTTGCCTGGTCTCTGCGACGACCGAGGCAAGGCACTCGAGCGTCATGTCGCGCGTATTCCAGTTGACCAGCAGGATCGACAGTTCGGGGGTCCGCTCAGGCATCGGGGCCGGCTCGGGCTTCGCGCCAGCGACTGCCGGCGACCGCGACGGGCTCGAACCCCGCCTTTTCGAAAGCGCGCTGCGCCGGGCGGTTCCACGCCATGCAATCGAGGTACACCGGTGCGCCGCCAGCGCCGCGCGCCGCCGCGAGCGAGAGCTGCGCGGCAATCCCCCGCCCCCGCGCCCACGGCGGTGTGACCACGCCGTAGATGACCCCCGCGTCAGGCTCGAGCGGAACGTACCAATCACCCGCCCGCGCGGCTGGCAGTACCCAGACCGATCCGAGCGCCCGGCCGCCTTCGATGGCGGTCCACAGCACCGCGCCCTGATTTAGGAAGTGCCTATACCAGGCCAGAGGCTGACCGTCCGAATCGAACTCGCGGAAGACCGTGTTCGGCAGCTCATCCAGCGAAGCCACACGCTCGACGCGGAGGTCGCTTTCACCGAGCCGGACGGCCTCGGGCCGCCAGCGGAATACTACCCGCCGCCGATCGAACCGCGACAGCAGATGGGTTCGCGCAATGCGCTCAAGCGCAGCGACCCACCGCCGGCGCGGGGTGGGGGGCGCGGCGAGCGGTGCGCGGAAAACATCCATCCAGCTCTCGCCCGGCTCGGCAGGTTGACGGTGGGGCGCAATGGCTTAGAGCCAGCACCCGGTGACGGGACCCTATAGGGTCTGCACTCATATCCAGCAACGGCCTGGACGGAGCGCGTTTTGGCTCAGGACAAGGAGCGAGGAGGGAGCGATGCATGCCATCGTGACCGACGAGGGACGCCGGCTTGGGCCAAAATGCGCCCGCCGCGCTGCGGTCGCGTGCAGAAGCCCGCTGGGCGCGTCGCTTGCTTGCGCGTAGCAATGGCTACGCGTCTGCGCCGCACTCCTCCCCAGCGGGCTTCTGCACGCGATCCAGGCCATTGCTGGATATGAGCGCAAACCCTGGCACCATTCGCTTGCGCACGGTCAACTTGGCCGAGGCGCAGCGCTGCAGCCGGTTGTTCGCCGATCTCGATTACACGCAGGAGCCTGGCTACGCGCTCGAAGCGGCAGCGCGCGTGGGCACGTGCGCCGAGTTCGTGGTGGTCGAGGACACTGGCGAAGCGGCTGGATTTGCTAGCGTGCGGATCAAGCCGATTCCGCTGCTCGGCGGGGGCCTTGCCTATCTGCACGGTGGCCCGGCCACGCGGCGGACGGATGAGAACTTTTCTTCGGCCGTCTGGGAGGCATGCCTCGGCGAGATCGCTCGCCACTACGCGCGCCGTAAGCTGACAGTGCGGGTCAGCGCGCCGGTCGAACAGGGGGCGAGCGGCGGCCTGGATGCCGATTACCGCGACCTCGGGTTCAAGCGCTCCGCGAACGGCGGGCGCACGATCGCGCTGGACCTGTCGCCGTCGCTCGACGAATTGCGCGCATCGCTAGCCGGCAAGTGGCGGACAGACTTGCGGCGCGGCGAGCGGGGGGATTTACGAGTGGTGCGCAGCTCTGCGCCCGAGGACATCGCGCAGTTGCAGCCGATGTTGGCTGACCTCGCCGCGCAGAAGCGGTTTGGGCTGGCGCAGGATGCGGAGTTCTACGCGCGCGCCGCGCGCCACGCTGTCCCGGATGAGCCGCCACCGTTTGTCGCACACCTCGCTTATGCCGGTGATAGGTTGGTCGGCGGCCATATCGGCGCATTCACCGGAGACACCGCGGTTTACCTGCTCGGCGCGGTCGACCCAGTGGGGCGCGAGGAGCGGGCAGCGTTCCTGCTGCAGTGGGCGGTGATCGAGCATGCTCGCGAACGCGGGCTCAAGCGCTACGATCTCGGCGGGATCGACCCCGACGCCAACCCGGATGTGTATCGGTTCAAGGGGCGCATGGGCGGGCAGGAGGTCGAGCGGCCGGCGGTGTGGGAGAAGCCCGCCGGCTTGATCGCGCCGCGGGTGATTGGTGTGGTCGAAGCGCTCCGCGGCCTCCGCGCCCACTAGACTACGAAACCAGTTGCGCCCCGACCGGCGCCGTGTCAGTTGCGCTTGCGAAGCATTTGCAACAAAAGGATTGGCGCATTGCGCAAGTGGCATCGCTGGCTGTCGGTTTTCTTCGCCGTGTTCATGCTGTGGATAGCGGTGACCGGGGTGCTCAGCCATCTCGGCGCGTGGTCGGGCGAGGCGGCTTCAGCTGGCGCGGCCGAAGTCGCGCCACCGCCGGGATTCGTCTGCCCCGAAGGTTGGCGCTGCATGCCGCCCAAGGGCGAGCGCACCGGCCTCGCGGCGCTGACCGGCTTCTTCCACCACATCCACTCAGGCTCCGAGTTCGGCAAGGCGGGCGAGGCTATCTCGTTCCTCTCCGGCCTGGCGCTGATCTTCTTCTCGGTGTCGGGGATCTGGCTCTACGTGCGCATGTGGCGCGAGCGCGCGCGGCGCGGCGCGCGGGACCGCTGGTTCTGGAAGTGACCCGAGGCGGGGTCGCCCCTCGCCTCGCCTAGCCCTTACTCCGACTGGTCGCGCCAGCTGCCGCTGTCGTCGGCGGTCTCGCCGTCGTGCTCCTCGGCGTATTCCTGCGCGGACGTGCCGGCCATGCGGTCTGGATGCTCGGGCGAATCGCCTTCGGTGGCGAAGCCGCCGTTGGCGTTCGCCGCTCTCTCCTCGGCGGTCGGCTGGCCGGCTTGGGCGCGGGCTTCGTCCTCGCGCGGGCCGGTGCGCGGTGGCTCCCCGGGGGCGCGGTTCTGGGTATTGGTGATGACGCGCGAGTCTTCGGGTTCGAGTTCGGACATGACGTGCTCTCCTTCCCCCTTCCAACGCGCCCGCCACGCGCTAGGTCCCGCGCAAACCAAAACGCCCCTCCCGGTTAGGAGAGGGGCGCGAGGGTGCGGACAATGCCCGCGAAAAGGGGAAAATTCGGGCACGCCCGCGGTTTTCCCTCATTGCAGCCGGTAGGGCTCGATCCGTGCCGGCCGTTAACCAGTGAACCGTTGACGAGACCGGCGGTTCCGTTCCGCCTCAAGCAGCCGCCGGGCGGTAGGCGATAAGCACTTTATCCCCGCCTCAATCTTGCGATTTGGCTTCGAATCAGCGGCCTGAAACCCTATATTGAGGGTTCGCGCCAGCACGCCGCCAGTCGCACAGGAACCACAACATGTCGTTGCTCGAAGCCCGCAAGACCTACAAGCCCTTCGAATACCCGTGGGCCTACGACTTCTGGAAGCGCCAGCAGCAGGTCCACTGGCTGCCGGAAGAAGTGCCGCTGGGCGAGGACTGCCGCGACTGGGCGCAGAAGCTCTCCGATCACGAGCGCAACCTTCTCACGCAGATCTTCCGCTTCTTCACCCAGGCCGATATCGAGGTGCAGGATTGCTACCACGACAAGTACGGCCGGGTGTTCAAGCCGACCGAGATCAAGATGATGCTGACCGCGTTCAGCAACATGGAGACGGTCCACATCGCCGCCTACAGCCACCTGCTCGACACGATCGGCATGCCCGAGAGCGAGTACGGCATGTTCCTCGAGTACCAGGAGATGCGCGATAAGCACGATTACCTCGCGCAGTTCGGGGTCGATAGCGACGAGGATATCGCCCGCACGCTCGCCATGTTCGGCGGCTTCACCGAAGGGCTGCAGCTGTTCGCCAGCTTCGCGATGCTGATGAACTTCCCGCGCTTCAACAAGATGAAGGGCATGGGCCAGATCGTCAGCTGGTCGGTCCGCGACGAAAGCCTGCACTGCGAAGGCATCACCCGCCTGTTCCACGCCTTCGTGGCCGAACGCCAGTGCCTGACCAAGGCGGTCAAGGAAGACATCCTCGACATGTGCCAGAAGACGGTGCGGCTGGAGGACGCCTTCATCGACCTCGCGTTCGAGCAGGGCCCGGTCCCCGGCATGAGCGCCAAGGAGATCAAGCGCTACATCCGCTACATCGCCGACTGGCGCCTGGGGCAGCTGGGCTTCCAGCCGATCTACATGGTCGAGGACCACCCCCTCCCCTGGCTCGCCCCGCTCTTGAACGGCGTGGAGCACGCCAACTTCTTCGAAACCCGCGCCACCGAATACTCCAAGGCCGCCACCCGCGGAAACTGGGGCGACGTGTGGTCGAGCTTCGACAGCCGCCAGAAGGCGAAGGCGGGGGATGGCGCGAACGACCTCGGCGAAGCCGCGGCGGACGCGAGCGAGCCGGGGCTGTTCGGGGATGACGCCGGGGCTGTGGCCGCGGAGTAGTGGCGGGGAAGCCTCTCGCGCTTCTGGGGGCCGGCGCTTCAATCGACGCCGGACTTCTCAATACTTTCGATCTGACGCAGGAGGTTTACAACTACCTCGTCGCGCGTGGCTATCCGGAAGGTCATCTCTTCGGATACGTGATCTCCAAACTGTTAGTCCGTGCCACCCGGAACGGCGGATCGCCTTTCCAGCGGGTTGATGTCGAAACTGCCTACGATGCGGTAAAACAATTTCTTAGGCGCGACTCGAACGTATTGTCAGAGTTTGTGACTGGGTGGGATGATCTTAGGGCCTTTGGCGATCGGCCTGAGCCGTTTGATGAAGGTGAATTTCGGAGCAGCTTTTATGACATTCTTGAACGAAGACCGTCACGTTCTTTGACTAGCACGAACGCGATTGCGTACTCAATCAACCGCCACGCCATCGAAAATATTTCTCATACACTTGGACGCTCACTTCGTGGAACTGGATCGCCTGCTTATGATGCTGATCGGTTTATCGAAGTCTTGGTCAGACTCCTTACACCTCGAGAGGAAAGCTATTCCTATGTAGAGCGGCTGCTCGAACATGCATCTGATCGCTTCAGCTGCATCGGGAGCCTGAATTACGATTTGCTTTTGGAGCGTTCTGCAAAGTCGCGCGGCATCTCGATAGATTACGGGCTACGCAGCTGGAACCTGCGCCGATATATCAAATTCTATGATGGCGAAATCAAACTTATCAAATTGCACGGATCACTTAATTGGTATTTAGAAAATTTCGACGATATCGAAGTGTCCGACCGATTACTGCCAAATAAGAAACACGCTCTTATTTTTGGCGGGCAAGCGGAGAAGCTTTTCTCCGATGGTCCGTTTTTAGCACTTCGTCATTCGTTCTTTGAACAGCTGAGGCAGTCTAACATTCTTCTTGTTGCCGGCTACTCCTTTGGCGACCAACACGTCAATGCGATGATTAGAGCTTGGATGCGCACAAGACGTCAAGCGAAGCTGATCGTTATAAATCCCGGCTTAGACAAGAGAGCACTTGATGTCTTTGCTCACCGCCAGCGAGTTAGCTCAGGCGAGGCGGCAAAGGCGCACGTCGAGATCCGTCTAATTGAGGAGCCATTTGCGGAAGGATTGAACGAGGCTCTTCACGAATGCATGATCTCGGCTGATCCGACCAGGTCACCACTCACCAGCGAAGTGCTTGAACGGTTATCCAGTCGGGACGCGCCTTGAGTCAACGCAACCACGAGGACTTTGACGCTGGTAGTACGGGCCGTGATCAGGCCGTTTCTTTCGAGACCCAACGCCCCTTCGGCACCGCATAACTGTCGATCCGCCGCTCGGGTACCTCGTGCCAGCCGACGTTCACCGCCCATAGCTTCGGGAAGAAATGCAGCGACGAATAAGGCAGCATTTCGTCGATCCAGCGCGCCAGTACTTGCCAGCCGCCCTCCTCCGGGTACACGTCGGCGAAGTCGGGGATGACGATGCAAGCCATCGCGCCCTTGTGGCCGTTCGCGTCGAGGCGGTCCCAGATGTGGCGGGCGTTGTTCGCCTCGTTGCTTGCGCAGGTGTAGCCGGTCTTGCCCGCCTTTTGCATCGCATTGCCGAGCGCATTTACCTCCGCAGAGCGATAGGCGCTTCGGATCGTGATCCGCCCCCAGCGTTCCTGAATCGGCTCGAGCAAATCCTCACACAGCCGAGTGCCAACCTCGATCGCGAGGTCCGGGTCGTCGGGCGCGTTGAGTAGCCCGTGCACTTGCGCGATTTCCGACATGAGCATCTCGCGCATGAAGAAGTGCTTCGACAGCCGCACCCGTCCGAGCTTGTCGAGCGCTTCGACTGTCGCGGGTTTCTTCATTCCATGCCCTTCACGGCTCGCAAACTATTGACGTTTATCTTCACCGTATGCGCCGTCGTAATCAACGCCTTGGGAAGAACCGTCACCGACGTGACCAGATCTCCTACGCGGACATAGCGATTTACGCAGCGATGGCATTCGCAGGTGTGTGGTTCCTGTATCCGCAGGTGGAAGTCATGCTAATGAGCCCTGAAGAGCGCGCCGCAATCGAAAACAGCGTGACCTATAGCGGCTGCAGCGAAGCAAGCGCTGCGGGCGCGGCCCCCATTCGTCGCGGGGAGCCAGGCTATCGCGACTATTTCGACGGTGATAGCGATGGGATCGCGTGCGAAAGTTGGGGCTGAGCCTCAACACCACCCACCCCTGAACCCGCCGTCATAGCCCCGCGCGCCGCCGTGGGCTTGCATCCAGTCGGCCAGCCGCTCCTCGCTGCCGTCGGGCCTCGTGCGCTTTACGATGGCGAGGGTGCGGCCGTAGCGGTCGGTGGGCTGGTCGAGCCGGGTGGTGATCTGGAACGCCCCGGCGCTGAGCCAGCCTTGCAGCGCCGTGGTCGAGGCCTCGGCCCGCGCCGCCTCGGCCGGGCAGCGGGCGTGGACCTCGGCGGTGTCGATGCCGGTCACGCGGTACTTGGTGTCGCCCAGCTTGAAGGTGTCGCCGTCGATCACGCAGAACGTCCCTCGGCCCGGCCCGCAGCGGGTGAACACGCCTTCGATCCGGTCGGGCGCGCTCTGCAGGAAGCCGGGCGGCTCGTAGAAGCCGGGCGTCTGGTAGAGCAGCGCGATCGTCACCAGCGCGATGAGAAACAGGATCGGGCGCATCTCGAACCACTCCTGCCGCCAGCTCTTGCCCGGCCGCCGAAAGCGCGCCGGCTTCACGCCATAAGCCGCAGGCTTGGTCCAGCGGCTGCGCTTGCGGAAGCGAACGACGTTGCCGCTGTCTTTCGGCCAAGGGTTGCGCGGCAGGCGAGCCATCCTAGCACGCTAGCGCGCCGCGCCCTCACGCCAAGCCGTTTTCACTTGAGCGCCGCCGTGGCATAGTGCGGGCGCAGGGTCGCCTCGGGGGGAGGCAACGCACATGACCGTAGGGCTGGGAAGGCGCGCGCGCAGCGTCGAGGAATTCGGCATCAACGTCGGCGCGATCATGGCCGAGCCGCTGCAGCACTTCCGCCCGCTCGAGAACGAGCCCGGCGACGTGTTCATCGCCTGCTGGGCCAAGAGCGGCACCACCATGATGCAGCAGATGTTCCACCAGCTGCGCACGGTCGCCGCCACGGCCAGGGGCGAGATGGACTTCGACGATATCAGCCGGGTGGTCCCGTGGGAGGATTCCGCCCCGCTGATCGATCACGACATCAACGGCCCGCAGCGCGCGCAACCGCGCGGCTTCAAGAGCCACCGCGAGTACGAGCGGCTGCCCGCCGGCATGCGCTACGTCGTCACGCTGCGCGATCCCAAGGAGACGTACTGTTCCTTCTACCGCTTCTTCGACGGCTGGCACATCGAGCGGGGCGCATTGAGCCTCGAGGAGTTCTTCCCGCTGTGGCTGGGCGGCGGGCCCAACGGGTGCGACTACTTCACCCACTTGCTTAGCTGGTACGCCCGCCGCGAAGAGCCCGACACGCTGCTGGCGACTTATCGCTGGGCCGCGCGCAACCGCGGGGCGATGATCCGCCGGCTCGCCGCGTTCCTTGGCCTCGCGGTGAGCGACGAGGATGTCGCAGAAGTCGAGGGGATGACCGCGCGCGAGTTCATGTACGCGCACAAGGACCGCTTCGACGATGCGATGGTCTGCGCCGCGCTCGAACGGCGGATCGGGGTGCCGGCCGATAGCGATTCGACCAAGGTGCAGCAGGTCGCCAGCGATGCTTCCGTGCTGCCGCCCTCCGTCGCCGCGCAGATCGACGCGCTGTGGGCGGAGCGAGTGGCGCCAGTCACCGGGCACGCCGACTGGGCCTCGCTCGCGGCGGAGGTCGAGCGGCTGGGGTCATAGGACTCGGAAGCATTTTCCTACACGCGGGATTTCTGCTCCACCCTGCGGGATGAAGCACTGGCCACCACCCTCGCCCCCGCGCCCGCCGCGACCGCGCCTTTCGCTGTTCCAGTTCCACCCCGTGCCCGTCGGCCGCCGCGCCGATGGGTGGACGCCCGCGCGGCAGGGGGCCTTCATCGGCCACCTCGCCGAAACGCGCTCGGTCATCGCTGCCTGTCGGCGGGTGAAGATGGGACGGGAGAGCGCCTATCGCCTGCGCCGGCGCCGCGGCGCGGCGGGATTTGCCGCGGCGTGGGACAAGGCGCTGGGAAAGCCGCACACGCCTGTGGACTTGGCCTCGCCGAAGTCCACAGGGCTCCACGCCGGATACCGCAGCAAGGTGGGGATCATGCAGGTGCGGATGTTCGCCGGGCGCTACCGCGGAACCTATTGGAAACCCGACAATAATGCCCTCCTCAGCCATCTCGCGCAGCTCGATCGGGCGTGCCGCGAGATCGACGAAGGAGGGTGAAAGTCACAGTGTTCTGAGGGCGGTTATGCGTGACAGGTCAGGCGCGAGGTTGCCGCGCGATTGACGGGGCGGCGGACGCCACGGTAGTCTCGCTCCGTTCACGCCAGGAAAGCGAACATGAAGGAAACTGCCGCCCGCTTAGCCGACGCCGGGACTTGCCGTCCCGCCAGCGTCGAGCCGCACGCCTCCCGCGCCAATCGGCGCGCGCGTGCTGTTGCTGTGCCAGCAGGGGCCATTCCAGTGAACGTTTCGAAACACGAACAGCGCGTGCTCCACGCGCTCGCGCAAGGCGGCGCGATCCATCACTTACGCGACGAAGGCGGGCGGATCGTCGCCGCCGACTGCATCACCCGCGACGGCTTCGTGCTGCCGGACTGCACCCTCGCGGTGTTCCGGCGCCTGAAGCAGCGCGGATTGATCGCCAGCCACGGCGGGCGGCCCTACGCCACCACGCGGCTGGGGCTGTTGGCGGTCCGCGCGCAGCTCGACAACCGGTTAGCGGGCCGGATCGACGATCCGTGCGGGGCAGCCGATCAGCGGGCGGAACATCCGGGCGCGGCAAACGCTCTAGGGGCACCAACCCTCTTCGCGAAGGATCGCACACTCATGGAAAACGACGCCTACACCCGCACCGGCAGCGCCGACGCGACCGACACCGCCGAGCTCAACACCCTCATCGGCACGCTGATCGATTCGATCGAAGGCTACCAGAAGGCCGCCGCCGACACCGAGAACAGCCGCTTTGCCGAGATGTTCAATGCCCGCGCGCAGGAACGCCAGCAGGCGCTGACCGGCCTGCAGGCCGCGGTCGCTCGGCTCGGCGGCAACCCCGAGGATGACGGCACCACCGCCGGCGCCGTCCACCGCGGGTGGATCAACCTCAAGGAAGCGGTGCTCGGCCGCGACGACGAAGCGATCGTCAACTCGGTCGAGAGCGGCGAGGACTACCTGAAGGAGAAGTTCGAGGCCGCGCTGCGCCACACCGATCTGCCTGCCGAAGCCCGCTCGGCGGTCGAACAGGCCTGGCAGTCGGTCAAGGCCGGCCACGACGAGATGAGCCAGCTCAAGCACGCGATCAGCTAAGCGTTTATCGCATGACAACGGGTGGCGCCTCCCCTCACGGGGAGGCGCCGCTCTCGCGTTCGGGCACTTGGTGACATGCGCCGCGTTGAAGGGCCATGCCGTCGACCGCGATTCGCCGCTACGTCTACCGGCCCGATGCCGGCGCGCTCGACATCGAGTTCATCACCGGGCGGGTCTATCGCTACTTCGCCGTCCCGCCGACCGTCGCCGAGGGGTTCAGCCGGGTCCGATCGAAGGGCGGCTATTTCAACCGAGCGTTGCGCAACCGGTTCGACTTCGTCCGGCTGCCGGGATGGGACGATCCTGACAATATTGCCGCAGATTAGGTTTCACTAACGCGCTCAACGACTTGGCGCTCGCCGCGGGCCCTTTGGCGCTTGGCCTGCAACCGCTGACCTTTCGCATCATTGAGGCGATGTGCCCGGTATGACCGGGCGACCCACGAAGATCGAAGGAGAGCGGTGATGAACCAGAACAACGGCAACGACGCCAATCGCAGTCAGCAGTCGGGCGGCAACGATGGTCGCGGTCAGCAGTCCGGGCAGATGAACCAGCAGTCGGGTGGCCAGGGCCAACAAGAGCAGCAGTCAGGCAACCAGAACGCTGGTCAGCAGAGTGGGCAACAGGAACAGCAATCCGGTGGCCAGGGCTATGGCGGCCAGCAGAGCGGTCAGCAGGAGCAAGGGCAGCAGCAGGGCGGAATGGGCGGCGACCAGAGCAGCCGCAACAGCGGCGACTTCGGCGAAGAGAGCCTACGCTCGGACCAGGCCTCGCAGGAGGAATGGGACAGCGATTCGGGCAACTCGGAGCTCGACCGCGACAGCCGCAGCCAGCAGGATTTCGGCTCGAACGGCGAGTAATCGCTCAGCCCGAATGGTGAAGGCGGCCGCTCTCTGAGTGAGGGCGGCCGCTTCGCTGTCAGGCTGCGGCGTCAGGCTCGGGCCGAAAGCGTCGCCGCAACGGAACGACTTCGGCGACAGGCACCGGCAGTGCCGTGCGCTTCGCCAGCTCTAGTTGCTCGTCATCCAGCGGCCCGGCGAAGGCGATCCCCGCGCTGCCACGTTTGACCCACCGGAGCCTGCCAGCAATCGGTCCGATCTGGCCCAGCCACAGCTGCAACGGATCGGTCTTGGTCACCGCCGAGGTAATCCCCTTCACCCGGCAACCGCGCGCGTCGAGGTCGAGCACCGCGATGATCTCCGCCTCGCCCTTGCCCACGCTGCAGCGGCCTTCGAGCGACACGAACTCCCGCGGTCCGGCCCGGGGCCCGGTGTAGTGCGTCACGAGCTTGGGTCGGTTGAGCTTGGCCATCGCCGCACCCTTCGCGGCCGAGGGTTAACGATCGCCTGCAACAACGCGGTTAAATGCGACCGAGGTCAGCCCACAACCCCAGCCGCGGCCAGCACCGCCAGCGTCAGCACATCAGGCGCAAGCGCAGTCATCGGAGCGATCTGCACCGGCTTCTCCATGCCCACCATCATCGGTCCGATGGTGCTCGCGCCCGCCAGCTCGCGCAGCAGCTTCGCCGAGAGGTTGGCTGACTGCAGGCCCGGCATGATCAACACGTTCGCGGGGGCCGAGAGGCGGCTGAACGGATAGAGCTCCATCACCTTGGGATTGAGCGCGGCATCGGGGGCCATCTCGCCCTCGTACTCGAAACCCGGGTTCTCGGCGTCGAGGATCGCCACGGCCTCGCGGATGTTGTCGAGCCAGCGGCCCGCCGGATTCCCGAAGGTGGAGTAGCTGAGGAACGCCACCCGCGGCTCATGACCCAGCCGCTTGGCGACCGCTGCGGTCTCGCGGGCGATGTGGGCAAGCTGCTCCGCGCTTGGCCGCTCGTTGATCGTCGTGTCGGCGAGGAACACGGTGTAGTTCTTGCCGATCATCAGGTGGATGCCGAAGGGGACGGAGCCCTCCTTGGCGTCGATCACCAGGCTCACCTCACGCATCGACTGCGCGAAGGTGCGGGTGAGACCGGTGATCAGCGCATCGCCGTGACCGAGCGCCACCAGGAGCGCGGCGAACACGTTGCGGTCCTGGTTCACGATCCGCCGGACATCGCGCAGCGTGCGGCCGCGGCGCTGGAGCCGCTCGTAGAGATACTCTACCATCTGCGGGACAAGGTGGCTGTCGGCCGAGTTCTGGATCTCGAACCCACCCGGGTCGCTCGCGCCGAGCATGTGCAGCTTGTCGACCACCGCCTTGGTCCGCCCGACCAGGATCGGGGTGCCGTAGCCGAAATCACGGAACTGGATCGCTGCACGCAGGACCACGTCCTCCTCGGCTTCGGCGAACACCATCCGCTTGGGATTGGCCTTGGCATCCTCGTAAACGCGCGTGAGGACCGAAGTGGTCGGGTTGAGCCGGGCCTTCAGGCTCTGGCGATAGGCGGCCATGTCGGCGATCGGCGCCTTGGCCACACCGCTGTTCATCGCCGCCTGCGCGACTGCCGACGACACCACCTCCATCAGCCGCGGATCGAACGGTGCAGGGATGATGTAGTCGGTGCCGAACTTGTGATTGACGCCGTACGCTGCCGCGACCTCGTCGGGCACCCGCTCGCGGGCCAACGAGGCGATCGCCTCGGCGGCGGCGATCTTCATCTCCTCGTTGATCGCGGTCGCCTGCACATCGAGCGCGCCGCGGAAGATGAAGGGGAATCCTAGTACGTTGTTGACCTGGTTCGGGTAGTCCGACCGCCCGGTGGCGATGATCGCATCGGGGCGGACCGCCTTGGCGTCCTCGGGCCGGATTTCCGGATCGGGGTTGGCCATCGCGAAGATGATCGGCTTGTCGGCCATCTTCTCGACCCACGCCGGCTTGAGCGCGTCCTTGGCGGAGAGGCCGAGGAACACGTCCGCCCCGACCAGCGCCTCCTCCAGGCTGCGCGCCTGGGTGACGGTGGCGTGCGCACTCTTCCACTGGTCGACTCCGTCGCGGCCCGGATAGATCGGACCGGAGCGGTCGCACACGATCACCTGGTCGCTCGGCACCCCCAGCGCCTTGATCAGCGCGGTGCAGGCGAGCGCGCTCGCGCCGGCGCCGTTCACCACCATGCGCACGTCCTTGAGGCTGCGGCCGGTAAGGTAACAGGCGTTGATGAGGCCGGCGGCGGCGATTATCGCGGTGCCGTGCTGGTCGTCGTGCATGACCGGAATGTTCATCCGCTCGCGCAGAGCCTGCTCGATGACGAAGCATTCGGGCGCGGCGATGTCTTCGAGATTGATGCCGCCGAAGCTCGGCTCCATCAGCGCGACCGCCTCGATGAACTTGTCGGGGTCCTCGGTCGCAAGCTCGATGTCTATCGAATCGACATCGGCGAAGCGCTTGAACAGCACCGCCTTGCCTTCCATCACGGGCTTGGCGGCGAGCGCGCCGAGGTTGCCCATGCCGAGGATGGCGGTGCCGTTGGTGATAACCGCGACCAGGTTAGAGCGCGCGGTGTACCTCGCAGCATTGGCGGGATCGTCGGCGATGGCCTGGACCGGGGCCGCGACACCCGGCGAATAGGCGAGGCTCAAATCGCGCTGGGTCGCCATCGGCTTCGACGGGACGATCTCGATCTTACCGGGGCGGATCGTCTCGTGGTAGAACAGCGCCTCGCGGGCGGTGAAGGCGGTGGGCTTGTCGTCGGCCAATGGGCACCCTTTCGTTGTCGCTGGCGGGTGCCGTAACGGAACTCTGCCAGCGGCAACAGGGGAAAGCGGAACGTGCCGCGTTCCGAATCGCCTGCCTCGCCGCTAACCCACTTTGGTGGCGGGCGGTTCGACTCCGATGATGGCGCAGTACCAGGCGCTCAAGGCGCAGGCCGAAGGCTGCCTGCTGTTCTACCGCATGGGCGATTTCTTCGAGCTGTTCTTCGACGATGCGAAGACCGCGGCACAGGTGCTCGACATCGCGCTGACCAGCCGCGGCGAGCACGACGGCGCGCCGGTGCCGATGTGCGGCGTGCCGGTGCATTCTGCGGAAGGGTACCTTGCGCGGCTGATCAAGGCGGGGTGTCGGGTGGCGATCGCCGAGCAGACCGAAAGCCCGGACGAAGCGCGCAAGGCGCGCGGATCGAAAGCCCTGGTCAATCGCGACATCGTCCGCTTCGTCACCGCCGGCACCCTGACCGAGGAAGCCCTGCTCGAGCCGCGCCGCGCGAACGTGCTGGCCGCAGTGTGCGAAGTGCGGGGCACTTGCGGTGTTGCCCAAGTCGACATCTCCACCGGCCGAATGGAACTGGAGGAGTGCTCGGCTGGCGACCTTGCGTCCGTCCTCGCCCGGTTGGCACCAAGCGAGACGGTAGCGCCCGACGAATGGGACGACGCGCCCGCCGACGTGATTCCTCGACCACGCGGAGATTTCGCCAGCGACGGAGGAACCGCCCGACTGTGCCGGGTGCACGGCGTGGCCACGCTCGACGGATTCGGGCAGTTCTCGCGTGCCATGCTGGCGGCGGCGGGTGGCCTCATTGCCTACCTGGAGCACGCGGGGCGCGGGAAGCTGCCGCTGCTCTTGCCGCCTGTCGCGCACGAGAGCGGCGGCACCCTGGCGATGGATGCCGCGACCCGCGCGAGCTTGGAAATCGTCGAGAGCAGTCAGGGCGGGCGCGCCGGATCACTGCTGGCGACAATCGACCGCTGCGTTACCGGCGCCGGAGCGCGCCAGCTAGCGGCTGACCTTTCAGCGCCGTTGACGGTCAGGGCCGCGATCGAGGAGCGGTTGGCGCTGGTCGCATGGTTGCACGACGACCCGCTGCTTCGCACCGACTTGCGCGCCGCGCTGCGCTCTCTCCCCGACGTCGGCCGCGCGCTAGGACGAGTCGTCGCGGGGCGCGGCAGTCCGCGGGATCTCGGCCAACTGCGCGATGGCCTGGGTGAAGCGCGCCGCATTCGCGATCACCTAGGAAGCAGGGCCGACCGGCCCGCCCTGTTGGACGCACTGATGCCCGATCTCGGCGGGCACGGTGCGTTGACCGACCTCTTCGACCGCGCGCTGGTACCTTCGCCCCCGACCGAGCGTAGCCAGGGCGGATATATCGCCGAAGGCTACGATGCCGCGCTCGACGACCTGCGCCGAACCTCGGGTAGCGCGCGACGAGCGATTGCTGCTCTCGAAGGCAAATACCGCGCCGAGACCGGCATCGCCGCGCTCAAAATCCGCCACAACGGCGTGCTCGGCTATTTCATCGAGGTGCCGGCCCGCGCGGCCGATGCGCTGATGGCGCCCGATAGCGGCTTCACGCACCGCCAGACGATGGCGGGCGCGGTGCGCTTCAACTCGCTCTCGCTCCATGAGGAAGCCAGCCGCATCGCCGAGGCGGGCGGGCATGCGCTCGCGGCAGAGGAAGCGCACTTCGAAGAGCTGGTCGGTGAGGCAGTCGCCGCGCGTGAGGCAATCGCCCGCACCGCCGCCGCACTCGCGCGGATCGACGTCGCCGCGAGCCATGCCGAGCGCGGTGCCGAAGGCGGCTGGGCGCGGCCGGCGCTGAGCGACGAGCCGGTGCTGCAGGTGGAAGGCGGTCGCCATCCGGTGGTCGAAGCCGCGCTCGCCAGCCGGGGCGAACGGTTCGTAGCAAACGACTGCACGCTCGCGCCGAACGACCGGCTGTGGCTGATCGGCGGGCCGAACATGGGCGGCAAGTCGACCTTTCTGCGGCAGAACGCGCTGATCGTTCTCCTTGCCCAGGCCGGAAGCTTTGTACCGGCGAGCAGTGCTACCGTGGGCCTGACCGATCGTCTGTTCAGCCGGGTCGGCGCGAGCGACAATCTCGCGCGCGGCCGCTCGACCTTCATGGTCGAGATGGTCGAGACCGCCGCGATCCTGTCGCAAGCGACCGAACGCTCGTTCGTGATCCTCGACGAAGTGGGCCGCGGAACCTCGACTTACGATGGCCTCGCGTTGGCGTGGGCGGTGGCGGAAGCGGTGCACGAGACCAACCGCAGCCGCTGCCTGTTCGCCACTCACTACCACGAGCTCGCCCGGCTGGCCGAGACGTGCGACGCACTGTCCTTACACCATGTGCGTGCCCGCGAATGGAAGGGCGATCTCGTGCTGCTCCATGAGCTTGCCAAGGGGCCGGCGGATCGCAGCTATGGTCTGGCCGTTGCGCGACTGGCAGGCGTGCCGCAGCGGGTGGTTTCGCGCGCCAAGGCGGTGCTCGACAAGCTCGAGAAAGGCCGGGCGCAGACCGGCGGACTTGCGGCCGGGCTCGGCGACCTGCCGCTGTTCGCCGCGGCGGCGGAAGCCGAGGAGGAGCAGTGCGACACGCTACGCGAGCGCTTGCAGGCGGTCGATGTCGACGCCCTGACCCCGCGCGAGGCGTTGGAGGTGCTGTACGAGCTCAAGCGCGAAGCGGGTTCAAGCGAAGCTTAACCAATACGGCGTAAGCTCGCGCGCATGCGTGGCTACATGTTCCGCAATCGCTGGTTTGCGCTGTTGTTCGTCGCCCTGACGCTGGCAGGCGTGACGACGCTCGTCGGGACCGAGAAGAGCCACGGCGCCCTGCAGGATGCGACCGACCAGATCGCGCAACAAAAGGCGCAGGCCGAGCAGCTGACCGGCGTTACGCAGGAGGTCTCACCTTCAGATGAATCTGGCGACAACGTCGTGATGGCCACGGACGAAGAATTAATTGACCCGGCTCAGGGTGAAGACCCGACCCCGATCGACGAATTCGCCACCGCCAATCCGCCCGATCCCGCAGAGATGTCGAACGATGTGGTGATCGTGTCACGCGACGTGCCTGGGCAAGCCCAGCCGCAAGCGCCGTCTCAAGCGCCGCCGCAGCAGTAGTTTCGGCAGCTCAGGTTCCGTCGGAACGCAGTTCAGGATCGGCCTTCTGGGCCTCGCCGTACTTGTCCTCGTTGTCGTCCATGGTTTCCTCGCCGTCGTAGGCGCCCATGTCGATCCGGCCCGAGCTTTCCATGTCGCGCATGTGATCGACCAGATCCTGCACGTCGCCACCGCCGACCTTGACGCTCGACGTCGGATCACCCTTGCGCAGCGCCCGGGCCTGATCGGCGACGGTCTGCGCCTGTTCCTGTTCGTCGTCCTGTTCGGAATTATGCGTTTCGGGGGCAAGGTTGGGGTCGGTAGCCACGGGCAATTCTCCTTTGCCCGCTTAACCGTCCTGACCGCCCCGCCGTTCCCGCGTCAGCGCGTCGGAACGGGCGCTTCGCCCGAATAGTCGTAGAACCCCTTCCCGCTCTTGCGGCCGAGCCAGCCGGCCTCGACGTATTTCACCAGCAGCGGCGCGGGGCGGTACTTGCTGTCGCCGGTCGTGCTGTAGAGCACGCGGACGATGTCCAGGCAGGTGTCGAGGCCGATGAAATCCGCCAGCTCCAGCGGCCCCATCGGGTGGTTGAGGCCGATCCGGCAGCCTTTGTCGATGTCGGCAATGCTGGCGGTGCCCTGGCCGAGCACGAATGCGGCCTCGTTGAGCATCGGGATGAGAATGCGGTTGACGACGAAGCCGGGCTCGTCCTGCACCTCGACCACTTCCTTGCCGAGCGCCTCCGCGAGCGCTCGGGTGCGGGCGATGGTCTCGGGCGAAGTGGCGAGGCCGGGGATGACCTCGATCAATCCCATCACCGGGACTGGGTTGAAGAAGTGAAGGCCGATGAAGCGGGCCGGATCGGGCGACCAGTTGGCCATCCGCGTGATCGGGATCGAGCTGGTGTTGCTCGCCATGATCGCATCCGGCCCGAGCACCTTGCCGGCGTTGCCGAAGATCGCCTGCTTGATCTTCTCGTTCTCGGTCGCAGCTTCGATGATGAAGCTCGCCTCGGTCATCGGCGCGAGCTCGGCGACCGGCTGGATGCGCGCCAGCGTCGCCTCGGCGTCGGCGATCTCGAGCTTGCCGCGACCGACCAGCCGGCCCAGCGCCTTGTCGATCCCGGCCTTGCCCCGTTCGGCGGCAGCGAGATCGACGTCAGACAGCAGGACCTTCATGCCGTGCTGCGCGATGATCTGGGCGATCCCCGCGCCCATCTGGCCCGCTCCGATGACGCCGACTGTTTGCATTCGCACAATTCCTTCGCACTTGCAGCAAAGGCGGCGGGTTAGCGAGCGGTGGGCGGCTTGCCTAGCGGTTTGCGCCGGGAATCCACGTCACGTCGCTGCGCCCCTCATCGTTGAGCAGGCGCGCGAGCTGGAAAAGATAATCTGACAGCCGGTTTACGTAGGCGAGTGCGGCCGGGTTGACCGAATCGTGCTCGCCAAGCGCCGTCATCGCCCGTTCGGCGCGGCGCACCGCCGCCCGCGCCAAGTGCACTCGCGCTGCGGCCTCGCTGCCTCCGGGAAGAACAAAGCTCGTGAGCGGAGTCAGCCGCTCGCTCGCCGCATCGATCCGCGTTTCCAGCCAGTCCGCCTGCGACGGGACGATCCGCAGGACCATCGCCGACGGGGTGAAGTCCTCGCCGGGAGTCGCGAGATCCGCGCCGAGATCGAACAGGTCGTTCTGGATACGGGTTGCGTCGGCACGGGCTTCACCCTCCAACGCAACGGCCGCGAAGCCCAGCGCGGAATTGGCTTCGTCCACTGCGCCGATAGCCTCGATCCGCGCCGAGTGCTTGGGCGCACGCGAGCCGTCGACCAGGCCGGTGGTGCCGTCGTCGCCGGTGCGGGTGTAGATCTTGTTGAGCTTGACCATCGGTCGGGCGAACCCGCCGTCAGCGCGCGATCATCATGATGACCGCCACCACCACGATCGCCAGCGCCTGGTACTTGATGCGGTTGAACATCATCTTGTTCTGCATCAGCTGCATGTCCTGCTGCCGCCGGCTGCCCGCCTCGATGTCCGCCTTGTGCGACTGCAGGAACGCGACGATCCCGCGCACCAGCGAGACGACCACCATGATCATGAGGACGACGAGGACGATGACGAGGAACGTGGTCATGCGGGTTATCTAGGCCTCCGAGAGCGAAATGCCAGCAGGGAAACGGTGCGCGCGCAAGGCGTCGGCGAGCGCACTGCCGTCCTCGCCCGCCAGCCGCCGCTCGTCGAGCCCGGGGGAGCCGCGCCGCTTGGCGAGCTTGCGGCCGTCGGGTTCGACCAGCAGCGAATGGTGGTGCCAGCGCGGCACCGGCAAATCGAGCAACGCCTGGAGCAGTCGGTGGATGTGGGTCGCCGCAAACAGGTCTCGCCCGCGCGTGACGAGCGTGACACCGTCCGCCGCATCGTCGAGCGTGACCGCGAGGTGATAGCTCGCCGGCGCGTCCTTGCGCATTAGAACGACATCGCCGAGCAGTTCAGGGCGCGCTTCCTGTGGTCCCGCAACCTCGTCCTCCCACGAGAGTGGGCCGGTCAACCGAAGCGCGCGGCCGACATCGAGCCGCCACGCCGCTTCCGCCGGATCAGCCGATCGCCCGCGACAGGTGCCGGGATAGACTGGTCCCTCCGGGCCGCGCTTGCGTGCAGCAGCGGCAATCTCAGCGCGCGTGCACGAGCAAGGATAGAGAAGCCCCATCGTCCGCAGGCTCTCGGCTGCCTCCTCGTACCGCGCCAGCCGGGCGGATTGCGCGGCGACTTCGGTCCACTGGAGCTCCAGCCAGGCGAGATCGGCGCGAAACTCCGCCGCCAACTCCGACCGGCTGCGCGTTCCATCGATATCCTCAATCCGCAGCAGGAACCGGCCGCCCCGCTCCTGCGCCAGATCGTGCGCGACGATCGCCGAATAGGCGTGGCCCAGGTGCAACGGCCCGTTGGGGCTAGGGGCGAAGCGGGTGGTTTCCATGCGCGCGCAGCCCTATCGCACCGGCCCCAGAGGCCCAACCGCTGTGGATTCCATGACCGTCACCGGGTTGACGCACAAATCGGCAAATGCTCCGATAGCGTCAATCGGAGGGCACCGCGCAACGTGTTCAATGCCGAACTGATCGAGCGGACCGCCCGCTTCCGCACCGCCGAGGAAGACCCGGCGCGCAGGCTGGAAAGCTGCCCCGCGCTGGTGCTCAACGCTGACTACACGCCGCTGTCGTACTATCCGCTCAGCCTGTGGCCATGGCAGACCGCGATCAAGGCGGTGTTCCTCGAGCGGGTCGACATCGTCGCCAGCTACGAACGCTGCGTCCACTCGCCCAGCCTCGACATGCAGATCCCCAGCGTGATCGCGCTCAGGCAGTACGTGAAGCCCAACGAGTTTCCCGCCTTCACCCGCTTCAACCTGTTCCTGCGCGATCGGTTCGCCTGCCAGTACTGCGGGAGCGAAAAGGACCTGACCTTTGACCATGTCATCCCCCGCCGCCTCGGCGGGCGGACGACGTGGGAGAACATCATCACCGCCTGCGCGCCGTGCAACATGAGGAAGGGCGGCCGCACCCCGGTCCAGGCCCGGATGCACCCCGCGGTGCGCCCGATCCGCCCGACCAGCTGGCAGCTTCACCAGCACGGCAAGGCCTTCCCGCCGAACTACCTCCACGAAACCTGGCGCGACTGGCTGTACTGGGACATCGAGCTGGAGGCCTGACCCCAACTTGTCACACTGACCGGGGGTGTTTTTTGAAACTCCGCCGACTGGATTCGGCACGCAGAATCAATAGGTTGCAGCGAATTTGCGAGTAATTCTTGTCACTTTCGCGAATCGTCCTTCGATGAGCGGAGACCGGGACATGGCCGACATCTTGTCACACTCTGTCCGCTGTAGGACAATGGCAGCGCCGGCCATCTGATCGGCAAAATCGCAAGGTGCGAGCCGACGATGGATCTGCAGTCTGACCTGCCACCCCTGTGCGTAACATGCGGGGTGTGTTGCACCGATGCCTTCTTCCGATACTCCTGCGTGACGCCGGAGGAATCAGCGCGAATTCACTCGCTGGGATTCCCCGTCGAAAGGGAGGACGGTCGGGAAATATTCTCTCATCCGTGCACGCGGCTGTGCGGCGCATCATGCACCGTCTACGAGCAACGTCCTGCCACCTGTCGCGAATTCCGATGCACTACCCTGAGCGCGCTCGAGGAAGGCGCAATTGACCGTCCGGAAGCCGACCGCCGGGTCAGCTTGCTGAGGGCAGCAGTGCAAGCCGTGCGCCAACTCCTTCCCAAAGAGGAGAAAATCTGGGCGCTCCGGGCTCGGCTCTATGCGGACCCCGCCGCGGCCCCGCAGACGCGCTTGGCTCTACTTTCGATGGATATTCTGGCGGATCGATACTTCAAATTGAAGGGCCGGCGCTTTTTCTCCTGAAGCGGTGCCTACCGAACCCGATATCCCCCATTGGCCAATCTTTCGATGCCAAGATCATCGGTCCGCACCTTGATGGCCATGTAGCTTCCGTCAGCCATCTGTCCGGACAAGACAATTTCATCTTCCGAGACTATTCCCATGTCCACGTCCTTGTCGGGAAGGATGACGAACATGCGGCCCGCGACGGTCACCACCAGTTGCTGCCCGGGGTTCCGGGATGCGTGCCGGGCCCAGGTCTTGAGGTCGGAATAGTAGGGCTCCGACTTCCACACGTTGGGCATACTGGGATCGACATGGATGGCCATGCGCGTATCATTTTCGGCGACGATCACCATCTTGCATCTGGCAGGAAACCAGTGATCGCCCGCCATCGGCCAGTGGAGATAGCCGCAACCGAACGCGGCGCATGACGGTGGCCTGTCGCGATAGATCGAGCAACCGCTGCCCTTGCTGACGTGCCGACACCAGGAGCCGCCCGGCTTCTGCAGCTCTTTGATCTCCATGAGCTTGCAGCACATGCTGCACTGGCCGCATTGCCGGCCCAAGATCGGCGTGTCGCTGATGACTGCCATGAGATGTGACTTTGCATTGTCGTTTGCAGTGAGGGGCTAGAAGCGTCGGGCAAATCAGATCGCCGTCCGTACGCTCAGCAGTTCGGGAAAGAACACCTGCTTCAGCACGCCTTCGAGGTACGGCACGCCCGCCGTCCCGCCGGTGCCGCGCTTGAAGCCGATGATGCGCTCGACGGTCTTCAGGTGCCCGAAGCGCCAGCGCTGGAAGTGGTATTCGAGATCGACGAGCTTTTCGGCCAGCTCGTAAAGGTCCCAGTAGTCCTCGGGCTCGCGATAGATTTCCGCCCACGCGGCCTCGACCTCGGCTGACGGCGTCCACCCGCCGCGGTGATCGCGTTCGAGCACCGCGTCTGGAATGCGGAAGCCGCGGCGGGCGAGCAGGCGGATTGCTTCGTCGTAGAGGCTCGGGCGATCGAGCTCGGCGCGCAGGGCCGCGGCCACCTCGGGGGTCGCCTCGTGCATGGTCACCATGTCGGGATTGCGGCCGCCGAGGAGGAACTCCATCAGCCGGTACTGGGCGCTCTGGAAGCCGCTGGAGCTAGCAAGGTGCGGGCGCACCTCGGAATAGTCGGCCGGGGTCATCGTGCTCAGCACGTCCCACGACTGGATGAGCTGGTTCTGCGCGCGCGCTACCCGGGCGAGCATCTTGAACGCGGGCCGCAAGTCATCGGCGGCGATCTCGGCGCGGGCGGCATTGAGCTCATGCAGGCACAGCTTGAGCCACAGCTCGCTCGCCTGGTGGACGATGATGAACAGGAGCTCGTCGTGCGCGGCGCTGGCCGGGTGCTGCGCCGAGAGAATGCAGTCGAGGTCGAGATAGCTCGAATAAGTGACGTCGCGGGGCATGCGCCCTCATACGCCAAACTCTCCCGAGCCGTCATCCCCGCGAAAGCGGGGATCCATCACCCAGCCGGTTGGAGATGGGCCCCCGCTTTCGCGGGGGTGACGAACAGGGGGGTTGGCTTTGGCTCAGCCCTCGATCGTGCGTGTCGCGGGGTGATGCTTGTCGAGGTGCCGCTTGACGATCTTCAGGTTGCGGGTGTTCGACCTGAACAGGAAGTCGACCGCGTCGCCCACCACCGGGATCGCCCCGACCGCGGTATCGACCGCGACATTGCCGGTCATCCGCCACAGCTTCCACCTGGGCAGGCCGAGGTTCTTCGCCTCCCACACCAGCCACATGCCCATCGCAGCGGTCACGAAGTCGCCGACCACCGGCACCAGGCCGACGATCGAATCGAGCCCGACGCGGTAGTTGACCCCGGGAACGGTGAAGCTGTTCTCGAGCAACTGCTCCATCGCCTCGATCCGCCGGCGGACCGAGGTCGCGTCGGTACCGATCGGCAGGTCGATCCCCATGGGTCGCGCGCGGTTCGGCTCGTTCAAGGGCACTCTCCTTCAGCGGATCATGTGGGGCCGAGCGCGAGCGGCAACAAGGGATGCAGCGCCCAGCGGTTCTCCGCGAACCCATCGATGTCGCCGCGCACCAGCGACCAGCGCACCGGCGCGCCGAGGGGGATGAAGTTTTCCATTGCGCTCACGCGCTCCTCTGCCTCGGCCAGCATCGTCAGCCGCGCGACCGGATCGGACTGGGCGGCCGCGTCGCGGACGAGCTCGTCCGCTTCGGGCGAGCACAGGGTTCGCCGCACCGTGCAGGCGAACTGGTTGAGATACCACGGCCGTCCGCCGGTGCGGGCGAGCGCGTCGAAAAACTCGAGATCGGCGGGCTCGCCGTCTCGCGCACGGACCGCGGTGACGCCGATCTGGCTCCAGCTTTCGGCGAGTTGGCCAAAGAGGAGGTCGGAGCCGGGCCCTGCGGGCAGAGACACCCGCACCGAGGCGTTGGCGAAGCCCGCAATCCGCCGCCGTGCCTCGCCGCGCCGCTGCTCGATCGTCAGGCCCGCCCACCGCTCGGGGGCATTTCCCGCGACCGCGGAGGGCACCAGCCGACTGCTCGGCGTCCAGCCGGCGACGTTGAACGGTGCGAGCAGGGTTTCGCGATCGATCGCCATCGCCAGTGCTTCGCGGCGGCGCGGATCGGCGAGGAGGCCATCGGCGCGCACCACCCGCAGGCCCATCAGGCCTTGCGCTGCGTCGAGCCGCACCGTCCCGCGCGACAGCGGGCCGGTGTCGGCGCGGGGAAGATCGGCCAGCCGACCGTCGAGCACGAGATCGACCTGACCGTTGCGAAATGCGGCGACCGCCTTTTCGGCCGGCAGCGCGCGCACCGCGAGGGCGCGGGTGCCCTCCCGCCAATCCTCACGCGTGGGCAGGCCGCGCGCTTCGGGCGGGAGGAGCGCAAGCTGAGCGACCGCGCCATCGCGCTGCAAGGTCATCGGCCCAGCGCCAACGCCCTTGTGCAGCACCCCCAGCTCCGGCTGGGCAAGCAGTTGCAGGAAATCCGGCATCGGGCTGCTGAGGCGCACCTCGATCACCCGCCCGGTCATCGCGCGCACTTCGGACACCGGCGCGAGATCGAGGCCGAGCGAAGTACCGGAGAGCGAGCGAAGCGTTCGCTTGAGCTGGTCGCGTACCTCTTCGGCGGCGATCGGCCGCCCGTCGAGCCAATCGGAATTGCGCAGGCGGAAGATGTAGCTGAGCCCGTCCTCGGTCACGATCCAGCGCTCGGCGAGCGCGGGCACCACCTCGCCCTGCGCATTGAGCGCGACCAGGCCCTCGGCCGTCGCGGCCCTGAGTTGCTGCGCCGGAGCGGGCAGGCGCAGGCCGCGCGCAAAAAGGGAATCGCTCGGCCCGATGAAGGCGACTTGCAGCGCCTCGCCGTCATCCTTCGATCCGCAGGCGCTCAGCGCGACGGTGAATGGCAGGATCAGTGCGGCCAGGATGGCTAGCGGGCGCGGACGGCGAAGCATCCGGGCTGTGCTAGCAGGTCATGAGTGGCGCGTCAGGGGGGACCCGCCGAGCGGCGCGCTCAGAGCTTGCGCAGCGGCCCCCGTTCGAACGTCTGACCGTTGGGCAGGATCGAGGCAGGACGCACGAACCGCGGCGTGTCCAGGTCACCGCCCCCGACCGCGGTGCGCGGTGCCCGCGGATCGATCTCGCGCGCGAAAGCGATGCCGAAGCGGTTGTCCTGCACCCAGGCCACGCTGCCCTCGACGACAGGAAGATTGCGCAGCTCGACGCTCACCCGCGCACCGCGCAGAACCGCGACGTCGCCTTCGGCCATCATGCCGCCCGCCGAGAGATTGCGCACCTTCACCCGATGGCTCGCCGAGTCGCCCTCGAGACGCACTTCGGCCATCAGGAACAGGCTGTCCCGATTGATATGACGCGTATCGACGGCGGACATCGCGCGGGCAGTTCCTCTCAAAAAACAATCGCGTGCACGCAGCGGACTCCGGCCGCGCTGGCATTACCGGCGGATTTACGCTGAATCGGCTAAGGAAAGTTTAAGTCGGAAGGCCCTGCGCGTCAGTCGTCGCGGGAGATTTTTTCGCGCCGTTCGTGGGCTTCCTGCGCCTCGACCGTCATGGTCGCCACAGGCCGCGCGATGAGGCGCTTGAGGCCGATCGGATCGCCGGTGACCTCGCAATAACCGTACTCGCCCGCGTCGATCCGGCGCAGAGCGGAGTCGATCTTCGAGATGAGCTTGCGCTGGCGGTCGCGGGTGCGCAGCTCGATACCCCAGTCGGTCTCGCTCGAGGCGCGGTCGTTGAGGTCAGCCTCGCGGATCGGGCCGTCCTGCAGCGACTGCAGCGTCGCATTCGCGGCGGACAGGATCGAGCGTTTCCACTCGAGCAGCAGCAGGCGGAAATAATCCTGCTGCGCCGCGCCCATGTACTCTTCGTCGTCGGACGGGACGTAGTCGTCGGCGAGCGCGCGCCGCGCCTTCTCCAGTACGTCGATGTCGCTAGCCACAGTGGCCATCGATGTCCTCTCAAACCGCTTCGTTGGCGGGCCCGTGATCCCGGAATTTATCCGGTGACTCAGTCGCCTCCGTTCAGCGTTGGCGCGCCTATAGGGACGGCTCCGGGTGGGCACAAGCATGCTTTCCGGCTGGCGCGCCCTAGCGGGGCGAAACTTAAGGTGGGCCGAACGCACCGTCACTTTTCGAAAGTCTCGTTAACGGTTTGTTGACCATAAAGGGCTGAATTCATTCCAACGGCAGCGAGGGGGCTGGCCGGGGGGGGAATTCGACATGGAACTGATCAAGATCGAAGGGAGCGCGGCGAAACCGGCATCGGCTCCGGCGGGCGACCTGTTGGTGGCGCACTGCTTGGCCGCCGCGGCGCAGGGCGATACCTCGGCGCTGTATGATCTCGGCGTGGCGTTCTCGACCGGTAGCCACGGCGTCGCGTGCGACCTCATCGAAGCGCACAAGTGGTTCAACCTCGCCGCCGCCAAGGGGCACGAGGAAGCGTCGTGGTGCCGGGCCGACATTTCCGACGAAATGACCGCCCGCGAAATCGCCGAAGCCCAGCGCCGGGCGCGCGAGTGGCTGCTGGCCGGCGAACGCCGCGCGGCCTAACCTTTGCGGAACGGAGTCCGTTCCCCGAGCCATTCGGCGTCGACCGCGACTCCCTGGCGTTCCCGCTCGAGGAAATCGGCGACCGCCTTGCGGAAACCGCGATCGACGATCCAGTGCGCCGAGGTGGTCTGCACCGGTTCGTAACCGCGAGCGATCTTGTGCTGGCCCTGCGCGCCGGCTTCGACCCGGGTGAGGCCGAGCTCGATCGCGGCGTCGATCGCCTGATAATAGCACAGCTCGAAATGGAGGAAGCGCCGGTCCTCGACGCAGCCCCAATAGCGGCCGTAGAGCGCCTCCGACCCGATAAAATTGAGCGCCCCCGCGATCGGCCGCTCGCCATCGAAGGCCAGCACCAGCAGGATCCGTTCGCCCATCCGATCCCCAAACAGGTCGAACGCTTCGCGGGTCAGGTAAGGGCTACCCCATTTGCGGGCGCCAGTGTCCTGGTAGAACTGCCAGAACGCGTCCCAGTGCTCGGGCCGGATGTCGGTGCCGGTGAGGCGGCGGATGGTTACGCCTTCCTGCGCGGCGGCGCGTTCCTTGCGGATCGCCTTGCGCTTGCGGCTGGCGAGTTGGTCCAGGAAGTCGTCGAAGGTCGAATAGCCGCGGTTGGTCCAGTGGAACTGGAGGTCGCGCCGCAGCAGCCACCCATCGCGCTCGAATATTTCCGCCTGCGCCGGCTCGATGAACGTCGCGTGCGCAGACGAGAAGTGGTTTGCCTCGGTGAAGTCACGCGCAAAATTGAGCAGCAGCCCGCCGATGAACGCGTCCTGGGTGAGGATCCGCGGACCGGTCGCCGGGGTGAACGGCACCGCGATCTGCAGCTTGGGGTAGTAGCGCCCCCCGGCCCGCTCCCAAGCGTCGGCCCAGGAATGGTCGAACACGTACTCACCCTGGCTGTGTCCCTTGAGGTAAGCGGGCAGCGCGGCGGTCAGGCGGCCGCCTTCCTCGATCACCAATGCCGCGGGAAGCCAGCCGGTGCCTTCGCCCACGCTGCCCGAATCCTCCAGCGCGGAGAGGAAGGCGTGGCTGACGAACGGGTTGCCGCCGTCGGTCAGCGCGTCCCATTGGGCAGCGTCAAGCTCGCCGACCGAGCCGGCCATGCGCGCGACCAATTCGCCTTCGCTCACGCCAGCCCCGCTCCTTCGGCGATCGGCGCGTCGGCATGGAGCGCCGCACGCTCGCGCAAAGCGGGCGAGCGCACGGTCCAGGTCAGCAGCGGCAGGCCGCGCGCCTGTTGGGCGGACGCGAACCGGCTCGGCAGATCGCGCACGTCGTAGGCGAGGAACTCGGGCTTGCCGTGCCACAGCGTGCATTGGCGCTTGAGCCAACCGCGCAGGCCGCGCGAACTTTCTTCGGTCACGACCAGCCCGCGAACCGGCCCGGGCGAGTTGGTCCTGAACCATCTTGGCACGCGTGGATCGAAGCTCATAACCGCAACGTCACCGGCATACCCCTCCAATGCACGGTGCACCGCGAGGCAAAGCGGGATCGGGCTACGGTCCTTCTTGGACTTGACCTCGATCAGCAGCGGCACCCGCCCGGCGACTTGCGCGAGCATCCGCTCGAGTGTCGGGATACAATCGCCTGTGCCCCGTAAGGGCACCTGCTCGAGCTCAGCGGCATCGCGCTTGGCGACCCGGCCGCTCAGCGGCGTCAGGCGTTCGAGGCTCCAGTCGTGGAACACCATCGCACGGCCATCGCGGCTCTTCTGGACATCGCACTCGATGCCCATCCCGCGCGAGATCGCCTCGGCAAAGGCGCTCGGCGAATTCTCGACCACCTGCTCGTCGTGCACACCGCGGTGCGCATATTCCTGTCGGCCCAGCCAGGCGACCCGCGTCGGGTCGGGCGCGGGCGCGAGCAGCGCGTCAATCAGCGCGAATGGCGACAATCGCATCGACCTCGACCGCGGCGCCCAGCGGCAGGACCGGCACGCCGACCGCGCTGCGGGCGTGCTTGCCCGCGTCGCCGAACACTTCGGCCATCAGCTCGCTCGCGCCGTTGGCGATGCGCGGCTGGTCGACGAATTCGCCGGTAGAGTTCACGAACGCGCCCAGCTTGATCACCTGCTCGACCCGGTCGAGCGAGCCGAGCGCGGCCTTCAATTGCGCCAGGATCATCAGCCCGCACGCACGAGCCGCCGCGATGCCGTCCTCAAGCGGCACGCTCTCGCCGAGCCGGCCCTTGACCAGCTCGCCGTTCACGAACGGGAGCTGGCCCGAGACGTAGGCGACGCCGCCCGAGACAACCACCGGCACATAGGCCGCCACCGGCGCCGCCGCCTGTGGCAGGGTGATCCCGAGTTCTTCCAGCTTTGCTTCGATCGTCATGCGATTTCCTCGTTTGCCTTACCGCTGCGCTGCTTGAGGGCAGGGTCTTCTCTTGTGACTTCGCCCATCAGCCAGGGCAGCGCCTCGTCCCAGCTATCGATCCGCGCGTGCGCGTCCCCCGCCTGGTGCGCGCAGGCGATACGCCCGGCCAGCGTCGGCTCGCCGCACAGGTGCAGGCGGCGGACGTGCGGCACATGCTCACCGACCGATTTGTGATGCTGCGCCAAGTCGTCGATGAACACCGCGCGGCTCGGCGTGAGCTCGTCGATGATCGCCTTCAGCGCCGGGCCCTTCGGCCCCTGGTTGGTGAACACCCGCGCGTTGATGCCGACATTGGCGAGCTGCTCGGCACGCATGTCGCGGTGGCGGTCGGTCAGGTTGGTGAGGATCACCACGTCGGCGTGCTCGCTGAGCGCATTGATCCCCTCGACCGCGCCGGGGATCGGGTTCTGCCGGTGCATCTCGGTATCGAAGAAACCGCGCAGGAAGCCCCAGATCTCGGCGGGCTCGACCAGCTCGCCGCTCTCCTGCCAGCGCATCGATTCCGCAAAATCGTTGCCGACGAGGTTGAAGTTCACCCCCTGCCCCTCTTCCAGCCACGCCTTGAAGTGCGCCACCATGTAGAGCAGCACCTCGTCGCAGTCGGAGATCACCAGCGGGCGGCTCATCGGGCCAGCTCCTCGCGCGCGGCGACCAGCCGTTCGGGCGGCACGTTGAGAGCGTCGGCGGCGAGCACGAGGTCCGGCTCATGTCCGGCGAGATATTCGAGCACCGCGCCCAGCACCGCGCGGTCGGTCAGCTGGTCGCGCAGGATCTCCGGCGTCAGCCCGGTGAGCGCGAGCAGGCGGTCGGCGCGCTCCTGATCGGCCAGCACCCAGCCGAGCGCGGACAGCGCCAGGGTGTCGGCATCTCCGGAATGATGTGTAGCGTCGGCGGTGATTGTCAGCGTCCTTGATGGGCCTTAAGCGCGGGCCCGGGCATTCCGGGAGCGCCGCCGCAGTGGCAAAGAGAATTCTCGTTGTCGAGGACAACGACCTCAACCGCAAGTTGTTCTGCGACGTGCTGCGCGCCAGCGGGTTCGAGGTCGAGCCGGTCGCCGACGGCGAGCTGGTGCTGAACGCCGCGCGCGCCTTCGCGCCCGACCTGGTGATCATGGACATCCAGCTCGGCACCGTCTCCGGCGTCGACCTGATCACCGCCATGCGCCGCGACGCAAGCCTGCGCGATACCCCGGTGCTGGCAGTGACCGCATACGCCGGCAAGGGAGACGAGGACCGCATCCGGGACGCGGGGGCGACGGGGTATTTGTCGAAGCCGGTGTCGATCGGGCCATTCATGGCGGCGGTGCGGGGGTTGGTGCCGGGTTAGGACGAGCTGACCCCGTCCGATCTACGTCGCCCCGGACTTGATCCGGGGTGGTGCTGCCTTGGCGACGTGGCAAGAGAAGCACTGGCCCGGATCAAGTCCGGGCCGACGGAAGGGGTTAGGTCAGGTGTTCAAACAGGTCGTCCCAATCGGGGTTGGTCTTCTCGATCAGGTCGAACTTCCATTCCCGACGCCAGCGCTTGAGGCGCTTTTCGTCCTCGATGCAGTCTTCGATCGAGTCGCCGCGTTCCGCCCAGACGAGCCGGGTGATGCCGCGACGGGCGCAGTAGGCGGAGCCGTTGCCGTCGCGATGTTGGACCATGCGAGCAGCGAGGTCGCTGGTCACTCCAACGTAGAGTGCGCCGCGGAACCGATCGGCGAGGATGTGGACCCAGCCGCCCTTCGTTTCTCGATCCATAGTTCAGCCAGAAGAAAAGCGACAGGCCCCGGTCAAGCCCGGGCCGACGATTGTAGGGTTTACTTATGATCCTCGTCAGCCCGGACTTGATCCGGGCTTGTGCTTACTACCGCACCCACATCTCCACCACGAACGACCCCAGGGTCACCACCAACCCCACCACAAACAGCCGATAGGCGATCGCCAGGAAGCGGTATTTCTTCCGCCGCAGAACCTGGCCGTTCTGGTAGATGTCGTGGAGCATGGTGCGGAACACCGCCTCGTCGTCGCGCAGGCGGTCGAGCACTTCCTCGGTCCACTCCGCCTCGTCGCGCGCGGCGAAATGACCGAAGAACAGCCGGTTCGCGCCCTGCGGCTCACCCTTGGGGGAGACCGACGGCAGCACCGCGATCACGGCGCACAGCGAGCTTAGGAACGCGAACAGCGCGAGGATCGCGAGGCTGACCGGCAGGTGTCCCGAGAACGCACGGCTGACCGCGATCGAGAACACCAGGAAGCTCGCGCCCATCAGGATCGACGCCTTCTGGTCCGCCATTTGCGATAGCTGCAGCGTCTGTTGCTGGGTGGTGCGCACGAGGTGGATCGCGTGCAGCGAATAGGCCGAGGTGCCGTACTGCGAGCTTGCCGGTGCCGGCGTGTCGTGGTCCATTCCGCGCGTCCCCTCCCGTGGCCCTTGGACTTGCCAGCGGGGCGCAATCTTGACAAGCGCGCTGCCGAGCCGCTTTTCCGCCGCATTGCCGTGGCACTCGCGCGGCCAAAACAGGACACTCAAATCCATGGACCGAGCCGAAGTCGACGCCCGCATCCGCGCCATCGTCGAGCCGTTCAACAAGAAGGGCACCGAGATCGACGAGGACACGACCTTCGCGGGCGACCTCGAATTCGACAGCCTGACGGTGATGGATTTCGTCGCCGCGATCGAGGACGAGTTCGACATCATCATCTCGATGAACCAGCAGGCCGAGATCGAGACCTGGGGCAACCTGGTCGATGCCGTGACCGAGACCCAGAACTGATGAGCGAAGGCATCGACGAGCCCGACCGCCCGGAGGCGCGCGCCGGAGAGGGGCGCGACCTGTTCTCCAAGTTCGACGACCTGATCGCCATGCGCGAAGGGCTGCTGTCGACCGGACAGGAGGATCCCTTCAACCTGGTGATGGAGAAGGTCCTCTCCCCCACCCGCGCGATCTGCAACGGGCGCGATACGATCCTGCTCGGCACCTACAACTACATGGGCATGACGTTCGACGAGGACGTGATCGCCGCGGGCAAGCAGGCGCTGGAAGACTACGGTTCGGGCACCACCGGCTCCCGCGTGCTCAACGGCACCTACTCCGGCCACAAGGCCTGCGAGGAAGCGCTCAAGGAGTTCTACGGGATGGGCCACGCGATGGTCTTTTCCACCGGCTACCAGGCGAACCTCGGGATCATTTCGACGATCGCGGGCAAGGGCGACTACATCGTCCTCGACATCGATAGCCACGCCTCGATCTGGGACGGCTGCGCGATGGGCAACGCCGAGGTGGTGCCGTTCAAGCACAATGATATCGAGGCGATGGACAAGCGCCTCGGACGGATCCCCGAAGGCGCGGGCAAGCTGGTGGTGCTGGAGGGCGTCTATTCGATGCTCGGCGACATCGCGCCGCTCAAGGAGATGATCGCGGTCGCCAAGAAGCACGGCGCGATGGTGCTGGTCGACGAGGCGCACTCGATGGGCTTCATCGGCGAGCACGGGCGCGGGGTGGCCGAGGACCAGGGCTGCCTAGACGACGTCGATTTCGTGATCGGCACCTTCTCCAAGTCGGTCGGCACGGTCGGCGGCTTCTGCGTTTCCAACCACCCGAAGTTCGAGATCATGCGGCTGGTGTGCCGGCCCTACGTGTTCACCGCCAGCCTCCCGCCGAGCGTGGTGGCGACCGCGGCGACCTCGATCCGCAAGCTGATGCACGGCTCCAACAAGCGCGCGCACTTGTGGGAGAATTCCAAGCGGCTGCACCAGGGGCTGACCGGGCTCGGGTTCGAGCTCGGGACCAAGGAGCCGCAGTCGGCGATCGTCGCGGTGATCATGCCCGATCTCGAACGCGGCGCGGCGATGTGGGAAGCGCTCCTCAAGGAAGGCCTCTACGTCAACCTCGCCCGGCCCCCGGCGACGCCGGCCAACATGACCCTGCTGCGGTGCTCGCTGTGCGCCGAGCACTCCGCCGAGGAAGTCGAGACCATCCTCGGCATGTTCGAGCGCGCGGGCAAGGCGGTCGGGATCGTATAACCGCCCCCGACCGCCCGCCGCTCGGGTAGATCACGCGGCTCTGACGGCCGCCTCCTCTCCCGCGGAAACCGTCACCTTGTTCTCCGGAAACACCGGCCACATCAGCTGCTGGCCGAGCGTCGCGGGCGCGAGGTTCTCGACCCCGTAGCTCGTGGGATAGCTGCGGGTGATCCGCGCGGTGCCGAACAGGACGTCCCAGAAGAACAGCAGGTTGCCGAAGTTGCCGCGGTAGTGGACCGCCGGGTCGTCCTCATGCCGCCCGTGGTGCGCATGGTGCGTCGCCGGCGTCGAGATGGTGCGCTCGACCACCCACATGACCGGGCTCAGCCACTTGATCCGGTAGAGCGGCGCGTCCCACGCGACATCGCTGTGCGCGCCGATGATGACCGCCATCTTGACCACGACATAGCCGGCATAGACCCAGCCGAGCCCGAGATAGACCAGCAGCCCCGACAGCCACAGGCCGGGCATCATCGCGTAATAGAACAGGTTGTTCCGGTACACGAGGCGCACCGACATGTAGCGCCCGTCGTGATGCGCGCGGTGCAGGTTGTAGAGCCAGTGGGTCATATGGCTCGCGCGGTGCCACCAGTACTGGGTCATGTCGTCGAGGACCAGGAACAGCGCCAGTCCCGCGAGCGCGTTGAGGTTCGTCAGCGCCCCGGCCCACTGCGGCGCCAGCCAGTGCGCGATGGCGCCGCTGGCGAACACGATCGCCGGCTGGGTGACCGCGAGCAGCATCGTCATGCTGACGGCCTCGACCACCGCATCGTCACGGGTCTGCTCGGGCTTCGCAAACAGGTTCGACCGCGCGAGTTCGAGCGCGGCGAAACCGAAGTAGATCGCGAGGATGGCGATGGTGCTGGCTGGCATGCGCGGTTCTCCTTCTCCCGCGACTCAAATAGCGGTATCGGCGAGTGCGAAATGTCCAGAACCCGACAATTCACACCCGGCCGCTCGCTCCTCGTGCCGATGCTGTTCGATGCGCTGCCCGAGAGCATGCGGACGGCGCTGGTCGCCGCCTCGCCCGCGCGCAGCTTCGCGGACGGGCAGATCATCCAGCACAAGGGCCAGGCGGCGGGCGGCTTCTGGTTGATCGACGAGGGCGCGGTCTCGGTCGGGCAGTTCACCGCCGAGGGCGAATTTCGCGCGGTCGCCCTGCTCGGCGCGGGCGATTCCTACGGCGAGCTCGCGGTGCTGTCGGGCCAGCCGCGGATCGTCGACGCGGTCGCGCGCGGGGAGGCGCGGCTGCGCGCGATCGGAGCCGCCGCGTTCGAGAGCGCGCTGGCTGCCGATCCCGCCGCGATGCGCGCGCTGCTCGGGGCGCTATCAGCGCAGTTGCAGGAGACGCTCGATCTCCTGGCGCACACCCGGCGCGGCACCGTCACCCCGCGCGCGGCGGCGCTGATCGCCAACCTCGCCGGCGGCAAGGCGGGCGCGGTCACGGTGACCCAGCAGGAGATCGCCGACCTCCTCGGCGTCACCCGCGCGACCGCCAACGGCGCGCTCGCGGAACTGGAGGCGAGCGGGCTAGTCAAGCGCGGCTATGGCGCGCTCAGCGTACTCGATCCCGCGCGTTTGCGGCTGCTCGCGATCGGCTAGCCGACCTCTGGCGAGGCGGAGGGAGAGGGGCCGTTGGGGACACATTGGCCCCTCTCCCAGGATCCCCGCAAGGCCGCGCCCTGCGGGGTGCCCTAACCCTCTCCGTCGCGGGAGAGGGTATCTCGTCAGCCCTTCGGCGAGCGCTGCGCGGGGCGGCCGGGGAGGTCGCTCTCGACCGCCACGATGGTGCCGCCCTCGCGGATGAAGCGGAACGTCTGCTGCGGTACCGTTTCCGGCACGAACGAGTCGGCTCCGACGGCGATCAGCTTGACGGGCGGGGCGCCCTCGCGCGCGGTGGTCAGCGCGCCGCTGGCATCGACCGCGATCGTGCGCGGGCCGTAGGTGCCGGCGTAGGCGGTCAGCGGCATGCCCGGATCGACCGGGGTCAGCTGCGCGCGGTAGAAGGCGGCGAGGCGGGCGTCGGTGTCGCGCTCGTCCTCGGGTGCCTTGGCCGCCAGCGCGGTCGTCGCTTCGGCCTGGGCGCGCAGCAGAGCCTGGTCGGCGGGGACCGCGATGGCGGGCGCGATGCCGACTTGCTCCCAGTCCTTGCCGGTCACCATGTGCACCGCGCGGCCATAGGAGATGCTCATGACGTAGCCGCCGGGCAGCGGCACGAAGGTGTTGTTGAAGCCCCCGCCGCCGGTGGTCTCGCCCACCAGCGTGCCGAACTTGAACGCGGAGACGTGGTCGGAGAACTCCTCGGCGGCCGAGAAGGTGCCCTTGGAGGTCAGCACGTAAACCGGGCGGTCGGCGAGGGTGAACGGCACCGCGCTTGTCTTGCTGACCGTGCCGGGATTGCCGCGCGATTCAAAGCGCATCAGTTCGGTGTCCGGCGGAAGGAAGTAGCTCGCGAGCGCGCTCACCGCCGCCGCGTCGCCGCCGCCGTTGCGGCGCAGGTCGATAATCACCGCATCGCCGCCGCGCAGGAACTGCGCCGCGGTTGCCATCGCGTCCTTCGCCGCGGGCGTGCCCCACATGAAGCCGCGATAGTCGAGGTAGCGGATGTTGCCGGGCAGCACCTCGAGCTTGGTGACCCCGCCGTTGGCGACAACGATGTCGCGCTGGAAGCTCGCCGGCAGTTCGCCGCCGTCGTCATCGTCATCGCTCGGCGGGTTCGCGGCGAGGATCGCGGCGCGCTGCGGGTCGTAGCGCATGCCGAGGTGCCCGTCCTTGGTGACGCCGTGCATCACCTCGTTGACCTTGGCCGCGAGCGCGTCGCCTTCGAGACCATTGAACGTGCCCTTCGCCTCCGCCGCGGCGAGCGCCGCGTCGAGCTTGGCGCCGGTTTCGGGGATCACGTAGATATCGGCCACCCGCTTGCGCGCTGCGGCGATCACCTCGGCGGTCGTCGCCGCGGCGGGCGCAGGCGCGTGCTGGGCCGAGGCGGCCGTGGGCGCGAGCGCGATCAGCGCGGCGCAGGCGAGCAGGCGGGGCAAAAGGGTCAAGGCTGTCCTCCCAATTCGTTGCCGCACTATCTAGCTTGGCGGCCACGCGCGTTGCGGGCAAAGATGCGGGCGTTATTGCCAAATCTCCGCACGACGAGGGCCGGGTTCGAACGAAATGCGCGACTGGGATCGCTATGATCGGCAGCTGCTAGCCCTGCTGCAGGAGGATGCCTTGCGCACCGCCGAGGATCTTGCGCGCGATGTCGCGCTGTCGCCGTCGGCGATCGCCCGGCGGGTGCGGCGCATGCGCGAGGACGGCACGATCGTCGCCGACCGCGCGGTGGTGGCGGAGAAGATCGGCCCGTTCCTGTCGGCGATGGTCGACGTCCAGCTCGACCGCCACGCGCTCGAGCCGGTCGAGCAGCTCCTGCGCAAGCTCGAGGCGCGCCCCGAAGTGCAGACGATCCTCGAGGTTGCGGGACCGTTCGACCTCCTCGTGCTGGTGGTCGTCGCCAACATGGACGCGTTCAACGCCTTCGCCGACGCGATGCTCGGATCGGACCCGGCGGTGCGCCGCTACGAGACCCGCTTCGTCAAGCGGCGGCGCAAGTTCACCACCGCCTGGCCGATCTCGCCGGTCTGAAGGCCTACTTAGACCCGCGGCGCGGGCAGCGCGGATCGCCGGGGCAATCGGGCAGGTTGCGCGAGAGCGGGCCGGCCTCGTCTTCCTCGTCGCGCACCGGCCCCACGCGGTTCGGACGGCGAATGCACAGGCCTTCCGCAGGCGCCAATTCAGAACAGCGGATCCACAGCGAGGGCTGGCCGACGGGAGTGACGCGGACCCGCTGGGTCAGGCGGTCATAGGACACCGCGCTCCCGTAGGTCTCGGCCAGGTAGGCGAGGTCCCGAATCACGAACAGCGGCTCGCCCTCTGCGTTCTCAACCGTGGCGGTCTCCTTCGCCAGCTGGAGCACAGGCGCCACGGCCGGCGCGGCGGCGATGGCCGACAATGCGGCGAGGGCGAGGAATGGGCGGATCATGATGGCTAAGCTCCTGACTGCGCGCCAATTAACGCGAGCCGAACCGGCGGCCGATCACAGCCACGGATCACCAGTCACGCCTGCCGTCCGACAGCGCGCCGACATCCAGCCATTGTCCTTGAGGTACGCCTCATCGATCGCGCGCGCGGCGCAGGTCATCCGCCGATCTCCGTCGCCGAAGAATTCCAGGGTCACGATCGGCTCCAGGCCCTTGCCCGCGAGCGTCGTGGCGGCAGCGTCGGCATCGGCGAATTTTGCGCAGTCACGGCCTTCGCAGTTCCACTCGACCAGCGGGAATCCGGCGGTCAGCGCCTTCACCCCGCCGCCGGGCACGTCGAGTGTGGTCTCGCCCAGCTCGGTCACCTTGAGGCCCGGCAGCGCGACGCAGCGCGCGCCCGAATCGCATCCGCTGGCAAGCTGGTCGTCGTCGCCGAAAACCGGGGTCAGCTCGGTGCCGAAGGCGAAGCGCGCGTCGAGGCCCTTGAACGCCAGCGCGCTCTTCATCAGCACGTCCCCGTGCGCGCCGTCGGCGGCGTTGATCATGGCGAGGCGGATGGCGAAGTTGAGCACCGCCTGGTCGCCCTCGCCGTCGCGGTAGAGCAGGACCTGCTCGGGCGGCTGGACGATTACCTCAGCTCCGCGCACCGCGTAGAACGCATTGATGATCGCCAGCGTGACCGACATGATGAAGCCCGCCGCGCCGAGCGTGAGCCATTGCGGTTTGGACAGGCGCCGCCGGGCGGGCGCGGGCGCGGCTTCGCTCATGCCGCGCGGGTTTCGACCGTGGCGGCGGCTGCCGAGCACTTGTCGCTCGCCTTGTCGTTGCCGCCCGAGAGCATGGTGATGGCGATGAAGCCGCCAACCACCAGCACCACGAAGCCGATCGTGACGAGCCCAAGGTACTTGTCGATGAAGCGCTTGATCGGCGCCCCGAACAGGCGGAACAGCACGCCGACGATCATGAAGCTGATCGCCCGGCTCACGATGCTGGCGAGGATGAACGGCACCAGCGGCATGGCGATGAACCCGGCGGTGATCGTCAGCAGCTTGAACGGGATCGGGGTGGCGCCCTTGATCATGATGATCTCGGCCCCGTACTCGCGCAGGTAACAGGCGGCGACCGGGAAGCTCTCGGTCATGCCGAGCGCGGCGAGGAGCTGGGTGCCGACGGTATCGTAGAGCGCGTAACCGATCGCGTAGCCGAGCAGCCCGCCGGCCACCGAAGCGATCGTAGCCACCGCGGCGAAGCGGATCGCCTTCTTCGGCTCTGCGAGGCACATCAGGCCCAGCAGCGGGTGCGGCGGGATCGGGAAGAAGCTCGCCTCGACGAACGCGAAGAGCGCCAGCCACCATACGGCGTGCCGGTGCGCGGCCTTCTCCATCGTCCAGTTGTAGAGGCTGCGCAGCATTGAGGGTCCCTCTCCCGTGGTCGGCAGCGTTTAGGGGAACGCTTGGTCAGGCACAATCCGCCGCCATTACGAACCTATTTGGTTTTTTCTGCTTGACATCGTCACGCTCTTTGGTTACACAACAGGAACATCGCGATAGTGTGATTCGAACGGGCGGCGCTCCTTGGAGCCTCCGCCCGTTTGCGTGTCCGCATCGCAGGGGACGGGGATCGACGACCGATGAAGGACCAGCAGGAAAGACCGGCGCCCGTCTGGGCGACCCGCTTTCTCGACGCCCTGCGCGCGGGACGCAGCGTCAACGAGGCGACGCGCGATGCCGGGGTGACCAACGCCACACCGTATCGCAGGCGCAGCACCAATGACGCGTTCCGTGCCCAGTGGGACGCGATCCAGCCGCTCGACGCGCGCAAGACGAGGCGCACGGGCCGCAGGGCCCCGCGCCACGCAGCGAAGATCGCGCGCTTCCTGGAAGAGCTGGCTATCACCTCCAACGTCGCCGCCGCCGCCGCGGTGGCGGACCTACCGACGAGCAAGGTATACGCCCTGCGGCGAACCGACCCGGATTTCGCCAAGGCGTGGTACGCCGCGCTCGCCGAAGGGTACGACAACCTGGAGATGGAGCTGCTGGCGCACTTGCGCGGCAGCGAGATCGGCGTCCCCGCCGAACCGCCCCGCAAGTTCGACACCGCCACCGCATTGCGCTGCCTGACCGCCCACCGCGAGAGCGTGGCGCGCGAACGCGGCCGGCGCACGCTCGCCGACGAGGTGGCGACGATCGCCGCGATCAACGCCAAGATCGACACGCTGCGAGCACGGGCCAAGGAAGGTGAGGCCGCCATCCGCGCCGCGCGCAAGGTCGCCAAGCGGGGCCGCAATGGCAAGGCGTAAGCCCTCGCGCGGCGCCTGGCTGCGCCGCCCCGGCCC
>NZ_RSEL01000025.1 GCF_003958625.1 Tsuneonella rigui | reverse complement strand
ATGCGCGTGTTGCTGATCGAGGACGAGCCGACGACGGCCAAGGCGATCGAGCTGATGCTCACGACCGAGGGGTTCAACGTCTATCAGACCGATCTCGGCGAAGAGGGCTTGGACCTCGGCAAGCTGTATGATTACGACATCATCCTGCTCGACCTGAACCTGCCAGACATGCACGGATACGACGTGCTGAAGAAGCTCCGCGTCGCCAAGGTGCAGACGCCGGTACTGATCCTGTCGGGCATCGCCGAGATGGATTCGAAGATCCGCTCGTTCGGCTTCGGCGCCGACGATTACGTGACCAAGCCGTTCCACCGCGAAGAGCTGGTCGCCCGCATCCACGCCGTGGTGCGCCGTTCGAAGGGCCACAGCCAGTCGGTCATCCGCACCGGCAAGCTGGCGGTGAACCTCGATGCCAAGACAGTCGAGGTCGATGGCGCGCGGGTCCACCTGACCGGCAAGGAATACGCGATGCTGGAGCTTCTTTCGCTCCGCAAGGGCACCACGCTGACCAAGGAAATGTTCCTCAACCACCTCTACGGCGGGATGGACGAACCCGAGCTCAAGATCATCGACGTGTTCATCTGCAAGCTGCGCAAGAAGCTCAGCCACGCGTGCAGCGGCGAGAACTACATCGAGACCGTGTGGGGCCGCGGCTACGTGCTGCGCGATCCGAACGCCGAGCGCAAGGCTGCTCTATTATTCCCTTTGTAATTTGCCCTAGCCGGGATTGAGGAGGCTTTCACCATACTCCGGCGAGGGCATCCATTGGCCCCAGCTCGATGAAGATGTCGGCCTCGCGGGCTTGCTGCGCACCGATGGGCCCGTTGTTCGGCCCTGATTTTTCCTCAAAGCGGCGAGGAGTTGCCGCTCCAGCTCTGGTGATGCGAATTGAGCGCGAGGTGCCCGTGCGTCTCTCCGATGACCGCGGCACGATGCGGAAAACTACGGAACCCTATCTTCCTGAAAAAGTGACTGAAATTGCGATAGGAACCGGCTTGGTTAGCAAGGGCCGGTCACCTGATGTCACACAAGCGTGCGCGCGAGACTCGTGTTACGGTCAGCCTAAAGGCGCGGCTGAAGTCCGATATGGGTTGGGGCGATTCTCAGATCTGCAACGTGTCGTCCCGTGGGATGATGGTGCGTCATATACCGCCGCCCCCCTTGGGGTCATATGTCGAAGTCTGCCGCGGGCCGTTCTCGATTGTCGGACGGGTGCGTTGGATCGCGGGTGACCGATTTGGTGTCCAGTCCCTGGAGGACATCGATCTCGACGAACTCAAGTCACCGGGAAGGGAGCCCACTGGCCCTGTCTCTGACCGCCGGAGCCGGGTGCGGCCGGCGGCCGGCCAGATGGCGCAGGTTCCTGATTTTTGGGCTCGGCTCGAAGCTTCCAATCGGCTTGCCCGGCAGCTGCAATTCCTCGCGATGGCTTTAGGGGGAATGACAGTGGCGCTGATCCTGACCCAGCTCATTGCCGCGTCCTTGAGCGCGCCACTCGCAAAGGTCGCCTCGGCCTTGCCGATATAAGAGCGGCCACTCAGGAAAATTTCCGAACGCGTTACTCCGCGGCCCGGAAAGCAGATCTCACAACCTCGTTGGTTGGGGCCAAGGTGAATATACGAGGGACCGAAGACCGTGCCGGAGGGAGAGCCAACGCGGAAGTCGTCGCGCTGCCACGTCCGATGAGCGTCATCACCGCAGGACCGCCTGCGGTGATGACGCTCAGCGACGTAAGTAATTTCACGCAGCTACGGGACGCCGGCCACGAGCAATCATCAACCCTACCGTGATATTACCGACGCGTGGGCGGGTCACGGACTTTGACATCACTTCTTGCGGGTGCGGGTGCGACGATGGTCGCCCTGACCACGGTTGCGCTCATCGTGGCGATGAGCGCAATCGGCGGGGCAGGCAGCGTTGACTGGCGCAATCTGCTGTTCATCGTCGGCTGCTCCGGCACAGCAACCTTATTCGTTCTCAGCTTGCTCCACTCGGATCTTCGGGCCCTCTATCGAACTCTGGCGCAAAGCGCCGAGACCGCAGAGCGGGAGGCCAAGACCGACAGCCTGACGGGGGGGCAGAACCGGCGCGCGTTCCTCGATGCGCTAGAAGAAGCGCATACAGCGTCCCTGGGAGGATCCTATGCGTGCTTAATCTTCATCGATCTCGACGGCTTCAAGCGGGTCAATGACACGCTCGGCCACCAGAGTGGCGATGAAGTTCTGCGAAGCGCATTCGACCGGATGGCCGAAGTGGTCGGCCCGCAGGCGCTCTTTCGATTGAGCGGCGACGAATTCGCCGTCATTCTGGATCGAACTACGGTCACCGTCGCGCAAGGAGTTTGCCACGAGGTCCGCCGGCGCGTTGGGGGATCCTATCGGATCGGTGGCCGGGCATGTATGATCGGCTGCAGCGCCGGACTGGTGGCGCTAGACGCATCGACGACAGAGTCGCCATCGGACGCCATGCGCAAGGCGGATATCGCGATGTATAAGGCCAAGCTGACCCGCAGCGGCGTCGAGGTTTTTGATGACGACCTCCTGCGTTTGGTCACCCGGCGCGCTGAGCTCGGCGAAAAATTGCGCCGATCGCTCGATGATCACATCGGTCTCAACACCCATTTTCAATCAGTTGTGGGACGCGACTTGCGCCCCGTCGCGCTCGAAGCGCTGTTCCGTTGGTATGACGACGATTGGGGCGACATTTCGCCCGATGAGGCAATCGCGGTCGCCAAGGAATTCAGGCTGTTGGAAGAGCTTAGCCTGTACGTCGTGCGCGCCTGTTGCCGCGCTGCCGCCGCGCAGCCTCACGTTCAGATCAGCATCAACGTCGAGGCCAGCCAGCTGCTGGACACGCGGTTCGTGAGCAGCCTGGAAGCTATCTTAGCGGAGGAAGAGGTGGACGCTGCGCGCTTCATTCTGGAAATCGGGGAAGGTGAAATTGCCAAGCACGGCACCAGAATCGAGCCGATGATGGCCGCTTTGGCAGAGGCCGGGTTCGCCCTGGCGGTCGACAACTTCGGCTCGAGCAACGTAAGTCTCACATTTCTCGCCAAGCTTGGCGTTTCACATGTAAAGCTCGACCGATCGTTTCTGCGCCATGCGCGCGACCTCGGCTCGATCGCCATCATGCGAGCAAATGTGCGGCTCGCGAAGAGCCTGAACATGTCGGTGACTTGCGAAGCCATTAGCGACCCGGAAGATGAGGCCATCGCTCGGCAGGCCAACAGCGATTTCTTCCAGGGCTACCATTTCTCCATGCCACAGCCCTTGGTTTCGATACTTGTCGCACATGAGGCGATTGCAGCTCGAACGTCGGCGGGGATGGGCGGCTAGAGCCGCAGCAAGACCGAAGCGGTAGCGCGCCGCATCGGCGGAACCCGCTAGGATATTCTCGGGCGTTCGCTGATCGCCGCCCGTAACCGCGACGTCGCGTGTGCGTCGCCGGGGCGCGGTGATGTCGCTGGCCGGCTGCCAAATAGCTCGTCTACACATCGGTGGCCAGCGGCACCCCTGAGGGGCGCACTTGCGCTGGAGATCCGAAGGCAACTGTGATCGCGCTGCGTTGGCCCACCCGCGGTGTAATCCGTCGGAGCGTCATTGCCTTTACCTCGATAGGCCGCCAAGGGGGGCCGTCGATCGCGATTTGAATAGGGGATATCCATGGGATCCGTGTCTCGTGGTAATCGTGATCGCGCGACTCGTCCCGCCGCACGCATCATCGGCTGGCTGGTCAGGGCCGGTGACATCCGTCCTCGGCGTACCAAACCGGAAGTTGCCGAGCGGCGATGCGACGCTGAGCTCACCGGCGCGGCGCGTCGGAAGCGCGCGTGGTCATGCCTCGAGTACATCGCCGTCGCCTTGCGCGGTCCTCAAAGCAGAAAAAGTGAATCGCAAAATGGATACTGACCCAGGCGAACCGGTCACATCGGTGGAACTGGAAAAATTGCGCCAGAACTGGGAGGAATTGTCATCCCGGGTCGCGGAGATCGAGGCTGCCGCACTCGCCAGTGACACGCTGCCAACCCTGGATTTCAGCGACGGCAAGCTCGCGGCCATCGCGTCGTCAATCCACGACGCGCGCAAGCGCCGGTTGAACCTCTTCGATGCTTCGTTATTCGGCGAGCCGGCGTGGGATATGCTTCTCACCTTGTTCATCGCGCGGTGCCGTGGTGAACAGGTGACGACCACGCGGCTGTGCGCCGCCGGCGGCGCGCCTCACGCCACCGGTCTGCGTTGGATTGGGCTCCTCAACAGCCAAGGATTGCTGCAGCGGCTTCGCGCTCCGGAGGATGCGCGGGTCATGCTGATAGAATTGACGGAGACGGGATATGCCCTGATGCGCCGGTATGTGATCGATGGCATCGCCCAGTTTCAGATGCCTTTGCCAGACTAGCCATCCAGCGATCACAGGCGCCCAGCAGTTAGTTGTTTTGCGCGATTTGCCCATGAACATAGCTTGGGGACATGCGTGGCTTCGCCCGACTTGCTCTGCGGTGCGAATTCCCTCGATAATTATGTCGAAAGTGGAGCGGTCCAAGACTGGTCATCGCGCCCCGCGATGGGACAATTGTATTGAAATAACAGGGTGATCGGGAAAATTGTAAGCTGGCGCCATTCAAAAAATGTTGAAAATGGACCGGTTTTGGGTACAACAGAGGCGGGATCCAAATGATGGCTGGGCGAGGGGGCCGTGCGGGGCTCTCCTTTCGAGGCGCAAGGGACGGGGGGGGCGATGACGCAAAGGGTGGACGCCGTTGCACGCGGGATCGAGCCGTTGGAGCCCTCGTTGTGGTTCGAGCGGTTTGAGGTCATCCAATCCCGCGCGCACGCTGCGTGCGGTCACGCTGCCGAATCATCGCTGCGGCATCTTTTTCACCTGGCTCAGCTCACACCTGCCCCGCTTGCCCACCTCTTTGGGGTCGAGATCTGCGAAGTTAGCTTCGAAGGGTTGCTCGAGCGCGGGCAATTTGACGCTGCCGCGCTGCTTCTGCCAGGTCGGGGTGTCGATTTCGCAATTTCGCGCTCGGTGGACGGCCGCACCGTTACCGCGATGGTATCACTCGCTGGCGGGAAGCATCAATCGGCGGCGAGCGCGAGCACGCTGTCCCAGGCAATCGTGGTCGCTTACTGCACGTGTATCGGCTCGCTGCGTGAGCAGGTCTCGCGGCAGCTGCGTGCTACCGGTCAAGCCCGGCGAACAGGCCGATCCGCACCGCGTCGGCTGTCGATGATGCATTGAGCTTGCGCATGACGTTCCCGCGGTGAATTTCGACCGTCCGCGGACTGATGCCCAGTATCAGCGCCATTTCCTTATTGGAAGCGCCGTTCACCAGCTCGCGCAGCACATCCATCTCGCGCACGGAAAGCGTGGCTACAAGTCGCCGCGCCTCGTCGTCCTTGCGTCTGCGCAGGGCCGCGGCCCGGTCGAGGGACCCCACCCGCTCCAGCGAACGCCGGAACCGTTCGGCGCCGCTTGGCCAGTGCAGGTAGTCGAGCGCGCCCGATTGCATCGCAACCACGATCCGCTCGGGGTCGATCTCGCTCGCGTACATGGTGATCGGAAGATAATTCCCCTTCCGCTCGGCCGCCGTCATAACTTCCGAAAGGTGGGGACCGTCCTTGTCGTCGTGAACCATCACGATGCCGCTGCGGGGTGGCCTGGCGGCCAGCTCTCCGACATCCTCGTAGACCTCGGCATGCATCCCGAGCGCCATGATCGTGCGGGAGACCGCGGCTCGGCGGCTCAGGTCACGGTCAAGGATGTGGACAATTACGGTATTTGCCATCTCATGCCCCCCGTTCGAATACTTAGTGTCAGTACCTAATCCGTATTCAGAGAAACAGCCTTAACGTCCGGTTTTGTCTCTTTAGGTAGTTCTGCGTAGCAATCACAAGTTGGCTGATCAAGAGCGGGGCGGCCGCTACTTCAAAGACCAACGGGTGGTGTCTTTGTGCGCCGCATGGCGGGGGTTCGCCCGCGCCGATGCCACGCCGCCATGTGCTGGCCCGCAGGACCTTCGAAGCGATTATTTGGTCGAGATGACTTGCTCCGCGGGTAGGCGCGACAGCGCGTCCGTATTCACTGCACGAGGAAAGGTCGTACCGGGCGGGCTGGCGCCGCCCGGCGTTAGCGCGCAAAGCCCCCGGTAGCCGCCCCCTTGAACGTAAGTTGCAACCGGAGCGCATTACCGGTTCGCCTGTGGGATCGTAGCGCTGCCCTTTAAGCATCGGATATCAGGCGAATAACATACGCCGAAGGTTGGTGCGCCAGTGGACGGCGGGCATATCCAATGTTTGGCGGGTCACTCGCGAATCCAACACGGAAAATTTTGGCCGCCGCGCCGCCATCGCAAATTCCGCGGATGTCACAGGCTCGACGCTTGGCATGGAGACGAGCAGACCCGCGGCAACGCCTTCTTCCGCGATCGCCATCGCGAAGTCGTACCAACTCGCGACCCCGGCGTCCGAATGATGCCACACGCCGCTAAGGCGCTGTTGGCCAAGACGCCAGATCACTTCGGCCAGTCCGTCAACCCACGTGGGCGCGCCAATCTGGTCGGCAACCACGCGGACCTCGCCGCGCTCGGCCATCAGTCGGAGCATGGTCGTGACGAAATTCGTGCTACCCGCGCCATAGACCCATGACGTCCGCACCACGGTGCCGTCCGCTCCGAGTGCGTCCTCGCCTGCCGCCTTGCTGCGGCCGTAGACCGACAAGGGGTTGCGCTCATCCTCCGGGGAGTAGGCACGGCTGGTCTCCCCATCAAAAACGAAATCGGTGGAGACATGAAGCAAGTGAACCCCGCGCTCCGTGGCCGCCTCGGCAAGGTTCCGGACACCTGCGGCGTTGATCGCGAACGCGCACGCTGCTTCACTTTCCGCCCTATCGACGGCAGTGTAGGCAGCGGCATTCAATACCAAATCGGGGCGATAGAGGTCCATCATCGCGCTTACAGCGACCGGGTCCGTGATGTCGAGCTCGGCTCGGCCCAGACCGATGCACAGCACATCCGTGGGGATTTGCCTGATGAGCTCGCGTCCAAGTTGGCCTTGTGCGCCGACAACGATCGCCTTCAATTCGAAAATCCTCGCTTGTGCGGGCGTGCTGACGGGTTTCGAAAAAATCTCTGCCGTCCGCACGCTTGCCCTTGGTCTGGCATGACCGGTGGCGCAATGGTAGGCTAGTGCATGACCTTGAGCGACGACGAACCTGACGAGCACCGAAAAGCCTCTCGGGGTGACACGACTGATTACCGCAGCTGGAGGTATGTGGACCCCTTGGAGCGCTCGCCCATTAGCAAGGGCATGGTTGTGGAAGCGTGCTTGATCGGTCTGGTGTTGATCCTGGTCTGGATCAACGCAGGCATTATCCTATGGCGCAACCCTCTCGGTTGACCTTCTGTCCGTTATGCCCTGAGCGATGCGATTAAAACGTTCGCTCGCGCGCCCTCGAGCCGATCGAGGACTTGTAGTGAATGGGCGTTTTGAAAGGCACCGACTGAGTCCACACGCCGCCCGGGTAGAGGCGCTTGTCTGGGAGGGTGCGGCAATCGCGGCCCTCACCAGCACATTGGCTCCCCGCGAAAATCTCCTGCGAGGTGTTGCCCAAGTTGCGCAGCGTCAGTGTGTCTCCCGCACGCTCGGCGCGGAGGTCGTCAACGAGCTCGGCGGGCCGGACGAGGACGAGCGTATCGTAACCGACGAGAACCTTGAGCGCGCTTTGTTCGGCGGTCAGCGGGCCGGCCACCGGCTTGATAGCGACGCGATAGACACGCTCCGATGCTGGGCGCTCGCCAAAGGTCGCGATCCGAATCGTGCGACGCTCGCCGGGCTCAAGGACCAGGCGGCGCGGAGCGACGAGGAGGCCGGCGTCGTCGCTCGACGGCACCGCTACACGTTTCTCATGTGCCGTGCCGGCGCCGGCAATCTCGGATGGCTCGGCCACTACGTACATGCGTTCATCGCCGTCGTTCCAGACCTCTATGTCTTCCCGCAGCGGTTTGCCAGGGAGGAGGTCCACGATGACCTGGCTCAGGACCATCTCGGCGTGTGCCAACGATGCGAATCCGAAGGAGGCCATGAATGCGGCGGACCATAGCAGTGTCTTCTTCATGATCTCAGTCTCCGGCGATGTAATGAGGACGGGTGGCGAGACCCAGTTTGGGATCGCGCTTCCCGAGGGAGATGGTGCCGACCCGGAATACACCCGATGTGGCGCGGCCTGTAGGCAGGATGCTGGCAAACGAGGTGCCGTCCGGCAACGCGACAGTCAGCTCGACGTCGTCGGGCGCCTCGATCTGGAAGTGACCCTGATCGTCGGTCTCTGCCCAAGCCCCGCGGGCGGTGAGGACGGCGCCCCTGACCGGCGAACCGTCGGCGTCGACGAGGCGCCCGACTTTGATGGTGATCGGCGCCGCCCTCCATTCGACCCGTGCGACCGTGCCGGGATAAAGCGCCACCGCGCGTGACGCGCTGTCGTAGGCGAGCAGGCGCTCCCCCGTCGGCCGGATCCGGACCCTGTAGCTGCGATAGCCCGGCAGCGCGAGTGTCACGGCCCGGGTGCCCGCCAAGGTTCCTGCAGGCTGTTCATTGACCAGGACCTCAAAGGTATCGTCTGCTTCGGCGCCATCGATGTGCGCTATCAGGAGGCTTTCGCTGGTGGTCTTGCCCGCGACCTGCAGCCTCCCGCCACCCGCGGCGAGGGTCGTCTGGAACCCCATGCTGTATTGGGTCGTATCGGACCCGCTGACGTCGGTGTGCGCGACATCCAGCGAGAGCGAACCGCCAGGATGACGGAAGTCGCCCGAGAGGATGGCATTCTCCCGCTTGGGCTGGTGCTCAAGGCCTGCACCGAGCGACAGGTCTCCTCCCGCCACAGTGCTGGACCAGGACCCTGACATGGCGGCAACGGCGCCGTCACCCCGGTCGTCGCCATCGACGCTTGAGGCACGTGCGCCGGCGAGGGCGGAATAGGTCGAGCGCGGACCGAGTAGCCGGAGACTCATTCCGGCAAAGCCCGCGTTGCCCCGCTCGGTGACGGTCATGTCGCCGCGCACCGTGAGCGTGAGCCGCCCACGGCGCAGGACATCCCACTCGAGCGCCGGACTGATGCTGTACTGGGGATAATGCCCCGCTTCTTCGCGGTAGAAACCGGTTCCGAGAAAGCGCAGGTTGGCGAGATTATACGATACCAGTCCGCCCAGCTGGGAATAGCTGCCGCGAACGCCCGCGAACTCGGCTGGATCATCGGATTCCCCTACCGGGGGGGCGGCCGGAGATGAATGGCGGGCGTCGCCCATCACTCGGCGCAGGTCGAAGTTGAAGTTCAGGCGGGAGGTGCCCGCGGAGGCGAGCTGGAGGATACCGCCAACCGTGCCGTCGGTGTTGGCCACGGCGGCGGCGCGGACCTGCGCGAAGGATGTAAGGTATGTCGCTGACAGCTCGCTCGAGGCGACGCGTCCCCCAAGCTCGAAGCTACCCCCGAACGCCCAGTTCCTGCTGGCGCGAATGGCGACACCGCCATGGAAGTAAACGCCGTCCGAGGATTGTGACAGCCCCAAGCGGGAATCGTCAATCAGCACGCCACCGAACAGGAAGAAATCGGTCCGGCCGAGCGAGGGAATACGGCGGCTCTTGGTAAAGAACCGGCGCTCGTCGCGCGGCGCGCGGCCGGGCTCCTCGATGTGCAGCGTGATGTCGTACGATCCCTCGGGCAGGTTCGAGCTGTCGATCTGCTGGTTCCCGGCCTCATAGATCGCCGAGCTCAGCAGCCGGCCTTCGCGCAGAACGTCGACGCGGGCGCGCTGCTCCAGGTAGAAGACGATCGGGCTGCCCGTGATGGTATCCTTGTCCAGCCGCGTATCGATCTGGCTTTCCACCCCGCCCCCGACAAACTTGCGCCGGCCCTCGAGTTCGCTTCCCGGCGACCACATGGCGCCGGCCGAGTAGCGCACTCCGGGCCGGTCCCATTCTACCTGCACCCGGTCCGCTTCGAACCCCTGTCCGGTGGTGTAGCCGACATCGGCCCGGAGGCGCTTGTCACCCTCCGCAAGGATCAGCTGATCGAAGACACTGGAATACTGCTTCCGTTCGCCGAACTGCCCCGACAGGACGGCGCCGATCGAGTTGATGAGCGAAGGGCCACCTTGAGCTCGCGGCAGGAACTGCTCCTCCACGCGCGATTGCACGCTGACAAACCTGGGGTTGAGAAAGATATCCACCCGGAACCTGTCGGGGTCGAAGATGACGCTGAAAACCGATGGTGCCATGCGGCCGCAGGTCTGCGGATCGCTTCCGAGCGAGCACCGCAGCTCCGAGTTGGAGGGCAGCTCGTGCCCGCTGAGCGCATCCAGCACGAGGTCCGGACTCTCGAGACTGGGCAGCAAGCTGAGCACCCCGCGCGGGTCGACGAACCGGATCGAACCCGGCGTTACGTCGACACGAGCCTCGCCGCGGCGGGCGCCGCCAAAGTAGAGGTCGACCACCATCGTACGTTCGGCGGTTAGGCTGGCGAAGCCAGCGGGCTCGCTCATCGCGATGAGCGGTCGATCCGAGGCGTGGGCGGGCCAGGCAAAGGCCGACGTGAGCATCGCGCAGCTCAACGCCGTTGCATACGGATAGGTCAGGGGAGTTCGGCGCTGCATGGTCATCGCTGTTTCACTGCGGCGCGATCAGGAGCTGCAGGGTCCCGCTATAGGTCCCGGCCGGGGCAGCGGCGATGTCGGCGCTGCGGATGGTGACCGTCAGGGAGGCGTTGGTGCCCTGCGTCGGACAGGCAAAGCCGGTGGCGCCGTTGGCGAAGCCTGCGGCCGGAGTCCCGGGCTGGAGCTGCGTTCCACCGGCTTGCCCGGCGGTATCGGCCCATTGCACGTCGAAGGGCAGGATTGCCGCGCCGGACGAGAGCTGGAAAGCGCTTGCAGTCCCGCTGCCCGTCGCTGTCACGGAATAGGGCAGGTTCTGCGGGTTGTTCTTGTAGCTGCAGACGATCACGCTCTGGCTGCTTGTTTGATCGATGGCGTTGACGATCGCGCCGAAGTTGATGTCGGCGAGGCCGAAAATTCGCGCGGAATCCGCCGCGGCAGGCGATGCCGCGCCCAGCGAGATTGCCGCAAAGGTAAGGAATTTCCCCCAGGCCATGGTTAAGGAGATTGAAGGAAATTGGTAAATTTCAGGTTACCAAGACAGAGGGCCCGTCGAGCCGACGCTCGACGGGCCCTCAGGTTGTTCCATCGTCGCTTTTATTGGGGCGTGATCAGCAGGGTCAGCGTTCCCAGGTAGTTGCTGCCGGCGCTCATCGTGCTGAGGTCGGTGGTCGAGATGCCGACGATCAGGCTGGCTGAGGCGGCCGGGCCGCTTGCGCAGGTCTGGTTAGTCGCGGTCGATGTCAGTGAGGCAGACGCCGTGCCGGTAGTCAGCGCAGTGCCCGAAGTCTGGTTGATAGATGGGGCCCAGGCCACCGAATAGGGCACGGTCGACGAACCGTTGCTCAGGGTGAACGCGTTGGCGGTCCCGTTGCCGCTCGCCGTCACCGTATAGGCCTTGGTCGCGGTGTTGCTCCACACGCAGACGTTCTGCGCGGCCGACGCGGCGGTGGCCGGGTCCTGGTTGAGGAACGACACGTCGGTCAGGCCCGAGATGCGGGCTCGATTGGGCACCGACGCGGTGATCGATACGCTGCCGCTCGAAGTCGGTCCCAGCGTACCTTGCGAGGCCGCCAGCACGGGAGTGCTATGGACCATGCCGGTAAAGGCCACACTCGCCAGCGCGAGTGACATCAGTTTGTTTTTGCTCACGCTCTTTTCCCATCCATTGCGCTTGAAGATCTGCGGATGAGGGGTTCTACCTAGACAAGGTAAACAATCCGTTTGCCATGCGGAGCGTACACTCAGTGCCATGAATAGTGCCATGGGGCGCGACTGCCGCGCTTCGGCGCGCGCGATTGGCCGCGCGAACTGCCAACAGCAAGATGGAAACCCACCGGCGGATAGACATGCGGCAGTCCGTGCATTGAGGACGGTACAACGCGTAAGGTGAATTGACTAACTTCGCAGGCGTGCGGCGGAATGCTCGCCTTTCGCCGAAAGGAACGCCCCTGACTCGCGTATACGACGTCGTTGCCGTAATGCTGCTCGCACTCTGCTTGATCTTTCTGATCCAAGCGATCGCGCGTTAACACTCCAGGGGTGAATGCCCAGGGTAGGCCGCAGGACCGCTTGTATCATGAGGGTTCCACGGGATGAGCCAGGTGTGGGCGGCGTCCAATACGCAATCCGCGTTCGCGTCCCGGCCGAGAAAGGTGGCCGGCAGACGCTAGCCTCGTGACCGCCCTTCATTCCCTCCAATCATACTTTTTTCTCAGCGCTTCCGAATGAGTGCCGGATATGTCGGCGAAATAGCTGATGAGCTCGTCGAAATTAGAAAGTGCGCTTCGCCGGTGGTTGTAGCGAAACTCGGCTTCTGCCAGATAGAGCCATAGATTTTTCTCCGAGATCATCTGGTACGCGCCCAGGGTCCTTTTCAGGACGTTCCAATACGTCTCGATACCCGCTGTATTAAAGCCATTCATAGCCCATATCCCCCGTTCGTGGTTCAGGGTGACGTGCCTCCAACCGAGGCTGCGCAGGCACTTATAGCTGGCGTGGCCGTCGCTGACGATCAGGCTTCCCGGCCTGACGAAACGCGCGATGGCGCCCACCATCGTTTCCTGCCTTCGATCCGCGACAATGCCGGCAAGGACGATGCCGTCGCAGGAAAACCCCATGATGGTCATGCCGGTCAGTCTGCCGCTCCCGTCGTTATGTAGGGCCGACTTGATATATAGCTCGTCGACCGCGACCGTCTTGCCTTCCCCTCCCAGCATTTTCGGGCGGTCATACGCCGCCATTTGCAGCCGGATCAAATTCACCATTCGACCGCTGCTCGTGACGCCGATGCCGAGTTGCTTTCGAACGGTCGAACAGCGCACTCCGATGGACGAATTGCAGAGCAGCAGCATCGCATAGAACCAGGCCATGAGCGAAAGGTTGGAGCGGAAGAAAACGGTGTTCTCCAGTATTGAGATGTGCTTGCGGCAGGCGTGCTGATACTTTTTGGTTCCCGTGAGCCGAGACCAGCGCCCGTGACGCTGGCAACGAGGACAGGGTGAGTGGTCTCCCCATCGGACTTGGTGGATGTGGTGCAAACAAGCCCGTTCATCCGGAAAGCGTTCGAAGAACTCGAAGACACTTGTGCCTTTGCGAACGACCCGCGTTTTAGCGAGGGAGGTCATCGTTCCACGCGCGCAGGGTCTCGCGAACGGATGGCGAGAAGCTGGGAAACGCGGCCAGCATGTCGCCGAACGTTTCATGTGATCGATGCCGCCTGTTGAAGCGAAACTCGTATTCCTTGAGGAAGAGCCACAGGCCGGGCATTCGGAGATGCTTGTGTTGCCCCTTCACTCCGCGGGCGAAGCTGTTCATGAATCCCGTTATTGAATCCGACCCAGGTTCGCGGTCCGCGAAATACAATGGGTCAAACACTAGACGCGGATAGTCCCGGTAGCCGCTGACGACTCGTAGTGTGTGGTGACAGTCGGTCACGACCTTCGCCTCAGGATGTATTCGAGCATTGACCAATACCTTCAGCCGATGCGGTCGCGCGATGTCCGTCACGATTGTCCGCACTGATCGCCCGACCGCCATGCACAGCACCTGCGTTGTCTTGCGGCGCTTGACACCCGGCATGTAGATTCTGCGCGGTCGTTCGAGACGGATATGCACTGTGTCGCCGAGCTTACCGAACACCGATAGGTGGTCGATGCCGGCGAGATGCAGTCGTATCCGCCCTAGCATACCGCGCGCGGTCTGTTCCCGCACACCCAACTGGCGGCTCAGAAAGTTGCCATCTATGCTCGTTTTCGAGTTTGCCACATGCAGCATGGCGTAAAGCCAGTACCTGATCGGCCAGTTCGAATGCTGGAAAATAGTGTCGTTGTAGGGCTTGATGATATGCCGGCACTTACCGTGCACTATTTGACGAACGCGTGTTCTCGCGATCCACTTCGTCGGACCGCCGCAATTGGGGCACTGCATGTCTTGGGGAAACCGGGTGCGAAAGACGTGGCGCAGACAGGCTTCTTCATCCGGAAAACGCGCATGCAGTTCTTGCAACGAAGTACCGCGTTCGCCGGGCCCAGGATGCGCCGCCTGATGAGCCGGATAACCAAGGTCAAATAGCAAAGAGCAGGGCCTCCATCGTGCGATCATTTGCCGGTCAGCTGGCTAGTCTTCATGGGTGACGTGCCAATGGCTCCTCTGGCCATCTTATTGGCGATAAATTCTTAGCCCCTAGCCCCTTCTGAAGGACCCCCTGTGAATAGAGTCTGGCGACCAACAACGTCTTGCAGCAGTGCGCCGCGATTATGAGTGCAGGTGGGTGGGCCGCGCCGGGGCCAGTTTTGCGGAAAGGTATCGGCACGACCCAAAAAATCCATAGAGCCGACAGCCTGTAGCCGGAATACGCAAAAGCACGGTCGTCGGACAAGGCAGATTAATCATCCTGGAGAGTTCTTAAACCGGATCTATCGATCGAATCGCGATGATCCGATGGGACGATATTCGATGGTGTCGTATGGCTGTAAATGAGCTCTAGAGAGACTCGAACCTCTGCAGCGTTTCACTGGGCGGGCCATAAATGGGGCCACCGGACAAGTCACTCAATCCTCTGAATCTGATATCAAAAGCTTAGCGGCAATGTTCGAGTTCTCTTCTGTCGCTCGAAGAGCGTGTCCTTTTGTAATAATGACTAGTTTTCGGGGAGCTCTGGGAACCGGAAGCTCAAAACGACCGACGGCCCGTAAACTGAATTAATGGCTGCTTTCGGGAACGTTCGGTAATTGCCTGAAGGACTGATGTTGGGCGCGTAACCGCCAGTCAGCTGTTAGGCCGTAAGCTGCCGGGCCGCTCTAAGGCGCGCCTGGGCAAAAGCGGTCAGGACCGTATCTTTTCGATATCAGCGCAGCGTGAGGGATCGTTACGCTTCGCACACTCGCTCTGACGTCATCAGGATCTCCTGCTGAGCGAAGGCTATGGTGCGACGGCAAGAGCAGGCGGCGGCTTCCAACCGAGAGAAGTCGAGAATGTCGATACTACCCCGGCGGCTGCGGATGAGCCCGCTGCGCTGAAGCGCTGACGATGCAACCGCGATGGTCGATCGTTGCACGCCCAATGCATTCGCGAGCTCTTCTTGCGTGAGTGTCAGGTGGGAACCTTGATGGCTGCGCGCCGAGGCATCCAGGAGGAACCGACACATCCTATGCTCGACCCGATGGATCGCGGTGCACGCAACAAGCTGGCGCGCCTCCACCAGCAAGGCCTCGATATGTTTGTGGATGGCTACGCGAAGGTTTGACGACTGAACGAACAGGTCACGATAATGATGATCGCGAATGCGCCAGGCGTTTCCATCGATCTGCACGAGCGCGCGTGCGTAACTCAGGCGGCTCCCGCAAGCCTCGAACGCCCCGAAGGTACCGTTCCGGCCGATCATGCCCCCGCTCACGCTCTCGCCCTCGACGCTCTCGGATGCGATGCAGATCAGCGCGTTTTCAGGAAACCAGACCCAGTCTACCGCATCACCCGTTTCCTGAAGAACCTGACCTCTTGTCAGCTCGACGCGCTCAAGATTCGTGGCGAACTTCAGCGCCACCGCTGGCTCTATCTCCGCAAGGATCTCGTTGTCTGTAGTGAACGTCATGCGCCCCCTGCGCTCTAATCTGCAGCCTGGAGCCCCCGGGCAACCGTGACTGCTATATAGCTAGGTTCGATTTGTCTGGAAGGTTTCTCTTCCAAGTCCGGAACCAGCAGTTACGCCAGTGCTTGAGTGTCAGGCGTAGCACTACGGAGAACCCCTTTTGACACTCGGCGCGGAAGATCAGCCCCTGAGGGTCGACGTGCTCAACGGCGAGGTTGTCATGACCGGCCCTCGCGTGGCCATCGCCCTGCTTCCAAGTGCAGCGATGGAGACGGCGAAGCGTCTTTCGGAGGCAGCTCAACGTGCAACTGGGCTACACGCTCCGATCGAGGTTTCCGCAATCACCGACACGGCTTGCAACGACGTTTAGCAACAGCTCGCTTCGGCCTGCCTCATCAACGCTGGGCGAGAAGGCGCGACGATTGTGTCGGGTAAAACACACAGTGGCTGGCACAGATCACTATGAGCCGTCGTTCGCGACCGAAGGTCGATCTTCTGGATACAGGCGGCGTCGCAATGCTGCTCTGGCGGAGGCAGCATGAAAGAGCAGGACGACTGGCACCTTACCGAGGCGATTACGCATGCCCTGGGGCGCGGCGATCCCTTCGCAGCCGCCGTACGCGCTACACGGATGCCGATGGTCATCACCGACCCGGCTCAACCCGACAATCCGATCGTATTCTGCAATCAGGCCTTTCAAAGCCTGACCGGATATGCCCGGGAGGAGGTGATCGGCAGAAACTGCAGATTCCTCCAAGGTCCGGACAGCGATCCGGCAACCGTCAAGGCGATTGGCCAAGCTATCGCCGATGGTCGCGATATCGCGGTCGACCTGCTCAATTATCGGAAAGATGGGAGCACGTTCTGGAATGCCCTCTATCTGAGCCCCGTGCGCAACGATGACGGGTCGATCCAGTATTTCTTCGCCTCCCAGCTCGACGTCACTGAGAGAGTCGAAGCTCAAGCCACGATCACCGCGCAAAAGGAGGTCATCGAACGCGAAGTCGCGCTGCGAACCGCTGACTTAAAGGAGGCTCTGGAGGTCAAAACCTTACTGCTTCACGAGGTCGACCACCGGGTCAAAAACAACCTGACTATGATCGGCTCGCTCCTGAGGTTGCAGGCACGATCGATCGCCGATCCCCAGATCACCGAGAAACTGGAGAACATGCTTCAGAGGATCGATGCCCTCGCGACGGTCCACAGAAGGCTCTATGAATCTGACGATCTCAGCCACTTTGACGTGGGTGCGTTTGCTGCCAACCTGGTGTCCGACGTTGTCGGCGCGAGCGGCAGAACGGACCTGCGCGTGACGTGCGACGTCGACCACGTCGAGATCCCTTCGGAATCTGCGACTGCCGTCGGCCTCGTGCTAAACGAGATACTCACCAACGCGATCAAACATGCTTTTTCGGATGGCAGGGCCGGCACCCTGGATGTGTCGGTGAAGCGGATCGGGGACCGGGCCATGATCCGGATCAAGGATGACGGACCGGGGCTCGGCGGTGCTCAGCCACCATCCGAAGGTCTTGGCTTTGTTCTGATCAAGCGTCTTTCGAGACAGATTGGGGCATCGATCGACTGGCCGGAACAACCCCTAGGCACTTTGGTTGAATTGTCTTTTCCCGTCTCAGGTTGATTGATGCCCAAGGCCGCTCCCTTGCAGGTCCTCATAGTCGAGGACGAGGCCATTCTGGTAATGGACTTGTCGATGATGGTCGAGGATGCCGGGTGCATGGTCGTCGCCGAGGCGCCGTCGCTTCCCTCGGTCGCCGCACTGGCAAAGGACCTCAACCCTGATCTCGCGTTCGTTGACGTCCAGCTCGCCGAGGGTTCCAGCGGCCTGGAGGTATCGACTCTCATTCAGCAGCGCTGGCCCGATACCTTCATTGTCTTCGTCACAGCGAACAGCAAAAGCGTTCCGGCGGATTTTGGGGGCGCACAGGGAGTCATACCAAAGCCCTTTTCCAGAAATGGGATAATCTCAGCCCTTCGTTACATCGAGCAAGGGATCAGACACCCGCCGCCGGCTGAACCCATGCCACCAAGTTTCACCCCCGCTCCGGCTCTTGCCGCGCAGTGGACCAGCAGCACTCCAGTTCACCGATAGGGCGTAGCCGGCGGACGGCCCTCAAGTGGTTTAGCGCCATTTATCAACGGTCATTTATGGGCCGATAGGAGACAGTCGGCTGTCAGTGTCACCAGCTTCAATAGGTGCCAATCGTGCCACTGTTGACGAAGATGAGTGTTCGTCAGGTAATGTCTCGCGAAAAGCTCGGCGTCTTCGATTTGCGCACTAGCTCGCTAAGGCCTCCGCCACCGGCAGATAATCGTATCCCAGCTCCTCGGCGACCGCCTGATAGGTCACCTTGCCGGCATGCACGTTAAGCCCCTCGCCCAGGTGCGGATTGGCGCGCAGCGCCTCGCGCCAGCCCTTGTCGGCCATCCGCAGCGCGTGCGGCAGGGTGACGTTGTTGAGCGCGTAAGTGCTGGTGCGCGCAACCGCGCCCGGCATGTTGGCGACGCAGTAGTGGACGATGCCATCGACGACGTAGGTGGGGTCGGCGTGGGTCGTCGCGTGGCTGGTTTCGAAGCAGCCGCCCTGGTCGATCGCGACATCGACCAGCACCGCGCCGGGCTTCATGCACTTGAGCATCTCGCGGCTGACGAGCTTGGGTGCGGCGGCGCCGGGGATCAGCACCGCGCCGATCACGAGGTCCACCTCGCAGATCGTCTGCTCGATGCTCGCCTGGCTCGAGAATAGCGTCTTGGCGCGGCTTTCGAAATGCGTGCCGAGCCGCTCGAGCACTTCGGGATCGCGGTCGAGGATCGTCACGTCGGCGCCGAGACCGACCGCCATCTGCGCAGCGTTGAAGCCGACCACGCCGCCGCCGATCACCATCACCTTGCCGGGCAGCACGCCCGGGACGCCGCCCAAGAGCACGCCGCGGCCGCCGTGCGCCTTTTCCAGTGCGGTGGCGCCGGCCTGGATGCTCATCCGTCCCGCGACCTGGCTCATCGGCTTCAGAAGCGGGAGCGTGTTGCCCGGGCCGGTGACTGTCTCATAGGCGATCCCGGTGACGCCGGACTTGACGAGGTCGGCGGTCTGTTCGGGATCGGGCGCGAGGTGGAGGTAGGTGTAGAGCACCTGGCCTTCGCGCAGCTTGGCGCGCTCGACCGCCTGCGGCTCTTTGACCTTCACGACCATTTCGCATTCGGCGAAGATCGGGTCCGGGCCGTCCTGGATGGCCGCGCCTGCCTGGCGGTACTGCCCGTCGTCCGCGCCGATGCCGAGGCCGGCGCCGGTCTCGACCCACACTTCGTGCCCGTGCGCAGACAGCTCGCGCACGCTCTCGGGCGTCAGGCCCACGCGGTATTCGTGGTTCTTGATTTCCTTGGGGCAGCCGATGCGCAT
>NZ_RSEL01000024.1 GCF_003958625.1 Tsuneonella rigui | reverse complement strand
TTTTTTTGACCTCCAGTTGCACTGGTTCCCACACTGGTTACCACTTTCCGATCCGATTTGCAGCGCTTCCCGGCGGCCCGCAGCGAACACGACCTTGCCAAACATCCACCGCTACAATCTATACCATCGACCTGGCAGGATGCGGCTTGTCGATCGGATTGACCAAACTTGAACCACTCGTCATCCGCGAGGTCCGCACGCGGCCTCGCAACGTCTCATTACAGTCGAGTCCCGCTGCACTGACAAAACTGACAGACGTCTCGACGATCGCCTACCCACCCCCCGGGGGACGTGGTGTGGAGGTTGACGCGTTCATCAGTGGCGGTTCCATTCAGGTCTGCTCGCACCCCCGGGGCGAAATATGAGAGTACTTAACTCGCCAAAGCTAGGCGCAAAATTTTTTTGCACCGTTTGCTCGACTTCAACCCGATTCTACCGTCAAGTCTCTACAATGGCTGATATCAAGACGCCGCCGCTCGGCAGGGATGCGACTCGTCACATGCCCGCCGAAATTTGCGCAACATGATTAAACCGTGGTCGCGTCCCCGTAATCCCCGCGCGCCGAATTTCCTTTTGCATGAAATATTACGTGGCGATTGACGATGGGCTACTTGGACTTCTCAACAAACAAGCTGAATGTCACGTCTTGGGCCGGTTACGGACTGTCAGCTTCTGATCAGCATTCAGCCGAAGCCGACTCTGGTAATTCGGCCTCAGCCCTAATCAGACGATCGTCGCGATCGTCATCATCCTTACCAGGTCGGAGAGCGTCTTCGCCTGCATCTTCATCATCGCGTTCGCCCGGTAGACCTCGACCGTCCGTGGACTGATGTCGAGGTCGATCGCGATGACCTTGTTGGCCTTGCCTTCGACGAGGCCGTCGACGACTTCGCGTTCTCGGCCGGACAGGGTCTCGATCCGGGAAAGAACTTCGCGCCGCCGCGATTGCACCTCCTCCTCTTCTCCGCTTCGCGCCAGCGCCGTGCGGATAGCGGATAGGATCGTTTCGTCGTCGAAGGGCTTTTCGATGAAATCGGCGGCACCGGCCTTCATCGCCTGAATCGCCAGCGGAACGTCGGCATGGCCGGTGATGACGATAACAGGAGCCCCGCCATCCCGCTCCGACATCCTGGTGGCGAGATCGATCCCGCTCATGCCGGGCATCCGAACGTCCGTAACGATGCAGGCCCGAGCGAGCCGCGGTGCGGATTGCAGGAAGGCGTCCGCAGACGAAAACGAGCGCACCCGTATCCCGGCGACGTCGATCAGGAACTCCAGCGACTGACGTGCGCCCTCATCATCATCGATCACGTAAACGATCGCGTGCTTCACCGCCTCATTCTCCATCGTAGAGTTCCTCATCTGCGACTGCCTGCAGAGTGAAGCCGAATTCGGCGCCGCCATCCGGCGCTCGCTTTCCCCATATCCTGCCGCCGTGCGCTTCGACGATCGTGCGCGAAATGGAGAGGCCCACGCCCATGCCGGTTCGCTTGGTCGTGATGAAGGGCTGGAACAGTTTCTCGGCCACGTCGGGCTCGATGCCCGGCCCGGTGTCGCTTATCCGGACAAGCGCCATTCCCTCGTCCGCCGCCTCTATCCCGATTGTCAGGTGGCGCTCACCCGCTTCCGATTCCGCAAGCGAATCGACCGCGTTGCGCACGAGATTAAGAACCACCTGCTGGATCTGCACCTTGTCGGCGAGGACAAGATCGACTGCCGGATTGAATGCGTATTGCACCCGAATGCCGTGCTCCTTTGCGCCGACCAGGGCGAGTGCGCTCGCCTCTTCGACCAGCTTGGGCAGGCTTTCGATGGTCCGCTCTGTCTCGCCCCGCGCCACGAAATCCCGCAACCGGCGGATGATCTCTCCGGCGCGCAAGGCTTCGGTCGCGGCCCTTTCCACTGCCTCGGCCACGCGCTCGTGCGGGACCTCGTCGCGCCCTAGGAGGAGGCGCGTGCCCTTCAGGTAGTTCGCAATCGCCGACAGCGGCTGGTTGATTTCGTGTGCGAGCGCAGAGGCCATCTCACCCAGCGCGGTCAGACGCGAGATATGGACCAGCTCGGTCTGCAGTTCCTGCAGCCTCGCCTCGGCCTGCTGCCGCTCGGTCAGGTCGCGGATGAACCCGGTGAAAAAGCGCTGTCCGTCCGCAGCCATTTCCCCGACGGCGAGTTCGATCGGGAAAGTGGAACCGTCCCGCCGTGATCCCACCACAATCCTGCCCTTGCCGATGATCCTCTTCTCGCCGGTGCGATAGTATCGCGCGAGATAGCCGTCGTGCGCGCTGCGATAGGGCTCGGGCATCAGCAAGGCGACATTGCGGCCAGCCACTTCGGACGCCTTCCAGCCGAACATGCGCTCGGCAGTCGGGCTGAACTCGCTGATCGCTCCGGCCTCGTCGATCACGACCATGGCATCGGGCACCGTGTCGAGGATCGACTGCAAGTGCGCTTCCCGGCGCGCCAGGATCGATGCCGATGCTTCGGTTTCAACCCTTGCTCGCTGGAACCACTCGCCCCCGAAAGCGACCGAAACGCCGATGACCACGAACGCGACCGCCGCGATGTAGCTGCCCTCGGTAATCGGTCCCGCGAGGGCGTCGCACCACAAGCCCGCGGCCGCTCCGGCGACGGCAGCAACGGCGCCTGCGCGCAGGCCCGACATGGCACTGGCTAGGACCACGCCCGGGACGAAGAAGATGAACGTCGCGCGCTGCGCCAGTTCTTCGGCAAAGAGCAGCCGGATCCCCGCGCCGGCGCCGATCGCGACGAGTGCCAGCAACAGAGCGGCCGCAAACGACAGGCGCGGCAGGAACCGGCTCATGAAGTTTGCGGGGGGAGCCTCCGGTAAGGCCCTTAGGGCGCCCTCCGTAGGGTTATCATCCAAATTTCGCGTTCCTGTTCAAAGGCCTAGATCAACTCCAGCAGCGGCGCTTTCAGTTCAACGTGCCGCCAAGCGGAGAAGTTTCAATGACTGCACCCTTCATCGATCTGGGCGTTCACCACAACCCTCGCGGGATGTCGGACCGGATCGCATTCGGTTTCACCAAGGCGCTTCGCTGGTGCGCCGATACCTTCTTTGCCGAGCGTTACGGCCACCGCGCCGTCGTGCTCGAGACGGTAGCTGCCGTACCCGGAATGGTCGGGGCGACGATCAACCACCTCGCCTGCCTGCGCCGCATGTGCGACGACAAGGGCTGGATCAAGACGCTCATGGACGAAGCCGAGAATGAGCGCATGCACCTGATGACCTTCATCGAGATTTCCAAGCCTACGCTGTTCGAGCGAGCGGTCATCATCGGCGTCCAGTGGGTGTTTTACCTGTTTTTCTTCGGGCTCTACCTAGTCAGCAGCAAGACCGCGCACCGGGTCGTCGGCTACTTCGAGGAAGAGGCCGTGATCAGCTACACCCATTACCTCTCCGAAATCGACGAGGGACGCAGCGAGAACGTACCGGCACCAGAGATTGCCAAGCGCTACTGGGGGCTGCCCGACGACGCGACCCTACGCGACGTCGTCCTCGTGGTCCGGGCCGATGAGGCACACCACCGCGATGTGAACCACGGCTTCGCCAACGAACTCGCCGGCCTGCCGGTGGCCCAGGTGGCCGAATGCCCGCCGCACGTCGCTCTCGAACCCAACTGGAAGAAGGCGGCCTGATCGAGGGCCGCGAGCAGGAGGAACGGACATGGACCGCTCGAACGTGATCGGATTGTTCATCGACGATGCACCGGTCCTTTCCTCCCTGCAGTTCTCGCTCGCCACCGAAGGGTTGACGACTATCGAAGGCGACCGAGCGAGCAGCGGAATCCCGGCAGAGGATCTTCTGGTCATCGACCAGAGCTATCAGGACGACGGTCTCCGCTTCCTTGCGGAGCTTCGGGAAAGAGGATGCGCAGCCCTGGCCATCATCCTCGTGACGAATCCGAACCCGCTGTTTCGAACGCGTGCAGGAGCGCTTGGGGCGCACATCATCGAGAAGCCCCTGCTCGGGGACGAGCTCAGCGACGCGATTTCGGCCTTGCTCGGACAACAGAAGGCAGCATGACATGAAACCCGCGCTTCCCCCCGGCCTAGAGGACTACAAACAAACCGCGACTTTCACCGAAACGACCGTTCCAGCAGGGTTGCTGAGCGATCACTCGACGAAAGAAGGAGTCTGGGGCCTGATCGAAATCGAGAGCGGTCAGCTCCGCTACCTGGTGACCGACCCCCGCCGGGCGGATCGCGGACAGACTCTCGTGGCTGGCGGTGACGCGGGTATCGTCGAGCCCACGATCCTGCACCGTGTCGAACCCGTTGGCGAGGTGCGCTTCCACGTCCGGTTCCTGCGGGAGCCGACCGGTCCACTACAAGCCGACGAACGCCCTGAAGGGGACGGGGCATGACCATGCAATCTGCGCTTCCGGAAGAGGAGCGACCCGACACCCGCGAGATTGCAGCGCTCAAGCGTGCCGAGAAGCGCGAAGCTGCTGAATCCATCGGAGTGGATGCCGAATTCATCGATGATCTGGTGGAGAATTGAGTCGCCGCAGGTCGGCAGCGGCGGCGAATACGCTCCGCAGGTGGGGTTTGGCTGGACCAATGGGGTGACAGCGGACTTTATCGACGACCTTGGCGCAGCCGACCATCGCGCTATTTCCTGACGGGCTATGCCCGAGCAGTCGTCCAACTCGCACGTAGTCGCGATCGATGTCGGCGGAACCCACGCGCGGTTCGCCGTCGCTGAGATCGGGCCGGGTGGGTCCATCGCGCTCGGCGAGGTTACGACGCTGCAGACATCCGCTTATGCCAGCCTGCAAACGGCGTGGGAGGAGTTTGCCCGCCGGCAAGGCGCTTCACTCCCGAATGCCGTAGCGCTCGCGGTCGCGGGACCGGTGGGCGGCGAGGTCATTCGCCTTAGCAACAACCCGTGGACGATCCGGCCAGCCGCATTGGGCGACCTGGGTGCCGCCCGCTGGACCATCGTCAATGACTTCGCTGCGGTGGCGCATGCCGTTGCGACCGTGCCGCCCGAGCACTTCCTGCATCTGAGCGGCCCCGACAGCGATCTGCCAGCGAGCGGCGTCATCAGTGTGATCGGACCGGGCACGGGTTTAGGGGTGGCGTCGCTGTGGCGTGACGGAGACGGCAGTCACCGCGTGCAGGCCACCGAAGGCGGTCACATCGACTTTGCGCCGCTCGACAGCATCGACGATGCCATTCTTGCCCGTCTGCGCCAGCGGCATCGCCGCGTGTCAGTCGAGCGCGTGGTTTCGGGGCCGGCGATCGTCGAGCTTTACGAGACGCTCGCGGCGATCGAGGGGCGTGCGATCCGATCGCTTGATGATCGCACGGTTTGGCAACTGGGCACCAGCGGTGAGGACCCGCTCGCCGCGGCGGCGGTCGAGCGCTTCTGCCTCTCGCTCGGGTCAGTCGCCGGTGACGTCGCGCTGGCCCAGGGCGCGGCCGCGGTGGTCATTGCGGGCGGGCTTGGGCTGCGCATCCGTGACACATTAGTCGCCTCCGGTTTTGCCAGTCGCTTCCGCGCCAAGGGACGGTTCGAGAGCCTGATGGCGAGACTACCCGTGAAGCTTATCACCCACCCGCAACCGGGCCTAGTCGGCGCCGCAGCGGCGTTTGCGGCGGAGCAAGGCAGCGGATCATAAGCGCGTCCCGAGCTTGCGGATTTCGCGCCGCAAGCGCACTTGATCGTCCGTGCTCTCGCAAAAGACCCGCTACGCCATCCGGGCGATGCAGCACCTGGCCGACCGCCACGGCCAGGGGCCGGTGCAACTGTCCGAGATCGCGCTCAAGCAGAACATTCCGGCCAACTTCCTGACCACCATTCTGTCGGAACTGTCACGCTTCGGCGTGGTCGCCTCGCAGCGCGGCAAGGACGGGGGTTACTGGCTGGCGGTTTCCCCGATCGACATCACGTATGGTGACCTGATCCGCGTGATGCGCGGCTCGCTCGCGCTGGTGCCCTGCGCCAGCCGCTTCGCACATGAGAAATGCCGCAATTGCGTGGAAGAGGGCGACTGCCGCACCCGCGCGCTGATGCTGAGGGTCCGGGACCAGACTGCGGAGATCCTCGACGCGATCCGCCTATCGGACCCCATCGAACTGGTCCCTGCGGCACTCGACGAACAAAGCTGAGCTTCCATCAACTCATGCCGAAATTCGCCACGGACCGGCGCAGGCCTATTGTCAACTAGATTAGTTGAGAATAGCTGAGTCGTTAATCGCGGTACGACCGTACAGACGGAGAATCAGCATGGGTGCAGTTACCGAACGCTTCGATCCCGCCCAGCTTCCCGAACATCTTCGCGTTGTTGCCGAGGCGCTTGAGCGGCTCAGCTACGGCGTGATCCAGCTTACCGTGCATAACGGCAAGCTGATGCAGGTCGACGTGACCGAGCGCCGCCGCTTCGCCTGATCGCACGCCGTCTTAGTGCGGCGCCTTCCACCACTCTCGGCCAGACCGGACCTCCGGATGCGCCCCCACACCAAACGTCGTCCATGTGGACGGCTAGGGGCCAATCATGAGGACACCGATCTTGCCTACCCGCATCCTGTTGCTCGCCGGCGTTGCAGCCAGCGTGATCTCGACCTCCGCCTTCGCTCAGCAGACTGATCCTGAGGCCGAGCAGGACATCGCAGCCCAATCGCCTGACGTCGGCGATCCGCCATCCTCGGTCGGCACCGGTGCGCGTGACGAGGACGCGATCATCGTCACCGCCCGTCGCCGCCAGGAGACCGCGCAGGAAGTGCCTCTCGCGATCTCGGTCGTCGGCGGGGAGCACATCGACAACACCGGGGCGTTCAATGTCGGCCGCCTGCAGCAGCTCACGCCAACGATCCAGTACACCTCGTCCAACCCGCGCAACACAACGCTGCAAATTCGAGGCATCGGCGCGCCGTTCGGCCTCACCAATGACGGGTTCGACCAGGGCGTCGGCATCTACGTCGACGACATCTATTATTCGCGCGTCGCGTCCTCGACCTTCGACTTCCTCGACGTCGCCCAGATCGAGGTGTTGCGCGGCCCGCAGGGCACGCTCTACGGCAAGAACACCACCGCGGGCGCGATCAACATCACCAGCCGTCAGCCGACTTTCACGTTCGAAGGGCGCGCAGAAGCATCGATCGGCAATCTCGATTTCAAGCAGGTCAAGGCAGCTGTCTCTGGTCCGCTCAGCGACACTATCGCCGCCCGTTTCGCGCTCTCGGGCACCAGCCGCCGTGGGACCATCTACAACGTCGCGAATGGCAGCTGGGTCAACGAGCAGGACAACTTGGGCTTCCGCGGACAGCTGCTCTACAAGCCGGGCGGCAACCTCGAAGTCCTGCTGTCGGGCGATTACAGCCGCCAGAACCCCGAGTGCTGCGGGACAGTGTTCGTGCGCACCGGTGCGACGCAGCGGCCGCTCAACCGGCAATACGCCGCGCTGGCTGCGGCGCAGGGCTATGTCACGCCCAGCACCAATCCGTTCGATCGCCTGACCGATGTCGACGCCGAGCTCAGCGCGGGCAACAAGATCGGCGGCGTCGGCTTGCGCGTGAAGTGGGACGTTGGGCCGGGCACGCTGACTTCGGTCACCGCGTGGCGCTTCTGGGACTGGAAGCCGGCCAACGACCGCGACTTCACCGGCCTGCCGATCACCACGCTGTCGCAGAACCCGTCGCAGCAGAACCAGTACACGCAGGAATTCCGCTACAACTACGAAAGCCGGGCGTTCGACTTCGTGCTCGGCGCGTTCGGCTATACTCAGACGGTGCGCACGCAGGGCACCGAGCAACTCGGTTCGGCGGCGAGCCGCTGGCTGCTCAACCCCGGCAGCTCCGTGCCTGCCGGCTCGGCCGGCTGCGGTCCGAGCGCGTCGAACCAGCTCGCATGCGATCCCAAGGTGCTCGCGGGCACGACCGCCTACAATGACATCCGGCTCGACAACACGAGCGCGGCGCTGTTCGGGCAGTTCGGCTGGCACGTCACTGACAAGCTGATCATTCAGCCCGGCTTCCGCGTCAACTACGACAAGAAGGAAGGCCTGTACGAGCGGCTGGTGTTCGATGGGCAGGGCAACCCGGTGCTGTTCGTCAATCCGGTCACCGGCCTGCCGATCACCGACATTCGTACCGCCGCGCGGCGCGACAACCTGACCCCGCAGCGCATCGAGCCGACTTTCAGCGACTGGAACTTCAGCTACGATCTCAACGTCAATTACAAGATCACGCCCGATGTCTTGGTCTACGCGACCTATGCCAAGAGCTTCAAACCGGGCGGGATCAACCTGAACGGCGTGCCGAACGACGCGGCGGGCAATCCGCAGACGCAGGTGGGCGCGATCCGGCCGGAGTCGGTCAACCACTACGAGGTCGGCGTGAAGTCCTCGTTCTGGAACGGGCTGGCGATCGCCAACCTGACCGCCTTCCGCACCGACATCGCGGACTTCCAGGCGCTGGTGAACAGCGGCGCGGTTTCGACCACGCGCGGCTATCTCGCCAACGCCGAGAAAGTCCGCACGCAAGGCGTCGAGGCCGAGTTCTCCATTCGTCCGAGCGATCGGTTCAACGCCTACGCCAGCGGCGCGTATACCGACGCCAAGTACGTCAAGTTCACCGGCGCGCCGTGCCCGCCTGAGCTGTCGGGCGGCACCGCCGCGACTGCCGGTCAGACGTCGAGTGCGCCGGGAACCCCGGGAGGCATCAGCCCGTCCTCGTGCGATATCTCGGGCCAAGTTCTGCCGGGCGTATCCAAATGGAGCTTGTCGTACGGCGCGGAAGGTAATGTGCAGGGCCGCCTGTTCGGTCAGGAGGGGCAGTTCTACCTAGGCGTCGACGGCAATTACCGTTCGCGTTTCTCGTCGAACCCCAGTCCGTCCGCGTACACGTTCATCGACGGCTACGCGCTGACCAACTTCCGCGCGGGCTTCCGCACGGATGATGGGTTCAACGTGTTTGGTTGGGTCCGCAACGCGTTCGATACGCACTACTTCGAACTGTTGCAGGTCGCGCCCGGCAGCACCGGACTGATCGTCGGCAACCCGGGCGATCCGCGGACTTACGGGCTGACAATTCAGAAGCAGTTCTGAGGCGGTTGCCCGCCGCGCCTTCCGTATGATACCCGCAAGGGAACGGGATAAAGCAACCTCCCGGTCAGGCCCCGTGCCCAAGCGTTGCCTTCAACACCCCGCCGCTGCGGGGCAGAAGGTGTGACCAGCATGGGGCCCATTCCCTTGAATCATCCGAGCTTTCCAGAGTTGGTCCGCGTTTCAGCGCGGATCGGCTGCCTCTCGTTCGGCGGCCCCGCCGGCCAGATCGCGCTGATGCACCGCGAGCTGGTCGACGATCGCCGCTGGGTGGAGGAGGAGGATTACCTCCAGGCGCTCAACCTGTGTCACTTGCTGCCGGGACCCGAGGCGCAGCAACTTGCGACGTGGATGGGGTGGAAGCTGCACGGATGGAAGGGCGGGGCGGTCGCGGGCGCGTTGTTCGTGATACCGGGCGCACTGGTGATGCTCGCGCTGTCGATCCTCTATGGGCTCGCAGCCGATCTCGACTGGTTCGCCGCGATCTTCCTTGGGATCAAGGCGGCGGTGCTCGCGATCATCGTCCAAGCGCTGCTGCGGATCGCCGGGCGGGCGATCAAGACGCCGGTCCAGCGCACGCTTGCAATCGTGGCCTTCGCTCTGCTGTTCTTGTTCGACGCGCCGTTTCCGCTGGTGGTCGGCGGCGCGCTGGTGATCGGCGGGCTCATCGGCAAGTTGCGGCCGGACCTGTTGGCGTTGAAGACCGTCCCGCCGGCGACAGAGAGATTGCCGAGCCCATGGGGAGCGACTGTGCGCGCGATGGTCATATGGCTGGCGATCTGGGGAGCGCCGATGGCAGCGGTGCTGGTCTTTCTAGGCCGTGACCACGTGTTGTGGGACATTGGCGTATTTTTCTCGCAGCTAGCGGTGGTGACCTTCGGCGGAGCCTACGCGGTGCTGTCGTACATGGCGCAGGAGGCGGTGACCGGCTTCGGCTGGCTCAGCGGGGGCGAGATGGCCGACGGGTTGGGCCTTGCGGAAACCACGCCCGGGCCGCTGATCATGGTCACCCAGTTCGTCGGCTATCTTGCGGCATTCCGCGCGCCCGAGCCGTTCGCGCCGATCGTCGCCGGCGTGCTCGGCGCGGCGTTGACGACGTGGGTAACCTTCGCGCCGTGCTTCCTGTGGATCTTCGCCGTGGCGCCGTGGATGGACCGGCTCCAGCGCGCCTCCTCGCTCAAGGGGGGGTTGGCTGCCGTGACTGCGGCGGTGGTCGGTGTGATCGCCAACCTAGCACTATGGTTTGCGTTGCATGTGCTGTTCGCCACAGTGTCGACAGTGAGCATGGCTGGCTTGAAGTTGCAGGTGCCCGACCTCGCAACGTTCGACTGGCGGGCAGCTGCGATCGCCGTTTTAGCCGCAGTGCTCATCTTCGCGCTACGCTGGTCCATCGTGCGCACGCTCGTCATCGCAGCCGCGAGCGGTTTGCTGCTGTCGGCGTTCGTCTAGGCCCGAAGGTCCTTCGGTATAGGCGCCATGCGCGGCCCCGCCTCGCGGAAGTTTCGCAGGTCGAGGAACGCCGACAGGTAGGGCGCATTAGGGTCCGCAATCCGCGCCGGGGTGCGTCCTGCGAACAGGCGCATCTCGCGGATCATGTGCGGTTGGTCGTAGAAATGGTCCTGCACCGCGGCGATCTCGTCGTCGGTGACCGACGGGCGGGACAGCAGCACGGCGGCGCGCAGCGCGCGGTACTTGCGCGCAAGCTTGCTCGGCGTGAGGCCGAAGTAACGTTCGGCGAGCCGCTGTACTTGACGCGGGCCGTAAGCGACGCGTTCGAGCAACTCGTCCAGCTTGGGCGAAAGCGATTCCGCGAGCCATTCCACGACCGTCTTGATGAAGGCGACGTGGGCCGCCGGGAGCGGGCGCACGCTCTCCAGGATTGCCGCACTCAGGGCAGCGCTCATCTGTTCCGGCGCGAGCTGATCGAAGTCGCCGAGCAATTCATGGCTCGCGGTAACGAGCGGCGGGGGGAGGACATCCTTGCCGTCATACAGGTGGTTGCCATGCTCGGCGGCGCACAGGCCGGTCAAGCTCGCCCAGCCGATCGGACTGAGCATGGCGCCGAATGCCTCCCACGGACCGTCGATCTCGAACGTTGCCGCAGCGCCCGAAGGGGTGACCACCATCAGCCGATGGCTGGGTTCGACGCGGCCGTCGAGGAAACGCATCTGTCCCGTCCCCCGCGCCATCAGTGCGATGATGCCGATCGAAGACGGCTGCACGTCGCGAATCTGAACATCGTCGCAGCGCATGCGGAAAAAGGTTGTGACGAATGGCGCAACTTCCGGCGGAGGCGCGAACAGTTCCATCCGCACCGAGCTGGCGCGGGTAAGTTGTCGGTCGTCGCCGGTCGACAATGCCGGTGAACGGGTCGGGATGGGCGACTCCATCGAAAACGAACCGCGACGCTATCCGACTGCGAACAAACGAACAAGTTGGGCCGGAAGCTATGCCGCGCGCCTAACGAAGGGTTTGAGGCTTGCATTTCGCTTGCCTGTCCCGCGACTCCACGTCACGTTGACGGAAACGTAAAGCTAGTGGGAGAGCGTGACGATGGCCTTCAAGACCCGGATCACCGAGATGTTCGGCATCGAAACCCCGATCATCATGGGCGGGATGACCGGAGTCGGCTACGGCGAATTGGTCGCCGCCGTGGCCGAAGCCGGCGCGCTGGGCTTCATCACCGCGCATATGTTTCCCTCGGGCGCGGCGCTGAAGGAAGAGATCGACAAGGTCCGCGGCCTGACCAACAAACCCTTCGGCGTGAACCTCACCCTGCTGCCCTCGATCAACCCGATCCCCTACGACGAGTATCGCGAGGCGATCATCGAGAGCGGGCTCAAGATCGTCGAAACCGCGGGCCGCGCGCCGACCGATCACCTGCCGGCGTTCAAGGAGGCCGGGGTCAGGGTGATCCACAAGTGCACCAGCGTACGTCATTCGGAGAGTGCGGTGCGCAAGGGCGTCGACGTGATCAGCATCGATGGGTTCGAATGCGCCGGCCACCCGGGCGAGGACGACGTCGGACTGATCGTGCTCCTGCCCGCGACCGTCGATGCGCTGCCCGACACGCCGATCGTCGCCAGCGGCGGCATGGCCGACGGCCGCAGCCTGGTCGCTGCGCTCGCGCTGGGGGCCGACGCGGTCAACATGGGCACCCGCTTCTGCGCCACGCAGGAGGCCCGCATCCATCCCAACGTTAAGCAGAAGATCGTCGAGAACACCGAGCTCGATACGGTCCTCGTGGGACGTAATCTACGCAACACCGCGCGTGTGGCTCGCAACGCAGTGTCGGAGAGAGTCGCTGAGATTCAGCGCGATCCTTCGACCACCTTCGACGACGTGCGCGAGTTGATGTCTGGCGCCCGCGCGCGCGTGGCGGTCGATCAGCAGGGCGATGTCGACGGCGGCATCTGGTCGAGCGGCCAGAGCCAGGCGCTGATCCACGACATCCCGACGTGCAAGGAACTGGTCGCCAACATCATGGCGCAGGCCGAAGCGGTGCGATCAAAAATCGATCGTAGCGCTGCTTAGCTGCTGGCTGGGGCGGCAGGATTCGAACCTGCGAATGCCGGTACCAAAAACCGGTGCCTTACCACTTGGCGACGCCCCAGCAGCGAGGCGCCCCTATAGCGAGGCCCTCGCTTAAGGGAAGCCTCACTGGGCGTCCGTCTTCCACTTCACTTCGCTGAGCAGGCTCTGGTCTTCGACCGCGTCAAAGTCGGCGGCAGAATGGCGTTCGCGCATCGTGGCGGTGTTGACGATCCGACCGCGGCGCGCCGCCGGCCGCGCGTCGATCGCGCGAACCCAGCGGGCGACGTTGGCGTACTCGTGCATCGACAGGAAGGTCGCCGCGTCGCCGTAGGCATCGCCGCGGATCAGCGCGCCAAACCAGCCGTAGGCGGCAATGTCAGCGATCGAATAGTCGTTGCCCGCGAGGTACTCGGTCTGCCCGAGCTGGTTGTCCGCGACCGAGAAGATGCGCTTGGTTTCCATCGCGTAGCGGTTGATCGGGTACTCGAACTTCTCGGGCGCATAGGCGTAGAAGTGGCCGAAGCCGCCGCCGATGAACGGCGCCGTGCCCATCTGCCACATCAGCCAGCTCAGCACCTCGGCGCGCGCGGGATTTTCGCGCGGAAGCAGGAAGCCGAACTTCTCGGCGAGGTGCAGCAGGATCGCGCCGCTCTCGAACACGCGGAACGGCGTCGGGCCGCTGCGATCCTCCAGCGCGGGGATCTTGCCGTTGGGGTTGAGCGCGGTGAAACCGCTGCCAAACTGGTCGCCGTCGCGGATGTTGACCATCCACGCGTCGTACTCGGCGTCCGAGTACCCGGCCTCGAGCAGCTCCTCGAACATGACCGTAACCTTCTGCCCGTTCGGCGTGCCGAGCGAGTAGAGCTGGAACGGATGTTCGCCGGCCGGCAGCTCCTTGTCCTCGCGCGCACCGGCGGTCGGGCGATTGATGCCGGCGAAGGCGCCGCCGTTCTCGGTGTCGTTGGCCCAGACCTTGGGCGGGGTATAAGTCGTATCGGCCATGTGCACGCTCCCGTGATGTTGCGAGGGAGATGCGCACTCGCGTCCGGAACCGCAAGGCAGGGCGCACGTTGGCCGCATCGATGGCGTCGCAACTCGAATACGTGGACGACGCTGGGCCGGGGATCACCCGCAAGAAGCTGTCGCACGGGTGGGGCTACTACGACCCCGACGGCGAGCGGATCACGGACCGCGACGAGATCGAGCGCCTCAACAAGATTGCCCTCCCGCCTGCCTATACCGATGCGTGGTACTGCCCCAGCGACTGCGGTCACCTGCTCGCCACCGGCATCGATGCGCGCGGGCGCAAGCAGTACCGCTACAACCCCGAATTCCGTACCCGTCAGGAGGCGGAGAAGTTCGACGGCACGGCCAAGTTCGGGCGCTTGCTCCCGAAAGTCCGCAAGCGCGTCGCCAAGGACCTCGCCAAGCGTAAGCTGACCCGCGAGCGGGCGGTTGCGAGCGTGATCCGCCTGCTCGATCTGGGCGCGATCCGGGTGGGAAATGCGAGTTACGCCAAGGAGAACAAGAGCTTCGGCGCAACCACCCTGCTGCGCCGGCACGCCAAGCTCAAGGGTGCCAAGCTCAAGCTGCGCTTCAAGGCCAAGAGCGGCGTGCTGCGCGAAACCGAGATTACCGACAAGAGCCTCGCCCGCTTCGTGCGCGAGGTGCAGGACCTGCCGGGCCAGCATCTGTTCCAGTGGCTCGACGATGCCGGTGAGGCACACAACGTCGGCTCGGCCGACGTCAACGAGTACCTGTGCAACGCGATGGGGGACTACTTCACCGCCAAGAACTTTCGCACCTGGCACGCGAGCGCGCTGGCGTTCAAGCTACTCGCGGAAGCCGAGCGGCCGCTCAACATTAAACAGCTCACCATCGAGGTCGCCGAGCACCTCGGCAACACGCCGACGATGGCGCGCAAGAGCTACATCCACCCGGCGGTGATTGCGCTGATCGACAGCCAGATCAAATGGCGTGCCAAGCTCAAGCTTCCGCGCGCGAGCAAGTGGCTGACCCGCGAGGAGCGCGGCCTGATCAAGCTGCTCGAAAGCGGGCCCAAGGCGGCCAAGCTGCTCAAGCAGGCTTAACCTTCGTTTCGTTCGGAACGCGCGCCCGCCGCGGACCATTGATGGCCGATGAGCCAGCACAAAACCGCCGAAACCTTGCACGACAGCGTACCGGATGCGCTGGAGCGCAAGGCCTGCCAGGTGCTCGACAAGGCGCACGAGAAGAAGCTGATGATCGCCACGGCGGAAAGCTGCACCGGCGGGCTTCTCGCCGCGCTGCTCACCGATGTGCGCGGACGCGGCCACGTGTTCGAGCGCGGGTTCGTGACCTATTCGGACGAGGCCAAGAGCGACCTCCTCGGCATCCCGCTGGAAATCATCAAGGCCAACGACGCGGTGAGCGAGATCGTCGCGGTGGCGATGGCGAAGGGCGCGCTCGAGCGGTCGAATGCGGATGTCGCGCTGTCGATCACCGGCTTCGCCGGTCCTGCGGGCCCGGATGACGAAGAGGGTCTCGTTCACTTCGGCTGCGCGCGCAAGGGCGGCAAGACCTGCCACCGCGAGGAGCATTTCGGCGCAATCGGCCGGGCGGGGGTGCGGATCGCCGCGCTTGAAGTCGCGCTCGCGATGCTCGATGAAGCGATTGGATGAGCACCGAGACCCGCGACCACCCGTTCTATTCGCTCCACGCCCACGGGCTGATCCGCGCCGCCGCCAGCACGCCCAAGGTCCGCACCGCCGATGTCGCGTTCAACTGCGAGGCGATCCTCGACGAGGCGCGCCGGGCGCATAACGCGCATGTCGACCTGCTGATCTATCCCGAGCTGTGCCTGTCCTCCTACGCGCTCGACGACCTGCACATGCAGCTCGCGCTGCTCGATGCGGTCGAGGCGCGGGTGGCGAAGATCGTGGAGGCTAGCGCGGACCTCGTGCCGCTGCTGGTGATCGGGGCGCCGCTGCGGCACAACGGTCGGATCTACAACTGCGCGCTGGCGATCCACCGCGGGCGGCTGCTCGGCGTGGTGCCCAAGAGCTACCTGCCCAACTACCGCGAGTTCTACGAGAAACGCTGGTTCGCCAACGGGCGCCAGATCCAGGGCCTCGATATCACGGTGAACGGCGAGGAAGCGCCGTTCGGCACCGATTTGATCTTCGCGGCCGACAACCTGCCGGGATTCAGGCTGGGCATCGAGATCTGCGAGGACTTCTGGTCGCCGATCCCGCCCTCGACCTACGCCGCGATGGCCGGGGCGACCATTCTCGCCAACCTCAGCGCCTCGAACATCGTCATCGGCAAGAGCGACGAGCGCCATATGCTGTGCCGCTCGCAAAGCTCGCGCGCGGCGGCGGCCTACATTTACTCCGCCGCCGGTCACGGCGAGAGCACGACCGACCTGGCGTGGGACGGCCAGGGCATGATCTACGAGCTCGGCGACCTGATGGCCGAAAGCGAGCGCTTCTCGCTGAGCCCCGAGCTGTGCATCGCCGATATCGATTGCGACCGCATCCTCAGCGACCGGATGCGCATGCAGACCTGGAACGACGCTTGCGAGGAGGGGCGGCCGGAGGACTTCTTCCGCACGGTCAGCTTCGAGCATCAGCCGGCGCAGGGCGACATCGGCCTTGTGCGCCCGGTGCGCCGCTTCCCGTTCGTGCCCAACCGGCCCGAAAAGCTCGACGAGGATTGCTTCGAGGCGTTCAACATCCAGGTCGATGGCCTGATGCGACGGTTCGAAAGCACCCGCGGCTCGGCCATGATCATAGGCGTCTCGGGCGGGCTCGATTCCACCCACGCGCTGATCGTCGCGGCCAAGGTGTGCGACCGGCTCGGCCTGCCGCGCACGACCATCCGCGGTTATACGATGCCTGGGTTTGGAACCTCCGAGGGCACAAAGTCCAACGCCTGGAAGCTGATGAACGCGCTCGGCATCACCGCCGACGAGATCGACATAAGGCCCGCCGCGCGGACCATGCTGGAGGCGATCGGCCATCCCTTCGGACGCGGCGAGCCGGTGTACGACACCACGTTCGAAAACGTGCAGGCCGGGCTCAGGACCGATTACCTGTTCCGCCTCGCTGGACAGCACAACGGCTTCGTCATCGGCACCGGCGACATGAGCGAGCTGGCGCTGGGCTGGTGCACCTATGGTGTCGGCGACCAGATGAGCCACTACGGGGTCAACGCCGGCCTGCCCAAGACGCTGATCCAGTACCTCATCCGCTGGACCGCGCGTACGGATCAGCTCGATCCCGCAACCGACGCGGTGCTCGAGGCGATCCTGGCGCAGGAGATCAGCCCCGAGCTGGTGCCCGCCGATGCCGACGGGCAGATGCAGAGCACCGAGGGCAAGATCGGCCCCTACGAGCTCAACGACTTCTTCATGCACCACGTGATCCGCTTCGGGCAGCGGCCCAGCAAAGTGGCGTTCCTCGCCTGGCACGCGTGGCGTGATGCTTCGCGCGGGCGCTGGCCGGCGGAATTTCCGGAAGGCGGGCGCAACCAGTACGATCTCGCCACGATCGCGCACTGGCTGGAGAACTTCGTGAAGCGCTTCTTCGGCTTCGCCCAGTTCAAGCGCAGCGCTTTGCCCAACGGACCCAAGGTCAGCGCCGGCGGCGCAGTCAGCCCGCGCGGCGATTGGCGCGCGCCGTCTGACGCGGTGGCAGACGTGTGGGTCGAGGAACTGCGCGCCAGCCTGCCGCCGCTCGATTAGGCACAAAGCGAAGCGCCCGGCGTTTGGGTTTCAACTAGCGACGGAACCCACGCTTCATGGCCACCCTGACGGCGATCGCGACCGCGGTTCCGGACCTTGACTTCGAGAAAGACTATCGCCGATGGGCTTTGTCCAAGCTGGGCGAGAGCCGCGACGCCAAGCTCTACGATCGGATGGCGCAGCGCTCGGGTATTGAGCACCGTTGGTCGGTGCTGACCGAGGAAGACGCGCGGCTCGACGAAGGCATCGGCTTTTACGGCGGGGAGCCGCCTTCGACGTCGGCACGCATGGAGATCTACGCGCGCGAGGCGCCCGAGCTGGCGCTGAAGGCGATCGGCAAGTTGCCCGAATTGGGCGCGCCGACGCACATCGTGGTGGCGAGCTGCACCGGCTTCGTGGCGCCGGGGATCGACCAGGTCATAGCCCGTCGGCTGGGGTTGGCGGACGACATCGAGCGGGTGCTGATTGGTTTCATGGGCTGCTACGCCGCCGTCACCGCGCTCCGGACCGCGCGGCACATCGTGCGTTCTCAGCCCGATGCGCGGGTGGTCGTGGTGACTGTCGAGCTGTCGTCGCTTCATCACGCCGAGGAAATGGACCTTGAACCGCTCTTGATGGGCGCGCAGTTCGGCGACGGCGCGGCGGCGGCGATCGTCACCGGCGACGGCGCGGGGCTGGCGCTTGGCGAAGGTATCTCCGCAGCGCTTGAGGACAGCGAGGATCTGATCACTTGGCAGATCGGCGACACCGGCTTCCGTATGCGCCTGTCGGGCGAGGTGCCCGGCCGAATTGCCGCCGCCCTCGCCGATCCCGGAGTGCAGCAGCGGATCACCGGCGGACAGGTGCCGAGCGAGATCGAGGGCTGGGCGGTCCACGCCGGCGGCCGCTCGATCCTCGACGCGGTCGAGAAGGGGCTGCACCTGCCGCCGACCGCGCTTGACGAGAGCCGCGAGGTTCTGCGGATGTGCGGCAACATGAGTTCCTCCACGCTGATGTTCGCGCTGGAGCGCATCCTGCGGAAGAAGCCCGCCAGCGGGGTCGCGCTCGCCTTTGGGCCGGGCCTGGCGATGGAGGGCTTCCGCTTCGGCTGGTCCGATGCTGGCTGAACGCGCCAACCAGGACGAGCTGATGGACGACCCCGCGCTCGACGCGGGGACCTATACGCAAGTCCTGCACGACCTTGCGCAGGTCAACAGGGTCACGTTGGCGCGGCGCCCCACTTTGGCCTTCCTCGAACGCGCGATCGGCACGCACAAGAGGTTCAACCTGCTCGATGTCGGCTTCGGCGACGGCGACATGCTCCGCGCCATCGCAAAGTGGGCGGCGAGGCGCGGGATCGAGGCGCGGCTGATCGGGATCGACCTCAATCCGCACAGCGTTGCGGCCGCTCGCGAGGCGACAGACGATTCCAATATCGATTACCGCACCGGCGATTACGCCGATCTGGAGGGCGAGGGCTGGGATTGTGTGATCTCCAGCCTCGTCGCGCATCACATGAGCCGCGATCAGTTGATCGCCTTCCTGCGCTTCATGGACCGCGAGGCCAAGGCGGGGTGGCTGATCAACGATCTCCACCGCCACGGCTTCGCCTACACCGGCTGGCCGTTGCTCAGCGGGTTGATGCGCTGGCACCCGATCGTTCGGCACGACGGGCACCTCTCGATCGCGCGATCCTATCGTCCCGCCGAGTGGCCGCCATTGCTGGCGGAGGCAGGCGTCGAGGGTGCGCGGGTATTTCGCGCGTTTCCGTTCCGGTTGTGCGTCGAGAAGCTCCGCTAATTCTCGGCGCGGGGCCGGCGGGGAGCGTCGCCGCGATTACGCTCGCGCGGGCTGGAGCTTCGCCGGTGCTAATGGACCGTGACGAGGTAGTCGGCGACGCGCTGTGCGGCGGGTTCCTGTCGTGGCGCTCGGCCGAGCGGCTGGGCGTGGTGGGCCTCCATCCTCGTGAGCTCGGCGGGCATGCGGTGACCTCGTTGGCGCTGATTGCCGGTGAGCGCGAGGCGACGGGGCCGCTGCCTGCGCCGGGTTATGGCCTGTCGCGCCGCGCGCTCGACGGCGCGCTCAGGGCGCGGGCGGTGGCCGATGGCGCCAAGCTGGTGATCGACAGGGCGCGCGCCGTCCGCCCCGGCATGGTCGAGGGCGAGGCCCGCGACCGGCCGGCCGAGACGATCTTCTTCGCCACCGGCAAGCACGACGTTCGCGGCGAAGCGCGACCGCGCGAGGCGAAGGACCCGGCGCTCGGACTGCGGGTGCGACTTCCTGCCAACCAACGACTTCAGGAGATGCTGCACGGCCGGATCGAGCTGCACCTGTTCGACGGCGGGTACGCCGGAATCGTGCTGCAGGAAGACGGCACTGCCAACGTCTGCCTGGCGCTGCGCAAGTCGCTGCTGGCGGAGGCAGGCGGCAATCCGCGCGCGTTGCTCGACCGGTTAGCCGACGAATACTCGCTCTTCGGCGAGCGGATGGCCTCAGCGCCGGCCGACCTCGCGGTCGATAGCGTCGGCTCGGTTCCCTACGGCTGGATCGCGCGAGATACCGCTCCGGGAATTTACCGGCTCGGCGATCAGGCGGCGGTCATCCCTTCGCTTGCGGGGGAGGGCATGGCTATCGCGATGGACAGCGGCGAAGCGGCGGCCCGGGCATGGCTCGACGGTGAGGACGCGGCGACCTTCCAGCGTCGTTTCGCCGCCCGCGCATTGCGCCCGGTGCGGACCGCGCAGCTCGTGTGGTCGCTAGCCGAGCGCACAAGCGGCGCACGCTTGCTGACCGCGCTCACCGCTTCAGCGCCGGTTCTCGCCCGCGCGGCGATGGCGCTGACTCGAATCTAGAGCCGGTAGGTCCACCCGTGCGGGTCGGAGACGGTACCGCGCTGGATGCCGACCAGTCGCTCGCGCAGTTTGACGGTGAGCTGGCCCGGGCCGCCCGAGCCGATGGTGAACTCGTAGTCCGGCGCCGCGACCTTGCCGACCGGCGTCACCACCGCCGCGGTGCCGCAGGCCATCGTTTCGACCAGCCGGCCGCTCTCCGCGTCGGCGCGCCACTGGTCGATCGCGTAACGCTCCTCGCGCACGGTCAGGCCTTCGTCGCGCAGAAGCTGGATCAGGCTGTCGCGGGTCACGCCGGGCAGGATCGTGCCGCCGAGCGGGGGCGTGATCACGCTGCCGTCGTCGAACACGAAGAACAGGTTCATGCCGCCCAGTTCCTCGATCCAGCGACGCGCGACCGCGTCGAGGAACACGACCTGGTCGTGACCCTTGGCGATCGCCTCGGCCTGCGGGACGAGGCTCGCGGCATAGTTGCCGCCGGTCTTGGCCGCGCCGGTACCGCCGGGGGCCGCCCGGACGTAGTCCTGACTGACCCAGATGCTGACCGCTGGCGCGCCCGACTTGAAGTAGTTGCCCGCGGGGCTGGCGATGACGAGGAACTTGTATTCCTTGGCCGGCCGCACGCCGAGGAACGCTTCGGACGCGAACATGAAGGGGCGCAGGTACATCGAACCGCCCTCGACGGTCGGGAACCAATCGGCGTCCTTGAGCACGAGCTCGCGGCAGGCCTCGACGAACAGATCCTCGGGAATGTGCGGCATGGCGAGCCGGTCGGCCGACTTGTTCATCCGCGCCGCGTTCACTTGCGGGCGGAACATGGCGAACGCTCCGTCGGGATGCCTGTACGCTTTCAGGCCTTCGAAGATCTCCTGCGCATAATGCAGCACCGCGCATGCCGGATCGAGCACCAGCGGCTCGCGCGGACCGATGCGGGCGGAGTGCCAGCCGCGATCGGCGTGGTAGTCGATCGTCACCATGTGATCGGTGAACACGGTGCCGAAACCGGGATCGGCGATCGCCTGAGCGCGGGTCTCGCCCTCGACGGGCGCGGGATGGGGCAGGTGAGCGAAGTCCATGCCGTGGCGGTTACGGCGAGGGGCGCGGAGAGGCAAGTGGCACTCCCTTTCACCGCCCAAAGCAGCATCGTCGCCCCGGACCTGATCCGGGGTAGTGCTTGCTCGTGGCGCTGCGCGAGAAAGAAAGCACCAAGCCCGGGTCAAGCCCGGGCCGACGATAATGTTTCACTCCAAAAAATGAGAAGGGCGGCTCCTCTGTCGAGAAACCGCCCTTCGCATGGTCAGCGGCCAGTGTGGCCGCCCACGAAGCCTCTATCGGCGATGGAGTTTACCGATAATGCTCCGCGAGGGTCGACACCGACCTCCCTGCTGAACCATGAGACATCGGTCACCTCCTTTCGCGCTTGAAAAGCCAGACCCTCGTTTCACCGGGGGCCGAGAGCCGCGTGGGTCGCTGGCCTCAGGAGACAATGTGAGTCGAACAGGGGCAGAACACAAGACTTGCATTCAAGTTTTTCACTGTCAGAATCGGTGGTTCCGGCCGCTGCGATGCGGCTTCTTCCAACAACTGCGAAATCCCGCTAGCTTCGCCCTATAAACGAGGGGGGACTACCATGCGTCGATTGTTCGCGGTCGCACTTCTTTGCGCGGCCTCGCCGCTGGCGGCGCAGATCGCCACGCCTGATCGGCCGGTCACCGATCCCAAGAGCGTCACGTCGCCCGACAATCCCAATGCCCGCGCGGTGCCGCTGGAAGACATCGGCATGTCGCGCAACGTCGCCGGCTCGACCTGGAGCGCGGACGGCAAGCACGTGTTCCTCGTCACCAACCTCACCGGCCGCTACAACATCTGGCGCACCGACGCCGACGGTAGCTGGCCGCTGCAGATTACCCAGTCGAACGACAGCCAATCCGGCCTTGCGCCCTCGGTTGACGGCAAGTGGCTCTACTTCGTCCAGGATAACGGCGGCGATGAGTACTACGATATCTTCCGCGTGCCGACGGATGGCGGTGCGGTCGAGCGTCTGACCCAGACGGCGGAGCTCAGCGAACGCGGCCTCATTCCGGGCGGCGCGGACGGGACGATGGCGCTGCTGGTCAAGAAGAAGAGCGAGGCGCAATCGAACGTCGCGGTGATGGATGCGAGCGGGAAGATCCGCGTGCTCACTCAAGAAGCCGATCCGCAACTCGAATGGTCGCCGCGCGTCTGGACGGACGGCGGCAAGACGATTTTCGCGAACCGCGAGGAGATCGATTCCACCAGCAGCGAGGTCTGGCAGATCGACGCCGCCAGCGGCAAGGCGACGCGCCTTCTCGGCAAAGCGGATACGATCTACGCCGTGCACGACGTGAGCCCGGACGGGCAGTGGCTCGCGGTCACCACCGACCAGGACACCGGCCGCCTACACGCCGGACTCTACAATCGCGCGACCAAGCAGTGGAATTGGCTGAAGCCGATCATCTGGGACCAGACCGCGATCCGCTTCACCCGCGACGGCAAGGCGCTTCTTGCCGAAAGCAGCGACGACATGCGCACCACGTTGGTGCGGCACGATATCGCCAGCGGCGCGGAAACCGCTCTCAACATGCCGGGCGGCCTCAACTTCGCGGCTGGATCGGATGCGCGCTCGCCCGATGGGCGATCGCTGATGGTCATGCACATGGGCGCGAACACCTCGGGCGAGCTGTACTCCTACGATCTGCAGGACAATTCGCTCAAGCAGCTCACACGCCTCGCGGTCGCCAGCCTTTCACCTACCGCACTGCCGACTTCGCAAATGGTGACGTACAAGAGTTTCGACGGCACGCTGGTCAGTGCGCTCGTCACCATGCCGGCCAACCTCAAGCGCGACGGCGCCAACCCGGCGATCGTGGTTCCCCACGGCGGGCCCACCGGTAAGACGGAGGATTACTTCGACGACGTTGCGGCCGCGCTGGCGAGCCGGGGGTACATCGTGATCGCGCCGAACTTCCGCGGCTCGACCGGTTATGGCCGGCCGTTCCAGCTTGCCAACTACGACGATCTCGGCGGGGGCGACCTCAAGGACACGGTCGCGGCCAAGCAGTTCCTGGTCGATACCGGGTACGTCGATCCCAAGCGGGTCGGTATCTTCGGTGGCAGCTACGGCGGCTTCATGACCCTGATGGCGCTGGCCAAGACGCCCGACGAATTCGCCGCCGGTGTGCAATGGTTCGGCATCATCAACTGGCGCACGATGTACCGCGACATGGACGAGGTGCTGAAAGCCTACCTGCGTGGATTGATGGGCACGCCCGCGAGCAACCCGGCGGGATATGACCGGGCGTCTCCGCTTACCTACATTGCGCAGGCCAAGGCGCCGCTGCTGACCATCCAGGGCGAAAACGACATTCGCGTACCCAAGGGCCAGGCGCAGGAGGTGCACGACATCCTCAAGGCGAAGGGCAACGTGGTGGAGACGATCTACTACCCGGCCGAAGGGCACGGCTTCCGCAAGCAAGAGAACCAGCTCGATTCGCTCAAGCGGACGGTCGAGTGGTTCGACAAGTACCTGAAGAAGTAAGCGGCGCCGCGGCTCAGCGGCAATCCTCGATAACTCGCGTCACTTCGGGCCAGCTCGGCAGGTAGAGCGCAGGTGCGCCGGGGGCTTCGATCGCGAAGCGGCCCTTGGAAAACGCCATCGCGTCGAGCAGCGGATCGCTCGCCGAAAGGGTCGCGCGCAATGCGGCGTTGTCCATCATCGGCACGCCCGCAATACCGCGGCTCGCGCTTTCGGTGCGGACCGTCATCGCCGCGTCCCCGGCGAAGGAGCCGTAGCGGACCAGCTCGATTTCGCCCCGGCGCAGGCAGCGGATGGCGAAGCGCGCCTCACTCGCCGCCTGGCCGAACTGCGCGGCCGTGCCGCCGGTGATCGGTCCGTAGCGCCAGTCGCCGGGCGTCTGCGGCACGTCCATCCAATTCGAGTAGGTCGGCACTGGGGTCGGTGTCGGGGTCGGACGGGGAGTGGGCGTGACGACCGGCGGCGTCGGCTGGGGTTGCGGCGGCGCGGCGACGCAGCCGGCGACCGAAACGAAGAGGGCTGCAACGAACAGGCGGCGGAAAGCCATGATTTCTCCCGGTTTGCCAATCGGCCAACGCACGCTAGGCGATGATGTGCCGATGGGAAAGAAGCGCCTCGACCAGTTGCTCGTCGATCGCGGGCTCGCCGAAAGCCGCACGCGCGCGCAGGCGCTGGTGATGGCGGGCCTCGTGTTCTCGGGCGAAACCAAGCTCGCCAAGAGCGGCCAGACGCTGCCCGAGGACGCGGCCGTAGAGGTGCGCGGGCGCGACCACCCGTGGGTTTCGCGCGGCGGGATCAAGCTCGCTCATGCGCTCGACGTGTTCGCACTCGATCCAGCAGGTGCTGTCGCGATGGACATCGGCAGCTCGACCGGCGGATTTACCGACGTGCTGCTCCAGCACGGCGCGGCCCGCGTGTTCGCGGTCGACAGCGGGACCAACCAACTGGCGTGGAAGCTGCGGCAGGATGTCCGCGTCACCGTGCTCGAACAGACCAGCGCGCGCGTGCTGACGGCCGATCTGATCGACGCGCCATGTAATTGGGTCGTGTGCGACGCCTCGTTCATAGGGCTCGCCAAGGTGCTCGAGCGGCCCCTGGAACTGGCGGCGCCCGATTGCCGGCTGGTCGCGCTGATCAAGCCGCAGTTCGAGGTCGGGCGCGAGGAAGTGGGCAAGGGCGGGGTGGTCCGCTCGCCCGAGCTGCATGCGCGGGTGTGTGACGAGGTGCGCGGCTGGCTGACCGGGATCGGCTGGACGGTCGATGGGCTCGCCACTAGTCCAATCACGGGGCCCGAAGGTAACGTCGAGTTCCTGATCGCCGCGCGGCGGGGCCAAGTTGCGCCCGCCGCCGCGATTGGCCAAGACTTGGGCACCAGCGAATCCCAAAGCGAATCAGGGGAGGTGGAATGACCGGATTGGCATCGCGCGGGCAGTTGCGCGCCAGCTTCCTGCGCTGGGCGCTGTTCACCGTGCCGCTCGTGCTGCTGCTCGGGTTCCTGTCGGGACAGGTCGGAAGCAACGCCGAGAGCGCGTGGTTCCAGTCGCTGGTCAAGCCGGCGATCTTCCCGCCGCCGATGTGGTTCGGGATCGTCTGGTCGATCCTCTATGTGCTGATGGGGCTGGCGCTGGCGATGGTATGCGCCGCATGGGGCGCGCGCGGGCGGACGGCGGCGATCGTTGCCTTCGCGTTGCAGTTGCTCGTCAACCTGTCGTGGTCGCCAGTGTTCTTCGCGATGCACCGGATCAAGGAAGCGCTGATCGTGATCGGCGTGCTCGACGTGCTGGTGATCGTGACTATCGTGCTGTTCTGGCGTGTGCGCCGGGTCGCCGCGCTGCTGCTGCTGCCGTACCTCGCGTGGATAGCCTTCGCGACGCTGCTCAACTGGGAGTTCCTCCAGGCCAATCCCGACGGCGGGCGCGAGGGTGCCGCGAACGGAGCGGTCCAGCGCTACGAATTCTGACCTTGCGAGCGTCAACTCAGGCGTTCACATAGCCGGCCATGCAGAGCGAAAATCATCTGATCTCCGACCTCGTCAAGCTGGCCAATGCCGCCGCCGGCACCGCCGCGGGTATGGCGCGCGAGGTGCGCGAGGGCGCCAAGGGGCGCGTGCGCGAGGCGGTCGGCGGGCTCGATTTCGTGTCTCGCGAGGAATTCGACGCGGTCAAGGACATGGCCGCGCGGGCGCGCGAGGAGAACGAGAAGCTGGCCGAGCGGATCGCGGCGCTCGAAGCAAAGCTGGCCGCGAAGGGCTAGTTCTCCCGGCGGGCCTCTCCGCCGGCAACCCTCCACACGGCTGCCTCGCCCATAATCGGCGCGAACGGCGCGGTCTCGGTACCGGTCAACCACACTTGCGTGCCACTGCCCGCCAGCCGCTCGAACAGCGCCTCGCGCCGGACCGGGTCGAGGTGCGCGGCCACTTCGTCGAGCAAGAGCACGCTCGCCCGCCCGCGCGCGGCGAGCCCGGCGTGGGCGAGGGTGATCGCGATCAGCATCGCCTTTTGCTCGCCGGTCGAGCAGCGGTCGGCGGGCTGGGCCTTGCCGGCCATGGTCACGCCGAGGTCGTCGCGGTGCGGGCCTTCGAGTGTGCGGCCCGCTGCCCGGTCGCGCGCGCGGTTGGCGCGCCAAGCTGATGGATCCGCCGGGCCGCCGCTGCGGTATTCAAGCTCGGGCAGGGCAAAGGGTTCGCGCGGCAGTTCCGCGAGGGCCTCGATCAGCGCTTCTATCAGGGCTGAGCGTCCCGCAATCAGCGCGGCGCCCGCTTCGGCCATCTGCGCCTCGATCCCGTCGAGCCATACCGGATCGGGCGCCGCTTCCGCCCCGAGCAGGCGATTGCGTTCGCGCAAGGCCGCTTCGTAGCGCGCGGCGTGGCGAGCGTGCCCGGCGTCGAGCGCTACCGCCAGCCGGTCGAGCCAACGCCGCCGTCCGCCCGCGCTGCCGGTGAACAGTCCATCCATCGCCGGGGTGAGCCACGACAGCGCGAGCCACTCGCCGAGACCCACCGCGCTCGCTTCCGCGCCGTTGATCCGCACCAGCCGCCGGGTCGGGCGGGCGGGATCGGCCAGTGTGCCGATCCGCACATCATCGAGCGAGGCGCCGACCGCGAACCCACCGTCCCCCTCGGCCGAGGCCATCTCGGGCAAAGCCGCGCGGCGCAGCCCGCGGCCGGGTGCGAGCAGCGACAGCGCTTCGAGCACGTTGGTCTTGCCCGCGCCGTTCTCACCGACGAGCAGGTTGAACGTGCGTGTGTCCTCCAGCGCGGTCTCGCGGTGGTTGCGGAAGCCGGAAAGCGAGATGCGGTCGAGCGCCATGCGGCCTCTCGGTTAGCCGCCGGACCGCTGGCAGGCCAGTGACCAAAACGCCGATCCCAACAGTTGGGAAAATTTCCCGATGATGAGCGGCGCGTTAATCTCCGCGAAACCAAGCGACCGACGAAAACCGCAGAATTCCGCCATTTTCGCAAATTGGCACGGTACTTGCGAAGTACTTGGCATCCGCCGGACAGTCCGCCGGAAACGCTTGGACAAGGAACAAGACAATGGAAGTACTTAACAACAAGCTCGTCGCCGCCGTCTTCTCGGCCGCTTTCAGCCTCGTGATGTTCGCCGCCGCGATCGTCCCCGCCAACCAGGGCGCGCTGCTCCCGGGCGTCGTTGCGTGAGCAGCCTCGACCGCCAGCGCCCGGCGGTGACGCCGGTGGGCAAGAGCTTCAGGCTCGACCGCACTCACGCCAAGGTCTTCGGGGTCTGCTCCGGGATCGGCAACTACTTCGGGATCGATCCCATGATCGTCCGCGCCGTGTTCGCACTCGGCACGATCGTCGGCTTCGGATCGTTTGCCCTGATCTACCTGGCGATCGCGCTGATCGCCGACTGAGGAGGGCGCGGAGGGTATCCGCGCCCTTACTCACATCGCCGAAATGCCGCCGTCGAGCTTGAGCTCGGCCCCGGTCATGAAGCTGCTCTCGTCGCTGGCGAGGAATAGCACCCCATCAGCGATCTCCCGCGGCGCCCCGACCCGCTTCAAGGGGATCTGCCGCGCCAGCTTATCCATGATCACCGACTTCTCGCGGCCGGTGCTCGCGACCATGCCGTCGAGGATCGGCGTGTCGACGAAGGTCGGGTGGACCGAGTTGCAGCGGATGTCCCACCCGTTCTTGCCGCAATAGAGCGCGACCGATTTCGACAGCATCCACACCGCCGCCTTGCTGGCGTTGTAGCCGGGCATGGTATCGCTCGCGATCAGGCCGGCGATCGAGCTGATGTTGATGATCGAACCGGGCTGGTTGTCCTTCATCAGCGGCAGCGCTTTCTGGCAGCCGAGGAACACGCTTTCGACGTTGATTGCGAAGCCGCGGCGCCATTCCTCCAGCGTGCAGGTCTCGATGTTCCCGCGCACGCCGACGCCGGCGTTGTTGACCAGCACCGACAGCCCGCCGAGCGTGCCGCGCGCCATCTCGATCGCCGCATCCCAATCGTCGGGCGAGGTCACGTCGTGCCGCATCGCGAACGCGGTGCCGTCGCCGTGCGCGGCGTTGATCCGCGCGGCGGTCTCGTCAGCGCCGGCGCCGTTGACGTCGGTGCACAGCACGCGGGCGCCTTCGCGGGCGAGCGTCTCGCAGTGTGCCGCGCCGAGGCCTTGCGCCGCGCCGGTCACCAGCGCCAGCTTGCCCGCAACCCGTCCCGCCATCACAATTCTCCCGCCTGGAATTGGCCTGCCAACAGCAAACCCATTATTCGAACGTCGACCCCGACGCCCGCGTTGCGGCGGTTTTCAACGAATTCCGCAAGTTCGGCAAGGGGCACGCGATGGACCTCGATGTCCTCGCTGTCGACCCCGCCGCCGGCGCCCACCTGGGTCAGGCCCGAGGCGCGCACCAGCGCGAAATGCTCGCTGACCATGCCGGGCGAGCTATAGAATTCGCCCATGAGGTCGAGGTGCTCGGCCTGCCAGCCGGTCTCTTCCTCGATCTCGCGCCCGGCGGCGACCAGCACGTCCTCGTCCGCGGCATCGTCATGATCGCCGACCAGGCCCGCCGGAAGCTCGAGGCAGCGCTTGCCGAGGGGAACACGGTATTGCTCGACCAGCAGGACTTGGCCCTCGTCGATCGCCAGGATCACCGCCGCGCGGATGCCGCGCGAACGGCTGACGTACTCCCACCGCCCGCGCTTCTTGGCGGTGACGAACTTGCCCTGCCAGACGATCTCTTCCGGCGCGTCCTCGTCGGGGGGCATCAGACCTCGATCAGCCGGTCGGGCAGCTCGTTCTGGTCATCCTCGGCGCGCGGAAAGTGCTCGGCGAGCACCGCGCCGACATCGCGCACGCCCGCCACCAGCCCGTCAGCGATCCGGCCCTGGCGGATGTCCTTGAGCATGTCGGCCATCGCCTCACCCCACACCTCCGCCGAGACCTCGCTGGCGATCGCCTCGTCCGCGACGATTTCCGCGCGGTGTTCGCGCATCGAGAGGTAAATCAGCACCCCGGTGCGCCCGTGCGTGCGCCGCTCGGCGCCGACCTTGAAGTGCCGCACCGCCGCGTCGCGCACTCGCGCGCGCTTCACCGGGCCGGGGATGAGGAAGAACTTGAGCGGCCGCCAGAACTGCAGCGCCCAGGTGCCGAGGAACTTGAGCAGGAAGCCAGTCAGCGCGAGCGACAGCACTTCGCGCGTGGTCCACTCGTGGTTCCAGCCACTGGTGAAAATCCGCTCGATTAGTCCGAGGTAGAAATCGGGAAACGCCGCATAGACGGCCAGCGCCATCGTCCCAACCAGTACGCTCCAGGCAAGCTGGATGTCGCTGTAGCCGTCCGATTGCTCGGCGAGCACGGTAACGATCTCGCCTGCGCTGTGCGCCTCGGCCGCGGCCACCGCGGCGGAGACCTCGGCGTGCTCGGCGTCGTTCAAGTATCTCATCGTCCGCGCCCCCTACCAGCTACCGGAAGCGCCGCCGCCGCCCGAAAAGCCGCCACCGCCGGAGAAGCCGCCTCCGCCGAAGCCTCCGCCACCCCAGCTGCCACCGCTGCTGCCGCCGGAAATGCCGCGCGCGGCGGCTTTGCCCACCTCCCACAGCAGGATGTCGCCCACGCCGCTGCCGGTGACGGTGCCATTGTAACGGCGGTGGCCTTTGCGGCCGCGGAACATCGGCAAGATGAAGAAGAACAGGATAAAGCCGAACCACAGGATCGTGCCGAGCGGAATGCCGCCGCCATCCTCGCTGGCCCGGGCCTGGGCCGCCTGCGCGACCTTAGCGGCCTCCTCGGGCGGCAGTTCAAGCTGTTTGATGATGGCGTCCGTGCCAGCGACGATTCCGCCAGGCATGTCGCCCGCCTTGAACTTAGGCAGGATGACGTTTTGCACGATCAGCGTCGAGTAACCGTCCGTCAACACCGGCTCGAGGCCATAGCCAACCTCGATACCGACCTTCCTCTCGTTGGGTGCAACGAGCAGCAAGACGCCGTCGTCGCGCTCCTTGTCGCCGAGGAGCCAAGTCCGATAGAGTCGGTTCTTATACTCGAGGATGTCGCGGTCTTCGAGGCTTGGTACCGTGGCCACTACCAATTGGCGCTGGGTGCGCGTCTCGAACGCGGTCAGCTTCTGGTCGAGCGCGGCCTCAACATCGGGCGGGATCACGTTCGCCGCATCGACCACGCGCCCGGTTAGCGCCGGGAAGGTTTGCGCCAAAGCCGGCGGCGCAAAAAGCACCGCCAGCCAGGCGAAGACGAGCGCCAGAGCGCGCATCGGTTAGGTCCTTACTGCGCCGCGGCGGTCGCGGTGGGCTGAGCGGTGTTGTCGTTGGCGCCCGTGGGACGGGTGGCCGATCCGTTCGGCGTCATGTCGAGCGTCGGCGCGACTTCGGCACCCGGGGTGACCGCCTTGTAGGGCACGATCGGCTTCGAACCGTAGATCACGTTGGCGCCGATCGCGCTCGGGAAGGTGCGGATCTCGGTGTTATAGTCGCGCACCGCCTCGTTGTAGTCGATGATCGCAATGCGGACCTTGTTCTCGACGCCTTCGAGCTGGCCCTGCAGCATCTGGTAGTTGGTGATCGACTTGAGGTCTGGATAGGCCTCGAAGTTCGCCAGCAGGCGGCCGAGGCCAGTCGAGAGCTGGCTCTGCGCGGCCTGGTACTCGGCCATCTTGGCGGGGTCGGTCAGGTCGGCGTCGGTAATCTGGATGCTCGTTGCCTTGGCGCGCGCCTCGATCACGTCGGTGAGGATGCCGCGCTCCTGCTCGGCCGCGCCCTTAGCGACTTCGGCGAGGTTGGGGACGAGGTTGGCGCGCGCCTGGAACGCCGCCTCGACGTCGGCCCACTTGGCCTTGGCGGTCTCTTCCTTGGTCGGGATCGAGTTGATGCCGCAAGCGGAAAGCCCGATCGCGGCGAGCGCGACGACGAAGGTGCGGCGAAGAGTGGTGAAGGTCATTGCGTCGAACATCCTTGTGTCAACACGGCGTGGTAAGGCACGCCCGGCCTGTATTGCGAATCTAGCACACCGTTGCCGGGGTTCAAGCGGCGCGGCGTTGCGGACCGCGAATTTCGTTGGCACAACCGGCGCGGATCAACGGGCAGGAGGTGGACGTGCTCTCGGAATTCAAGACTTTCATCAATCGCGGCAACGTGCTCGACCTGGCGGTGGCGGTGATCATCGGCGCGGCATTCGGCACCATCGTCACCTCGCTGACTGAGGATGTCATCATGCCGGCGATCGGCGCGGTGTTCGGCGGGCTCGATTTCGCCAACCACTTCGTCAGGCTCGGGCCGATCCCGGCGGACTTCAAGGGCGACGTGACCAGCTACGCCGCGCTCAAGGAAGCGGGGGTGGCGATGATCGGCTACGGCCAGTTCGTCACCGCGCTGGTCAACTTCCTCATCGTGGCGGTCGTGATTTTCCTGATCGTCCGCTCGGTCAACCGCGCGACCGGCAAGGTCGAGGCGCCGGCGGGTCCGAGCGAGGTGGACCTGCTGACCGAGATCCGCGATGAGTTGCGCCGGCGGCCCTGATCGCAGTCACTTCACATTAAGCCGCAACGGCCTATATCGGTCGGTGCCGGTTTCGGCCGGCTATGGCGATAAATTGCGGTGTGCAATAGACACAGCGGACCCGGGGGCAGTACCCGGCGGCTCCACCACCTCTCCCGGCGTTGCGGGAGAAATGACGGGGCCGAACTAGGATCGACGTGTGTTGAAAAGCATCGTTTTTGCTCGGGCTGAGTAACCCGTTCAAGGCTCAAAACTCACAAGTGCCAACGACAACGAAGCACTTGCTCTCGCTGCGTAATTCTAGGGGCTAACGCCCTGAAGTTACAAGGTTATGAGCACGGTTCGGACCGAACCGGGTAACAGAATCGGAAACCGGGCGCCCGGGGGTGCGTAGCAACAGAAACCCCCACCCTTTCCCCAAAATATCGCGCTTGATAAGCGGCTTACGCGGCGTTCCTCGGATCGCCTGTCATCCTATTGTCGCGTGGGCGCCTGGCTTGCGTCGCCGATCCAGCGGCCGGAATTCGCGAACTCCGCCTTGAGCCCGCTCGCCTGCGGCAGGTTCTCCGCCGTGAACGTGCGGTCGCCGCCGCGTGCCTGGACCGCCGCGCTATAGGTCGGCGGGGGCGGAACGTAGGCCGCGCTCTCCGCCAACGCCTTGCGCTTGGCCGCCTCGTAGGCCTGCGCCAGCATGACCGGATCGGGCGCCGAATCCGGCGTCACGACGTCGCTGCGCGGGTGCGGCGCGGCGACTGGCTCGCCCCCGCGATAGCGCGAGGCGAACGCGTCTGACCGGCCCGCGAGCCCGCGCCACTTGTAGAACGTGTGCAGGCCGATCGTACCGACGTTCTGCAGGCTCGAGGCCCAGTACGGCAGCACGTAGGTGGCGTGGTAATGCGTCGCCAGGCCGACCGGTTTGAACACATATCCGGCGAGCGCCGAAGCGGCCACCGAGCGCGCCCGGTCCCAGCTCGCCCGCGCCGGCTGGCGGGCGAGCGCGCCGTCGCAGGTGAAGCTGAACTGGCACCCCGTGCGCCGCTCGCTGCCCTGGAACACCACTCCGCACACGCTGTTCGGATAGCTCGGGTGCGCGACGCGGTTGAGGATCACCTGTGCCACCGCGCGCTGGCCGTCGGTCGGCTCGTTGGCGGCTTCGTAGTAGATCGCCATCGTCATGCACTGCAGCGCGCGTGCCTTGTCGAGCCCGCTGCCGAGCTCCACGAACGAGCGCGCGGCCGGGCCCGCGGCGGCGAGCGCATCCGAGTGCGCGCCGGTCTCCAGCGGTGGGGGCAAATTGTCGCTTAGGTCTAGCTCGCCGGCGGGCGCTGGCGGCAGGTCTTCGAGATAGAAGAAGGCCGAGCCGGGAAAGCTCTCGCCCGGTGTTTCGAACGGCATCGGCCGGTCTTGCGCGGCGGCGAGCTGGAAGCCGGGCCACTCACCCGGCGCGGCCATCGCTGGGACCGCCACCGCCGCCGCGAGCGCGAGCAGGCGCCGTCCGCGATGTGGCCCGTCCCACGCGAACAGCGCGCGCAGACGCTCGCTCGGGCGAGGGCGACGGCGGTGGAGGCGAACGGTGCGGGGCAAATGGGCTCCTCGAAGGCGACCGGCTTACGCGCGGGACATGCTTTCCGCGAGCGTGCCGACACTCGGTGTCCCTTGGCGGAACAGGCGGCAGGGAACGGTTAAGCGCTATCCCTGCCGTGGCGTAAACTTGCCACTCGCCCGTGCGCGGCTTATGGGCGGCGCGACGTCACGGGTGCCTGCTTCGGCGGGCCGAAGAGGGAAGGGGGTGCGATGCCCCCGCTGCCCCCGCAACTGTGACCGGGGAGCGACCGGCCGACAAGCCACTGTGCCTCGCGCACGGGAAGGCGGCCGGGAGCGACGATCCGGGAGCCAGGAGACCTGCCCGCGATGGTCGTTCGAGCCGGCGGGCGGGGTGTACCGAAGGCAAGCGGGGCAGGCCAATTCCGGCCGGCCTTCCGTCATGAGCGACTTCGCACATGACCGGAGGTATCATGCCCAAGTATATAATTCTTCTAGGTTCTTCACTCCTTTCGGTGGCTGCATCCGCGCAAGAGCCGATGCCCGAAGACCACATCGATTACGTTTACCGCCCGCGTTCCGACCTCCCGCAGCCGATAGCCATGGAGCCCGTGAGGGTAGCGGGCGAAACGATCACGGTGACCGCCAACGGCATCGGCGACGATATCGAGAACACCGGCCAGCCCGTCACCGTCATCGGCCAGGCCGAGATCGACGCGGTGCAGGGCGCCGACGTCACCCGCGTGCTACAGCGCGCGCCCGGCGTGACCATTACGCGCAACGGTCCTCCGGGTGCCTTCACCGGCGTGCGGGTGCGCGGCGCGGCGGCGGAGCAACTGCTAGTGCTGGTCGACGGGGTGAAGGTCGCCGATCCGGCCGCGCCCGGCGGCGGGTTCGATTTCGGCAATCTTGCCGCGGGAGAGATCGAAAAGCTCGACCTCCTGCGCGGCTCCAACTCGACCATCTGGGGCTCGGACGCGATCGGCGGCGTGCTGCTGGTGACCACCCGCGCCCGGCGCGGCCTTACGGTCAGCGGCGAATACGGCGCGGACGACAGCAGCTACCTCACCGCCAGCGGCGGGGTCGGGAGCGACGCGTTTTTCCTCGGCGGCGCGGCCGGCTGGCAGCGCACCGATGGGTTCTCCGCCGCCGCCTCCGGCACCGAGCCGGACGGGTTCGAGCAGTGGTCCGCCAACGCCCAGGCGCGCGCCTATCTGTCGCCCAGCCTCGAGCTGTTCGCGCAAGGCCGCTACGCCAAGGGCGACCTCGACCTCGACGGCTTCCCGCCGCCTACCTACGCCTTCAGCGACACCGCGGAGAGCCAGCGCACCCGCCAATACACCGCGGCGGCGGGGGCGATCTACGACAGCGGGGCGCTCTATTTGCGCGGCGCGTACTCGTTCTCCGACACCGAGCGCGACAGCGTCGATCCCGCGTTCGGCCCGGCGCCGAGCTACACCACCGACGGCCACTCGCAGCGCGTCGACCTGCGCGGTGAGTGGAGGCCGATCGGCCCGGTGATCCTGAATTTCGGCGGCGAGGGGGAATGGACCCGTTTCTCCACCCTGTTCGACGCGCCCGAGCACACGCACATCTGGGGCGCCTACGCGCAGGCGGGTGTCGAGTACGGCAAGCTCTCCGCCCACGCCGGCCTCCGCCGCGACCAGCACGCGCGCTTCGGTGGCGAGACCAGCCTGGGCGCCGACGCCAGCTACGAGATCGCGCCCGACCTGCGCCTGCGCGCGTCGTACGGCGAGGGTTTCAAGGCGCCGACGCTGTTCCAGCTGCTGTCGGACTACGGCAACGCTGCGCTCCAGCCCGAGCGCAGCCGCAGCTTCGATGTCGGGCTTGCCTGGAACAATCGCGCCGCACCGACCTGGGGCGCGGTGACGCTCTACCGCCGGGACAGCACCGACCTGATCGACTTTGTCTCCTGCTTCGGCGTAACGACTGGCATTTGCACCAACCGCCCGTTCGGCACCTACGACAACGTCGGCCGCGCGCGGGCGCAGGGGTTCGAAGTCGAGTTCGGCCTCGCCCCGAGCGAGCGGCTGCGGACGAGCCTCGCCTATAGCTACCTCGATGCGAAGGATCGCGGGACCGGCAACGACCTCGCCCGCCGTCCCAGCCACGCGCTGACTGCAACTGCCGACTGGCAGACGCCGCTTGGGGTGACGTTCGGCACAGACGTGCGATTGGTGGGAGACAGCTTCGACGATGCGGGCAACTTCACGCGCGTCGACGGCCACGTGGTCACCGACCTGCGCGCCAGCGTGCCGCTGGGCAAAAGCCTCGAACTCTACGGCCGGGTCGAGAACCTGTTCGACGCGCAGTACACCGAGGTTGCTGGCTACGGCACCCGCGGCCGCGCGGCGTTCGTGGGGGCGCGAGTGCGGCTTTGACCACGACCCCCCCCTCGTCATCCCCGCGGAAGCGGGGACCCATGTCCGGCCGAGCGCTTTGGCGCCAACTTGGGAGATGGGCCCCCGCTTTCGCGGGGGTGACGATATTGGCTGGTTGTGCGAGCGCCGCGCCGCCCGCCGTGACAGCACACCCGACGATCGTCAGCCTCAATCCCTGCACCGACGCCATCCTCGCCGAGGTGGCGGACCGGGAGCAGATCCTCGCGATCAGCCACTACAGCCAGGATCCGAGCGGCACCTCAATGGGCCTGGCCAAGGCGCAGACCTTCCGCGCGACCGGCGGCTCTGTGGAGGAGGTGCTGGCGCTCGACCCCGACTTAGTGGTCGGCAGCAGCTTCATGGACCCGGCGACGCGCGGCGCGCTTAGTGATCTGGGGATGCGAGTAGAGGCGGTCGGCATCGCCCCGACCGTGGCCGACAGCGAAGCGCAGGTCCGCCAACTGGCTGCGCTCGCGGGTCATCCCGAGCGCGGCGAGGCGCTGGTGGCGCGGATTGAAGCGGCACTCTTGCAAGCGCGACCCACCGGTGCGCCGGTGCAAGCGATCCTGTGGCAGCCCGACGGCATCGTGCCCGGCGAGGGTGCGCTGGTCAGCGAGCTGATGCGCCGCACCGGGTTTGCGAACCAGAGCGCGGCGCGCGGAATGGGGCAGGCCGACTACCTCTCGCTCGAACGCCTGCTGGCCGATCCCCCGCGCGTCCTGCTGGTCGCTGGCAGCGAGCGCGGGCAGCACCACCCGGTGCTCGCTCACCTTCCGCACCTGCAGCGAGCGGCGTTCGATCCGACGCTGCTCTACTGCGGCGGTCCCACCATCATCCGCGCGGTCGAGCGGCTGACTGCAATCCGGCGGAAAGTCTCGTGACCCGCCCCGTCGCCATCCTGCTCGGCCTGATCGCACTCGCGGTGCCGCTGTCGCTGCTGGCGGGGCGGGTGTGGATCGATCCGTGGAGCACGCCCAACGCCGCCGCGATCCTCGCCGAGTTACGCCTGCCGCGCGCCATCCTCGCGCTGACGATCGGCGCGGGGCTGAGCGCGAGCGGCGCGGCGATGCAGGGGTACTTGCGCAATCCGCTCGCCGACCCGGGGCTGTTCGGCATCGCGCCCGGGGCGGCGCTCGGCGCAGTGGCCAGTTTGTGGTTCGGGTTCGCGGCATCGCCCTGGCTGCTGCCGCTGTTCGCGCTGCTGGGAGCCGCCGGAGCGATGGCGCTGCTCGGCCTCATCGCCGGCCGCACCGCGGGCATCGCGTTGTTCACACTCGCGGGGATGATGATCGCCAGCCTCGCCGGCGCGCTGACCAGCTTCGCGATCAGCCTTGCGCCCAACGCATTCGCGATGAGCGAGATCGTCACCTGGCTGATGGGCGCGCTGACGGACCGATCGTGGCGCGAGGTGTGGATCGCAGCGCCGCTGACGCTCGCCGGCATCGGCTGCCTGCTGATGGCCGCACGGGATCTCGACGCGCTGGTGCTAGGCGAGGGCGCCGCCCGCAGCCTCGGCATGGATCCGCGGCGGTTGCAGGCATGGCTGATCGCCGGCGTCGGGCTGACGGTCGGCAGCGGCGTGGCGGTCGCCGGGATCGTCGGCTTCGTCGGCCTGATCGTGCCGCACCTCGTGCGCCCGCTGACCGACCGGCGGCCGACCTCGGTTCTGCTGCCGAGCGCGCTTGCGGGCGCGCTGCTGGTGCTGGTCGCCGACTGCGTCTGCCGCGTGCTGCCGCTGGTGACCGAGCTACGCCTCGGCATAGCGCTGAGCCTGGTCGGCGCGCCGTTCTTCCTGTGGCTGCTGCTGCGCATGCGGCGGGGGCTGGCATGATCCTCGCGGCTCAAGACCTGCACCTGACTGGTCGACTGGCGGGCGTGTCGCTGGCGCTCGAGCCGGGGCAGATTACCGCGATCTGCGGCCCCAACGGCGCGGGCAAATCGAGCCTGCTGCAATGCCTCGCCGGGCTGCTCGAGCCCGCGGCAGGCAAGGTTACTCTCGGCGGCGATGCGCTACCCGCGCTCCATCAGCGCACACGAGCGCAGGCCATCGGCTACCTCCCGCAAGAGGGCGAGGTCGCGTGGGACGTCGCCGTGCGCAGCCTCGTCGCGCTCGGCCGCCTCCCGCACCGCGACCGCGGAACCGCGCAGGTAGAGGCCGCCATCGCCGCGCTCGACCTCGCCGAACTCGCCGACCGGCCGGTGTCGCGCCTGTCGGGCGGCGAACGCGCGCGGGCGCTGCTGGCGCGAGTGCTGGCAGGCGAGCCGATGTGGATCCTCGCCGACGAGCCGCTCGCCGCGCTCGATCTCGCGCACCAGCTCGCCCTGCTGCGTCACCTGCGCCGCGCGGCCGACGAAGGCGCGGGCGTGGTGCTGGTGCTGCACGATCTCGCGCTGGCGATGAACCACGCCGACCGCGTGATCGTGCTCAGCTCCGGAACGAAAGCGGCCGACGGCGCCCCTGAGGAAGCGCTGTCGGCCGCGATCATCGAACAGGTCTGGCGCGTCCCCGCGCGCTGGCTCGGCGAGCCGGGCGCGCGGGCGCTGGTGACGAGTTAGTTGGTCTCGTCGCCGCTGTTGGTGGCGGTGTCGGTTCCTGGACCACCGGTCAGCCCCAGCGCCTCGAGCATCGGCTGCACATCGGGCTCGTGCCCGCTGAACCGGCGATACATCTCGAAGTAGTCCTGCGTCCCGCCCTGGCTCAGCACCGTCTCGCGGAAGTGATCGCCGTTCGCGCGGGTCAGGCCGCCGTGGTCCATGAACCACTTGCGGCTGTCGCGGTCGAGCATCTGGGTCCACAGGTACGAGTAGTATCCCGCCGAGTACCCCGCCGGATCCGAGAAGATGTGGCGGAAGTAGCTGGTGCGGTAGCGCGGCGGGACGAGGTCGGTCGCCAGGCCCAGCTCGCTCAACGCCTTGTTCTCGAACGCGTTGACGCCTTCCGGCGCCTTGATCGCATTGGCCTGCTCGGGGGTGAGCGCGTGCCACTTCATGTCGAGCAGCGCGGCTTCGACAACCTCACCGAACTGGTAGCCCTGGTCGAACTTCGAGGCCGCCTCGATCTTGTCGATCAGCGCCTGCGGGATCGGCGCGCCGGTCTTGTAGTGCCTGGCGTAGTGCTGCAGCACTTCGGGGTAGCTCGCCCACATCTCGTTGACCTGGCTCGGGTACTCGACGAAATCGCGCGCGACCGCGGTGCCCGACAGGCTCTCATACTTCTGGTTGGCGAAGAAACCGTGCAGCGCGTGGCCGAATTCGTGGAACATCGTCTCCACCCAGTCGAAGCTGATCAGCTGCGGCTGGCCGGCGGGCGCCTTGGGGATGTTGTGCACGTTGTAGATCACCGGCAGCGTGCCGTTGAGCTTCGACTGCTCGACGAAGTTGCTCATCCACGCCCCGCCGCGCTTGTTGTCGCGCTGGAACGGGTCGAAGTAGAACAGGCCGAGCTGGCTGCCGTCGCGGTCGAACACGTCGTAAACCCACACGTCGGGGTTGTAGACGGGGATGTCGGTGCGCGGCTTGAAGGTCAGGCCATAGAGCCGGTTGGCGGCGAAGAACACGCCGTCCTCCAGCACCCGCTTCATCTCGAAGTAAGGCTTCACCGCGTCTTCGTCGATGGCGTACTTCTTGGCCTTGAGCTTGTCGGCGTACATCGCCCAGTCCCACGGCTTGACGGTGAAGTCGCCGCCGCTGGCCTTGATCTCGGCATTGAGCGCGGCGGCGTCGCGCCGCTGGGTCGCCTCGAGGGCGGGGACCATCTGCTGCATGAAGTCGAGCGCGGTCTTGGGGTTCTTCGCCATGCGATCCCACATCTGGTAGGTCGCCCAGTCCGGCGCGCCGAACAGCGCGGCCTTCTGCGCACGCAGTTGGACGATCTCCGCCACCAGCGCGCGGGTGTCATTGGCACCGCCCATCTCGGCGCGGTTCCAGCTGGCGTTGAACAGCGCCTCGCGGGTCGCGCGATCCTTGAGCGTGGCGAGGGCCGGCTGCTGGGTGGTGTTCTGCAGCGCGATCACGCCGCCGCTGGCCTGGCCGCGGTCCCTGGCTGCCTTCTTCGCTGCCTCGATGTCGGCATCGGACAGGCCGGCGAGCTTGGCGTCGCTGGTGATGACCAGCGCGGCGTCCTTGGTCGCCTGGGTCAGCCGCTGGCCGAATTGCGTGGTCGCGGCCGACAGGCGGGTGTTGATGTCCTTCACCTGCTCTTTCTGCGCGGCGGTCAGCTCGGCACCGGCGTGGACCATGCCTTCGTAGGTCTCTTCGAGCAGCTTTGCGTCCTCGGTGTCGAGGTTGAGCGAGGCGCGCTGGTCGTAGACCGCCTTCACACGCTTGAAGAGCGCCGGGTTCAGGTTGATCGCATCGTAGTGCGCGGTCAGCTTGGGGCTGATCTCGGCATCGATCGCGTCGAGCGTGTCGTTGGTGTTGGAGCCGGTCAGTGCACCGAACACTGCGCCGACGCGGCCGAGCATCGCGCCCGCGCGCTCGAGCGCGACGATGGTGTTCTCGAAGGTCGGCTTGGCGCGATTGTCGACGATCGCCTGAATCTCGGCGTCGTGGATCGCCATCGCCTGCTCGTACGCCGGCTTGAAATCGGCGTCGGAGATCTTGGCGAAATCCGGCGCGTGCAGGTGCAGCGTGCTGTCGGAGGCGAAATAGCCGGTGCCCTGCGGGATCGCCGCGGCGGGACGGTCGGTCGTGCTCATGGTGCTGCATCCTGCAAGCAGCGCTGCGACAGTGGCTGCGGCGAAAAGCCTGGTGGTATGCAAAAGGTGTCTCCCCGGGGATGGCGCGGCCGCGGCTGCGGCGGCGCGCAAGATGGCTACGCATGAAGCGCAATTTGGTTGCCCCTGCAACCGCATTGGCAGGTCATGGGCGCAGGCGGTAGCTGATGATCGGCTCGTAGAGGGGGCCGGCGGGGGTAAGCTGGCTCTCGTAAAGGCGGAACTCGTCGATCGGCCAAGGTCCTGCTGAGAGCGCCCCGTTGGCAGCGAGCCACTCTCCCACTGCTCCGGAGCGTCCGCCAAGCCGAGCGAGCGTCAGGTGCGGAGTGAACTTGCGATGCTCCGGTTCCAGCCCGATCCGCTGGCAGGCGCGCTCGACTTTCTGCTGCAGCACGTCGAGGGGCGGTGAGGGCACGACCGCGGCCCACAGGGCGTGAAGCCGATCCTTCTTCTCGAAATGACCGACCCCGGCGATCTTGAGCTCGAACCGGGGCGCTTCGATCCGGCCGAGCTCGGCGGCAAGGTCCTCGGCCTGTGGTGGATCGATCTCGCCGACGAAGCGCAAGGTCAGGTGCAACTGGCCGTCATCCTGCCAACGTGCGCCTTCGACCCCGCCGATCGTCATAAGCAAGGCGTCGCGGATCGGGGCCGGCGGGCGCAGCGCGACGAACAGCCGGGTCATGACGCTTGGGACCGGGCGGCGTGCCACAGCGCGCCGAGTTCCAGGTCGATCCAGTCCGCCGCGAACGGGTCGAGGCCCGATCCCGGATAGAGGCAGAACTCGCCAAAGCGCGGGCGGCCGTCGATCTCGTAGAAATCGATCCGCAGGAAATCCCACCCGCGCGCCAGTTCCTCTGCCGCTTCGAGCATTACCGTAAGCGAGCGCGGCGCAGGCGGTTGGTCGCGTCCGGGTATCAGCGGGCGGAAGTCGCGGTCGTGGAGAACCCAGCGGTGCCGTCCGGCCCTGTCGAGGTGGACCTGCACATGCGTCGCCCGGCCACCGAATACGTAGATCTTGTAATCGATCGGAAGCGCCGGTCCGTCTCCCAGCAAGGGCTCGACAAGCAGGCCGCGCGGGACCTGCTGGTAGGCCCATTCGCTCAGCCAGAAGCCATAAGGCCGCGTCATCCAGCGGGCTGCTCGCTTGCGCAGTCGGCGCCACGCGAGTTCGCGGGGCGGACCTGGTAGGACGGCGTACTGATTGCAGCCGTGGCGCGCCTTGAGGATCGCGGGCGCGGCAAAGGGCGGGGCAGGTGGCAGGGTATCGCCCTCCCACAGCGACGGCGTGATCCACTCAGGCCCCAGCCGCGCCGACACCAGCGCTTTGGCCGCAATCTTGTCGAGCAGGGCGGATTGACGCGGGTCGCGGTCGGTCAGCTTGCGGCGTTGCACCAGTTCGGTGAAGCGGCGCGGGGCGGCAAGATCGGGCAGGCGGCGGTGACGCCACGCGTACGTCAGCAGCACTCGCGCTTGTGCCGCGCCGTCAGTCGCAAGCGTCAGTCGATCCGGTAGTGGATCGGTTTGAAGCTGCCGCCGTTGGATGCGTAGGCCGAGCACGCGGTCAGCCCTATCACGCAATCGATCGATGCGCGCAGCGAGATGTGGTCGCCCGGCGTGCTCACCGGGGGATCGACCCGCAACTTGCCGTTGCCCTCGACCGGTACGTTCATGAACAGGTTGAACGCGGTGGGGATCGCATCCGGTTCAATGCCGTAAGGCGCGAGCGCTTCGGCGAGGTTGCCGAAGCAGCCACGGTGGACCGGATGCTCGGGGTAGAAGTGGCGGAAGGTCGCCTCGCTGCACGGGGTGAGCAGGAAATCGTGCCGCCCGACGCTGTCGCTTTCAATCACCAGCATCGGGTTCGAGCGGTTCGACCACAGCGTGTTGCCAGTGGTCAGCGCAATCGTCTCTTCGTAGTCGAACGTCCGCCCGTTAGAGATCACCTCGCGCACGTCCGCCGCCGCGTATGCGAGGAGGTCGGCGACTTGGCTCCCATGCGGATCGATCACCGTCAGCAACTGACCCGCGGCGAGCGGGAACGCCACGCCCGAGCGCGGCGGGATTTCGACCGTCTCGCTCACGCGCGCGGGTCGCGGAAGGGGCACTGCCAGTCGTCGTTCACCGCGCGGCCGCTGAACTGGCGCGCGGCGCTTGCCTCGCCGTGCTGGGCGAGCATCGGGTTGGGCGTGCCCGAGAGAGCGACGTCGCGTTCGATGATCTTGTCGCGCATCCGTTCGTAACGGCCTTCCTCGCGCAGCCGTTCGAACTGGTCGTGCAGGTTGAACACCAGCGTCGGGTGCGCAAACCGGCGGGCGGGGCGCGAGGCGTTGGGGTGGAGGCCGACCACGAAGTACGCCTCCCCGCCGAAGGTGAGCGAGAAGTGCGGATCGTCGGGGTCGCCGCTCACCCGCTCGTCGGGCTGCTGGCCGAGCCAATGGTCCTTGTCGGAGATCGACTGCAGCCGTTGCCACATCGCCGCCTCGAACTCGCGTTCCGTCAGGTCCTGCGGCCCGGCGAAGATCACCGCGAAGCTGCGCAGCCCCTCGCGCTCGTCCTTGTAGCGCCACGACCATTCGAGCAGGTCGTGCGTGATCTGGAGGTCGTTCCAAGCGCTGGTGATGTCGCGCGCCTGGATCACCTGCAGCATCCCGCGCGCGGCGGCCGATTTGGCGCCGACGCACGGGAACGCGGTGTCGGCGATCATCGCCCGGAATTGGTCTGCGGCGTCGTCCACCGGGGCGTCGACAGAGTCGACGTCCACTCGCCGTTGTAATGTTTGCATGATTTGGGAACGCTCCGCAGCGCGAAGCGGTCCCAAATCAACAAAAGTTACCAGATCCGCGCGCGCTCTTCGGGCGTAATGTAGTTGGCATCGCCCGGCTTCACGTCGAACGCCTTGTACCACGCATCGACGTTCCGCAGCGGGCCGATCGTGCGGTAGCGCTCGGGGCTGTGCGGGTCGGTGGTGACCTGGTTGCGCAGATCGTCCTCGCGCGCCTTGGACTTCCACACCTGCGCGTAGGACAGGAAGAAGCGCTGGTCGCCGGTGAGGCCGCCGATCACCGGGGCTTCCTTGCCGCCCAGCGACTTGTGGTACGCATCGAGCGCCACCAGCACGCCGGCGAGGTCGGCGATGTTCTCGCCCATCGTCAGCGTGGGGTTGATGAACGCGCCCGGCGCCACTTCGTACTTGGCGTACTGGTCGCCGAACACCTTGGCTTCCTTCTCGAAGCGGGCGGCGTCCTGCGGGGTCCACCAGTCGCGCACCGCGCCGCTGGCGTCGATCTTGCGGCCCTGGTCGTCGAACCCGTGGCTGATCTCGTGCCCGATCACCACGCCGATCGCGCCATAGTTGACCGCCGGATCGGCATAGGCGTCGAAGAACGGCGGCTGCAGGATGCCGGCCGGGAACACCATCTTGTTCTCGAGGCCGCCGTTATAGGCGTTCACCGTCTGCGGGTTCATGCCCCACTTCTTGCGGTCGACCGGCTTGCCGAGGTCTTCCATCGCGTACTCGGCGTTGAACTTGGTCGCCGCGACCGCGTTTTCGTACAGGCTGTCGCCGATCGCGAGGCCCGAGAAATCGCGCCACTTGTCGGGGTAGCCGACCATGACCTCCATCTTCTCGAGCTTGTCGATCGCCGCTTTCTTGGTGTCGGCACCCATCCAGTCGTTGCCGCGGATGCGGTCGGCCATGGCCAGCTTCAGGTTCTTGATCAGGTCTTCCATCCGCTCCTTGGCGACCGGCGGGAAGTATTCGGCGACGTAGCCTTCGCCGACCAGCTCGCCCATCGAGCCGTTGACGTTGTCGATGCCGCGCTTCCAGCGGGGGCGCTGCTGGGTCACGCCGCTGATGGTGCTGGTGTAGGCGAAGCGGCTGTCGACCATCTTCTTGGGCAGGAAGCCGGTTGCCTGGTCGGCGACGTGGAATTCCTCCCACAGCTTGAGCGTGTCGAGATCGGTCGCCGCGTAGAGCGCCGAGAGCGCCTTGATCGCGGTGTTCTCGTTGACGATGATCCGCTTCTGCGGGCCGAGGTTGGCGCCGTCCCAATAGGCGGCCCAGTCGATCCCGGGAGCGTAGGCTTCGAGCTGCGCAGTCGACATCGGGTTGTTGATCTTGGAGATGTCGCGGCGGTCGTCATTCGCCCACGACAGTTGCGCGATGTAGGTCTCGAACGCCATCACTTCCTGCGCCGCGACCGCCGGGTTCGGCGTGCCGAGCGCGCGGAAGGTGCGTTCGATATAGGCCTGGTAGGCCGCGCGCTGCTTGGCGAAGTCCGACTTCAGGTAATAGTCGCGGTCGGGCATGCCGAGCCCGGCCTGGCCGAACCACAGTACGTTCATCGTCGGATCGTCGCTGTCCACGTACGGACCGCCAGCGAACAGCGTGGTGCCGAACTTGTCGTAGGTCGAGCCCATGAAGCGGGCGAATTCGGTCTTGTCGTCGATCCCGCGGACGACATTGATGTCCTTCATCAGCGGGGCGAGGCCGGCGCGTTCGATCGCCTTTTCGTTCATGAACGCGGCATAGGCCTTGCCGTACTTGGTCGAGGCGTTGGCGGGGCTGGTGACCAGCGTCCGGACCTGATCGCGCGCGGTTTCGTCGAGATTGACGAAGCTGCCGACCGAGGCCTTGTCGCTCGGGATTTCGGTGGCCGCGATCCAGGTGCCGCTGGCGTACTTCTCGAAGTCGTCGCCCGGCTTGACGGTGAGGTCGCGCGCCGAGAGGTCGATGCCGAAGTCGCCGATCTGCGGGTGGCCGGTGACGACGATCTGCTGCGCATCGTCAGTCTGCGCGTCCTGCGCGAGAGCCGGCGCGGCGGCGAGCGAAAGGGCGAGGGCGGTGGCCGCCGCCAGAGAGGTCTTGAAGCTGGTCATGTAAAGCAGTCCCCTGAAAACGCGCGCACCGATGCTCCCCCTGAGCCGGCGGTGCAAGTGGTTGTCGCTGAAACTGCTTTCCCGCGCGGGGCGCGACGGCTGGTCGATGAACGGCGGGGAGGGGTCGACGAAGAGCGGAACGCGCCGGGCTACCGCCGCTTCGCCGTGAACTCGCAGCACAGGTATACGATCGCGCCGGTCAGCACGATGGCGGCGATGACGATGAGGGTTCCTTCAGACACGACGTGCTCTCCTTCAGCGGGAGCACACTCGGTCTCTCAGTCACAAACTGGCCAGGCAGTTGTCTGCCATGGTTCGGCCCTAGCACGGGCGCGCCGGTTTACCTAATTGCCCGTCGGCTCGCCGGACTCGGCGAGGATGCGCGCAATATCGGCCTCACCCTCGGCCGCCATCGCCAGCAGTTCGGCCCGGGCCCTTTCGTCCATCACGTAGGTGGCGAGGCGGCGGCACTGTTCCACCCGGCCGCGCATCTTCTTGAGCAGTTCGTCCTGTTCCATGCTCTGCGCCCTGCTCGACTCGTGATCGGGAAGCGTGTCTAGCGAGGCGAAGGATTTATGCAATGGAATCAACGAAAGCAGGCGTGTGGAGACAGGAAAGGCTGCGCCTCCTTTGACCGGAGACCCACGGAGACGATCTCGACAGCCAGGGAGTCAGCGCAGCCCTGCTGAGTATGACTCGAAAGGCGGGCGCCGGTTCCCTGTCGCTTGAAAAATTTTTTGATTGGCGATGCGGTCATGCGCCAGCTCCCCGCAGAGCCGCCCTCGAGTTGCAATCCGGACCCCGCTCCCCACATCGCGCGTTGCGTGGGGGAGGGCTTCCCGCGCGCCTCTTGACACCCGCGAACGAAACCGGAACACGCTACCCTTATGTCCCTAACAAAGATCAGCGTGCGTGGTGCGCGGGAGCATAATCTCAAGGGGATCGATATCGATCTGCCGCGCGACAGCCTGATCGTGATCACCGGGCTGTCGGGCTCGGGCAAGAGCAGCCTCGCGTTCGATACCATCTATGCCGAGGGGCAGCGGCGTTACGTCGAGTCCTTAAGCGCCTACGCGCGCCAGTTCCTCGAGATGATGCAGAAGCCCGATGTCGAGCACATCGACGGGCTCAGCCCCGCGATCTCGATCGAGCAGAAGACCACTTCCCGCAACCCGCGCTCGACGGTCGCGACGGTGACCGAGATCTACGATTACATGCGCCTGCTGTGGGCGCGGGTGGGGGTGCCGTATTCGCCCGCCACCGGGCTGCCGATCGAGGCGCAGACGGTCAGCAACATGGTCGACCGGGTGATGGCGCTGCCCGAGGGCACGCGCGCCTACCTGCTCGCGCCGGTCGTGCGCGGGCGCAAGGGCGAATACCGCAAGGAGCTCGCCGAGTGGCAGAAGGCGGGCTTCACCCGCGTGCGCATCGACGGCGAGATGTACGAGATCGGCGAGGCGCCGGCGCTCGACAAGAAGTACAAGCACGACATCGAGGTGGTGGTCGATCGCCTGGCGGTGCGCGAGGGGATCGAGACCCGGCTCGCCGACAGCTTCGAGACTGCGCTCAAGCTCGCCGAGGGGCTGGCCTACGTCGATCTCGCCGACGGTCCGGTGCCTGGGCGCGAGGTGGAGGATGCGGGCGGCGCGATGAAGGGCGCCGGCCTCCCCGCCAACCGCATCGTGTTCTCCGAGAAGTTCGCCTGCCCGGTGTCCGGCTTCACCATCGAGGAGGTCGAGCCGCGGCTGTTCTCGTTCAACGCCCCGCAGGGCGCGTGCCCGGCGTGCGACGGGCTTGGCGAGAAGCTGTTGTTCGATCCGCAACTGGTGGTGCCCAACGAGCACCTCAGCCTCAAGCAGGGCGCGGTGGTGCCGTGGGCCAAGTCCAACCCGCCGAGCCCGTATTACATGCAGGTGCTGAGCTCGCTGGCGAAGGAATACGGCTTCGACCTCACCACCCCTTGGGACGCGCTGGGGGAGGATAACCAGGACGTCATCCTCCATGGCACCAAGGGCAAGGCGGTGCCGCTGACGTTCAAGGACGGGCGCAAGGAATACACCGTGCGCAAGGCGTTCGAGGGGGTGATCGGCAACCTCAACCGCCGCATGCTGCAGACCGAGAGCGCGTGGATGCGCGAGGAGCTGGGCAAGTACCAGACCGCGCAGCCGTGCGAGACCTGCCACGGCAAGCGCCTCAACGACAAGGCGCTGGCGGTGAAGGTCGCCGGGACCGACATCGCCACCCCCACGCAGATGAGCGTCACCGCCGCGAAGGACTGGTTCCTCGCGCTGCCCGAACAGCTCAGCGACACCCAGAACCAGATCGCGCGCGCGATCCTGAAGGAGATCAACGAGCGGCTGGGCTTCCTCGACAACGTCGGGCTCGATTACCTCAACCTCGACCGGACCAGCGGCACGCTGTCGGGCGGCGAGAGCCAGCGCATCCGCCTCGCCAGCCAGATCGGCAGCGGGCTGTCGGGCGTGCTCTACGTGCTCGACGAGCCGAGCATCGGCCTCCACCAGCGCGACAACGACCGGCTCTTGGAAACGCTCAAGCGCCTGCGCGACCTCGGCAACACGGTGATCGTGGTCGAGCATGACGAGGACGCGATCCGCGCCGCCGACCACGTGGTCGATCTCGGCCCGGGCGCGGGCGTCCACGGCGGCGAGATCGTCGCGCAAGGCACGCTCAAGGAAGTCCTGCGCTCGAAGAAGAGCCTCACCGCCGACTACCTCACCGGCCGGCGTGAGATCGCGGTGCCGGCTGAGCGGCGCAAGGGCAACGGCCACCACATCACCGTCCACGGCGCGCGGGCGAACAACCTCAACAACGTCACCGCCAGCATCCCCTTGGGCACCTTCACCTGCGTGACCGGCGTCAGCGGCAGCGGCAAGTCGAGCTTCACTATCGACACGCTCTACGCGGTCGCCGCGCGCACATTGAACGGCGCGCGGGTGATCGCCGGCGCGCACGACAAGGTCACGGGCCTCGAGCTATGCGACAAGGTGATCGAGATCGACCAGTCGCCGATCGGCCGCACCCCGCGCTCCAACCCGGCGACCTACACCGGCGCCTTCACCCAGATCCGCGACTGGTTCGCCGGCCTGCCGGAGGCGCAGGCGCGCGGGTACAAGGCGGGGCGCTTCAGCTTCAACGTCAAGGGCGGCCGGTGCGAGGCGTGCCAGGGCGACGGGCTGATCAAGATCGAGATGCACTTCCTGCCGGACGTGTACGTCACCTGCGAGGAATGCCACGGCAAGCGCTACAACCGCGAAACGCTGGAGGTGAAGTTCAAGGGCCTCAGCATCGCCGACGTGCTCGACATGACGATCGAGGACGCGGAAGGCTTCTTCAAGGCCGTCCCCCCAATCCGCGACAAGATGCACATGCTGAACGAAGTCGGCCTCGGCTACGTCAAGGTCGGCCAGCAGGCGACCACGCTGTCGGGCGGGGAGGCGCAGCGGGTGAAGCTCGCCAAGGAACTCAGCCGCCGCTCCACCGGGCAGACGCTCTACATCCTCGACGAGCCGACCACCGGCCTGCACTTCGAAGACGTGCGCAAGCTACTCGAAGTGCTCCAGCGCCTGGTCGACCAGGGCAACAGCGTGGTGGTGATCGAGCACAATCTCGACGTGATCAAGACGGCGGACTGGATCGTCGATCTGGGACCGGAAGGCGGCGTACGCGGCGGGGAGATCGTGGCGGAAGGCACGCCGGAAGACGTGGCGAGGGAGCCGCGGAGTTACACGGGGCACTACCTGCGGCCGATGTTGGAGAAGGTGGGTGCTTCAACCCATCAGATAATGAGGAGGCCGCAGCAGGTCGCGGCGGACTAAACAGGCGGGGATCAATGTACAAAGAACGTTTCTCTGAGGCAGATTTCTTGTCCGTTGATCCCTCGACGGTGGTCGCTGACGCAAATTGCGTTGACATAGAGGCGTTCGATGCGCGCTTTTTAGAGGCGGCGAAGGACGCCGACGAGGCCGGAGATAAGTCGCGGGCGCTTGCATTCCGTCTCTTCGCAGCGGTGTCGCGCTTTCATTTCCGCCCTGAGGACAAAGCAGAGCCTTTTTCTAACATGGCTTCTTTCGGCGATGGCACGAGGACGTTGATGGGCTCTGACTTTGATCGGGAAGATATCCACACGCTCGCCTCGGTTGCCGACAAGATCGACCTTTTACCTCTTCGGACGCGTATCGCTGATCTTGTTTGGTCCCGGGACAAGTCCCGTGTTGCACACAGTCGCCTTGCCATTGATGGCTACGTTCAGATGGTACTCAACGTCCTCAGCGGCGTCGGAACGTTGAGGTTTGAGCGGTCGAGCGCAACGGGGATCAGTGTACAAAACTTTCTAGAGCGAGCCCTGGTGATTGCCCGATCTACAGGTTGGGAAAAGGCGGAAAATGACGCGCTGAGGGGCGCCTTTACCGAAGTGATCAGGGCAGCGGTTACCGAGGGCGGGATGGCGCTCGTGCGTTTCGCTCGACTGGGGCTTCGCTATGGGATTGAGAATGTCGAGGCAGAAGTCGGAGATCTCGACTCAAAGGCCGACGAAGCCCGATTGAGAAACGAGTTCCACGAAGCGATTGCATTGCAAGAACTGGCGAATTCCATTGCTGCCCGGAAGAACCAAGGGGAGATATCATCCGAAGGCCGCCTGCGGCTGGCTAAAATTCATGAGAGTCAAGCAGATGCCTCCGGAGATTCGTCGTTTCTACAAACGCACTCTCTGCAGTTGGCGATCGACGCGTTGCAGGGTGCGAAGGGTGTACGTGAAGAGAGACAACGCCTGCACGAGCGTTTGAAAGAGGCGCAGCTTCACTTTGCGGACGAAATGGGTTCCTTCGGCCATTCGATGGATCTTAGTGATGAGGTGAAACGCCTCTTAGACGGCTACTCTGGGTTGGATTTGTTGGAGTGCCTTAAAAGGCTAGCCCTGACGGAGCTTCCTAGAGACCCCGATAAAATGATAGATGAGGCGCGGGAGCAAGCGCAGAAATACCCATTGTCCTCATTGTTCGCCACATCTCTTCTGGATCGAAACGGCCGGACGGTCGCCAGAACCGGTGGAGGAATTGAAGAGAACGATACTCTTCGCCACAAGGTCATCCAGCAGTTTGATATCAGTATGAGCCTTGCGATCGGCGCCGCAGTTGTGCCCGCGAGAACAGAGATAACTCAGCGCTTTTATATCCCCGAGCAACTTCTATATTGGATTTGTCGCTATAGCCCGTTTGTCCCAAATGGCTATGAGACTCAAATCGCGCGCGGTCTTCACGCATTTCTGTATGGCGATGAGATCGTTGCTGGATCGTTGCTGATACCCTTCCTTGAGGCGGGACTGCGCGCTCTGGTTGCGGCTGCTGGAAGAGCAGATACTACCATTTCGCTAGGTGGCATTGAACAAACAATTGGATTGGGCAATTTATTGGGTCAACACCGAGACATATTGGAAAAAGTGTTTGGAGTGAACCAAATTTTCGCCGTTGAGAACCTTTTTGTCCACGAACTAGGACCTAAGGTGCGGCACACATTTTGCCACGGCATGACCGAAGATGGTTCTTTTTATTCGCATCAGTACGTGTACGCGTGCAAACTTATATTTTCGCTTGTAATGCTTCCTCTAGTTCAAGAGGCAACTTGGCGAAGGGTTAAACCCGAACTTGAGAAGCATCTTCAAAGCTGAAGCCCGACATAGCATATCGACTCCTTGGCGTTCTGAGCGTCGCAATAGGCGTAACCGAGCTTCCTAATGTGATCAGACCGCAATGGAACAGGCCTAAAACCACCCAACTGCAAGCGCCAACGGGGTGACGAAAATTGGGGGCTATAGGGCGAGCGTTACACTCCCCGGTTGTGTTCAAACCCGTGCATCCCCGCAAACGCCGGCAGCCAGTCCTCCCGCCGTACGGTCCAGCTTTCGTAGGTCGGGGTGAAGCGGCTCGGCTCGTCGAGGGTGCCGAGGTGGACTTCGATCTCGTCGTCCCAGCGGGCGAAGACCGATCCGCCGCAGGTGGGGCAGAAGTGGCGGTGCTTCCAGTGGCGGGTCTCGCCGGTCACGCGCACCGCGTCATCCTGGAAGATCGCCGCGGCGTAGAACACCGCGCCGTGGTGCTTGCGGCAGTCGAGGCAGTGGCACAGCGCCACGCGCCGGGGCTCGCCGGTCGCCTCGATCCGCACCGCGCCGCACAGGCAGCCGCCGGTGACCTGGTTCATTCGCTCGCCTCCTTGTGTTCGTCGCCCACTTAACGCCGTGGGAGGAGGCGGGTGCCCCTCCACCCCGCCGCTGCGCGACGCGGTCCCCCTCCCCGTGCCGGGGAGGATTAAACCGTTTTCCTACAGCCCGCGCCATCGCATACATGACTCGGTCCATCGCTCCCCATGCCACGGAAAAGACGGACCTCTCCCATGTCGTACATCTCTGCCGCCGCCCTCCATCGCGCCGCATCCTCGATCACTGGCGCGCCCGCGACCGCCATCGATGCCTTCACCCTGCCGGGGGACATTCCCGATGCGCCCGGCGAGGTCTCCGCCGTCGACGCGCGCGAGCTTGCTCCCGGCACGCCCTCCGAGGATTGGCGCGCGCGGGGGCTGGCGCATCCGGCGGGGCGGGGGTGGGAGGGGGTGGCGCGGGCCGCTGCCGCCTCACCCTCTGCCGAGAAACCCACCTTCACCAGCCTCGCCGCCGAGCTGCTCGCCGAGCCGGAGGAGGAGCGCGGCGCGTTCACCCGCGCGTTGCAGGTGCAGTTCCTCCACGCGCTCGCCGCGTGCGGGGCGGTGCGGCGCGCTTCGGCCGGCGTGGGGGTGAGCTACCGCACCGTCTATCGCGAGCGGCGCGCCAGCCGCACCTTCGCGCTCGCGTGGGACGCGGCGCTGATCGCCGCCCGCGCGGTGCATGCCGATGTGCTCGCCACCCGCGCGATCGACGGGGTGGAGGAAATCGTATTCTACCGCGGCGAGGAGGTCGGCCGCCGCGTGCGCTACGACAGCCGCCTGCTGCTCGCGCACCTCGCCCGGCTCGACAAGCTGTGCGACGATGTCGCGGCGGGCGCCATTGCCGAGGACTTCGAGGGCGCGCTCGAGCGCTTTGTCGCGGGCGAAGAGCTGGTTGCTCCGCCGGTGGAGAGTTCTTCGCCAGGACAGTGTGACAAGTGTGACAAGTCCAACAGCGCGGCGCCGGCGGAGGGCGGCGACGGGGAGGGCGGGGCGCAATACAGGGACGACGGGCCCGCCGTGGCGGACGGTGGGCCGCTCGTGTGGTGCCCGTTCGTGCGCGAGATGGTCGATCCCGACACCGCGCAACTCAACGCGATGGATGCCGAGCGGCCCGAGCACGTCCTCAGCCCGTGGGAGATGGAGGACGTCGACCAGGAGGAGATCGAGTGCGCGCAGGTCGCGGCGTACGAGGCGGGGGAGGAACGCTGGTACCTCGCGCTGCCGCCCGAGGACTACGAGCACGCCGCGTACCGGATCGCCGAGCTGGCCGAACTCCTGCGGCCGGAGCCGGAGATTGGCGCGGGGCGGGCCTAGCTGTGGGCCCCTTAGCTGTGGGGTGGCGGCGTGCCGCTCTCGATCTCGTCGCGCAGTTCCGCGGCGCCGCGCTCGGCGCGGGCGTCGGTGCGGGCGCTGGTCGCGCGGTTGCGCAGGAAGCCCCAGATGAACACCGCGATCAGCAGGATCGGCCCGCCGATCAGTACGAAGCTCCAGATTCCGCCGGCCATCTCGTCACCTCGCTTGCTTGCCTTTACAGGGTCCAGCGCGCGAGCGGCCGGTGCATTCCGGCTAGTGAGAGCGGGACGGCGCGGGGCGCCGGTCAGTCGAGGAGGGCGAGCTCCACGCGGCCGCTGCCGCGCGCGATCAGGCCGATCTGCGAGGCGGCCGACTTCGACAGGTCGATCACCCGGCCGCCGTGGAAGGGGCCGCGGTCGTTGATGCGGACCACCACCGACTTGCCGTTGGCGGGGTTGGTCACGCGGACCTTCGACCCCATCGGCAGCGTGCGGTGCGCGGCGGTCAACAAGCCGGGGTTGAACCGCTCGCCGCTGGCGGTGCGGTGGCCGGCCAGTTCGTTGCCGTAATAGCTGGCGACGCCGCCGCCGATCGCGCGGCCGCCGTCGAAGGTAGGCTCGGCCTGCGCGGGCTCGTCGGCGGGATCGATCGCGGTGACGTCGACCATGCCGGCGGTCGGAACGAAGGCGCTCGCTGCCGCGTTGAGAGGGGCGAAGGATGCTCGGAAGTCGTTGCCGGTGTCGGCGAAAGCCGGGCCGCTGGCCGATGCCGGGAGCATGAGCGCGGCCGCCAGGGCGATGCCGCGCAGCGCAGAGCGCCGGGTGCGTGTCGCTGTTCCGTCCATGGCGGGCGGTTTACAGGTCCGGTTCCGGGCTGGGCACCCCTTGGGAGTCACTTCGTCCCGGACTCCAAACCGTTCATCCGATGGTTAGGGAACATTAACCACGTTTCCGCGGCGGGCGGGGTGAGGGTGCTTTCCTACAGCGTGGTGGCGGTGCCATGCCGTCCGGCCCGAGTCGCGGGGAGCCGAAACGGGTGGTGGAGTTGGGCTACCGACGCGCTGGAACCGCGGTCGAAACAGTTCAGTGGAGAGGAGGGAGAACGCACGGAGGACCGGCGAGAACGGGCGGGGCCAGCCCCAATGCAAATGGGGCCGACCCGAAGGTCGACCCCACTCTCACCGGCGCGTGGTCCTTCCGAAGAAGGCGCTTGGCACCCAGTGTCGTTGCCGTAGGTCCGCGATCCGAAGATCGCTTTCCGTTGGCTCTGTCACCGGCGCTCGCACCGGCATCCGGTTCCGTCAGATGGCGGTTTGGATCCGAAGATCCTCGCCCTCCATCCGGCGGTTCCGAGACCAGGAGTTCCGTAGTGGTCACCCGCCGCTGGCGCCGCAAACCTGGCCGAAGCCTGGATGCCTTGCCTGTTGGGCGACCGGGTTCTCCCGGCCGATGGTGGCATTGCTTTCGCGTTCTTCTCGAACGATCGATTTGCTTCGAACCGAAGTTCTCGGCATGCCGATCTCGAAGACCGCGCGGACAGTTGCCGCCATCTCGATGCGAAGTGAAATCTCTTGATCTTTCAGTCCGTTAGGACCGTCCGATCCGAGCTTTCCGCCCCGTCTCGATGAACCAAAGGTGCCTTGCGGGGCCGAGTCGTGCAAGCGCGCAGCCCGGCGCTTATCCACGTCCTGCGCTTTTCGCTGTGGACACGCGTGGATAAGTCAACGCCTCGCCGCATTTTTGCAGAAAAAAGCGTTCTAAATCAACGGTCTCGTTGGGCGAGCAGCCGCAAACGCAGTGCATTCAATTTGATAAAGCCCTGCGCATCAGTCTGGTCGTACGCGCCGGCATCGTCCTCGAACGTGACGTGCCGTTCGGAGTACAGCGAGTTGGGCGACTTGCGCCCGACCACCTGCGCCAAACCCTTGTAAAGCTTGAGCCTAACGGTGCCCGAGACCTTCTCCTGGCTGAGGTCGATCGCCGCCTGCAGCATCTCGCGCTCCGGCGCGAACCAGAAGCCGTTGTAGATGAGCTCCGCGTACTTCGGCATCAGCTCGTCCTTGAGATGCGCCGCGCCGCGGTCGAGGGTGACCTGCTCGATCCCCCGGTGCGCCCGGGCGTAGATCTCGCCGCCGGGCGTCTCGTACATGCCGCGGCTCTTCATGCCGACGAAGCGGTTCTCGACCAGGTCCAGGCGGCCGATGCCATGCTTGCGGCCGAGATCGTTGAGCGCGGCCAGCAAGGTGGCAGGCGACATCGCCTCGCCATTGAGAGCAACGCCATCGCCGCGCTCGAAGTCGATGGTGATGTATTCGGGCGCGTCGGGCGCATCCTCGGGGTTGTCGGTGCGGCTGTAGACGTAGTCCGGCACCTCCTCCCACGGGTCCTCCAGCACCTTCCCCTCGCTGGAGGTGTGCAGCAGGTTGGCGTCGGTCGAAAACGGGCTCTCGCCGCGCTTGTCCTTCGGAACGGGGATCTGGTGCGCCTCGGCCCAGGCGATGAGGGCAGTGCGGCTGGTCAGGTCCCACTCGCGCCACGGGGCGATGACCTTGATGTCGGGGGCGAGGGCGTACGCCGAGAGCTCGAAGCGAACCTGGTCGTTGCCCTTGCCGGTCGCGCCGTGGGCGATCGCGTCGGCGCCGGTTTCGCGGGCGATTTCGATCAGGCGCTTGGAAATGAGCGGCCGCGCGATCGAGGTGCCGAGCAGGTAGTCGCCCTCGTAGCGGGCGTTGGCGCGCATCATCGGGAACACGAAGTCCCGCACGAATTCCTCGCGCAGGTCGTCGATGTAGATGTTGCTGTCGGGAATACCCATCAGCTTGGCCTTGGCCCGCGCCGGCTCCAGCTCCTCCCCTTGGCCGAGGTCGGCGGTGAAGGTCACCACCTCGCAGTTGTAGGTCACCTGCAGCCACTTGAGGATGACGCTGGTGTCGAGCCCGCCCGAATAGGCGAGAACGACCTTCTTGATGTCGGACATGGGGCGTTTCCTGTAGGCTCGGCCGAAAGTCGGTGCGCGCCCTATGGCAAGGGGGCGCGGGCGGCAAGGAAGGATGCGTTGATGGGCAAGTATCAGGCGAAGACCGCGGCGACAGAGGTGTTGGTGGCCGATTACATCGCCGGCCTGCCCGACGCGCGTCGGCGCGAGGAGGCGGCGGTGCTTGATGCGATGCATCGCCGGGTGACCGGGCTCGAGCCGAAGATGTGGGGCCCGTCGATGATCGGCTACGGCAGCTATCACTACCGCTACGACAGCGGGCACGAAGGGGTGGCGATGCGCGGCGGCTTCTCACCGCGCAAGGCCGCGCTGACGCTCTACCTGATGGGCAATTACCGCGACCGCCAGCCGGAAGCCGACGCGCTGTTCGCCCGGCTCGGCAAGCACAAGACCGGCAAGTCCTGCCTCTACGTCAACAAGCTCGCGGACGTAGACCTTGAAGTGCTGGAAAAACTGATGGCGCTGAGCTGGGAGGCGATGAACGCCCGCTATCCCGACTAGGTGAAGTGGGGTCCCGGCCGCTCGTAGAGTTCCTCGAAATGCACAAGCGTGGGGCGCGGGCCGAGCGGCTGCGGCTGACCGCGACGGAAGGCCCACTCGCCGCGGTCGCAATCCTCGGCGCGGACGTAGCCGTTGATGTAGAACCGGCGGTAATGGTCGCTGCTGTTCCGGCCGGAGCCGTGCACGAGGTACGGGCTCCACAGCGCAAGGTCGCCGGGCTCGAGCTTGAGGTCGACGAGGTGCGTGGGATCGAGGCCGGCCTTCTCCAGCGCTTCCGTTTCGACCACGCTATCCATTACCGATGCGCCGCTGGTCGTGAGTTCGATCGGCCCGGCACGGTGGCTACCCGGGAGAATCCGCATCGCGCCACTTTCGCGGGTGTGCGGGTCGATCGCCAGGCCGGTCTGGATGTAGCTCGTCCCGAGGTTGCGATAGGCACTGTCGGGGCGGCGGAAGCGGCTGTCCTGGTGGAACGCGAAGTCGCCTTTGCCGCGGGGCTTCTTCCAGTGGAGCTGATTGATGATCTGCTTGACGTCCTCGCCGATCAGCGGGCGCAGGGTGGCGCCGATCCGAGCGGCGATGCGGAAGCGGTCGAGCACCACGTTGTGATAGCTCGCCCACTGCGCCATCCGTACCTCGCCGCCGTCGAGCCGGTAGTTGAGGTTACCGTACCGGAAGCTGCGGCCGAGCGCCAAGGCCTCGGCATGGACCTCGTCGACCGCGGCGGAAAGCTCGGCGATCGCACCGGGCGGGAAGACCCCGCGCACGATCGCGTATCCATCACGGTGGTACTTTTCGGCAAGCTCAGTCGACATGCCGGGGTTGTCGGCAAGCGCGGCTGGTGGCTCAAGCTTCAAGCGGCAGGCGGGGTATTCCCGAAGTCTATTCGGCTGCCTCGAGCAGCGCCGGATCGAGGTGCCAGGTGGGCGCCGTGTCCGACGCCCGCAGGCGCGCGCTCTCTTCGAACATGAAGTCGCGGGTCATCGGGATCGCCTCGCGGTCCTTCACATAGACGATCTGCCAGTTGACCATGTTGCCGTTGCGGAAGCTCTGCTCGGCACCGGCAAGGTAGAACTGCCACATGCGGTAGAACTGCTCGTCGTAGAGATCGACGATCTCTTGCCTGTGCATCACCGTGCGGTTGTACCACTCCTCCAGCGTGTAGCAGTAGTGGAAGCGCATCGCCTCCACGTCCATCACCTGCCAGCCGTGCTTCTCGGACTGGGTGACGAGCTCGCTGAGCGCGGGGATGTAGCCGCCGGGGAAGATGTACTTGCGCGTCCAGGCGTCGGTCGCGCCGGGCCCCTTGGCGCGACCGCAGCAGTGACTGAACATCACCCCGTCGCGCTTGAGCAAGCGGTTGGTGTGCTCGAAGAACAGCGGGTAGTGCGGTGTGCCGACATGCTCGAGCAGGCCGACCGAGCTGATTCGGTCGAACTGCCCTTCGACGTCACGATAGTCCATCAGCGCGAACTTGACCTTGTCGGCCACCCCCTCGGCCTCGGCGCGCTCTTTGCAGAAGGCGATCTGGTCCTCCGCCAGCGCCACCCCGAGCACTTCGACGCCATAGTGCTTGTGGAGGTACAGCGCGAACCCGCCCCAGCCGCACCCGATGTCGAGCACCTTCATGCCCGGCTTCAAGTACATCTTGGCGGCCATGTGCGCCTTCTTGTCGAGCTGCGCCTGCTCGAGGCTCGTCGCTTCCGGATCGCCCCGGTAATAGGCCATCGTGTATTGCCGGTCCTCGTCGAGGAACAGCTCGTAGAGCCGGCGAGTGAGGTTGTAGGTGTGCTCGGCGTTGTGCGCGGCCTTGGCCCTGGGATTGAAGCTGTCGATCTTGGCCAGCAGCGCCTGCGCCGCTTTCCTCACCGGGCCCTTCGCGTCGAGCGAATCGTCGCCGACCTTCTTGGCGTTGAGCGTCACGAACAGGATCATGTCGCGGATGTCGTGCGGCTCTTCGACGGTGAGCCAGCCCCACATATACGCCTCGCCCGCGCCGACCTTGGGGTAGCGGGCGATGTGGTTGGCGGCCTTGGCATTGGTCAGCCGGATGCGGACCGGGCCCTTGTCGTCGAGCGCTGGGCCAGGGCCGTACTCGTAGACCTTGCCGTCGTGGTCCGTGACGATCAGCTTGCCGCGCTTGATCGCCTTGCTGAGGAACTTGTCGAGCAGCCACATCTTCGCGTCGTCTCCCTCAGGCGCCGGCGTACCATTGGTAGCCCCGGTCCTCCCAGTAGCCGCCGCGCCCTTCGCCAATGGTATCAAGGCTGGCGACCACTTCGATGCCGGTCAAGTACTTGGCGTGCTTGTAGCCGAGCTGGCGCTCGACTCGCAGGCGCAGGGGGGCGCCGTTGCGCTCGGGCAGCGGCTCTCCATTGAGCCGGTGCGCGATGATGGTCTGCGGGTGGAAGGCATCAATCATGTCGATGCTCTCGTAGTAGGGCGCGCCGTCGAGCACGTCGGCGCAGCGGAACACCACGAAGCGGGCCTCAGGCTGCAATCCCGCCCCGCGCAGGATGGTGGCGAGCTGCGGGCCAGTCCACTCGCCGATCGCGCTCCAGCCTTCGACGCAATCGTGGCGGGTGATCTGGGTCCGCTGCGGGAGCCGGCGGATGTTGTCCAGACTGAGCGAGAGCGGGTGCGTGACGAGCCCGGTCACGGTCAACTGCCAATCGGCGAACCCGCCGGCGAGCGCCGACGCATACTCCGGCGTTCCGACCGTCTGGGATCCATTGCCGCGGAACGAGGGCGAGATATCTGCCCGGGTGAACTCGGTCGCCAGCGCGTCACGTCCGGTGATGAGTCGCTGCGCCGCTTTGTGCCACCGCTCCGCGCTGCCGAGCACCGCCTGGCCCGCGCCGCTGTCGGCGACCTTCGAGCAGCCGCCCACGACCAGCGCGCCGAGCCCCGCGATGAGGCCCCTACGTCTCACGCGGCCCTCCGGTGATCATGTCGCGCATCTGGCGCAGCGGATGCGAGACCAGCACCAGCGCGACGTGGAGGATCAGGAAGCCGAAGAGGCTCCACGCGAAGATGAAGTGGAGCGAGCGCATCGATTGCCGCCCGCCGACGAGCTCGCTCACCGGCCGCATCAGCGGTTCCATGCCGGGGCTGATGCCGAGCCCCGTGACGATCATCCCCGGCAGCAGCACGCCGAGGACGAGGCCATAGGTGAGCTTTTGCAGGAAGTTGAACTTCGCATCGCCGTGGTCGAATTCGAACCGGAGGTGTGCCGCGACATCGGAGCGGATCGCCGACCAGCGCCACTCGCGCCGCCGCGTCATCAGGTCGCGCCGGAAGTGGCCGTTCACCAGGATCGCGATCCACATGAAAAGCAGCAGCAGCGCGAATGGCCAGGCCACCGCAAGATGCCACAGCCGCGCATCGGCGAGGCTGTAGTGACCGGGGATCGTCGTCCAGCCCGGGAACTTCGGCACGATCAGCCAGGCCTGACCCGGCTCGAAACCCCATTCGCCCCAGTAAAGGCGCTTGTGCGCATTCGAGATGTTGAGCCCGCTCATGAACAGGATCACCAGACAGGCGAAGTTGAGCCAGTGCCACAGGCGAGTTGAGACGGCGTGCCGCTTCATGCCGCACCTTCCCGGGCGAGGTAGATGACGTCGCGCGGCTGGCTGAGCAGGTGCTGGCCGCTGTCGACGAACAGCGTCTCGCCGCTCGCCAGCCAGCCTTGCGATAGCCACAGGCAGGCATCGGCGATCTCGCTCGCTTCGGTGCGCCTGCTCAGGAGGTTGAGCCGGTGGCTGACCGCCGCTTCGTCCTCGGACTGGTCGTGGCTGGCGAGGATCGCGCCGGGAGCGAGAGCATAGACCCGGTCTTCGGGGCGCGCGGCCCCCATTGCCAGCATCGGAACTGCTGCCGCGATCGCGTGCTTGCTGAGGGTGTAGCTGAAGAAGTCGGGGTTGGGATTGGCGAGCTTTTGATCGGTGACCTGGATCACCCGCCGGCCCCCGTTCGCCCTGGCGTGCGCCAGAAAGGCCTGGGCCATCCGCGCCGGTGCCTCCGCATTGACCCGGATCGCGCGGCGGAAGGTGTCGGCGTCGAGCTTCGTGACATCGTCGGGATCGAATACCGAGGCGCAGTTCACTAGGCACCGCCAGTCGGGCAGGTGCCGCGCCAGTCGCTCGATCATGTCCTCCGCCGCGTCGCCGTCGGCAAGGTCGCAATGAATGGCAAGCGCGCTCGGCAATTCGGCCGCGAGCGCATCGGCCTCGTCCGCCGAGTGGCCGTAGTGGATGACCACGTGCCAGCCCGCGCGGCCGAACGCCCGCGCAATCCCCGCCCCGATCCGCCGCGCGCCGCCGGTCACCAGGACCGCGGGCAGCGGGGAAGAGGGGGGTGCGCTCATGCAGCCCGTTCAAGCACAGCGCGCGGGTTTCTTAAAGACAAACAAGAAGCGCGCCGCTTCCCTCAGAAGCGGCGCGCTCTTGGTTCCGTCGATGCGACCCGACGGGAAGCGTGTTAGCGGCAGCGGTAGGACGACCGGCTCCTCTGGACCTCGCGGCCGAGGAGAGCGCCGGCAGCCGCGCCGAGGATCGTGCCGGTGGCGCGTTCGCCGCGGGTATCGACCGCGCGGCCCACGAGGGCACCGGCAGCGCCGCCGACGATCAGGCCGACGGTGCCGTTCGAGCGCTTGCAATAGCGGCGGCCGTCGTCACCACGCCAGTAACGGATGCCGTTGTCGGTGGTGTAGTAGCGCTGCTGCGACTGATAATGCCGGCCGCGATGATGATCGGCCATCGCCGGAACGGCGGGGACCATCAAGCTGGTGGCGGCAAGGGCGAGAGCAATCTTCTTCACGGGGTCTTCCTTTCCCTCGAGTTGAGCGACTTGAACTGTCGACGCTTGAACTGCCGAGGGGGTCCACAACCTCAGATGAACGCTTCGTTGGGATTGGGTTTTCGCGATAAGTCGCGCCTCTACGTCGATGAAACGAGTACCATCTTGCTGATCGCAGACAACAAAAAGGGCGCGTCGCTGGCCTCGCAACGCGCCCTCTTTTGTTTACCGTGAGATTAGCGGCAGCGCGCCTGGCCGCGATCGATCTGGCGACCGAGCAGCGCACCAGCAGCGGCGCCGAGCACGGTGCCGGTGGTGCGTTCACCACGCGTATCGACCGCGCGTCCGGCCAGGGCGCCGGCAGCGGCGCCGATGATCAGCCCGGTCGTACCGTTCGAGCGACGGCAGTAATAGCGGCCGTCCTCGCCCTGCCAGTACCGCGTGCCGCGATCGCTGGTGTAATAGCGCGGCTGATAGGCCTGCTTGGCGCGCTTGCCGTGGGCCGGCGCCCAGGGCGGCGGATCGGCGAGCACCGGTGCGGCGGGAATGGCGAGGCCGAGCGCGGCAACGGCGAGAATGGTTTTCTTCATGGTTCGACTGTCCCTGGGCTGTTTATGCCGGGTCTGCATCGGCCGGCTTGCCGCAACAGAAGCTGAACGACCGGATAGCCTTACGCCGCCGCGGCAGCCTCGCGGTCGCGCTCGGCGCGGCTCTTCTTTTCGGCCGCGGTGCGCAGTTGGCCGCAGGCGGCATCGATATCGCGCCCGCGCGGGGTGCGCACCGGCGCGCTGATGCCGGCTTCGAACACGATCTCCGAGAAGCGGCGCACGCGTTCGGGCGTCGAGGTCTCGTAGGCCGCTCCGGGCCAGGGATTGAACGGGATCAGATTGACCTTGGCCGGCAGGCCGTACTGCTTGATCAGGCGGACAAGCTCGCGCGCGTCCTCGTCGCTGTCGTTCTTGTCTTTCAGCATCACGTACTCGAACGTGATCCGCCGCGCGTTCGACGCACCGGGGTAGGCGGCGCAGGCGGTCAGCAGTTCGTCGATGCCGTACTTCTTGTTGAGTGGGACGATCTCGTCGCGGATCTCCTTGGTCACCGCGTGTAGCGAGACCGCGAGATTGACCCCGATCTCCTCGCCCGCGCGTGCCATCATCGGCACCACGCCGCTGGTGGAGAGGGTGATCCGCCGCTTCGAGAGTGCGAGACCGTCGCCGTCCATGACGATGCGCAGCGCGGCCTTCACGTTGTCGAAGTTATACAGCGGCTCGCCCATGCCCATCATCACGATGTTGGTCAGCAGGCGGCCGTCGGACGAGTAGTGGCCCGCGTCTTCGGCGTCGTCCAACCCCGCCATCGATCCCTTAGGCCATTCGCCCAGCGCGTCGCGCGCGAGCATGACCTGGCCGACGATCTCGCCCGCGGTCAGATTACGCACCAGCTTCATCGTGCCGGTGTGACAGAACCGGCAATTGAGCGTGCAGCCCACCTGGCTCGACACGCATAGCGTTCCCCGATCGGCGTCGGGGATGAACACCATTTCGAAATCGTGGCCGTCGGCGGTGCGTAGCAGCCACTTGCGGGTCCCGTCGGTCGAATGCTGCGCCTCGACCACCTCGGGCCGGCCAATCACAAACCGCTCGGCGAGCCACGGACGCATCGTCTTGGCGATGTCGGTCATCGCGTCGAAATCGGTGACTCCGCGGTGGTAGATCCAATGATAGACCTGCTTCGCGCGCAGCTTGGCCTGTTTCGGATCGAGTCCGGCATTGCCGAACAGCTCGATCAAGCGCTTCATTGACACGCCCATCAGGTCCACGCGTCCATCGGCGCGCGGCGTGATGTCGCGCGCGACGGGCACCGGATCGACAGGACCCGGGATGGACATGAGAGCGGTATCGGTCATCGAGCGCGCCCATATAGGTGCACCCGGGCGCGCGCGCAAACTCGGCAAGAGGCGCGGAGTTCCGCCGGTCGCCGATAACATTCAACCAGTCGCCGAAAACAATGTTGCGCGAAAGCCACAACATTCTTGTTGTTTTAGGTTCATGAAACTGGCGCCCCTCCGCCCCGTTCAGCGGGTCCATGGTCACGGCACAACGCCGGACGGAAAAGTGGAATGGAGTTACTAATGAAGTACAAGATCGCATCGCTCGCCGCCGCCTCGCTTGTGGCGCTGGCGACCCCGGCGATGGCCCAGACCGCCAGCGAAGCGCCGTTCAGCGGCCTGCGTGTCGGCGGTGAAGTGGGCTACGATCACATCCGGTCGGGCAGCACCGAGGACGTCGATACTACGCGCGACCTCAAGCAGTCGATCGACGGCGTGACCTACGGCGGCGTGGTCGGCTACGACTTCCCGGCCGGCGACAACCTGCGCATCGGCGCCGAAGCGTCGTATTCGGGCAGCACCGCGGGCAGCGACTTCAACAACGACCAGCCGCTGGTGTTCAACCTCGGCAACGTGAAGGCGGATCGCGAGATCTACGTCGGCGGCCGCGTTGGCTTCGTCACCAGCCCCAGCACGATGGTCTATGCGAAGGCCGGCTACACCAACCAGCGCTTCTCGGTCACGGGCAGCGACGGCACGGTGGACCTGAGCCAGAAGCTCGATACCGACGGCTGGCGTCTGGGCGCGGGTGCCGAGTTCGCGGTGGGCCGCAATGCCTATATCGGCGCCGAGTACCGCTACTCGAAGTACGGTGAGGGCGAAGTGGACTTCGAAGGCCAGACCCCCGACAGCAGCCGCTTCAACCTCGACACCGACCGCCACCAGGTGGTCGCGACCGCCGGCATTCGCTTCTGATCGGGCGCTACCCGGTTAACCAGGGGAGGGCGGGGCTTCGGCTCCGCCCTTTTCGCATCAATGGCGTGCGCAGCCTACCGTGGCCGCGTCCATTGCGGTGGCCGCGCCTTCGAGCGTGTAGGTGTCGGAAAACCGTCTGCCCCGCGCATCGCGCGACGACACGGTCATCGAGCGGGCCGAGCGCATGCCAGCGACGATCGCCGCGTCGATCGCCTTGTCCTGCGCCCAGGCATCCCCGCCTCCCCCGGTCAGCGCGAACCGCGTGCCGCCGAGACTGAGCGAGATGGCCGCGTTCTGCGCGATCTTGCGCGACAGCCGGAAATGGACTTGGCCCCGCACCGCCCGCTTGGGCCAGGTGCCGATGGTCGCGAAGGCCTGATAATCGCGCGCCGCGCGGCTCGGCCGCGGCATCGCGATGGCGTAGCAGCGCGGCGCCGAGGGATCGCGGAACGCAGCCCACTCGCCAAACACGCCAAGGCTGTCCTTCGCGGCGAGCGGGGCAGCAATCAGCGCCAGACCCAGCAAGAGCGCCTTACGCATAGGCGATGCCGATCACTTCCCATTCCTTCTCGCCGCCGGGCAAGCGCACGGTCCTGAGATCGCCGACCGCAGCCCCACGAAGAGCGCGCGCTAAGGGCGAGCTCCAGCCGATCCGGCTCGCGCCGGCGTCCTGCTCATCGTCGCCGACGAGGGTCAGGGTGCGCTGAACGTCGTCCTCGTCCGCGAGCGTGACCGTCGCGCCGAAGAACACCCGCGAGCGATCGGGCCGGGCGGAGGGATCGACCACCCGCGCCGCCTTCATCCGGCGCGCGAGGTGCGCCAGTTCGCGGTCGATCTCGCGCATCCGCTTGCGGCCGTAGAGATAATCGCCGTTCTCGCTGCGGTCGCCGTTGCCCGCGGCCCAGCTGACGATCTCGCAAATTGCCGGCCGCTCTGTACCGAGAAGATGATCGTAGCGCGCCTTAAGCGCGGCGAGACCCTCGGCGGTGATCGGGTTGGAAGCGGGCGCGGGCATCGCCTGCCCGTCTATCCGCGACGGGGACCCTGCATCAACCCGGGCGCTTGCCGATGAGCTGGCTGATCCCCCGCGCGTTGCCGTAGCGAGTGCGCTCCGGGTGAAGCGCCTCGTAGACCACTGCGTTTTCGAGCACGCGCTGGACGTAGTTCTTGGTCTCGAAGATCGGAATCTGCTCGATCCAGCGCAGCCAGTCGATACTGCCCGTGCGCGGATCGCCGTTGGCGCGCAGCCACTTGTTCACGTTGCCGGCGCCCGCGTTGTACGCCGCCACTGCCAGCGGATAGCTGCCGCCGTAGTAATCCATCTGGCGCGCGAAATAGGCATCGCCAAGGCGGATGTTGTACTGCGGATCGGTCGTCAGGCTGGCGCTCATGTAGGCGACGCCGGACTTGCCCGCCTGCTCGTTGGCGGTCGCGGGCATCAGCTGCATCAATCCGCGCGCGCCGGCGTGGCTGACGCGGTCGATATCGAACTCGCTCTCCTGCCGGGCGATCGCGTGGACCATCGTGTAATCCGCGCCCATTGGGGTCGCGACTACGGGGAAACCGACGCCGGTGAAGCCGCTGAGGTCCTTCTCCGGCGCGGCGCGTCCGACGACCACCGCGAGCTCGGGCAGGCCCAGTTCGTTGGCGAGGTTGGCGACGAGTTGCATCTGCCCCGCCGTGTTCGCCTGATCGGCCAGGGCGGTGAAGAAATAGCGCTCGGTCCGCCAGTCGGTCACGCGGGCGGTCTGGCGGATCGCTTGCACCAGCGGACGAGCGTTGAACGCTGCGGTCTCGGCCGGCGTCGGCTGGGCGAGGGCGACCTGCTGGAACTTCGGCAGCGGACGGCCCAGCCGCTCGAGCGCGAGCTGGCCGTAGAAGTACTCGGGATACTTCGCCGCCATTTCGAAATAGCGATTGGCCTCCGCCGCATTGCCGGCCTGCGCCGACGCATTGCCCGCCCAGTAGAAGCCCTTCGACCGCGTCTGCGGGGTCCGCGCGGCATTGCCGTAGCGGTAGAACAGCGGCGCGGCCTGATTGCCGTCACCCAGCGACCACAGCGCCTTGGTCCCGCCGAGCCACATCAGCGAGGTGTAATCGTCGCGGAGCTTGAACGAGCCCTGGTCGGCAATGTTGTAGCCGGGGACGAACAGGTCGTCGACCTTGCTGGCGATCGCCGCCGCGGTGCTGGCCGAGGCACCCTTGGCCTGAGTCAGCATTTCGGTGACCATGTCCTGCGCATCGTGCGGCGGCCGGACGAAAGCGGCGCGGGTTGCGAGCAACGTCTGCCCGCGCGAACCCTGGCCGCTCTTCCGATAGTAGCGGGCGAGGTTGTAGACATAGCCCGGATCGGCGCTGGCATTGGCCGGCAGGGGCAACCCGATCGCGGTCGGCTCACTACCCTGCAGCAAAGACAGCCGCGCCATGAACAGCGGACGGTTTTGGGGCGAGGTTGAACCAATTGTGCGTGCCGCAGACTCGGCCTGGCCCTGCCACAGCAACGCCCGCATGCGTTCGTCGTAGTCCTCTGTGGTGAAGGACGGGCCGAACAGGCCCATAAGGTAGGCCTCGGACCCGCTGCTCATCTCGCCGCCGCGCCACGCCGCCTGCGCCACCTGGCGCGCTTCGGGCCGGCCGAGCGTGGACAGCGCCAGCGCATAGCGCGCCCGAGCGGGGTTCGACTGCGGCGGGAAGCGGTCGAAGTAGGCGGCGACTTGCTGCGGGGTGTTCGCGAGATCGCGCTCCAGCGCGCTCTCCGCGTTGCTGCGGATGACCTCCATCCGAGGGAAATCGGGATAGGAGAGCGCGAAGCCGGCGTAGTCCGAGAAGCCCAGACGGTCGCTCGCGGTTAGTTGCTGCCAGCGTGATACCGCCGACGCCGCCTGACCCGGCTGCATCGACACCATCGGCGCACGCGCCGGGCTTTGTGCCTGCGCCGCGAGCGGAGCAGCGCCGCACGCGAGCGCGATGAGGGGAAGAAAACGAAGCGAACTCAAACGATTGCCGACCATGCTGGACATTCTGGTGCGCCGCTCCTTATCAGGCGATGAATGCGATGAAGCCGGGCATGCGGAACCCACCCCTCTCCGCCCGGACGGTATCACCCCAACGAAGGCGCAACCGCAATGTTCTCCGGCTCGATTCCCGCTCTGGTGACTCCTTTTCGCGACGGATCGTTCGACGAGAAAGCTTTCCGCCGCCTGGTCGACTGGCAGATCGATAATGGCTCGAGCGCGCTGGTCCCGTGCGGTACCACGGGCGAGGCCTCGACCCTCTCCAACGCCGAGCATCACCGGGTGATCGAGGTCTGCGTCGAGCAAGCCGCCGGGCGCGTGCCGGTCATCGCCGGGTGCGGCTCGAACGATACAATGAACGCGCGGCTGCATATGAACTTCAGTCGCAAGACCGGCGCGGCGGCAGGGCTCTGTGTCGCGCCGTACTACAACCGGCCAAGCCAGGAAGGGTTGATCGCGCACTTCAGTTTCCTGGCTGAAAGCAGCAGCTTGCCGATCGTTCTTTACAACGTGCCCGGCCGCACGGTGACCGACATCATGCCCGAAACGGTGTGCGAACTCGCCACGCGCTTTCCGGGCAAGATCATCGGCATCAAGGACGCTAGCGGCGACCTCAGCCGGGTGACCGATCACCGAATGGGAATCGGGAAGGACTTCTGCCAACTGTCCGGTGATGACGAGCTGTGGCTGCCGCACTCCGCCGCGGGTGGGGTCGGGTGCATCTCGGTCACCGCCAACGTGGCGCCTGCGCTGTGCGCCGAATTCCAGGCCGCGATCGCTGCCAACGACCTCGCAAAGGCGCGCGAGCTCAACGACAGGCTCTACCCGCTGCACTACGCGATGTTCGAAGATGCCAGCCCCGGCCCGGTCAAGTATGCGCTGAGCAGGGTCCACGACTGGATTGAGCCCGGCGTCCGGCTCCCGCTGGTCGAATGCAACGAAGCGGCACGCAACGCGGTCGACGCCGCGCTGGCTCATGCAGGGTTGATCTAGGATGGTGGTGCGGAAGGTCCTGGTGATGCTGGCTTCGGCTGCACTCGCGGCTTGTGCGACTACTTCGGGCGGCGAGCCTGCCGGGCTGAATGCGATCGCCGACGACTATGTCCTGCTGCAACTGACGATCGGTGAAAAGGAAGCCGGTTACATCGACGCCTATTACGGTCCCGAGGCCGTCCAGGCGCAGGCAAAAGCCGAAGCGCCGGACCAGTCGCTCGCCCAACTCTCCAGCCGCGCGCTTGCCCTACGAGACCGTGCGACCGCGTTCGCTGATGCCGCCGACACCACACCGTCGCTCGAGCAGCGCCGCGCACGCTTCCTTGTGGCGCAGCTGACCGCAGCCATCACGCGCCTGCAGATGCTGCAGGGCGAGAAGCTGAGTTTTCAGGACGAAGCGCAAGGGCTGTTCGGGGTGCGTCCGGAGACGCCCGCGCTCAGCAGCTTCGATCCGGTCATCGCGCAGATCGAGAGGCTGGTGCCGGGCGAAGGCCCACTGTGGAAGCGCATCGACGAATTCCAGAAACGCTTCGACGTGCCCGCAGACCGGCTGCGTCCGGTGATGGACGCAGCCATTGCCGAATGCCGCAAGCGCACGCTCGCGCACATCGCGCTGCCGGCGAAAGAGCGCTTCGAACTCGCCCTGGTGACCGACAAGCCGTGGAGCGGCTACAACTACTATCAGGGCGGCTATCATTCGAAGATCGAGGTCAATACTGACCTGCCGGTGCGGCTCGACCGGGCGATCGATCTCGGCTGCCATGAGGGGTATCCGGGCCATCACGTGTACAACGCTCTGCTCGAGCGGGAGCTGGTCAACGGCCGCGGCTGGCGGGAATTCACCGTCTATCCGCTGTACTCGCCGCAATCGCTGCTGGCGGAAGGATCGGCCAACTACGGAATCGATCTGGCGTTTCCGGGAGGCGAAGCGGTGGCCTTCGATACCCAAGTGCTCGCACCGCTCGCGGGCCTACCAACCGGCGAGATCGCGCGCTATGTCGCGCTGAACAAGGAGATGAAGGGGCTGACCTCCGCTCGCTACACAATCGCGGCGCAGTTCCTTGCGGGCCAGATCGATGAGGCCGAGGCGACGCGGCTGCTCCAGAAGTACCAGCTCGTGTCGCCCGAGCGCGCCGCCCAGTCGCTGCGCTTCATCAAGGGCTACCGCAGCTACATCATCAACTACGGCCTGGGGCAGGACATGGTCCGCGGCTACGTCGAACGCGGCTCCTCCACCGAAGCCCGCTGGCAGCGGATGGAGAAGATCCTCAGCGAGCCGACATTGCCGGCCGAGCTGCTCGGGAGCTGACGCCTAGCCGTTGCCCTTCTTGCGGCGCGTCTCCCAACCCTTCTTCGCCGCGGCCGAGCGATCGGCGGCGCTGCGATTGGACTGAGATTTACGGCCGCCCTTGCGGCTACTCTCGTGGGTGTCCTTCTTGCCGCGGCCCGAGCCGGACTTGTTGCCGCCGCCGCTTTCCTTGTTGACGGTCGCCCAGGCGCGCCGTTCGGCCTCCTTCTTGGAGACACCGCGGTCTTCGTATCCCTCTTCAATGTGCTCCGCTTTGCGCTTCTGTTTGTCGGTGTACTTGTCCTTGTCACCTTGGGGCATAATCGCTCTCCTTCGACGAATGAAGGCAGAGCACGATAAGAGGTTCCGCGGCTGTCATATGTTAGCATGCCCAACGCGGCGATTGGCGCCTTTCGCATTCACCGCAGACCGCCTACATGCCGCGGCCCATGGCCCGCCCGAAACCCGAGACTTTCGACAAGCAGAAGACCGTCGCCGAGAATCGGCGCGCGCGCTACGACTATTTCATCGAGGACAAGTTCGAAGCCGGCCTGATGCTCACCGGCACCGAGGTGAAGGCCCTGCGCGCGGGCGAGGCGACGATCGCGGAAAGCTATGCCGAAGTGCGCGACGGCGCGGTCTGGCTGGTTAACGCCAACGTGCCCGAGTTCAGCCACGGCAACCGCTTCAACCACGAGCCGCGCCGGCCGCGCAAGTTGCTGCTCAACGCGCGCGAGATCGACAAGCTGACCGGTGCGGTCGAGCGAAAGGGCATGACGCTGGTGCCGCTGTCGATTTACTTCAATGGACGCGGGCGGGCGAAAGTCGAGCTGGCGCTGGCCAAGGGCAAGAACTCGGCCGACAAGCGTCAAACGACCAAGGATCGCGATTGGCAGCGCGACAAGGCCCGCCTGATGCGCGAGCGCGGCTAGCGGCCATGCGCGTCATTTCCTAAGAGCTATCCCGACCGATGTTCGAACGCACCTCTGCCTGGATCCAGCGCAACCTGCCCACCCGCGCGCAGATGGAGCAGAGCCGCGTCATGCGGCCGTTCGCGAGCCGGGTGCTGCGGTCGGAGCTGTGGCGTTTTACGCGCCGCTCAGTGCCGCGCGGCGTCGCGCTAGGCATGCTGGTGGGGATCATCGTACCCTTCGCGCAGATCCTGTTCTCGGCGCTGCTGTGCCTGCCAGTTCGGGCGAACGTACCGGTCGCCGCGCTGACCACCTTCGTCACCAATCCCTTCACCACGCCGTTCATCTGGGTGCTCGGCTACAACATCGGCGCGTGGATGCTGCGGGTCGATGCGATGACCGTGGTGGCGCCGGTCAACAGTGCGATGGAGCACAGCGAGTTCGGCGACATGCTGCAGTGGCTTACCGGCGCGACCCTGGTGACCGGGTTCGGGCTGGTCGTGCTCGCGGTGGTCGCTTCGGCGGTAAGCTATCTCGTCAGCGGCTTCATCTGGCGCTTCGTCGTTGCCAACAAGCGCGCGCGCAAACTGCACGAGCGGCGAGTGCGGCGCGAACAACTGACGGCAGGGACGGGCGAGGCATGAACGCCGCCGCCGCGCGGCCATTGCCACTGCTAGGCGCGCTTGCCGGAGCGCTGGTGATAAGCGCCGCGCTGATCTGGCTCGCGAGCGGCGAAGCGATCGCGATGATCGCGTTCGTTGGCGGGATCGCGGTGTTCCTCGCGGCAGGCCTCGCGATTGCGCGTATGCGGCCGGTCGGGAAGGCCGAGGAAGTCGCCACACCCGACTGGTCGGTGACGGTCGCCGCGATCGAGCGGCCGGGCGAAGCGGTCGCGATCGTCGATCGCGCCAACCGGCTGGTGTGCGCCAACACGGCGTTCAGCGATTGGTTCGGCGCTGCCAGCGCGCCGCCCAACCTCCCGCTCGACCGGGCCGGGCTCGAAACCTTGGCGCGGGCCGCGCGCGAAGCGTGGCGGGACGGAAAAGGCGCGGCTGAGAGTGTCGAGTCAGCAGACGGCACCGCGAGCTGGAGCGCCCGTGCAGAGCGGGCGGGACGCGGCGAAGACTATCTTGTCTGGCGTTTCGTCGGACTGGCCGAGGAAGACTTCGCGGAGGACCTGGGCGCTCGCATCGCCGGCGCGCTAGGCCGTCTGCTCTCGCGCGGCGGGATCGAGGCGGTGCTGGTGGGAGCCGACGGGCTGGTCCGAGCCGCAGCGCCGGGCTTCGCGCAGCGCGCCACTGGCGACCCCGCCGCGACGCTCGCGGGCCAGGAATTCGCAACCCTGCTGCGCGCCGACGAGCGTGAACGGATTTTCTTCGCCCGCGAGGGCCGTCGAGGCAATCCGCAGAACCTGATCCACATCCCGCTCGGCGACGCGCGCGATCCGCGTGCGCCCGATGCTGATCAAGGCCCATCGCTGATGCTGTTGGTCGATGTCGCGGTCGGCCTTGGCGGCGGCGTCGAGGTTTCTGGCACCGGGGCAACCCCACAGCTCGAAGCCTTGCTTGGGGCCCTCCCGCTCGGACTTGCTATGACCGACCGAGATGGCCGCTTCCTGTTCGCCAACACCCCATTCCGGCGCGCCGCGGGGATCGAAAACGAACTTCTTCCGCCGTTCCCTTCGGACCTCGTCGTCGCAGAGGACAAGGGCGCGCTGGTCGATGCGGTGCGCCGGTTCGGCAAGGGCGCGGCAAGCGCGACCGACATGGCTGTGCGCTTGCGCGGCGCTGCGGACGACCCGGTCTCGCTCGGCATCGCCGGTGTTCGCGGGCTCGGCGAAGCGGCGGTGCTGCTGAGCCTGGTCGATTCGACCGAGGAGACCAAGCTCAAGCGCCAGGTCGCGCAGGCGACCAAGATGCAGGCAGTCGGCCAGCTCGCGGGCGGAGTGGCGCATGATTTCAACAACGTGCTGACCGCGGTGATCGGCACCTGCGATCTCATGCTGCTGCGCCACACGCCGGGCGACAGCGACTACGACGATATCCAGCAGATCCGCGCCAATTCGAACCGCGCCGCGGCATTGACGCGGCAATTGCTCGCATTCAGCCGTCAGCAGACGCTGCGGCCCGAGGTACTGCAGCTGCCCGACGTCATCAGCGAGGTCAGCCTTCTGCTCAAGCGCCTGCTCGGCGAAAAGATCGAGCTCAAGGTCAATCACGACCGTGATCTGGGCGCGGTGCGCGCCGATCCGCAGCAGCTCGAACAGGTGATTGTCAATCTCGCGGTCAACGCGCGCGATGCGATGCAGGCGAAAGGCGAGGGCGGCGGCAAGCTATCGCTGTCGACCCGGCGCATATCCGCGCGCGACGTGAGGCAAATGGGCAGCGAAATCCTGCCCGAAGGCGACTACACGGTGCTGGTGGTGCAGGACACTGGAGGCGGCATTCCGGCCGAGCACCTCGCCAAGATCTTCGAACCCTTCTTTACCACCAAGGAACAGGGGAAGGGCACCGGCCTCGGCCTCTCGACCGTCTACGGTATCGTCAAGCAATCGGGCGGATTCATTTTCGCAGACAACGTGCCAGCAACCGCGACCGGCCGCGCCGGCGCCCGCTTCAGCGTCTATTTCCCGGTCCATCAGGGCGAGGTGCCCAAGGCGCGGATCGTCGAGGCCAAGCCCGCCGCGCAATGGTCGGGTGGGGGTAGGATCCTGCTGGTCGAGGATGAGGACATGGTTCGCGCGGTCGCCGAGCGGGCGCTGACCCGCGCCGGCTACCAGGTCACCGCCTGTGCCGAAGGCGAGGCCGGACTGGCGGCGGTCGCCAACGGCGGGGTGTTCGACATGGTCGTGAGCGACGTGGTGATGCCGGGGATGGACGGCCCGGCGATGGCGCGCGCGATCCGCAAGGTGAAGCCGGGACTGCCGATCCTGTTCATGTCGGGCTATGCCGAGGAGCAACTCCGCCGCGATATCGATATCGCCGACATGCATTTCATCGCCAAGCCGTTCAGCGTTCAGCAGATCTCGGACAAGGTCGGCGGTGTGCTCGGATCGGTGCGCGTCGCCTAACGCCGGGTCAGGCGATCTCGCGCCACGGTCGCGCTGGATTGCCAGCCACGCGCTGCCCCGATGGAATGTCGCGCGAGACCACCGCGCCGGGATCGACCACGCAATCCTCGCCGATCGTCACGCCTGGCATGATGACGGCGCGCGCGCCGATCACGCTGCGGGCCCCGATCCGCGTCGGGAGGTACATGCCGCGGCTCATGTCGTGCGTCAGGACCAGAGCGAAGGGCCCGATCCACACGCGGTCGGATATTTCGATTCCAGCGGGAAAAGTCCGGTCGATCAGTGCCGTCGCCGCGATCCACGCCGACCACGCGACCGTGGAGCCCCAGAAATACCTCCGCACGAGGTACTGGTATATTTGCCTTAGCGATTTGGAAGGCCGGTTTGCGATCGAGCGATCCATCGACAAGCCTTTAATTTTCGGTAATGTTTACCGCAAGACATCCAAAGTTAGGGGGCTGGCTGACAATGGGACGGGGACGGTCGCTCAACCGCTTCTTGTGGCTGCGCGACTGGATCGCCCGCCCGCGCGCGTGGTGGCTGCGCAAGTTTACCGGGCTCCATCTCACGGGCGAGGTAGACATTTCGCTCAGCGCACGGTTCATTCCCGGCATGCGCGGGGGAATTTCGGTGGGCGATCAAACCACTATCGGCCCGCTCGCGGTGCTCACCGCCCGCCTGCCCGGTGGCGCGATCGCGCCGATTCGCATCGGTGAGCGGTGCTTTATCGGCGGCAACGCCATGATCGGTCCCGGTGTGACGATCGGCAGCGGGGTGGTAATCGCGGGCGGCGCGGTGGTGCTTCGCAGCGTCCCCGATGACTGCGTGGTGGCCGGCAATCCGGCCCGGGTTATCCGCAATCGCGTGGGGCCGGACGTTTCGGGCGGTTGCCGGAAGCCGACGCGACCCAGCGCGCGCACCTGGGTCTGGCATGACCCGAACGCTGCGCGGGATTGCGCCTCGTTCATCAATGATACACCGTTACATCCAATAACTGCCATTCAAGCGCGGCTGAGACGGTACGCGTAGCCTAACTGGGAACATGGGGAATCCGATGCGGACGAAGAACGGTTTGGGATTGGGCCTGGGATCGGCCCTGGTGCTCGCACTGGCGAGCGGCGCGTCGGCGCAAACCGCAGAGACTTCGCCTAGCGCGCAGGGCGATCTCGCGGTCACGATCTACAACGACAACCGGGCGCTGGTGCAGGACGTGCGCCAGCTCGCGATCGCCAATGGCCGCAGCCGGATCGAATTTCCCGATGTCTCCGCGCAGATCCAGCCCGAGACGCTGAGCTTCAACGCCGATGGCGCGGGGATCGTCGAGCAGAACTTCGACTACGACCTGCTCACGCCCAGCAAGTTGATGGAAAAGGCAATTGGCCAGACGGTCACGCTGGTCCGCACCAATCCCGCCACTGGCAAGGAGACCCGCGAAAGCGCGACCGTGCTGTCGACCGCCGGCGGCGTGGTGGTCCGGATCGGCGACCGCATCGAGGTCCTGCGCGACGATGGCTTGCCCACGCGCGTAGTGTTCGACGGGGTGCCGCCCAACTTGCGCGCCCGGCCGACCCTCTCGGTCACGGTCGAGAGCGACCGTCCGGGCCGACGCCCCGCGGCCCTGCGTTATCTCACCAGCGGTCTGGGTTGGTCGGCCGATTACGTCGCGCTGTACGACGAGGCGAAGGCGACAACCGATATGCAGGGCTGGGTCACGCTCTCCAACAACTCCGGCACCACGTTCCATAACGCGGACACCGTGCTGGTCGCGGGCAGCCCCTCGAGCGGAGGTTACCGCAGTTCGCCTCCGCCGCCGCGCGGCTTCACGCCCGGGACCGAGACCGCGGGGCGCGAGCGGCTCGGCGACTATTACCTCTATCCGCTCCCCGGCCGGACCACGATCGCCAACGCGCAGACCAAGCAGGTCAGCTTCCTCGACGTGCAGAGCGTGCCCGCAAAGAAGGTCTACGCGCGCACGATCGGTTGGCTCGCCAACGACAGTGCGCCGGTCAACGCGACCACCGCGATCGGCTTTTCCACCGCGCGGGAGCAGGGCCTGGGCGATGCGCTTCCCGCCGGCACCGTCCGCTTCTATCAGCGCGACGCGCAAGGCACGCCGCAGTTCATCGGCGAGAGCAACATCGGCCACACCCCGATGGGTAGCGCGCTGACTCTGGTGACCGGCGATGCGTTCGACGTGTTCGTCCAGTCCGACGTTGTCAGCCGCGAGAAGATCACCTCTGACCAGTGGGAGCAAAGCGGCCGCTATCGCGCGATCGCCGACGACGGCACCACCACCACGGTCACCTCCGAACGCCCGGTCGAATTCTGGCGCACGACCATGCGCTACACGCTGACCAACGCAAAGCCGGTTCCGGTCGAGGTCGAGCTCACCCAGGGCGGGCTCGACCGGAGCTGGTGGAGCCGCGACTTCCGTGTGACCAGCGAGGACGTGCCCGGCGAGCAGATCAATACCGACCGCCGCAAGTACCTCGTGACCGTGCCGGCGAACGGCAAGCGGGAGGTGCGGGTAACCTACGAGACGCGGTACTGAGGACGCGGCCGATGCGGCGCGCATTCTTGTCCCTGCTGTTGGCGGGTGTCGCCTCGCAGACGATGGCGCGCGAGGCGGTCGACGCTTCGCCGCCGAGCGCGCTGTCGGTGACGATTTACCGCGACCCCTATCGCGCGCCGGACCAGCAGCTCAACCGCAACTGGCCGCGTGGCTTCGCGATGATCAGCGAGACCCGCCAGGTCACGCTGCCGCCAGGCGAATCCACCATCCGCTTCGACGGTGTTGCCGAAGGAATGGTCGCGGTGAGCGCGATCGTCACCGGCTTGCCCGGCGGCACGATCGAGAAGAATCGCAACGCCGACCTCCTGAGTCCCGGCGCGCTGGTTGACGGCTCGCTCGGCAACCGGGTCACCATCACCCGCACCAATCCGGGAACCGGTACGGAAACGAGCGAGGACGCGATCGTCCGCACGCGCGGCGATGGCGGGCTCGTGCTACAAACGGCCAATGGGTTCGAAGCGGTGCGCTGCTCCGGGCTGGCGGAGAACGTGACCTTCGACCGGGCACCCGCGGGGCTTTCCGCCAAGCCGGTCTATTCGATCGACACGCGCACCGATGCGGGCGGCACGTACACGATCACGCTGACCTATCTCTCGTGGGGCTTCGACTGGCAGGCAAACTATGTCGCCACGCTCACTGAAGGATCCTCGGCGCATGACCTCGGGATGCACCTCACCAGCTGGCTGACGCTGGTCAACGACAACGGCCAGAGCTTCCCCGATGCCGAGCTGATGGCCGTCGCGGGCAAGTTGAAGGTCGTCAGCAATTATCAGTCGCTGGCCGATCCGCCCGACGCGAAGCCGCTGCAACTGCTGTGCTACCCGCTCGGCAGCACCGCCGAGGGCACGCCGGAGGACTATCCCGAGCCGCCACCCTATCCCATGGCGCCTCCGCCTCCTCCGCCTCCCCCTCCGGTGGCCATGGAGGCGATCATGGTAACCGGCGCCCGGGCAGCTCGCGCGCCCGCGATGGTCGCGCGCCAGGAGGATCTCGCCGATTTGAAGCTCTATCGCGTGCCCGAGCCGGTTACCGTTGCCGCCAAGGGGCAAAAGCAGATTGCCTTCCTCGATCGCGAAGGGGTGAAGGGGCGCCTGCTCTACACTTCGGAATGCGGACCGTGGGCCGGTTCGGATGGCGAGAGTCGAGCGGCATCGATCCTGCTCTCGACAGTGAATGACGATGAGCACGGCTTGGGGGTCGCTCTGCCGACGGGCGGTCTTACGGTATTCGAAGGATCTCCGCGTGGGGATCAACTCGTCGGCCGGCATACCTTGCGCGACTATGCGTCCGGACAAGACGTCGAGATCGGTATCGGCCAAAGCACACAGGTGTTCGCGTCCTGCACGATGGTCGGGATGGAGGAACTCGGGAACGAGCGGATCAAGGCGCGCATGCTCGCGGTCCTTACGAACGCATTGCCCACACCGGTTACCGTCCGATTGACGGTTGGAAGCGCCGGCGAAGGTCAGTTCTCCGGGCTGCGCAATGTCCGGGTCAAGGATGGTGCTCGGATCGTAGAGGTGACCGTGCCGGGGAATGGCACCCGCGATCTCGACTGGACCTACTCCGACTGACAAGCCGTTGCCGCTGTGGGAAACAAATTTGCGTTCCCCTCTTGTTCCGGTGGAACAAAGCAGATACATCGCCTTTCGTTGACAGTCGGCCTGCGGGTCTAGGCAAAGCGCGAAAGGGTGTGTCATGGCGGCAGCGAACTTGAAGCTGGTGGAAGGCAAGGATTTGGACACGGACCGTCAGAAGGCGCTCGACGCCGCGCTTGCGCAGATCGACCGCGCATTCGGCAAGGGCTCGGCGATGAAGCTGGGCCAGAAGGAAACGATGCAGGTCGAAACGATTTCGACCGGAAGCCTCGGCCTCGACATCGCGCTCGGCGTGGGCGGGTTGCCCAAGGGCCGCGTGATCGAGGTCTACGGCCCCGAAAGTTCGGGCAAGACCACGCTCGCGCTGCATGTGATCGCCGAAGCGCAGAAGAACGGCGGCACCGCCGCGTTCGTCGATGCCGAGCACGCGCTCGACCCGGTTTATGCCAAGAAGCTCGGCGTCAACATCGATGAACTGATCGTCTCGCAGCCCGATACGGGCGAGCAGGCGCTCGAGATCACCGACACGCTGGTGCGCTCGAACGCGATCGACGTGCTGGTGGTCGATTCGGTTGCGGCACTGGTCCCGCGGGCCGAGATCGAGGGCGAGATGGGCGATAGCCACGTCGGCCTCCAGGCCCGCCTGATGAGCCAGTCGCTCCGCAAGCTGACCGGCTCGATCAACCGTTCGAAGTGCATGGTGATCTTCATCAATCAGCTCCGCATGAAGATCGGTGTGATGTACGGCAATCCGGAGACGACCACGGGCGGCAACGCGCTCAAGTTCTACGCCTCGGTGCGTCTCGACATCCGCCGCACCGGACAGATCAAGGACCGCGACGATATCGTCGGCAACTCGACCCGGGTGAAGGTGGTCAAGAACAAGGTCGCCCCGCCGTTCAAGCAGGTCGAATTCGACATCATGTACGGCGAAGGCATCTCGAAGATCGGCGAGATCCTCGATCTTGGCGTCAAGGCAGGGCTGGTGGAGAAGTCGGGCAGCTGGTTCAGCTACGACAGCATCCGCATCGGCCAGGGCCGCGAGAACGCCAAGCAGTACCTTAAGGACAATCCCGAAGTTTGCGACAAGTTGGAAGCCGCGATCCGCGGCCGGACCGACGCCGTCGCCGAGGAGATGATGACGGGCCCGGACGCGGACGACGACATCTGACACTCAACGGGTGCGCATTTTCGCCGCCCTAGCACCTGGAAAGCCGGCGTGAGCACCTTTGGGGCCGCGCCGGCTTTTCCGTTTCTCGAGGCGGTCCGAAGGCATCGCTTGCTTTTGCCGGGCAAGCACGCGAATCCGTAGTCGGCGCAACCGATTACGAGGGTCACCATGGATCGCAGCGATTGGGAGGGCCGAGTAGGCCGCAAGTGGGCCGACGAGTGGCGCCGCACCGACCGCAGCTTCGCCGGCCTCACCGACCGGCTCCTCGCTCGCGCCAGCGCTCGCCCGATCTCGCGAGCGCTCGATGTGGGTTGCGGTGCCGGTGAACTCTCGCTCGCGCTGGGCCGAGGCCATTCCGAAGCGGAAATCATCGGTCTCGACATTAGCGAAGACCTGGTCGAAGCGGCCCGAGAACGCGCGGCGCACCTCGACAACGTGACGTTCTTCGTCGCCGACGCGGCGACTTGGCGCGGCTCGCAATTTTCGCCGGACCTGGTCGTCTCGCGCCATGGCGTCATGTTCTTCGGCGACCCGGTGGGAGCGTTCACCAATCTCGCGAAGGGCGCAGCTCCCAACGCGAGACTGGTCTTCTCCTGCTTCCGCGACCGGAGCGAGAACCCATGGGCCGAGCAGGTGGCTGCGCTATTGCCGGAGGGAACGATCCCGGTGGAAGCGCCCGAGACTCCAGGTCCCTTTGCTTTCGCGGACCGCGACCGGGTCGAATCGATTCTGGATCAGGCAGGCTGGAAGGAGATTGCGTTCGAGCCGGTCGATTTCGCCTACATCGCGGGCACCGGTGAGTATGCCGTTGAGGACGCGCTGTCGTACTTTCTCGCCATCGGCCCGGCCGCGCGCGCGGCGGCGAGCCTCGATGAGCATGCTCGCGCCGAGTTCACAGACAAGCTGCGCCGCTATCTCGCTGCCAACGACCAGGGACAGCTTGTGGCGATGCAGGGCGCGGCGTGGATCGTCTCTGCGCGTACCCGTTGAGGCGACGGACTCCAGCCCAGCATGGCCGTCGGCACGCCGCTCCCAATTATCGTCAACCGCTCGGGCGGCACCGCGAGCGCGAAGGGCGATGCGCTCGGCGATGCGATAGAGCAGGCCTTCGCCGACGCGGGCCAGTCCATTGCGCTTGAGCTTGTCGAGGGCAAGGACATCGCGGCCGCTGTGGAGCGGCATCGAGGCGCCCCGCGCCTTGTGGTGGGCGGGGGCGACGGCACCCTCGGCAGCGCGGCCGGCATCCTGGCGGCCTCAGGAAGCGAACTGGCGGTCCTTCCGCTCGGCACCCGCAATCACTTCGCGCGCCAGCTCGGTATTCCCCTCGATCTCGCGGAGGCAGCCAAGCTTGCCGCGCAGGGCCGCGCGACCGCGGTTGACCTCGGCGAAGCTGGGGACCGCACGTTCATAAATAACGCTTCACTGGGCGCCTATGCCCAGCTCGTGCGCGAGCGGGAAAGGTCCGCGCTGTCGAAGCTACCGGCCTCGATCGTCGCGGGCTGGCGTGTGCTTCGCAAACTCCGGCCGCAATCGTTCGATCTGGAGATCGATGGCAAGCCGCAGCGTCTAAGATCGGCGATGCTGTTCATCGGCAATAATCTCTACGAAGTGCTGGAGGGCCGCCCGAACGAACGGGCCGCGCTCGACGATGGCGTGCTGTCGCTATTCGCTCTCGCACCGCTCACGCGCGGCGGTGTGGTCCGTGCGGCGATGCGCGTGATGCTGGGCCGGCCTGACCGGGCGCGCGATTTCGCGCTCGTTACCACCGCCCGTGAGATACGTATCGAGGGACTCGGCGAGACCGAGATCGCACTGGATGGCGAGCGGCTACGGCTGCCATTGCCGCTCGTCCTCAAGGCGCGGCCCCGCGCATTGAAGGTGGTCGCACCTGACGCTTGATCGCGCGGCTTGCACGTGCCGCCGCCTTAATCCGCTTGTCGTGCCGCGCTGCAGCATTTACCTGCACGGCATTATGTCCTCGACCAACGAGATCCGCCGCAGCTTCCTCGACTTCTTCGCGCGCGAAGGGCACCGCGTCGTGCCGAGTGCACCGCTGGTGCCGTACAACGATCCGACGCTGATGTTCGTCAACGCGGGAATGGTGCCGTTCAAGAACGTGTTCACCGGCCTCGAAACCCCGCCGAGCCCGACCGCGGCGAGCAGTCAGAAGTGCGTGCGCGCGGGCGGCAAGCACAACGATCTCGACAACGTCGGCTACACCGCGCGGCACCTCACGTTCTTCGAGATGATGGGCAACTTCTCGTTCGGCGATTACTTCAAGGAACAGGCGATCCATCATGCATGGACCCTGCTGACCAAGGACTGGGGCCTCCCGGCCGAAAAGCTGACCGCGACCGTCTATCACACCGACGACGAGGCCTACGACCTCTGGAAGAAGATCGCCGGGCTGCCCGATGAGCGGCTGATCCGCATCGCGACCAAGGACAACTTCTGGTCGATGGGCGACGATGGTCCGTGCGGTCCCTGCTCGGAAATCTTCTTCGATCATGGGGCCAGCATCGCCGGCGGCCCCCCGGGCAGTCCGGACGAGGACGGCGACCGCTACGTCGAGATCTGGAACCTCGTGTTCATGCAGTTCGAGCAGGAAGCGGGCACGATCGTGCGCGACCTGCCCAAGCCGTCGATCGACACGGGCATGGGGCTGGAGCGCGTCTCGACCGTGCTGCAGGGCGTGCACACGGTGTTCGAAACGACCACGATGCGCGCGCTGATCGAGGCGTCGGCCGATCTCACCAGCGCCGATCCGGCGAGCCCGAGCCACAAAGTCATCGCCGATCATTTGCGCTCGACCAGTTTCCTTCTTGCCGACGGCGTGCTGCCGTCGAATGAGGGGCGCGGCTATGTGCTGCGGCGGATCATGCGGCGGGCGATGCGCCATGCGCACCTACTGGGCGCGAGCGAGCCGCTGATGCATCGCCTTGTACCTGCGCTGGTGACCGAGATGGGCCAGGCCTATCCCGAGCTCGGCCGCGCGCAGCCGCTGATCGAGGAGACGCTCGAACGCGAGGAGACTCAGTTTCGCCGGACGCTGGCGAACGGCCTGCGCCTGCTCGACGAGGCGACCGGCGGCATGGGCGAGGGCGCCAGCCTCGACGGCGAGACCGCGTTCAAGCTCTATGACACTTACGGCTTTCCGTACGACCTCACCGAAGACGCGCTGCGCAGCCGCGGGCTGACGGTAGACCGCGAAGGCTTCGATGCGGCGATGGCGCGGCAGAAGGCCGCGGCGCGCGCGGCGTGGAAGGGCTCCGGTCAGGCTGCCGACGGCGAGCTGTGGTTCGACATTGCCGAGCGCGAGGGTGCGACCGAGTTCACCGGCTACAGCGCGACCGAGGGCGAGGGCCGGGTGGTGGCGCTGATCAAGGACGGCGCCGAGGTGAGCAGCGCTGGCGCGGGCGATAGCGTGCTGGTGCTCACCAACCAGACCCCGTTCTACGGTGAAAGCGGCGGGCAGACCGGTGATGCGGGCACGATCACCACTCCAGAAGGTCTACGGATCGCGGTGACCGACACGAGCAAGCCGCTCGGGCGTCTGCACGCGCATCACGCCACGGTCGAGGCGGGGACGCTCAAGGCCGGCGACACGGTGCACCTGTGGGTCGATGCCGAACGGCGCGACCGCATTCGCGCCAATCACTCGGCTACGCACCTGATGCACGAAGCACTGCGGCGCCGGCTCGGCGAGCACGTGACGCAGAAGGGTTCGCTGGTGGCGGAAGATCGGCTGCGGTTCGACTTCTCGCATCCCAAGCCGCTGACGCCCGAGGACATCGCCGCGGTCGAGGCCGAGGTGAACGCGGAAATTCGCGCCAACGAGACCGTCTCGACCCGATTGATGAGCCCCGACGACGCGATCGCGGCGGGCGCGATGGCGCTGTTCGGCGAGAAGTACGGCGACGAAGTGCGCGTGCTGAGCATGGGCCGTGCCGGCGAGGAGCGGACGTATTCGGTGGAGTTGTGCGGCGGCACCCACGTGCGGGCGACGGGCGATATCGGGCTCTTCCGCATCGTCTCCGAAAGCGCGGTCAGCTCGGGCGTGCGCCGGATCGAGGCGCTGACCGGCGAGGCGGCGCGCGAATGGCTGGTGGCGCGCGAGGAAGCACTGAAGAACGCCGCTGCGGCAATCCGGGTGGCACCCGAGGAGGTGCCGAACCGGATCGCTGCGCTGCTCGACGACCGCAAGCGGCTCGAACGCGAGCTCGCCGATGCGCGCAAGGCGCTGGCGCTCGGCGGCGGCGGGGCGAAGGCCGGGCCGGCGGACGAGGATGTCGGCGGCGTGAAGTTCTCCGGCCAGGTGATCGAAGGACTCGAGGCCAAGGAACTGCGCGGCCTGCTCGACGAAGCGAAGGCGCGGATGGGCTCGGGCGTGGCGGCGATCGTCGCGGTCAACGACGGCCGCGCGGCGATTGCGGCGGCGGTGACTGATGATCTTACCAGCCGGTACGATGCCGTTGCGCTGGTGCGCGCGGGCGTCGAGGCGCTCGGCGGCAAGGGCGGCGGCGGCCGGCCCGACATGGCGCAGGGCGGCGGACCCGATGCGAGCAAAGCGGACGAGGCCATCGCGGCGGTGCGGCGCGCGCTCGAGAGCGCACCCGCAACCGCCTGACGGTTAGCCGCGGCGGCCGCTGGTCCCGCGTGTCTCCGGCTCGCTGCCGCGCGGCGTGTCGGTGAGGGGCGAGCGGTTGCCTTCACGCTGCTGACCTTTGATCACTCCGTTTTCCTCGCCGGTCTGGTGCGAGGGCTTCATGGCTTCCGGCGACTGGGCGTTCTGGTTGTCGTTGCGCATGGAAATCTCCTTTTTACGCTGAACCAACGAACGGGCGGCGGCTTCTATCCGGGATCGGCGATGCTGGTGCGCAGCTTGGGCTTGTATTGCAGGTCCGCTTCCTCGCGAATCCGCTCGCGGAAGGAGTCGCGCTTTTCGTGGATCGAGGCGATCACCGGGCCCATCGCGACGCCCAGATCGACCAGCACCGCTTCCGATAGCTGGAGCGAGCTTTCTAGAGTCTCCGGCACCGCGGTGCTCGCCCCGGCCCGATAGAGCGCCGCGGCGTGCGTCAGGTCGCGGGCGCGGGCGATGATCGGCAGGTCGGGATAGGCCTTGCGCAGCTTGGCGGTCAGCCGCTGCGCCAGGACCGGCTCGTCCATCGTGAGGATCACCGCGGGCGCGCGGTCCACCCCGAGGCGGTCGAGCGTCGGCCCGCGCCCGGCATCGCCGAAGGTTGCGCGGTAGCCCCGCCGCCGCCCGCGCAGGACGAGATCGGAGTCGCTGTCGACCGCGATGTAGGGAATGCCGTGGACGGTGAGCATGTCCGCCACCAGCCGCCCGACGCGGCCCGCGCCGACGATGATCGCACGCCCTTCGCCGAGGTCGTCCTGCACCTCCGGCAGCGGCTCGACCTGGCGCGCGACCAGGTTGCCGAGGCGGGCGAGCAGCGGGGTGATGGTGAGCCCGATGGCGGTGACGATCTGCCAGAACTGCGCCGTCTCGCGGTCGATCACTTGCGCCACAGTCGCCGCGGTGAGGACGATCAGCGTCGTCTCGCTCGGGCTCGACATAAGGAGGCCTGTCTCGGCGGCGGTGCCGCGCCGCGCGCCCATCATGCGTAGCAGAAGGCCCGTAACCACCGCCTTCAGCGCAAGCACACCCACCACCGCCAGAGCGATCGAGCCGAACTCCGCCCAGATGCGCGCGAGGTCGACGCTCATGCCGACGGTGATCAGGAAAATGCCGAGCGCGAGGCCCTTGAACGGCTCGATGATGCTCTCGACCTCGCCATGGTATTCGGTCTCAGCGATGAGCAAGCCCGCGATCAGCGCGCCGACGATCGGCGACAGGCCCACCGCTGAAGTTGCCAGGCTGGCGCCGATCACGACCAGCAGGCTCGCCGCAAGGAACAATTCGGGGCTCTTGGTGCGCGCCGCCTGACCGAACAGGCGCGGCAAGGCGATGCGTCCGGCGATAAGCAGCGCGGCGACCACCAACGCGCCCTGCCACAAGGTGCGCACCAGTCCATCGAGGCCATCAGCCTGCGCATAGGGAGCCAGCGCGCCGAGCACGAAGATGATCGGCACGATCGCGATGTCTTCGAACAATAGCATCGACAGCGCCGCGCGGCCCACCGGGCTGGTCGTGCCGGAAATTGGCAGCACGATTGCGGTCGAACTGAGCGCCAGCGCAAAGCCGAGCGCGGCGGCGCCGGTCCAGCCTTCGCCGATCACCGCCAGCGCGATGGCCAGCAGCGCACCGATCAGCAGCAGCTCCAGCGCTCCGAGGCCGAACACCAGCTTCCGCATCGACCACAATCGGTTGAACGACAGCTCCAGCCCGATGGTGAACAGCAGCAGGACGATGCCGAACTCGGCAAACGGTTCGAGCGCCTCGGGTTCGGTGATGGTGAAGTGGAAGAGCCACGGGTTGTCGGGAACCAGCCGGCCCAGGCCGAACGGGCCGACGAGGATGCCGATCAGAATGAACCCGATGACCGGGGTGATGCGGAAGCGGTGGAAGACCGGGATGACGATCCCCGCGGCGCCTAGGATCACCAGCGCATCGGAGAGCGTATTGGTGGTGGTCAGCTCGGCGGCCATCAGCGCGCTGTCCACTTCGAGTGTTGGACTTGGCACGCAAATTGGGGAGCGAAACTCTGTGACTTTGCGGGGGAAGATCCTGTATTCGAACGATTATCTGCAAAGCTCGTGTGACTTTCGCCATTGGCAAAAGCCACACGCGCCGTGGGTTTGATGAGTCGGGCAGCGCGAATGGTGTCGGGGTAGGAGGTGGCCATCATGCCTGACTGCTAGACGAACCATGCGCCTGTAGGACACCCCTTTCGCGAACGGCGCTCGCTGCTCTGGCCTTCAGGGTGTAGGCTGGCGTCATGAAAGCACCCGATGTGATCGTCGTCGGCGGCGGGCCGGCGGGCATGATGGCGGCGCTGTTGCTCGCGCGGGCGGGGGTATCGGTGCTGGTGCTGGAAAAGCACGCGGACTTCTTTCGCGATTTCCGCGGCGATACCGTCCACCCTTCGACGATGGAGATCCTGAGCGAGCTCGGCTTGCTCGAGCGCTTCCTGCAGCGGCCGCACAACCGGATTGATCGCGCCGAGATCACCTGGAACGGGCGGGACATGGTGATCGGCGACCTGTCGCATCTGGCGATGCCGGCGCCGTTCATCGCGATGATGCCGCAGTGGGAATTTCTCGATTTCGTGCGCGACGAGGCTTCGCGCTATCCCGGCTTCGCGCTGCGCATGGAAGCGCCGGTCGAGGAATTCATCGAGGAAGATGGTCGCACGGTCGGCGTCCGCCTCCGCAGCGGTGAGGAGCTGCGCGCGCGCCGATTGGTGATCGCATGCGATGGACGGGATTCGATCGCGCGCCGCGTGCTCCCGCTCGAAACGCTGGGTGCGCCGATCGACGTGTTCTGGTTCGCCGTTCCTAAGGAGACCAGCGGCACGACGCTGCGCGGCAGCGTGGCGGGCAACAAGCTGATCGTGATGATCGACCGCGGCGACTACTGGCAATGCGCGTTTGTCATCGCCAAGGGCGGGGCGCAGACGATCAAGGAGCGCGGGATCGAGGCGTTCCGCGCCGACGTGCGCGCGGCGTCACCCGATCTTCCCGATCTCACCGCCGCGTTGCCGGATTGGGACAGTGTCAGCCTGCTGTCGGTCTCGCTCGATCGCCTCACTGAATGGAGCCGGCCCGGCCTGCTCGCGATCGGTGATGCGGCGCACGCGATGAGCCCGGTGGGCGGGATCGGCATCAACCTCGCGATCCAGGATGCCGTCGCCAGCGCCAACCTGCTCGCCGCGCCGCTCGCGCGCGGGGCGACCGTCGATCCACTCCTGTCTTACCTGCAGCAGCGCCGGCTATGGCCGACCAAGGTCATTCAGTCGGCGCAGCGTACGGTCCATGAGAATGTCCTGCATCCGCTGATTTCGGGCGCCGGCGGCCTGCCGGATGAGCCGCCGCTCCCCATGCGTCTGCTCAATCGCTTCCCTCTGCTGCGCCGGATCCCCGGCTGGTTCATCGGCCACGGTGTGCGGCAAGAACATGTGCGATCCCCGCAACGCATGAGCTGATTGCTTGCCCTGGGTGCAAGTGTATGATCTTCGGACGATTCACGGGGCGGTTCAGCATGCGAAATGTTCTTCTCTCACTCGCACTGCTGGCCATACCCACCACAGCCGGCGCTAGCCTGACGAACGATGACGTTGAGGTCGTGGTGAACGCCGCGTTCAAGCTCTTGGATGCCGGGCTGTTCGAGCAGGCCAGTCAGAAGATCGAGCCGATCATTGCGCGCTACGAGAGTGAGAACTGGCCCAAGGACCAGCGTGTCTATTGCGGGCATTCAGCGCCCGAGACGCTGCTGTACATGACGAGCGGCGCCGTCGCCGATGCCAATTCGATCGACATTGGCGCTCCGTATTGTGACGCGCTGTTCCTGCGCGCTTATCTGCAGACCGAAGCGAACGACGGGGACGAAGCGCTGGCGACGTTGGCGCGTTTGCGCGAGCTCGCGCCGGAAAATGCTCAGTACATCGTGGAATTGGCGCACGTCCTCAAAATGAGGGGGCGGCTCGACGAAGCGCTGACGCTCTATCGCTCCGTCCCGGGTAAGGCGGCGCTTGCGGCGACAGACGCGCTCGAGAAGCGGTGGAATGCGGTCGCCCTGCGGGGCATTGGCTATATTCTGATCGAGCAGCGCAAGTGGACCGAAGGCGAGCAGGCTTACCGCGATAGCCAGAAGTTCGACCCCGATAGCGAGATCGCGCGGAACGAACTCGACTTTATCAAGAAAAACCGGACCGACTGAGCTCTAGTCGAATAGCGCGTCCACATCGTTGCCGTTGGCGGCGAGCAGAGCCTCCACGCGCTTTCGGCCGCGATAATACACCAGCGCAGGGTGGCTCGCACCGGTCGCTTCGAGCTTGGCGACATCGGCGGCGCTAAGGCTGCTTTCTTGCGCGACGTGGTCGGCGTAGCCCTCGACCAGCCACTGCGGCGCGAGGATCGATTTCACCAGGCCGTAGCGGCGGCGGATCACGCCGTGGGTGAACTCGTGCGCCAGCACCGCCGAGAGCGAGCGCTGTCGGCCCATTGCGGCGCCGTTCGTTATGCGGTCGGCGGCAAGGTCGACGTCGTTGACTACCACGGCCCGGGTTATCGGCCGGGTCAGCGCGAACCCGCCCGCGCTGCTGTTGGCGAGCCACAGCCAACGCCAGCCGCCTTCGGTGAGGAAGATCGGCCGTTGCTCATTCGGGCCGGCGATTGGGCTTTGCGCGAGCAGCGCGCGAGAGCGTGCGGCCACCCTGTCCAGCGCGGCTTGGTCGATCGGCCGTTCCGACCATACCGGCCCGATCGCGCTCTCGGCGCGATAGGGAAACGCCAGCAGTTGCGGCGCGAACAGCGGGGAGGCGAGCAGCAGGGCGATCACGCTGAGCGCGACGCCCCACTTGCCGCCGAAAAGCCGGGTCAGGCCCAGGCGGCCATTTCCTTTTCGAGGTTCTGCACGATCGCCTCGAAGAACTGCTCGGTGGTCATCCACGCCTGTTCGGGGCCGATGAGGAGCGCGAGGTCCTTGGTCATCTTGCCGCTCTCGACCGTCTCGATGCACACGCGCTCGAGCGTCTCGGCGAACTTCTGCACTTCGGGCGTCCCGTCGAACTTGCCGCGGTAGTAGAGGCCGCGGGTCCAGGCGAAGATGCTGGCGATCGGGTTGGTGCTGGTCGCCTTGCCCTGCTGGTGCTGGCGGTAGTGGCGGGTGACGGTGCCGTGGGCGGCTTCCGCCTCGACCGTCTTGCCATCTGGGGTCAGCAGGACCGAGGTCATCAGGCCGAGGCTGCCGAAGCCCTGCGCGACCTGGTCCGACTGCACGTCGCCGTCGTAGTTCTTGCACGCCCACACGAACTTGCCCGACCACTTGAGCGCCGAAGCGACCATGTCGTCGATCAGGCGGTGCTCGTAGACGATGCCCGCCGCCTTGAACTTCTCGGCGAAGCCTTCGGTGTCGAACACTTCCTGGAACAGGTCCTTGAACCGCCCATCATAGGCCTTGAGGATAGTGTTTTTGGTGCTGAGGTAGACCGGCCAGCCGAGGTTGAGGCCGTAGTTGAAGCTCGAGCGGGCAAAGTCCCGGATCGAATCGTCGAGGTTGTACATCGCCATCGCGACGCCACCGCCGGGGAAGTTGAACACCTCGCGGTCGATCACTTGGCCGTCGGCGCCTTCGAACACGAGCCGCAGCTTGCCGGGGCCGGGGACGACCATGTCGGTCGCGCGGTACTGGTCGCCGAACGCGTGGCGGCCGACCACGATCGGGTCGGTCCAGCCGGGGATCAGGCGGGGGACGTTCTGGATCACGATCGGCTCGCGGAAGATCGTGCCGCCGAGGATGTTGCGGATGGTCCCGTTGGGGCTCTTCCACATCGACTTGAGCTTGAATTCCTCGACCCGCGCCTCGTCGGGCGTGATCGTCGCGCACTTCACGGCGACGCCGTACTTCTTCGTTGCTTCCGCCGAATCGATGGTGATCTGGTCGTCGGTCTCGTCGCGCTTCTCGACGGAGAGGTCGTAGTACTTCAAATCGATGTCGAGGTAGGGGAGGATCAGCCGCTCGCGGATCCACTGCCAGATGATGCGGGTCATCTCATCGCCGTCCATCTCGACGACGGGGTTCACTACCTTGATCTTTGCCATGACGGTCCTGCTGCGTGAAAGAGTTGGCGGCGCTTTAGCAGGGCGAGGCGGGGGTGCAAGGGCGGCTCCGAAACGCGAAAGGCGCCGCTTTCGCGACGCCTCTCAAGTCCGGATGGTGGGCGTAGCAAGGATTGAACTTGCGACCCCTACGATGTCAACATAGTGCTCTACCACTGAGCTATACGCCCGCACTATCCGGTCGGCCGGCTGCCCGGCGAGGCGGCCATGTAGCGGCCACCTGAACGCTTCGCAAGAGGGCTAGAGCCGCGCGGCTTCCTCGGTCCGAAACACGCGGTCGACTTCCATCACCAGGTCCTTGAGATGGAAGGGTTTCGACAGAACCTTGGCGCGCGGCTGCTCGCGGCTGGCCTTGAGCGTAACCGCGGCGAATCCCGTGATGAACATGACCTTCGTCGCCGGGCTCACCTCGTTGCAGCGCTGGGCGAGCTCGATCCCGTCCATCTCGGGCATGACGATGTCCGACAGCAACAGGTCGAAGTGCTCGGCCTCGAGCAGCGGCAGCGCTTCGGTTCCGCGATCGACCGCGACCACCTGGTAGCCGGCGTTTTCCAGCGCCCGTGCAAGGTAGGTGCGCATGGCATCTTCGTCCTCGGCGAGGAGGATGCGGATCGGAGGCAATTCATTCATCCCCCTTCCTTACCGCACGGCACTTAAGAAATCTTTCGCGCCGTTAGGTGGCGACCTGCTTTGACACATACGTAGGCGCGGTCCATTTCTACCGCGATGAGTGCACAGGATTACGCAGGGCGAGACGGCGGGGCGATCCCCGGAACCGACCTTGCGGCGTTTACCTTGCACCTGCCGGCCGATGCGCCGGTCCCGATCCTGATCGCCGCGCCGCATGGCGGGCGGACCTACCCGCCGGACCTCACCGCACGCATGCGCGACCCAGCTTACGCGGCGCACCGGCTAGAGGACCGCCACGTCGACGGCCTCGCGGAGGCGGTCGCCCAAGCCACCGGCGCCGCGCTGCTGGTGGCGCACGCGCCGCGCGCGATGCTCGATCTTAACCGTTCGGCCGATGATATGGATTGGTCGATGGTGGTTGAGGGCGCGCCGGCCGGCGCCAGCGCACGCCATTCGCTCGCCAACCGTCGGGCGCGCAATGGACTGGGGGTGATCCCGCGCCGATTGCCGGGATTGGGCGAAATCTGGAAGCAGCAGATCGACCGCGCCACGTTCGATGAGCGGATCGCGTCGATCCATTCGCCCTATCACGCGGCGCTGGGCAGGGCCCTGGAGACACTGCGCGACCGCTGGGGTGCGGCGCTGTTGATCGACTTGCACTCGATGCCGCCCCTGCCGTCGCGGCAAGGGCAACCGTCACCCGAGTTGGTCATCGGCGACCGCTTCGGCGCAAGCTGCAGCCGCGCCCTAGTGGCGGCGGCGTTTGGCTATTTCAAGGCGAACGGCAGGCCGGTGGCGCACAACCGGCCCTATGCGGGCGGGTACGTGCTCGACCGCCACGCCGCGCCGGCGCGCGACATCCATGCGATACAACTGGAGGTTTGCCGCACCAGCTACCTCGACGCGCGATTGGCTGAGCCGAGCGTCCGGGCTGCCGGCGTCGCGCGTCTGCTCGCCGGTCTGGTGCGCGCTCTCGCCAGCGAAGTTGCCGCTCTCGGCGGCGCGGGACGCATGCCGCAGGCGGCCGAATAAAAAACCACCTCGTGCAAGCGCACGAGGTGGCCAAGGTTCAGGGAGGAGGTGCACCGCAGTGCACCGACCCGATCCGGCCATGAGGGAAGCGCGAACCGGGCAGAGGCGAAATAGGCGCTGGCCGGACGGGTTTCAAGTTCCGTCCGGTCGCGCTCAAGCCACGGTTCGTCGCGTCAGGCGGCGGGTTGCTCGGTAGCTTCAGGCATCATGCCCTTGCCGACCTGGCGCCCGAAAATGATCCGCATCATGTCCATCGAGAACAGGTGCGCGAAGATCAGCGCCATGATGCCGTTGCCGGTCCACAGCTTGGCGGTCTCGGCGTCGAGATCGCGCAGCTTGTCCTGGTCCACCATCTTGAAGCCGCGGTAGATGTAGGGCTTTTCCGGATCGTCGTTGCGCGTAATCGCGACTTCGCCGTCCATCAGCAGGCCCTTGTCTTCCAGCTCCTTGACGAACGCCTGGGTACGGGCGCCGGCCTCCTCGAACTTCTCGCAGAAATCGAGCGCGCCCTGGATCGGCGCGGCGGGCTTGCCCTCGGCGTCGAACAGCGGTTCGCCTTCACCGGACTCGCCGAGCATGCCGGCCGAGGGATCGAAGCAGAGCGACATTTCCTGCGCGTCCGGCGTCAGGCGCGCGAGCAAGTAGGGATAGCGGCGCGCGTAAGCGGGGATGTAGATATCCTCCTCCAGCTTGCCTTCCTCGTTGAAGAAGGTGTTCACGCCTTCATTGAGGCCCATGAGCGCGAGGGGAACGCTGCCTTCCCCGGCGCTGAACACGATCGGGAAGTGGCGCTGCGCCTGGATGAACTCATCGGTGGTCACCGGCACCGCGTGCTGATTGACCAGCCAGGTCATGCCCGAGGGAGGATTGAGCTTGTAGTTGGCGTGATCCCGGCTGTTGAGCGGCATCAGGTCATTGTAGAACAGGGGCAGGGTAGGCTGCGGCGCGCTGGCCATGGTCGATCTCCGAAGTCGTTAGATGCAGCGGCAAGGCACTCCCATGCCCGGCGGCGCGAAGCGCGCGCTTTAAGGACTGTCGCCCTGAGGCGCAAGCGGCACGAGCTTGCCCGGATTGAGCAGTCCGAGCGGGTCGAGCGCCTGCTTGACCGCTCGCTGCATGCTCAGCGCCACGGGGTCTCCCAGCCGGCCGAACACGTCGCGTTTGAGCTGGCCGATGCCATGCTCCGCGCTGATCGATCCGCCCCAGCGAGTGACCAATTCATAGACCTGATTGCTGATCGCCTTGCCGTCGCCCGCGTACCACTCCGCCGGGTCGATGCCGCCCGGAGCGATGACGTGGAAGTGGACGTTGCCATCGCCCAAGTGGCCGAAGGCGATCGCCTCGGTCCCCGGCCAGTCGGCCTCGATCTGGGGCACCGCTTCCGCGACAAAGGCGGGCATACGCTCGACCGGCACCGAGATGTCGTGCTGCACGGCGGGCCCCTTGGCGCGCTCGGCCGGAGCGACCGAGTCCCGCAGCGTCCAGAATGCCGCTGCCTGCGCTTCGTTCGCGGCGATGGCGGCGTCTTCGAGCAGGCCCCGTTCGAGCGCATCGGCAAGCATGCCCTCGGCGAGACTTGAGAGCTGTCCCGCACCGGCAGCGTCGGCCACTAACTCGATCAGCGCATGCCACGCGTGGCGGCCACCGAGCGGCTGGCGAGCGCCGGGGACGTGCGCGATCACGTCGTCCAGAGTGCCTTGGTCGAGCACTTCGAATCCCTCCAACGCGCCGCCCGCCGCTCGCTCGCAATGCAGGAGCAGTTCGCGCGCCGCTTCGAGCGAAGGCACGCCGGCCCAAATGACCGACCGCGCGGCGAACTGTGGTTCCAGTTTGAGCGTAGCGGCGGTGACGATCCCGAGCGTCCCCTCGGATCCGATCAGCAACTGCTTGAGGTCGAACCCCCGGTTGTCCTTTTTCAGGGCGGTCAGGCTGTCGAACACGCTGCCGTCGGCGAGCACGGCCTCGAGCCCGAGGACCTGCGTACGCATCGACCCGTGGCGAAGGACCTGGGTGCCGCCGGCGTTCGTGGAGACGAGCCCGCCGACGGTCGCTGAACCCTTGCCGCCCAGCGTGAGGGGGAAGCGCAGACCTTCGGCTTCGGCGGCTTCATGCAAGGTCTGGAGGATCACGCCCGCCTCGCACACGACTTGCCGCGCGGCGACATCGAGGCTGCGGATGGCATTCATCCGGCGGAGCGACAGGAGCAGCGCGCTCCCGCTGTCGTCTGGGGTCGCCCCGCCCGACATCCCGCTGTTGCCGCCCTGGGGCACGATCGGGACCCGGTGCTCTGCACAAAGCTTCACCAGTGCCGCCACTTCCGCGGTCGACGCAGGCGAGGCCATCGCCAGCGCCCGACCGGTGAAGCGACCGCGCCAGTCGGTCAGCCAGGAGGCCATCAGGTCGGCGTCGCGCGTCAGGCCGCGCGGGCCGAGAAGTTCGGCCGCTGCAGCCAGGAAACCCGCACGATCGCTCATCCGCGCCGCTATGGCACAGCGCCGCGCGGCAATGCCAGCGCTTGCGCCGCGGGCAGGAGGGATTAAGCCGCTATTCAACCGGGCGTCTTAAGGGGGGCGGCCAACGCAGGTCATGAATCCGTACGCCATCCTTCTCGCGCCGCTGGCGGTGCTCGTCCCGACGCTGGCGGCCGCGCCCCTCGCGCCGAGCGCTGATGGACAGACCGAGACCACGGCCGTCGTGTCGAGCGAGGCGTACGACGCCGCGCGCGCGTCGGAGGATCCGATCGCCGCGCAAGTGCGCATCGAGCGGCGGATCACCATCCGCATCGCTCCCCCGGGGCCGGTAATGCGGCAGGGCTTCGTCGCCGAGATGGCTCCCGCCGCCGCGCCGCGCTTCAGCGAGCGCAAGATCGGCAAGTGCGTGCCGGTGGCCGGCATCGCCGCGGTCCAGCCGGACGGCGGCAAGCTGCTGCTGTTCATGCGCGACCGGCGGCTGGTTTCCGCGACCCTGGAAAAGGCCTGCAGCGCGCGCGATTTCTATTCGGGCTTCTATCTCGAGCGCGCGAGCGACGGGATGCTCTGCTCCGACCGCGACAAGCTGCACTCGCGTTCGGGCGCGAATTGCGAGATCAGCCGCATCCGCCAGCTGGTCGCGAAGGACGACTAGAGCCCTTCCGAAACCTTGACTTTCGCGCGCGCAACGCGCAGGGCGCGCGCGGATCGTGGCGGGCGGCGGTGAGCCTTCGTCAACGAACGGCGCCCGTCGCCTGCCGAACCTTTCATATATCGAGACTGCATGACCTTCGCCGAACTCGGCCTTTCCCCTGAATTGCTCAAAGCGGTCGAGACCGCGGGCTATAGCGAACCCACGCCGATCCAGGCCCAGGCGATCCCGCCGGTGCTGATGATGAAGGACATCATCGGCATCGCCCAGACCGGCACCGGCAAAACGGCCAGCTTCGTGCTGCCGATGATCGACATCCTCAGCCACGGCCGCCGCCGCGCCCTGATGCCGCGCAGCCTCATCCTCGAGCCGACCCGCGAGCTCGCCGCGCAGGTGGCCGAGAACTTCGAGAAGTACGGCACCAATCACGACCTCAAGATGGCGCTGCTGATCGGCGGCGTGCAGATGGGCGACCAGCTCAAGGCATTGAGCGAAGGCGTCGACGTGCTGATCGCCACGCCCGGCCGACTGATGGACCTGTTCGAGCGCGGCAAGATCATGCTCAACGGCTGCGAGCTGCTGGTTATCGACGAGGCTGACCGCATGCTCGACATGGGGTTCATCCCCGACATCGAGTTCATCTGCTCCAAGCTGCCCGAAACACGGCAGACGATGCTGTTCTCCGCGACGATGCCGCCGCCGATCGAGAAGCTGGCGAAGAAGTTCCTCAACAATCCCAAGCGGATCGAGGTCAGCCGCGCGGCTTCGACCAACGAGAACATCACCGCGTTCAAAGTGCCCGTAAAGAGCCGCGACAAGCGCGACACGCTGCGCTGGCTGCTGCGCAACGACCTGGTCGAGACCGCGATCATCTTCGCCAACCGCAAGACCACGGTGCGCGAGATCAACAAGAGCCTGCAGAGCCACGGCTTTGCCAGTGCCGAAATCCACGGCGACATGGACCAGGCGAGCCGGATCAAGGAGCTCGACCGGTTCAAGAAGGGCGAGGTGACGATCCTCGTCGCCAGCGACGTTGCCGCGCGCGGGCTCGACATCAAGGGCGTCAGCCACGTGTTCAACTTCGACACGCCGTGGCATCCCGACGACTACGTCCACCGCATCGGCCGCACCGGCCGGGCGGGCGCCAAGGGGCGGGCGTTCACCTTCGTTGCGGAAGAAGACGCCGAGGCGATCGACAATGTCGAGAAGCTGACTCAGTCGGCGATTCCGGTGTTCGGCAAGAAGGACGTGCGGGTCGAACTGACCGCGCCGGTCGTGCCGCAGGAAGAGCCGCGCGAAGAATCGCCCCGACGCGACCGCGAGGAGCGCGACGAGCGTCCGCGCCGTTCGCGCGAAGAGCGCGACGAACGCCCCCGCCGCGAGCGCGAGCCGCGCACCGAGCGTCCGCAGCGCGATGAACGCGCTGGGCGCCCGCGCCGTGACGATCGCCCGCGCCGCGACCAGCATGAGGATGAGCCGATGCAGCCGGGCGAATGGAACGGCCCGGTGCCGAGCTTCCTCGAAGTGGGCTTCGGCGGCTAGTTGACCCGCTCGAAGCGCAGCGTTCTGCGCTTGGTGTCGGCTTCGATCAGCCGGACCCGGATTTCCTCGCCCGTCGCAACGCGGTGCGCATCGACCCGGGCGAGGATCGGCAGATCGCTCAGCTGGATGCGTGCCCCGCGATCGTCGCGTTCGGTTACGGTGGCAGCGAAGATTTCGCCCTCGCGGCCCTGCAACATGACCGTTTCGGCGAGATCAAGCACCGCGCGCTCGATCGCGCCCTCGCGCGTGTCGGCGGCGTCCATCGCCTTGCACAGACGCGCGAATTGATCGGCATCGCTCGGGGACGGCTTGCCTTGGGCGAGCGCCAGCGCCGCTTCCAGCACATAGCGGTCGGCCAGCCGCCGCATCGGCGCGGTGGCGTGGGTGTAGGTTGCGCCAAGCGCGGCGTGCCACGGCACGTGGCCCGACACGAACGGCGTGTAGCTCGCGTGGCCGGTCGCGCGGCGGACCGCGAGCGCAAACGCGGCGCCGGCGCGGGTGCCGGTATCGACCGTGCGGTTAAACTGCGCGAAGGTGGCGTTCTCCGGCCATTCGAGGCCGAGCGCGCGGGCGGTCAGGCGCAGCCGGGCGATGGCGCGGTCGTCGGGCGGGGGCATTTCGCGGAACATGCCGGTGCCGGCCGCGAACAGCGCCTCGGCGATGGCGATGTTGGCGGCTAGTGACAGCGCGGAGTTGGCAGTCTCCGACGGCAGCCACGCGCGCACGTGGAGCGAATAGGTGCCATCCGCGCCGCGCTCGAGTTCCTGGTCGGGCGGGCTGGCGGTCGCCGCGCCGCGTGCTTCGCCGGCGCGTTCGATGCGGGCAGCAAAGTCGGCGAGCATGGGGATGTCGGCCGGCGCGGTAGTCTCGTAAGCGAGCTTGGCGCGGCTGTGCACCAGCGCGCGGGTCATGCCTTCGAGCGCGACTTCGCCTGCAGGCGAGCAGCGCACGGTCGCGACGATCGCCGGGCGCGGACCATCGGGCAGCAGGCTCGCCGCGCCCTCACTCAGCACCGCCGGGTACAGCCGCGCGCGGCCGTCGGGGAGGTACAGCGTGACCCCGCGCTTACACGCCTCCGCCTCCATCGCGCCGCCGGTGGGGACGAACCAGCCGATATCGGCGAGCGCGTAGTGGAGCAGGATGTCGCTACCAGAAGCCTCGAGCGCGAAGGCTTGGTCGAGATCGGTCGAGGTCGCCGGATCGAGCGTGACGAAGTGCCGGTCGGTCCAGTCGGCATGCTCGGTGGGTGGGCGGTCCTTGGTGCGCTCCGCTTCCGCGAGCACTTCGGGCGGAAAGTCGTCGGGGACCGAAAACTGCGTGCGGATCGTGGCGAGGCCGGCGGTCAGCAGACCGTCGGGATCGGCGATGGCCTTCAAGCCAGGCTCACAAAGCTGTCGATCACCCGCTTGCGGCCGGCCTGCTCGAATTCGATCTCGAGCTTGTTGCCCTCCTGGTCGACCACTTCGCCATAGCCGAACTTGTCGTGGAACACACGCTGGCCGATCGCGATGTCGGCGCGCGGCTTGGCGGCGAAGCTGGCGGCACTGCGGGTGTTCTCCTTCACGCGCGCGGGGGTCGGGTCGTAACCGGTGGTGAGCGCGCGCTGCCAGCCGGGGCCTCGGGTCAGCGTGCGCGCGGGCTGGGCGCGGGCGAGGTGGGCGAAGGGATCGTCGTGCTCGCTCATCTGCGCGCGCCACAGGCTGGCGCCGCCGGTCATCGTGGTTTCCTCGGTGATCTGGTCGGCGGGCAGTTCGCCGACGAAGCGGCTGGGGATCGAGCTCGTCCACTGGCCATAGATGCGCCGGTTGGCGGCGTGCAGGATTGTGCAGCGCCGCCGCGCGCGGGTGATCGCGACGTAGGCGAGGCGGCGCTCTTCCTCGAGGCTGGCGAGCCCCCCTTCGTCGAGCGCGCGCTGGCTGGGGAACACCCCTTCCTCCCAGCCGGGCAGGAACACGTGGTCGAATTCGAGCCCCTTGGCGGCGTGGATGGTCATGATGGTGACCTTCTCGCCGTCGTCGGCGCGGTCGTTGTCCATCACCAGCGCGACGTGCTCGAGGAAGTCGCCGAGTGTGTCGTATTCCTCCATGGCGCGCGCGAGCTCGCTGAGGTTCTCTGCGCGCCCCGCGCTCTCGGCGCTTTTTTCGGCCTGCAGCATCGCATCGTAGCCGCTCTCAGCGAGGACGATGCGAATGAGTTCGGCTGGCGCGGTGGTCTCGGCGAGATCTCGCCAGCGCAGGAACTGGCCCATGAGCTGCGCGATCGTGCCGCGCGCGCGGGCGGGCAGTTCGTCAGTGTCGGCGAGCTGGAGCGAGGCTGCGGCGAGCGGAAGCCCGGTCGCGCGCGCGTGGCGGTGCATCGACTCCAAGGTCTTGGCGCCGAGCCCGCGCTTGGGCTGGTTGTAGATCCGCTCGAACGCCAGATCGTCGGCGGGGCTGGCGATGACCCGCAGGTAGGCCAGCGCATCGCGGATCTCTGCCCGCTCATAGAACCGGAAGCCGCCGATGATGCGGTAGTTCATCCCGATCTGGATGAACCGATCCTCGAACTCGCGCGTCTGGTATTGCGCGCGCACCAGGATCGCGACCTGGTCGAGCCCGGCGCCCTCGCGCTCGAGCCGTTCGATCTCCTCGCCCACGCGGCGCGCTTCCTCGGGCCCGTCCCACACCCCGATCACGCGGACCTTCTCGCCGGCCGGAATCTCGGTCCACAGCGTCTTGCCTAGCCGCGCGCTGTTGGCGTTGATCAGTCCCGATGCGGCGGCAAGGATATGCGGGGTCGAGCGGTAGTTCTGTTCGAGCTTGATCACCGCGGCGCCGGGAAAATCCTTCTCGAACTTGAGGATATTGGCAACTTCGGCCCCGCGCCACGAGTAGATCGACTGGTCGTCGTCCCCCACCACGCAGATGTTTTTGCGCTCCTGCGCCAGCAGGCGGAGCCAAAGGTACTGGACCTGGTTCGTGTCCTGATACTCGTCGACCAGAATGTACTTGAAGCGCTGCTGGTACTGCTCGAGCACCTCGCGGTGGCTGCGGAACACGTTGAGGATGTGCAACAGCAGATCGCCGAAATCGCACGCATTTAGCGACTTCAATCGGGCCTGGTAGAGGCCGTACATCTGCTGCCCACGGCCGTTGGCGTACGCCTCGTTCTCCACCGCATCGAGGTCGGCGGGATTGAGCCCGCGGTTCTTCCACCGATCGATCAGTCCGGCGAGCTGCCGCGCGGGCCAGCGTTTCTCGTCCAGCCCGTTGTCGGTGATCAGCGCCTTCAGGAGCCGGATCTGGTCGTCGGTGTCGATGATCGTGTAGTTCGACTGCAGCCCGACCAGCTCGGCATGGCGGCGCAGCATCTTGGCGCCGATCGAATGGAACGTGCCGAGCCACGGCATCCCTTCGACCGCTGGCCCGATATGCCGCCCGACACGCTCGCGCATCTCGCGCGCGGCCTTGTTGGTGAAGGTGACGCAGAGGATCTCGCTCGGCCATGCTCGGCGGGTTGCGACGAGGTGTGCCAATCGCGCGGTGAGCGCCGCGGTCTTGCCGGTCCCCGCGCCCGCCAGCATCAGCACCGGGCCCTCGGTCGTCAGCACTGCGTCGCGCTGCGGGGCGTTAAGTCCCTGCGCGTACGCGGGAACCTCGGCCTCGTCGGCCACGGTCGGGAGGGCGGGGTCGGCGCTCATGGATAGGCGAACAGCTAGGGAACACGCGCGTGGGGCGCAAGGGCGATGGCGGAACCCAAGCGGGGAGCGGGCGTAGTCAGGGCGATAAATGTTAAGGAGAGCCCCGATGAACAAGCTGATCCTTGCCGGCGCCGCCGCGCTGGCTTTCGCCGTTCCGGCCGTCCCCGCGATCTCGCAGGACATGGCGGTCGATGCCAACGGCAATGTCTATGTCATGACCGATGCCCAGCAGGCGGTTTATGACGCCTGGCCGGCCGCGCAGCAGACGATCTACACTGGCTGGCCGAACACCTACCAAACCACGTATTGGACCTGGCCGGACACCTACCAGACCTATTTCTGGACGCTCACGCCCCAGCAGCAGACCGGCTGGTGGGTGCTGACCGACGACCAGCGCGCCAAGCTCTATGCGATGACCCCGGAAGCGCGGACGGCCGCGTGGACCTCGATTGCGTCGCAGATGGCGAACATGCCGTCGGCCAACGCCTCGACGACCGCGCAGGTGGCGACGACCGCCGCAGCGATGAATACCGCGGGTAACCCGAACTTCGTGAGCAACGCGGTCACCCAGACCACGCCCGCCGCCACCAACACCGACTACCCGCCGTGCAAGGGCGCGGTGCAGGACCACTGCGTCAATCCGCGCGAAGCGGGGCTCAACTACGGCAACCGTCCGCTCAATCGCTGGCCGGGTAAGCCGGCGAGCGAAATCCCCGGACCGAAGAAGCAGAACTAAGGCTTCATTGGTTCATGCGAGGGGCGTCCGCGAGGGCGCCCCTTTTGCTACGCGGCGCGCAGCAGCCAGAGCTTGGCCTTGCCGACCTTGCGCTCGGCGTCGACTTCCAGTCCCTTCACCGTGACCTCCTCATCCGCGCCGGTCTCGCCCGCGATCCACGTCGCCGGGCCGATCCAGCCGAGGCGCTGCAGCCGGTCGAGCGCGACTCCGACCGCGCCAGTGCCGTAGGGCGGATCGAGGAGCAGGAGGTCGTACGGGGCGCTGGCAGGACCAAGCTCCATCACCGAGCCGCGCCGCACGTCGGTGCGATCACGCGCGCCGAGGGTGGCGATGTTCGCGCGGATGGCGTCGAGCGCGGCGGGGTCATGTTCGGCGAACAGGCACGAGGCGGCTCCACGCGACAGCGCTTCCAGCCCCAGCGCGCCTGAGCCCGCGAACAGGTCGGCGACTGTCAAACCATCGAAGCTGCGTACTCGGCTGGCGAGCATGTTGAACAGCGTTTCCCGAGTGCGGTCGGCGGTGGGGCGGGTGGCGTCGCCCTTCGGCGCGGCGAGCTTGCGGCCACGCCATTCGCCGGCGACAATTCTCATTTCTTCAGGCTACGCCGCAGCCGCTCGACCTGCACCTGCGGGATCTCGGCGGTTGCGCCGCGCGGCAAGTCGCCGAGGTTGAACGGGCCGTAGCCGATGCGCAGCAGGCGGCTGACCTGCAGGCCGAGATGCTCGAGCACACGCCGCACCTCGCGGTTCTTGCCCTCAGTCAGCGTCATGATGATCCAGCGGTTGCGCCCGCTCCCGCGTTCGAGGTCGGCCTCGATCTTGCCATAACGCACGCCGTCGATCTCGACGCCTTCGATCAAGTCGTCGAGCTGGCTCTGCGTGATGTCGCCGAAGGCGCGCACGCGGTAGGTGCGCGGGACATTAGAGGCGGGCAGTTCGAGCGCGCGCTTGAGCTCACCGTCGTTGGTGAGCAACAGCAGGCCCTCGGTGTTCATGTCGAGCCGGCCGACCGGCATCAGCCGCGGCGCATTGCGCGGGAGGGCATTGCGCAGCGCGGTGTAGATCGTCGGACGGCCCTTCGGGTCGCGCTCGGCGGTGATCAGCCCCGACGGTTTGTGGAACGCGAACACGCGGGCCTGCTCGGCTTGCTCGACAGGCTTGCCGTCGACCGTCACGTCCTTGAGATTGGGAATAATGGTGGCGGGGGTATCGAGCACCTTGCCGCCGATCGCCACGCGCCCCTCGGCAATCATCCGCTCCACCTCGCGCCGGCTGGCAACGCCCGCGCGCGCGAGCAGCTTGGCGATGCGTTCGCCGGCGGGACGGTCGGGAGAGGGCATGCGCGGGCCTTACGGCGCACACCGGGGCGCATCAACTCTTACCGTCACCCCGGACTTGATCCGGGGTGGTGCTTCTTTTGGAGATTCGCGCGGAAGAAAAGCACCGGCCCCGGATCAAGTCCGGGGCGACGAAGTGGATGGTTTAGTTCGCCGCCCTGAGTGCCTCTGTCACCGTCTCATGAAACCGCCGGATGCCGCCTTCCAACGTCCCGATGGTCAACTCCGGCACCACGCCCGTGGACAGGCCCTGCTGGCCGAGCTCGGCCGCGCGAAAGTCCTCGCTCGCGAACACTCCGCCGTCGAGCAGCGCCCAGCTGCGCTCCCAGTGATCGCGTGCCTTGTCGGTCGCGGGCGGCTCGGGGATGAGCATGAAGTCCTCGACCAGCGTGCGATCGTGCCCAGTCGGCCACAGCGCCATCACATTGATGTAGTCGGGGCTGGGGATGATCACCGTCGCGGGCAGCAGCTGGTAGGCGAAGGTCACCCGGCGGCGCAGCGCGGCCATGTCGGTGAGGTCCACGCCATCGAGCTCGTCCACCCGGCCAACCGCGCTGCGGGCGTGCGGCCCGATCATGTCACCGCTGGTCACCCCGTCCTTGAAGAACGGGCCGATCGTCTTCGCGTGCAGGCGGGTGACGTGGTAGCTCTCCAGGAACGCGTCCATGATCAGCTTCCAGTTGCCGCGCACCTCATGCGTTTTCCGGCGGAACAGGAAGTGCTCGCGCGCGCCGAATGCGTCCATGTCCTCGCCGAGCTGGCGGGCGAGCGTGAAATCCGCGTCCTCGCGCGGGGAATACCAGATGAGGCCGCCCGCCTCGCAGCTCGGCAGCTCGACCAGATGGTAGTCCCCCTTGTCGAGGCCGGGGAAGCTGTCGGGCCGGGGCAGGGCGAGCAGCGCGCCGTCGAGGCGGTAGGTCCACGCGTGATAGGGGCACACCAGCCGCGCGGTGCATTCGGCCTCGTTGCCCTCGACCAGCCTCGTCCCGCGGTGGCGGCAAACGTTGAGGAAGACGTGGACCGCGCCCTGCTTGTCGCGCGTCACCAGCAACGGGCGGCCGGTAAGATCGTGCGGCACCGTCATCCCCGGATCAGGGATCAGCGCGCTCGGCATCAGAACCTGCGGCAGGCGGTCGAACAACGCGGCCTTCTCGCGCGCGAAGTGATCGGGGTCGGTATAGACCGAGGCGGGCACGGTGGTGATGCCGCCCGCGGGCCGCGCCTCGCCGCGCGCGAGCGCCTCGGCGAGCGCGAGCTGGCCGTCGGTGGGGCGTTTTCCCCGGAGCGTTACGGCCTCGTTCATGGCGACGCTTCCCTATTCCTTCTCCAGCGCTAAGTGTCGCACGAAAGAGCGCATTCGGGAAGGACGCTAGGGAATGGCCGAGGCAGCAGCCGCGAAGAAACCGTCGAGCTGGCGCGTGCTTGGCCAGGCTCTGCGAAACCGCAAGACGGGCTTCATGCTGCTGTTCGGGTTCGCCAGCGGGCTGCCGTTTGCGCTGTTCCTCGGCACGCTGTTTGCCTGGCTGACCGAGGCGGGCGTAGACCTCGAAACGATGGGCGTGTTCAGCCTGATCGGGCTCGCCTACGCGTTCCAGTTCCTGTGGTCCCCGCTGATCGACAAGGTCGACCTTCCGGGCCTGCGCCGGCTCGGCAAGCGCAAGCAGTGGATCATGCCGATGCAGCTTTTGCTCGGCGCGATCCTGTTGATTATGAGCCTGTCCGATCCCAAGAGCTCGATCGGACTGTTCAGCCTGCTCGCGGGCATCGGCGCCTTCGCCAGCGCCACCCAGGACATCGCGATCAACGCCTGGCGGATCGACGTAGCGGACGAGAAGGCGACGCTCGACGTGCTCTCGACCGTCTATCAGATGGGGTACCGGCTCTCCTCGCTGGTCGGCGGCGCGCTGGCGCTGATTATCGCGAGCCGAATCGGCTGGCCGCAGACCTACCTCGTGCTCGGCGTGATCCTGCTGGCAATCGGCGCGGCAGCGCTGTTCGCGCCTAACGCCGACAGCGACCGCTCGCAGACCGGCAGCGAGAGCGACGAACAGGTGCGCGCGCTGCGCCAGGCGGGCGGGATCGTCCCGTCGGTCCGCTACAAGGCGCTGGCGCTGGTGGGCCTGCTGTGGGCGGGTACGATCGCGCTGGTGCTCAACTTCATGATCCAGTCGCTGACCGCTGCGCCGGACGCGCGGCCCGATCCGACCGAGTTCACCTCGACCTGGGGCCCGTGGATCATCGTCGCAACCATCGTGCTGCCGGCGCTGATCGCCGGGTGGCTGGCGAGCCAGCGCAAGAAGGGGCAGAACCTGCTCACCGAGGATGCGCCGCCAGCGAGCGGGGCCAGCTACGTGGCGGACAACCTCTACCGTGCGCTGGTGTTGCCGCTGGAGGAGTTCGTCGGGCGGCTCGGTTGGGCGCTGGTGCTGATTCTCGCCGTGGTGCTGACCTACCGCATTTGCGACGCCATCTGGGGCACCTTCGCCTATCCGTTCTATCTCACCGAACTGGGTTATTCGAAAGACGAGGTGGCGGTGGCCTCCAAGTTCTTCGGGGTCGGGGCGATCGTGCTCGGGCTGGCGCTCGGCGGCTGGCTGCTGACCGCATTGGGGCGGATGCCGACGCTGCTGATCGGCGGACTGCTCGCCTCGCTCACCAACCTGCTCTACGCCGACATGGCCAGCGGCGGGCGAGTAATGGGCGCGGTGGCCCACAGCACCGGCTTCGCGGCGCTGATCGAGAGCTTCCCTGGCGGCAGCGAGAAGCTGGCGCGATTGATGGTGACCATCGGCGGCGAGAACCTCGCTACCGGCATCGCAGGCGCGGCGTATATCGCGTGGCTGTCGTCGATCGTGTCGAAGAAGTTCAGCGCGGTGCAGTATGCGCTGCTCTCCTCGCTGACGCTGCTGATCGGCACGCTCGGTCGCGGCGCGCTGGGGCAGATGATCGAGGACCAAGGGTACTACTCGATCTTCATCCTGACCACCTGGATCGGCCTCGGCGCGATGGTGCTGGTGTGCCTTGAATGGTGGCGGCAGACCAGGACCGGCAACGCCGGCGTGATCGCGCCGGAGGCGGCCTCCGCGAAGGATTAGTCAGGTATCTCGCCGTTGTCGCGCAGGACATCGCCCGCGAGGTAAAGCGAGCCGGCGATCAGGATCGGGCCGTCGGCATCGATCGCTTGCAGCGCTTCCTCGACCGAGCCGGATGCCTTGGCCCGCGGGCCGAACGCCGGGGCGTCGTGGCAATCGCTGCCCGGCACCGGCACGACTGACAGGCTGGCGATGCGGTCGCCCAGCGGCTCGATGATCGCCAGCGGGTTCTTGTTGGCGAGCATGCCGATCACGAGGTGGACCGGCCCTTCGAAGTGCCTCGCAATCGCCGCGCCCGCATCGGGATTGTGCCCGCCGTCCAGCCACACCTCGCGCCCTGCGGCCAACGCGGTCAGTGGCCCATCGCTCAGTCGCTGCAACCGTGCCGGCCAGCGCGCGGTGCGGATGCCTTCGTTGATTGCCAGCGCGTCGACGGTGACGAAATCCTGGTGCCGCAACATCGCCACCGCCAGCGCCGCGTTATCCGCCTGGTGCGCGCCGGCGAGCGCGGGGAGGGGAAGGGCGAGGCGGCCGTGGCGGTCCTCGTACTCGATCTGCTCGCCGACATGCGCCGTCCAGTCGCGCCCGCGCATGTGCAGCGGCGCACCCGCGGCGAGCGCGGCACGCTCGATCTCGAGTTCGGCGCTCTCGGCATAGGCTTGCGTCACCAGCGGCCGGCCGGGGCGGACGATGCCGGCCTTCTCGAACGCGATCCGCGCGATCGGGTCGTCGGGCGTGCCATCCTCGGGGGCGAGCAGGAACGCCTCGTGATCGATGCCGAGGCTGGCGATGCCGCACGCCGCCGGATGCTCGATTACATTCGTCGCATCGAACCGCCCGCCGAGGCCGACTTCGATCACGCACGCATCCGCGGGCGCTTCGGCAAAGGCGAGGAAGGTGGCGGCGGTGGTGACTTCGAAGAAGCTCGGCGACAGATCCTCGCCCGCGTCGAGCACGTCCCTGAGCCGCTCGGCCAGCTCTGCGTCGGAGATCAGCGTGCCGCCGATGCGAATGCGCTCGTTGTAGCGCACCAGATGCGGCTTGGTCGCGGTGTGGACGGTTAGCCCGCCCGCCTCCAGCATCGCGCGCAGGTACGCGCAGGTCGAGCCCTTGCCGTTGGTCCCTGCGACGTGGAACACCGGCGGCAGGCGGTCCTGCGGATTTCCCAGCCGTCCGAGCAGCGCGCGGATCGTCTCGAGCCCGAACCGCCCCTGCGGCAGGGAGAGCTGCGCCAGCCGGTCGAGTTGGGCTTGGACAGCGGGGTCGGAGGAAGTTGCGAAGTCTTTCATGATCCCGTCATCCCAGCGGAAGCTGGGATCTCGTCCCTCAAACGCGGCGCCGACGGCAAGCGATCCCAGCTTTCGCTGGGATGACGGTCAAGCCGCCTTCTTCGGCGCGAGGTAGTCGATCAGCGTCGCCAGCGTGCCCTTCAGGTCCTTCCGCTCAACCACCATGTCGACCATGCCGTGCTTGAGCAGGTACTCGGCGCGCTGGAATCCCTCGGGGAGCTGTTCGCGAATGGTGTCCTGGATCACCCGTTGGCCGGCGAACCCGATCAGCGCGCCGGGCTCGGCGATGTGGACGTCGCCGAGCATCGCGTAGCTCGCGGTGACGCCGCCGGTGGTGGGGTCGGTCAGCACTACAATGTAAGGCAGGCCGGCTTCCTTCAGCCGCCGGGTCATCACGGTCGCCTTGGGCATCTGCATGAGGCTGAGGATGCCCTCCTGCATCCGCGCGCCGCCTGCGGCGGTGACGACGATGTAGGGGCAATGCCGCTTGAGCGCCTGCTCGGCCCCGGCGACGAACGCGCTGCCCACCGCCATGCCCATGCTGCCGCCCATGAAGCTGAAGTCCTGCACACCGACCACCGCGGGCCGCCCGTCGATCATGCCCGACCCGACGCTGAACGCATCGCTGTGCGCGTTGTTCGCGCGCGCCTTCTTCAGGCGGTCGGTGTACTTCGAGGTGTCGCGGAACTTGAGCGGGTCTTCCTTGACGCTCGGCTGCGGCAGCAGGTCGTAGCCCGCATCGAGCAGGATGCCGAGCCGCGTGTCGGCGTTGATGCGTCCGTGATGATTACAGCGCGGGCAGACGTGGAGGTTCTCCTCGTACTCCTTGACGAAGAGCATTTCCTGGCAGCTCGGGCACTTGACCCACAGGTTGTCGGGCGTCTCGCGCTTGGCGACAAACGGGAGCGAATTGCGGACGCGGCTGAGCCAGGACATGGGGCGCTCCTAAACTTCCAAAATCTGTTCGTCATCCCCGCGAACGCGGGGACCCATCTCGTGCCGTTGCGGACGATGCGAAGACCGGAGATGGGTTCCCGCTTTCGCGGGAATGAAGGGGTTAAGCAAGCTGGCGGGCGTTATGCACCGCCTCGGCTAGCGAAGCGGTCAGCTTTGCCAAGTGTTCCGGCGCGTCGAGTTTGTCGCACAGCTCGACGAGCGCCGAGCCGACCACCACGCCGTCCGCCACCTTGGCGATCGCGCCGGCCTGCTTGGGGGTGCGCACTCCGAAGCCGACCGCGACAGGTAGCTCGGTTGCGCCCTTGAGGCGGGCGACCGCGCTCTCGATCGAGGCGGTGGCGGCCTGCTGCAGCCCGGTGATTCCGGCGACCGAGACGTAGTAGACGAAGCCAGACGAGCCTTCGAGCACCGCCGGCAGCCGCGCGGTATCGGTGGTCGGCGTGGCGAGGCGGATGAGGTCGATGCCATTCTCGCGCAGCGCGGGGCCGAGCGCGTCGTCCTCCTCGGGCGGGATGTCGACGCAGATCACCCCGTCGACCCCGCAGGCGGCGGCCTCGGCCGCGAACCACTCGGGCCCGCGGCGAATCATCGGATTGGCATAGCCCATAAGCACCAGCGGTACGTCGGGGTGCCGATCGCGAAATTCATTGGCAATCAGCAGCACGTCGCGCGTGGTCGTGCCCGCGCCGAGGCTGCGCAAATTCGCCGCCTGGATCGCAGGCCCGTCGGCCATCGGATCGGTGAACGGCATGCCGAGCTCGATGACATCCGCGCCGCCCGCGACCAACGCGTCGAGATTGGCGGCAGTGTCGCCGTCACCTGCGGTGATAAAGCATACGAGCGCAGGGCGGCCCTTGGAAAAGGCGGTCGACAGGCGACTCACATCGCCACCCCGAGATGCTCGGCCACCGTGAAGATGTCCTTGTCCCCGCGTCCGCACAGGTTGGCTAGGATGATCGCGTCACGTTCCATCTCCTTTGCGCGCTTGGCGACTGCGGCGATGGCGTGGCTGGGTTCGAGGGCGGCGATGATGCCCTCGGTGCGGCAGAGGAGCTGGAAGGCGTCCAGCGCCTCGTCGTCGGTGACCGAGGTGTATTCGACACGGCCGGTGTCCTTGAGCCAGGCGTGCTCGGGGCCGATGCCGGGGTAGTCGAGGCCGGCGCTGATCGAGTGCGCCTCGGCGATCTGGCCGTCCTCGTCCTGCAGCAGGTAGGTCTTGTTGCCGTGGAGCACGCCGGGGAAGCCGCCTGCCAGCGACGCGGCGTGCTGCTTGTCGAGCCCGTGCCCCGCCGCCTCGACGCCGAGCATCTTGACGCTGGCATCGTCGAGGAACGGATGGAACAGCCCGATCGCGTTGCTGCCACCGCCGATCGCGGCGACCAACAGGTCAGGCAGGCGGCCGGTGCGCTCCATCAGCTGAGCGCGCGCTTCTTTGCCGATCACCGACTGGAAATCGCGCACCAGCTCCGGATAAGGGTGCGGGCCAGCGGCGGTGCCGATGATGTAGAACGTGTCCTCGACGTGCGCGACCCAGTGGCGCAGCGCCTCGTTCATCGCGTCCTTGAGCGTCGCCGCGCCGCTGGTGACCGGGACCACCTCGGCGCCCAGCAGCTTCATGCGGAACACGTTGGGCTGCTGGCGAGCCACATCGGTGGCGCCCATGAAGATCGTGCAGGGCAGGCCGAACCGCGCGCAGACGGTTGCGGTGGCGACGCCGTGCTGGCCCGCGCCGGTCTCCGCGATGATCTTCCGCTTGCCCATCCGGATCGCGAGCAGGATCTGGCCGATGCAGTTGTTGATCTTGTGCGCGCCGGTGTGGTTGAGCTCGTCGCGCTTGAACCAAACCTGCGCGCCGCCGAGCGCCTCGGTCAGCCGCTCGGCGAAATAAAGCGGGCTGGGGCGGCCGACGTAGTGCGCCATCAGGTCGTCGAACTGCGCCTGGAACGCCGGGTCCGCCTGCGCCGCGCGGTAGGCGGTTTCCAGCTCCAGAATCAGTGGCATCAGCGTCTCGGCGACGTAGCGGCCGCCGTAGTCGCCGAAGTGCCCGCGCTCGTCGGGCATGTTGCGGTAGGAATTGGGGGAACTGGCCATCGTTTGTCCCTTGGCCTCGCCCTCGCGCTAAGTCGAGACTCGATTACGCCGCCCTCGCCGCCTCGATGAACGCGCGGATGCGGCCCGCGTCCTTCACCCCCGGCGCGCTTTCGAGGCCGCTGGAGGCATCGACCAGCTGCGCGCCGGTGACCCGGATCGCCTCGGCGACGTTGTCGGGGGCCAGGCCCCCGGCAAGGCCCCACGGCAGCTCGTGCTTGAAATTGACCAGCAGGTTCCAGTCGAGCGCGAGGCCGTTGCCGCCCGGCAGCACGCCGGGCGCGGCATCGTAGAGCACGCGGTCGGCCGCGCCGCGATAGCGCAGCGTATCGGTCAGTGTCGCCGCGCTGCGCACGCCCACCGCCTTCCACAGCTCGTGCGGTACCGCGCGTTTGAGCAGGCCGAGCCATTCGGGCGTCTCGCCGCCGTGGAACTGCACTACATCGGGCTTCACTGCGTCGACCGCCTGTGCGGTCGGCAGCGGCTGTTCGTTGACCAGCAGCAGCACCACCTTGGTCCGCACCGGCACCCGCGCGCGCAGCTTCGCTGCCTGGTCGAGCGTGACGTGACGCGGTGACGGGGCATAGTGGACGAGGCCGATGTAATCGGCGCCCGCATCTACCGCGGCGTCGACCGCTTCCGGCGTGTTGCAGCCGCATACTTTCACCAGCGTGCGGGCCATGGCGCTAGAGCGTCGCCTCGACCGTGCGGGCGGCGGCGACCGGGTCTTCGGCACGGCTGATCGGGCGGCCCACCACAAGCACGCTCGCGCCGTCGTCCCGCGCCTGGCGCGGAGAAACGACGCGCTTTTGGTCGCCGGTGGTCTGGTCGGGCAGGCGCAGGCCGGGGACGACGAAAAAACCGTCCTTCCACTGGTCGTGCACCGCCTTCACCTCGCGGCCCGAGCAGACGATGCCGTCGAGGCCCGCGGTGTGCGCCAGTTCGGCGAGGCGCAGCACCTGGTCGTGCGCGCCGCCGGTCACGCCGGTGCGCTGGAGATCGCGCTCGTCGAGGCTGGTGAGCATGGTGACCGCGACCACCTTGGTGCCGTTGGCGGCGGCCGCTTTCGCGTCTTCCATCATCGCGCGACCACCCGAGGCGTGGACGGTGACGATCGTCGGTTCGAGCACGTGGATCGCCTGCATCGCGCCGGCAACGGTGTTGGGAATGTCGTGCAGCTTCAGGTCGAGGAAAATCGGCAGGCCGACCCGCGCGATTTCATGCACCCCGTGGTGGCCGTGCGCGCAGAAGAATTCGAGTCCGAGCTTGAGGCCGCCGACGTGCGCCTTGACTTTGCTCGCCAGCGCCTTGGCATCCTCCAGCCGCGGCAAGTCGAGCGCGAGGTAAACCGGGTTGGTCATCGCAGGATGTCGTCGCGCGCCACCGGAGCGCCATCGACCGGCTCGGGCGCGAGCGGCTCGGCGGGCGCGGGGGTGGTAACTGGTACCGGGACCGGCGTGACCGCCTGCGTCCGCGCCGCGTTCTCGAGCGTGGTGATGCGCCGCTGCAGCCGCCACTTGCTGCCGCGATGGACCAGCCACATCGGCACCAGGCCGAGCAGGAAGGCGATCAGCACCAGCGCCGGAATCTTGGTTTCCAGCACGAGGTTGTCCCAGATCTGCACCTCGACCGGGCGCCAGTTGAAGAAGCTGAACGCGAGCAGGAGCACGAGCAGCGCGACCCAGACGATGGTGCGGACGATCTGCATCGGCTTGCTCTCCTGTTGTGCTGATTTCGCTTAGGCAAGATGCCCGGCGAAGGGAAGGGCGGGCCTAACCGCCGAACACGCGGGCGAAAATCGTGTCGACTTGGGCGAAGTGATAATCGAGGTCGAACTTGTCCTCGATCTGTACGGGCGAGAGTGCGGCGGTGACTTCGGGATCGGCCTTGAGCAGGTCGAGCAGCGATAGCGCGCCGTCGGATTCCCACACCTTCATCGCGTTGCGCTGGACGAGGCGATAGGCATCCTCGCGGCTCACTCCGGCCTGGGTCAGCGCCAGCAACACCCGCTGCGAGTGAACCAGCCCGCCCATCCGATCGAGGTTCTTTTGCATCCGCTCGGGGTAGACGAGCAGCTTGTCGATCACCCCGGTCAGCCGCGCGAGCGCGAAGTCGAGCGTGATCGTCGCGTCGGGGCCTATGAAGCGTTCGACCGAGGAGTGGCTGATGTCCCGCTCGTGCCACAGCGCGACGTTCTCCATTGCCGGCACCACCGCGCTGCGCACCATTCGGGCGAGGCCGGTGAGGTTTTCGGTGAGAACCGGATTGCGCTTGTGCGGCATGGCCGAGCTGCCCTTTTGCCCGGGCGAGAAGTATTCCTCCGCTTCCAGCACCTCGGTCCGCTGGAGGTGGCGAACCTCTATTGCCAGCCGCTCGATCGAACTGGCGATCACCCCGAGCACCGCGAAGAACATCGCGTGCCGGTCGCGCGGGATCACTTGCGTGCTGATCGGCTCGATCGCCAGGCCGAGCTTCTCGGCCACATGCGCCTCGACCGCCGGATCGACATTGGCGAAGGTGCCGACCGCGCCGCTGATCGCCGCGGTGGCAATTTCCGCCCGTGCCGCCACCAGCCGATCGCGGCAGCGAGCGAACTCGGCATAAGCCTGCGCTAGCTTGAGCCCGAAGGTCACCGGTTCGGCATGGATGCCGTGGCTGCGGCCGATGGTGGGCGTGTACTTGTGCTCCTCCGCCCGGCGCTTGAGCGCGGCGAGCAGCTGGTCGAGGTCTTCGAGCAGGATGTCGCTCGCCCGGGCGAGCTGCACCGACAGCGTGGTATCGAGCACGTCCGAGCTGGTCATGCCCTGGTGCATGAAGCGCGCCTCGTCACCCACCTGCTCGGCCACCCAGGTGAGGAAGGCGATCACGTCGTGCTTAGTCACCGCTTCGATCGCATCGATCGCGGCGACGTCGATCGCCGGGTTCGTGTCCCACCAGGCCCACAGCGCCTTGGCCGCGCTTTCGGGCACCACGCCCAGCTCGCCGAGCTTCTCGGTCGCGTGCGCCTCGATCTCGAACCAGATGCGATAGCGCGCCTCCGCCTCCCAGATCGCGGTCATGGCGGGGCGGGCGTAGCGGGGGACCATTGTTCGACTCCGGGTGGGCGGTGCGGGTGCGGCTAGGGGCGGGGCGGCGCGAAGGCAAGGGAGGCGACCCGTGCCGCGATGCGCCGGCCTGGGGACAGCGCGACGTGGGTCTCGTCGCTGTAGACCAGCTTGCCATGGGCCACGATCGGGCAGACCTGAGGGCCGCACAGCACGTCGGCGGGATCGAGGAAGACGACGCGCGGGTGGCGGGCGGCGAACTCGGCCAGCACGCGATTGACCGCGTTGCCTTCGCCGTCCGCGCGCTCGATCTCGGTGGGACAGGCGGCGTTGAGATACGTTTGGCAACGGAGCCAGCCATCCTTCATCGCCGGCGCGCTGCCGGGACGGGCGCCTGGAACGTGGCCGATGATGACGATGCGGATGTCGTCGGGGATGCGGGCGATCGCTTGCTCGAGGCCAGCCTCGAAGCGGCTCCGCGCACCTTCGCTGGGTAAGTCGCCGTCGAGAGTGCCAGCCGTGTCCCACAGCATGCGATCCCATATGTGCGCGAACACCACGACGCGGACCGGACGGTGATCGGCCATCTTGGTGAAGCGGTCGATCAGAGTGCGGCAGCGGGCGGGGTCGGGGTCGTCGAGCGGTATGTCGCTGATACCGGGCAGCGACAGGCACGCATCGCCGCTGACCAGCGCACCGTCTCCGAAGCGTTCGGAGAACGCGCGGTAGTACTGCCGCGCGTGGCTGTCGCCGTAGAGCACGAACGGGAGAGCGCCGGAGCCCGGCGGAATGACAACCTGGTCGATATCGTCCCCGGCGAAGCGGCCCCCTAGGCTGCGCTCGAAAGCAGCCTCGCGTGGCCGCAGTCGCTCGGTTGCGATGGCGGTGCCAAGCGCGGCGAACAGCGCCAAGCCGGCTACCGAGAAGCCGAAAAGCGCCCTGCGGCCCTTCAGCAATTCGCGCCGCCGGATCGGGCGTTCGATCAGCCGGTAGGACAGCCACCCCAGCAACGCGCTCGTGACTATCAATGTAACAATCGCCAGCGCCGGGAGCGGGCCGAACCAGACATATCGCGCGAACGCGAGCAGCGGGACGTGCCACAGGTAAGTGCCGTAGGAAATAAGCCCGAGACCGACGAGCGGCGGGATCCCCAGCACGCGCGCGACTGCGTTCGATCGCCCCGAGAGCAGGACCAGCATCGTGCCGCCGACCGGCAGCAGCATGAGCGGGCCGGGGTCCAGCGTGTGCCTGTCGATAACGCTGAACCCTGCTGCGAGCAGCGCCAAGCCCAACCACGCCGCAGCGGAGGCGCGCGTCACCAATGGCGGCACCAGTGCACACAGCGCTCCCGCCATCAGCTCCCACAGCCTCGTCGGCAGCAGGAAGAACGCCCACTCCGGATGCCGCCCCACGAGCCACAGGGCGCCCGCGAAGCTCGCCGCCAGTAGCGCCACTATCACGCCCAAGGCGAACCGGCGGTTAAAGCGCCAGCACAGTGCGAGCATGAGCGGGAAGAGGAGGTAGAACTGCTCCTCCACTCCCAGGCTCCACGTATGCAGTAAAGGCTGTGCGGACGCCGGGGTGTTGAAGTAGTTCGAACGCAGCGCGTACCACACGTTGGGTGCGAACAGCGCGGTGGCGCCAAGGCTGCGGCCAAAGTGGCGGTAGTCCTCGGCCGTCATCACGCTCCACGCGGCGACCGCGCACACCGCAAGCACCGCCAGCAGCGCGGGGACGATCCGCCGGGCGCGTCGCTCGTAGAAGTGGGCGAAGCGAATGCCACCGTCGGCCATGTCGCGCGTGAGGATTCCGGTGATCAGGTAGCCGCTGATGACGAAGAACACGTCGACGCCGACGAACCCGCCGCCGAACCCCGGGACGCCCGCGTGGAACAGCACCACCGGGACGATCGCGACGGCGCGCAGGCCGTCGATCTCCGGCCGGTAGCCCGGCGCAGGCATTGTCCCGGTCGTCCCCCGATTGCCCTCCATGGCTTGCGGCTAAGCAGCGCACGCGGCATTGGCAATGGTGCCAGCCGCCAGCGGAGTTCACGCCATGTCAGACGCGTCCGACGAGATCGAAGCCCGCATCGCCGATCTGCAGGGCTGGCGCGGTAAGACGCTGGCCGCCGCGCGCCGGGCCGTCCTCGCCGCCGACGACGGGATCGTCGAGACGGTCAAATGGCGCAAGCCGAGCAACCCCGCCGGCGTGCCCGTGTGGGAGAAGGGCGGCGTGCTGTGCACGGGCGAAGTGTACAAGGACAAGGTCAAGCTGACTTTCGCGAAGGGCGCGGCGCTCGACGATCCGAAGAAACTGTTCAACTCCAGCCTAGAGGGTAACACCCGCCGGGCGATCGACTTTTTCGAGGGCGATGACGTCAACGCCGCGGCGCTGACCGCCCTGGTGCGCGAGGCGATCGCAGCGAATGCTGGTTAGCACTGGGGGCTAGATCAGCCCCTTCGCCTTCAGGCTCACGTGGCCTTCGCGACCGACGATCACGTGATCGTGGACGACGATACCGAGCAGCCGGCCGGCCTCGGCGATGCGGCGGGTGATGTCGATGTCGGCGCGGCTCGGCTCCGGGTTGCCGCTCGGGTGGTTGTGCACCAGGATCAGCGCGGTCGCACCGACATCCAGCGCCTTCCGCACCACTTCGCGCGGGTGGATCGCCGCCTCGTCGACCGAACCGTCGCCGACGTGGTGGTCGACGATCATGCGGTTGCGGGTGTCGAGATAGAGCACGCGTACCCGCTCGACCGTCAGGTGCGCCATGTCGATCGTCAGGTAATCGAGCAGCGCCTGCCAACTGCCGAGTACCGGTTTGGTCTGCACTTCGCCGCGTGCCATTCGGCGGGCCGCCAGGGCGACCGCCTTCAGCGCGGCCGCGCCGGTCTCGCCCATGCCGGCGACCTGCTGGAGCGCGCCGGACTCTGCATTCAGCACGGCGTTGAGCGAGCCGAACCGCGCGAGCAGCGCCTTCGCCAGCGGCTTGGTGTCACCGCGAGGGTTGGCGGCGAACAGCAGGTATTCGAGCACCTCGTAATCGGCAAGTGCCTCGGCCCCGCCGGTGAGCAGGCGTTGCCGCAACCGCGCCCGATGCCCCGTCGCATGGCCGGCTGCGCCCGGCGCTTGCGCTTCAACTGATGGCAACTTTTCCCCCGCGCACGCGTTGTTGCCCGACGCATTGCCTTTGGTGGGCCGTGCGCGCAAGTGGGGGTCGATGACGAGCGCGGACAGCGACGTTGACCAGACAGTGATCGTCAGCGAGCCCCGACGCCGCCGCGTCTGGCTGCGGGTGCTGCTTGGCGCGCTGCTGGTTCTGGTGGTGGCGCTTGCCGCGGTGTGGCTCTCGCGCGAGCGGATCGCGGGCAACGTGATCGAAGGTCAGCTCGAAAAGTACGACATCCCCGCGACTTACAAGATCGCGCACGTCGGCGCTGACAAGCAGGTGCTGACCGACATTGTCGTCGGCGATCCCAGGGCGCCCGATCTGACGGTCGAGCGCGCCGAGGTAGCGATCAAGTACCGCTTCGGCACGCCGACGCTCGGGCGCGTCACCCTCGTCCGTCCGCGGCTGTTCGGCACGCTCCGCGGGGGAAAGATCAGCTTCGGCACGCTCGACAAGGCGCTGTTCCGCAAGACCGGCAAGCCGCCGGGCCTGCCCGAGTTCGATGTGCGCCTGATCGATGGCCGCGCGCTGATCGAGAGCGACTACGGCCCGCTTGGCGTCAAGGCCGAGGGCGTGGGGCAGATCAACGACGGGTTCTCGGGCGTCCTCGCGGTCGCGGCGCCGCAACTCGCTGGCGGCGGCTGCACCGCCAACGGCGCATCGCTCTACGGCAAGGTCAGCACGCGCGCCGGCAAGGCGACCGTCGATGGCCCGCTGCGCCTCGTAAAGCTCTCGTGCCCAACGCAAGGCTTGGCGCTGAGCAACGCCGCGCTGGCGATGAAGACGACGGTCGACGCCGACTTCAAGGGCGTCGACGTTCAGGGGCGGATCGAGACCGGTGCGCTTTCCGCAGCCGGCGCTCGCGCAAACGGCCTGACCGGTTCGCTCCGCGCGACCTGGCGGAACGATGCGCTGACCGCGCGCTACTCGCTGGCGGCACGGGGGCTGGCCCATCCGCAGGCGCAGGCCGCACTGCTGACTGCGGAAGGCACCGTGCGCGGCCGCAATGGGCTCGCCGCGCTGGAACTGCAGTCGGACATCGCCGGCAATGGCGTGCGCATGGGCGCGGGGCTCGACGGGGTGCTCGCCTCGGCCGCGCGGTCGGCGCAGGGCACCTTTGCCGCGCCGCTGATCGCCCAGGCTCGGGCGGCGCTGGCGCGCGAGGGGAGAGCGAGCACCTTCGCCGCGCAGCTCACCGCCCGCCGCGCCGAGGGGGCGACCAGCCTGATCATTCCGCAAGCAAACCTGCGCGGCGGTACCGGTGACACACTGCTCGCGCTCTCCCAGTTTCAGGTGAACGTCAGCGGCGATGGTGTGCCGCGCGTCTCCGGCAACCTCGCCACCGGCGGTTCGGGCCTGCCGCGCATCGTTGGCCGGATGGAGCGCGGGCCCGGCGGCGACGCAGTGTTGCGCTTGCGCATGGCGGAATATCGCAGCGGCGAAAGCGCGCTCGAAATCCCCGAGCTGGTGCTGGCGCAGGCCGAGAGCGGCGCGCTTGGTTTTTCCGGCCGGGCACGCGCGAGCGGGGCGCTTCCCGGTGGCTCGGCGCGCAACCTGGTGGTGCCGCTCAACGGCAGTTACTCGGCGCGCGGTGGCCTGTCGCTGTGGACCCGGTGCACGACGATCGGCTTCGACCGGCTGGCGGTCGCCTCGCTGACACTGGAGCGTCGCTCGCTCACGCTCTGTCCGGCGCGCGGTCAACCGATCGTGCGGCAGGATGGCCGCGGGCTGCGGATTGCGGCGGGCGCACCGTCACTCGATCTGTCGGGCCGCCTCGCATCGACGCCCATCCGGCTGCGCAGCGGGCCAGTGGGCTTCGCGTATCCCGGCGCGTTGAGCGCGCGCGCGGTTGATGTCAGCCTTGGCCCGCCGGCGACAGCGAGTACCTTCCGCATCTCCAACCTCACCGCCACCTTCGGCCGCGACATCGCGGGCAAGTTCGATGGGGCGGACATCCGGCTGTTCGCGGTGCCGATGAACCTCGAGAACACCTCGGGCAACTGGCGCTACGCCGGAGGCGTGCTCAGCGTGAGCGACGGCGACTTCCGGCTGGTCGACCGCGAGGCGGTGCCGCGGTTCAATCCGCTGGTCGCCAACGGCGGTACGCTGACCCTGCGCGACAACCTGATCCGCGCCAACGCAACCCTGCGCGAGCCGACCAGCGGCCGCGAGGTGACCGACGTGGCGATCGTCCACAACCTCGGCAACGGAGTGGGCCATGCCGACCTGACCGTCGACGGCCTGCTGTTCGACGACCAGCTCCAGCCCGACACGCTGACCCCGCGCGCCAAGGGTGTGGTCGCGAATGTCGCCGGCACCGTGCGCGGCACCGGGCGGATCGACTGGAACGAGCGCGGCACCACCAGCCACGGCAGCTTCTCCAGCGACAACCTCGATTTCGCCGCCGCTTTCGGGCCGGTGAAGGGCGCGAGCGGCACGGTCGAATTCGTGGACCTCATCGGACTCACCACCGCGCCCAACCAGCGCATTCGCATCGCTTCGGTCAATCCCGGCATCGAGGTGACCGATGGCGAGGTAACGTTCTCGCTCCGCAACGGGCAGATCCTCGACGTCGGCGGGGCAACCTGGCCGTTCATGGGCGGCACGCTGACCTTGCGCGGCACCACCCTCAACCTCGGCACCAGCGAGGAGCGGCGCTACGTGTTCGAGATCGAGGGGCTGCAGGCGGCCGAGTTCGTACAGAAGATGGAACTGCCGAACATCTCCGCCACCGGCACGTTCGACGGCACGCTGCCGATCGTGTTCGACACCAGCGGAAACGGCCGGATCGAAGGCGGGCTGCTGATCGCCCGCCCGCCGGGCGGCAACATCTCGTATATCGGCGAGCTGACCCGCGAGGACCTCGGCACGATGGCCAACTTCGCCTTCGATGCGCTGCGTTCGCTGGACTACCAGCAGATGTCGGTCGCGATGGACGGCAACCTGACCGGCGAGATCGTCACCCGCGTGCGCTTCGACGGCGTAAAGCAAGGCGCGGGGGCCAAGCGCAACTTCATCACCAAGCGGTTCGAGAACCTGCCGATCCGCTTCAACATCAACATCCGCGCGCCGTTCTACAGCCTGATCACGTCGCTGAAGGCGATGTACGACCCCGCTTCGACCCGCGACCCGCGCGAAGTCGGCCTGCTCGACCGCGAGGGCAACGTGATCCGCCGTGAGGTGAATCCGGCACCGCCCGCGATCAAGCCCGACGATATCATTCCCGACAGCCCACCCGTTCAGACCTCGGAAAGCGAGAAAAAGCCATGATGTCTCCCGAATTGACCCGCGCCCGCGGGCTTGCGACACTCCCCGTCATGATGGGGAAGGCGCGCAATCTTCGATGGGCAAGGGCGCTGCCGCTGGCGGCGTTGGGGGTCACGATGCTGACCGGGTGCATCAGCGTGACCGCACCCGACAAGCCGATCGTGATCGAGCTTAACGTCAACATCCGGCAGGAAGTGATTTACCGGCTCGCCGCCGACGCGGAGAGCACGATCGACGAGAACGAGGACATCTTCTGATGAACAGGGTTTCGAAGCTTATCGCCGCCGCCGGCCTCGCCGGGCTGCTCGTGTCGGCGCCCGCGTTTGCCGAGCGCGATCCAGCGTACGAAGCTGCGCGCGCCGCCGGGCAGGTGGGCGAGAAGATGGACGGCTACCTCGGCGTCGTCAGCGGCGGTGGGAGCGCGCTGCAGGCGATCGTGTCCGACGTGAACATCAAGCGCCGCGCGCTCTATTCGCAGCGCGCGCTGGCCGCGATCCCGCCGGTTACGCTCGAAGAATACGCGCTCACCGCGGGCTGCATCGCGATTGCGCGCACCCAGCCGGGGGAGAAGTATCAGGCGCCCGACGGCAGCTGGCAGACCCGCACGAGCGCGCCTCCGCTGCGCGACAGCCGCTGCCCCGCGCGTGAGGCACGCATCGCTCAATAAAGGCACCTTCGCGGCGTCCCCGCTGCGGTTGACTCGGGGCTAGGGCACCCCTAAGGGCGGCGCGTCCGCGGCCGGCTTGCCTGGCTGCGCTTCCCTTTGACCCTTGTGCGAGGCTGACGCTCTTCGTGGCGAACGATCCCGAAAACGCACCCGTTGGACAAGACCCGCAGATCGATTCGCTCGAGCAGCGGATCGGTGCCGCGCGCCGTGCCGAGGACCAGCGCCTGGCGCAGGAACATGCGCCGATGCGCGATGGCCGCAGCGCCGGCATCCAGATTGCCTCGACCATGCTCGGCTATCCGCTGGGCGGGATCGTCATCGGCTGGGTGCTCGACAAGGTGTTCGACACCCTGCCGTGGATCACCATCTGCTTGATGTTCCTCGCTTTCGCCGGGGCGTGCATGCACGTCGTCCGCATCAACAAGAACCGCTAGAACAGCAGGGATACCAGTGGCCGCTCCCGCCAAGATCGACCCGATGCACCAGTTCCAGATCGCTCCCGTGGGCGGGGGCGAACTGGTGTCATCGCCGTTCGCGTTCACCAATTCCGCGCTGTGGATGCTGATCGTCCTCGCGGTGATCCTGGTGTTCATGTGGGGCGGCACCAAGCGCGCGCTCGTGCCCGGCCGCTGGCAAGCCTCGGTCGAGCTGCTGACCGGCTTCCTCGACAACATCACCCGTGCCAACATCGGCCCCGAAGGGCGCCGCTACCTGCCGTGGGTGTTTACCGCATTCGTGTTCATCCTCGCGGCCAACTGGATCGGCGCGATGCCATTCGGCATCATCCCCGGTGCGCACCCGTTCACCGTCACCAGCCAGTTCACCGTCACCGGCGTGATGAGCCTGATCTCGTTCGCGATCGTGCTCGGGGTGGGCTTCTGGAAGCACGGCCTGCACTTCTTCAGCCTGTTCGTGCCCAAGGGCACGCCGTTCGTCCTGAAGCTGCTGATCGCCCCAATCGAGTTCATCTCGTTCATGGTGCGTCCGTTCAGCCTCGGCTTGCGGCCGTTCGTGGCGATGTTCGCCGGGCACATCCTGCTCGAGGTGTTCGGCAACTTCGTCGTCCAGGGTCTCAACGCCGGCACCTTCGGTGGCGGCGCGATCGCGCTGCTGTGCTTCGTGTTCGTCGCGTTCGTTTCAGCGCTGGAACTGCTGGTCGGCGCGATCCAGGCTTTCGTGTTCGCTCTTCTGACTGCGCTGTACATCAACGACGCGGTCAATCTTCACTGATCTTTCAAGCTAAAACCAATCGGAGTTAAGACAATGGAACTCGCTTCTGCTCAGGTTATCGGTGCCGGTATCGCGGCCATCGGCGTCGGCGCTGCCGCTGCCGGCGTGGGCTTCGTGTTCGGTTCGTTCCTGCAGGGCGCGCTGCGCAACCCGGCTGCCGCCGGTGGCCAGACCGCGACCCTCTACATCGGCTTCGCCGCCGCCGAGCTGCTCGGCCTGATGGCGTTCGCCGTGGCGATGATCATCCTCTACGCGCGCTGATCGGGTTCGCCCGGCGGCGTGAGCTTGCCGGGCACCTCTTTCGGCTTCACGTGTAAGGCGGACCAATGCCACAGCTAGCTCAGCTCGCTCTCGTCTATCAGTCGCAGTGGTTCTGGCTGCTGCTGACCCTTGGTGCGATCTACTTCATCGCCGGGCGCGGCATCGTGCCCAAGGTGGAGGCGACCGTCGACGCGCGCGATGCGCAGATCGCCAAGGACCTCGCCGAAGCCGAGCGCCTGCGGGCCGAGGCCGACGCGGCCGAGGAAGGCTGGCGGGCCAAGATCAATGCGGTCCACGCCGATGCCGCCGCGCAGGCGGCTGACGCGAAAGCCAAGGCGACCGCCGATGCGGACAAGCGCATCGCCAAAGCGAGCGCCGAGCTGGCCGCCAAGACCGCGGCATCCGAAGCCGAGCTCGACGCGGCGCGCACGAGCGCGCTGGCGGAGATCGAGGCGGTGGCCGCCGAGGCCGCGCAGGACATCGTCGCTCGCCTGACCGGCGCCAAAGTCACCGACGCGGCCGCGCGCAAGGCCGTCGCAGGAGCCATGAGTCGTGCTTGAGTTCCTCGCCGCTGCCGCTCACGAAGGGGCGGAACACGCCGAGCCGACCGCGTTCGGCATCGCTCCGGGCGGCTATGTCGCGCTGGCGATGACCGTCGTGATCCTGATCATGCTGTGGGCCGGCGTGCCGCGGATTATCGCGGGCATGCTCGACCAGCGGATCGCCGGCATCCGCCAGCAGCTCGACGAAGCCAAGGCGCTGCGCGCCGAAGCCGAAGCGCTGCGCGACGAGTACGCCCGCAAGGCTGCCGCTGCCGAAGGCGACATCGAAGCGATGCGCGCCTCTGCCGAACGCAATGCCGCCGAGATCGTCGAGAAAGCCAAGGCCGATGCCGCCGCGATGATCGCGCGTCACCAGTCGGCCGCCGCCGAAAAGATCGCCGCCGCCGAGCGCGGTGCGGTCGCCGAGCTGCGCGCCAAGGCCGCCTCGGCCGCCGCCACCGCGGCGCGCCAGCTGATCGCCGACAAGCACGGCGAGGACGCCGACCGCAAGCTCGCCGACCAGATCATCTCCGGCATTTAACTTTCTCGGAACATTGACGCGAAGTCGCGCGCTTGTCCGGTGAACTGCCGGAGAAGCCGAGTGACCGTCACTGCCATCGAGATTAATTGCACCCTCAAGAAGAGTAGCGGCGAGCCGAGCTCGACCGACGCGATGCTCGATGTGCTGGCCAAGCACTTCAAGGATGCCGGCGTGGAGATCGCCGAGCGACTGCGGATCGCGGACTACAACGTGCTGCCGGGCGTGACCTCGGACGAGGGCGAGGGCGACGACTGGCCCAAGCTGCGCGAGAAGATCCTCGCCCACGACATCCTGATCCTCGGCGGTCCCATCTGGATGGGCCAGATCGGCTCAATCGCCAAGCGCGTGCTCGAGCGAATGGACGCATTCCTCAGCGAGACCGACGACAAGGGGCGAATGCCCAGCTTCTCCAAGGTCGCGGTCGCGGCGATCGTCGGCAACGAGGACGGCGCGCACTGGTCGACCTCGCAGCTGTTCCAGATGCTCAACGACGTGGGTTGGACCATCCCTGCCACCGCCGCCTGCTATTGGGTGGGCGAGGCGATGGGCGACACCGATTTCAAGGACTTGCCCAAGACGCCGAAGAAGGTCGAGGAGACCGCCAAAATGGTTGCCAGCAACGCAGCACACCTGGCGGGGTTGTTGAAGGGCAAGGCTTACCCAGGGACGTAGTGCTCAGGGCTGGAAGACCAGCTTTCCGACCAGCTCCCCGTTCGCCATCGCGTCGAAGCCTTCCCGCCAGCGGGAAAGCGTCAACACGCGGTCGATGACCGGCTTGATCGATCCCTCGCTCGCCAGCCGCGCCACCTCGCCCGCGATGCGCGCGCCGCGATCGGGGAAGCGGCGAGCGTATTCGCCCGCGCGGACGCCGACGATCGAGAAGCCCTTGATCAGCGGAATGTTGGCCGCGATCTCCGGTATCCGCCCGGCGACAAAGCCCACCACCAGCAGCTTGCCGCCGAAGGCGACACAGCGGGTGCTCTCGTCGAACACGTCGCCGCCGATGGGGTCGTAGACGAGATCGCACAGTGCGCTCCCGGTCAGGTCGGCGACTTCTTCGCGGAAACGGCCGTGGTTGAGGATCACCGCTTCGGGCGACACGGCGGCGCGGATGCGGTCCGTCTTCGCCGCGTCGTGGGTTGCGGCAATCACCTTCGCACCGAGGGCTCGGGCGAGATCGCAGGCCGCCAGGCCAACTCCGCCGCTGGCGCCGTGGACCAGGACCCTCTGACCCGCCTGCAGACCGCCGAGCTCGACCAGCGCGGTGTACGCCGTCGTGTAGGCCGCGCCGAGTGAGGCCGCTGCCGTCCAGTCGAGACCCTCCGGCACGCGCCGCAGCGAGCGGGCGGGGCACGAGGCGAGTTCGGCAAAGGCGCCGGTCTTGGCGCCGCCCATCACCCGGTCCCCTGGTGAGAAGCCACTGTCTGCGTCGGCTTCGATCACCTCACCGGCCAGCTCCATGCCGGCGGTGAAGGGTACCGCGGGTTTGAACTGGTAGCCGCCTTTGGTCATCAGCAGGTCGGGGAAGTTGAGCGAGGCGGCGCGCACGCGCACCAGCACCTCGCCGGCCGCACGCTCGGGCTCGGGCAATTCGATCAGGCGCACGCCGGACAGGTCGTCCGACAGCGCCTCGACCCGCAGCGCCTGCATCAGCCGAAGATCGAGAGGTCGAGCGGTTCGGAGGTGCCGAACCAGATCACGTACTGGGTGTGGTCGGCAAGATCGTCGCCGCTGAGCCCGTGGGCGAACACCGTCAGCCCCTCGCGCCCTTCCGAGGCCCAGGCGGCAAACTGGGCGAACTGCTCGGGGCGAAGCGAGAGCTGCACCGAACCGCGCGGGTGCGGGCCGACCGGCGCGGTGTGGAAGTGACCGACCGGGCAGCCGAACGCTGCCTGGGCGGCCTCGGCGACGGCGCGGGCGTGCCCGACCTCGTGCGGGTCGAAATAGAGGTGCGCGTGGTAGCCGCGGATCGCCACGGCTTAGAAGTTGTCCTTGGCGGCGCGCAGGGCCGCGAACGTCTCGTGCGGCGCCGACCCACCCCAGCGGCCGCGGAGGTCATCGTTGTCGGCGCGCAGGAAGGGGTTTGTGGCAAGCTCGCGTTCGAGCTTGGTCGGCACCGTCGGTTCGCTGCGCGCGCGGCGCTCGTCGATCTCGGCGACGTAGCTCTGTAGCTCGGCGTTGTCGGGATCGGCGTGGAGCGCGAACTCGGCGTTCGACTGGGTGTATTCGTGCGCGCAGTAGAGCATCGTTTCGGGCGGCAGCGCCTTGATCCGCTCGAGGCTGGCCCAGAACTGGTCGGGCGTGCCCTCGAACATCCGCCCGCAGCCCAGCGCGAACACGCTGTCGCCGACGAACGCCACGCCGTCTTCGGCAAGGTGGTAAGCGATGTGGCCGTTGGTGTGTCCGCCGACGTCGAACACCCGTGCCACGTGATCGCCCAGGGTAACCGTCTCGGCGTCCGCGATCACCCGGTCGAGCGGTCCGATCCGCTCCACCTCTTGCGGGCCGATGATCGTGCAGCCGGTCGCCGCCTTGATCGCCGCGTTCCCGCCGGCGTGGTCGGGGTGCCAGTGGGTGTTCCAGATCTGGGTGATCTGCCAGCCGTTGCCCGCCGCTTCGCGCAGGTAGGCGTCGGCATCGGGGGTGTCGATGCAGGTGGTTTCCTTGCTCACCGGGTCGTGGACCAGGAAGCCGTAGTTGTCCGACAGGCAGGGGAACTGGTGGATTTCGAGCATGGGGGAGAGGTAGGCGCTCTTACCCAAGTAGGAAAGGCCCGCCTGCTCGGGTGAGCGGGCGGGCCTTTCTCTAGTCGTCATCCCAGCGGAGGCTGGGATCTCGTTGGTCTAACGCCGAGCTAGACGGCACGAGGTCCCAGCCTACGCTGGGACGACGCTCATTTCGCCAAGGCTTACTGCTTGGCCTTCAGCGCTTCGCCGAGGATGTCGCCCAGCGACGCACCCGAATCCGACGAACCGTACTGCTCGACCGCCTGCTTCTCTTCGGCGATCTGGCGCGCCTTGACCGAGAAGTTGGGCTTCTTCGAACGGTCGAAGCCGATCACCATCGCGTCGAGCTTGGCGCCGACCTGGAAGCGGTCGGGGCGCTGCTCGTCGCGGTCGCGGCCGAGATCGCTGCGCTTGATGAAGCCCGTGGCGCCGTCGTCGCCGACCTGCACTTCGAGGCCGCCGTCGCGCACTTCGAGCACGGTGACGGTGACGACGTCGTTCTTCTTGACCGAGCCGGCCGCGCCGCCCGCGGCAGCCGCGCCGCCAGCGGCGGGCGCGCCCTTCTCGAGCTGCTTCATGCCGAGGCTGATGCGCTCCTTCTCGACATCGACGTCGAGCACGACGGCCTTGACCTCTTCACCCTTGCGGTGAAGCGCCAGCGCGTCCTCGCCCGAGATGCCCCAGGCGATGTCCGACATGTGGACCATGCCGTCGACGTCGCCGGGCAGGCCGATGAACAGGCCGAACTCGGTCGCGTTCTTGACTTCGCCTTCGACGATCGAGCCGACCGGATACTTCTCGGCGAAATCGTCCCACGGGTTGCCCTGTGCCTGCTTGAGGCCGAGGCTGATGCGGCGCTTGTCGCTGTCGACCTCAAGCACCACGACGTCGACTTCCTGCGAGGTCGAGACGATCTTGCCGGGGTGGACATTCTTCTTGGTCCAGCTCATTTCCGAAACGTGGACCAGGCCTTCGATGCCCGGCTCGATCTCGACGAAGGCGCCGTATTCGGTGATGTTGGTCACCACGCCCTTCATCTTCATGCCGACCGGATACTTGGCGGCGACGCCGTCCCACGGATCGCTCTCGAGCTGCTTCATGCCGAGGCTGATGCGCTGCGTATCGGGATTGATGCGGACGATCTGCACCTTCACCGTGTCGCCGATGTTGATCACTTCCGACGGGTGGTTGACCCGCTTGTAGCTCATGTCGGTGACGTGGAGCAGGCCGTCGATGCCGCCGAGGTCGACGAACGCACCGTAGTCGGTGATGTTCTTGACCACGCCGTCCATGACCTGGCCTTCGGTCAGCTTGTCGATCAGCTCGCTGCGCTGTTCGGCGCGGGTCTCTTCGAGGACCGCGCGGCGCGAGACGACGATGTTGCCGCGGCGGCGGTCCATCTTCAGGATCTGGAACGGCTGCGGCATGTCCATCAGCGGGCCGACGTCGCGCACCGGGCGGATATCGACCTGGCTGCCGGGGAGGAAGGCCACGGCGCCGTCGAGGTCGACGGTGAAGCCGCCCTTGACGCGGCCGAAGATGCGGCCGTCGACGCGCTTGCCTTCGCCGAATTCGCTTTCGAGCTTGTCCCACGCGGCTTCGCGGCGGGCGCGGTCGCGGCTGAGCATCGCTTCGCCATCGGAGTTCTCGACGCGGTCGACAAACACTTCGACTTCGCTGCCGACGGTAAGGCCGTGCGAGCCGTCTTCGCCTTCGCCGCGGGCAAATTCCTTGAGCGCGACGCGCCCTTCGCTCTTCAGGCCGACGTCGATCACGGCCATGCCGTTCTCGATCGCGGTCACGGTGCCCTTGACGACGCGGCCTTCGAAGCCTTCTTCGCCGGCGCCGCCGAGTTGTTCGTTGAGCAGCGCCTCGAAATCGGCGCGGGTGGGATTGGCAGTCGATGCCATAGGATCAGGATTCCTGTTCACGTTTGCTACCGGCCACCGGTTTTACCGGGGTCTTTCCCGCCGACCGCGCACCATTGCGCGCCCATCCGGGGCAAGAGGGCCGTTTCCTCGCGCAGCCCCATGCCGTGCGAAGGTCCTGTCGAGCAGAGCTGTTCGGGACGGGCGCGCACTTAGTCGCGAACGCCCGCGAAAGCAAGGAGAAGCGGCGGAGGTGTCACACCGACCGGGGGTGTTTTTTGAAACTCGCGGAATGCCGTGTAGCATCCGTAAATGGACGCCAACGCGGTGTAACCCTTGTCACCTTCCGGAATCGGCGGCGCGGGTGAGTGTCACGGCAGATCATCGCCACGTTATGCGACTGCGGCCCGGTGTAGGAAAATCGTTTCCCCGCTCAGCCGCGCCGGGCGGTTTCGACGGCCTCGATTGCCGCGGCGATCGCCTGTTCGCGGGTGAGGGCGGAGGTGTCGATCACGAACGCCCCCTCGGCCACGCGCAACGGGGCATCGGCGCGATTGGAATCGCGTTCGTCGCGCCGGCGGATGTCATCGGCGATATCCGCGAGGGTGACCGCCTTGCCGCTCGCCACCATCTCCTTCCACCGGCGCTCGGCGCGCGCGTCGACCGTCGCGGTGACGAACAGCTTCACCTCGGCGTCCGGTGCGATGACGGTGGCGATGTCGCGCCCGTCGAGCACCGCGCCGCCGGCCTGCGTCGCGAAGGCGCGCTGGCGCTGGTAGAGCGCCTGGCGCACCGCGGGATGGACCGACACCCGGCTGGCGAGGCCGCCGGTCTCCTCGCTGCGCAGGTGCGGATCGAGCAGCAGCCCGTCGGGAAAGCTGGTCGCGGCAAGGGCATCGGCGGCATCGTCGGGATTGCCCCCGTCGAGGAACACCTGACGCCCGACTGCGCGGTACAGCAGTCCGGTGTCGAGGTGCGGCAGGCCGAAGTGCTCCGCAAGCGCGCGGGCGATCGTGCCCTTGCCGCTGGCGGTGGGGCCGTCGACAGCGACGATCATCGCGCGGCCTTCCGCTGGCGCAGCGCCTTGCCGATCCCGTAGAGCGCGATCGCCGCCCAAAAGCCTTCGAGCACCAGGCTCGGCAGGTTGGTGTGCACCAGCAGCGACACGGTCAGCAGCGCCGCGCCCGCGAGGTTGGTGCCGTGGAGCACGAACGGGTTGGGGTCCGACTTGAAGGTCAGGTAGGCGTACGCGGCAATGATGCACGCCATGCCGGCGAAGCCGACCAACGTGTAGATGTCGAGGGTCATTGAGTGGCCTGGTCGAGGAGGGTGGTGAATGCCGGAAAGCTGGTCGCGATCGGGCGGGTGTCGTCGATGTCGATGCCGTCGCGGCTAACGAGCCCGGCGATGGCCATGCTCATCGCGATGCGGTGATCGAGGTGGGTCTTGACGCGGGCATTCGAGGTGCCGCGCAATGGTTCGCCGGCACTGCCGTCGATGATCAGGCCGTCGGGCGTTTCCTCGACCCGCGCGCCCGCGGCGGTGAGCGCGGCGGCCATCGCGGAGAGGCGGTCGCTTTCCTTGACCCGCAGCTCATCGAGCCCGCGGGTGACGGTTCGGCCGTTCGCCAGGGCGGCGGCGACGAACAGGATCGGGAACTCGTCGATCATGCTGGGGGCGAGAGCGGGGTCGACCTCGATCCCGGTGAGGGGCGCATGGCGGACTCGCAGGTCGGCGACCGGCTCGCCGCCCACCTCGCGCGGGTCCAGCTCCTCAATGGTCGCGCCCATCCGGCGCAGCACGTCGATCAGGCCGGCGCGCGTGGGGTTGAGGCCGACGTTCTCGATCGTGAGGTCGCTGCCCTCGATCAGGGTAGCGGCGACGATGAAGAACGCGGCCGAACTCGGATCGCCCGGCACCTCGATCGTCTGAGGGCGCAGGTCCGCCTCGCCGCGCACGCGGATGACGCGCTCGCCGCCGACTTCCTCGACGGTCAGCTCGGCGCCGAAGCCGCGCAACATGCGCTCGGAGTGATCGCGGGTGGCGACCGGCTCGACCACCGTGGTGATCCCGGCGGTGTTAAGCCCCGCCAGCAGCACCGCGCTCTTAACCTGCGCGCTGGCGACGGGGAGGCGGTATTCGATCGGCACCGGCACGCTCGCGCCGGTCATCATGAGAGGCAGCGTGCCGCCTGGCGAGGGCGTGAAGCTGGCGCCGATGCGCGACAGCGGTTCGATCACGCGGCCCATCGGCCGCTTCGACAGGCTGGCGTCGCCAGTGAACGCGGCGGTGATCGCGTGGCTGGCGAGGAGGCCCATCAGCAGGCGGGTGGAAGTGCCCGAATTGCCCATCTCCAGCGCCGCGTGCGGTTGCAGCAGCCCGCCGACCCCGACGCCGTGGATACGCCATTCGTCGCCACGCTTCTCGACCTGCGCGCCCATCGCGCGCATCGCCGCGGCGGTCGCCATCACGTCCTCGCCCTCGAGCAGGCCGGTGACACGCGTCTCGCCAATCGCGAGCGCGCCGAGCATCACCGCGCGGTGGCTGATCGACTTGTCGCCGGGCACGCGCAGGGTGCCGCGCAAGGGGCCGGCGGGTGCGAACGTGCGGGGGGAGGGGGCGCCGGTCTCGGTCAAAGCGCGCGGCTTTTGACAGCGCCTATGCCCTGTGGCAAGGCGCGCCCGCTCTTGATTCCGGTGCGCCGGTTACCCATCAAGTCTCCCATATTTTCGCCTGTCGGCACCCGGCGGGCCCATCGAGGAATAGCAATGGTCAAGCCTGAGTGGGGCACCAAGCGTCAGTGCCCCAAGTGCGGTGAGCGCTTCTACGATCTGGGCAAGGAAGATCCTGTGAGCTGCATCGAGTGCGGCGAGCAGTGGACGCCCGAGCCGGTGCTGAAGTCTAAGCAGCCGATCCCATTCGAAGAAGCCAAGAAGGCCGAAGCCGAGCCCGATAGCGATCTGGGCGGCGACGATCTGGAAGACATCGACGTCGACGACGACGAGGATTCGCCGGACAACGACGTCGATCTTGGCGGCGACGACGATCTCGGCGTGGCGACCGGCGGCGACGAGGATGCCGACGACAGCTAATTGACGCTTGCCAAGCGCGGGCCTCGTCCATAAAGGGCGCGGCCTGCCGGCTCCTCCCAGGGGTTGGCAGCATAGCAGTGGTACGGGGCCTTAGCTCAGCTGGGAGAGCGCCTGCATGGCATGCAGGAGGTCAGCGGTTCGATCCCGCTAGGCTCCACCATTGCACCGTCTTTTGGCCCGGGCTGGGCTGCAAATGGCGGATACGAGCGCTTCCGGTGCTCACGGACATTTAGTCCGCTGCGCGCCGGGTCACTCGCCTCCACCATTTTCGCCTGCAGCCCAAGCCAAAATCCGGCGCAATGGCCGAGCATATTCAAGTCGGTTTCCTCTTGGACTCCGCACGCTGGCCGACGAGGTTTCGTCCGCCGGCGTTTTTCGCATTTGGCAGGGTTACTGCCGGTTTTGAGGTAGCGCATGTTCGACAATCTGTCCGATCGCCTCGGCAACGTGTTCGACCGCCTGCGCGGGCGTGGCGCGCTGAGCGAGACGGACGTGCGCGAGGCGATGCGCGAGGTGCGCGTCGCGCTGCTCGAGGCCGACGTCGCGCTGCCGGTCGCCCGCCGATTCATCGATGCGGTGACCGAGAAGGCCGTCGGCCACGACGTGCTGCGTTCGGTCACGCCCGGTCAGCAGGTCGTCAAGATCGTCCATGACGAGCTGGTCGAGATGCTCGGCGGCGGTGACGGTGCGGTTGCCGAAGACCTGAACCTCAACGCCCGCCCGCCGGTCGTGGTGATGATGGTCGGCCTGCAGGGCTCGGGTAAGACGACCACCACCGCCAAGCTCGCCAAGTATCTGCGCGAAAAGCACGGCAGGAAGGCCCTGATGGCGTCGCTCGACGTCGCGCGGCCCGCGGCGCAGGAACAGCTCGCGGTGCTCGGCACCCAGGTCGAGGTGGCGACGCTGCCGATCGTGCAGGGCCAGCAGCCGGTCGACATCGCCCGCCGCGCGCTGGAAAGCGCGAAGCTGCAGGCGATCGACGTGCTGCTGCTCGATACCGCCGGCCGCCTGCACGTCGACCAGGCGCTGATGGACGAGATGAAGGCGGTCGCTAGCGTCTCGTCCCCGACCGAAGTGCTGCTGGTGGTCGATTCGCTCACCGGCCAGGACGCGGTCAATGTCGCGCAGTCGTTCTCGGGCGAGGTGCCGCTCACCGGCGTGATCCTCACCCGGATGGACGGCGACGCCCGCGGCGGCGCGGCCCTGTCGATGCGGCACGTCACCGGCAAGCCGATCAAGTTCGCCGGCACGGGCGAAAAGCTCGACGCGCTCGAAGCCTTCCACCCCGGTCGCGTCGCCGACCGCATCCTCGGCATGGGCGACGTCGTCAGCCTGGTCGAGCGCGCCGCGCAGACGATCAAGGAGGAAGACGCCGAGGCGCTCGCCAAGCGCATGGCGAAGGGTCAGTTCGATCTGAACGACCTGCGCATGCAATTGAAGCAAATGCAGAACATGGGCGGCCTCGGCATGCTCGCCGGGATGATGCCGGGCATGAAGAAGGCCAAGCAGGCGATGGCCCAGTCGGGCGTCGACGACAAAGTGCTCACGCACATGGATGCGATCATCGGCTCGATGACGCCGAAGGAGCGCGAGCGGCCCGAGCTGATGAACGCCAAGCGCAAGAAGCGCGTAGCGGCGGGCGCGGGCCTCGACGTGCAGGACGTCAACAAGCTGCTCAAGATGCACCAGGAAATGGCCCGCGCGATGAAGCAGATCCGCAAGATGGGCGGGTTCAAGGGCCTCGCAGCGGCGTTCGGCAAGGGCGGCCTCGGCGGTGCGCTTGGCGGCATGGGCGGCATGGGCGGCGGCGGATCAGCTCCGCCTGCGCTGCCCGGCCTTGGCGGCGGAATGCCGGGCAACCTCGCGGATTTGATGAAAAAGAAGTGATTTCAGTACAGTATTTCAGAAAGGTGAAGTGAAATGGCAGTTGCAATTCGTCTGTCGCGCGGTGGCGCGAAGAAGCGTCCGTATTACCGGATCGTCGTGTCGGACAGCCGCTCGGCGCGCGATGGCAAGTACCTGGAGCAGATCGGGACCTACAACCCGCTGCTCGCCAAGGACGACGAGAACCGCGTGAAGATCGACGCCGACCGTGCGAAGCACTGGCTGTCGGTCGGTGCGCAGCCGTCGGACCGTGTCGCCCGCTTCCTCGACGCCGCCGGCGTCCGTGAGCGTGCCGCGCGCAACAACCCCAAGAAGGGTGAGCCGGGCGAAGCCGCCAAGGAACGCGCTGAAGAGCGCGCCGCCAAGGCTGCCGAGGCCGAGGAAGCCGCTGCCGCTGCGGCCGCTGCTCCCGAGCCCGAGGTCGAAGAAACCGTGGCCGAGGAAGCTCCGGTTGCTGAGGAAGCGGCCGCTGAAGAGGCTCCGGCCGCCGAAGAAACCGCTGCCGAGGCTCCGGCCGAAGCGCCCGCCGACGAAGCCGCGCCGAGCAGCGATGCCCCGGCCGAAGGCGCCGTCGAGGTCGAGGAAGGCAGCACGCTGAAGGCGAGCTCGGAAGAGCCGGCCGAAGGCAGCGCCGAGAAGGCCGAGGGCTAAGCACCTCCAATGGACAAGCCCGTCACCCTGGCCGCCGTCGCCGGCGCGCATGGAGTGACGGGCGAAGTCCGCCTGAAGCTGTTCGGGGAAGGGGTCGATGCGCTGAAGCGTTACACCGCGTTCAACGACGGCGCACTGACGCTCAAGAAGATCCGCAGCGATCACAAGGGCGGGGCGATCGCCCGCTTTGCTGAAGTCACCGACCGCACCGCGGCCGAGAAGCTGCGCAGCACCGTGCTGACGGTCCCCCGCTCGGCCATGCCCGCGCTGGAAGAGGGCGAATACTACCACGCCGACCTGATCGACCTCGCGGCGGTAAGCCCCGCCGGCGAGCCGCTCGGCACGATCGTCGCCATCGAGAATTACGGCGCGGGCGATATTCTCGAGATCGAGCGGCCCGATCGGAGTCGTGCGATGGTGCCGATGACCGCCGAAGCGGTGCCCGAGTGGGACCACGCACGCGCGGTCGTCGATCCGGCGTTCCTCGCCTGAGCAGACGGGTAGCCCCGCCGCCAGTCAGGCGGCGGGTGCTAGGTTCGGATCACGCGATCTCGCGCGCGTCCTGCTGGTCGACCTTCTCTTCCCACTCGCGGAATTCGCTGCGGCTGAGCAGGTAGCGCCAGCGCGCCTCGTCGAACGTGATCAGCTTGTCGCGCACCGCGCGGACGACTTCGGCTTTGCGCTGCTGCGACCAGTGCACCTTGTGTGACTTGGGCAGCCCCGCGCGCTTGATCGCTTCGGAAACGGTGCTGTCATAGGCGTAGGCCATCGAATTTTACTCCTCCGCCCCCTCGCGAAGCAGAATTGGGCGGGCAGAGTTAATTCGGACTTGCGGGAAATGGCTTACGACGGGTTAAGCACCCCAGTGGAGGCCGGGGCGCGACGAACTGTTGCCTCACTGGCGGTTCGCCTGCTTTTTGCTTAGAGTCGAAGCCGGTGTCGCGCGAACTGGGAGGGCTTTTGCATGTCCCTGATGCTGTTCTGGCTCCCCCTGGCGCTGATGTCGGCATCGCCGGCTCCCGAACCAGCGCTGCCCCAGTGGATGGCGGGCTGCTGGGTGCAGGAAGAAGGCGAACGCTGGACCGAGGAGTGCTGGACCACCCCGCGCGGCGGCGTAATTCTCGGCAGCGCCCGCAGTGGGCGAGGTGAGCAACTCGCTTCGTTCGAGGTCATGCAGATCATCCTGACGCCCGCGCACGACGGGCAGGCCGCTGCGATGACGTTCTGGGGCGCGCCGGGCGGGGAAGGGCGGACCAGCTTCGCCTGGCAGCCATCGAGCGACCCGGGCGTAACCTTCATCAACGCCGCGCACGATTACCCGCAACGCATCCGGTACTGGCGGGAAGGGGACATGTTGCTGGCCGAAACGTCGCTGAGCGACGGCAGCAATGCCAACCGGTGGAGCTATCGCCGGGCCGAGTAATTCAACACGGCACGCACCACGCCCAACGCCATCGCCGCTGCCGCCATGTCGGCGAGCCAGTCGAGCAACTCGGCATCGCGGTGCAGCGCGGGAATCGCCTGGAATAGCTCGATCGCCGCGCCGAACGCCGCGAGCCACGCGAACAGCACGACCAACCGCCGCTCGCGCCAGCCGACCGCGGCGAGGCCGCCAAGGGTCGCGAACGCCATCATGTGCTGGATTTTGTCACCCGGCTCTCCGGGAATGTCCGGGGGCGGAATCAGGGCCATCACGAACGCGAAGGCGGCGCAGACGAAAAACGCGCGTCGCAGCCAGAGCTGCGCGCGCGCGCTTTCCAAAATCCGAAGGATGATCAGCCCTCGACGTGCTCGGCGAGGACCGTAAGCCCGTTGTCGCCAACTTCGGCAAACCCGCCGCGCACGGCGATGTTCTCCGGCGCCGCGCCTTCGGCGCGGTAGACCTGGAGCGCGCCGTCGCGGATCGTGCTCATCACGGGCGCGTGGCCCTCGAGCACGCCGAAGTCGCCCTCGGTGCCGGGGACAACCACCATGTAGACGTCCTCGGACCGTTCCAGCTTCGCCGGGGTGACGAGTTCGAAGTGCAAGGGCATGGGTTTAGGCGTCCTCGGCCAGCTTCTTGGCCTTCTCGACCGCTTCCTCGATGCCGCCGACCATGTAGAACGCGGCTTCCGGCAGGTGGTCGTACTCGCCGTCGACGACGGCCTTGAACGACTTCACGGTGTCTTCGAGCTGCACGAACTTGCCCGGGATGTTGGTGAACACCTCGGCCACGTGGAACGGCTGCGACAGGAAGCGCTGGATCTTGCGCGCGCGGGCGACGGTCAGCTTATCCTCTTCCGACAGCTCGTCCATGCCGAGAATGGCGATGATGTCCTGCAGCGACTTGTACTTCTGCAGCACTTCCTGGACGCGGCGGGCGGTCGCGTAGTGCTCCTCGCCGACGACGCGCGGTTCGAGCACGCGGCTGGTCGAATCGAGCGGGTCCACCGCCGGGTAGATGCCGAGCTCCGAGATGGCGCGCGACAGGGTGGTGGTCGCGTCCAAGTGGGCGAACGAGGTCGCCGGCGCCGGGTCGGTCAAGTCGTCCGCCGGCACGTAGATCGCCTGCACCGAGGTGATCGAGCCCTTGGTGGTCGAGGTGATGCGTTCCTGCAGGTTGCCCATGTCGGTCGACAGGGTCGGCTGATAGCCCACCGCCGACGGAATACGACCGAGCAGCGCCGACACTTCCGACCCGGCCTGGGTGAAGCGGAAGATGTTGTCGACGAAGAACAGCACGTCCTGGCCTTCCTGGTCGCGGAAGTACTCGGCCATGGTCAGGCCGGACAGCGCGACGCGGGCGCGGGCGCCCGGGGGCTCGTTCATCTGGCCGAACACGAGGGCCACCTTGGAGCCTTCCGAGGTCGCGTTGCCCTCGGCGTCCTTGGCGATGACGCCGGCGTCGAGGAATTCGTGGTAGAGGTCGTTACCCTCGCGGGTGCGCTCGCCGACGCCGGCGAATACCGACACGCCGCCGTGGCCCTTGGCGATGTTGTTGATCAGTTCCTGGATGAGCACCGTCTTGCCGACGCCCGCGCCGCCGAACAGGCCGATCTTGCCGCCACGCGCATAGGGCGCGAGCAGGTCGATGACCTTGATGCCGGTGACGAGGATCGCCGCTTCGGTCGACTGGTCGACGAACAGCGGAGCTTCGGCGTGGATCGGCGAGCGCATGTCGCTGCCGATCGGGCCGCGCTCGTCGATCGGCTCGCCGATGACGTTGACGATCCGGCCGAGCGTCTTTGGGCCGACCGGCACCGAGATCTGCGCGCCGGTGTTGCTGACCGACTGGCCGCGGGTCAGGCCCTCGGTCGCATCCATCGCGATCGTGCGCACGGTGTTCTCGCCGAGGTGCTGAGCGACCTCGAGCACGAGCCGGTTGCCGTTGTTGTCGGTCTCCAGCGCGGTGAGGATCGGCGGCAGCTCGCCTTCGAAGGCGACGTCGACGACGGCGCCGATCACCTGCGCGATGGTGCCGGTGGTGGTCTGGTTCAGAACGGGGGCGGTAGCCATTTCGTGTTCCTCGGGGTCTTAGAGCGCTTCCGCGCCCGCGATAATTTCAATCAGTTCGGTCGTGATCGCGGCCTGGCGGCTGCGGTTGTACTGGATGGTCAGCTTGTTGATCAGCTCGCCCGCGTTACGCGTGGCGTTGTCCATCGCGGTCATCGAAGCGCCTTGCTCCGACGCCGAGTTCTCGAGCAGCGCGCCGAACACCTGGGTCTTGAGATAGCGCGGCAGCAGCTCGGCGAGGATTTCTTCCTCGTCGGGCTCGTACTCGACCGCCGCCTGGCTCGCCGTGGCGATTTCCGGGGCGGGGACGGGGATAATCTGCAGCCGGGTCGGCTCCTGCGTTAGCGCGGACTTGAACTTCGAGAAGAACAGGTGCGCGACGTCGAACTTGCCGGCGTCGTACATCTCCATCAGCTCGGCGACGATGCGCTCGGCCTCGGCATAGCCGGGCTCGCGCACGTCGGTCGTGTCGAACATCTGCACCACGTTCGAAGGGTGCGCCCGCCGGATCGGCGCGCGGCCCTTGCGGCCGACGAGGTAGAAATCGACGTCCTTGCCCTGCGCCTTCAGCTCACGCGCCTGGGTGAGGGCGGCGCGGACGATGTTCGAGTTGAACGCGCCCGCCAGGCCCTTGTCGCTATTGGCGACGACCAGCAGGTGTCGCTGGTCCTTGCCGGTGCCGGCGAACAGCTTTGGCGCGCCTTCATGGCCCGCGACCTTGCTGGCAAGGCTGGCCATCACCGCGCCCAGCCGCTCGGCATAGGGACGCGCGGCCTCGGCCGCGGCCTGCGCCTTGCGCAGCTTCGCGGCGGCGACCATCTGCTTGGCCTTGGTGATCTTCTGGGTCGACTTGACCGAGTTGATCCGACCCTTGAGTTCCTTCAGCGAGGCCATTTCGGCTCCCTAGTTCGTCTCTTCGGGCTCAGGCGTACTGCTTGGCGAAGGCGTCCAGCGCGGCGACCGTCTTGTCGGCCACTTTGCCTTCGAACTTCTGCGAGGTGCGGATGCCTTCGAGGACGTCGGCGTGGTTCGACCGCATGAAGCTCAGCATCTTGGCCTCGTAGTCGGTCACCTTGTCGACCGGCACGCTGTCGAGATAGCCGTTGGTGCCGGCGAAGATCGACACGGTCTGCTCTTCGAACGGCAGCGGCGAGAACTGCGGCTGCTTGAGCAGCTCGGTCAGGCGCGCGCCGCGGTTGAGCAGCTTCTGGGTCGAGGCGTCGAGATCCGAACCGAACTGCGCGAACGCCGCCATCTCGCGGTACTGCGCCAGCTCCAGCTTGATCGAGCCCGAGACCTTCTTCATCGCCTTGGTCTGCGCGGCGCCGCCGACGCGGCTGACCGACAGACCGACGTTGATCGCCGGGCGGATGCCCTGGAAGAACAGGTTGGTCTCGAGGAAGATCTGGCCGTCGGTGATCGAGATCACGTTGGTCGGGATGTAGGCCGACACGTCGCCCGCCTGGGTCTCGATGATGGGCAGCGCGGTGAGGCTGCCGCCGCCGTTGGCGTCGTTCATCTTCGCCGCGCGCTCGAGCAGGCGGCTGTGGAGGTAGAACACGTCGCCCGGGTAGGCTTCGCGGCCCGGCGGGCGGCGCAGCAGCAGCGACATCTGGCGGTAGGCCACTGCCTGCTTCGAAAGGTCGTCGTATACGATCACGGCGTGCATGCCGTTGTCGCGGAAGAATTCACCCATCGTGCAGCCGGTGTAAGGCGCGAGGTACTGCAGCGGCGCGGGCTCCGAAGCGGTCGCGGCGACGATGATGGAATATTCCATCGCGCCGTTCTCTTCGAGCGTGCGGACCAGCTGCGCGACGGTCGAGCGCTTCTGGCCGACCGCGACGTAGATGCAATAGAGCTTCTTCGACTCATCGCCGCCGGCGTTGAGCTGCTTCTGGTTGATGAAGGTGTCGATCGCCACCGCGCTCTTGCCGGTCTGGCGGTCGCCGATGATCAGCTCGCGCTGGCCGCGGCCGACGGGGACGAGCGCGTCGATCGCCTTGAGGCCGGTCTGCACCGGCTCGTTGACCGATTGCCGCGGGATAATGCCGGGCGCCTTCACTTCGACGCGGCGCCGCTCGTCCGAGACGATCGGGCCCTTGCCGTCGATCGGATTGCCGAGCGCGTCGACCACGCGGCCGAGCAGGCCCTTGCCGACCGGCACGTCCACGATGGTGCCGGTGCGCTTGACGCTGTCGCCTTCCTTGATCTCGGCGTCCGAGCCGAAGATCACGACGCCGACGTTGTCGGCTTCGAGGTTGAGGGCCATGCCCTGCACGCCGTTGGCGAATTCGACCATCTCGCCCGCCTGGACGCTGTCGAGGCCGTGGATGCGGGCGATGCCGTCACCGACCGAGAGCACCGAGCCGACTTCCGAGACTTCCGCCTCGGTGCCGAAGTTGGCGATCTGGTCCTTGATGACCTTGGAGATTTCTGCGGCGCGGATTTCCATGACGTAGAGCTACCTTTGGCAGACGGGCTTGCGCCCTTAGGCCTTCATGGCCTGTTCGAGTGAGTTGAGACGGGTGCGGATCGAACCGTCGATCCGCTTGGAGCCGATGGTGACCACGAGGCCGCCGAGCAGGTCGGGGTCCACCTTGGTCGAAAGCTTCACGGTGCGGCCTTCGCGCGCGGTGAGCTTCTGCTTGAGCTGGTCGATCTGCGCGTCGGTCAGCGCGTGGGCGCTGGTGACCTCGGCAGTGACCTCACCGCGCTGGGCGGCGGCGATGGTGCGGAATGCACGAACGACGTCGCCGAGGTGCGACAGGCGGCCGTTGCCGGCGAGGGTGCCGAGGAACTTCTTGGTCAGGTCCGACACACCGAGCGAAGCGGCGACGGCTTCGACCGCGGCGCCCTGCGCCTTGCGGCCGATCCGCGGGTTGGTGGTGAGCGCGCGCAAGTCGGCCGATTCGCTCAGCGCCTGGCCCAGCGTCTCGAGGTCCGATTCGACCGCGGTGACGGTGCCCGCCTCGCTGGCGAGTTCGAACAGCGCCGAGGCGTAGCGCCCTGCGAGGCTAGCCTGAATACCGGCGGAAATATCCACGCGCGTTGGTCCTCTTGGGTCCGGAAAAGGTCGGTTCAGCCGCGCCCGCGAGAGGGCGACCGCAAGGGCTGCCCGGGGATGGCTGGCGCGCCCCTATCACCGGGTCTCCCACAACGCAACCGGGTGCAGGTGCGAAGGCTTTGCGGACACGCGAGAGGTAGGATAAATCCCTCGCGGGGCGAATGGGAGAGCAAGCGATGGAATGGTTTCCGCTGGCGGACCGCGTGGGCGCCGAAGTGCGCGGGGTCGATCTTCGGGCGGTCGACGGCGCGGCGCTCGATGCCCTGAAGGAACTGGTGTGGGACAAGGGCGTGGCGGTGCTGCGCGACCAGTCGCTGTCGCCGGAGGATCACATCGCGCTCGCCAACCGCTGGGGCGGGATCGACATCAACAATTACTTCCCGCTCGAAGGCGAGCATCCCGAGATCGCGATCGTCGGCAAGACCCCCGAGCAGACCACCAACATCGGCGGCGGGTGGCATACCGACCATTCGTATGACCAGGTGCCGGCGATGGGCTCGATCCTGGTCGCGCGCACCCTCCCGCCCAAGGGCGGGGACACGCTGTTCATCCACATGGGCGAGGCCTACGATTCGCTCGACGCGGCGACCAAGGCCGAGATCGAGGGCCTCTCCGCCTTCCACACCGCCGATCACATCTACTCGCCCGATGGCATCTACGCGCAGACCGATCAAGGCGCGACGCTGCGCGGGCAGGACCTCAAGACCGGCGCGGTCCACCCGCTGGTGGTGCGCCACCCGCGGACCGGGCGGCGGCTGCTGTATGTGAACCCCTCGTTCACCCTCAACATCGTCGGTCAGACCCGTGCGGAGAGCCTGCCGCTGCTCCAGCGCCTGTGGGCCGCCGCGATGCGCGAGGAGCTGCAGGGCCGCGTCGAGTGGCGCGACGGCACGGTGGCGATCTGGGACAACCGCACCACCTGGCACTACGCGATGAACGATTACCACGGCCACGCCCGCGAAATGCACCGCATCACGCTCACTGGGGAAGCGTTGGCTGCTTGACCTAGCCCTCTCCCCTTGCGGGAGAGGGAGGAGCCCGAAGGGCTGAGGGAGAGGGGGCCGTCGCGTAGCGGCGGCGAGTGCCGCCGACCCCTCTCCCAACCCTCTCCCGCAAGGGGAGAGGGCTAGTTCTTCGGGTGGCAGCTATACACCAACCGCTCGTTCGCCTGCCCCGGCAGAAGCGCGGTGACGCCCGACTGCATCTCGCCCAGCTTGCTCGCCGCCTCCGGCGCACCGCAAGCCGGCGCTTTGTAGGCAGCGCGAGCCTCCCGGGCCTTGGCCATGGTCGATTGGCTCAGCGGGAAGCGGTCGGTGCGGAAGGTGCGGCTCTCCGGATCGAAGCTGTTGACCGATACCGCATCGTCATCGTTCGGGACGAACAGCCGGGTCCATTTGCCATCAGCGAATCCGTACTGGGTCCGGCCGTTGACGCAGCCGCTGGCGGTCCAGGTGAAGTCCATGTCGGTTGGCGGCTCGCTCACGATCCGGCTTCGATCGGGTTGAATGGTGCAGGTCAGGGTGTTGTCGGCACTGTTGCTCGGTTTGTCAGCACTCTCGGCACCAGGTTGAACCTTTTGTGCGAGGAGATCGCTCACGCGCCGGTCGATCGCGTCGAGCCCCGGGCGGGTGAACCAGATCGCGAGCGCTCCGACTGTCGCCGCCGCAGCAATCGCGCCCGCGATCCGCATCGCCTTGCCGCCATCATCGCGAGTGCGCAGGTTGAACGCGGTGAAGCCGGCGCCGGCCGCCACCAGCAGCAACAGCCCCGCGATCGCCATCGCGTTCTCGCGGTCGTTCATCACAGACAGTTCGGCTTCGAGCTGCGCCCGCTCGCGCTCCTCCCGCGTCGCCTCCGCGCGGTCCGCCAGCTTGGCCCGGGCGGCGGCTTGCTCTGCCGACAAACGTTCGCGCTCCGCCTCGTCGAGCTGGGCCATCGAGCGGCACGGCAGCGCGTTGACCGCCGCCTCGACCCCGGCGGATTTCAGGAACGGGATCAGTTCCTTATCGGAAACCGCGAACGAGAACTCCGCATCCGCGCCGTCGTCCGAGGTGGTGCCGAAGCTGTTGACGCCGAGCACCCGCCCACAGTTGTCGAGGAGCGGGCCGCCCGAGTTACCGCGGGCGATGGGCGCGGTGTGGAGCACTGTGTCGATGTCCCGGCTCGGCCGCGCGCCAGAGATGAACCCGCGGCTCTTCACCGGCGGCTGGGGGCGGAACAGATCGGGCAGGTCGAGCCCCTGCGCGCGGTCGACGTTCATGGGATAGCCGACCGCGGCGACCTCGTCGCCGTCCCCCGCCGCGGTGCCGGCGATCGTCAGCCGCGGCAGGCGCAGCTTGCCGGTCGTCTCGAGCAGCGCGAGATCCTTGCCCGACGCGACGGTCACGATCCGCGCATAGTCCGCCGAATCGCCGTCAGGCGGTACGATCGCGATGCGCAGCGTATCGTCCTGCAGTGCCTCGCGGATGACGTGCGCGTTGGTGACGATCTTGTTCGCCGCAACCGCGAAGCCGGTGCCGTGGCTGACCGGGAACACCTTCTCGCCGTCGGTGCCCATGATCACCACGCGGACCACCCCGCGCGCGGCGGCGGCGATATCGGCCGCCTCGGGCCGCGCGGCGGACGGCAGGGCGATTAGCAGGAGCGCGCCGAGCGCCATGAAAAACCGGTTCATCCGGCGGCTTGTGGCGCGCCGCGACATTGACCGCAAGCCGCGGGACGCGCGCCTCGTCCGAGGCCGCTACCTGTTCAGCCACAGCCAATTCTGGCACGAGGAGCCACTGCGTCATGACTCACCGCCATCCCCTGACCGACGAACAGCGCTGGACGATCGCGCTCGCCAAGGACCGCCGTTACGACGGACAGTTCGTGACGGGCGTCCATTCGACCGGCATCTACTGCCGCCCCAGCTGCCCGGCGCGCCCGCCGAAGCGCGAGAACGTGCAATTCTACGCCTCACCCGCCGAGGCCGAAGCGGCCGGCTTGCGCGCCTGCAAGCGGTGTCTCCCCAACGCGGTGGCCCGCGACGAGGCCGCGGTGCTGGCGGCGATCGACGAGATCAAGGCAAGCGAGGGGATGCCGAAGCTCGACGAGCTGGCGGCGCTGACCGGCTACTCGCCGACCCATTTCCAACGCGTGTTTACCCGCGCCACCGGACTCTCGCCCGCCGCCTATGCCCGCGCGCTGCGGGAGGAGCGCGCGCGCTCGGCGCTGACCCGCGAAGGCAAGGTCACCGATGCGATCTACGAAGCGGGTTACGAGAGCCCGAGCCGGTTCTATGACAATACCAACGCGAAACTGGGCATGAGCCCGAGTGCCTGGGCCAATGGCGGGCGAGGGGCGACGATCCACTGGGCAGTGGTGCCGACCACGCTCGGCCGGATGCTGGTCGCGGCAACCGACAAGGGCGTGTGCCGGCTGTCGTTCGATGAGGGGCCCGAGGCGCTCGCGGCGCGCTTTCCGAACGCCGCGCTGGTCGAGGGCGGGGCGGAGTTCGAAGCGCTGCTCGGCCAGGTCATCGCCGCGGTGGAGACTCCAGGCGAGTTCGATCACATCCCGCTCGATGTGAAGGGCACCGCGTTCCAGGAAGCGTGCTGGAAGGCACTGCGCGAAATCCCGCCGGGGGAGACTCGCACGTATGCCGAGATCGCCGCCGCCGCCGGCAATCCGAAGGCGGTGCGCGCGGCGGGCAGCGCCAACGCACGCAACAATGTCGCCGTGCTGATCCCCTGCCACCGCGTGATCCGCACGGGCGGCGACCTCGGCGGCTATGCCTACGGTCTCGCGATCAAGCGCGAGCTGCTCAAGCGAGAAGGAGCGAATTGATGGACCGCGTCGAAAAATTCCGCGCGTTGCACGTGCCGGGCGATCCGCTGGTCTTGTTCAACATCTGGGACGCAGGCTCCGCAAGGGCGGTGGCCGAGGCCGGTGCCAGGGCGATCGCCACGGGCAGCTTCGCGGTCGCCGAGACCAACGGGTTTAAGGACGGCGAGACCCTGCCGATCGAGGTTGCGCTGGAGAACCTGCGGCGGATCGTCTCGGTCACGGACCTGCCTGTGACGATCGACATGGAGGCGGGCTACGGCGACACGCCCGACGAGGTCGCCCGCTCGGTCGGCCGTGCCCGCGAGCTCGGCGGCGCGGGGATCAACCTCGAAGACCGGATGCCCGGCACCACCACCTTGATCCCGCTCGCCGATGCAGCCCGGCGGGTCGAAGCGGCCGCCTCGGCCGGCATCCACGTCAACGCGCGAACCGATGTGTACCTGGGCCGCACGGTCGAAGACTACACGCCCGACCTGATCGACGCTGTGATCGAGCGTGCCGCCGCCTATGCTGAAGCGGGCGCGGGCAGCCTGTTCGTCCCTTTCCTCGGCGACCATCCGACGATCGCGCAAATCTGCGAACGCTCTCCGCTGCCGGTCAACATCCTGTGGGCGCCAGGCCGGGGTACGCCGCCCGAGCTGGCCGCGCTCGGCGTGGCACGGATCAGCTTCGGGCATGGTCCGTGGGCGGCGACAATGGGGTGGTTCACGGAGCAGGCGCGCGCGGTATTCGCTGGCGGAAATCCACCCTACGCCGGTTGACTTGCTCCGCCTCCGCGTGCGTGCTGCATGCTGGAGGAAGAGGCCGATATGGATGACGCGACCGAAACGGCCGAAGCGCCCGTAGCCGTGAGCAAGCCGCTGTGGCGCCGCGTGATCGACTTCCCGATCGTCTCACTGATAATCGCTATCGTGGCCATCGTGGCGGCGGCCGCGGCGGTCGGGCCGGTGCTCAAATGGCTGCCGGTCGAGCGCCTGCCCAAGTGGGTCGATACGCCGCTCATCTCGCTGTCGATCGTCGCGGTTTGCGTGGCAGTCTATAAGCTGCTGATCGTGCGCTTGGGCGAGAACCCCCGCGATGATCTGCCTTTCGATCGCCGGTCTTTCGACTCGCTCCGCGGTGCCGTTGTAGCCCTTGTGCTCATGAGCGCGATCGTGGGGATCGCTGCGCTCGCGGGCGCGTATGGCGTCGCCGGATGGGGCGGCAGCACCAGCTTGCCGATGCTGCTGTTCGCGGCGGGCTTGCAGGCAGGCATCACCGAGGAAATTCTCGCGCGCGGCGTGCTGTTTCACTTCCTCGAGCAGTTCGGCGGCAGCTGGTTCGCGCTGGCGTTCAGCTCGGCCGCATTCGGCTTGCTGCATCTCGGCAATGCGAACGCTACGCTGTTCTCCGCGCTCGCCATCGCAGTGGAGGCGGGGATCCTGCTCGGCGGGGCGTACATGCTCACCCGCAACCTGTGGCTGGCGATAGGGCTGCATTTCGGTTGGAACTTCACCCAAGGCTACATCTGGGACGTGCCGGTCTCCGGCTTCCAGGTCGACGGCCTTCTCAACGCCCACAGCGCCGGGCCGGAACTGCTGTCGGGCGGTCCGTTCGGGCTGGAGGCGTCGGTGATCGCGCTGGCGCTCGCCACGCCGCTCGGCCTGTGGTTCGTCTATCGCGCCGCGCAGAAGGGCAATCTCGTGCGCCCGTGGTGGGTGCGTCGGCGCCTCGCGCGCGAGACTGCCGCCTAGTTGAGCTTGGGCGTCATCCCCGGCTCGCACTTTTCCATCGCGCGGATGTAGGCCGGCCGCTGCCCGATCCGCTGAAGATAGGCGGCGATGTTGGGAAACGGCTCCAGGCTCGCCCCGCCGAACATGCGCGAGGTGGTGAGGTTGAAGCCCATCATGATGTCGGCGGTGGTGAGCTGTGATCCGCCGAAGAACTCGGCCTCGCCCAGCCGTGCCTCGGCGAGCTGCCACGCCCCCGCGCCGCGCGAGGCGACGAAATCGGGCATCTCCGTCGCACCCAACCGCATGGCCACCAGCGCCATCATGCCGTTGGTCATGAAAGTGGCGTTGGAGAAGTGGAACCAGAACAGATGGTCGGCGAAGTCGGGATGTTCGGGTCCGGGCGATAGCCGCGCGCCGCCGTACTTGCGGTCGATGTATTCGCAGATCGCCCCGCTTTCGCCGAGCGTCAGGTCGCCATCGGTGATCACCGGCGCGATGCCCATCGGGCTCAGCGCCTTGTACTCGTCCGGCGCGAGATTGTTGTCCGAACGGCGGGTATAGAGCTTGAGCTCATAATCAAGCCCCAGCTCCTCACACAGCCAGACGATCCGCTCGGACTGCGAGATGCGCAGGTGGTGAACGGTCAGCCCGGAAGTACTCATGGTCACACCTCACATCCGTAAGATTTAATCTCTTCGCGGTTCTTTTCCCGCTCGGCCTTGCGCGCGGCCTCATCGCGATAGAGGCCTGGATGCTCGGGCTTGATCTCTTCCAGCAACGCATCCTTGTCGCCCTTGTCGAACGCCTCGAACTTCTTGCGCAACATGCACGCATAACCGCCCTTGCCGGTCAGATAGCTCGCGCCAAGAACGCGGGCTTCGGCCACGCGGTTTTCGGTCAGGAGCATGTGGATCAACGCGCGCCGCACATCGGAATCGAATGGCGCAAAGCCGAAGGCGTCCTGCAACGCAGCCTTCGCGGTTTCCGGCATTTCCTTGACGGTAGGATCGAACAGGTACGTCAGGTAATAGCCGAACAGGGGGTAGGCGTAATCGTTCGACAGGTTGTTCGCGGCGACGAACTCGCGTCGCGCGTCGGCCAGCTTCGATGGATCCGCATACGAGCGCATCAGGTCGACCTGTGCGCGGTACACCGCCGCGTCGATCGACTTGGGATTGATCGCCAGCACGCGGTCCGCCAACTGGTCCGCCGCGTCGAAATTGCGCGCGTCGATCTCTGCTTCCGTGGCGGAGAGAAGCACCGGGGCGCTGCTGGGATAGCGCGCGACCAGTGCCCGCGCATCATTGACCAGCCGCTTCGCCTCGTCTTCGTCGACGCCGCGCTTGGACGGGATCATGACCGGCATCCGCGCTGCCTCGTCAGGAGCAAGCTGGCGAATCGCGACTTCGGGCTCGGTCGCCATGCGATAGGGCACCTTGAGCAGGTAGGCGCGGCCCTTGCGAAATGCTTCAAGCTCGGCCGTCAGCTTGTCAAGGTCGCCGAACGCCAGCTTGGCGGCATCCATCGGTGCTTTCCCATCGGCGATGGCGCGCATGTAGGTGGTGATCTGGCCGCGCCGCTCGGGCTTCAGGTTCAGATGGCTCGCAAGCAGCCAGCCGTGACCATACACACGCCCTACTGTGTCGCGGTCGCCCTTGGCCGGCGGGTCGAACAGCTTTTCCAGATCGACCTTGATCGTCGCCAGGGGGAAGCTGCGCGCCGGCGGCACCTCGCCGATGACGAAATGGTCGGCGTTGAACTGGACGTTGGAGAACAGCTCGGCGAAGCCCTCGCTGTACCACAACGGGTAGGGAGCGTCGGCGTGCTGGAACATGAAGTAGTGCACGTACTCGTGCATCAGGGTGGACTTGGGATCGAGATCGAAGCCTTCGGGTAGCTCGGTCTGGAAGCCGCGTTCGCGGTGGATGTTGCGCTTCACCGGGACGAACGCGACCGCTCCGGATGCGCGGGGGATGAAGAAGCCGCCGATGCCGCTGCCCGCCGCGCCCGCCAACGCGGCCATGTCGTCGGTTTCGCCGAAACGAAAAACGGTGACCTTGATCGAATCCGGTGTGTCGCCTTTCGACGGCCCGATGCCGCTGATCATCCGCAGCGCATCGTCGAGACGTTCGAGCTCGCGGGCGAATTCGACGGTCCGCTCGGGCGCATCCTCCGAATAGATCTTGAAGTGCTCGGTTTCGGCGAATTGCCACTCGGCGGCGAGCGCGGGTGCGGATACGGTGAGCGAGAGCGCTGCGGCGAGCGCGGCAAATTTCAGCATGATTGTATGTCCCCAGAAGACTCCTGCGCGAGTCTCTCCCGGTGGCTAACCCATCGCGAGGCGAAGCTCAAACGAAGCTGTAGGGATCGATGTCGATGCTGACCCGCACGCCTTGCGGAAAGCGCAAGGGGGCGAGCCAGTCGCGGATCACGTCCTGCACCTGCGCGCTGCGGCGGGCGTTGATGAGCAGGCGGTAGCGATAGCGGCCGCGCAGCAGGCTGAGCGGGGCGGGGGCGGGGCCGAGGATGGCGACGTCGGGGACATTGGGCTGGGTGCCGCCGATCAGGCGGGCTCCTTCCTTGGCCTCGGCCTCGTCTTCGCTCGAGACGATGATCGCGGCCCAGCGGCCGAACGGCGGGGCACCGGCGTGGCGGCGGGCTTCGGTCTCGGCGTCGTAGAACGCATCGCGGTCTCCCGCGGCCAGCGCGGCGATGACCGGCGCATCGGGATGGCGGGTCTGGATCAACACCTCGCCCGGTTTGGCGCCGCGGCCGGCGCGGCCGGCGACTTGCGCGACCTGCTGATAAGTCCGCTCGGCCGCGCGCAGGTCGCCCCCTTCGAGGCCGAGGTCGGCGTCGACCACGCCCACCAGGGTCAGCTCGGGGAAGTGGAAGCCCTTGGTGACGAGCTGGGTGCCGACGATGACGTCGATCGCACCGCTCTCGGCACGTTCGACGAATTCGGCGGCCCGTTCGGGCGAATTGACGGTGTCCGAAGTGACCACGGCGACCCGCGCATCGGGCATGATCACGGCGACCTCGTCGGCGATCCGCTCAACACCTGGGCCGCAGGCGACGAGGCAATCGAGCTCGCCGCATTCGGGGCAGGCGGGCGGGGGCGGGGTCTCGTGCCCGCAGTGATGGCAGGCGAGGCGGCGGCTAAGGCGATGCTCGACAAGCCAGGCGCTGCAGTTGGGGCACTGGAAGCGGAAGCCGCAATTGCGGCACAGCGTCAGGGGGGCGTAGCCGCGGCGGTTGAGGAACAGCAGCGACTGCTCGCCCCGCGCCAGCCGCTCTTCCATCGCCTCGACCAGCCGAGGGGCCAGCCAGCGGCCGCGTTCGGGCTTCTCGACGGTGAGGTCGAGCGTGTCGATCGCCGGCAGGCGCGCGCCGCCGTAGCGGTCTTCCAGCACCAGCCGCTCGTAGACTCCGCTCTCAGCCATCTGCAGGCTTTCGAGTGCGGGGGTGGCGCTGGCGAGGATCACCGGCAGGCTCTCGAACCGGGCGCGCATGACGGCGACGTCGCGGGCGTTGTAGCGGACGCCTTCGTCCTGCTTGAAGCTGACCTCGTGCGCCTCGTCGACCACGATCAGCCCGAGGTTGGCGTAGGGCAGGAATAGCGCCGAGCGCGCGCCCACCACGACTTGCGCGGTGCCCGCCGCGATCGCGCGCCAGGCGCGGCGGCGTTCGGTGGATTTGAGGCTGGAATGCCACACCACCGGCGGGGTGCCGAAGCGGTCCTCGAACCGGCGCAGGAAGGCCTCGGTCAGCGCGATTTCAGGGAGCAGGACGAGGGTCTGCCGGTCCAATTCGAGCGAGGTGGCAACGGCTTCGAGGTAGCACTCGGTCTTGCCCGATCCGGTCACCCCATCGAGCAGGAAAGGAGCGAACGCACGTGCGCGAACGGCATCAATGAAGCGCTTCGTCACGGCTGTTTGGGCCTCTGAAAGCACCGGAACAGCGTGTTCGGCGCGTGCTCGGGAGTACGGACGGTCGCAATCGACCTGCACCGGCTCCAGAACCCCTTGGTTGCAAAGCCCGCGCAGCACACCCTCGCTGACCCCTGCGATGCCGGCAAGCTCGCGAATGGTCGCCTGCTCACCCTCGAGCGCCTCGATCGCGGCCTGGCGTTGCGGGGTCATGCGCTCGGGCATTCCGCCCGACAGGCGATACTCGGTCATCGTCGCCGGACCTCGCAGCGCCCCGCCGCTCGCCAGCACCATCCGCGCCACCGAGGACAGCGGCGCACAGTAATAGTCCGCGGTCCATTCCAGCAGGCGGCGCAGCTCCGCCTTCAGCGGCGGCACCGGCAGCACGCTCAGCAACGGCCGCAGCTTGGCGTCCGGAACCTCGCTTCCGGGCAGCCGTTCAGCCTCCCAGACGATCCCGACGATCTGGCGGGGGCCCAGTGGCGCGACCACGACCGAGCCCGGCTCGACGGCCACCCCCTCCGGAACGCGGTAGTCGAGCGGGCCGAGCGCGGCGTTGAAGATCAGCAGTCGGGCGCGGTTCATCACAGTTCAGCCCATATGGGCGCCGCCGTGGTGGGGCGGCAAGGTTAGGAGACCTTGCAATGACCGATTTGATTGGCAGCCCGGCTGTCCTGCACCGCCGCAAGTTCCTCGCCGGCCTCGGCGTGTCCGCCGGGGTGCTGGCACTGCCTGCGTGCACCACCGGGTTCGGCGGATTCAGCTTCACCGATGCGGTCGCGCGGCTGCTGTACCTTTCCACCGGCCGCGCGTTCGACCGGATGACCGCGCCGGGAGGGTTCTGGGACCAGCAGGTCGCCGCGCTCGGCTTCGACCAGTTCCTCGGCGCGCGCGGCGGAACGCTCAACCGCATCCTCACCTCTGCCCTGTTCAAGGACCGCCTGGCCCGCGCGCTGGCGCCGGTCGCGTTCGACGCCGCCGAGCGGGCCGCGCCGGTGGTTGCCGACACCGTCCGCACCATCGGCTTCGCCAACGCGGTCGATTTGATCCGCGGCGGCCCGCGCGCCGCCTCGAGCTTCCTGCGCCAGGAGATGGGCACCGCGCTCATCGACGCAATGCTGCCGGGGGTCGGCCAGGGCCTGCGCGTGGCGAATGATCCGCTGGTCGGCGAGGCGCTCGCCGCGCTTACCGGCGTCGACATCCCGCAGGTCGCGCGCACCTTCTCGGCCAGGGTCGACGACGTTATCTGGAACGAGATCGGCAACGAGGAAGAGGCCATCCGCGCCAACCCGCAGGCGACCCGCGATCCGCTGATCATCGGTGCGTTCGGGGTGGGTTCGCGGCTCTAGCCCCGGCGAGAGGGGCCCGCTAAGGCTTCCCGGGAATCGCATTCCCGGGAGCCTGCGCCACCATGAAGTTTTTCGCCGATACGGCCGAGATCGATGCCATCCGCGAGCTGGCCGACGCCGGCCTGCTCGATGGCGTCACCACCAACCCCTCGCTGATCCACAAGTCGGGCCGCGACTTCATGGAGGTGACGGGGGAAATCTGCGGGATCGTCGATGGGCCGGTGAGCGCCGAGGTGGTCGCGCTCGATCACGCGACGATGATGCGCGAGGCCGAAGTCCTGCGGAAAATCGCCGATAACGTCTGCATCAAGGTGCCGCTGACTATCGATGGCCTCAAGACCTGCCGCGCGCTGACCGGCGAAGGCACCATGGTCAACGTCACGCTGTGCTTTTCGGCCAACCAGGCGCTGCTTGCGGCCAAGGCGGGGGCGACATTCGTCAGCCCGTTCGTCGGCCGGCATGACGACAACGGCTTCGACGGGATGGATCTGATCCGCGATATCCGCCTGATCTACGACAACTACGGCTTCGGTACCGAAATCCTTGTCGCCAGTGTTCGCCACGTGATCCACGTGCTGGAGGCTGCGCGTATCGGCGCCGACGTGATGACTGCGCCGCCAGCGGTCATCAAGAGCCTCGCCAACCACGTGCTGACCGACAAGGGTATCGAGGGCTTCCTGGCCGACTGGGCGAAGACCGGGCAGACGATACTCAAGTAGGCAGTTCCTTTTCGCACCCACTCCCGTCACCCTGAACTTGTTTCAGGGTCCATCGTGCGCCACAGACCGTGCGTCCGATCGGCGCGATGTCCATGCGTCCGGTCGGTTCGCAGACTGCCGGCTGAAACGGCGAAATGGATCCTGAAACAAGTTCAGGATGACGAAGGAAGGTTGAGCCGAGCGCTTTCATGGCCGACGAAACGCCCCTCGATCGCTTCAAGCTCGCGCTGACAGGCGCCAGCCGTGCGCTCGCGCACGAGCCCGAGGTGGAAGTGGCGTGGAGCGCCGATGCGCCGACCGCGCGCGGCAAGCACTTCCGGGTGCCGCTGCCGGGCCGTTCGGTGCCCGCCGACCAGGCCCGCGAGGCGCGGGGCTTCGCCGACAGCTTCTCGCTCAAGCTGCGCCATCATAACGAGGCGCTGCACATGCGCGGGATGCCCGCCGAGGCGACCGCGCGCGCGTGTTACGACATGGTCGAGCAGGTGCGTTACGAGGCGCTCGGCGCGAACAAATACGGCGGCATCCGCGCCAACCTCGACGCGGCGACCGAGCTGCGCACCAACTCCGACCCCATCGCCCGCGCCATCCGTGCCGAGGACGTGCCGGTGGCAAGCGCGCTCGGACTGATCCTGCGCGAAAAGCTCACCGGAGAAGCGATCCCGCAGCGCGCCGCGCCCGGCGTCGAGCTGGTGCGAGAATGGATCGAGGACAAGGCCGGCGCGGATTTCGAGGCGCTCGCCGGGCAGCTCGATGACCAAAAGGCATTCCAGGGCCTTGCGCTCGATCTGCTGCGCCATCTCGACCTGACGCTGCCCGACGACCTCGACCAGCCGTCCGACGATGGCGAGGACGGAGAGGAGCCCGAAGGCGAAGACCAGGACGAGGGCGAGGACGACAACCAGGGCGAGGGCAACCCGCAATCGACCGAACTCGCCGGCGAAATGTCGGACGGCGAGGACGAGGGCGATTCCGACACCAAGATGGGGTCGGAGCAGGAAACGGCCGAGGGCGAGCCGGGCGATGAGGGCGAGGACGGTATGATGCCGGTCCGCCCGAATCGCCCGTGGACCGACATCCCGGAGGGTTTCGACTACAAGGCCTGGACCACGCGCTTCGACGAAGTGGTCGAGGCGCCCGAACTGTGCGACGCCGACGAACTCGACCGGCTGCGCGCCTATCTCGACAGCCAGCTGACCGGCTTGCAGGGGATCGTCACCCGGCTTGCAAACCGGTTGCAGCGGCGCTTGATGGCCCAGCAGAACCGCAGCTGGGACTTCGACCAGGAGGAAGGCCTGCTCGATGCCGCGCGGCTCGCCCGCGTGGTGATCAGCCCCGGCCATTCATTGAGCTACAAGATCGAGCGCGAGACCGAGTTCAAGGACACCGTGGTCACCTTGCTGATCGACAACTCGGGCTCGATGCGCGGGCGGCCGATCTCGATCGCCGCGATCAGCGCAGACATCCTCGGCCGCACGCTCGAGCGGGTGGGCGTGAAGACCGAGGTGCTCGGCTTCACCACTCGCGCGTGGAAGGGCGGGCAGAGCCGCGAGGCGTGGCTCGCCGACGGCAAGCCCGCGCAGCCGGGGCGCCTCAATGACCTGCGCCACATCATCTACAAGCGCGCCGACGAACCCTGGCGCCGCGCCCGCCGCAACCTCGGCCTGATGATGCGCGAGGGGCTGCTCAAGGAAAACATTGACGGCGAGGCGCTGCTGTGGGCGCACGACCGCCTGCTCGCCCGCCCGGAAGACCGCCGCATCCTGATGGTCATCTCCGACGGCGCCCCGGTCGACGACAGCACGCTGAGCGTGAACAGCGCGGGGTATCTCGAGCAGCACCTGCGCAAGGTGATCGACTGGATCGAGAAGCAATCGCCGGTGCAACTGGTGGCGATCGGCATCGGTCACGACGTGACGCGATACTACCGGCGCGCGGTGACGATCATGGACGTCGAGCAGCTCGGCGGGACGATCACCGAGCAGCTTGCCGAGCTCTTCGAGGTGGACTGATGAAGGTGTCCGAAGCGGTCGCCAGCCGCCGTTCGATCCGCGCTTTCCTCGACAAGGCTGTTGATCGCGGGACGATCGAGCGCGTGCTCGAGAAAGCGCAGCGCGCGCCGTCAGGCGGCAACACGCAGCCGTGGCACGGCGTCGTTCTCACCGGCGATCCGCTCGCCCGCCTGATCGCGCGAATAGCCGAGGACCTGCCCAAGGGCCGCGCGGCGTTCGCGCCCGAGTATCACGTCTATCCGCCCGAGCTCGACGGCGCGTACGAGGACCGGCGGCGCGGGGTGGGAGAGGATATGTACGGCGCGCTCGCCATTCCGCGCAAGGACAAGCCTGCGCGGCTGGCGTGGTTCGCGCGCAACTTCCAGGCGTTCGGCGCGCCGGTGCTAATGCTGGTGCACACGCCCAAGTACATGGGCCCGCCGCAGTGGTCGGACATCGGCATGTGGCTGCAGACCGTCATGCTTTTGCTGCGCGAGGAGGGGCTCGATAGCTGCCCGCAAGAGGCGTGGGCGGTCTATTCGAAACAAATCCGGGAGGTGGTTTCGATTCCGGAGGATCACACGTTCTTCTGCGGCCTCGCTATCGGTTGGGGCGACCGCGATGCGCCGGTCAACCAGTTCCCCGTCGCCCGCGCGCCGCTCGACGAGGCGGTGCGGTGGGAGGGTTGGGATTGACCTAGCCCGGCGCGTGGATAAGTCCGCGCGCGATGACCGACCTCAAGCTGTTCAACTCGCTGACCCGCAGCCTGGAGACTTTTCGGCCGCTCCATCGGGGCGAGGCGCGGGTCTATTCGTGCGGGCCGACGGTCTACAACTACCAGCACGTCGGCAACATGCGCGCTTATGTGTTCGCCGATACGCTGGGGCGGGTGTTGAGCTTCAAGGGCTACGACCTCAAGCACGTCATCAACATCACCGACGTAGGGCACCTGACCAGCGACGCCGATGCGGGCGACGACAAGATGGAGAAGGCGGCCGCCAGCCAGGGCAAGTCCGCCTGGGACATCGCGCGGCATTACCAGGAGGTGTTCGAGGCGGATCTGCGCCGGCTCAACATCCGGCCCGTCCAGCATCCCAAGGCGACCGATTACGTCGAAGCGATGGTCGCGTGGAATGCGGAGATCGAGGGCAAGCACGCCTACCGCCTCGACAGCGGGCTGTACTTCGACGTCTCGACCGTGCCCGACTACGGCCGCCTCGCACGCGCCTCGACCGACGAGGGCGAGGGGCGCATCGAGAGTGTCGAGGGCAAGCGCCACGCCGCGGACTTCGCGCTGTGGCGCACCACCCCGCCGGGAGAGAGCCGGCAGATGGAATGGGATTCGCCCTGGGGCCGCGGCGCGCCGGGCTGGCACATCGAGTGCTCGGTAATGAGCGCCGAGCTGCTCGGCCACCCGTTCGACATCCATACCGGCGGGATCGACCACCGCGAGATCCATCACCCGAACGAGATCGCGCAGAACCAGGCACATTCCTGCGGCCCGGACAGCGGCGCGCGGATCTGGATGCACAACAACTTCCTCGTCGACCGGCGGGGCAAGATGTCGAAATCGACGGGCGATTTCCTGACGCTGCAGGCGCTGGTGGATCGCGGGTACCACCCGCTCGCCTACCGGCTGCTGTGCCTGCAGGCGCACTATCGCAGCGAGCTGGAGTTCACTTGGGAGGGGCTGGGCGCGGCGCTGGTGCGGTTGAAGCGGATGGTGATGGCGGTCGAGCCGCTTCGTGAAGTCGAAGCGGGCGGCGAGCACCCGAAATTCGCGCCACTGATTGACCGGTTCGACGCTGCGGTCTCGGACGACCTCAACACGGCCGTTGCGCTCACGGCGCTTGATGAGGCGCTGACAATGAAGAAGGTCGAGGCGGGAGCAAAACGCGCCGTGATTGAGCGGATGGATGCGGTGCTTGGCCTGCGCCTCCTCGAGGTGACACGCGAGGAACTGCGTTTGCGCCCTGCCGCTGCGACGATTGAAGAGTCTGAGATCGAGGCAGCCCTCGATCGCCGCAAGCAAGCGCGAGCTGCGAAAGATTTCGCCGCCTCGGACGCGATCCGTGACGAGCTTGCAGCCCAAGGCGTCGAGGTGATGGACGGCGATCCGCTGGGCTGGGAATGGAAGCTTTAGGCACACACTACGTCACCCCGGACTTGATCCGGGGTGGTGCATCACTTCTAGTGGGGCGCATGAAGAACAGCACTGGCCCGGATCAAGTCCGGGCCGACGAGTAAAGGGGATCGAGAATGGCCATTGCCGTGCTGTCAGGCCTCGTCCGCCCTTTGATCGAGCCGCACTTGCCGCCCGAGATCGAAGCCCGCTGGTACACCTCGGTCGAGGAGATGCACGCGCTCGCGCCAGAGGCGGAGATCGGTTGGTTCGATCTCGACAAGAAGGAGCCGATGGCGGAGGCGGTGCGACTGGCGGACAAGCTTAAGTGGCTCAACTCGATCTACGCCGGGCTCGATTTCCTGCCGCTCGACCTGCTGGCGGAGCGCAAGGTGACTGTCACCAACGGCGCCGGGATCAACGCGATCACCATTGCCGAGTACGTCGTCATGCTGATGCTGACGCACGCGAAGGGCTACCGCGAGGTCGTCCGCGCGCAGGACCGGCACGAGTGGCTGATGGACTCGCCGGGCAAGCTGGAGCTTTCGGGCACGCGCGCGCTGCTGCTCGGCCTCGGCGCGATCGGCGGGCTGATCAAGACCCGGCTCGAGGCCTTCGACGTCGAAGTGGTGCCGGTACGCCGCTCGGCCGGCGCGGGCGCGCTTGGTCCCGACGACTGGCGCGCCAAGCTCGGCGAGTTTGACTGGGTGATCCTCGCGGTGCCCGCCACGCCGGAAACCGACGGCATGATCGGCGCGGCCGAGTTTGCGGCGATGAACGACAGCGCGGTGCTGGTGAACATCGCGCGCGGCGCGGTGGTCGATCAGAACGCTTTGGTAGCCGCGCTGCAAGCGAAGAGCATCGGTGGCGCGTTGCTCGACGTGACGACGCCCGAGCCGCTGCCGGCGGACGACCCGCTGTGGAGCCTCGATAACGCGCAGATCACCATGCACCTGTCGGGCCGCGCGCAGTCGAAGATGTTCGTGCGCTCCGCCGAGCAGTTCGTAGAGAATTGCCGCCGCTACGTGGCGGGCGAGCCCCTGGCGCCGATCTTCGACCCCGCGCGCGGATATTGACGCAAGACAGCGCCGCAATGCTTTGATACGCCACGCATCCAGCAGGCCGCGGCAACAGCGGCCGCGGGCGCGTGGGCAGCGTATTGGGGGATTTAAGGCATGGCCGAAGACGGCAAGCGCAAGGCGTCGGATCTGTTCATCGAGTGTCTCGAGGCCGAGGGCTGCGAGTACATCTTCGGCGTGCCGGGCGAGGAAAACCTCGACTTCCTCGATTCGCTCAGTCGGTCGAAACAGATCAAGCTTGTCCTGACCCGGCACGAGCAGGGCGCCGGCTTCATGGCGGCGACGTACGGCCGTCACACCGGCAAGACCGGCGTGTGCGTGGCGACGCTCGGCCCGGGCGCGACCAACTTCGTGACTGCGGCCGCATATGCCCAGCTCGGCGGGATGCCGATGATGATGATCACCGGGCAGAAGCCGATCAAGAAATCCAAGCAGGGCCGCTTCCAGATCCTCGACGTGGTGTCGATGATGGAGCCGATCACCAAGTACACCCACCAGCTCGCCGCGGGCGACAACATCCCCAGCCGCGTGCGCGAAGCCTATCGCCTGGCCGAGGAAGAGAAGCCCGGCGCGGTGCACCTCGAATTCCCCGAGGACATCGCCGAGGAAAAGACCGACTCGCAGCCGATCCAGCGCTCAGTCGCGCGGCGTCCCTCGGCAGAGCCCAAAGCCGTGCGCCAGGCGGTCGAGGCAATCGAACAAGCCAAGGCGCCGATCCTGGTCATCGGCGCGGGCGCCAACCGCAAGCTGTGCGGGCGGATGCTCGAACAGTTCGTCGAGAAGACCGGCATCCCGTTCCTGACGACCCAGATGGGCAAGGGCGTGATCGACGAACGGCACCCCAAATTCCTCGGCTGCGCCGCGCTGTCGGCGGGCGACTTCGTCCACCGCGCAGTTGAGGACGCCGATCTCATCATCAACGTCGGGCACGACGTGATCGAAAAGCCGCCGTTCTTCATGAAGGCGGGCGGCGCGCGGGTGATCCACGTCTCGACCCGCACCGCCGAGGTCGATCCGGTCTACTTCCCGCAGATCGAGGTGATCGGCGACATCGCCAACGCCATCTGGCAGATCAAGGAAGACATCTCGCCCAACCGCTCGTGGGATTTCGCCCACATGCTCGGCTACCGCAAGGCGGAGCTGGAGCACACCAGCAAGCTCGCCGGCGACACGCGCTTCCCGATCTTCCCGCCGCATCTCGTGCACCAGGTGCGCGAGTGCATGCCGCGTGACGGGATCATCTGCCTCGACAACGGGGTGTACAAGATCTGGTTCGCGCGCGGGTACTGCGCGTTCCTCCCCAACACCGTGCTGCTCGACAACGCGCTGGCGACGATGGGCGCGGGCTTGCCGAGCGCGATGATGAGCGCGATGCTCTATCCGGAACGCAAGGTGATGGCGATCTGCGGCGACGGCGGGTTCATGATGAACAGCCAGGAGATGGAGACCGCGGTCCGTCTCGGCCTCAACCTCACCGTGCTGATCCTGCGCGACGATGCGTACGGGATGATCCGCTGGAAGCAGGCCAACATGGGGTTTGCCGACTTCGGCCTGACCTACGGCAACCCCGATTTCGTCAAGTATGCCGAAAGCTACGGCGCCAGTGGACACCGGGCGGAATCGAGCGATCACTTGCGAGAATTGCTGGCGCATTGCCGCGACACGCCGGGCGTGCACCTGATCGACTGTCCGGTCGATTACACCGAGAACGATCAGATCCTGAACAAGGACATCAAGGCGCTGTCGAAGGCGCTGTGAGGCGCAACACCTAACAAGGATTAGGCTCGGAACGCCGGTTCGGCGACGCGTGTTAGATAGTCGTATGACAAGCAATCCTCGCGTGCTGACCGGATGGCCTTTGAACCGCGCGTCCCGCTTCAAGGGGGCGGGCTACCTCACCTCCACCGTCAGCGTGATCCTGTTGGCGATCGTCGCGCTGAAGGGCGCGAAGGGCGACGCGGTGCTGATGGCGTGCTTGATCCTCGGCGCGCTGACCTCGATCGCCGGCATGGGCCTGCGCTGGCGCTCGCACCGGATCGAGCAGCACGAGAAGGCCCGGCTCAAGCGGCAGGCGGATCGCAATAGCGAGGCGGTGAATTAGCCGCTGGCGCGCCGCGCCGACATCGGACATCTTCGCGCCCGAGCCGCCGCCCACAAGAGGTTGGCGTGACGGGAGAATGGCGTGAGCGAACCCACCGTGCCCGAGATGCTCGGGCCAGCCTCGGTCGTTGCGGAACCGGTGGTGACGGAGGCCGCTCCGGAGTCCGGCCGGCTCAATCGCGGTGCGGTGGCGTGGTCGATTTTCGAGGGTGGGCGCGATCCGAGCGTTATCCTCATCACCATCTACATTTTCATGCCCTACGTCTCGGCCACGCTGGTCGGCGATCCGGTGCGCGGACAGGAACTGATCGCACGTTACGCGCAGTACGCCGGCTGGATAGTGATGCTGACGGGACCACTGCTCGGAGCTGCGCTGGACCGGCTCGGGCCGCGCAAGCCCGGCCTGGGCCTGATCGTTGCCGCGATGGTCCCGCTCACCGCATTGCTGTGGTGGTCCAAGCCGGACGGGACCGGCCTGACCGTCGCAATGACGATGACCGTCACGCTGATGATCAGCGTGCTGTTTGCGTGGTCCGAAGTGTTCCACAACGCGATGCTGGTGCGGGCCGCGGGGCTCAAGAACGTCCACACCGCGTCGGGCCTCGCGCTCTCGCTCGGCAACGCGGCCTCGGTGGCGGCTCTTGGCTTTACCGCCTGGGCGTTCGCCTTGCCGGGGAAAGTCGACTGGTGGTGGGTGCCGGCCCAGCCGTTGTTCGGCTTCGATGCCGCCGCGCACGAGCCCGAGCGGGTGGTTGCCTGGCTCGCCGCGGGGTTGTTGGCGCTGGGGGCGCTGCCGCTGTTCCTCTTCACTCCCGACACGCCGCGCACCGGCACGCCGCTGCTGCGCGCGTTTCGCGAAGGGGCGGGCGACATCGCCCGGATGATTGGCGCCGTGCGCAAGCAACGCGACGCAGTGGTCTATCTGGCCGCGCGGATGTTCTTCTACGACGGGATGAACGGGGTACTGTTCTTCTTCGGCGTGCTGGCCGCCGGCGTGATGGGCTGGGGGCCGCTCGATCTCCTGATCACCGGCATCATTCTGAGCGTGGTCGCCGCGGTCGGCGGGCAGGTTGGCCGCTGGCTCGATCATTCGGTCGGACCGCGCAACGCGCTGATGATCGAGATCGGCATGACGATCGTGAGCCTCGTCGCGCTGCTCGGCATGCGGCCCGATACGATCCTCTACTTCTGGCACTGGGACCCTGCCGCGCATGGGGTGCTGTGGGACGGGCCGGTGTACCGCACGCTGCCGGACCTGCTGTACCTGCTGATCGGGTTCAACAACGCCATCTTCATCACCGCGCAGTACGCTTCCTCGCGCACCGCGCTGACCCGCCTGACCCCGCCCGACCAGACCGGCGCGTTCTTCGGCGTGTACGCCCTGTCGGGCGTGGCGACCGCGTGGCTCGCGCCGGGGCTGGTGAGCCTGGTGACGCGGATGACGCATAGCCAGCAGTGGGGCTTCGCCTCGATCGTGTTCCTGCTCGCCGTGGGCCTTGCGGGGCTTGCGTTCGTGCGCGGCGGTCGGGCAGAGGTGGCGGCAACCGGGGGGAATGCATGACCAAGCTCAAGGACACTTACCCGCTCTATCTCAACAACAAGGCGGCGCAGCCGAACACGGACCTCGAGGTGCGCGACAAGTTCACCGGCGAAGTCGCGTTCCGCACCGCGCTCGCGACTCCGGATGTGATCGACGAGGCGATTGCCGGCGCGGTCCGCGCGGCCGAGTCGATGGCGCGGCTGGCGAGTTACGAGAAGCAGGGCGTGCTCGACCACTGCGTCGCGCGCTTCCGCGAGCGGTTCGACGAGCTCGCCTACGCGCTGTGCGTTGAAGCGGGCAAGCCGATCAAGGACAGCGAGGGTGAGGTCACCCGGCTGATCGATACCTTTCGCATCGCCAGCGAAGAGGCGACCCGCAACTATGGCGAGATCCAGCCGCTCGACATCTCCGCCCGCGCCAAGGGCTATATGGGGATGTGGAAGCGGGTGCCGATCGGGCCGTGCAGCTTCATCTCGCCGTTCAACTTCCCGCTCAACCTCGCCGCGCACAAGATCGCGCCGGCGATCGCGATGGGCTGCCCGTTCGTGATGAAGCCCGCGAGCCTCACCCCGCTCGGCGCGATCATCATGGGCGAGGTGCTCGCCGAGTGTGATGTGCTGCCCGAAGGCGCGTTCTCGATCCTCCCCGCGCACCGCGACGGGGCGGACATGTTCACCGTCGACGAGCGGCTCAAGCTGCTCTCCTTCACCGGCTCACCCGGGGTAGGCTGGGACCTCAAGGCGAAGGCGGGCAAGAAGAAGGTCGTGCTCGAACTCGGCGGTAACGCGGCGGTGATCGTCGACAAGGACGCCGACCTCGACCACGCGCTGGAGCGGATCGTGTTCGGCGCGTTCTACCAGTCCGGCCAGAGCTGCATCGGCGTCCAGCGCATCCTGATCCACGACAGCGTCTACGACCGCTTCAAGGACATGCTGGTCGCCAGGACCAGGACGCTGGTCGCGGGCGATCCCAAGGACCGCAACACCTTCATCGGGCCGATGATCTCCGAGAAGGAGGCCAAGCGCCTCAAGGGCTGGATCGACGAGGCCGTCTCCGCCGGCGCGACCCTGCTGTGCGGCGGCAAGCTCGAAGGTGCGATGCTCGAAGCGACCCTGCTCGAAGGCGTGCCCAAGGCGTGCTCGGCCAACAAGGAAGAGGCGTTCGGCCCGCTCGCCAACCTCATGCGGTTCAGCGATTGGGACGAGGCGCTAGACATCGTCAACGACAGCAAGTTCGGCCTCCAGGCGGGCGTTTTCACCCGCGATATCCACCAGGTGCTGGAAGCGTGGGACACGCTCGACGTGGGCGGCATCGTGGTCAACGACGTGCCCAGCTACCGGGTCGACAACATGCCCTATGGCGGGGTCAAGGACTCGGGGCTGGGGCGCGAAGGCATCCGGTTCGCGATGGAGGACATGAGCGAGATCCGGAACCTGGTGATCCGGCGGCTGTAACGCCGCGCGCCGTCCGACTTGTCACACTTGTCACACTGTCCAGGGACTTAATGTCGCCTTGGGTGCGAAAGTGTCGCCTTGCGGGGCCGAGACGTCGCCTTGCCGCACGGGGTGACGCCTTGCGCATCGTCAGCCTTCCTCCAGCAGCAACACTTCGCAAGTAACCGCCATGTGCGGCGGATCGAGCCGATGGTCGACCGCGACCACGTTCGCCTCCGCGACCAACTGCCGCGGGATGGCGAACTCATGCTCAGGTAGAACGGCGATGAACGCCTCGCCCGCCGCGACCGCTTCGGCTCCGGCGAACGCAAGCTCGAGCGTGTGCCGCGACCCGGCGAAAGTGATGCTCGCCCAGCTTTTCTCGCGATGAGCAACCACCTCCCCATGACCGCCGGCGAGCGCGATCAGCGCCTCGCGCAGCCGCTCGCTAGCGCCCTTACGGACCCGGGGTGGGGCGGGCGGCTGGCTGTCAAACATGGATGGTCTCCCGATATTTGTTCATGAAATGTTCCACCCGCGACCGCATCGCGGAACGCGGTTCGCGGCCCATCCTCAGGTCGAGGACCAGGCGCGGGTCGTTGGCGGCCAGGCGGCCGAACTTAGTGGCGGGCATCTGATGCTCGCGCAGGAATTTTTCGATGGTGCGGATTAGCATGGGGCTCCTCGATCTCGTGCGACTCGTTGGGCGATCGAGGGGTCTAGCTTGCGCCTGAAATCCTACTTGTCTAGGAAAAATCCTACGTGTAGGAAGGAAGGATGGTAAACCCGCCGGACACCGACCCCCGCCGCCGCTTGCTGGATTTGTGCGCCCAGCGCGGGGTCAGCCTGTCGGGCCTGTCGACGATGATCGGGCGCAATTCCAGCTACTTGCAGCAGTTCATCCGCAAGGGCAGCCCGCGCAAGCTGGAGGAGGACGACCGCCGCAAGCTGGCGCAGTTCTTCGCCGTCAGCGAATCTGAACTGGGCGCAGCCGAAGGAAATTCCCCGCGCGGTTCCGCGACCCGAAGCGATTGGGTCGAGGTGCCGCGCCTTCCTCTGGGCGCCGCCGCCGGGCCCGGTGCGCTCACCAGCAGCGAGGCGCCGTTCGACAGCTTCCGCTTCTCGCGTACCTGGCTGCGCGAGCAGGGCCTCGCGGGCGCCGAGCTTCACGCGATCCGCGTCCAGGGCGATTCGATGGAACCGCTTCTCCACGACGGCGACGAAATCCTCGTCGACCGCGCCCAGCGCGCCTTGCGCGACGGCATCCACGTCGTCCGCGTCGGCGACGCCCTGTTGGTCAAACGCCTCGCCGCCGCCGGACCGGGCAGGGCGACTCTGCTGAGCCAGAACTACGCCTATCCGCCCGTCGAGGTGGCGCTGGAAGAGCTGGAGATTGTCGGCCGCGTGGTGTGGAAGAGCGGGCGGTTATGAATGTCCGGGTTTTGATGGAAAGGGGTCGTTCAAGGCTGCGCTGTAGGGATTTCTTTTCGACGGAGCGGGGTAACGTTAAGCACGTCCGTAGCAATGACCTCCTTCGAGGCGTATCCCAGATGACCATAGGCGCCTCGACAAAGCGACCGTCGCCCCATTATCTCGAGCCGGAACGCTTTACTCTCGAAGTGAAGTTCAGGGAGCTTCCTGGTCGCCGAAGGGGTGCTCGAGAACCACGTCGAGTTTTGCGTCAAATCACCTGAAGGCAGGTCTGATAGCGTCTTAGCGCCTTCATAGAAGTTCGAAAGCTCGAAAGCCGTGAACCAGATACCGTCGATTTTCTCCGGAGCTGAGAACGGCAGGCACTTAGTCGCATCTTCGCTTAGCAATACCGCAGCGCGGCTTATGTCACCGTGGCCACATCGAGCAATCACGGCTTCGTCCGACACCAGCGCTTTACACTCAGCGGGCGTATAGGATGACTTCCATTGCATCTCGGACTTCGCATCCGTGCCTTCGCATGATGCTAACAGCATGCACACAACAAGTAGGGCCCGAGCCATTGGGCGGCCATACCCACGATACTTACGTGGACAAAGGCTGAACTGGGCCCCGGGCATCATCGTCCGCAATGGGTCGTTTGCGGACATGCCGTCCCAACTTGCATTCGCGCCGTCGCGCGGCCACCTCTCGCCCCATGACCGATACCCCGCAACCGCCGATGCGCGCCGCGATCATTCCGGTGACGCCGCTGCAGCAGAACTGCTCGCTGATCTGGTGCACCCAGACGATGCGCGGGGCGCTGGTCGATCCCGGCGGCGATCTCGACCGGCTCAAGGCGGGCGTGGCCAAGGCGGGCGTGACGCTGGAGAAGCTGCTCGTCACCCACGGCCATCTCGACCACTGCGGGCAGACCGGGATGCTCGCGAAGGAGCTCGGTCTCAAGATCGAGGGGCCGCATGAGGCGGACCGGTACTGGATCAGCCGGCTGGACGAGGACGGCGGCAAGTACGGCATGCAGGCGGAGGTGTTCGAGCCAGACCGCTGGCTGCAGGACGGCGACACCGTCACCGTCGGGGAACTGACGCTGGAGGTGATCCACTGCCCGGGCCATACGCCGGGGCACGTGGTGTTCTTCCACCGCCCGTCGAACTTCGCCATCGTTGGCGACGTGCTGTTCCAGGGCTCGATCGGGCGGACCGATTTCCCGATGGGCAATCACCAGGACCTGATCGACGCGATCACCCAGAAGCTGTGGCCGCTGGGGAACGACGTCACCTTCATCCCCGGCCACGGGCCGACCAGCACCTTTGGGCGCGAGCGGCAGACCAATGCGTTCGTGAGCGACTACGCGCTGAGTTGAGGTGCGGCGAGCGTGGGTTGCCTGACGCGGCAATTCGCGCCAAGGCTTCCGCGACGAGTGGGGGGTACACAATGCTACGCAAATTGACGCTCGGCGTCGGTCTGACGGCGCTGCTGGCGAGTGCGCCGGCCGTTGCGGCGGGCGATTGGATTCGCCACACTCAGGGGCCGAATTGGTGGCAATTGGACGGTACGCTTACCATCGACAACAAGCCTTTCGCCATCGTCGTCGGACGACCCGGATCGGTGGAAGGCAATGTCGTCGCTGCAGCGATTCCGCGCGAAGGTCCCCTCGAGTGGTCGAACTACTTGTTCGACTGCAAGGCGGGCACCGGCAGAGTACTGCAGGCGTGGCAGACCGATCGTGCCGGGGCGTCAAAGGACATGGGGTCGGTTGACGGTGACTATGCGCCGATCGAAGAAGACACGATCGTCGGGCAGATCATGGCCGTGGCGTGCGGGGAACCCACGCCATATTTCGTCCCGATCACCGGTGACGTGCTGGCCGCGGCCGACGCCGCCTTGGCCGTCGCTCGCTGACAGACCGGCCTAGAACCGACCCAGCGCGATCAGCACCGCGACGACCGCCAGGCCGAGCTGGGTCAGCATAGTGATCAGCGTCCCGACCGAGCGCCCCTTGCCGAGCGCGCCGCCGTCCATTCCCACACCATGCGCGATGCGGCCGAGCATGTAGGCCATCGACACCCACGCCAGCCATTGGCCGCCTTTGCCGGCCAGCTCGATCGCGGCGATCAGGATCAGCACGAACGCGGTGTTCTCGACGAAGTTGAGCTGCGCGCGCATCCTCGCGGTCAGCGGGCCGCCGGCATCGTCGCCGATCGAGACTTTGTGCTTCACCCGCATCTGGCCAACGCGCACGCTCAGCCAGATGTTGATGATCGCCGCGGCCGCAGCCGCGCACAACGTAACCGGAAGGATCATTTTTGCCCCACTGTCCAATCGAACCCGAGGTCTAGGGCTAGCACAGAGGCGCGTGCTTGCAACGCACAAGAATTTCGCTATAGGCCGCGCCTTCCCGCGAAGGCTGGGTCCCTTAAGCGCGTGCCCGCCCGCATGGGTTGTGCGCCGTAGGGCCTTGGCCTAGGGCGATCCGACACACGATTTAGACGACTGGAACAGGTGCCGAAATGGCTGTCCCCAAGAGAAAGACTTCGCCCTCCCGCCGGGGCATGCGCCGCTCGCACGACGCGTTGAAGGTCGAAGCCCACCACGAATGCAGCAACTGCGGTGAGCTGAAGCGCCCGCACAACCTCTGCAATCACTGCGGGCACTACAACGGCCGCGAAGTCATCGCCGTCGGCCTCTGACGGCCGGTAACGGGTTAGCATCGCCATGAGTCTGCCGCGGATCGCCGTTGATGCGATGGGCGGCGACGAGGGCGTGCAGACGATGATCTCGGGCGCCGCCCTCGCGCGGCGCCGGCACGACAAGTTCAAGTTCCTGCTGGTCGGCGACGAGCCGCGGATCAAGGCCGCGCTCGAAGCGCACCCGAACATGCGCGGCGCCTCTGAAATCCTCCATTGCGAGGATGTCGTCGGCGGCGACGAGAAGCCGACCGCCGCGCTGCGCCGCGCCAAGACCACCAGCATGGGCCTCACCGTCAACGCGGTGAAGGCGGGCGAGGCGGGCGCCGCGGTGAGCGCCGGCAACACCGGCGCGCTGATGGCGATGTCGAAGCTGGCGCTGCGCACGATCAAGGGCATCGACCGCCCCGCGCTCGCCGCGCTGCTGCCGACCCTGGGCGAGAACGACGTCATCATGCTCGACCTCGGCGCCAATACCGAGTGCGACGCGCGCAACCTCGTCCAGTTCGCGATCATGGGCGCGGCCTATTCGCGCATCGTCACCGGGCTGGAGGCGCCGCGGGTGCGCCTGCTCAACATCGGCACCGAAGAGGGCAAGGGCACCGACGTCCTGCAGGACGCCGCCCAGCGCCTGCGCGGTGCGACCGGGCTGGAGCTGAGCTTCGACGGGTTCATCGAGGCGGACAAGATCAACCGCGGCACCTGCGACGTGGTGGTGACCGACGGTTTCTCGGGCAACATCGCGCTCAAAGCGATCGAGGGCGCGGCGCGCTTCGTGACCGACCTGCTACGCAATGCCTTCACCAGCTCGACCCGGTCGAAGATCGGTTTCCTCGTCTCGCGCCCGGCGACCGAGCTGCTGCGGCACCACCTCGATCCGAACAACCACAACGGCGCGGTCTTCCTCGGCCTCAACGGCGTGGTGGTGAAAAGCCACGGCAGCGCGACGGCGGCCGGGGTGGCGAACGCGGTGGCGGTCGCCGCGCGGCTGCTGGAGGACGATCTCACGCACCGCATCTCGGCGGATTTGGCCGAGCTGGGCGAAGTGAAGCTGCGCAGCCATGCGCGGGCCAAGTCCACCTCGGACGAAGGGCAGGCGGCGTGATCCGCTCGGTCGTCGTCGGTTCCGGCTCGGCGCTGCCCGCGCGCGCCGTCTCCAATGCCGAAATGGCGGAGATGGTCGATACGAGCGATGAGTGGATCGTCGAGCGCACCGGCATCCGCAACCGCCACATCGCCGCCGAGGGTGAAACCACCGCGACCCTCGCCGCCGACGCCGCGCGCAAGGCGATCGAGGCGGCCGGCCTGGCACCGGCCGACATCGGCCTGATCGTGCTCGCCACCGCCACTCCCGACCAGACCTTTCCGGCGACCGCGACCAAGGTGCAGGACCTGCTGGGTTGCCATGGCGGGATCGCGTTCGATGTCGCCGCGGTCTGCTCGGGCTTCCTCTACGCGCTGGCCACCGCCGATTCGATGCTGCGCACGGGCATGGCCAAGCGCGCGCTGGTGATCGGCGCGGAGACCTTCAGCCGCATCCTCGACTGGGAGGACCGCACCACCTGCGTGCTGTTCGGCGACGGTGCCGGCGCGATCGTGCTGGAGGCGCGCGAGGTCGACGAAGACGGCCCGGGCGTCATCTTCTCGCAGCTCCACGCCGACGGCGCGCACAACGAACTGCTCTATGTCGATGGCGGCGTGTCGACCACCGGCACGGTCGGCAAGGTGCGCATGAAGGGCCGCGAGGTGTTCCGCCACGCGGTGACCAATCTCGCCTCGGTGCTGGAGACGGTACTCAAGGAAACCGGCTTCACGGCCGAGGACATCGACTGGGTCGTCCCGCACCAGGCCAACGCCCGCATCCTCGACGCGACCGCGCGCAAGCTAGGGCTGCCAGCGGAGAAGGTGGTGGTTACGGTGGACCAACACGCCAACACCTCAGCCGCCTCGGTCCCGCTGGCGTTCGACGCGGCGGTGAGGGATGGGCGGATCAAGCCGGGCGACCTCGTCATGCTCGAGGCAATGGGTGGCGGCTTCACTTGGGGCGCCAGCCTGGTCCGCATCTAGGGCTTTTCCACTAGCGCGCGCTTTAAAGCGTTGCGGCACCATATAAAAATGTCTAACATTAGTGGAAATCCCGGGTCGCGTGGACGGGCAGGAGAAAACGCATGACGCGTTCGGTGGGCACGCTGACTCGCGCGGATCTCGCAGACACGATCAATCGCAAGCTCGGCTTTTCGCGCGCGGAGGCGCTCGACCTGGTCGAGGCGATCCTCCGGCACATGTGCGAAGCCATGTCGAAGGGCGAGAATGTCAAGATTTCGGGCTTCGGCACCTTCGTGCTGCGCGAGAAGCGCGAACGGATCGGCCGCAACCCCAAGACCGGCGTCGAGGTGCCGATCACCCCGCGGCGGGTGATGACCTTCCGCGCCAGCCAGCTGCTCAAGGAGCGGGTGGCCAACGGATAGGAGGGCCGCGCGTGGCCGGAGAGTTCGACGACGGCAAGGATGCGGGCGCGCTGCGCACGATCGGCGAGCTTGGCGAGGCGCTCGGCATCAAGGCGCACGTGCTGCGCTACTGGGAAGACCAGTTCCCGCAGCTGAAGCCGCTGAAGCGCAGCGGCGGCCGCCGCTACTACCGGCCCGAGGACGTGGCGCTGGTGCGCGAGATCGACCGGCTGGTGAACCGCGAGGGCTACACGCTGCGCGGGGCCAAGACCGCGCTCAAGGACTTCAAGCCGGGCGAGGGCGAGACAGCAAACTCCGCTCAGCAACCCGCGTTCGAGCTGGCCCAGCCGCGTGATGAGACGCCCAGCGCCGTCCCGCCCGAGGTGATAGCCCGCTTGCGCTCGGTGCGCGCGACGCTCGCCGCGGCGCTCGAACTCTAGACTCTCCCATGAGCCAGATCACGATCTGGACCTATGACTGGGTGCCCGAAGGACCGCGCGGGTTCGTGCGCGACTTGCGCCTGCGCTGGGCCTGCCGCGAGGCGGGCCTCGACTACACGATCGCGACCGTGCCGTTCGACGGCCGCGAGACCAATCACCTCGATCTCCAGCCGTTCGGGCAGGTGCCCTATTTGCAGGACGGCGAGGTCAACCTGTTCGAAAGCGGCGCCTGCCTGCTGCACCTGGCGGACAAGAGCGACGCGCTGATGCCGCGCGACGACGTGGGGCGCGCCGAAACGCTGCAATGGCTGTTCGCCGCGCTCAACTCGATCGAGATGGTCGCGGTGCCTTGGTGGTTCGTCGGCATGTCGGGGCAGGGCGACAACCCGTTGGAGCCGTGGGTCGAGAAGCGCCTCGGCCAACTCGAACGCGTGCTGGCGGAGCGCGAGTGGCTAGCCGGAGGCCGCTTCACCGTCGCCGACTTGCTGATGGCGGACGTTTTGCGGGTGCCCAAGGTGCGCGCGTTCGGCGATCGACCGGCGACCGAGGCATATGTCGCGCGAATAACCGCGCGCCCGGCGTTCGAGGCGGCGTACGGCGAGCAGATCGCGCAATTCGCCGCGGCCGATGCGGTCCGGGGCACAACGTCTAACTAACTTTCGATAGTGCCGTTGCGCTAACCGGCGTTCGGCCATAGGGCGCGCAGGACCGTTCCCCGTTCGAGCACAGCCCATGTCAGTCGCCACGCCGCGCCCCGCCGAAGCGCACCGCCTCGCCGATCACAGCGCCGACTGGCGGATGCTCATGCTCGCGGGCATGGCGCTGGTGGTCGGCACGGGCGGCGCGCTCGGTGCGTGGCTGCTGGTGCGGATGATCGCGCTTTCCACCAATCTGTTCTGGTACGGCCGGCTGTCGGCCGATCCGTCGACCATTACCGATGCCTCGGTTGGCTGGCTGGTGCTGGTAATTCCGGCGGTTGGCGCGTTGCTGGTCGGGTTGATGGCGCGCTTCGGATCGGAGAAAATCCGCGGCCACGGCATCCCCGAGGCGATCGAGACGATCCTGTTCGGCCAGAGTCGCTTGTCGGTGAAAGTCGCGGTGTTGAAGCCGGTCTCCTCCGCCATCTCGATCGGCAGCGGCGGGCCGTTCGGAGCCGAGGGACCGATCATCATGACCGGCGGCGCAATCGGATCGCTGTTCGCGCAGTGCTTTCACCTGAGCGCGGCGGAGCGCAAGACACTGCTGGTGGCGGGCGCCGCGTCGGGCATGACCGCGATTTTCGGCACCCCGCTTGCCGCGATCCTGCTCGCGGTCGAGCTCCTGCTGTTCGAATGGAAGCCGCGCAGCTTCGTGCCGGTGGTGGTCGCCGCGCTGGTCGCGTTCGCTTGGCGGCCGCTGCTGATCGGTGCGGGGCCGATGTTTCCTCTCGATGCGGCGCTGCCCGCAGGTTTGTGGCCGCTCGCGGCCGCCGCGGGGGTGGGGCTGGTCGTCGGGCTGGAGGCCGCGCTGCTGTCCAGCCTGCTGTACCGGATCGAGGACGCGTTCCACCGCCTGCCGGTGCACTGGATGTGGTGGCCGGCGATCGGCGGTGTGGTGGTCGGGGTCGGCGGGCTGATCGACCGCCATGTGCTCGGCGCCGGCTATGCCAACATCGCCGAGCTGCTCGACGCTCCGCTGCCGCTCAAGGTGGTCGTCTCGCTGCTCGTAGTGAAGGCGGTTGTGTGGCTTGTGGCGCTCGGTTCGGGGACGTCTGGCGGCATCTTGGCGCCGCTGCTGATCCTCGGCGGCGCGGCGGGGTTCCTGCTCGGTCAACTGCTGCCGGGCGACACGGGGCTCTGGGCGCTGATCGGCATGGCCGGCATCCTCAGCGGAGCGATGCGCGCGCCGCTGACCGGAGCGATCTTCGCGGTCGAGTTGACCGGGCAATTCAGCGCAATCCCGGCGACGATCGCCGCCTCGGGCGTGGCCTATGCGGTGAGCGTGCTGGTCATGCGCCGCTCGATCCTGACCGAGAAGATCGGCCGCCGCGGCCGACACATCGTGCAGGAATATGCGGTTAACCAGCTCGACCTGGCGCAGGCGAGTCAGATCATGACCGCCGATCCCGCGACCGTGCCCGGCACGATGACGATTGCGCAGGCGGTGCGCTTCTTCGGCGAGGAGGCTCAGCATCGCAGCTATCCGGTGACCGATGCGCAAGGCCGGCTGCTGGGCCTCGTATCGCGCACCGACGCGCTGCGCTGGCAGGTCGAGCGCGGTGATGACGATACCCCGCTTGGCGACGTGGTGTCGGACGCCACCCAGCCGTTCGCCTATCCCGATACCCCGGGCGGTGCGGTGGCGGACATGATCGTCCAATCGGGCATTGGGCGCATTCCAATCGTCGATCCGGAGACACGCGCGGTGGTCGGCATCCTCTCGCGGCAGGACCTGCTCAAGACCCGTCGTTCGACCATCGAGGCGGAGTTCGAGCGCACGCGCCACGTCGGGCCGGGCAAACGGCGGCGCTGACTTATTCGGCGGCGAGCAATTCGGCTTCGCCCAGATCCACGCTGACCAGGCGGCTGACCCCGCGCTCGACCATCGTCACACCGAACAGGCGGTGCATGCGGCTCATGGTCACCGCGTTATGGGTGACGATGAGGTAGCGGGTGTCGGTTTCGGCGACCATCGAATCGAGCAGGTCGCAGAAGCGGTCGATATTCGCGTCGTCCAATGGCGCGTCGACCTCGTCGAGCACGCAGATGGGGGCGGGGTTGGTGAGGAACAGCGCGAAGATCAGCGCGATCGCGGTCAGCGCCTGCTCGCCGCCCGATAGCAGGGTGAGCGACTGCAGCCGCTTGCCCGGTGGCTGGGCATAGATTTCGAGGCCGGCGTCGAGCGGATCGTCGCTGTCGACCAAGGCGAGGTGCGCCTGGCCGCCCTCGAACAGACGGGTGAACAGGCGGCGGAAGTGGGTGTCGACCTGCTCGAACGCGGCGCGGAGGCGCTCGCGGCCCTCGCGGTTGAGGTTGCCGATCGAGCCGCGCAGGCGGTTGACCGCTTCGGCCAGCTCGGCCTGCTCGGCGGCGTTGGTGCCGTGCTCGCTCTCGATCCGTGCCAATTCTTCGGCGGCGACGAGGTTGACCGGACCGATCCGCTCGCGGCTGGCGGTGAGGCGCTCCATCTCCTCGCTCTCGAGGCCGGCGTTGCGCACTGCCTCGGCGTCGAATTCGAACCGGCCGGCGAGCAGCGGGGGCGGGCACTGGAAGCGCTCGCCCGAGATGCGGCTCATCTCCTCGCGGCGCTGCTCCTCATTCTCGGCGCGTGCGGCGAGACCAGCGCGGCTCTCACGTGCGGCGGCGAGCGCTTCGGTTGTTTCAGACAGTGCGCGGTCGGCGGCCTGCGCGGTGGCTTGCGCGGCAGCGACTCCCGCCTCCGCCTCCGCCAGTTCAGCGGCGAGACGGGCGCGGACTGTGTCGCCTTGCTCTATCTCGCGCATCAGCCCTTCGGGCTTGGCGGCGACGACCGCGCGCTCCTGGTCGATCTCCTCGAACCGCCGCGCCATGTCGCTCATCCGGCGCGCGGCTTCGCTCGAGCGCGCCTGCCAGCTTGCCATGTCGGCGCGCTGCGCGGTGGTGCGCTCACGCGCGACGGCGAGCGCCTGATCGTGCGCGGCGAGCTCGG
>NZ_RSEL01000023.1 GCF_003958625.1 Tsuneonella rigui | reverse complement strand
TCAGTAGACGACGACGCTGCGGATGCTCTCGCCCGCGTGCATCAGGTCGAACGCCTTGTTGATCTCGTCGAGCGAGAGGACGTGAGTGATCATCGGGTCGATCGCGATCTGGCCGTCCATGTACATGTCGACGATCTTCGGCACGTCGGTCCGGCCCTTGGCCCCCCCGAACGCGGTCCCGCGCCAGTTGCGCCCCGTGACGAGCTGGAACGGGCGGGTGGCGATTTCCTTGCCCGCTTCGGCCACCCCGATGATGATCGAGGTGCCCCAGCCGCGATGGCAGCACTCGAGAGCCGTGCGCATGACCTCGGTGTTGCCGGTGCAGTCGAAGCTGTAGTCTGCGCCGCCGTCGGTCAGCGCGGCGATCGCTGCGATGGTGTCTTCGCGCCTCATGCCGGCGGTGTTGACGAAGTCGGTCATGCCGAACTGGCGGCCCCATTCCTCGCGCGCCGGGTTGAGGTCGATGCCGACGATCTTTCCTGCGCCCGCGAGCTTCGCGCCCTGGATCACGTTGAGCCCGATCCCGCCGAGCCCGAACACCACCACGTTGTCGCCCGGCTGGACCTTGGCGGTGTTGAGCACCGCGCCGACTCCGGTGGTCACCCCGCAGCCGATGTAGCAGCTAGTCTGGAACGGCGCGTCCTCGCGGATCTTGGCGACCGCGATTTCGGGCAGGACGGTGAAGTTCGAGAAGGTCGAGCAACCCATGTAGTGGTAGATCGTCTCGCCCTTGTAGCTGAAGCGGCTCGTCCCGTCGGGCATCACGCCCTTGCCTTGGGTCGCCCGGATCGCGGTGCACAGGTTGGTCTTGCCGCTGAGGCACGATTTACACTTCCCGCACTCAGGCGTGTAGAGCGGGATCACGTGGTCGCCCGGCTTGACCGAGGTTACGCCCGCGCCGACCTCGCGCACGATCCCCGCGCCCTCGTGGCCGAGCACGCTCGGGAACAGGCCCTCGCTGTCAAGCCCGTCGAGGGTGTAGGCATCGGTGTGGCACACGCCGGTCGCCATGATCTCGACCAGCACCTCACCTGCCTTGGGCCCTTCGAGGTCAAGCTCGACGATCTCCAGCGGCTGCTTGGGGGCAAAGGCGACGGCGGCGCGGGTCTTCATGGCGTTCTCCGATTGGGCGGCCTTCGCTCTTGTCGCCGATTGACGATCCGTCAACCGAGCCCGCGCTAGGAGCGGCGCATGCGCCCCGCCCCGCTCCTCGCCCTGCTGGCGCTTGCCGGGTGCAGCCCGCAAGGCGGCGGGGAGCCGCCTGCCGGACACCCGACGCCCACCCCGTCCTCGACCCGGCTGAGCGATGGGCCGCCCTATCCGCCGGCGGACCCGAAGCTCGCGAAGGCCTACCGCGCGTGGCAGGCGAAGCTCGCGCTGCCCGCGGTGGATCTGGTGCCCGCCGGCGCCGCGCAGGAAACGCAGGGCGGCAACCGCATCGGCGGGCCGGTGTGGCTGGCGGACGGCGAGCGCTGGCCGGTGGACCGCAAGGGCAAGCCGATGGTCTTCCTCGCCCAAGTCGATTTCGCCGCGATGCCGCACCTGCCCGACTATCCCAAGTCGGGCGTCCTGCAGTTCTTCATCGCGCACAACGATATGTACGGCGCGGACTTCCAGCGGCCGGAGAACAGCGATTTTCGCGTCATCTGGCGCCCAGCTTTTGCCACGGGCGGGCGCATGGTGCGCAACGCGCTGCACAAGGGCGCCGTCCTCGGGATCGATTCACCGCTCGAAGGCAAGCGCTCGCTCGTCGGCGTGGCATTGGCGCCCAAGGCGTCGAAACGGGTGCCGACCTACAACGACTGGCAGTTCGTCCGCGACTTCGAGGAACTGTACAACCGCAACGGCTGGGGCCGCCTCAATGCGCTGCTCGATGCCCATTTCGGCGAGGGGCCTGAGGTCCATCACGTCGGCGGCCACCCCGAATTCGTGCAGGACGACTGGCGCATGTTCCGCCCCGAGTACCGCAAGGCGGACCGGGTTCTGCTGAACCTGTGGAGCGACAAGACCCTGATGTGGGGTGACGCCGGGCAGGGCCAGTTTCTGATCGCCCGCGTAGACCTGCTGAAGCGCGACTTCAGCAGGGTCTGGTATCAGTGGGATTGCAGCTAGCGCGCAGTAGCATTTCAGGCCTCGTGCACGGTCTTGGGCACCATGCACGCGAGCACGCCCTCGCGCCCGTCTTCGCTGCCATAGCCCGACCACTTGACCCCGCCGAACGGCGCGTCGGCGGCCGAGACCCCGCCGGTGTCGATCGCCAGCATGCCGGCCTCGACCTCCGCGGCGAGGCGGCGGCGGCGAGCCGGGTTCTGCGTCCAGGCATAGGCCGCGAGGCCATAGGGAAGGCGATTGGCCTCGGCGATCATCGCCTCCTCGCCCGCCATCGGGTTGAGGATCGCAACCGGGCCGAACGGCTCGTCGTTCATGATCGCGGCGTCGGTCGGCACTTCGGCGAGCACCGTCGGCTGGTGGAAGAAGCCCTGGTTGCCGATCCGCTCGCCGCCGCTGAGCAGCTGCGCGCCGTGTTCCTTCGCGTCGCCGATCAGGCTTTCCATCCGCTCGAGCCCGCGCGCCGAGGCCATCGGGCCCATGTCGGTGCCCTTGTCGAAGCCGTTGCCGACCGTGATCGCCCTGGTCCGCTCGACGAAACCGTCGCGGAACCGCTCATAGACCGGCTGCTCGATCAGGAAGCGGGTCGGGCTGACACAGACCTGGCCGGCGTTGCGGAAGGCGTTGGCGGTCATCGTGTCGAGCGCGGCGTCGACGTCGGCATCGGCGAACACCAGCACCGGCGCGTGGCCGCCCAGTTCCATTGTGGCGATCTTGAGATCCTCGGCGGCGAGCTTGGCGAGGTGCTTGCCGACCGCGGTCGAACCGGTGAACGTCACCTTGCGAATGATCGGCGAGGCGAGGAGGTGCGTGCTCACCTGGTCGGGCACGCCGAACACGCACTGCACCGCGTCGCCCGGGACGCCCGCGTCGATGCACGCCTGTACCAGCGCAAGGCCGGCCGAGGGCGTTTCTTCCGACGGCTTGACGATGGTCGAGCACCCGGCCGCCAGCGCGCCGCCGATCTTACGCATGACGTTGAGCGAGGGGAAGTTCCACGCCGCGAACCCGGCGACCGGGCCGACCGGATGGTATTGCACCTCGACCCGCTGACCCGCAGGACGAACCAGCGTGCGGCCGTACACGCGCTTGATCTCCTGCGCGTAGAATTCGAGCAGCATCGCCGAATAGATCGTCTCGCCGATCGCCTCCTTGAGCGGCTTGCCCTGCTCGCGGGTTAGCGCCTCGCCGATCGCCGGGGCGCGCTCGCGGATCAGAGCGGCGGCCTTCAGCAGGATCGCGGTGCGCTGGTCGGCCGAGGTGCTGCGCCAGGTCTTGAACCCGCGCTGGGCGGCTTCGAGCGCGCGGTCGAGATCGTCGGCGGTGGCGTGCGGCACGCTGCCGATCGTCTCGCCGGTCGCCGGGTCGAGAATGTCGGCATGGTCACGGCCGCCTCCGGTCAGCGCTTCTCCGGCGATGAGGAGGGTGCAAGCGGGATGGTCGGCCATGAGTGTCTCCTTTGCGCGCCGCGATGGCCCGCGCCATCGCGTGCGTCAATGCGGACTGGCGCGGTTCAGGAATTGCCGGCTAGGTGGCGCGCATGACGCTCCGGTTTCTTCCCCTCGCTCTCCTGCTGACCGCCCCGGCTCTCGCGCAGGAGCAAGGTCCGCCCAAGCCGCTGTCGCTGCAGCAGGCCAGCGCGCTCAAGTGCTCCGCGGCGTTCGCCGTCGGAGCGACGATGCAGGCGCGCGGGCAGGGTAGCGAATGGCCGGCGCTGGGGCAGCGCGGGCGCGAGTTCTTCGTCCGCGCCTCGGCCCAGATCATGGACGAGACGGGCCGCACGCGTGACCAGGTCGCGGTCGAACTGTCCGGCCAGGCGAAGCAGCTTGGCGAGCCCGGCGCGCTCGCGGCCGCGATGAGGCCGTGCCTCCTGCTGCTCGACGCCTCCGGGCTGTAAGCCGAGCCTTCGGCACGACGACCGGAGCTACGCGTTCAGCGCGGGGCAAGCGCGCGCCGCTACAATCTCGCGCGATTCGCCGTCCGAATCAGGAGTTTGCACCCATGCGTACCCTTGCCCTTGCTGCCGTCCTCGTCGCGATAGCGGTGCCGGTGCCCGCGCTGGCGCAGGACCGGACGGAGGAAGACGCCGCGCGGGTGGCCGATACTCTGCGCGATCCAGTGCTGCAGGAGAGCGTCGCTGCCGGCATGGCTGCTGCAAGCGAGGCGCTGCTCGACGTGCCGCTCGCCCCGCTGGCGCGCGCAGTGGCTGAAGCCGCGGGCGATGACCCGCGCGATGTCGACCCGAACATGACGCTGCGCAGCGTTTCGCCCGAGGCGGAGGATGTCCCGGCGGAAATCCACGACAAGCTGCCGCGCGTGATGGGCGCGATGGCGGGCATGGCGGGGGGCGTTTCGGCCATGATCCCCGCTTTGCGTGAGATGGCGGCGCGGATGGAAGAGGCGGTCGAGCGGGCGCGTCCGCGCTACTGACTTTTCCCGCGCTAAATACCCGCGCGCCCGGTAGATTCCGTGCGCGCAGTGGTGCATGACTGAGCGCGCATGTGGCGCCTCTACCAATTCCCGCTCTGCCCGTTCAGCCGCAAGGTCCGCCTGCTGATGTCCGAGAAAGGCATCGGCTACGAACTGTGGCGCGAAAACCCGTGGGAGCCGAGGGAGGGCTTCTGGCGGCTCAACGCCGCCGGCCGCACTCCGGTCCTGGAGGACAAGGGCAAGGGCATCGTGCTCGCCGATAGCCGGGCGATCTGCGAATATTTCGAGGAAACCGTCGATCGCGCGGCGATGATCAACGGCACCGCCGCCAACCGCGCGGAGATCCGCCGGCTGGTCGCGCTGTTCGACGAGAACTTCTACGGCGACGTTACCGCGCCGCTGCTTCACGAGCGGATGAAGAAGCGGATCGTGCTGCGCCAGCCGCCGGACTCAAGGGTGCTGCGCGAGGCGATGAAGCTGGCGCACGAGCATCTCGAATACATCGACTGGCTGGTCGATACCCGCGCCTGGCTCGCCGGAAGCACGATGAGCCTCGCCGATCTCGCCGCCGCGGCGCAGATCTCGGTCGCGGATTACCTCGGTGGGATCGACTGGACCGGCCACGAACAGTCGCGCGGCTGGTACTCGGTGTTCAAGAGCCGGCCGAGCTTCCGCCCCTTGCTGACCGAGCGGATGGAGGTGATCCAGCCGCCGGTCCACTATGCCCAGGTGGACGCTTGAGAGAGGCGCTCGTGCTCCCCATATCCGGAGCCAAGGAGAGCCTTCCATGACGATCGATTTCAAGAACCTCTCGGCCGCCGAATGGCGCGAGAAGCTGAGCCCCGAGCAGTTCCATATCCTGCGGGAAAAGGGGACCGAGCGAGCCTTCACCGGGAAGTACGACAAGAACAAGGCCGCGGGCGAATACCGCTGCGCCGGTTGCGGCGAGCTGCTGTTCGACAGCGAGGGCAAGTACGACAGCGGCTGCGGATGGCCGGCCTTTCATACTGCCGCCGAAGGTTCGGCGATCGATGAGCACCGCGACACCAGCTTCGGGATGGTTCGCACCGAAGTGACCTGCGCCAAGTGCAATGGGCACCTGGGCCACGTCTTTCCGGACGGTCCGCGTGAGCACGGCGGCATGCGGTACTGCATCAACTCCGCCTCGCTCGATTTCTCGCCGAAAGAATAGGCCTCGCAATAACCGTTCACGCGCGGTTCCATCTCGCCTATGCACCAGCGCCACAATGAGGGTGTCGGACTAATCGATGGCAGAGCGGGGAAGCCGGCGCGCAGCTGCCGATGCGCAGCGCAGGCGGCAATCGGGCAAGCGCCCCTCTAGCCGCGCCAGCGCGAAGGGCCGGACTGAGCGCACGGGCTGGCGCCTGTGGCTCCGCCGGCTGGTTTTATGGGGCGGGGCGGCCGCCCTGCTCGGCGCCTTGTTCCTTGGCCTCGCGGTTGCCTTCGCGGCGCGTTCACTGCCCAGCTATTCGGCGCTCAAGGCGACCCAGCCGGGCCAGACGATCGTCGTCCGCGCGCGCGACGGGAGCGAAATCGTCGAGCTCGGGCCGAGCTACGGCAAGTGGCTCGACCGCAACCAGATCCCGCAGGTGATGAACGACGCGATGGTCTCGGTCGAGGACCGCCGCTTCTATTCGCACCCCGGCGTCGATCCGATCGGCCTCGCGCGCGCGGTCTATGTCTGGATCACCGGCGACAAGCGGTTGCAGGCGACCTCGACGATCACCCAGCAGCTCGCGCGCAACCTGTTCCTCAACTCGAACCGCTCGTTCGACCGCAAGCTGCGCGAGGGCATTCTGGCGATGGCATTGGAGGCGAAGTTCTCCAAGCAGCAGATCCTCGAGCTCTATCTCAACAAGGTTTACTTCGGCGGCGGTGCGTACGGCGTAGACTCCGCAAGCCGCAAGTTCTTCAGCCACGACGCGACGCATCTCTCGACCGCCGAGGCGGCGATCATCGCCGGGCTGGTCAAGGCGCCGAGCCGCTTCTCCCCGACCGCCGACGTCGATGCCGCGGTGGACCGCGCCAACGTGGTGCTCAGCCTGATGCGCCAGCAGGGCCGCATTTCCGCCAGCGAGGCCGAAGTCGATCCGAGCGCGGTCAAACTGAAGAAGGACGAGAGCCAGAACTCGGTCCGCTACTTCACCGACTGGGCGCTGCCCCAGCTCGACATCCTGCTGCCCGAGACGACCGAGCCGATCGAGGTCTGGACCACGCTCGACACCGGCATGCAGCAGGCGGCGGCGACATCGATCAAGGCCAACGTGCCGGGCGGCGCGCAGGGCGCGCTCGTCAGCATGGACCGTGACGGCGCGATCCTGGCGATGGTCGGCGGCACCGATTACGTCACCACCAACTACAACCGCGCTACAGAGGCACTGCGCCAGCCTGGATCGGCCTGGAAGCTGTTCGTCTACCTCGCCGCGCTTGAGGCCGGCTACACGCCGGAAGACACGGTCAAGGACGTGCCGGTGACGATCGACGGCTGGAGCCCGCGCAACGACGGGCGCAGCTATGCAGGCGAGATCAACGTGCGCACGGCGTTCGCCTATTCGAAGAACACGGTGGCGGCGCAGCTCGGCAACGAAGTCGGCTTCGGCACCGTCGCCTCGATGGCGCGCCGGTTCGGCATCTCGACTCCGATCTCGACGTATCCGGCGATGGTGCTGGGATCGAGCGAGGTCCGCGTGATCGACATGACCCGTGCGTTCGCCGAGGTCGGGGCGGGCGGCAACAGCGTCGAGCCCTACGGCATCGTCAAGGTGACCACCAACGATGGTGAGGTGCTTTACCGGCACGAAGCGAAGAACCCGACCCGGCTCGTCCCCGACTACGTCGCCGCAGGCATGACCGATCTGTTGCAGACCGCGGTCAGCACCGGGACGGGCCGCGCGGCGCAGATCGGGCGCCCGGTGGCGGGGAAGACCGGCACCACCAGCTCGAACAAGGACGGCTGGTTCCTCGGCTTCTCGAGCGGGATCACCACCGGCGTGTGGATGGGCCGCGACGATGCCAAGTCGATCCCCAGCCTCCACGGGGGCACCGCGCCGGCGCGCGCGTTCGCGGCGTACATGAAGTACGCGGTGCGCAATCGCCCGGTCGAGCAGTTCAACACCGAGCTGAAGCTCCCGGAATGGCAGCTCGAGCCCGACGATGAGCAGATGTACGGTAATCCGGACGATTACTACTACATTGACGAGGCGGGTAACCTCGTCGAGCCGCAGCGGCCCAATGGCGACGGCGGTCCCGGCGCGCCGCCGACCGATCCGTTTCCCGTCCAAGGAGAGCAGGGCGCCGCGGGTCCGACCGCGCCGGGTGGCCGACGTCCGACTGATGATGTTACCCAAGCCGCGAGCGACGATTTCCTCAACCGTGCGACCGGCAACGGCCCGGCACCCGCGCCGACCGCCACTCAGCGGCCGCGCCCGCAGCCGACGGCCCTGCAGCCCGCTGCCGTTCCGCGGCCGCAGCCCTAGGACATGAAAAACCCCGCCACGGCGCTCAGCCTGGCGGGGTCTTCACTCGTTCTCAGCTCCCGCTTCAGCGTAGCCGGATCGGCACGTACGTCAGCGGACGGCCGCGCCGCTGGATGCGCAGGAGCACCGTTTCGCGCCCAGCCGCCTTGGCCGCGGCGACGATCGATTCCAGCGCAGCGGGCGTGTCGACCGTCTTGTAGTTGGCGGTGACCACGATGTCGCCCGGCTGGATGCCTTTCTGACCGGCGTCCGAGTTGGCGTCGACATCGAGGATCACGAGGCCGCCGGCATCGGCCGATACGCCGAGCTGCTGCGCGTAGCGCGGCGTCATCGGCGAAAGCTGAAGGCCGAGATCCTGCGTCATCGCGCCGCTCTGCGCGCCGCCGCTGGAGTCCTCGTCCGGCTGGTTGTCGCCGTTGAACAGCTGCGATTGCGCGAGCTCCTCGTCGGTCGGGCGCTTGCCCACCGTCAGCGTGACGGTGCGCCGCTCGCCCTCACGGTAGAGCTCGATCGGGATGCGTGTGCCCGGCGCGATGTTGGCAACGAGGAACGACAGCGTCTGGTCGTTGGTCACGTCCTGGCCGTTGACCTTGGTGACGACATCGCCCGGCTTGATGCCGGCCTTGTCCGCCGCCTGGCCGGGTTCGACCGACTGGACGAACTCACCGCGATTCTGCGGCAGGTTGAGCGAATCCGCGAGGTCTCCGGCCACCGGCTGGATCTGCACGCCAAGATAGCCGCGCTGAATCTCCTGTCCGGTCCGGAGCTTCTCGACGATAGGCGCGGCGATCTCGGCCGGGATCGCGAACCCGATGCCGACGCTGCCGCCCGAGGGCGAGAAGATCGCGTTGTTGATGCCGATCACGTTGCCCTGCATGTCGAACAGCGGACCGCCCGAGTTGCCGCGGTTGATGCTCGCATCGGTCTGGATGTAGCGGTCGTAGGCGGACCCAGTACCGGTGCTCCGATAGACCGCCGAGACGATCCCGCTGGTCACGGTGCCGCCCAGTGCGAACGGGTTGCCGATGGCAATCACCCAGTCGCCGACGCGCGCCTGGCTCGAATCGCCGAAGTGCACGAACGGGAACGCCTTGGGACCGCTGATCTTGAGCACCGCGAGGTCGGACGAGCTGTCGTTGCCGATCAACTTGGCCGGATATTCGGTGCCGTCGGTGGTGGTGACGGTGATCTCCTCGACCTCGCCCTTGCCCTGCGGGGCGATCACGTGGTTGTTGGTGACCACGTACCCATCGGCTGAGATGATGAAGCCCGAACCGAGCGACTGCGCCTCTCGCGTAGTCGGCTGCGCCTGGTTGCCGCCGCGGTTGCCGAACAGCCCCTCGAACGGCGTGCCCGCGAAGGGGTTCTGCTGGGTCGGTACCTGGATGCGCTGGCGAGTGGAGATGTTGACCACCGCCGGCTGGAGCTGCGCGGTCAGGTCGGCGAAGCTTTCCGGCGCACCGGCGCGGGGCACCACGCGCGCCATCTGGCTGTCGTCGTTCTGCGCCACCTGGGCGCCGGCGGGGTTTCCGGTGATGAGCGAGATCGCGGCGCCGCCCACGAGCAGGGCCGAAGTCAATCCATACGAGTATCGCACGCGCATACGTCCTTTGCTTCCTCTTCGCATAGCGGAAGCGCTGGCGCCTCCGCCGTGTTCCCCCAATTGTCGTGACGGGCGCGGATTCACGCCCGCGGTGCTGAACCGCGATTGAACATCACCGGTTCAGGTCACCGGTTTCCGCGGAACTGCTTCAGATATTCGTTGTCGGGCGACAGGATGATCGTGCTCGACGATTTCGAGTCCGGCGCGAAGGTCGTGTCGTAGCTCTGCATCGCGCGGTAGAAATCGTAGAACTGCGGGTCCTTGCCATAGGCTTCGGCGTAGATCTTGGCTGCCTGCGCCTCGGCTTCGGCGCGGATGATCTGGCCGTTCTTCTGACCTTGTGCACGCAGGGTCGCGGCTTCCTGCTGGCGAGCGCTCTGCATCCGCCGGAAAGCGGACTCGAGAGGAGTGCCGTCGGGCAGGTCGGCGCGTTTGATCCGCACATCGATCACCTGCGCGCCATACTTGCGCGCCTGCGCATCGAGCTTGGTGCGGATGTTCGCCATCGTCGTCCCGCGCTCGGCGGTGAGCAGCGAGGCGAAGCTGCGGCGGCCGAGCTCCTGCCGTACGACCGAGGAGAGAATCGCCGAGAGCTGGGTCTCGACCGTCTCCTGATTGCGCGCTGTCTGCACCATCTTCACCGGATCGATGATCCGATAACGGGCGTAGGCATCCACGTTGAGGCGCAACTGGTCCGTCGACAGCACCGTCTGGGGCTCCATGTCGACGTCCATCACCCGTTTGTCGATGTAGCTGACCTTGTCGAGGAACGGCACCCGCCACCAAATGCCTGCGCCGGTTTCGCCAAACGGAACGTTGGGCTTAAACCGGTTGACCACCGAGACAGGCTCACCGCCGCGGGTGATTACTGCCTGCTGCCGTTCTGGGACAACGATAAGCGTCGAGAACAGCACTACCAACGCGGCCGCGAGTGCGAACAGCGAGGTGCGGTGGGTTTGCCAGAAGCTTTCCATCACTGGCCCCCTGTCGGCGCCGGAACCGTTCGCTTGAGCTCGGGCAAGGGCAGGTAGGACTGCACGCCGGGCGCTTCGATCACCGTCTTGTCATTCTGGCGCAGGACGCGCTCCATGGTTTCATAGTAGAGGCGCCGCTTGGTCACCTCGGGCGCGAGCTTGTACTGCGCGTAGATCTTGTCGAACGAGGCCGCATCACCTTGCGCGCGGGCGAGGATTTGCTGAGCATAGGCCTCCGCTCGGTTGACCTCGGCATCGGCGTCTTGCTGTGCGGCCGAAACGTCCTTGAACGCTTCCTCGACTTCCTTCGGCGGGTCGGTCTTGCGGATCTGCACGCCCTGGATGTCGATTCCCGAGCGGTACGAGTTGAGGATCGACTGCATCCGCTGCATCACACTCTGCTCGATGTCGGCGCGGCCCGAACCCGACAGGACGTCGTTGAGACCCTTCTGCGCGACCGAGGCCCGCATCGCGGCCTCGGCGACGTCGCGCAGTGTGCCCTCGGGGTCCGCCAGTTGGAAGCGAAACTGCTTGAGGTCCTTGATCGACCAGCGAACATTATAGCTCAAATCGACAAGGTTCTGGTCGCCGGTGAGCATCAGCTTCTGTGCCGATCCTTCGGGGATTTGCTCGCTGCGGAACTGGCTTACCTCCTCGACGTCGACCTGTTGAATCGGCCAAGGTAAGGTGATCCTGAAACCCGGGTCGAGCGTCCGGCTATATTTGCCGAAGGTGGTGACGATCCCCTGTTCGGTGGTGCCCACCTGGTGGACCATCGAAAAGCCGAGCCACACCACCACGATCGCCGCGACGGCGACCGGGAACCAGCTCTTGCCCCCGGGGCGCTCGGGGAAGCGAAAGCCGGGACCGCCGCCGCCGGTGCGGCGCGGGCCTTCGGGGCCGCGGTGCTTGAAGATATCCTCGATGTTCGCCGAACGCCGCGGCTCATTGCCCGAGGGCAGCCACGGATTGCGCGGACCCTTGGGCTTGGGAGGGGTAGATTCCTCGGCCGCCGGCTCGTCCGCCGCAGGGGGGACTGCATCGCCAGCGGATTTGTCCGGATCGGGCGTATCGCCCGGCTTCTTGCCACCCCACGGGCTCTTGCCGGCCATGGCGAGGCCGGCGAGGCGCCCCATCCCTTCCTTGATGTCCATACCGTCACTTATAGGCACCATCGGCGGGAAAAACAGGGGTGGCCGGGGCGAAATTGATGCTAGTGGCCGCACCCGAGATGCCCACTTCCCAATTAAACGAGCGCGCGCTGACGGCCCGCCTGCCGGAAACGGTCGCGGCCCGGGTGCGGTCGCTCAAACTGACCGACGGACGAGTGACCGCGATCCTCGACGGGTCCGGCCTCGATGCGGCTGGGCGGGAGGCGCTGGAGACCGCCGTCACCGAAGTGCTCGAGGCGAGCGACGATGTCGCCGAGGTGCGCGTGGCGGTCATGGCCGACCGCGCGGAGCCGAAGTCCGGGCCAGTGATCGTCGCGGTGGGATCGGGCAAGGGCGGAGTCGGCAAGTCGACCCTCACAGCCAACCTCGCCGTGGCCCTGGCCCGCGCCGGGCGCAAGGTCGGGCTGGTTGACGCCGATGTCTACGGCCCGAGCCAGCCCACGTTGCTCGATACCGAAGGTCAGCGCCCGCAGGCCCAGGACGAGAAGTTGATCCCGATCATGAGTCGCTTCGGTGTCCCGATGCTTTCGATGGGGCATCTGGTCGAACCCGGGAAGGCGCTCGCCTGGCGGGGGCCGATGGCCTCGGGCGCGTTCGGCCAACTGGTCGATGCCCATTGGGGCGATACCGAGGTGCTGCTGCTCGACCTGCCGCCGGGCACGGGCGACGTGCAGATCACCATGCTGCAGAAGCACAAGCCGGCCGGCGCGGTGATCGTCTCGACCCCGCAGGACCTCGCATTGATCGATGCCCAGCGCGCTGCCGAATTGTTCGAGAAGGGCAGCGTACCGATCATCGGGCTGGTCGAGAACATGTCCGGCTATGTCTGCCCGCACTGCGGCGAAACGAGCGATCCGTTCGGGCGCGGCGGAGTTGAGGAAGCGGCGGCGGACGCCGGCATTCCATTCCTGGGTCGGATCCCCTTGAGCCTCGCGGTGCGGCAGGCGAGCGACGCCGGGACACCCCCAGCGGCGGGCGACGGTGAAGGCGCGGCCCCGTTCGCCGCGATCGCCGCGCAGGTCGGCGATTGGCTCGACAACCGCGCGGGCGCCGCCTGACGATGCAGCTCAGCNGCCGGGGCCTCCTCGCCGGAGCCGCGGTGGGCGGCGGGCTCCTCGTGGCGTGGGGCTTGTGGCCGCGCGACTACGGCGTGCCGTTGACGCCGGGGCGGGGTGAGTGGGCGTTCGGCGCCTGGCTCAAGCTGGGCCGCGACGGGGTGCTGACGGTGGCGGTGCCGCAGCTCGAGATGGGGCAGGGCATCACCACGCTGATTCCGCAGATTGTCGCGGCGGAGATGGGCGCTGACTGGCGCCAGGTGGCAGTCGAGCCCGCCCCGGTTTCGGGTGCCTACGCCAACCTGCCGCTGGCGGCGAAGTGGGCGCCCCTGTGGATGCCCTTCGCGCCCGGCCTCGCTGACAAAGCGGACGATCTCGTCACCCGCCGCTGGGCGGGTCAGGGCGGCTTCATGGCGACCGCCGATGGCACGTCGCTCGCCGCTTACGAAGCGCCTGCTCGGGAGGCGGCCGCCGCAGCGCGCGCGATGCTGTGCATGGCCGCCGCGGACCGCTGGGGCGTCAACTACGAGCAATGCACCACGCAAGGCGGATTGGTGTTGCACGGCGGCAAGCAGCTCGCGTTCGCCACGCTCGCCGAAGAAGCCTCGCGCTACGACCCGCCCGATCCCGCGCCGCTCAATCCGACGCCCTATGGCGAGGTGCAGGGCGTGGCCGAGGCTGAGCAGGCGATCGCCTATCCTCGGCTCGATCTGCCCGCGAAGGCCGACGGCAGCTTCCTGTTCGCGGGCGACGTGCGGTTGCCGGGCATGCTCTACGCCGCGATCCGCCATGCGCCGGTGGGTGATAGCGAGCTCGCCGGCTACGACGAGAAGGCTGGCGCCCGCACGCTCGGATTTCGGCGCTTGGTCAAATCGCGCGACTGGATCGCGGTCGTCGCCGACACCTGGTGGGCGGCCGAGCAGGCATTGACTGCGCTCGATCCGCGCTGGCAGGCGACTGACCGCGCCGACAGCGGCATGATCGACCAGCGGCTCGACGAGGCGCTGACCAAGGGCGAGGCTAGCCGCATCGTCACGCGCGGGTCAGGTGATCGCGAACTGGGCGATTCCACTGTCACCTACCGCTACGAGATCGCGCCCGCGACCCACGCGATGCTGGAGACCGCCAGCGCGACCGCGCGGCTTTCCGATGGCCGGCTGGAGTTGTGGCTGGCGAGCCAGGCGCCTGCGCAAGCGCAGGAAGCGGCGGCCAAGGCGATCGGACTCTCGCGATCCGACGTCGTGCTTTACCCTATGGCCGCGGGCGGCAGCTTCGACCGGCGGCTGGAGCACGATCACGCGATCGAAGCCGCGCTCATCGCGGCGGAGGTGGAGGCTCCCGTGCAGCTCGTCTGGTCGCGCTATCAGGAGATTGCCGCAGGGCGTCCGCGCGCGCCGCTCGCCTGCCTCGCCAGCGCATGGACTGCGCGCGAGGACGGCACTCCCCGCGGCCTGCGGCTGCGGGTGGCGATGCCCTCGACGGTGAGCGAATTCGGTGAGCGGCTGTTCGGGGGCAAGACTGCGTTCGCCGCACTCGATGCTGCGGGCACATCACCCGATCCGCTCGCGTTCGAGGGTGCGCTTGGCCCCTACGCGATCCCGGCGATTGCGATCGATCACGTGCCGGTCGATGTCGGCCTTCCGAGCGGACGGCTGCGCGGGAACGCCCACGGTTATCTCGCCTTCATCGTCGAGAGCTTCATCGACGAGCTCGCCACCCGCGTCGGCCGCGAGCCGCTGTCGTTCCGCATGGCGCTGCTCGGCGAGGACCCACGGCTGGCCGAATGCCTCCAGCGCGCGGCGCGGCTGGCGCAATGGGACGGCGGCGCGGGGCAAAGCGGCAACGGCATCGCCTGTTGGCGCATCGGCGATCCCGCGAGCGGCGGGCCGGTCGCGCGGATTGCGTGCGTCGCCACCGCGCGCGCGGCCGAGGGAGGAGTGAAGGTGAGCCAACTGTCGGCCGCGGTCGACTTGGGCCGGGTGGTCAATCAGGACATCGCCCGCCAGCAGATCGAGGGCGGGCTGATCTTCGGCACCAGTCTGGCGACCGGCTCGGCGATCGGTTTCGCGCAGGGTTGGCCTAGCGAAAGCCGGCTTAGCAGCCTCGCGCTGCCGACGCTTCCCGACTGTCCTGAGATCGCGATCGACATCCTGCCGGGAGAGGGCGACCCGGCGGATCCCGGCGAGATCGGCGTCGCGGTCGCCGCGCCCGCGATCGCCAACGCACTGCATTCCGCCACCGGCCTTCGTCTGCGTCGGTTACCGTTGCTTTCGGAGGGCTTATGATCCCGGCCGATCATCCGGCGGTGGCGCACGGCAAGCTTGGGGTGCTACTGGTCAACCTCGGCACCCCCGACGCGCCCGATGCGCGCTCGGTGCGGCGCTATCTCGCGGAGTTCCTGTCCGACCGGCGGGTGGTCGAGATTCCGCCGCTGATCTGGCAGCCGATCCTGCGCGGTGCGGTGTTGACCACGCGGCCGAAGAAGAGCGCGCACGCCTACAGTCAGGTGTGGACCGAGGCTGGTTCTCCGCTCGCCGCGATCACTGCTGAGCAAGCTTGTAAGTTGCAGGAAAGGCTCGGCGATTCGGTGACCGTCAGCCACGCCATGCGCTATGGCCGGCCGGAGATCGGCGCTTCGCTGCAGGCGCTGATGGACCAAGGCTGCGACCGCATCCTGCTCGCGCCGCTCTACCCGCAGTACAGCGCGGCGACGACCGCGACGGTGGTGGACAAGGTTGCGGACAAGCTCAGGACAATGCGTTGGCAACCGGCCATGCGCACGCTGCCGCCGTATTACGATGACCCGCTCTACATCGACGCTCTGGCCGCCGATCTCGGCGCACAAATGGTTCAACCTGCTCAGCCCGAAGTCCTGCTGCTCAGCTTCCATGGCATGCCGCAGCGGACCCTGGAGTTGGGTGACCCCTACCATTGCCATTGCCGCAAGACCGCCCGGTTGTTGGAGACAGCGTTGGGTCGGCCGGACCTCAGGGTCGTCACCACGTTCCAATCGCGGTTCGGACGCGCGAAGTGGTTGGAGCCGGCGACCGATGCGGTGCTGGTCGAGGAGGCTCGCAAAGGGACCAAACGGATCGCGATCGCGGCGCCGGGGTTCTCGGCCGATTGCCTTGAGACGCTCGAGGAACTGGCGATCAGAGGGAAGGAGACCTTCCTCGCGGCTGGCGGCGAGGAGCTGACCGTCCTGTCCTGCCTCAACGCCGGGGAGGCCGGTATGGACATGCTCGAAGCGCTGGTGCGGCGGGAACTTGCGGGCTGGGTCTAGCTCACTTACAACAGTGTCAGTTGTCAGGAGCACCCGATGGCCACGCTTGCCGAGCCGCTAACGACCCCGCACTCGCCTGAGGAAATCGTCCCCAGCCACTGGTCCGAAGGGCGCATCACCGACGCCGATGTCGCGCACATCCCGGGCGAGGCGGGGCCGCCGGTGATCGGCAACCTGTTCAACATGCTGAAGGACCCGCACGGGTTCGCCTGGCGCATGTTCCGCACTTATGGCCCGGTCTACAAGAACAAGAACCTCGGCCATTGGCACGTCTCGCTGATCGGGGCGGAGGCGAACGAGATGCTGCTGTTCGACCGTGACAAGAACTTCAGCTCCGAACAGGGCTGGGGCCCGACGCTGCACCAGTTGTTCCCGCGCGGTCTGATGCTGCTCGATTTCGACCACCACCGGATGGACCGGCGCGCGCTGTCGATCGCCTTCAAACCCGAGCCGATGCGGCACTACGCCGGCGCGCTCGACCGCGGCATAGCGGCCGAAGTCTCCAAGTGGGGCGGCTCGATGCTGTTCTATCCGGCGATCAAGCAACTGACGCTGGAGCTTGCCGCCGACAGCTTCATCGGCGTGCCGTGGGGCCCGGAATCGCAGAAGATCAACCAGGCCTTCGTCGACATGGTCGCAGCCTCGATCACCCCTGTGCGCAAGCCGCTGCCGTTCACCCAAATGCGCAAGGGGGTGAAGGGGCGCGAATTCCTGGTCGACTACTTCACTCAGCTAACGCTCAAGCGCCGGGCGGGTGAGGGCATCGGGCAGGACATGTTCAGCCAGTTCGCCACAGCTACCCGCGAGGACGGCAGCCTACTGCCGGTCGACGAGGTGGTCGACCACATGAACTTCCTGATGATGGCCGCACACGACACGATCACCTCGAGCGCGACCAGTCTTGTTTGGCTGCTCGCCAAGCACCCCGAGTGGCAGGAGAAAGTGCGGCAGGAAGTCATCGCAATCACCGGCGGCCCCGACGCGAACGGCACCCCGCGCGGCGCGACGTACGACGACTTGCCCAAGTTCGAGTTGATGGAGATGGCGTTCAAGGAATCGCTCCGCCTGATCGCGCCGGTTCCCTCGATCCCGCGCCGCGCGCTGCGGAGCTTCGAATTCAACGGCTTGCGCATTCCTGCCGGCACCCCGTGCGGCTTCAACGCGCACCTGACCCACCACATGGAAGAATACTGGGACAGCCCCGAGACCTTCGACCCGATGCGCTTCACCCCCGACAAGGTAAAGGCGCGGCACAAGTACGCCTGGATCCCGTTCGGCGGCGGCGCGCACATGTGCCTGGGCCTGCACTTCGCCTACATGCAGGTGAAGATCCTGATGGCGCAGTTGCTCCAGCGCTACCGGATCGAGATCGAGGATGGATACGAGCCGGCGTGGCAACCGTGGCCGATCCCCAAGCCGAGGGATGGGCTGAAGGTGACGTTCACGCCCCTGTGACGACCCCAAGCAACGTCGCCCCGGACTTGATCCGGGGTGGTGCTTCTCTTCAAGCGCCGCGCCCGAAAAAGCACTGGCCCGGATCAAGTCCGGGCCGACGGGGTGTTGCGTGAAGCCTAAAAATCCACCGCGATGCCGTCGCGCACCCAGTCGCCGTACCGGGTCGGGCTGAGCTCTTCGTCGGTCTTGCCCGGCTTCGGCTCGGGCGGCGGGGCGCTCGACCAGTGAGCCGGCTTGTCGAACTTCGCGGGTCGCTGGGTCGCGTGTTTCATGCGCGCAAAGATGGGCGCGCTGGCGCGGGGATGCAATCGCCGATAGGGCGCGCGGCGATGGCCCAAAGGCAAACCAAGATCCAGGGACTGGCTGCGCGCACCGCGGCGCTGCGCATGCTCGATGCGGTTCTGCGCCGGGGCGAGACGCTCGATCTCGCCGAAGGGCAGTACGCCAAGGGCCTGACCCCGAGCGACCGCGGCCTCGCCCGCGCGATCGCGAGCGAGAGCCTGCGCTGGCTGGTCGATCTCGACGCGCTGATCGATGGCGCGACCCGCGATGCGCTGCCCGACGACGCCAAGCCGCGCATGGTGCTGCGGATGATGCTGGCGCAATGGCTGCGGCTCGACACGCCGCCGCACGCGGTGATCGCGACCGGGCTGGAGCAGCTTTCGGGCGGCCCGCGGCGGCTGGCCCACGGGGTGTTCTCGGCGCTGGTCAAGCGCGAGGTGACGTTGCCTGCCG
>NZ_RSEL01000022.1 GCF_003958625.1 Tsuneonella rigui | reverse complement strand
TGGTGATCCCTGAGGTGCGGATCGAGGCCTACGTGGTCGAGATCGGCGGCGACGCGATCGACCGCTCGGCGCTGGACCCGGCTGAAGTCGGAAACAACCCGTTCTGGTCGCCCGACGCGGCCGCCGCCGGGCGCTGGGCGAAGGCGGTCGACGAGGCGCGGCTTGCAGGCTCCTCGCTCGGCGCGGTGGTCGAATGCATCGCGCACGGCGTCCCGGCCGGCTGGGGCGCGCCGATCTACGCCAAGCTCGACGCTGACCTCGCGGGCGCGATGATGGGCATCAACGCGGTCAAGGCGGTCGAGATCGGCGACGGCTTCGCCGCCGCGCGCCTGACCGGCGAGCAGAACGCTGACCCGATGCGGCCCGGCAACGACGGTCCACGCTTCGAGGCCAACCACGCGGGCGGCATAGCCGGGGGCATCTCGACCGGACAGCCCGTGGTAGTGCGGGTGGCGTTCAAGCCGACCAGCTCGATCCTCACCCCGGTCGAGACCATCGACCGCGACGGCAACGCGACCGAAATCCGCACCAGGGGCCGCCACGATCCGTGCGTCGGCATCCGCGGCACCCCGGTCGTCGCGGCGATGATGGCGCTGGTGCTGGCCGATCACAAACTGCTGCACCGGGCGCAGTGCGGCTGATCGACCTGTCGTTTTTGTGCAATCAGCAAACGCTGGGAACTCTAAGGTCCGGTTAGGCCACTAGGGGCCTGCCTGAGCCTGGTGCAAAATTCATGCGCGTATTCCTGATCCTTGCCGCTCTCCTGCTGTGGATGTCGCCGGCAGCCGCTGAGGACCTACCCCGCCCCCTGCTGCAATTCCAGAAAATCGAGCAGTATGCTGCCGGCGGCAAGGACTGGGTGCGCTACCGCTTGGAGGTCGCGAACCGGGCGCTATACGACCACGCGTTGTTTGCCGCCGCGCCAAACTTGCCGCCATGCGGCTCGAATACCAACGCGGCGCGCACTTGGGTCGACATTTTCAGGCCCGGTGTCGACGGCTCGCAAGGCCAGCGGATTTATGGCTTCTGCGCATTGGGCAATCCCGATGCCCTTGGGCAACTCTGGTTCGCGGTCGAGGCCGGGCAGGAGCCGCCGCGGTGGGTTTACATCGAGATGACAGATCGGCTGACCAATCGAAAAGCGCGATCGAACCTCGCTCTCATACCATAATCGCGCGGACAACGCCGCTCTGCGGCTGCCACATTATCTTACGCGCTGCTGATTGAAAATTTCGATGTTCGCAATCGCAACAATCGGCTTTGCTGCGCTGCGATAGACCATATCTCCACCTCGGAATTCAACCCCATCCGACTTGGAGATCAAACACATGGGTATCATCGGCAGCCAACTGAAGCCGTTCACCGCCACCGCCTACAAGAAGGGCGAAAAGTTCCTCGACGTGACCGAGCAGGACGTCGCCGGCAAGTGGGCGGTGTTCTTCTTCTATCCGGCGGACTTCACCTTCGTCTGCCCGACCGAGCTCGAAGATCTCGGCGAGCATTACGGCCAGCTCCAGAAGCTCGGCGTCGAGGTCTACGCGGTGTCGACCGACACCCACTTCAGCCACAAGGCCTGGGCCGACAGCTCGGACCGGATCGGCAAGCTGACCTTCCCGTTCCTGGGCGACCAGAACCACACGCTGGCGAACAACTTCGGCGTGCTGCGTGAAGGCCAGGGCCTCGCCGACCGCGCGACCTTCGTGGTCGATCCCGACGGCGTGATCCAGCTGGTCGAGATCACCAGCGAAGGCGTCGGCCGCAACGCCAATGAGCTGGTCCGCAAGATCCGCGCCGCGCAGTACGTCCGCGCCAACCCCGGCCAGGTGTGCCCGGCCGCGTGGGAAGAAGGCGAAGAGACCCTCGCGCCGTCGCTGGACCTCGTCGGCAAGCTCTAACGCCACACCGTACCGCGGGCGCGCCTCCTCCCCCCTTTCGGGGCGGCCCGCGGATAAGAGCCCGAGCCCAAGCTCGGGTCGCTGGAAGGCCCGGGGCATCCCTCGAAGCGCGCCCCGGGCCTTTTGCCCCTTCAGACGAACAGGATGATCATGCTCGACACCGCGATGCAGACCCAGCTCAAGACATATCTCGCCAACCTGCGCGAGCCGATCGAGCTCGTCGCATCGCTGGATGACAGCGCGAAGTCGGCGCAGACCCGTGAACTGCTCGGCGAAATCGCCGCGCTTCATGACATGGTCTCCGCGAGCTTCGACGGCGACGACGCGCGCAAACCCAGCTTCGTCATCCGCCGCGCGAGCGATCCTGCCAAGTGGGTGCGCTTCGCCGGGCTGCCGATGGGCCACGAGTTCACTTCGCTGGTGCTCGCGCTGCTGTGGGCCGGCGGGCACCCGCCGAAGGTCGAGCCCGAGCTGCTCGACCAGATCCGTAACCTCGAAGGCGATTTCGCGTTCGAGATGTATTTCTCGCTCTCGTGTCACAACTGCCCCGACGTGGTGCAAGCGCTGACGCTGATGGCGCTCGAGAACCCGCGCGTGACCGCCACGCTGATCGAAGGCGGCGCCTACCAGGCCGAGGTCGAGGAGCGCGGCGTGATGGCGGTTCCCGCAACCTTCCTCAACGGCGAGCCGTTCTACAACGGGAAGCTGGAGCTGGCCGAGATTCTCGCCAAGCTCGACACCGGCGCTGCTGCCGCGGCGGCCGAGAAGCTGTCGGCCAAGCCGCCGTTCGAGGTGCTGGTGATCGGCGGCGGACCCGCCGGCGTCGCCAGCGCGATCTATACCGCCCGCAAGGGTTTCGCCACGGGCATCGCCGCCGAGCGGTTCGGTGGGCAGCTCAACGATACCCTCGGGATCGAGAACCTGCCGGGCACCGCTTACACCGAAGGCCCCAAGCTCGCGACCGAACTCAAGGGCCAGGTCGATGCCAACACCGTCGAGCTGCTGAACCACGCGCTGGCCGAACGGCTGGAGCCTGCTTCGGAGGCCGGCGGCCTGCACACCGCGCACTTCGCGGGCGGCGGCCGCTTGCAGGCGCGCAGCCTGATCCTCGCCACCGGGGCGCGTTGGCGCAATCTCGGGGTGCCGGGGGAGGCGGAGTATCGCAACAAGGGCGTCGCCTATTGCCCGCACTGCGACGGGCCGCTGTTCAAGGGCAAGCGCATCGCGGTGATCGGCGGCGGCAACTCGGGCGTCGAAGCGGCGATCGATCTCGCCAAGATCGTCGCGCACGTGACGCTGATCGAATTCGACAGCCAGCTTCGCGCCGACGCGGTGCTGCAGGCGAAGCTGCGCAGCATGCCCAACGTCGACGTGCTCACCAGCGCGCAGACCACCGAGGTGCTCGGTGACGGCAACCGCGTGAGCGGCCTCAAGTACAGGGACCGCTTCACCGGTGTAGAGCGTGAGCTCGCGCTCGAGGGCGTGTTCGTCCAGATCGGCCTCGTCCCCAACACCGAGTGGTTGAAGGACAGCGGGCTCGAACTGTCGCCCCACGGCGAGATCGTCACCGACGAGGAAGGGCGAACCAACCTCGACGGTATTTTTGCCGCGGGTGACGCTACCACGGTGCCCTACAAGCAGATCGTTGTCGCGATGGGCGAAGGGTCGAAGGCGGCGCTGTCGGCGTTCGACTACCTCATCCGCAACGAGCCGCTTGCCGAGGCTGCGTAAGGCCGCCGTTCATCGGGCGTATCGCTCAATAAATCGCAATTAATCGATTGGACGGTTGATAAGATCGCCTCCATCACGCTCTCACAACGCACCCAGAACGGGTCGAGTCACGAGAGGAGAGCGAGACGATGGACGCCAAGACCGGATCGATCGAGGGCGGCTGCCCGATGGGCGGAGATTTCCAGGTCCGCAGCCTGCTCGGCCGGACCAACAAGGACTGGTGGCCTGACGCGATCGCGATCGACATCCTCGCCCCCAACGGCCCCGCCAACCCGATGGGCGACGACTACGACTATGCGGAGGCGTTCAACGCGCTCGACTACAAGGCGCTGAAGCAAGACCTCACCGCGCTGATGACCGACAGCCAGCCGTGGTGGCCGGCGGACTACGGCCACTATGGCCCGTTCTTCATCCGCATGGCCTGGCACGCGGCGGGCACCTATCGCACCGGCGACGGCCGCGGCGGCGCCAACAGCGGGCAGCAGCGCTTCGCCCCGCTCGATTCGTGGCCCGACAACGGCAACCTCGACAAGGCGCGCCGCCTGCTGTGGCCGATCAAGCAGAAGTACGGCAAGCACATCAGCTGGGCGGACCTGTTCATCCTTGCCGGCAACGTCGCGATCGAGAGCATGGGCGGACCCGTGTTCGGCTTCGGCGGCGGCCGCGCCGACGTGTTCGAGAGCGAACGCGACGTGTACTGGGGTGAGGAAGACAAGTGGGTCAACGAAGGCGTCACCACGCGCCTGCGGCCCGATGAAGCGCTCGAGCTGGACGGGCCGCTGGCGGCGATCCAGATGGGCCTCATCTACGTCAACCCCGAAGGCCCGCAGGGCAATCCGCACGACGACGAAGGCGCCGCGCGCGACCTGCGGGCGACCTTCAAGCGCATGGCGATGGACGACGAGGAGGTCGTCGCGTTGACCGCCGGCGGTCACACTTTCGGCAAGGCGCACGGCAACGGAGATGCTTCGCTGCTTGGCGCGGCCCCGGCGGGCGGCGACCTCGCGGCGCAAGGCTTCGGCTGGGTCTCGAGCCACGAGAGCGGCGGAATCGGCGAGCACACCGTCACCAGCGGCATCGAAGGCGCGTGGACCAACACGCCGAAGGAGTGGAGCGAGAACTATTTCCGCCTGCTGCTCGACTACGACTACGAGCTGGTGAAGTCGCCCGCAGGCGCCAACCAGTGGCAGCCGATCAACCAGCGTGAGGAGGACATGGCGCCGGCGGCGTGGGACCCGTCGAAGAAGGTCCCCACCATGATGACCACCGCCGACATGCAGATGAAGCGCGATCCCGGCTTCCGCGCGATCAGCGAGAAGTTCCGCAACGATCACGAGGCGTTCAAGGACGCCTTCGCCCGCGCGTGGTTCAAGCTGACCCACCGCGATATGGGTCCCAAGATCCGCTACCTCGGCCCCGAGGTCCCGGCCGAAGACCTGATCTGGCAGGACCCCGTCCCCGCCGGCACCACGCCGTCGGATGCCGACGTGGCGGCGGTGAAGCAGAAGATTGCCGACAGCGGGCTCACCGTGGCGCAGCTGGTCAAGACCGCGTGGGCCTCGGCTTCGACCTACCGCAAGAGCGACTACCGCGGCGGCGCCAACGGCGCGCGCATTGCGCTCGAACCGCAGCGGAACTGGGACGTCAACGAACCGGCCGAGCTCGCCAAGGTGCTCGATACCCTCAACGGCCTGCGCGGGTCGATGAGCCTCGCCGATGCGATCGTGCTCGGCGGCGTGGTCGGCCTCGAGAAGGCGGGCGCGGGCAGCGTGCCGTTCACCGGGGGCCGCGGCGACGCGACGCAGGAGCAGACCGACGTCGAGAGTTTCGACTGGCTCGAACCGCAGGCCGACGGCTTCCGCAACTATTGCCCCAAGAAACTGCGGGTGAAGACCGAGGAAATGCTCCTCGATCGCGCCAGCCTGCTCGGCCTGTCGGTGCCCGAGATGGCAGTCCTCGTCGGCGGCTTGCGCGTGCTCGGCGCCAACCATGGTGAGCGGGGCCACGGCCACTTCACCAAGCGGTCGGGCCAGCTCACCAACGACTACTTCGTCAACCTCTACGACATGACCAACGTGTGGAAGGCGGTCGAAGGATCGGACGACGAGGAATACGTCGCCACCGACCGCGCGACCGGCAACGAGACCTGGCGCGCGACCCGCGCTGATCTCGTGTTCGGCTCCAACGCTGAGCTGCGCGCGGTGGGCGAGGTGTACGCCGAGAACGGTCACGAGGAGAAGTTCAAGGCGGACTTCGTCAAGGCTTGGACCAAGGTCATGAACGCCGACCGCTTCGATCTGACCTGCGCGAAGTACCACAAGTAAGCCGTTTGGCTTCATAAAGGGCTCCGGCAGCGCGCTGCCGGGGCCCTTTTGCTGTCCGCTCGACTTGGGCCTTGTTCCATGAGACACCCCGGGCAGGGAACGGGGGAACGCCGGTGGAGACAAGCGAGCAGGCACGCGCGCCGCGAACCGCAACCCGCGCGCAGATCGGCTCGGTCGCGCTCGGCAACGCGCTCGAATTCTACGATTTCCTAATCTTCAGCATCTTCGCGGTGCAGATCGGGCAGGCGTTCTTCCCTGCCAGCGATCCGATGAACAGCCTGCTCGCCGCGCTGGCGACCTTCGGCGCGGGGTTCGTCACCCGCCCGCTCGGCGCGTGGGTGTTCGGCCGCTACGCCGACAAGCGCGGACGGCGGCCAGCGATGGTCGCCTCGTTCACCGTGCTGGGCCTGTCGAGCCTCGCGCTCGCACTGATCCCGCCTTATGCAGCGATCGGCCCCGCGGCCCCTGCACTGGCGATCGTCGCGCGGCTGGTCCAGGGCCTCGCGCTGGGCGGTGAGGTGGGCCCGAGCAGCGCGTTCCTCGCCGAGATCGCGCCGCCCGAGAAGCGCGGGTCGTACGTCTCGCTCCAGTTCGCCTCGCAGAACTTCGCCCTCCTGGTCGCGGGCCTCGTCGGCGTCGGCCTGTCGGCGGTGATGAGCGAAACGGCGCTCGCCGTGTGGGGCTGGCGCGCCGCCCTGGTCGCGGGCGCGCTGATCGTGCCCATCGGCCTGGTGCTGCGGCGGACGCTGCCCGAGACGCTCGAAACCGCCGCGCCAGGTACGGTCCGGGCACCAGTTCCGCGCTACCGCCATATCGCCGTGCTCGCACTGGCCACGATCGCCTCGGCCACGGTGATCAACTACGTGCTGACCTACCTCAGCACGTTTGCTCAGGCGGTGCTGGCGATGTCACCCGGAGAGGCGTTCGGCGCCGCAGTGGCGGTGGGGGTGAGCGGCACGATCGGCGCGGTGCTCAGCGGCATACTGACCGACCGGGTCGGACGGCGGCCGGTCATGCTGTGGCCCATGGCGCTGTCGGTGCTGATCGTGATGCCCATCTTCTGGCTGCTCGACGCGCATCCGTTACCACTGCTGCTCTATCTCGCGGCGTTCGTGCTGCGCTTCACGACCGTGCTTGCGGGCACAGCGGCGTTCATCGCGGTGTCCGAGGCGTTTCCGACCGGCGTGCGCTCGACCGCGCTCGGGCTGACTTACTCGCTCGCTGTCTCGACGCTCGGCGGGACCACCCAGTTCGTCGTCGCGTGGCTGACCAAGGTGACGGGGAGCCCGCTTGCGCCCGCGTGGTACATGTTCGCCGCCTGCCTGGTCGGCCTTGCCGCGATGGTATGGCTGCGCGAGACCGCTCCGCGCTTCACCGGGCGCGCTTGAGCACGAGGTAGAGCGCGCCCTCCCCGCCGTGGCGGATGTGCGCGGTGCGGATCGAGGCGATCGCCGCGCCGTGCGAGCTCGCCGCCAGCCAATCGAGCACTTTCGCGCGGATCGCCCCGCGCTTCGAGCCGCGGTCGGCCGCTTCGGTTGGGCGAGGCTTTCCCGTAATCAGCAGCACGACCCGCGCGCCCATCGCCCGCGCCTGCGCGACGCCGTCGATCAGCCGCGTGTGCGCCTGATCGAGGTTGTGACCGTGCAGGTCGAGGGTGAAATCGGGTTCGATGGAGCCGGCGCGAAAGCGGCGGTCCCAGTGGGAGTCGAGGCCCGTTGATGCGGTAGGTGCGGGCCTGGAGGCCGAAGTGGACCGAGGTGCGAGCCGCTTGGCGCGGGTTGCCTGCGCTTCGGCGAGCGCCTTGCCGAGGTCGAGCGGCGGCGGCGCAGCCGGTGCAATCGCCGGCGGAGGTGAATCAGGTGCGGTCCGCACGCGGGAGCGCGGCTTGATCAGCGGCCGCACCGTCTGCGCCACCCGCGCCCACGCCTCGGCCTCTTCGGCGCTGAGGCCGCGCGGCGGTTTCACTTGTTGGTCAGCCGGGCGACCGTCCCCTTGGGCAGGAGGATCAGCGCGGTGCCACGCGCGCTCATGCCGCCAGCGATCGTGCGCGCATCGGCGCCGGCGCCCCAGAAGGTGTCGAAGCGGTTGGCGCCCTTGATCGCGCCGCCGGTGTCCTGCGCGATCCACAGCCCGTCCGCCTCGGCCCGGTCCATGTCGAGCCAGACCGGCGCGCCGAGCGGCACGAACATGGGGTCGGTCGCGACCGAGCTTTCGCGCCGCACCGGCACGCCAAGTGCGCCGAGGGGTCCGTCACCTTTCAATTCCTTGAAGAAGATCCAGCTCTTGTTTTCGTTCATGATCGCGCGGCCCTCGTCCGGGTGCGCGCGCAGGTAGCCCATGATGCCCTGCATCGAGGTCGCAAATTCTGTGCCCGGGCCGATCAGCCCGCGCTGCTTCATCAGCGCGCCGATGCCGGCATACTCGCGGCCGTTCTGACCCGCGTAGCCGATCCGCATGACGGATCCATCGGGCGCGACCAGGCGGCCCGAGCCCTGAATCTGCAGGAAGAAGAACTCGACCGGATCGTGCGCCCAGGCGATCTCCAATCCGCGATTGGCGAGCGCGCCCGCTTCGATCTCCGCACGCTCGTAGTAGGGTACGAACCTGCCGCTGGCATCGTAACGGCCCAGCGGCGCGCGGCCGGTGCGCTCGCTTTGCGGAATATCGTCGGGCCAGCCGCGCACCAGATCGGCGGGCATGGCATAGACCGGCACGTCATATCCGGGGATGTGCGCGCGGCTGCCGGCAATGTCAGGCTCGTAGTAACCGGTGGCGAACGCGCTGCCCTCGCCCACTCGGGCGGTTTCGAAATAGCGGTCGAAGAAGCTGGCGGCGTCGCCAGCCGTTTGTCCTTGGCCCCACCCGCGCGCGGCGGTGCAGGCTGGCTCCCACTGCGAGCCGGTGGTGAGCCCGCTGGCGTCAGTACGCGATAGCAGTTGCGGGCAGCTTTCGCGGAAGCTGGCAAGAGCCGCTGCGGCGTCGGCACCTCGCATTCCGAGCGAGGCAATCGAGGGTCCAAGCTTGACCCCGGCGCTCAGCGCATTGGCGGGGACAGGCGCCGGCGGGGTCTCGACCTTCGGAACCACCCGGCAGCCAGCTAGCGCAACCGCCATCAGCGCTATCGCAACCCTCGCGCGCATGACCTCTCCCGAACTAGAACCGGCGTTGCGCCAGTCCTATCGGGTCGGAGTCAGCTTGTCGAAGGTGTCGTGCGCGTTTTGAACGAGAGCCTTAGCCCTCGTCCGTCTCGTCGAGCAGCCAGTGCGGGTCGGCCTCGCGCACGTCGCGCTTGAAGGTCCACAAGTCGCGCGCCTCGACCGCGTCGTCGAGCGAGCCCGCGACCACGTTGCCGTCCTTGTCGCGGGTGACCGCAGCGATGTCGGCGACGAAACGCACGGTGACGCGAGCGGTCTTGCCGACCAGTTCGGCCATGTCGATTTTCGCGTCCTCGATCCGCACCAGGCGGTTTTCGAGCGTTTCACCGGCGGCTTCGCGCGCGCTGATCGCGGCGTCGAACCCGGCATAGACGTCGTCGTCGCACAGTTCCTTGAGCGTCTCGCGGTCGCCCTTCCAGAACGCTTCGAGGACCATCGAATAAGCACCCTTCGCGCCCTCGACGAAGCTCGCGATATCGAACCGCCGGTCCGCGGCGGCGATCTCGCGCACCCCGCGCTCGACCGCCGGCAGCGCGCCGTCGAGGCCCGCCGGCCGAACCGGCTGCGCGGGACGGAGTTGCGGCTGGGCATTGCGCGGCTGGGCGGCGTCCACGGGATCGAAGCGGGTCGGCACCGGCTCTTCCTCATGCTCCGCGCGGCGGCCGAGCACGCTGTAAAGGCGCAAGCCGAGGAACGCGGCGATCATCGCGAGGATGACGATCTGAAGTATCACTGGTGAACTCGTCTTTCGTCTTCTGAGGGCTCGGCTCCATCACCCGCCGGCCGCCCGTGGGTTAACCGTGCCCTAGATAGGGCCGAATTACAAACGAACAACGCACGAGCGCGCCATTCGGGTGCGCCGTTGCGATGGTCTGCAGTGAGTGCTAGGCGCGCCTCCGATCGAGCGCGGGCGACCCGCCTTGCGCCGCCACCTGCAGGATACCCGAATAATGGCCGACGAAGGCGATGTGCTGACCGACCTCAACCTCGATTCCGCGAGCGCCAGCAACGGCGCCGACAACGAGCCCGTCGCGGGCGTGATCTCGCAATACGTGAAGGACCTCTCGGTCGAGAACCCCAACGCGCCCGCCAGCTTCCAGTGGCAGTCGCAGCCCAACATCGACCTGCAGTTCAACATCGGCGCGACCCAGATCAACGAGGAAGTCCACGAGGTCGAGCTCAAGATCAAGGTCAGCTCGAAGGTGACCGAGGGCGACCAGTTCCTGGTCGAGCTCGCCTATTGCGGCCTCGTTGGCCTGCGCAACCTGCCCGACGAGCACGCTCACGCGTTCCTTTATGCCGAGGCGCCGCGGATCCTGTTCCCGTTCGCCCGCCGGGTGATCGCCGATGCGACCCGCGACCTGGGCTTCCAGCCGCTGATGGTCGATCCGATCGACTTCAACGGCCTCTACCTCCAGCAGCTTCAGCGCCGCGCCGAGGAAGACGCCGCCGCGGGCGCGCAGCCGCCGGCAGGCCAGGCCTGATCCTCACGCCCGCCCGGGGAGCCGAGCGGGCTTGAGCAATCTCGTCCGCAGCGTCGGGACGATCGGCGCGCTGACCGCGGTCAGCCGCGTGTTCGGTTTCGTGCGCGACATGCTGTTGAGCCGCGTGCTCGGCGCGGGGCTGGCGGCGGACGCGTGGCAGCTTGCTTTCACCCTGCCGAACACCTTCCGCCGCCTGTTCGCCGAAGGGGCGTTCAGCGTCGCGTTCGTGCCAATGTACTCGCGCGCGCTGCACGGAGATGGCGGCGAGGAAGCGGCAGACCGTTTTGCCGGCGATGTGCTCAGCGTGTTCGTGTGGGTGCTGCTCGGTTTTTCGGCGCTCTGCATGATCGCGATGCCGGGGATCGTCTGGCTGCTCGCGCGTGAGTACGGCGAGGTGCCCGGCAAGTTCGACCTGTCGGTCGCGCTCAGCCGGATGACTTTCCCCTACCTGGCGCTGGTGAGCCTGGTGGCGATGCTGTCGGGCGTGCTCAACGCGCGCAGCCGGTTCGCGCCGGGGGCGTTCGCGCCAGTGTTCCTCAATCTGGTGATGATCGGCGGCATCGTCACCGGCTGGTACTTGCGCGGGAGCGAGGGCGACGACCGGGTGGTCGCGTGGGCGCTCGCCATCTCGCTCGCGCTGTCTGGAGTGGTGCAGCTCGCCTACATGAGCTGGGCAGCGCGGCGCACGGGCGTGCGGCTGAAAGTGACGCGGCCGCGCTTCACGCCCGAGGTTAGGCGGCTCGGCATGCTGATCCTGCCGGCGACCTTCGGCGCGGGCATCTACCAAATCAGCCAACTCGTCGACACGTTCTTCGCCACCTCGCTGCCGCAGGGCTCGCTGACGCTGCTCAAGCTGGCGGACCGGCTGAACCAGATGCCGCTCGGCATCTTCGGCATCGCGCTCGGCACCGCGATCCTGCCGATGCTGGCGCGCCATATCCAGCAGGGCCATGCCGGGGAGGCGCAACGGCTCCAGGCGAACGCGGTGGAGGTCGGCACGTTGCTGACCCTGCCCGCCGCCGCGGCGCTGGCGATTTGCGCGCCCGCGTTCGTCACCGCGTTCTTCGTCGGCGGCAAGATGACGCTGGCCGACGGCGCGGTGATGGCGGACATCGTGGTTGCGCTGGTCTGCGGGCTGCCGGCTTACGTGCTGGTGAAGGTATTCCAGCCGGCGTTCTTCAGCCGCGAGGATACCCGCACCCCGGTGATGATCGCCGCGGGGGCGCTAGCGGTGAACGTCGCACTCAATTTCTACGTTGTGCCGCACTACGGCATCGTCGGCCTCGCCTCTGCGACGGCGATCACCGCCACGCTCAACGTGCTGACGCTTTACACGGTGCTGCAGATCCGGGGCTGGTTCCATCTCACCGCGCGGCTCGCGAGCCGCATCGCGCGCCAGCTTGCCGCGACCGCTGTGATGGCCGCGTTCCTGTGGTGGCTGACGCCGCGGCTCACGGACCGATACGATGGGACTGCGTTCGAGCGCATCTGGTCGCTCGGCGCATTGGTTGCGGGCGGCATGCTGGTGTTCTTCGCCGCCGCTTTCGTGCTCGGCGCGCTCGACAGGGACCTGCTCGCTCAACTCCGCCGGCGCCCGGCCAGGCCAGTCGACCTTGCCGAGTAGGCCGATTGGGGTTACCGGAGCGCGCATGAAGACGCCCGCCCTTCTGATGTCAGCGCCGACCCGCTTCGCGGTCCGCGGCCGGGCGGCCTGGCGATGGCTGCGTTCCGCCTGAACGCCTCCCGTTCGCTCCGGCGAACCGCCCCTTCATCGTGATTTTTTGAGAAAGCGACCTCCATGCGCGTCGTCTCCGGCATCCAGCCCACCGGCAACCTTCACCTCGGCAACTACCTCGGCGCGATTCGCAATTGGGTCCGCATGCAGGACGCACTCGAGCCGGGCAGCCAATGCCTGTTCTTCCTCGCCGACCTCCACGCCATCAGCCAGCCGCACGATCCGGCCGAGCTGAAGCGCGCGACGCTCGAGATGGCCGCCGCGCTGGTCGCCTGCGGGATCGATCCCGCGCGCTCGATCCTGTTCAACCAGGCGCAGGTCCCCGCGCATGCCGAGCTGCAATGGCTCCTGAACGGCACCGCCCGCATGGGCTGGCTCAACCGAATGACGCAGTGGAAGGACAAGGCGGGCAAGAACCGCGAGGGCCAATCGGTCGCGCTGTTCGCCTACCCTGTCCTCCAGGCGGCCGACGTGCTGCTCTACCAGGCGACGCACGTGCCGGTGGGCGACGACCAGAAGCAGCACCTCGAGCTCGCGCGCGACATCGCGCAGAAATTCAACAACGACTTCGGCGGCGGCGAAGAGGTGTTCACCCTTCCCGAGCCGATCGTCCCGCCCGAAGCGGCGCGGATCATGTCGCTGCGCGACGGCAGCGCCAAGATGAGCAAGTCCGATCCCAGCGACATGAGCCGGATCAACCTGGTCGATGACCCGGACCTGGTGATGCAGAAGGTCAAGAAAGCGAAGACCGATCCCGAACCTCTGCCGTCCGAGGCGGCCGGGCTCGTAGGCCGGGCCGAGGCGATCAACCTCGTCGCGGTGTACGGCGCCTTGTCGGGCGAGAGCACCGACCAGGTGCTGGCCCGCTTCGGCGGCCAAGGCTTCGGCGCGTTCAAACCGGCGCTGGGCGAGCTGCTGGTCGAGACCTTGCGGCCGATCTCGGCGCGTTTCCGCGAACTCCTGAACGACCGCGAGGAACTCGACGCGATCCTTGCGCGCGGCAGCGCCAAGGCGCGCGAGATCGGCCGGCCCACGCTCGATGCCACCTATGTCGCGCTGGGTTTGGTGCGCTGAGCCGGAACGAATGGCCTAACTTTTGCTAGCCCCCCTATTCAAACTCGGTTCACCGCGCCTACTTTACACCCTGCCGCACAGATGACAGCTTGTGCCCCTGGGTGGTGGGCCTCGAGAAGCTGCGCCTTGCACTCACATCGAAGGGTTTCGCACATGTCTATCCTGACCAATTGGGGTCGCAAGCTGAAGATGATCGCCGTGCCGCTGGCACTCGGCGCCCTCGCGGCTTGCGCTTCTCCGTTCAATGCCAACGTCCAGCGCTTCCAGAGCGCGCTGCCCGCGCCGCAGGGTCAGACCTTTGCGGTCGTGGCCGACGATCCGGCGCTCGCCGGCGGGCTCGAATTCGCGCAGTACGCGGACTACGTCGAGAACAACCTGACGCGGCTCGGCTATATCCAGACCAACTCGCCCGAGAATGCCGACCTGCTGGTCCGCTTCGACTACGGCGTCGACAAGGGCCGTCAACGCGTGCGCCAGACCGGTTTCGCCGATCCCTTCTGGGGTCCGTGGTACGGCGGCCGCTATGGCCGTTTCGGCTACAGCCGGCTGGGCTGGGGCCCGTATTGGGGCGGCCGCGGCGCCTGGGGCCGTCCGTGGAGCTATGGCTTCTACGATCCGTTCTTCGACAACGGGCTCGACGTCTACACCGTCTACACCAGCGGCGTGGAGATGAAGATCGACAACCGCGTCACCGGCCAGCGCCTGTTCGAAGGCAAGGCCGAGGCGGCTTCGACCTCCAACCGACTGCAGTACCTGGTGCCGAACCTGGTCCAGGCGCTGTTCACCGACTTCCCGGGCCGCAGCGGCGAGACCGTCCGCATCTCGATCGCGCCGGAGAACCAGCCGGTCCAGCGCACGCGGCGCTAAGCCGGACAGTTTGGGGGCAGCCTAGAGCGGGGCGGGTCGCAGCGATGCGGCCCGCCCTTTTCTTTTGCCGTCAGTCCGACAGCGGCCCGCTGGCGAACGACTGGCGGTCGATCTCGTAGATTACGTGACGCGCCGGCCCCGCGGGCAGTTCGGTGATGTCGATCCGGTCGGTCAGCCGGCCGCCGATCTTTTCCATCGCCCCGCGCGAGCGCCAGTTGGTCTCGCCCACGCGGAACACCACGCGTTCGACGTTCGCCAATGCGTGGGCAAGCATCAGGCGCTTCATCTCGGCGTTGTAGCTGCCGCCCCAGTGCGAACGGCCCAGGAAGGTCCAACCGATCTCGACCGAGCCACCGTCCGCCGGATCGTAGCCTTGGAAGCGCGAGGAGCCGACAATCTCGCCCGTCGCCTTGTCGATCACCGCCAGCGCGCCGCCGTGGGCCAGCGCGTCATCGAAGAAGGCGCGGAACACCGGCTCCTGACACCGGTCGTTGGCCGGGTGGACTTCCCAGATCAGCGGATCGGACGCGACCGCGAACAGCGCATCCCAGTCGTCCTGCCGCAAGGGGCGCAGCAGCAGCCGCTCGCCTTCGAGCGTCGGCTGCCGGTCCATCAACCGGCGACCTCGGCAAGCGCCGCGATGAACTTGTCGATGTTGCCCTGCGTCAGGCCGGCGACGTTGATGCGTCCCGAGCCGGCCATGTACACTCCGTGATCGGCCCGCAGCCGGGCGATCTGGTCCTTGTCGAGCGCGAGCATCGAGAACAGCCCGTTCTGCGTCGCCAGCGGCGTCAGGTCGAGGCTACCCACCTGCCCCGCCGCCGCCAGCCGTTCGCGCACCTGCCGCATGCGAGTGCGCATGGTTTCGAGCTCGTCCTGCCACTGCGCGGTCAGCTTCGGGTCCTCGAGCACCAGCCGCACCGCCGCCGCGCCGTGATCGGGCGGCATCGACCAGTTGGCGCGCGCCAGCGCCGCGGCGTTCGACATGATCGCGGGCAGTGCGCTGGCTTCGCGCGCCATCACGTAGAACGCGCCCACGCGGTCGCGGTAGAGGCCGAAGTTCTTGTCGCAGCTATAGGCCACTAGCGCCTCCGGCACCGCGGCGAGGACCGCGCGCATGCCGGCCGCGTCCTCCTCCATCCCGCGGCCGAGGCCGTGGTAGGCAAGGTCGATGATCGGCAGGATCTTGCTCATGCTGAGCGCCTCGGCGATCTGACGCCATTGGTCCGGCGTGTAATCGATCCCGGTCGGGTTGTGGCAGCAGCCGTGGAGGATCACCGCCTCGTGGTCGCCGGCGTTGCGAATGACCTCGAGCAGTGCCTCGACGTTCGCGGTGCCGTCGTCGCAGTCGTGATCGAACGGCGCCATTTCGAGCGGCAGGTCGGCGAGAATCTGTGCGTGGTTGGGCCAGCTCGGCACGCCGAGGTGGACGCGGGTGACGCCCGCCGCCTTCGCCAACGCGACCGCCAGCCGCACCGCGCCGGTCCCGCCCGGGGCCTGCATGCCCGCCACGCGCCCGTCCATGGTCGGATCGTCCTCGCCAAAGACATAGGGCATCAGTGCCTCGACGAAGCCCATGTCGCCCTCCGGCCCGAGGTAGGACTTGGAATCCTGCGTCTCGACCAGCCGCGCCTCGGCCGCCTTGATCGCGCCGAACACCGGAGTGCCGCCCTGCCCGGTGCGATAGACGCCCACCCCGAGGTCGATCTTGTCGCTCCGCTCGTCAGCGGCGTGGAGCTTGATCAGCGCAAGCAGCGCATCGGGGGCGGCGGGGGCAAGGCGTTCGAACATGGCGCGTTCGTTTAGCGCACGCAAAAGGGGCCGCAACCGGTAACGGTCACGGCCCCTCGGGAGTCGGCGCTAAAAAATGTTTAGCGCATCAAAACGGCAGCCAGCGCTGCTTCTTGGAAAACTTCATGTAACCGGCGTTGACGCCGAGCCGCAGTCCCGCGCCGACCCGGATCGGGATCAGCACGGTGTTGCCCTTGCGCATGTATGAGGCGTTGAGCCCGCCGATCACATAGGCCGCGCCCTCGCCCGCCGGAAAGCGCTCAAACAGCTCTTCGCTGTCGTAGAGGTTGTACACCAGCACGAAGGTGTTGCCGGCGTTGGCGCCCGCGTCGAACCCGATCGACGGGCCGGTCCAGTACACCGGCCGCTGGCCCTCGACCTTGTGGTAGAGCGTGCCGGAGCCGTAGCGCGCGCCGACGATGAACGCCCCGCCCGCCTCGCGCCCGACGATGTACGCGTTGGGCTCACCCTGCTTCTTGAGCAGGTCTTCGATCATCCGCGCGACCCCCTCGGCACCCTTGCCGAACACGCCCTCGGCGGCACCGATCAGGTCGTCCTTCTTGTAGGTGTCCCCCTGCGCAGCCGCGACCGCAGGCTCGCCGGCGGCTTGGCTGGCGGCGGTCGAGGGATCGGCGCTGGTCACGACTGGGTCCGACCAGTCCGCCGCCACCTCGGCCGGCGCGCCGGCGGGGGGCGTGGAGGTGTAGGTGGTCGAGCCGTCGTACGGGGCCGGCTCACCGGGCGTTTCGGCCGGCGCCTGCTGCGGCTGCGCGAGATCGGCATCGATCGCGGTGTTGGGATCGACGTTTTGAATCTGCGCCATTGCCGGCGACGCGGCGAGCGAAGCCGCGCCGATCGCGGCGATCCATCCCCGGCGCACGATGCGCGAAAGCTTGCCCATGATTTCCCTCCGTTCCCGCGCACGGGATATGTCCACCCGGCAAGAGAGTCCTCGGCGCGTGAAGCGGCAATGAATGCGCGACGAAGCGAATCCGATTTGCGATGAAGCGAGTCGTTCCGCGCGTGATTTCGGGCCCTTGCCGCTCTCCATACCCCTCGCTATAGGGCCCGCTCGCCGCTGCGATCCGGAGACGTGGGTGAGTGGCTGAAACCAACGGTTTGCTAAACCGTCGTACTGGTAAATCCGGTACCGAGGGTTCGAATCCCTCCGTCTCCGCCACTGCGTTCGCGTAACTCTCTACATTCGCAGATTTTTTTTGACCTCCAGTTGCACTGGTTCCCACACTGGTTACCACTTTCCGATCCGATTTGCAGCGCTTCCCGGCGGCCCGCAGCGAACACGACCTTGCCAAACATCCACCGCTACAATCTATACCATCGACCTGGCAGGATGCGGCTTGTCGATCGGATTGACCAAACTTGAACCACTCGTCATCCGCGAGGTCCGCACGCGGCCTCGCAACGTCTCATTACAGTCGAGTCCCGCTGCACTGACAAAACTGACAGACGTCTCGACGATCGCCTACCCACCCCCCGGGGGACGTGGTGTGGAGGTTGACGCGTTCATCAGTGGCGGTTCCATTCAGGTCTGCTCGCACCCCCGGGGCGAAATATGAGAGTACTTAACTCGCCAAAGCTAGGCGCAAAATTTTTTTGCACCGTTTGCTCGACTTCAACCCGATTCTACCGTCAAGTCTCTACAATGGCTGATATCAAGACGCCGCCGCTCGGCAGGGATGCGACTCGTCACATGCCCGCCGAAATTTGCGCAACATGATTAAACCGTGGTCGCGTCCCCGTAATCCCCGCGCGCCGAATTTCCTTTTGCATGAAATA
>NZ_RSEL01000021.1 GCF_003958625.1 Tsuneonella rigui | reverse complement strand
ACGGTCTCGATGTAGTTCTCGCCGCTGCACGCGTGGCTGAGCTTCTTGCGCAGCTTGCAGATGAACACGTCGATGATCTTGAGCTCGGGTTCGTCCATCCCGCCGTAGAGGTGGTTGAGGAACATTTCCTTGGTCAGCGTGGTGCCCTTGCGGAGCGAAAGAAGCTCCAGCATCGCGTATTCCTTGCCGGTCAGGTGGACCCGCGCGCCATCGACCTCGACTGTCTTGGCATCGAGGTTCACCGCCAGCTTGCCGGTGCGGATGACCGACTGGCTGTGGCCCTTCGAACGGCGCACCACGGCGTGGATGCGGGCGACCAGCTCTTCGCGGTGGAACGGCTTGGTCACGTAATCGTCGGCGCCGAAGCCGAACGAGCGGATCTTCGAATCCATCTCGGCGATGCCCGACAGGATCAGTACCGGCGTCTGCACCTTGGCGACGCGGAGCTTCTTCAGCACGTCGTATCCGTGCATGTCTGGCAGGTTCAGGTCGAGCAGGATGATGTCGTAATCATACAGCTTGCCGAGGTCCAAGCCCTCTTCGCCGAGATCGGTCTGATAGACGTTGAACCCCTCGGTCGTGAGCATCAGCTCGATCGCCTTGGCCGTCGTCGGCTCGTCCTCGATCAGCAACACGCGCATGTTAGGTCCTTCGTCAGTATGGCCGCTTATGTGAAGAAGGTTGGCTAAAGGTCGTTTGACTCTTTCGTCCGAAAAACACCGCTGTGTTGCTCCCTCCGAGCCGGTAGTCGACCCTCCTCGAAAGGCTTCATCCTTGCAAAGTCCGCGTTGGCTCCTTACGCCCAACGTTGATCGCGCACTCAAGGGAGGACCTTGATGGGTTTATCGCGGCGATCTTCCATCATCGGCCGACAACCCGTCGCTCCCCCAGCACGGCGAGTATGTCGGCGGGGCTATGCGCCACCCATCAATCTCTTTCATTCGGAGGGCTTCCACCGACGGTCGCTTTTGATACGGTCACGTCATAAGCATAACGGGGTAACGCGGTAGTGACGGGTCAAAACGAGGCTGGCGCAACTGCGCCTCGCGGGAAGGCAGCTGACCAGGTTGGCGGCCTGAGCTCGCATGAGCACCGCATGCTCGATCTGATCGTCGACGGCTATTCGCTGATCAAAATAACTGGCGAGTTGGGTCTCTCCCTGGAAGAGACGATGGAGATGAAGGCGGCTTTGATGAAAAAGCTCGCGGTTACGACAACCGCCGATCTCGTTCGGATTGGGCTGTACGCCCAGGCGGAAGCGGGTCACTGACTTGGGAGTAACCTTCGCGGAGCGCCAGCAGACATGTCGTCCAGACATTACCGCATGACCGAGATTGGCATAAGACCCGAGAAATACCTTCAGCGCGGAGGTCAACGGGGTGACTATCCACTGATAGCCGCCAACAACGGGGAAGACGCGTCCCTGCCTAGCGGTGATGATAGGGTTGTACCGCAAGCCTCGGGACCAGGGCAGCCGGCGCAACGGCCCGCGTTTGGCGCATGAGGGGCATGCGCGACGAGTTTGCGCCTCCCCGCCGGCGCGCAATGACCGGCGCCCGAAACGGCATGCAGAATATGGCTCCATCTGCATAGCGCTAAACCATCATGAGAGTGTCGAAATCAACAAAAGTTAGTTGCCATTGGGAAATTTGCGTCATCGATGCTTCTAGGCGATTGACTTTATTTGACTTTTTAACGTCTCATCTATTACGGTACGGACGATCTAACGATGTAGGCTGCCCCCTAACATTGGTAACCTGCGACATCAGCTTTGGTCGAGCGCTGAACATGCATGATGCAAAGTTTTTCCCCTCATTGACGATCGGCAAACGGATTCGGATCGCCCGTAAATCGAAAGGCTGGACATTGGACCAGCTCGCACGGAGACTGGGCATTTCCAAGGTGTCGATCTCGTGTTGGGAGAATGATAAGTCTCGACCGCGTGCATCAAGGCTCGTGGAATTGTGCGCGATACTCGATCTGCCTAATGAATTGCTTGTCGCCGAACGGATTGAAACAGTAAACGACTCCAAGCAAGCGGCGACCGTGGTGGAGCACTCTCAGATCACGATCGCCCAGAAGCTAGGTGCTCGTCCGATCGACGTTCAGATTAATGTTTCGTTCGGTGGCGCCCGCGACTGGGAGGGAGCCAGAATCTCAGGTCACCAATTCCTCGCGCTGGGAACCGAACTGCGTCGCGAGCAGCAACGCCTCAATTGCAGGATCGTAGATCTCGGGATAAATTCCGCGGGAAAGAATAAAATACCTGACCTTCGAGCCGAGCTGGAGCGCGTGAACGACGAACTCGACGCATTGCACGCAGCATACACTGGTGTCGTCAAGCGTGCGAAGGGTGACTAGAGTCGACAGCGTGGAAGCTAAACACTCCGCTTTTGCGAAGCTTAACTGCCCTACAATCGATGGTCGCGACGGCTGTGCCTAAGGGGGACCGCGAGACCGTAATATGATAGCCCGACAGTATCATGAATAATCCTTGCAGTTGGGCCTAACCATGCAACAACAGTGACTTGAACAGGCACATCTTGGCCAGCCTAGGGTTTTGTAAAATGCGAGGGTTATAACGAGCAGTCACGGAGCGCCGAGGCTGGTGGTAGAGAGCAGCGGCCAGCCTTCTGAGCATGCCCACCTCTTCCGTATCGAATCCAAATCGGATCGGCAGGCTCGATACCGAGCGAGCCGTCGATTCCCAGGACAGGGCACTTACCAAGCCAATCTCAGATGCTATCATACGGTATCCCTCGCATTCGTCCGTAAGGATCCAGCAACGATCAGGCACTCCCAAGCCCGATCGTGACAAGATTCCACGTTATGAAATTGCTCAAATGAGCAATGAAGCATCGCTGATACAGGCGGCCGAGCCTGTGCCGGAATGGGACCGGAACGCTTAGTTCAGCGATGCTCGCTTGTGGTACCCCCCTAAATTCGTTAGCACTTTGTTTACCTTGTAAGGGGGCGAGTCGCCGCCGTTGGACACGGAAAGCAAGCCGGGTCTAAGTCAAAATTAACGGTCGCAGCCGCGCAAAGTCGTGAGTACCCATCTGTGAAAGGATTAGTCATGAAGAAGATCGTTGCTTTTGCCGTCGCCGCCTCAGCTTTTTCGGCTCCCGCAATTGCCGCCACTACCGATTCTGTGAACATCTCGGGCGTGGTTGCTCCGGTGTGCGAGCTCACTGCTCCTGCCGACGTTACCAATCTATCGCTCAATGCCGGGGCCGAGACCGGTCTCGGTCAGGTGGTCTTCCAGTGCAACGACCCGCAGGGCTACCAGCTGGCGCGTTACGCCGTGAACCAGCAGTTGGTCGACATCAGCGGCGGTGGCAGCAGCACCACCTATGCGTATGAGATCAAGGACCTCTTCAGCGGCCCCAACTACGGCCCGCCGCTCAGCAGCGTCGGTTCCTTCCAGAACGTCAACGGCATCCGCCAGGTGAGCACCGATCCCGACTATGGCGTGGGCGCTCCGGCGGCCTTCGGCGTCGCGGTCCGCGTCGGTCAGCGCAATGGCCCGGGCTTTGCCGGCACCTACGGCGACACCATCCGCTACGAAGTGACTGGTCAGTAATCGATCGAAGATGAGGGGGTCGTTTCGGCCCCCTCATTTTTTGCGGGGATCGGGGCGGCAATCACTCGTGTCTATAGCCGTGTTCTTCCCTCTGTTGGCGCAGGCATTGGTCCTCGGACCTGGCGCGCCAAGCGACGACGTCCAGATCGCGGGCCCGGTTCCGGCAGAGTGCACAGTCTCGCTGCCTCAGGATCGCGTGGCGATCGATTTGCACGATCGAGGATCGCAGTCGCTCGGGTCCATTTCCTACACTTGCAACGATCCTGACGGGGTCGTGCGCACGGTGAGCTCGGAAAACGGCGGTTTCCTCGTTCAAGACGACTACCGCATCGCCTACGAATTCGAGGAGCGAGGCGACAATCCGCCGGGTTTCCAGTCTCGACAACTCTCGGCCCCGCTGATCAGTCAGATCGGCGGCGGCGACTTGGTACTCGGGGTCACGCAGGAGTTACGCGCGGTGATTTCGGTGCTGCCCCGGGAACTGGCGGCCGGGGAATATTCAGATAAGGTGACTATAGAGATATCGCCGAACTGACGGTCGAGCTCTTGGGGGGCACATGAACTTACTTCTGAGGATTGCGACGGCATGCGTGGGCATTGCCGGCTTTCACGGCGCGGCGCTTGCCAGCATCCGTGTGCAGCCAATGTCATACGACCTGGGCGCGAGTGGCGCCGAAACCAAACAGGACGTGCGGGTCGAGAATACCAGCGACCAGCCGATGCCGGTGGACATCATCGTCCAGCGGCGGGAAATCTTGCCTGACGGCACCGAGCGGCGGACCCCGGCCGAAGACGACTTCCTGATTTTTCCGCCCCAGGCGATTGTTCCCGCCAACTCGTTTCAGACCTTTCGCGTCCAATACATCGGGGATCCGCTGCTGGCGCAGACCAAGTTGTTTCTCATCACCGTGTCCCAGTTGCCGGTCAACACCTCCGAGACCGCTGCCAACGGCATGCAGTTCCTGTTCAACGTCGGGACCTTGGCGGCTGTCTCGCCTCGCGATGCGGTGGCCCATGTTCAGGTGGTCTCGGTTCGCCCTGCCGAAAAGACGGGGCTGCTTCAAGTGACGGTCAGAAATGACGGCAACCGTTACGCTCGCTTGCGCAATGGAATTTGGACCGTGCGGGGAGGAGACGGGACCGAGGTGGTGCTTGATGATCGGACGATCCGCAGCGCTATCCAGCAGGGGTTGATCGAACCTGGCACGGAACGGATCATCACTCTACCGGTGGAGCCTAGCTTCCGGCGCGACGGTGCCAGCGTGACCTTCAAGCCGCGGGAAATCGGCGCGGAGTGACCTCGCGCTGGCTGGCCTCGACCTGCCTGGCGGCGCTGGCGGTCGCGGCGTCCCCTGTGCTTGCGCAGGATAGAGCGCCCGCGCGCCTCCAAACCAGGAACGGCGGTCACGACGCGTCGCCGCGGCGCGTCAATCTGAACGTTTCCCTTACCGTCAATGGCTTGCCGGCGGGTGATGTACCGGTCGAGACGGACACTAGTGGGTACGCGGCGGTCAACGTTGACCAACTGCTTGCCCGGATATCGCCGATCGTCGATCGCAGCGTAGTCGACATGATCCTACAGCGCGCCGCGGGCCGCTCGATGGTGCCGGTGAGCGAATTGGCCAGCGATCGCCTAGTGCTCGAATTCAGCATGGCGACGTTGCAATTGACCGCTACCGTGCCCACCGAGGCGCGCGCGACGAATGTGGTGTCGATTGCCAATCAAACCCCCGCGCTTGTCAACACCCCCTTGCCGCCCAACAGCCCGACGGCGGGCATCACCGTATTTCTCGGCCAGCGATTTCTGAGCGACAAACGCTTCCACTTCGACCGTCAGCCGTTCACCGCCCTGGTCGAAGGGTTCACTAACATCGGCGGTGTCGAAGGGCTCAACCTGCGGTTTCTGACTGGATACCAGGAAAACGGCTCGTTCGTACGGTCACGGACCACCCTGTTCCACGACGATCCCCGGAGCGCGATCCGCTATTCGCTAGGGGACATCGATCCCCAGACCTTTGGCTCGTTCGCGCCCGCGACTAGCGTTCTCGGGATTGGAGTCGAGCGGCTTTATCAAGAAATCCAACCCTACCGTAATATTCGCCCGAGCGGGCAGGGTGCGCTGTCGCTTGATCGCCCCTCGCGCGTCGATGTGCTGGTCAACGGCACCATTTATAGAACGCTGAATCTCGCGCCCGGCCGATATGATTTGCGAGACTTTCCGTATCTCGACGGTTTCAACGATGTGCGCCTGGTCGTGCAGGATGACGCCGGCCGACAGGAGTCGATTGTAGTATCCTTCTTTTCGGACGCGACATTGCTTGAACCGGGACTATCGATCTTTTCCGCGACGGTCGGCTTACCCCGTACTCAATTCGCTCCCTTCACCAACACGGGCTACCGCGATGAACCGGCGATCAACGGATTCTATCAACGCGGGATCACGGACAATCTTACACTGGGAGGATCGATCCAGGCCGACCGCCGCAACGGTTTACTGGGCGCGCTTGCTGTGATCGGCTCGCGTATCGGCACGTTCGCGTTCGAAAGCTCGCTGGACTTTGCGCGGGACGAATCGCTGCAATGGGCGGCGGTCGGCAGCTACCGGTTCAACCTGCCGACCGAGACCAACCAGCTTCGCGCGATCGACGCCCAGGTGATCTATCGCTCCCCGCGCTTTTCGCCCATGTTCGAGGTATTCGGGCAGCGCACCCAATACAGTCTCGAGACCAACTTTCGGGTGCAGACGCCGCTGGCGGAAAAGATCTACGGCACGTTCGGCGGGGGCTACAGCCGGGCGCGCACCGCCGCCAGCGACCTGTGGACCGCGAGCGCGGGCATTTCCCGCACTTTCGGCCGCTTCGTTGCGAACGCGAATTACACGTTCAGAAAAGACTCGCTGGGGACCGATCACCGCGGGCTCTTTTCGATAAGCATACCGCTGAGTTCGCGCCAATCCGCGCGCGCAAGCTATGACACCCGCCGCAACCGGACGCGGCTCGATTACGATCTCCAGAGCCTGGAAGAGCTCAACTCGACCCGCCTGCGAGCCTCGCTCGGTCGGGACGACCTGGGATCCGAAGCCTTCGTCGATGCGGAGCACTTCTCCAACCGGTTCCGTGCCGGCTTTAGGCATGAGTATTTCAACGAATCCGGATTCACCCAACAAATGACCGATCTCGCGCTCACCTTCGGCGTCGGCTTCGCGGACGGGCAACTTGCTCTCGGCCGCGAGGCTGGCCGCGGCTTCGTCATCGTCGATGGGCATCCAACGACGGGCGGTGCACCGATTCTCGTCTCGAGCCGCAGCACGCTCGGCCCGGTCGCCCGTACCGGCCCGCTGGGTCCGGCGCTGGTTCCCTTACAACGCGGGTATCGGCCTGAATCATTGGTAGTCAAGGTGCCCGACTTACGTCCGGGCTATGACATCGGATCCGGACGGTTTGATATCCTGCCCGGGGCGGCGAGCGGCTATCGCTGGATAATCGGTTCCGCGGCGTCGAATCTGGTGATCGGTCAACTGGTCGGGCACGACGGCGCTGCGCTTGCCTTTGTGGCGGGAACGCTCCGGCCGATCTCAGGCAAGGAGGCGCAACCGGTGCCATTCTTCACCAATCGAACCGGACGGCTGGTCGCCCAGAGGGTAGCGCCGGGACGGTATGCGATCGTACCCAACGGATCCGACACCGCGGTCGGCGAGGTCACGATTCCCGAGAATGCCACTGGTCCGATTGAGATCGGCGTGATCACCATGGACGGAGCAGGGACATGAAATATTGGCTATTTGCCGTGCTTGCCGGTTGCGCTGCCACCCCCGCGATGGCAGAAACGTGCGTGTTAACAGCGCAGCCCGGCGCGTCGGCGCGCGTTTCCTATGATCCGTTTGCCGGGGCACCGACCGAGGCTGAGGTGGTCATCATCGTCCGCAATTCAGGCGCCGAAGCTTGCCAGGCGCGCATTTTTCTCACCCCCATCGATGGGTCGGCCACACTTCAGTTGAACCAATATCGGCTGAACTACGAAGACCGACAATTCCGCGGCGCGAGCCCGCGCGGCGGCCAGTTCGGTCCCTATCCCATTTCGGTCCCAGCCAACGGCAGTGAAACCCTGCGTATCTCGCTGCAGATTCCCGCAGGCCAAGTGGTTCCTCCCGGCACCTATCTCTCCGAATTGACGACCCGCGCACTGTCCTCCTCAGCTTCCGGCGACCCGTCGATCATCGACGGGCCGAACCTCTCGCTCCAGGCCGATGTGGGAGCGCGAGCGCTGGTGAACATCGCAGGCACTACTGCGTCGTCGATTCATGCTGGGGGCATGGCGCCGGCCAAGGTCGACTTCGGCGAAATCGTCCAGGGGGCGACCGAGCGCGTGTTCGTCAACGTATGGGCCAACTCGTCAGTCAGCATCACGCTCAGCTCAGAAAATGGCGGAGAGTTGCGGCGCGACGGAACGGATCCGATTTCGCCGATCCGCTATCAGACCACATTCGATAAGCAGGTCGTTTCGCTTAGTGCGCCGTATCGCACGCAGCGTATTCCACCGTTAAGCGCGAGCGGTGCCAACTATGAGCTAGCTTTCACGCTGCTCGATCCGGGGCGTCTCGCCGGCATCTATCGCGACACGGTGACAGTGACGATCGACGAGAACTGACGCGTCTTAGCGCCGCGTTAACCACACCCGCGCAGCCCGCGTTAGCCATTGCAGTCCTAGAAGACCGGTCCGTTGTTAGGGGTGGACCGATGTCCAAGCGAGTTTTGCAAGTTGCGTTGGCCGGCGCGATGATCACTGTCAGTTCGGCAGCGGCCCACGCCGCTTCGATGCGAATTTACGGCGTGGTGCCGGTGTCGTGTGCCGCCGAGATCGTGGCAACGGAATTAGAGGAACGGACGCTGACGCTCTCGATCCGCCGCAATTGCAACACTTGGCACAGTGTTGTCATTCATGGGGACAAAGCGGACACGCTGGGAGAGATCGCGGTGAGTTACAACGGGAGTCCAGCAGGACTTTTTCACCGCGAAGCTGTGTTCCCCCAGTCACAACGCTACTTTGATGGCGTGGACGTATTGACCATTCGAACGACGGCGGGCGACACAGACGAGCTTACCAATTTCGCCGCTTCGCTAAGGCTCGATCTCGAGGCGGATTGACGGACGAAGCCATTATGTTGCTCGGCGTCGTCGATCTGGATTGGACCAGCTATTACATTTAACTCGGGTATTTCTTCGGTCCCGGGAGTTGATCCAAGGTCTTGCGAGGGGCTGAGTCACCTCTTCCACCGGAAAGGTCACACTGCCCGATTCAACGATCGCGACCACGATTAGGAGGGTGCACCAAACGCATCCTATGCATACGGATGAAGGTCAGGTCCGAAAACCTCGACAATCCTCTATGACGTGCGTGATATGGTCGTCGGAAGGCAGATCAAGTGACTGAATTTAGCACATTTGCAGACATTCAGTTCCGCTCGGTCCACCACGTTGGCCACCTTACGTTTTGCGGGGCGCGCACGTTGGCCCCCACTTCCCTCTGTTCGTCAGTTGAGAGCCGCCGGTGTCCTATGCGGTCCAAGGCCGCTTGAACAATCCAAGGGTTGATCTGCCAGCGAACGCGCTTCCCGTCGGTGGGGTATTTGAGGTGAGCTCGCCCCAACTCCTCAAGTACTGCGTCCGCTCCGTTGCGAACTGACTTCCAGATAACCGCGGAAATGCCTCCGTGCTCACTGCCGCGGGCTGCGCGAGCGGTTTCGATGGCTTCCAGGGAAGCGTCTCCCCCATTGGGCGATGCGCGAGCACTGATTTTCCGTCACAATTCGCAAAGGCACGCTGGGTCGGGAAGCGCAGAAGTAGTCTAGCGTGCCATACCAATGCCGGAACCATCCGCGCCCTTATGACTTTAGGCCGGATGGAAACCCGCATCCTCGTCGCCTACGCCCTGATAATCGTAATGGCCGCGGCACTTGTCGGGTTCGCTGTTTACGCGAGGCGCAAATGCCAGGCGCACCGGAGAAGGATGCGCGGATCGCGCAGCTATCCAATTAGTCCCATCACGAACCGCACCGTCTAGTACGCGGTGGGCACCAGGGCCGCGCACAGCAGCGTCACTGCTTCAAGTTCTGTTCGATCCGGACGGCGCATGTCGCCAGCTAGGCTCATTGAGATGCTGTTGGAAAGTCTGTTTTCGTGCGAGCGCGGCTGGAAGCCGACTGGCAGCAAACGGCCCAAGACGTGACATTCAGCTTGTTTGTTGAGAAGTCCAAGTAGCCCATCTTCAACCGCCACGCATTATTTCATGCAAAAGGAAATTCGGCGCGCGGGGATTACGGGGACGCGACCACGGTTTAATCATGTTGCGCAAATTTCGGCGGGCATGTGACGAGTCGCATCCCTGCCGAGCGGCGGCGTCTTGATATCAGCCATTGTAGAGACTTGACGGTAGAATCGGGTTGAAGTCGAGCAAACGGTGCAAAAAAATTTTGCGCCTAGCTTTGGCGAGTTAAGTACTCTCATATTTCGCCCCGGGGGTGCGAGCAGACCTGAATGGAACCGCCACTGATGAACGCGTCAACCTCCACACCACGTCCCCCGGGGGGTGGGTAGGCGATCGTCGAGACGTCTGTCAGTTTTGTCAGTGCAGCGGGACTCGACTGTAATGAGACGTTGCGAGGCCGCGTGCGGACCTCGCGGATGACGAGTGGTTCAAGTTTGGTCAATCCGATCGACAAGCCGCATCCTGCCAGGTCGATGGTATAGATTGTAGCGGTGGATGTTTGGCAAGGTCGTGTTCGCTGCGGGCCGCCGGGAAGCGCTGCAAATCGGATCGGAAAGTGGTAACCAGTGTGGGAACCAGTGCAACTGGAGGTCAAAAAAA
>NZ_RSEL01000020.1 GCF_003958625.1 Tsuneonella rigui | reverse complement strand
TATTTCATGCAAAAGGAAATTCGGCGCGCGGGGATTACGGGGACGCGACCACGGTTTAATCATGTTGCGCAAATTTCGGCGGGCATGTGACGAGTCGCATCCCTGCCGAGCGGCGGCGTCTTGATATCAGCCATTGTAGAGACTTGACGGTAGAATCGGGTTGAAGTCGAGCAAACGGTGCAAAAAAATTTTGCGCCTAGCTTTGGCGAGTTAAGTACTCTCATATTTCGCCCCGGGGGTGCGAGCAGACCTGAATGGAACCGCCACTGATGAACGCGTCAACCTCCACACCACGTCCCCCGGGGGGTGGGTAGGCGATCGTCGAGACGTCTGTCAGTTTTGTCAGTGCAGCGGGACTCGACTGTAATGAGACGTTGCGAGGCCGCGTGCGGACCTCGCGGATGACGAGTGGTTCAAGTTTGGTCAATCCGATCGACAAGCCGCATCCTGCCAGGTCGATGGTATAGATTGTAGCGGTGGATGTTTGGCAAGGTCGTGTTCGCTGCGGGCCGCCGGGAAGCGCTGCAAATCGGATCGGAAAGTGGTAACCAGTGTGGGAACCAGTGCAACTGGAGGTCAAAAAAATTCTGGGAATGTAGAGGCTTACGCGACTGCGATGGCGGAGCGGGAGGGATTCGAACCCTCGATACGCTTGTGACGTATACTCACTTTCCAGGCGAGCGCCTTCGACCACTCGGCCACCGCTCCGCATGCACTGGACGCGCGCACCTAGCGGTGACCATCGACGCTGACAAGCGCGGCGGCGATGCCTAGATGGGCGGCATGACCCGTACCTTTGGAACCCCGCCCTCGCCCGCCGAGTTCGAAGCCATCGCTCGCGCCGCGTTGGCGCGGCTGCCGGCGGAGTTCGCGCAGAATACTCAGGACGTGGTGCTGTCGGTGGAGGAGTTCGCCGACGCGGAGACGCTGGCCGAGGTGGGGCTCGAGGACCCGTTCGAGCTGACCGGCCTATTCGAGGGCATCGGACTGACCGAGCAGTCGATCGAGCATAGCGGGCAGATGCCCAACCGCGTGCGGCTGTTCCGCGGAGCGATCCTCGACGAATGGATCGCCGAGGGCGAGGATTTGGAGCACCTGATCGCGCACGTGGTGATCCACGAGATCGGCCACCACTTCGGCCTCAGCGACGACGACATGCACGCGCTGGAGGACGCGGCCGACTGACGCTTGCCTTGGCCGCCGCGCGTGGCACAACGCGGGGTATGAGAACCCTCGTCATCGCCGCCGCCTTGCTCGCCGCGCCCGCCCTTGCCGCCGAACCGGCCGCGACCTACCCGCCCACGCCGAGCGAAATCGTCGCCGCCGCGCCGCAGAGCGAATGGGTGGCGATCGATCCCAAGGACCTGCTGGTGATGACCCTCGCGCCGGATACTGCCGGCCGGGAACGCAAGGTGGTGATCCAACTCATCCCCAGACCGTTCAGTCAGACGTGGGTGACCAACATTCGCACCCTTGCCCAGGCGCACTGGTGGGACGGTCTGGCGATCGTGCGCGCCCAGGACAACTACGTCGTTCAGTGGGGCGATCCCGATGGCGAGGACAAGGCAAAGGCGCGCCCGCTCCCGGCGGACATCCGCCCAACCAGCGAAGCGGAATACATCGATCATCCCCGCTTCGGCCCGCCGCACGTCTTCAAGATCCTGCCTACGCCGGTGCTGGAGGATGCCTACGCGCCGCTGACGACTTTCGAAGGCGGTTTCCCCGTCGGCCGCGACGGGCGCGATCGGTGGCCGGTGCACTGCTACGGCTCGGTCGGCGTGGGCCGCGATGTCTCGCCGAACGCGGGGACGGGAGCGGAGCTTTACACCGTCATCGGCCACGCGCCGCGCCATCTCGACCGCAACATCGCGGTGGTCGGGCGGGTGATCGAGGGGATCGAGCACCTCTCCACCCTGCCCCGCGGCACCGAGGCGCTGGGTTTCTACGCCACTCCCGCCGAGCGGACGCCGATCGTATCGGTCCGCCTCGTGAGCGAGCTGCCCAAGGCGGAGCAGCCCAAGTTCGAATATCTCTCGACCGAGACCGACACCTTCGCCCGCTACGCAAACGCACGCGCCAACCGGCACGATGCGTTCTTCATCAAGCCCGCCGGCGGCGTGGACGTGTGCAACGTGCCGGTGCCGGTGCGGCGGGTGCCGGCGGGCTAGTTCAGCCCGAACACCTCGGCACCCTCGGCCGAGCCGACACGGCGCCACGGCGCCTCGCTGAACAGGTCGGGCGCGCGGGGGTTCACGTAGACCACGCGCACCGCGCGCGGGTGGGCCTCCGCCGAGGCGGCGATCTTGCGGGCGATCTTCTCCACCAGCGGGCGGTCGAACGGGTTGTTCATGAACACCACGAGGTCGGTCGTGGGGTACGCGAACTGCTCCGCATCGCCGAGCTGGTTGGTAATCCGCGGATCGCCCAATTTCTCGATGTTGCGCAAGCTCACCGCGTGCATCTCCTCGGCGAACTCGATTCCGGTGATCGCGGCGAAGGGATAGTCGGCCGCCATCAGCAGGCAGCGCCCCTTGCCCGATCCCAGGTCGACAAAGGTGAACCCGGTTGGATCGATGTCGAGCGCGGCCATCGCATTATGGAAGTGCGCGGGGCCGGTGGCGATGTGCGAGACGCCCAGCGCCGTGTTGTCCGAATGGATCGTAAGGTCGAACAGGTGCGTGGTGCCGCCGGTGTCGACGCCCAGCGCCTCGTCGAACGCCCGGTCAGCGGCTTCCTTGGCGCGGCGGTGCTCCTCCGCTTCGCGCGACGGCAGGCCGATGGCGATGCGGAGATACTTGATCACCCGCTGGATCGTGCCGAGCACGCCTTCGCGCCGGGCCACCGCCAGCGTGCGGCGCGCGATCCATCCAATGTCCGCCATCCCGCCCCCTGTCGAACCTAAAGCTTCTGCATCAGTTCGATGCGATTGCCGAACGGATCGGCGATGTCTCCGCGCGCATAGCCGTCGAGCGGCTGGCCGTCGGCAAACGCCACCCCGTGCTCCGCCAGCCGCGCGCGCAGCGCGGCGAGATCGGCCACCAGCAGCGCCGGATGCGCTTTCGTAGCGGCCCGAAACGGCTCCTCCACCCCGAGATGCAACTCGAGGCTGGGACCATAGAACCAGCAGCCGCCCCGCGCGGCGAGGTGCGGCGGCTTCTCGCGCTCGGCCAGCCCCAGCACGTCACGGTAAAACGCCCGCGCCCGCTCTTCCCCGCCGGCGGGCATCGCCAATTGCACGTGGTCGAGCCCGACGATCACAGCCGCTCCGCCTGCGCTACCGCATCGCTTGCGCGCAAGGTGCTGAGGATGCGGGTGAGGTGCGCCAGGTCCTCGACATCGAGCTCGACTTCGTAAGTCGAGAACGGATGATCGCGGTGGGTCTGCTCCAGTGCGACGACGTTGGCGTGGTTCTGCGCGAACAGGCCCGCCATCTCTGCCAGCGTGCCGGGGCGGTCATACAAGATCACCCGCAGCCGCCCGATCGCGCCGTGGCTGTCGCGACCCCACGACAGGTCGATCCAGTCGGCATCGATCCCGCTCGCGAGCTCCAAGCAGTCGATTGCGTGGACCTCAACCGGCGCACCCGCCTTGCGCAAGCCGACGATCCGGTCGCCCGGCACCGGGTGGCAGCATTCGGCAAGTTGGAAGCCGACGCCCGGGGTCAAGCCGCGGATCGAGATCGCCTTTTCCTGCTTGGGCCATTCGGATTGCTCCTCGGTCCCCGCGGTGCTGCCGGGCACGAGCGCTTCCATCACGTCGCGGTCGGGCAGCTTGTTGGCCCCGATCGCGTACATCAGCTCGTCCTCGTCCTCGAGCCCCAGCCGCTTGACCGCCTCGCGGATCGCCTTCTTGCCGATCTTGGCGGGGAGGCGCGCGGCGATCTCGTCGAACAGCTTGCGCCCCAGCACGGCTACCTCGTCGCGCTCCTTCAGCCGCACCGCGCGGCGGATCGAGGCGCGCGCCTTGCCAGTGGTGACGAACCCCAGCCACGACAGCTGCGGCTCAGCGTGTTTGCCCTTGATGATCTCCACCACGTCGCCGTTGCCCAGCACCGTGCGCAGCGGCATGTGCCGCCCGTTGATCTTGGCACCCACCGTCTGCGCGCCGAGATCGGTGTGGACGGCGAAGGCGAAGTCGACCGGGGTCGCGCCTTTGGGCAGCTGGAACAGCGCGCCCTTGGGGGTGAAGGCGAAGATGCGATCCTGGTAGATCGCCATTCGCGTATGCTCGAGCAACTCCTCGGCATCATGGCTGGCGTCGACGATCTCGATCAGGTCGCGCAGCCAACCGACCTGCCCGTCGGGCCGGTCGCCCTGCTTGTAGGCCCAGTGCGCGGCCAGGCCGAACTCGTTGGTATGATGCATCTCGCGGGTGCGTATCTGCACCTCCACCCGCATCGAATTCTCGTAGATCAGGCTGGTGTGCAGCGACCGATAGCCGTTGTTCTTCGGCGTCGAGATGTAGTCCTTGAAACGCCCCGGAATGAACTGCCACGTCTTATGCAGCACGCCCAGCGCGCGGTAGCAGTCGAGATCGCTGTCGGCGATTACCCGGAACGCCATGATGTCCGTCACCTGCTCGAAGCTGACGTGGCGCTCGGCCATCTTGCGCCAAATCGAATAGGGGTGCTTCTCGCGCCCCGAGACCTCGACCTTGAGCCCCGCTTCGGCGAGCGCCTGCTTGATCGCCAGCGCGATCGCATCGACCTGCCCGTGATCCTGTGCCCTGATCTGGGCGAGGCGCCCGGTGATGGTGGCGTAGGCCTCGGGCTCGGTCTGTTCGAACGCGAGCATCTGCATCTCGCGCACGTATTCGTACATCCCCACCCGCTCGGCGAGCGGAGCGTAAATCTCCATCGTCTCGCGCGCGATGCGCTGGCGCTTTTCGGGCGATTTTATGAAGTGCAGCGTGCGCATGTTGTGCAGTCGGTCGCCCAGCTTGACCAGCAGCACGCGGATGTCCTCGCTCATCGCGAGGAGGAACTTGCGCAGGTTCTCGGCTGCCCGCTCGTTCTCGGGCATCGCCTCGATCTTGGAAAGCTTGGTGACGCCGTCGACCAGCCGCGCCACTTCGGGGCCGAAATGCTCCTCGACATCCTCGATCGTCGCCAGCGTGTCTTCCACGGTATCGTGAAGCAGCGCGGTGATGATGGTTTCCTGGTCGAGCTTGAGGTCGGTCATCAGGCCCGCGACCTCGACCGGATGGCTGAAATAGGGGTCCCCGCTGGCGCGCTTCTGGGTGCCGTGCTTCTGCACGGTATAGACATAGGCGCGGTTGAGCAGCGCCTCGTCGGCGTCCGGATCGTACTCCTTGACCCGCTCGACCAGTTCGTATTGCCGCAACATCTGAAGCTAGATGTGCGGATTGATCGGGGCGGGGCAAGAACTTTCGGCGTGGGCGAAAAGAAGCACCAACCCCGGGTCAAGCCCGGGGCGACGACACTGGAGTGTGGGATACAGCCTAACCCCGCCGCCCAACGCCGTCACCCCGGCCCCCGAGCCGGGGTGGTGCTTTTCTTCCTGAGCCTTCGCCGAGAACCAACTCCAAGCCAAGAAGCGCGTTGCCCGCCCTACTTCACCACCTTGTCGACACTGTCCCGCGTCACCGCGTGGTACAGCGGGCGCGTCTGGCCATAGATGCGCTTGGCGATCGCCTGCCCCCACGCGCCTTCTCCCATCAGCGTGCGGAACATCGGCTCGACGAACTTGCGCCGGCCGACGCGGGTCAGGAACTGCTCGGCAACCGGCACCGCCGGCTCATAGCGGTTGGCGAGCGCCAGCTGGAGCCAGGCGAACAGCACCTCGTCGTTGCCCTCCCGCGACAGCCCGAGCGCCTGATCGAGCGCCGCAAGCTGCGTGGCGGTGCGCTCCTTCGGCGCCTCGGCCATGAAACGCAGGCGCTCGGCTGTGGTCCACTTGCTCCACGCGGCTGCGGGGATCGACCCGCTGCCGGCATACCCCGCCGCCGCCGCATCGACCTCGGCAAAAGCCGCGGCAACCGGACGCACCGCGTTCGCGGGCAGGCCCGGCTGGTAGATCCACTCGTCGAGCATCAACCGCTGTGCGAGCGCGGGGTCATTGCCGACGAGGTTCGCCTTCATGTCGGCAAGGATCATCGCGCTGGTCGCCGGCTGGAAGGCGTGGTTGTCGAACCACTGGCGCAGCCAGGCATCGAAGCGCGGGCGGCCGACGATGGTCTCGACCGTGCGCATGAACTCCGCGCCCTTGTCGTAGATCACCCCGCCCAGCCCGGCGTCGGGGCCCGCGACGCTGTCGGGCAAGTGGAGCGCGGTCTCGGGGTTGTTGGCGCCGGCATCTTGCAACTCGCGCTCCATTTCGGCGAAGCTCAGCGCGGCCTCCTGCTGCGCGCGGTGGGTGCCGTAGAGCGCCTCGATGATGCGGTTCTCGAAGTAGCTGGTGACGCCCTCGTTGAGCCACGAATCCGCCCAGTTGGCGTTGGTCACGAGGTTGCCCGACCACGAATGCGCCAGCTCGTGGGCTACCAGGCCGTTGAGGCCCCGGTCGCCCGCGATGAAGGTCGGCGTCAGGAACGTGAGCGTCGGGTTTTCCATCCCGCCGTAGGGGAAGCTCGGCGGCAGGACGATCATGTCGTAGCGGCCCCAGCGGTAGGGACCGTAGAGCCTCTCCGCCGCCTCGACCATTTTCTCGGTATCGGCGGTCTCGTAAGCGGCGGCGTCGAGCGTCGCCGGCTCGGCCCAGACGCCGGTGCGGGGGCCGATCTTGCGGAAGGCAATGTCGCCCGCAGCGATCGCGATCAGGTAGGGCGCAACCGGCTTGTCCATCGCGTAGGTGAAGGCCCGGCGGTCGCCGAGGTCCTCGGGCTCGCCCTGCTTGAGGCCCGACATCACCACGGTCAGCGGCTTGGGCGCGGTGATCCGCGCGCGCCAGGTCTGGCGGATGCCGGGGCTGTCCTGCGTCGGAATCCAGGTCCGGTTGAGGATCGCCTGCCCTTGGCTGAACAGGAACGGCTGCGCCTTGCCCGCGGTCTGCTCGGGCGCGAGCCACTGCAGCGCCTCGGCGCCCGGGGCAGCGGTGTACTGGATCGCGATCCGCCGCCGCTCCGCGCCGGGGCCGATGGCGATCGTCAACGGCGCGCCCTTCCCTTCGGTCGAGGCGCCGACGGTGAACGGCAGCTCGCGCCCCGCTTCGTCGGTGATGCGGCTCACCTGCAACCCGCGGTCGTCGAGCACCAACTCGGTCGCGCCGGGTGCGGCGAGGACGTAGAGCGTGGCGGTTCCGCCGACTGCTTTGGCCGCGAAGTCGAGCGCGAGGTCGAGATCGACATGGGTCACGCGCGCAATCTCGGGCCGCGCATAGGTCGCGGTGTCGCGCGCATCGGCGGTCGTCAGCACCGGCGCGATCATCTCTCTCCGCGGCCCATCCGCCTTCATCGTGGTGCACGCGGCGGTCGAGAGAAGCAGAAGGGCGGCAAGGCTGCGCATGGGTATCTCCGGATTTTCCTACATGAAAACCGCATGCTAGCCTGCGCGCGGTTCTTTCACATCTGTTGGATTCGCGTCCCGCTCGGCTCGCTGCCGCGCATGGACGATGTTTGCGATGTTCAGCTCCACACCGCTTCGGGGGGGAGGCTCATCAGGATGGCATCGATGTTACCGCCCGTCTTGAGCCCGAACAGCGTCCCGCGGTCGTAGACGAGGTTGAATTCGGCATAGCGCCCGCGCCATTCGAGTTGCTGCCGCTTCTCATCGGGCGTGAACGCCGCGCCCATCCGCCGCCGGACGAGCTTGGGGAAGACGTCGAGAAACGCCCGGCCGACATCCTGCGTGAAGGCGAAGTGCCGCTCCCACGCGGCCTCGTCGGTGCACTCGAGATGGTCATAGAAGATGCCGCCGACCCCGCGATGCACGCCGCGATGGGGGATGTAGAAGTAGTCGTCGGCCCACTTCTTGAACTGGTCGTAATAGGTCGGGTTGTGCCCCGCGCAGGCCGCGCGGAAGGCGGCATGGAACTGTTCGGTATCTTCCTCGTACGGGATCGGCGGGTTGAGGTCCGCGCCGCCGCCGAACCACGCCTTGCTGGTGGTCAGGAACCGGGTGTTCATGTGCACCGCCGGCACGTGCGGATTGGCCATGTGCGCGACCAGGCTGATGCCGGTGGCGGTGAAGCCCGGATCAGCCTCGCTCGCCCCGTTTATGGTGGCGGCGAAGCCGGGGGCGAAGTTGCCGTGAACGGTCGAGACGTTGACGCCGACCTTCTCGAACACCCGGCCCTTCATCACCCCACGGGTGCCGCCGCCGGGATCGGCCTGCCCCTCCTCCTGGCGTTGCCACGCCGTGTATTCGAACGCCGCGTCCGACCCTGCCTCGCGCTCGATCGCTTCGAAGGCGGCGCAGATATCGTCGCGCAAGGCTTCGAACCAGTCCTTCGCGCGGGCGGTGTAAGGGGTCCAATCGGTCATCCGCTCCCCTTGCCAAGCGGAATCGGCTCGGGCAAGAGCGGGCCATGGTTCCCTTTTCGTTCGCAGGTGAAGAGTTCGCTCTGACGCAAGGCCGCGCGCTCTATTGGCCGCGCGAGCGGGCCTTGCTGGTGGCCGACCTGCACCTCGAGAAGGCGAGCTTCTTCGCCCGCCACGGGCAAATGCTACCGCCCTACGACAGCCGCGAGACGCTCGAGCGACTGGCACTGGCGATCCGCGAAACGGGCGCCCGGCGGGTCTACACGCTGGGCGACAACTTCCATGATTCGCGCGGGGTTCAGCGGCTCGAGCCGCACGCCGCCCGGATGCTCGCCGCGCTCACCCGCGCTACGGATTGGGTGTGGATCACCGGCAACCACGACATCGACAAGGTCAGCGGATCAGCCGAGGCGGCGGCCGGCGGCACCATGGCGGACGAGCTCGACATTGCCGGCATGATCCTGCGCCACCGCGCCAAGGCCGGCGAGACCCGGCCGGAGCTGTCGGGTCATTATCACCCGCGCCTCCAGCTCACCGTGCGCGAGCGGCGCATTCGCCGCCCCTGCGCGGTGGTGAGCGCCGACGGCAACGGCTCGGGCCGGATGATCCTGCCCGCGTTCGGCGCGCTGACCGGGGGGATGGACGCGGCCGATCCGGCGATCCTCAAGGCGCTCCAGCCGGCGCGCGCGATCGACGCGGTCGTGCCCGCCGGTGGCAAGTTAGCCACATTTCCGCTGTGGCGTGCCGCCGCCTGACGCGCGGCTCTTTCGTATTGGACGATTCGCCACTAAGTAGCGCGCCCACGAACACGGCATTTCAGGAGAACGCCCCATAGCTCGTCCCCCCCGGCGCATGCTGGCCCCGCCCGTCAAGAGCGGCCCGCGCTTTGATAATATGATCCAGTCCGACAAGGTTCGCGTCATCGACGAGAACGGCGAGAACCTCGGCGTGATGTACACGCGCGAAGCGATCGAGCAGGCCAACGAAATCGGCCTTAACCTGGTCGAGATCTCCCCCAACGCCGATCCGCCGGTCGCCAAGTTCCTCGATGTCGGCAAGCACCGCTACGAAGCGCAGAAGAAGGCCAACGCCGCGCGCAAGACGCAGAAGACGCAGGACATCAAAGAGATCAAGATGCGTCCGAACATCGATGATCACGACTACGATGTGAAGATGCGCAGCGTGAAGAAGTTCATCGAGGAAGGCGACAAGGTCAAAATGACCCTGCGCTTCCGCGGGCGCGAGATGGCGCACCAGGAACTGGGCATGAACCTGCTCAAGCGGGTGCAGGAAGATACCGCCGAGATCGCCAAGGTCGAAGCCTATCCCCGCCTCGAAGGCCGCCAGATGCTGATGGTGATCTCACCGAAGTAAGCTGCCGCCGCTTCTCGCCGCATCTCGTAAGGTCATTTCCGATCAACGCCTTGCCTGTTCGACGAACGGGCATGCGTCCGGGCGCGGGCCGGATTAAGGTGGATCAGACCTGGGGACGCGACGATTCATGCTACGCAACGCTATCTTGTGCGCATTGGCGCTCATCTCGCTTGGCGCAATTGCGCCGGCCAGCGCGCAAGATAGCGGTGTGCGGACTGCCCAAGTGGAGGACTTCGCCCGCTTCGTCCCCCGCTCGGACACCGTCTCAACCCGGCTAGATTTCAGCTATTGGGACAAGGCGCTCCACTGGTTCGTGCTCAGGATGGGTCGCTCGCTACGCGAATCCGAGCCCACGCCCGACAAGCTGACCGGCTCGCACATGATATTCGGGCACGATTCCCGCTATCGGCTCGAAGGCAACCGGGTGGCGTTCTCGGTGATGACCGATCAAGTTCGAAACGAGCTCACCGAATACCGCCGCGAGCTCGAACAGCTACCGGACACGGTCCCGCTGACCCGGCTAAACCGCAACGAGCAGCTCGCGTACTGGATCAATCTCCACAACGTCGCAGTGATCGAGCAGATCGCCCTCGCCTACCCGCTGTCGACACCCTCGCGGTTGCGCGTCGGCGGCGTGCCGCTCGACGAGGCGCCCTTCATCACGGTCGCCGGGGTGCACATGAGCCCGCGCGATATCCGCACCCGGATCGTTTATCCCAACTGGCACGATCCGAAGGTCATCTACGGCTTCTGGCACGGCGACATCGGCGGGCCGTCGATCAGCCGGGAGGCATACGACGGGACCAACGTCGGCCAGGTGCTGGACGAGGTGGCGCAGGAATTCGTCGGCTCGCTGCGCGGCACCCAACGCAGCGGCGATACGCTGCTGGTTTCGCGCCTCTATCTCGAGGCCCGTCCGTTCTACTTCCCCGACTGGCCCCGCGGCCTGCGCGCGCACCTGCTCAAGTACAGCAGCCCCGAAGTGACCGAACTGATCAGCGCGACCCAAGCCGTCGAAGCCGAGATTGAGGAGACCGACATCGCCGACCTCTCCAAGGGCGAGCGCGAGCCGAACTACACCGAGCTGGTGATCAACGGCATCCAGCCGGGCATCGGCGTCGACGGCGCGGTGGCGCGGCTGCTCAGGGAGCGGCAGGAGAAGCTCGAAGAAATCTACCGCCGCGACGGGCCGCGCGGGCAGGTGATCGTCGGCCAGGGTCAGGGTGAGGTGCCCAAGGAGCCCGAGACCGTCCGGTAACGTCATCGCCCGGGGCGGGAACGCTTGCAACAGTCAGGTCATTTCTAACGTATGATCAGATATCCTCGGACCACTCTGGTGGTCGCTTGTACCTCGTTACTCGCAGCGTGTGGCGGATCCGAAGTTTCGCCCACTTCGGATCGAACCGAACCCGCGCAAGCGTCTGCCGCCCCCGAAGCGACGACTACTGCTTTGCCTTCAGCGCCCTCTCCCTCGCCCGACGCAACCGAAGCGGGCGAGAACGATGGCGCACCGAACATCACGCCCGCCCCTCTTACCCAAGAAGCAGCCAAGACTGAGAAAGGCGCCCGCGCCAACTTGCTTGCCTGGGCGCGGGGAATCGAACTGCGCGAGTTCGACCAGGCGTGGAGCCTGATGGGCGACGCCGCCAAGGCGCAGACCTCCAAGGCGCAATTCAATGCGCTGTTTCACCCATTGAGCAACATCACAGTCGCCGTGCCCGATGGCGAAATGGAAGGAGCAGCGGGATCGAGCTATTACACCGTACCGACGACGGTCACCGGCACGCTGGCAGACGGCACAAAGGCCGTGCTCAAGGGCGACGTGGTCCTGCGCCGTGTCAACGACGTTGATGGTGCGACGCCCGAGCAGCTCACGTGGCACATCGAGCAGGTCAACTTGAAGCCGGTCTAGTCGATCCGGAAATCGACAATCGTGAATTTGGCCGGGCCAGTCGCGTAGACCCCATGGCCTAACCCTGACGTGGAACCGAATACAAAGCCGACACTGCCTGCGTTCGCAAGCGCCGCTTCGAACGCGGCGGGATTGGCCGACCGCTTCCATGCAACCACGGCGTTCCATTCTTCGTCGAGCGCAATCGAGACCGTGTGCAGCCCCGGCCGCAGGGTCTCAATTCGCTCATCAGGTGAATACCAGCGATAGGTCTGATAGCGGCCTTTGGCGGTCCAATTATCTCCGCGCTGTTGGATAAAGAGCGACAGCCAACCCGGCCCGCCGTTCTCCTGCCCGTAGAACCTGACCCCAGGGGCCGCGTCGATGCGATAGGTTAGCGTGATCCGCTTGGCGCCAGCCAACGACCCCACCGGCATGGTCACGGCATGAACGTGACCCGCTGCGCGAGACGGATAGGGGAAGTCGAAGCTCGGCCCATTACGGCCGGGTCGGAGATCGGGTGCCATCCCCACCGAATAATTGCGCCCGCGAATGACCGGCCCGACCGACCAATCCTGCGCAGACGGGTCAGCGGCAGTCGCCACCGCAGTCGGCATGATCGCGGTACCGGTGAAGCTCGTGGCGCCGACCGCCAGCGCAAGGAGGATCTTTCTCATCATTCTACTTCTAATCGACTTGCGCTTGCACAGCACTGAACCGAACAGTCGTCCAAGCTTAAGATGGGTCATGGTCCGGGATCGCTCGCCGCCGGCATTGCGCTCGCCGATGCCAAGTCTAGACCATCACAAGGTTGCCGAAAGAGGTGGGCATGCAACGCACGAGAGCACTTGCCATACCGCGCCGGCGCTTGGTTTCGATCATCGGCGGATCGGCCGGCAACCTCGTCGAATGGTACGACTGGTTCGCCTACGCGAGCTTCGCCATCTACTTCGCGCCGGTCTTCTTTCCCAAGGCTGATCCGACGGCCCAGTTGCTGAGCACGGCGACGATCTTCGCGGTCGGTTTCGTCCTGCGGCCGATCGGCGCGTGGGTCATGGGGCGCTTTGCCGACGCGCGCGGGCGCAAGGCGGGGCTGACGCTGTCGGTGGCGCTTATGTTCACCGGATCGATGATCCTCGCGCTTGCGCCGACCTATGCGACCGCTGGCCTGTTCGCGCCGGTGACGCTGGTCGTCGCGCGGATGATCCAGGGCCTGTCGCTGGGAGGCGAGTATGGGGCCAGCGCGACCTACTTGTCCGAAATGGCACCGAAGAAGAACCGCGGTTTCTGGGCGAGCTTCCAGTACATGACGCTGACCGCCGGCCAATTGCTGGCGATCGCGGTGGCCGTCGTGCTGCAGAGCGTGCTCAGCGAGGCGGAACTCACAGCGTGGGGCTGGCGCATCCCGTTCGTGATCGGCGCGATCCTGGCGGTGAGCGTTTACATCTTTCGGCGAAACCTGGCGGAGACGCCAGCCTTCGAGAATCAGGCTGCGGAGCGCCCCGCCTCGACCGCGCGGCTGCTGTGGCGGGAACACCGCCGCGAAAGCATTCTCGTGGCGATGCTGTCGGCGGGCGGCGGCGCGGGCTTCTATGCCTACACCACTTACATGCAGAAGTTCCTGCTCAACACGACCGGGTTCGACAAGGCGACCGCCACCGGCATCATTGCGGCGGGCTTGTTGTGGTTCACCGCGATGCAGCCTGTGTTCGGCGCGCTGGCGGATCGCTTTGGACGCAAGCCGATGTTGCTGGTGTTCGGGATCGGCGGGGCGATCGCGGCGGTGCCGGTGTTCCTGGCGCTCGAGCGTGCCACATCGCCGGTGGCCGCGACGCTGATCCTGTTGATCCCGCTCACGCTGCAATCGGGCTACAGCGCTAACAACGCGCTCGTGAAGGCCGAACTGTTCCCCGCCCACATCCGCGGTCTCGGGGTCGCCCTGCCCTACGCGATCGGCAACGCGATCTTCGCCGGCACGGTCGAGATGGTCGCCCTCAAGCTCAAGGAGCTGGGGGTCGAGCAGTGGTTCTATTTCTACGTAGCACTCGTCATCGCGATGGCTGGCGTCGCGACCCTCCTGCTGCCCGAAACCCGCGAGCGGAGCCTGATCGAGGACGACTGACAGCCGGTTGCGGTTGAAATCAAATCGACCCAGCGGTAATCGCGCCGGCGACCGGCGAGCCGGCGGAGATGCGTCCTGCGGAGGTTAGGACGCGAGCGCCCCGGCCTCCCTCATCCAGCTCCCGCCTCCCTGGGAGTGACTGGTTCGAGGAACCTCGCAATGTCCGATACGCCCTCCCGCAAGCCCAAGGCCGCCGTCACTTCGATCGGCAACCATGCGCTGAAGCCATCCACCTTGATGATGGGCGCGGGTTACGATCCGCAGCTGTCGGAAGGAAGCCTCAAACCGCCGATCTTCCTCACCAGCACCTTCGCGTTCGAGAACGCCGCTGCCGGCAAGCGTCACTTTGAAGGCATTACCGGCAAGCGCCCCGGGGGCGCCGAGGGCCTCGTCTATTCGCGCTTCAACGGCCCCAACCAGGAGATCCTCGAAGCGCGGCTCTCGATCTGGGACGGCGCCGAAGAGACACTCTGCTTCTCAAGCGGCATGACCGCGATCTGCGTGCTGCTGCTGACGTTCTGCTCGGCGGGCGACGTGATCGTCCACTCGGGCCCGCTCTACGCTGCGAGCGAGGGCTTCGTGGCCAAGCACATGAGCCGGTTCGGCGTGACCTATGTCGACTTCCCTGCCGGTGCCGACCGCGCGGAACTCGACGCCGTCATGGCGAAGGCCAAGGCGCAGGCCGAAGCGAACGGCGGCAAGGTGGCGATGGTCTATCTCGAGAGCCCAGCCAACCCGACCAACGCACTGGTCGATGTCGAGGCCGTGCGCGATGCGCGCGACGCCGCGCTGGGCGCCGATTGTCCCATCGCGATCGACAACACTTTCCTCGGCCCGCTGTGGTCTCGCCCGCTCGATCACGGGGCAGACATCGTGGTCTACTCGCTGACCAAATACGTCGGCGGCCATTCCGATCTCGTGGCCGGCAGCGTCTCGGGCGCCAAGAAGTGGATCACCCCGGTGCGCATGCTGCGCAATACGATGGGCGGGATCGCCGATCCCAACACCGCGTGGATGCTGCTCCGCAGCCTTGAGACCGTCGAGCTGCGCATGGACCGCGCGGGGCACAACGCCGCGAAGGTGTGCGCCTTCCTCGCCAGCCATCCCAAGGTTGAAGGGCTCGGCTACCTCGGCATGATCGACGATGCGCGGCAGCAGGACATCTTCGACCGCCATTGCACCGGCGCCGGCAGCACGTTCTCGGTGTTCATCAAGGGCGGCGAGGCCGAATGCTTCCGTTTCCTCGACGCGCTGACCATCGCCAAGCTCGCGGTCAGTCTCGGCGGCACCGAGACGCTTGCGAGCCATCCGGCATCGATGACCCACCTGTCGGTACCCGACGAACGCAAGATGGCGCTCGGCATCGCCGACAACCTGGTGCGGATCAGCATCGGCATCGAGGACCCCGACGATCTGATCGCGGACTTCCGTCAGGCGCTCGACGCGGTCTAGCGTAGGTTCAACAGCAATCAGTCTCGCGCTCGAACTCGGCGACCGCTTCGGCGCCGCGTTCGGCCTGAAGCTTCAGCTTCGTCATGCCCGTCGCTGCAGCCATGGTCGACATGCTGATCTCTTGCGCGAGTTGGGCCTGATTGAGGCCCGGTTGGTGATGGACGGTGTTGACGAACGTCACGCGGCACCGGTCATCGCCCAAGGGCTGGATCATATAATTCTCGTGGCTGCCGATGCGTAGACCGACGAGCGGCACGATGTTCGCCAGGAAGGCATAGTGTCGTCCGGGCACCGCGTCGGTGACGGTCATCAGGAAGTTCAGCTCCGGCGCGCGATCGTACCAGAGACGGTAAACCTCGGGCTGCTCACTTTCCCGGCGGACGATGTTTCCGCGCGCCCGCATTTGATTGCGCTCGTCTCCCCAGTCGAGCAGCGCATAGACCGCGTCGGCTGAGTTCTCGATTTCAATCGCGACCTTCAACTCGATCGGCTCGTCGGGCAACAGCTCCGGCTTCCCGCGCTTGAACAGTCCGAACATGTATTTCTCCCCGTTGCGGGAAGCTTAGCGGCGAAGGCTTTGCCGTTCGGTTACCGCGGGCGGCCTCGGATGAAGCGCGGGCCGAGCTCGGCAAAGACCGCGGGATCGCCCACCAGCTTGGCGCGAGCGTTCGCGTGGAAGTTCTTGTGGTCCACCCAATAAGGCCGGCAGACCGTGAAATAGAGCGCCGGCCGCGCTCGGTGGGTGCGATTGGCGAGGCCCGCGTGATTCGTGCGGAAGTCCCACACCGCCGCGTCGCCGCGGTTCAGCTCGATCGGGATCAGCTCCGACGGATCGGAAGCAGCCTGATGGCGGTGAGATCCCGGCACCGCGCCGGTCGGCGCGTAATCGGCGGTTACGTCCACCAACGGAATTGCCACGGTGAGCGCGGACGGCGGCAGGATGCGATCGACGCCGGTTTCCGGGAACAGCAGTCCGCCGTCGCGATGAGGACCCTGGGGCGGCGCGCCAGGGTGGACCATCAGCATACCGAACGCTTCGAAAACGTAATCGTCGGCCAGCATAGCCGCATAGAGTGCGTCTAGCCGATCGTCCGGGCAGAGGCCGCTGTTGCAGATAGCCGAGGTCAAACCGACGGGGGCGATGAAGCGCTCGTGCTTGTCACCCAGGTAGTCGTCGAGGCGATCGAGGTCGCTGAATTCGGGATGCTGCGCCGCGACTGTCGCAGCGAGCGAGTCGATCACTTCTGCGGTCCACAGGCCTTCGATCGCCACAACGCCATCGCGTCGCAATGCCTCGGCTGCTGCGTCGACGGAATTGGCCGCGACGCGGGCGATTTCGCTCACCCGCGCCACTCCCTCCGCTCTTGGGCCTGGCGCAGCACTTCGTAGGCGAGCTGGAGCTTCTGGAACTCCGCCGCGGCCGCCTCGTCGCCGGGCTTTACGTCGGGATGCACCTGCTTGGCCCGCTCGCGCCACGCCTTCTTGATTGCATTGTCGTCGGCGTCGGCTTCGAGGCCGAGCACTTCGAGCGCGCGCATCTCGTCGGCGCTGCGGCTGCCGTCGCCGCTACCGCCCCAGCCGTAGTGCGCCGCCTCGGCATAGCCGGCATTGTCGCGCTGCTCGGTCCGCGCGCGCTCGGCCGCCTCTTCCTTATCGAGGCCTTCGAAGTAATCCCACTTGCGATTGTATTCCGCCGCGTGCTGCTGGCAGAAATACCACCTGTCCTTGCTGTTAGGACTTTTGGGCGCGGGGCAATCACCGGGCTCATCGCAGCCGTGGCGGTCGCAGATGCGCACCTGCACTGCTTCCCGAGCGCCGCCGTATGCGCGCCAGCGAGGAAAACCCCAGTCCATCGAGCGCCGGGCGCCGGTCATCGAGTTCCGCTCACGTTCACCCGACTTGAGTAGGAGTTGCGGGCATCAAATGAAAGCGCCGGGAACGCTTTCGCAAGACTTTTGTTGCAATGCAGCATCAAAGTAGCTAAATGAAACCTGTTATGCGTAAGATGAGCTCTCAACTGATCGTTTCCGCCGTGGCCTCGACCCTGGCGATGGCTGCGTTCGCGCTCACCGCACCCGCGGCCGAGCATGGTGCGCGAAGCGGCGCGAGCATGGTCCCGGTCATGGCCGAGCTGCCCGCGCCGCCTGCGCTTCCGTCGCTCTTGCGCTAGTTCACCACCACCGACACGGCGCGGCGGTTCTGCGCCCATGACGCCTCGTCGGAGCCAAGCGCGACGGGGCGTTCCTTGCCGTAGCTCACGGTGCTGATCCGGCTCGCGGCCACGCCCAGGCTGACCAGATAGTTCTTCGCCGCGTTCGCACGACGCTCGCCCAGCGCAAGGTTGTATTCGCGCGTACCACGCTCGTCACAATGCCCTTCAATCGTGATCGAGATTTGCGGGTACTGGTTGAGGTACGCGGCCTGGCTCTGCAGGGCCGCGGCATCGGCGCTGTCGACGTTGTACTGGTCGGTGTCGAAGTAGATCACGTTCTGGCCGTTCACCGCGTTGACGAAGTGCTGCTGCGTGCCCAGCACCGCGGCGCCGGTGTCGTCGCCGGTCGTGGTCGTGTTCGTCGCGGTCGGCGTCGGATCTGGCGGCAGCGAAGCGGGCGGCTCCTTCTTGCAGGCGCCGAGCACGGCGGTGCCGGCAAGCAGCACGGCAAGGACGATCTGGCGGTTCATTGGTATCTCCTCTTTGATTCCGTCAGGCGGCGCGACCCGTCCATCCTCTCATTGTAAGGAATGCGTTTACGGCAGGATCGGTCCCCATGCGGGGTCCGATGCGTTCGCGGGCGTCGGCAGGCGACGCTCGTTGCGGCCAGTCAGATCGACCTGATACAGCGCAGTCTGACCACTCCCCCGTTCGGTGCGGAAGAACTGGATCACGCGGCCGTTCGGCGCCCAGGTCGGCGCCTCATCCTGCCAGCCGCTGGTCAATTGGCGGACATTGCCGCCGTTGGGCGACATGACCGAGATGTGGAAGTTGCTCGCGTTGGTGAAGGCGATCTGGTCGCCGCGCGGACTCCACTCAGGCGTGGCGCAACGCGCACCGCCGAAGCTGATGCGCTGCTGGTTCGATCCGTCGGCGTTCATCACATAGCACTGCTGCACGCCCGAACGGTCGCTCTCGAAAACGATCTTGGACCCGTCGGGCGAATACGAGCCGCCGATGTCGATGCCCGGGGTGTTGGTCAGCCTGGTACTCTGCCCGCCGGTCGCCGGCACGCGGTAAATGTCGGTATTGCCCCCGATCGCCATCGAATAGAGCACCCACTTGCCGTCGGGCGACCAGCGCGGCGCAAAGGTCGGGTTTGCCGACTGCGTGACGAGCGTCTGGCGCCCGGTGCCGATGTCATAGACGTAGATGCGCGGGTTCTTGTCGACGTAGCTCAGGTACATGAGCTTGCGGTAGTCGGGCGAATAACGCGGGGTCAGCGCGGTCGCGCGACCGTTGGTGATGAAGCGGTGGTTGGCGCCGTCCGAATCCATGATCGCAAGCCGCTTGACCCGGTTCCCCTTAGGACCGGTCTCCGCGATGTAGGCTATGCGGCTGTCGAAGAACGGACTCTCGCCGGACAGGCGCGAATAGACGAGGTCGGCGCACTTGTGAGCGGCGCGGCGCCAGTCGACCGGCGGCACCACCCACCCGGCGCGGGCGAGCTCCTTCTGCAGCTGCACGTCGTAAAGGTAGCAGCCGACCGTCAGCCGCCCGTCGGCACCGGCGCGGACGTAGCCCTCGACGAGCATTTCAGCGCTGCGCCCCGACCAGGTCGGCCAGGCGGGCGAGGTGATTTCGCCGAATGTCGGCTGTGGCAACGAGCCCGGCCCGACCGGCTTGAACAAACCGTTGTTCTTGAGATCGTTGAACACGACCTGCGCCAATTCGCGCCCGAGCGCGGCGGTGCCGCTGGCATTTGCAGGCGTCGGCGCGTTCCGATCCGTAGCGAACGTAGGAATTGCGATGCCGAGATCCTCGAGGTTACCTTCGAAGCTGACCGAACCGGAAAGCCCCTCCTCTTCGGTTGTTTCTACGGGCGTGTCGCTCGGCGGCTTCTGCCCCAGGTCCTGCGCAGCCAGCGGCATCGCGGAGGTGAGGAGCAGGAGGGCGGCGAAGGTCTTGGTCATTGGGCCAGTTTCCAGTCAAATCCAAAGGGTCCGACGAGCTTCCACGCGTTGTAGTACTCGTCGGGCAAGTCGAACGGTGCGGCCAGTTGCACGGCGCGGATCGCCTGCTCGGCATGACGCCCCGCTTGTGCGCGATTGGTGTCGTTGACGCCCGTCTGACGAACCAGTTCGGGCCGTCCCTGCAGACTGCCATCCGTGTTCAAGCGAAAGCGCAAGTACGTCGTGATTTTGTCGACATCGGGGCCGTCAGGTGGTTGCCACTTCGGCTTGATCTCGCGTGCGATCGCCTGGACCAGCGAAGCCTTCGCGCTTGCGCCGATCTGGCTGGCGGGCACGCGGGTCTCGCGCGTCGTCGTGCTGCTGCCCGCGCCTGGGAGGAAGTCGGCGCCGATGCGGCTGCCGCCGGCGGGCTTTGGTTTCGGCGCCGAGCGCGTCTGGCTCGCCGGAGCGTCGGGCCGGCGGCGCGGCTCGGTCGACGGAGGCTTCGGCTTGGGCGCGGTGGTCGCGCGGGGCACCGGCTTGGGCTTGGGGGGCGTGGTCGCGACCGGCTGCGGCCGCTGGATCGGCTGCGCGACAGCGGGCTGCGGGACCGACTCCGCCGGCGGTGCGGGCTCAGGCGCGAGGGTAGGCGCGATCGCGGCGGCGCTTTCGGGCACCGGTTCCGGCGCAGTCGCCTCGAGGCCGACATCGGTCGCCAGGTTGACCGTCATCTTCTCGATCGGCGGGATGGTCTTGCGGCTCGCCGGCTGGATCAGCAGCGCGACACCCAGCGCCACGTGCAGGGCCAGCGCGATGCCGAGACCAATGCGTTCCTCGCGGCGAAGATTGGCGAAAACCATCGTAATCGCCGGGCTATGGGGCCGAGACTGAACCGTTGGTGACCAGCGAGATCGAGTTGAACCCGCCGCGGTTCAGCTCACCCATCACCGCCATCACCCGCCCATAGTCGAGCGCCTTGTCCGCGCGCAGCGTCACTTGCGGCGGTTCGCCGCCACCCTGGTTGAGCTGCGCCAGCGCATCGGGGAAGCCGCCGATCTCCACGCGTTCCTTGTCGATGAAGATATACCCTTCGCGGTCGATCGAGATGGTGACCTGCTTGGGATCCTGGTCGAGCGGGTTGGCGCGGCTGTCGGGCAGCTCGATGGGTACGCCCGCGGTCAGCAGAGGCGCGGTGACCATGAAGATGATCAGCAGCACCAGCATGACGTCGACCAACGGGGTGACGTTGATCTCCGCCATCGGCGCGCGCCCGCGCCGGCCGCGCTTCTTCGCGTGGAGGCCCATCGCCATGTCAGAGTGTCTCCAGCTCGCGGCTGAGACTGGCGTGGAAACGGTCGGCGAAGCGCTGCAACCGCCCCTCAAGGCCGTTCACCGCGTGGCTGAAGCGGTTGTAAGCGATCACTGCCGGGATCGCCGCGAACAGGCCGATCGCGGTCGCGAACAGCGCCTCGGAAATGCCCGGCGCGACCACCGCGAGCGATGAGTTCTGCTGCTGCCCGATCTGGAAGAAGCTGTTCATGATGCCCCACACGGTTCCGAACAGGCCGACGAAGGGAGCTACCGAACCGACGGTGGCGAGGAAGTTCAGGCGGTTCGACAACTCGTCTGCCTCCGCTGCGACCTGGCTTTCCATCGTCACTGCGAGGCGCTGACGCAGCCCGTCGCGATCCGCCACGCGGCCGCCTTTCACCGAATGGCGCCACTCGCGCATCCCGGCCGTCGCCACGCGCGCGCTGGCGATGTCCTTCTTGCCGCGCTCCTTCATCAGCGCGTCGAAATTGTCGGTCTGCCAGAAATCCTCTTCGTAATCGCGGCAACGCTTCTTCACTGCGGTCATGCGCAGGCTGAAGCTGACGATGATCATCCAGGTCCATACGCTCGCCAGCAGCAGTCCGAGCATGACCGCCTGCACCACGATGTCGGCGTCGAGAAACAGCTGCACGGGATTGAGGCGGCTGGGCGCGCCGGCAGCGGCCAGGAGGGAGAGGTCGGTCATTCGGTTCCTTCAGCAAATTGCGCGAACGCCGCGCGCCACACCGCCGGCTGGCGGCGGGGGCGGCCCGCTGGATCGATAAAGCCGACACGCGCGGTCTGCTCGGCGACGAGCTCGCCATCACGCGTGGCGCGTTGATGGATGCGCACGCTGGCTGCGCCAAGCTCAGCGCAAGTGGTCTCGATGATCATTGTGTCGTCGAGCCGCGCGGGCCGCGCGTAGCGGATGTGGAGGTCGGCGACGGCGTAAGCACCCTCGCCCGCCTCGACCGCGCTGCGCTGGTCGATCTCGAGCAGGCGCAGCAAATCGCTCCGCGCACGTTCGAACCAGCGCAGGTAGTTGGCGTGATAGACGATGCCCGACAGGTCGGTGTCTTCGTAGTAGGCGCGCACCGCGTAAAGGTGACGCGAGCCTTCGATCAGGCCGCCAGGCAGGGTTGGCTGGGCAGTCATTGCTGGGGGCCTTAGACGGAGCGCGACTCCGCTGGCAACCCGACGAAGGTTAGCTTGTGCCCGTCAGCCGACCATCCGCCCGAGCCCGCGCCCGCCGAAGATGTGCGCGTGAAGGTGGGCGATCTCCTGCCCGCCATTGCGGCCAACATTGTAGAGCACTCGGTAGCCCGGCTCGACCAATCCTGCCTCGCGGGCGACATGACCGACCGCGCGGGCAAACCCGGCGATTTCGGCGTCAGAAGCGTCTGCAGAAAAGTCGTCCCAACTCACGTAACTGCCCTTGGGGATGACCAGGATGTGCACCGGCGCCTGCGGAGCGATGTCGTGGAAGGCGAGCGCCCACTCGTCCTCGTAGACCTTCTTCGAGGGCAGTTCGCCGCGCAGGACCTTCGCGAAGATGTTCTGGTCGTCGTACGGCAAGGTCGGGTCGATCGGCATCAGGAACTCCGGCTGGCTTTTTCGTCGATCCCCGACGTGCCCTCGCGGCGATCGAGCTCGGCGAGAACGTCTGCCAGCGGCACACCCTTCTCGCCCAGAAGGATGAGCAGGTGGAACAGCATATCGGCCGCCTCCCCCGTCAGGTCCTCGCGCGTGCCCGATAGTGCCGCGACGATGGTCTCAACCGCCTCCTCACCCAATTTGCGCGTGATCACCGGCAGGCCGCGCGAATGGAGCTGCGCGACGTAGCTTGAGGAAGCATCTCCAGATCGAAGACGGTCCGCGATCGTCTGTTCGAGGCGCGTAAGCGTATCCATCGGCATCCCGCATGGCGGGAGCCGGGCGCTCAGGTCAAGCGGTCAGTCGCGCTTGCGGCGTGCCCCGTGGCGGCCGATCAGGACGCCGACTACGCCCAAGCCGAACAACGCCATGCTCGATGGCTCCGGAATCGCGGCGCCGGCGGCCAATGCCGGAGTGGCAAATCCGAGGAGCATCAGGGGAATCGCGAAGCGCATGGCCCGGAGAGGAAGGCACCTCGCGCGCCGTCTTGCCAAGGTCGGCCTGAGCGCCGTCCCGGGGCGGGACGCTCACGCGCGAGCGGGTAACCCGGCCGAACGAAGAGCTTCATGCGCTTCGGAAATACTATGCGTGCCGAAGTGAAAAATCGACGCCGCGAGCACCGCGCTTGCATGTCCCTCGGTCACGCCTTCGACGAGATGCTCCAGCGTGCCAACCCCGCCGCTGGCAACGACAGGCACGGAAACAGCGTCGGCAATCGCCCGTGTCAGCGCGAGGTCGTATCCGGCTTGAGTGCCGTCACCGTCCATCGAGGTGACCAACAATTCCCCCGCGCCGAGTTCTGCCAGACGCACCGCGTGCTCGACGGCATCCATACCAGTCGCGCGGCGCCCTCCATGCGTGAAGATTTCCCAGCTCTCCCCAACGCGCCGCGCATCGACTGAGGCCACCACGCACTGGCTGCCGAAGCGCGCGGCGATCTCGCTCACCACCTCGGGGCGCGCCACCGCCGCGCTGTTGACCGCCACCTTGTCCGCGCCGGCCAGAAGGAGCGCCCGCGCGTCCTCGACCGAGCGCACCCCACCGCCCACTGTTAAGGGCATGAAGCACACCGCTGCGGTGCGCCGCACGACATCCAGCAACGTCCCGCGCCCTTCGTTGCTGGCGGAGATATCGAGAAAGCACAGCTCGTCCGCTCCCGCGGCGTCATACGCCTTGGCCTGCTCGACCGGATCGCCCGCGTCCTTGAGGTCGACGAAGTTGACGCCCTTCACCACGCGCCCGTTCGCGACGTCGAGACACGGAATGACGCGGATGCGGACAGTCATGCGCGGTTGGCGATGGCAATCGCGGTCGCGAGGTCGAGGCGGCCATCGTAGAGCGCGCGGCCGGTGATCACGCCTTCGATCCCGTCGTTAGCGTGAAGCGAGAGAAGGTGAATGTCGTCGAGCCCTTTCACGCCGCCGCTCGCGATCACCGGAATATCGACCCGCCGTGCAAGGTCGACCGTGGCGTCGATGTTGACGCCCTTGAGCAGGCCGTCGCGGCCGATGTCGGTGAACAGCAGCGCGGCGACGCCGGCGTCCTCGAACCGGCGCGCGAGATCGGTGGCGGGCATGTCGGACACCTCGGCCCAACCCTCGGTTGCGACCATCCCGTCACGCGCGTCCACCGCGACGACTATTCCGCCTGGATACTCCGCCGCCATGTCCCGCACAAACTCGGAATCCTTGAGCGCTGCGGTGCCCATCACGATCCGGGCGACGCCGAGGTCGAACCATCCCTCCACCGCCTCGCGGGTGCGGATGCCGCCGCCGAGTTGCACGTATCCGGGAAAGCTTTCGACGATCGCCTCGACAGCCGCGCGGTTCTCCGCCCGGCCGGCGAACGAGCCGTCGAGATCCACCACGTGGAGATGCTCCGCTCCCGCCTGGGCGAACAGCATGGCCTGCGCGGCCGGATCGTCGCCATAGACGGTGGCGCGCGCCATATCGCCTTCCGCCAGACGGACGACTTGGCCGGCCTTGAGGTCGATAGCAGGAAAGACGATCATCGGTGCGCGCTAACATTCTGTCCGCAGCGCGTCACCCGCGCAAATCTACGACGGGACGAATGCCCCCTTGGGGATGTGCGTGATCCGGCAGGCCAGGTCCGCCTCGCCGCTGGCGACGATGAAATGATCGGCCTCCTCCACGATCCCGGTGCTGAACACCACGTCGCGAACGTACATCTGATGTTCGAGGGGCGCGGTGAGGTCGGCGTTCGCCTCGAGCAGCGGCGGATGGCTCGTCGCGAGCACCTTCCACGGCTCGTCGGGATCGAGCAGCGACCAGTAGGTGCGGTAGATGCCGACAATTTCCTTCGGCTCGACCCCGTGCCACAGGGTCAGCCAGCCGCGCCGGCCCGCGACTTCGGTGAGGATCGGCGGGGTGCCGCCTCCGATGCGGGCGGTGGCGGCGGTGCCGGCGTGCGGGCGGATGGCCGGCTCGATATGCGGCTTCCAGTGTAGCGCGTCGGGACTGGTCGCGTGGTTGATCGAGGGGCCGGCGTGGTACGGGCTGTCGGGCGGATAAGCGAAGAACAGCGCGCCGAGCGGCCGGGTCTGCGCCCAGTATTGGCCGTCGATCAACCCTTCGAAAATCAGCATGTCCTTGTTCTGGTGATCGAGCACGATCCCTTCGAACTGCCAATCGAGCGCGTTGTCGGACGAGTACAGCGTTGTCGAATGCCGCTCCGGGCTGACCGAGCACGTCGTCATCAGATAGCGGTCACCGACCTTGCTGATCCGCGCATCCTCCAGGCCATAGCACTGGTAAGTGCCCTGCGGCGCGATCGCCTTGTCGTAGTGCAGCGCGACTACTTCAAGCCCGTCGGGCGTCAGCTCGACCGGTAGCAGCCAGGCGAGCGAGGTGAGCGCCATGATCTTCCATCCCATCCCGCGCAGCTCGAACTTGCGCGGGTCGGCGGTGTCGGCGAACTGGAGCGGCCAGGCGTCCAGGACGTAGCGCCCCTCGTCCCAGCGGATCGCGTGGACGTTGCCGTCGCGCACCGGCTGGCGCAGCGCCTCCGCCACACGCACCATCATCAGCATGTTGCCGTTGGGAAGCCGCGTCAGCGCGGGGTTGAACGCTCCCAGCACATACGTTTCGACACCCAAGTGACCGGCGAGCGGCGAGCGCGCCAGATCGATGTCGTCCGGGACGAGGACGAGCCGGTCGACGTCGAATGTCATTTGTCCGAAACGCGCTCGGTCATCGCAAGCTGCATGACAACCGCGCGGCGCGGCTGGGTCAGCATGAAGTGCACCGCGACCGCGATATCCTCGGCTCGCAACATCTTCTCGTCGTTGATCATCTCGCGCTGCTTGTCGGCCGGGATGTCCGGGTACTGGAAGTCGGCTCCGGTCAGGCCCGGCTCGATCAGGCCGACTTTGATGCCCTTCTTTCCCAGTTCCTTGTGCAACGCCTCGGCAAAACCCTGGATGCCCTTCTTCATCCCCGAATAGACCGAGGACGATCCGCCCAGGCTGTGCGCGCTCATCGAACCGATCAGGACGAGGTTACCCTTGTCCTTCATGTGCGACACCGCCTTGTGCACGCTCATGACATACGCGGTGTAGTCGGTTGCGACGGCGTACCAGGCGTCTTCCTCGCTGGTGTCGGTGATGCCGTCCACCGGGATGGCTGCGTTGATCACCGCGATGTCGTATTTGCCGAGCTTCTTCTCCGCCTCGGCGAAAAACCTGTCGAGATCATCGCGCTTCGCCAGGTCCAGCGCGATGCCATCCCCCTTGCCGACTTCGTTGATCCGTTCGAGCCCGTCCTTCAGATGCTGCTCGTCGCGGCCGCAGGTGAAGATCTCGACGCCTTCGCTGGCGAGGAGCACTGCGATCGCGCGGCCGATGCCGGTGGTGCCGCCGGTGATCACCGCCTTGCGTCCGTTCAGCGAAGGCATTTCGGTATGCGCGTCGGATAGATTCTTGGGATCGGCTTCAGCCATCGCGACTCTCCTGGTTTCCCAACCGAGACGCATCGGCCCGCGCGCATGTTCCCGTCGTCAGGGCTTCCAGCTCAAAAAACGCTCAAGCAGGTCAATGCCATAGGCCTGGCTCTTTTCGGGATGGAACTGGACCCCGAGGATGTTGTCGCGCGCCACCGCAGCCACCAGCCCGCCGCCATGGTCGGTCATCGCGGCGATCTCGCGCCCCTCGTCGGGGACGAAGTGATACGAGTGGAGGAAATAAGCTTCCCCGCCCTCGATCAGGCTGGCGCCGTCTCGGTGCGGCATGGGCCTCACGTCGTTCCAGCCCATGTGCGGCACCTTGATCGACGGATCGCGCGGTTCGATCGGCAGCACCTCTCCGCCGATCCAGTCGAGGCCGGCGGTCGCTCCGTGCTCGACCCCGCGGGTTGCGAGGAGCTGCATGCCGACACACACGCCAAGGAACGGCACGCCATCGGCGAGCACGCGCTCCTCGAGCGCCTCGACCATACCCGGCACGGCCCGGAGGCCCTCGGCGCATGATTTGAATGAGCCCACCCCGGGCAGCACGATCCGCCGCGCCCCGCGCACGATCGCCGGGTCGGCGGTGAGATGCACATGGCCGGCGCCCGCCGCCATCAGCGCGTTGTGGACCGACTGGAGGTTGCCCGCGCCGTAATCGATCAGCGCGATGGCTTCAGACACTGGGGGCCTCAGCCACCGAGCTGACCCTTGGTCGACGGAATTGCCCCGCCCTTGCGCGGATCGCGCTCGACCGCCTGCCGCATCGCGCGGGCGAAGCCCTTGTAGATGCTCTCGCAGATGTGGTGGTTGTTGCCGCCGTAGAGTAGCTCAACGTGCAGCGTGATCCCGCATGCCTGCGCGACCGAGTGGAACCAGTGCTCGATCAGCTCGGTATCCCATTCGCCCAGCCGCGTCTGACTGAAACCCGCGCGCCACACGAGGTACGGGCGCCCCGAGATATCGAGCGCCACCCGCGCCAGCGTCTCGTCCATCGGCGAATAGGCCTGGCCATATCTGCCGATGCCGCCCTTGTCGCCGAGCGCTTGGCTGAGCGCCTGACCAAGAGCGATCGCGCTGTCTTCGGTGGTGTGATGCTGGTCGACATGCAGATCGCCGTCGACCTTCATCGTCACATCGATCAGCGAGTGGCGGCTGAACTGTTCGACCATGTGATCGAGGAAGCCGATCCCGGTCGCGACATCATAGGCACCCGTCCCGTCGAGATTGACCTCGACCAGGATCGCCGTCTCGCTCGTGTTGCGTTCGATACGTCCGGTGCGCATGGCGCGGCTATACGCAGGCGCCGTCACCACGCAAGCTTTCCGGCTTGACCGGCGCGCGCGGCCCCGCCACCACGCGGGCGATGAGCGACGAAACGCCCGAAAGCCTGATCCCCTACGACGAGATCGTGCAGGAGGCCCTGCGCGCCGTGGTCGGCCGCGTGCTGGGCGAAGTGCAGGCGACGGGCGGCAACCTGCCCGGCAACCACCACTTCTACATCACCTTCAAGACCGGCGCCCCCGGCGTCTCGATCCCGCCGCACCTGCGCGAACGCTTCCCGGACGAGATGACAATCGTGTTGCAGAACAAGTTCTGGGATCTCAACGTCGACGACGAAGGGTTCACCGTCGGCCTGACCTTCAACCAGATTCCCGCGAAGCTCGAAATTCCGTTCGGCGCGATCACCGCATTCGTCGATCCGGCAGTTGATTTCGGCCTCCAGTTCCAGGCCACCGTCGCCGACATGATGCCCGAGACGCACGACGAGGCAGAGAACGACGGATCGGAACAGGGCGGCGGACCCACCGTTATCGAGAGCGACGACGGATCGAACGTCGTCACGGTCGATTTCGGCCGCAAGAAATAACGCGGCGGCCCTCCCCGCCGGCGATCAGGGGATGGCGATGACGCTGCGGCCGAAGAAATCGAAGATCACCAAGAAGCCCGAAGCCTCGGGCAAGGTCAGCGACAATGGCGCCAAGGCGATCTCCTCGGTCACCGGCGAGAGCGACACGGTCATCGGCCCGAGCACCAATCCTGCCACCAACCTGATCATCCAGGACATCGCGATGCGCGCGGGTGGTCGACTGATGCGGCATACGTTCGAAAAGGGCCTGCTGCGTGGCCGCTACGGCGGATCAGGCGCGAAGGCGATCGTCGAGAACCGCTCGCTCGCGCAGACTTTGGTGAGCGGACTGCTGGCGCGGTACGCAACGCGATCGCTGCCAGGCGCGGTGATCATCGGCGGGGGGCTGGTGGTGAAGACGCTCTACGATCGCGGGCGCAGCAAGCGCGACGCCAAGCGGTCCGGCGACAAGTCTCTCAAGAAAATGGCGGAGGATTGATCCGCGTTTGCGGGTTGATTTGTTAAGCCTGCCTGGCGCAGGTGCGCGCATGGCCAGCGAACAAGCCCTTGCCAATACGCTCAAGCGCCGTGGCCTTATGTTCGTGCTGTCGTCGCCCTCGGGCGCAGGCAAGACCACCATCTCGCGCATGCTCCTCGAGGCCGACGCGGATCTTAAGCTCTCAGTTTCGGTCACTACGCGCCCTCCGCGGCCGGGCGAGATCGATGCCGTGCACTATCACTTCGTCGACGATGCCGAATTCGACCGCATGGTTGCCGAGGACGATTTCTACGAGTGGGCGCACGTGTTCGGCCACCGCTATGGCACCCCCAAGGGGCATATCCGCAGCGGGCTGAAGGAAGGGCAGGACTGCCTGTTCGATATCGACTGGCAGGGCACCCAGCAGCTGATCCAGAAGGACAAGCAGGACGTGGTCGCGGTGTTCATCCTGCCGCCGAGCATCGACGAGCTCCGCCGCCGGCTGGAGGCGCGCGCGCAAGACAGTGCGGAAGTGATCGACGCCCGCATGGACCGCGCCCGCGCCGAGATCAGCCACTGGGATGCCTACGACTACGTGGTCATCAATGACGAGGTGGATACCTGCTTCGCCAAGGTGCGGGAGATCCTCCACGCCGAACGCATGAAGCGCCGCCGCCAGACCGGATTGATCGACTTCGTGCGCGGGATGATGGGCTGAGCAACGCTCAGCTAATCCAGATCAATTCGTCGCACGGCGCCGGGCAAGCGTCGCTTCGCAGCACCAATCGGGGAACCGGCGGGCGCTAGGCGCTTTTCGACTGTCAGGCCGCGAGCACAAAGTGTGCTGCGGAAGGAAAAGGGAACCGCCATGAAGAAGCTCCTTGTTGTCCTCGCCCTGTCGAGCGGTCTGCTCGTCTCTGCCTGCAACACCCTCCACGGCGCTGCCGACGACGTGAAGTCGGTCGGCGACTGCGCGGACGGCCGTCCGGGCAACTGCTAAGCAGCAAAGCGCGGGTGCCTGGGGCGGAGAGCCTCGGGCGCCCGCCGCCGCTTTGGCGGCAAATCTACGGTAAGCCGGCGCGCGCTACGTCGACGCTCGCGGCCAGTACCTTGCCTTTCGGTTCGCGCGCAGCGGCCGCTCCCAGACCCGGAGCTACCATCATGAACAGCGTGCGCCCATCCGCGCCGCCGAGCATGCAGGCGTAGCAGCTGAGCCCGCCGGTCTCGACGATCTCCAGCACTTCTCCGCCTTCCGCGATGCGACGGCATTCGGGGGCGAGCGGGTTGGCGATCCACACCGCACCTTCCGCGTCGAGCGCGATGCCGTCGGGCACCGCCGGCGCAGTCTCGGCCCAGGTGCGGCGGTTGCTCAGGGTTCCATCCTCGGCGATGTCGAGCGCGGTCAGCTTGCGGCCGAAGGTCTCGCCGACGATGAAGGTCTTGCCGTCGGGCGTGATGACCGATCCATTCGGAAAGCCGAACCGTTCGTCGCCCGCGGCGGCCTCAACCCGTCCGTCGGAATTGACCAACGCGATCCGCGTCTTGGGATGGTCCGCCAGCACGCCTTCCGGCCCTCGCGCGGCCATCGCGGCGTCGAGATCGAAGCCGAAGTTGCCGACGTAGGCGCGGCCTTGCGCATCGACGACCATGTCGTTGCACCAGTAGTCCGCGATGCCCGAGAGATCGGCGTGCAGGTCGAAGCGTCCGTCGGGCCAGCGGCGCCAGACCTGCTGCGCATGCATCTTGACCACCAGCAGCGACCCGTCGGGCATCCAGCCGAGGCCGGAGGGATGCTCGCCGTCGGGGAGCTGAAGCTCGACCCGCAGATCGCCGCCCGCCTCGCTCACCGAATAGACGCGAAAGCCGTAGAAGTCGGAGAACCACAGCCGGCTCTCATGCCAGCGTGGCCCTTCGCCGAAGTGGATGCCGCTCGCGACCTCGCGGACCGAGCGGCTCATCTCAGCGCCCCCCGGCGGGGTCGGCGAAGTGCGTCGGCAGGTGTGCGTTGACGATGCCGCCGTCGATCGTCACCGTCTCGCCCACGGTGTAGTCGCCCGCGCGGCTGGCGAGATACACCGCGGTGCCGCCCATGTCCCACTTGTCGCCAACGCGCTTGTTGGGGATGCCCTGCCCGCTCGCCTCCGCCTGGTCGCGCGCAACCTTGTTCATGTTCGACGGGAAGGCGCCCGGCGCCAGCGAGGTCACATAGATGTGATCCTTGACCAGCCGCGCGGCCATGCGGCGGGTCAGGTGGATTAGCGCCGCCTTCGAGGCCTGGTAGCTGTAGGTCTCCCACGGATTGATCCGCTGTCCGTCGACCGAGGTGATGTTGATCACCTTGGCCGGCTGCTGCAGGCTCGCGGCCGCCTTGAGCAGGCCGTGGAGCTTCTGCGTCAGGAAGAACGGGGTCTTGACGTTGAGGTCCATGACCTTGTCCCACCCGGCCTCGGGGAATTCTTCGAAGTCGTTGCCCCAAGCAGCGCCCGCGTTGTTGACCAGAATGTCGAGCTTCGCTTCCTTGGCGGTGAGCGCTCGGACGAGTTCCTCGATTCCTTCCATGGTCGAGATATCGCCCTGGATCGGGATGACCTTGTCGCCCAGCTCGCTCGCCGCCTCGTGCAGCTCGCCGCCCTTGCGCGCGGTGATGTAGACCCGCTCGATCCCTGCAGCGAGGAAGCCCTCGACGATCATCCTGCCGATGCCGCGGCTGCCGCCGGTCACCACCGCCACGCGGCCCTTGAGGCCGAACATCTCTTCGAGGGTCATGCTTCTCTCCCGCTCAGTAGCCGCTCATCCGCGCGACGCGGTCGGCGTGGTAGTAGACGTCGCCCATGAACTCGGCGAGCGCGCGGTCGCGCTTCATGTAGAGGCCGATGTCGTATTCGTCGGTCATGCCGATGCCGCCGTGCATCTGCACGCCTTCCTTGACCGCGAGGCCAGCCGCCTTGCCGACCTTGGCCTTGGCGACCGAGGCCATCAGCGAAGCGTTCTCCGCGCCCGCATCGAGCAGCTGCTGCGCCTTGATCACCACCGCGCGAGCAATCTCGACCTCCGAGTAGAGGTGCGCGGCGCGGTGCTGGAGTGCCTGGAACTCGCCGATCAGCTTGCCGAATTGCTTGCGCTGCTTGAGGTAATCGATGGTCATGTCCATCGACCCGCGCGCGACGCCGACCGCCTCGGCCGCCGCGCCGACGCGCCCGGCATCGAGCACGCGATTGAGGACCTCGCGCCCGCCGTCCACCTCGCCGATCACCGCATCGCCGTCGAGCTCGACCCCATCGAGGGTCAGGTGGCTCGCCATCGAGCTGTCGACCAGCCGCACCGAGTTGTGGCCGAGGCCCGCAGCATCCTTGGGCACCGCGAACAGCGTCACGCCCTGCTCGTCATCGTCCGCGCCCGAGGTGCGCGCCGCGACCACGATCATATCCGCGCTCGCGCCCTGGACCACGAAGTCCTTCTTACCGGAGAGCTTGAAGCCGTTGCCCGAGCGCTCGGCCTTGGTCGCGATCCGTTCGGGGCGGTGCTTCGGTCCCTCGTCGATCGCGACGGCGAACACACTGTCGCCCGACACGAGGCCCGGCAGCCAGCGACCGCGCGCGTCCTCATTCGCCGCGGCGAGCGCGGTGGCGGCCATGACCGAGCTTGTCAGGAACGGCGACGGGGTCAGGTTGCGGCCGATTTCCTCGAGCACGATGCCCGCCTCGACATGACCCATGCCGAGCCCGCCGTCGGCTTCCGGGACGATGATGCCCGTGAAGCCCATCTCGGCCATCTGCTTCCACAGGTCGTGGCCGAACCCGTCCTTGCATTCGCGGTCGCGCCAGTGGCGCAGCTGCTTCCCGATCGCGCCTTCGTCGCCCATGAACTGCTGGGCGGTTTCGGCGAGCATCGCCTGGTCGTCATCATGATACAGCGGCATCGGATCAGGCCCCCGGGAGTTCGAGAATGCGCTTGGCGACAACGCCGAGCATGACTTCGCTGGTGCCGCCCTCGATCGAGTTGGCCTTGGTCCGCAGCCAGGCACGAGGCGCGGCGCCGCCGCGGGTTTCCTCGCTGTCCCACTCAAGCGCGGTCGAGCCGCCCGCCGACATCACCAGCTCGTGCCGGCGCTTGTTGAGCTCGGTCCCGGCATACTTCATCATGTTCGAGTAAGCGGGGTGCGCCTTGCCGACTTTGACCTCGTCGAGGAACTTCTCGCCCATCGCGCTGAACGCCAGCGCATCGACGTCGAACATCGCCAGCTCGGCGCGCAGGATCGGATCGAGCTCGCCGCCCGCCTGGCGGGTGAGCGAGGCGCCGATGCCGGCTCCGCGCTCGGAGCTGTCGGCGCCCGAGATCATTTCGCGTTCGTGGCCGAGCAGGTACTTGGCGACGTCCCACCCGCGGTTGATCTCGCCGACGTAGCCGGGGATGTCCTCGCCGTATGACTTGGGCACTTTCACGTCGTCGAAGAAGGTCTCGCAGAACGGGCTGTTGCCGCTGATGAGGAGGATGGGCTTGGTCGACACGCCGGGGCTGGCCATGTCGTAGAGCATGAAGGTGATGCCCTGGTACTTGTTCGTCTTGTCGGTACGGACGAGGCAGAAGATCCAGTCGGCCTTGTCGGCGTAGGAGGTCCAGATCTTCGAGCCGTTGACCACCCAGTGGTCGCCCTTGTCCTCGCCGAAGGTCTGCAAGCTGACGAGGTCCGAGCCCGAGCCCGGCTCCGAATAGCCCTGGCACCAGCGAATTTCGCCCCGGGCGATCTGATTGAGGAAGTGCTTCTTCTGCCCTTCGGTGCCGAATTGCAGCAGCGCGGGCCCGAGCATCCAGATGCCGAAGCTCGACAGCGGCGGGCGGGCGCCGATGCGCGCCATTTCCTCGCGCAACACCTTGGCCTCGGCCGGCGAAAGGCCGGCACCGCCATACTCCTTCGGCCACGCCGGGACGGTGAAACCCTTGTCGCGGCACGCTTCGAACCACGCCTTCTGCGCGTCGTTCTTGAAGGTCGCGTTGCGGCCGCCCCAGTATACGTCATCCTCGTCGCGGACGGGTTGGCGCATTTCGGGCGGGCAGTTGGCTTCGAGCCACGCGCGGGTTTCGGCGCGGAAGGCGTCCAGATCGGCCATCAGAAGTCTCCTCTCGTTGACGCACACGTAAAGCCGACTCGGCTTGTTGGGCAAGGACCGATTTGGACCATACCCATTCTACTAGCTTGCCGTAACGGCAGGCCAAGAACCGTTGACGGCGCGGCCCATCTGCCTACCCTACCGTCACAACAAAATGGGTCGGGAGAGACCATGCGATTCTCAGGCAAGACCGTCGTCGTCACCGGCGCGGCATCGGGTATCGGCGCGGAAACGGCGCGCCTGTTCGCGCGTGAAGGCGCTGTGGTTTACGCCGCCGATATCGACGAAACGGGCGGCTCCGCGCTGGCCGGCGAAGGCGTCGGCGACATCCGTTTCCAGCGCTGCGATGTCTGCTCCACCGAGTCGATCAAGGCGCTAATGGACCGCGCCGGCAGCGAGACCGGCGCGATCGACGTGGTGTTCAACAACGCCGGCGCAGGCGGCGCGCGGGAGAAGATCCACGAGATCGAGCCCGACGCGTGGGACCGGACGATGGACTTGCTCCTCCGCTCGGTCGCCTTCGGCATCCGCTATGCCGTGCCGCATATGCAGAACCGTCCCGGCGCGGCGATCGTCAACACCGCTAGCGTGGCGGCGACCGCCTCGGGCTACTCGCCGACCGCCTATGCGGTGGCGAAGTGCGGCGTGCTCCACCTGACCAAGGTCGCGGCGGCCGATCTCGCGCAGTTCGGCATCCGGGTGAACGCGATCCTGCCGGGCTTCATCAACACCAACATCTTCACCACCGCGCTCGAGGTGCCCGACGACACCAAACACATCGCCAAGGCGATGATCGCGCAGATGAGCGCCAACGCCCAGCCGGTGAAGCGGGGCGGCCAGCCGCGCGACATTGCGGAGGCCTGCGCCTTCCTCGCCAGCGAGGCGGCGAGCTTCATAACCGGCACCTCGATCCTGGTCGACGGCGGACTGACGATCGGCCAGCGCGGCAGCTGGGACCCCGAAACGCCCGGCATGCTCGAAGCGCTCTCGGCGATGGAAGCGCAAGCCAGCGGAACGCCTGCATGAGCGCTGCCGAAGCGGCGACGATGACGCCCGTGCAGGGCCGCGTGCCCACGCGGCTGGCGGCGGCCAACGGGCTCGGCAGCGTCGCCTACGGCATCAAGGACAACGGTTTTTCGACCTTCCTGCTGTTGTTCTACAACCAGGTGCTGGGGATGGACGCGCGGCTGGTTAGCCTTGCGCTGCTGATCGCGCTGGTGTTCGACGGGCTGATCGACCCGGTCGTCGGTCATATCAGCGACCGCACCAACACCCGCTGGGGCCGGCGCCTGCCTTATCTCTACGTCGCGCCGTTGTTCCTCGGGGGGTTCTGGATCCTGCTGTGGTCACCCGTCGGCGCGGCCAGCTTCCCGGTGTTGCTGATATCCGCCATCGCGGTGCGCGCATCGGTCGCGTTCTGCGAGGTTCCGTCCGCCGCCCTCGTGGCGGAAATCACGCACGATTACGACGAGCGCACCCGCCTTACCCGCCTGCGCTACCTCAACGCCTGGGGCGGCGGGCTGCTGATGCTGCTGCTGGCGTACGGCGTGTTCCTGCCCAACGCGATGCTCTCACGCGAGGGCTACCAGAGCTACGGCATCGCCGGCGCGATCCTGATGGTCGCGACAGTGCTCATCTCCGCCCGCGGCCAGCACAAATGGGTGGCGCACCGCCCGGAGCTCAAGGCTCCCGCACGCGCCGGCATCCGCGGCGCGTTCGGGGAAATTCGCGAATGCCTCAGCCATCCGGCGTTCGTGGTCCTGATGTTCAGCTTCGCCGCTGCTATCACCAGCCAAGGGATCACTTTCTCGATCTCGAACTACCTCTACCTGTTCGTGTGGAAGTTCCCCCCGTGGGCGCTCCAGGCCTACCCGCTGATGCTGTTCGTCAGCGTCATCGGCAGCTTCCTCGCGGTCGGCCCCTTCCAGGCTCGCTTTGGCAAGCGCGACGCGGCGATCGTCACCGCGCTGCTCGGCATGGTGTTCTGGATCACTCCACTTACGCTGCGCCATTTCGACCTGTGGTGGCCCGACGGCACCACGCCGGCGATCCTGGGGATGTTCGCCGCGACCTTCTTCTCGAACCTGTTCAGCGTCATCACCACGATCTGCCTGTCATCGATGGTGGCTGATGTGGTCGAAGCCTCGCAGGAACAGACCGGCCGGCGGTCGGAAGGCACGTTTGCCGCGGGAGCGTTCTTCGCCGCCAAGTGCTCGACCGGGCTCGGCATATTTGTGACCGGGTTCCTGCTCAGCCTGTCGGGCATGCCCAATGGGGCCAAGCCCGGCCAGGTGTCCGAACAGGTCGTCGATACGCTGGCGATGTCGTACGCGGCGTGCGTCTTCGTGTTCGCGATCCTGCTGGTGCTGATCGTCCGCAGGTTCCCGATCACCCGTGAGCAGCACGAAGCGCGGCTGACCCTGCTGGCCGAGGCCGCCAAGGCCGATCCGGAGGCGACCGGCCAACACCCTTAAAACGCCTTGGCGGCGCGCGCGCGCTCTGCCACGGTCTCGAATTGAAACGGATAGCGAGAGGAACAAGCGACATGGACTTCGAACCCACCGAACGGCAGCGCCACTGGCGCGATCGTGTCCGCCATTTCATCGACAGCCATGTCCGCCCGCGCACCGACGAATACCGCGCCGCGCACGAGAAGGACCGCTGGGGCGTGAACCCGGTTCTCGAGGAGGAAAAGGCCCGCGCAAAGGCGCAGGGCATCTGGAACCTGTTCATGCCGCCACAGAGTGGCCGCCCGCACCTCGATGATACGTTCGAGTTCGACGGCCCGGGCCTGACCAATCTCGAATACGCCCTGTGCGCCGAGGAAATGGGCCGCGTCGGCTGGTCGAGCGAGGTGTTCAATTGCTCTGCCCCCGACACCGGCAACATGGAGGTGTTCCACCGCTACGGCACGCGCGAGCAGAAGGACCAATGGCTCAAGCCGCTGATGGAGGGCGAAATCCGCAGCGCCTTCCTGATGACCGAACCGGCGGTCGCCTCGTCCGACGCGACCAACATCGAGTGCCGCATCGTGCGCGACGGCGACGAGTATGTGATCAACGGCACCAAGTGGTGGTCAAGCGGCGCGGGCGATCCGCGCTGCAAGGTCGCGATCTGCATGGGCAAGACCGATTTCGAGGCCAAGCGCCACCAGCAGCAGTCGCAGATCATCGTCCCGCTCGACGCCGAGGGCGTGAACATCAAGCGCTTCCTGCCGGTGTTCGGCTATGACGATAGCCCCCACGGCCATATGGAGATCGTGCTCAAGGACGTGCGCGTGCCGGTCTCGAACATGATCCTCGGCGAAGGCCGCGGGTTCGAGATCGCGCAAGGCCGCCTCGGGCCGGGCCGCATCCACCACTGTATGCGCACGATCGGCGTCGCCGAGGAAGCGCTCGCCAAGATGTGTCTGCGGCTGCAGACCCGCGAGGCGTTCGGCAAGCCGATCTACCAGCACTCGGTGTGGGAAGAACGGGTGGCCCGCGCCCGCATCGACATCGACATGACTCGCCTGCTCTGCCTCAAGGCGGCGGACATGATGGACAAGGTCGGCAACAAGGCCGCAGCGCAGGAAATCGCCATGATCAAAGTGCAGGCGCCCAACATGGCGCTGCGCATCATCGACGACGCGATCCAGGCGCACGGCGCCGGCGGCGTGAGCGACGATTTCGGCCTCGCCAACGCCTATGCCCACCAGCGCACGCTGCGACTGGCGGATGGTCCGGACGAGGTCCACGCGCGCGCCATCGCCCGCATCGAATTCGCCCGCCACGCGCCCAACGTCGGCAACGATCCGGGCACCCCGCGCGATTTCAGCTCGGGCGACATGGCGGCGACCCGGTAGGCCGACAGGTGTCCGCGTGGCCTTCGACAAGCTCAGGCTGAGCGGGAATTGGTACTAAACTACCCCGCTCATCCTGAGCCTGCCGAAGGATGCTGCGCGACGATCGATTTGGAGTGAAATTCGAATGAAAGCCGCCGTACTCGTCCAGCCCAAGCAGCCGCTCGCGATTGAGGAGCTGTCGATCGCCAAGCCCGGCCCGCACGAGGTGCTGATCCGCACCGCCGCGTGCGGGCTGTGCCATTCCGACCTGCACTTCATCGAGGGCAGCTATCCGCACGCCCTCCCCGCCGTGCCGGGGCACGAAGCGGCGGGCGTGGTCGAGGCGGTCGGCAGCGAGGTGCGCACGGTTAAGCCGGGCGATCACGTCGTCTCCTGCCTCAGCGCGTTCTGCGGGCACTGCGAGTTCTGCGTCACCGGCCGGATGGCGCTGTGCCTCGGCGCGGAGACCCGCCGGGCGCAGGGCGACGCGCCGCGCATCACCCGGCCTGACGGTTCGATGGTCAACCAGATGCTCAACCTCTCGGCCTTCGCCGAGCAGATGCTGATCCACGAGCATGCCTGCGTGCGGATCGATCCGGAGATGCCTTTGGACCGTGCCGCGGTGATTGGCTGCGCGGTAACCACCGGCGCTGGCGCGGTGTTCAATGCGTGCAAATTGGTCCCGGGCGAGACGGTGGCGGTGATCGGCTGCGGCGGTGTAGGTCTCGCTGCGATCAACGCCGCCAAGATCGCCGGCGCGGGACGGATCATCGCCTGCGACCCGATCCCCGCCAAGCGCGAACTCGCCAAGGCGCTCGGCGCCACCGACGCGGTCGATGCGTTGGCGGAGGATGCGGCGCAGCAGGTGATCGAGATTTCCAGGGGCGGCGTCGATCATGCGATCGAGGCTGTGGGGCGGCCGGCTTCGGCGGAGCTTGCCTGCAAGGTCCTGCGCCGCGGAGGGACCGCGACGATCCTCGGCATGATGCCATTGGATTGCAAGGTCGGCCTCGGTGCGCTGGACCTCCTGAGCGGCAAGAAGCTGCAGGGCGCGATCATGGGCAACAACCGCTTCCCGGTCGACCTGCCGCGCCTGGTCGACTTCTACATGCGCGGACTGCTCGACCTCGACACCATCATCGCCGAGCGTATCCCGCTGGCCGCGGTGAACGAGGGCTTCGAGAAGATGAAGCAGGCCGACAGCGCCCGCAGCGTGATCGTGTTCGACCAATAACCCTTTTCCGCTCGGGCTGAGCTTGTCGAAGCCCGCGCGCGGCGCCAGCATCCTTCGACAGGCTCAGGATGAGCGGAGGTTTGTGAATGAGTACCCCATCGCCCGAGATCAAGGACGCGACCGCCGCCTTCACCGGCACGGTCGAGCCGAGCGAAGCCGATCACCTCGACGAAGGTCGTTTGACCGAGTGGATGGAGGCCAACGTCGAGGGGTTCCAAGGGCCACTCAGTCAAGGCAAGTTCAAGGGCGGGCAGTCGAATCCCACCTACAAGCTGACGACCCCGAACAAGAACTACGTTCTACGCCGCAAGCCGTTTGGTCCGCTACTCCCCAGCGCGCACGCGGTCGACCGCGAGTTCAAGGTCCAGTCGGGTCTCTACAAGACTGGCTTCCCCGTCGCGCGGCAGTTCGGGCTGTGCACGGACGACAGCGTAGTCGGATCGTGGTTCTACGTCATGGACATGGTCGATGGCCGCACGATCTGGGACGGCGCCATGCCGGGTGCACGGCCCGAGGAACGGCGCGCGGTGTACGATGCGATGGTCGATACCCTCGCCAAGCTCCACAACACCGACATCGAGGCCGCGGGCCTCGGCGATTTCGGGAAGCCCGGCAACTACTTCGGTCGTCAGGTCGACCGCTGGACCAAGCAGTATCGCCTGTCGGAAACCGAGACCTTGCCGTCGATGGAAAAGCTCATCGAGTACCTGCCGGCAACCCTGCCTAAGCAGACCCGCACCAGCGTGGTCCACGGCGATTACCGCATCGACAACATGATCTTCGCGCATGACCGGCCCGAAGTGATCGCGGTGCTCGACTGGGAGCTCTCGACCCTCGGCGACCCGATGTCGGACTTCACTTACCTGTGCATGATGTACGTCACCGAGAACGGCGGCCGCTCAGGCGTGATGGACCTCGACCGCAAGGCGCTCGGCATCCCCGAGCTCGAGGAGGTCGTCGATCGCTATTGCGCGGCGACCGGGCGCGACCAGGTGCCCGACATGAACTGGTTCTTCGCCTACAATTTCTTCCGCCTCGCGGGCATCCTGCAGGGCATCAAGAAGCGGGTGATCGACGGCACCGCCAGCTCCGCCCACGCGAAGGCACAGTCCGACCGCGTCGCGCCGCTCGCCGACAAGGCGTGGGAGTTCGCGAAGAAGGCGGGCGCATCCTAAGCTAGAAGCGCTTCGCCCACTTCACCGCCACGCCCTTGTCGTCGGGCAGGCTGTCGATGTGCCCCGGGTCGGTGCGGTAGAACACGCTCGCCGAAGCATCGCCGCCCCACAGGTTGCCGTGCCAGGCGAGTTCGCTGTCGATCTCGCGCCCTTGGGGCGTCAGCGACAGCAGGCTGGTGCCATAGGTCGGCAGCAGAGTGTTGTAATCGTAGCTCGTCGGTAGCGTCAGGTTGAGCCCGCCGCCCTCGACCCGCAGCGGCTGCGACACGCGCAGGCCCAGGCTGTCCGAACGGCCGAGCACGCCCTGCTTGCTGACATCGGCCGACCAGCCGCGGCTGACGAAGTTCGATCCCGCGCCGATCACGCCCGACCGGTCCGCGCGGGTCCAGCCCTGGCGGAACGCTCCGCCCAGCCGCCAGCCATCGCCCATGTGCCACGCCGCATTGGCGTCGAGGAACATCGTGTTCGCCCCGCCGCCGCCGAAGGTGTCGTTGAAGTAAGCGCCGAGTACGGTGCGCTGCTCACCCAGCCAGGTCACGCCCAGCGCGGTGTCGACCGGGCCGAACCGGCGGTCGGCGGTCAGCGAGAAGCTGTTCAGCCCGCGCGCCTCGCGGTTGCGGTCGAGCTGGCCATCCTGCACCCGCAGGCTGCCGAGCCAGGCCTTGCCCTGCTCGCTGCTCGCGGTCAGGCCCCACGGGCCGAGTTGGCGGCGATAGGCGACCGACAATTCTCCGCTCTGGGCAAAGCCGTTGTCGCCGCGCGCATCCCCCGCGATCAGGAATGCCGGGCGATCCTGGCCTTGGAGCTGCGCCACGAGGCCGTCGGCACCCTCCTTGAACGCGAAGCCGATCTGCTGGTCGGGCGCGATCTTTATCGCCACCCGCCCCGCCAGCACCTTGGCCGCCTGCGCATCTTCGGCCGACAAGCGCAGCGGCGCGATCCAGTTCGACTGACCGTGCGCGCCATCCGCCAAGGTGAACGACATGGCCATCACCGGCCCGTCGCCGCCCACCGTCCGCGCCCCGGAATCGACTGCGCCGAGCAGCTTTGGCCGCACGCTCGCGCGTTGCAGCCCACGCGCGAAATCGTAGCTGTAGGCGCGCTTGTAGCCATCCAGCACCACCGTCCCGAGCGGCGCAGAGGTAAAGGCATCACCCATCGGCCCTGACGACACCCCGCTGCTGTCGCCGAGCGCTACCGACGTCGTGCTGCCGGCAAGCGTGGTCGTCCCGCTCGGCTGGAACGCCTTGGCGATGTCGAGGATACCGCGGCCATAAGTCGAGTCGGTTCCTGCCGCGCCGGCATCGCGCGCGCTGGTCAGCAGCAGCTCGACCATCTGCGGTCCGGTGAGGTTGGGGAACGCCTGCTTGAGCAAGGCCACCGCGCCGGCGATCTGCGGCGCCGAGAAGCTGGTGCCCGAAATCAGGGTGACGAACTGCCCATCCGGCGTGGTTTCGATCTTGAGCGCGCCGTTCTCGTACTCGCAGCACACCCGCTCGCCCAGCGCGGACAGGAACCACTGCGCCTGCGATCCGGCCTTGTTGCTGAAGCCCGAGAACTGGCTGTTTTCATCGACCGAGCCCGCGATGATCACGTTGCTCCCGCCTGCGTTGCGCACGCCGGCAGCGAAGGGGTTAGGCTGATTAGGATCGATCTTGGGATCGCTGCCGTCGCCGTCGTTGCCGGCCGATACCACAACCACAACGCCCTTCGCGCTCGCGTTGCGCACGGCGTTGATCAGCGCGGTGCTCGGCGCGTCGCCGCCCAGGCTGAGGTTGACTACCGTGGCACCCGCCGAAACCGCACGGTTGATGCCGGTCGCGATGTCGCGGTCGTCGAACGAGCAACCGTCCGAATCCGCGCTGGTATCGGCGCAAGTGCCGGGCGTATCGGCACGGAACATCGCGATCGTCGCGTCATAGGCGATGCCCACGATGCCGGTGTTGTTGCGGGCCGCCGCGGCGATCAGGGCAACCTGGGTACCGTGCCCGCCGACGTCCTCGACCGTGCCGTTCCCGGCGACGTCGGCGCTGGCGGGATCGATCCGGCCGGCGAACTCCGGACTGTCGGTATCGATGCCGGTATCGACGATTGCGATCTTCGCGCCCTTGCCGGTCACGCCCCTGGTCCACGCCGCGGTCGCGTTGTGGAATCCGGGTCCGTCCGACCGGCGAAACTCCGCGGTGTCGAAGGTCGATAACGGAGTGGGTGTCGGGGTCGGCGACGGCGTGGGCGTCGGCACAGGAGTAGGCGTTGGTGTCGGCACCGGCGCGGGCGTGCTGGAAATCGGTGGCGCGCTGCCCCCGCCTCCGCCGCAACCGGCGAGCATGGCGAGCGCGCTGATCGCGCAGCCGATGTGGAACCGCCGTGAGCGGAGCGAGCGAGTGTCCATAATGCGTGCGTCCCGAATTATGCGCTCTTCCCTGCCGGATTGACAATAAAGCGGCGCTGAACGCGTCGTTTCGCTTTCCGGCAGCAAAGCCGTTCGCGGCTTGCCCGGCGGCGGCGGCAACGGTAGCGCCGGCCCACACCCGCATGGAGCACCCTATGTCCGCCGATCTCGCCGCCGCCATCGACCAGGCCTGGGAGGATCGCGCCAACATCACGCCAGCCAGCGCAGCGGTTCGCGAGCCGGTCGAGGCCGCGCTTGAGCTGCTCGATGCTGGCCAGGCCCGGGTCGCCGAGCCCGACGGGTCGGGCGGTTGGCAAGTCAACCAGTGGCTCAAGAAGGCGGTGCTGCTGAGCTTCCGGCTCAACGACAACGTGGTGATCGACGGCGGCAGCGCGGGCGCGCCGGCGTTCGACAAGGTACCTTCGAAGTTCGCCGGCTGGGGCGAGAACCGCTTTCGCGATGCCGGCTTCCGCGTGGTGCCGGGCGCGGTGGTGCGGCGCGGCGCGCATATCGGCCGCGGCGCGGTGCTGATGCCGAGCTTCGTCAACATCGGCGCTCACGTCGGCGAGAACACGATGGTCGATACCTGGGCCACCGTCGGCAGCTGCGCGCAGATCGGCACCGGGGTGCACATCTCGGGTGGAGCGGGGATCGGCGGCGTGCTCGAGCCGTTGCAGGCCGATCCGGTGATTATTGGTGACGGCGCGTTCATCGGCGCGCGGGCCGAAGTGGCTGAAGGCGTCCGCGTGGGGGAAGGCGCGGTGCTCTCGATGGGGGTCTATCTCGGCGCCTCGACCAAGATCGTCGACCGCGCGACTGGCGAAGTGCACATCGGCAGCGTGCCGCCTTACGCGGTGGTCGTTCCGGGCGCACTCCCCGGCAAGCCTCTGCCCGACGGAAGCATGGGACCGAGCCTCTACTGCGCGGTCATCGTCAAGACGGTCGACGCGCAGACGCGGGCCAAGACCGGGATCAACGAGCTATTGCGCGACTAGGAACCGAACCGCGCCGAAAACCGTAGAAGGGCCAACCAGAACAAGGGAGCCAGATCATGGACCAGAGGGGCGACGAAGTTCACACCAGCACCACCGAAGCGAGCGCAGGATCGAAGGAAGGCGTGGTCCGCTGGGTGCTGATCATCGGCCTGATCCTGGCAATCGGCCTCCTGACCGTGATCTGGGTGACCGGCGCTTTCACGCAACCCGCCGAGGTGCGGCACGAAAACGTCAGCCGTGAAATCGCCGCCGAGGAGGCCGCGGAGGCGGACCGCGGCCAGCCGATTACCCCGGCGCTTGGCGATGATAGCACAAGCGCCTCGACGTCCACCACGGCCGCGCAAGCCACCCCCGGCGACGCGCCCGCGGGCGATCCGAAGCCCGACGCCCAATAACCCGTCGTCCCAGCGTAGGCTGGGATGGCGATCCATTAGAACGCGGTCGGATTCTCGATCGGCGGATCGCCGCGATGCGCGGCGGCATAAGCCTCCGCCGCATGCAGCACGCGGTCGATGTTCCGGTTGGCGATCTTCTCCAGATCGGCCTGGCTGTAACCGCGCCGCGCAAGCTCGGCGAACAACACCGGGTAGCCGGTCACATCCTCCGCGCCCACCGGGCCCGTCTCCATTCCGTCGTAATCGCCGCCAAGACCGATGTGGTCGATCCCGGCGACCTGCCGGATATGGTCGATGTGATCGGCCCAATCGCTGACCGTCGCCTTTATCTCGGGGTTGGCGGAATCCCATCGCGCGAGCGCCGCGGCCGTCGCCGCGGGATCGCCCGGCCACAGCGCCTTCAACCGCGCCTGCTCGGCGGTGCGCTGGGCATCCCACTGCCGGCGCTTCTCACTGAGAAAGGTCGGAAAGCCGACCGCCATCACGATCCCGCCGTTATCCTTCAGCCGCGCCAGCACGCTGTCGGGCACGTTGCGGGCGTGTCCATCAACTGCGCGCGCGCCCGAGTGACTGAAGATGACCGGCGCCTTTGCCACGTCGAGCACATCCACCATCGTCGCTTCGCTGACGTGGCTGAGATCGACCAGCATGCCGATGCGGTTCATCTCGCGCACCACGTCGCGGCCGAAATCGGTCAGGCCGTCGTGCGCCGGCGCGTCGGTCGCGCTGTCGGCCCACGGGGTGTTCTTCGAGTGCGTGATCGTCATGTAGCGCGCTCCGAGCGCATACATCTGGCGCAGCACGCCGAGGCTCGAGCCGATCGAGTGCCCGCCCTCCATCCCGATCAGCGAGGCGACCCGGCCAGCCTTCATCGCCTTCTCGGCGCCCGCCGCGGTGGTGACGAATTCCAGCCGGTCGGGATGGCGCGCGAGGATGCGCTTCATCACATCGATCTGCTCCAGCGTGGCCTGCACCGCCTGCTGCTCGGTCAGGCCGGCATCGACATAGACCGACCAGAACTGCGCGCCGACGCGGCCCTTGGCGAGCCGGGCGAGGTCGGTGTGCATCGGGCCCTTCTTGGTTGCGGGATCGGCGGTGCCGGTGGTGTCGGCGAAGTTCAGCTCGGCGATTACGTTGCGATAGCGTTCGCGCAGCTGCTCAGGCACGTCGTTGTGCCCGTCCCACACCGGCGCGGCCTTGAGCGCGGCGGCCGCCACCTGCTCCGGCGTCGGCGCGGCATGCGCGGTTCCGGCGAGCAGCAGCGCGGCAAGCGCGATCGGAGTCAGATTCACTTCGTCTCTCCCAGTCGTTCGGCGAGCGCCATGGCGGCCGCCGGTGCGCGCTCCTTGGCGCCGTTGATCAGCAGGGCGAATACATCGCCGCTTCGGCCCGCACTATCGGCGCGATCGCCAGCGTAAGGCAACTCCGCTGACGCCTCACCCGCTGCCCACGCGCGGCATAGCCGTGCGATGCGATCGAGTTCGTCAGGCGCGTAACCGGTTGGGCAGTTGCTGTGCATGTTCTGCATCCGCAAGTACGCGAAGTCAGCTGTGCGATCGGCGATCGAGACGCGGTTGTCCGCTTCCGAGAATACGATCGCGACCCCCGCCTTGCGCGCGAGGTCGACGAACTCGGCGCAGGCGAAGCTTTCGTGCCCGACTTCGATCGCGTGGCGCAGCGCCACCCCTTCGTGCTTGCGGGGCAGCATGGCGAGGAACTGCGCGAGATCGTCCGCCTCGAACCGCTTGGTCGCGGCGAGCTGCCACACGACCGGCCCCAGCTTGTCGCCCAGTTCGACGACGCCCTGATTGAGGAACTTGGGCAGCGCCTCGCCGGCAGTCGCAAGCACCTTGCGATTGGTGATGAAGCGCGAGCCCTTGAGGCTGTAGACGAAGCCGGGCGGCGCGACCTCGCGCCAGGCGGCGAAGCTCTCGGGCTTCTGCAGCTTATAGAAGGTGGCGTTGATCTCGATCATGCCGACTGCGCGGGTGGCATACGCCTGCTCGTCGGCTTGCCGCAGGCCCTTGGGATAGAACATCCCGCCGCGCCAGTCGGGGTAGGTCCAGCCGCCGATGCCGGTGCGTATCATGCGCAATCCATATCGCCCCGGAACTCCCTGTCGATCCAACATTTGATAGCCGACAAGGAGAGAGAACCCGATGACCAAGACGCTGTCCGACATTTCCGAAGACATGAAGCAGATCGACTTCTGCACCCTCGCTACCCACGCCCCGAACGGCACGATCGGCGCGCGGCCGATGAGCAACAACCGCGAGGTCGATTACGACGGCGATTCGTGGTTCTTCACCTATCAGGACCGCCAGATGGTGGCCGATATCGAGCGCGATCCCAATGTCGCGATGACCTATCTCGGCAGTGCGGGCCTCAAAGGCATTCTCGGCGCGCCGGGGCAGTTCATCCACGTCGAGGGCAGGGCGTCGATCATCCGCGACAAGGCGCGGTTTCAGGAGCATTGGGACAAGTCGCTCGACCGATGGTTCCCGAAAGGGACCGACACGCCCGGGCTGACGATGATCGAGGTGAACGCGACCCGCATCCACTATTGGGACGGCGAGGACGAAGGCGAAGTGGCGCTGAAGGACAATAAGGCGTGGACCGAAGGTCCGTGACACATAGCCAATGAAGCGCGCCGCCGCGCGCTGGCTGCTGGCGATGTTCTACGGCGTGGCGGGGTATTTCCACCTCGCCGCGCCGGCCTCGTTTCTGAAGATCATGCCGCCGTGGGTGCCCTCGCCAGGCGCAGTGGTCGCGCTGACCGGAGTGGCCGAACTGCTGGGAGCGGCGGGCTTGGCGCAACCGTGGTCGCGCAAGTTGCGGCAAGCGGCGGGGATCGGGCTGGCGCTCTACGCGCTGTGCGTGTGGCCGGCGAACTTCCATCACATGGCGCTCGACCTGGCGCGCCCCGATCACGGCTGGGGCCTGGCCTATCACATTCCGAGATTGCTGGCGCAGCCGCTGATCATCTGGGCCGCGCTATGGGCGGGCGAAGCGACCAACTGGCCCTTCGCCCGCGCCAAACGTTTACCGTAGGTCTCAGCTCATGTGCTTGGAGACGGCACCGGTCATCTTGAACATCGAGATCTGATCGTTGCCGGTCACCTTGCCGAGCGAGGCATCGGGATTGATCATCCGCTTGTCCTTGGTGTCCTGCAGGCCGTTCTTCTTGATGTAGTCCCACACCTTCGAAGTCACCTGCGCGCGGGTCATCGGGCCCTTGCCGCAAACCGCTTCGAGATCGGGGGTAAGATTGACGGGCTTCTGCAGCGCGTTGTTCTTGCCAGCCATGATTTAGATCCTTTCCTGCTTGGCTATGCGAAATAAGCTAGTCGAACAGGTTCGCCAGTCCACCCCTGCCTGCGATCGGCGACGGGGATGGCGAGACGCCCTCTGCCATTTGGAGTACTAGGCGCTCGGAAGGGGCACTGCGAGGGCAAGAAGCCCCTGAGGACAAGTTTTCGACAGCCATGACGCGGTTTTACGGGTAAAAACTGTTTCGCAAGCCGCTCCTGAGGTCCAAAACGGCAGTGAGAGCGGCGGCTGGGGCCGAGTCTCATTCACCACCGCGCCCGAGAGTGGCGCCGGTAATGAGGGATTTGGTCATGAGCATCGGTCGCACTTCGCTCAGTTTCGTGCTCGCACTCTCGCTCGCCGCATGCGGCGGAGGCGGAGGCGGTGGCGGCGCCCCGATCGGCGGCGGCGGCGGTCCGACTCCCACCCCGACCACCGCGGCCTGCTCGCTGTCGGCGCGGCAAGATTTCGCCAAGTCGGTGCTCGATGAGTGGTTCCTCTACCCCGAGCTGATCGACAGCTCGGTCAACAAGGCGAACTACACCACCGTCCAGGGCTACATCGACGCGGTGCTGCACAAGTTCTTCGAGCAGAAGAAGAATGCCCAGTTCACCTACATCACCTCGATCGCCGAGGAGAACGCGTTCTATAACTCGGGCTCCAGTGCCGGCTTCGGCTTCCGGCTGGGCTACGACACCTCGCAGAACCGCGTCTTCGTGCTCGAGACGTTCGAGGGCACCACGGCACTTGCCGCTGGGATCGACCGCGGGGCGGAGATCCTCGCCATCGGGACCTCGGCCGGCAACCTTACGAATGTTTCCACCCTGATGGCATCGGGCGGCGCCCAAGCCGTCGTCGATGCACTCGGCCCGTCGACCGTCGGCACCACCCGCGTGCTCAGGGTCAACCGCGGCGGCGTGGTGAGCGACATCACCCTGCAGAAGACCGATTACGCGCTCGATCCGGTGTCCAATCGCTACGGCGCGGTAGTGCTCAACGACGGCGGCAAGAAGGTCGGCTACATCAACCTGCGCACCTTCATCGATCCCGCCAACGCCGACCTGCGCGCGGCGTTCGCCAACTTCCAGGCGCAGGGGATCACCGAGGTGATCGTCGATCTGCGCTACAACGGCGGGGGCCTGGTCAACGTCTCCGAGCTGTTCGGGGACCTGCTCGCCGCGGACAAGGTCGGCAAGGTGTTCAGCTACACCACCTTCCGCAGCAGCAAGGCGGGTGAGAATTCGACCAAGCTGTTCGCCGCGCAGCCGCAGGCGATCGCCGCGACCAAGATCGCCTTTATCGGCTCAAACGGGACCGCCTCGGCGAGCGAGCTGCTCGCCAACTCGTTCATCCCCTACCTTGGCAACAACACCGCGCTGATCGGATCGAATACCTACGGCAAGCCAGTCGGCCAGATCGCGGTCGACAAGGCCGCGTGCGACGACCGCATTCGGGTGATCGCGTTCCGGACCGAGAACGCCAATCACCAGGGCGATTACTTCGGCGGCCTTGCGAGTGTGTTCCCGAAGACCTGCGCCGCGCCCGACGACATCACGCACCAGCTCGGCGATCCGAACGAGGCGCAAATCAAGGCCGCGCTCGACTTCCTAGCAGGCCGGGCGTGCACCTCGATCACCGCGTCTGCGGGTCAGAAGGCCCTGTCCGTCGCGCCGACGCGCGAGCTGATCCGGCCGGAGAACGGGAGCACCGCCCAGCGCGAATCGCCGGGCTCGTTCTAAAGCGAGCCTAGAGCGGCTGCGGTTCGGCCGCGCGCTGCAGCGAGCTGACCAGCAGCTGCTCCGCGCGGTCGCGCGCCGCGGTCTCGGGCAGCCCGAGCGAGCGCGCGAGCGCGCGGCCCATCAGCGCATCGCCGAGCGCCAGGAGGACCAGCGTCAGCGTATCCTCGTGCAGGCGGCGCGGATTGTCTTCATGGCCCGCTTCGTCGGGAGCGATTTCGTCGACCAGCTCGTGGATCGTCTCGATGATCGGGTCGAGCGCGTCTTCATTGCCGCTCGCGAGCATCCAGCTGGCCAGCGCGCCGGCGCCCTCCTTGTCGAACGCGTCGAAGGTCAGGTCCACCACTTCGCGCGGGCTGCCCAGCCCCGCCCGGCTGGCGCGCACCGCGTCCTTGATCGTGTCGCAGACGGTTTCCGCCAGGTGCTGCGCAAGCGCCTTTTGCAACCCCGAGGCGGAGCCGAAGTGATGCAGCAAGTTGGCGTGCGTACGCCCGATCCGCCCAGCGACCGCCTTGAGCGTGACCGATTGCGGCCCTGTCTCGATCAGCAGCAGGCGCGCGGCGACCAGCGCGGCGGTGCGGGACTCTTCGGGACTCAAACGCTTGCGGGTATTCATCGGTCAGCCGAACTAGGACGCACCTTCCGCTAGGGCAATCGTTTCCTTATTTACACTCTTGTCAGTAGTGCGTATTGACACGTCTGTCAGTTAAACCGGAGTCGACGCACCGTGAACGCGCCCACCACTTTGGAACTCGCCGAACCGTCCGCTACCCCGAGCGATCTCGACATCGTCGTGCGCGATCGCCGCTTCCTGCGCGGGGCGGAGCCCAAGCGCTGGTGGCTCAATGGCGACCCGGTCGCCACCGCGTGGTTCAACGCGCTGTCCGCGACCTTCCCCCGCGGTGAGGCGTTCTTCATCGAATCGGTCAAGGCCTTCCGCGACGGCGCCAGCCCGAAGCTCACGAGCGAGATCCGCGCGTTCGTCCGCCAAGAGATTAATCACACCCGCGAGCACATCGTGCTCAACAAGCTCGCCGAAGCGAGCGGCTACGACGTCAAGTTCATCGACGGCCGGATCGAACATCTGCTGCAATTGCTCGAGAACCGCCCGATGCACCTCAACCTCGCGGCGACGATGGCGCTCGAGCACTTCACCGCCATGCTGGGGCACGAGCTCCTCGCCAACCCCGAGCATCTTGCCGGGGCAGAGGGCGATCTCGGCGAGATCTGGCGCTGGCACTCGGTCGAGGAAATCGAGCACAAGGGCGTCGCCTACGACACCTGGCTCCACGCGACCAAGGACTGGAGCCGGTGGAAGCGGTGGAAGGTCAAGAGCCTGATGATGGTGATTGTCAGCAAGCGCTTCATCTTCAACCGGGTGCAGGATACCGCCGACTTGCTGGCCCAGGACGGCCTCACCGGCTGGAAGTGGCGCGCGAAGATCTGGTCCTACCTGCTGGTCCGCCCCGGCTTCCTGCGCCGCATCGCGCCGCAGTGGCTGGCGTTCTTCCTCCCTGGCTTCCACCCCTGGAACCACGACGACCGCGCGCTGATCGCCAAGCACGAGGGCGATTTCGCCGACGCGCTGCTGCCGGCGTAAGAAAGACCACACCCGTCATCCCAGCGAAGCCGGAGGCGTGCGAAGCACAAAGCTGGGATCTCGTGCCGCCGAGCTCGGCGCCTGAGGGCACGAGACCCCAGCCTACGCTGGGGTGACGAATACACTTTTGATCCCCATGTACTCCGTCGGCCCGGGCTTGACCCGGGCCAGTGCTTCTCTTTGCGAGGTCGGCAAGGAAGCACCACCCCGGAACAAGTCTCCTTCGGAGAGCTGCGCTTCCCGGGGCGAGGCCAGTATTCGGATCAAATCCCTGACCTCACGCCGCGCGCATTTGCGGCGCTGCGTCGGCATCCAGGTCGAGCACGTACTCGTGCGCCGCGACTTCCTCGCCCCGCGCACAGCTCAACCGCGGACGCGTCACGCCCGTCGGCACGAAGCCCAGCTTGCGCAGCACCCGCCCCGAAGCGGGATTGTCGACGAAGTGCCCGGCGTTGACGCGCCGGTGCCCCAGCAGCCGCGCCACTTCGAGTACGCCGCCGGCCGCCTCGGTCGCATAGCCCCGCCCCCAATAGGGACGCGCGATCCAATAGCCGACCTCAGCCTCGCTGTGATGATCGCCGAGCCCCGCGGACCCGACCACGCGGCCGCTCGCGGATTCAACCACGAGGAAGTGCGGGCGACACGGATCCTGCGCCTTTGCGGCGAACGCGCGCGCCTCGTCGGGCCCATAGGGCCACGGCGCGCGTGCGAGATTGCGCACGACGCCTTCGTCGGCGATGCCGCCCAGGACGGCTTCCCAGTCCTCGGGCCACGCGGGCCGCAGGAACAGCCTTGTCGTACGATGGAACACGTCGTTTCTCCCTTGTGCCCCGCGCTCGCCCGCTAGGGCGTTCGCGTGACAGTCTCATGGCGGCGCTTCTGCGAGGGCGCCGATTGCACGAGGGAGATACGACCAAGGGAGACATGGCCTCCCGATTGCTCGGGCTGGCCCCATCTCCCTCTACGTGCCGGTTCTTGAGTCCCGGCGGGGGGCCATCCCGTGGACGGCCCCGTTATCGGTCCGTCCGGTTATTCCGCGGCTTGGGCCATCATGTCGACCGACACGTATTTGCGGCCGAGCTTGCCCGAGTGGAATCGCACGCGGCCGCCGGTAAGGGCGAACAGGGTGTGATCCTTGCCCATGCCTACGCCGGTGCCCGGGTAGAACTTGGTCCCGCGCTGACGCACGATAATGTTACCCGGCACCACTTCCTGGCTGCCGAACTTCTTGACGCCGAGGCGACGGCCCGCGGAGTCGCGGCCGTTGCGGGACGAACCGCCTGCTTTTTTATGTGCCATTGTCTCGTCCTAACTCTTATTCGCTGTCGGTCTTCGGAGCGGCCTTCTTGGCCGGCGCCTTCTTCTTGGGGGCCGCATCGACCTGGCCTTCGCCGGCGGTGCCGGTGTCCTTGGCAGGCGCCGCAGCCTTGGGCTTGGTCGCCTTCGGCGCGGCAGCCGGCTTGGCGGCCTTGTCGGCCTTCGGCGCAGCTTCGGTGGCCGGAGCGGCTTCGGTCTTCGGAGCGGCCTCGGCCTTCGGGGCAGCCTTCTTATCGGACTTCGAATCGCCGACCGAGACGATGCGCAGCAGGGTCATCTGCTGGCGGTGGCCCGCCTTGCGGCGATAGTTGTGCCGGCGGCGCTTCTTGAAGACGGTGACCTTCTCGCTCTTCGCCTGCGCGATGATCTCGGCCGAGACGACGACCTTGGCCGCGTCGGCCAGGTTGTCGCCTTCGCCGGCGACAAGCACGTCGCCCAGCGTGATGGTCGAACCGGCGTCGCCCGCCAGCTTTTCGACCGCGATCTTGTCTCCGGCGGCAACCCGGTACTGCTTGCCGCCCGTGCGCACTACTGCGAACATGGTAAGGTTCACTTCCGACTATGTGTGTGGCCGCCCATGGCAAGGCGACGAGACCGGGAAACCCATATGGGTCCCGGAAAGATGAGCGCCGCTAAAGGAAAGGGGCGGGCAAGTCAACGCCCGGATCGCGCGTTTCGCGAACCGCTTCCCACTTGGGCCGGCCATGCTAAGGACGACGCCGTGACCGCCGCCTCGCGCCTTCTCGCCATCGCCCCGGTAACCCTGCTGGCCGCCTGCGCAAGCTCGGGCGACTATCCCTCGCTCGCCCAGCGTCCGGCGGAACGGGTCGAGGGCACGCTGACTCCCGCCGCCCCCGACGCGACTCCTGCACCACCTCCCGCTCCCAGCGCCGACCTGGTCGAGCGCCTCGCCGCCTTGCGCGGAGAAGCCGCCGCGCGGCACGCCGAATTCACTGCCGCGCTCCCGGTAGCCCAGAGGCTCGCCAACGCGGCAGGCTCGACCGGCAGCGATAGCTGGGCCAGCGCACAGGTCGCTTTGGCCGATCTCGATTCGCTGCGCAGCCGGGCCGCGGTCTCGCTGGCCGATCTCGACACCTTGTGGGTCGATGCGACACTCGATGGCGGGGCCCGCGAGGCGATCGGCGCGACTCGCAGCGAGGTTGAATCACTTGTGCGGCAAGAAGACGAGGCGCTCGCCCGCCTGCGCGCCCGCGTCGGCTAGGTACTCCACCGAGCCAAATCGGCATGATCTTCGGGCCGTGGCTCGATCCAATGCCACTCCCCGCTGCGCTGCTCCCGCTTCCAGAACCAAGCCGCGGACTTCAGGTGATCCATCACGAAGTCCACCGCCTCGATCGCCGCCCGCCGGTGCTTCGCCGCCGCGGCGACCAGCACGATCGGCTCACCCGGCCGCATCACGCCGACCCGGTGCCAGAGCAGCAGACCATCGAGCGGCCAGCGCGCCAGCGCCGCTCGGGCGAGCTCCTCCATCCCTGGCAACGTTAGCGGTTCATAGTGACTGAGCTCCAGCGCAGTCACCCCATTCCCGGGCCGCACATGACCGACGAAGCTCGCGATCCCCCCGCTCTCACGAAAGGCGACAGTGAAAGCGCCAAATGCTTGGTCCGGCGCGAACGGCTCATCGAGCAGCCTGATGTCCAACCTCATGCCTCACCCCCCGCTGACCGGAGGCAGCAGGGCAACCTCGTCCCCGTCGACCGCATTAAGTTGCGACTTATCCGCCACAAGGTTCCCGCCGCACGCAACGCGGACGCGATCATCCTGCAGCGCGTCGCGGACGGACGATGGCACGGCCTGGAGCAGCACCTGCCAGTCCATCGGACCGGGGAGCGCCATCTCATCGCGCTCGGCGAGATCGCGCAATCGCCCCAGGAACACCACCCGAACGCTCACGCAATTAGCCGCCGGTGACAGACATGTGCCGCTCGACTGCGGGGCCAGCTCCTTGCGCAATCGCAAAGCTGTGCCGCTCGGGCTTCACACGCATGGCCTGATCGAGCGCGTGCGACAGCGCAGTGTCCGGCTCGTCCGATCGTAGCGCCGCTCGCAGATCGATCGCTTCGGCGGCGCCCAGGCAAGGATGCAACTGCCCGGTAGCGGTCACCCGCAACCGATTGCAGCCGGCGCAGAAGTTATCGCTCAGCGGAGTGATGAAGCCGAGGCGCCCACCGGTTTCCGCGACGTCGAAATAGCGTGCCGGCCCGCCGGTGCGATGGGTCGATGGCAGCAGCGTCCAACGTTGCTCCAGCTCGCGGCGAACCTCCGACAGCGGCACGAACTGCTCGGTGCGCGGCTGAGCGATCTCGCCGAGCGGCATGACCTCGATCAGGGTCACCTGATGGCCTTGGCCGTGCGCCCAGGCGATCAGATCGGACAATTCGGGCAACCCGTCGCGCAGCGCCACGACGTTGATCTTGACCGCGAGGCCAGCCTCGCGCGCGGCGGCTACGCCTTCGAGCACCTGCGGCAGGCGGTCGGCGCCGGTCAGCTCGGCAAATCGTGCACAGTCGAGCGTGTCGAGCGACACGTTGATCCGCCGCACGCCGGCTGCAGCCAGCGCATCGGCATGCGCGGCGAGTTGGGTGCCGTTGGTCGTCATCGTCAATTCGTCGAGGCCGCTGCCGACCGCTCGGCCAAGTGACCGGACAAGGTCCATCAGATCGCGCCGCACCAGCGGTTCGCCGCCGGTGATGCGGATCTTGCGCACCCCCCGCGCCATGAACGCGAGCGCGAGCCGATGCAGCTCCTCCAGCGTCAGCAGTTCGCGGCGCGGCAGGAAAGTCATCTCGCGCGGCATGCAATAGGCGCAGCGCAAGTCGCAGCGGTCGGTCACCGAGAGCCGCAGGTAGGTGATCCGCCGTTGAAAGCCATCGACCAGCATGGCGCTCAGTCTAACGGATCGCCCGCGCCGTGACCATCGAGCGGCAGATATTGCCCGGTCACGCCGGGCGCGGCAGTAAGGTAAGCGAGGGCTGCGGTGATCGCGCGCTCGTCGTCGCTGGCAATCACGTTCACCCGCTTCGGCGCCACCGCCCGCGCAAGATCACGCGCTGCCGCCCGACGCCAGTCTGCATGGTCGTAGGGCGCTGGCGGCAGTACAACCGCCAGCACGTCCCCCTGATCGAGAAGGGACTGCGCGCGGCCGCGCCACTCGCCGTGAAACGTCGCCGCGGCATCGAGCGCGCTGTCAGGCAGCGCATCGATCCGCAGCACCGCTTGGCTCACCCGCGACGCTCGCGCGTCAGCGTCATGCCGATCATCTCCGTCCCCTCGGCGATGGCAAGCTTGACGATTTTGACCGTCACCGCCTCCACCCGCTGGTCCCCGACAAATAGCGTGTCGCAGATATGGTCGGCCACCGACTCGATCAGCTTAAAATGCAGCCCTGGGGTCAGTGCCTCCGTCGCGGCGAACTTCAGGTCCATGTAGTTCTTGCTGGCCGAGAGCGGCGTGTCGGGCGCGTAGTGCGGCGCAGGCTTGAGGCGGGCCGACACAGAGATGCGCAGCGGCTGCGGCTTACCGGTCTCCTCCGAATAGATCCCGGTGAGCACATCGACTTCAAGGTCGGCCACTTCGAGGATCAGCGAATCGTCCATTGCGCGCACCTAGCCGGTCCGGTCTTCACGTTCGACCTCGCGTTCGATCCGGCGATCGGGCACAACCCACATCAGCGCGGTTGCCGCAAAAAACGCCACTCCGATCCATGGATCGACGAACCACGCCGAGGCGATCCCAGCGAGGTAGAGCGCCGGCGAGACCTTGCCCTTGAAGTCATTGCCCAAGGCGCGGGCCAGCGTGCCGCCCTCACCCTGCACACTGACGATGCGCCGCTCGAGAATGTAATAGGCAATCGCACACGCGAGCAGATCGAGGCCGTAGAAAATCGTCGGCCAGCGATCGAACTCGTTCTCGCCCATCCACGCCGTCGTGAACGGCAATAGCGAGAGCCAGAACAGCAGGTGCAGGTTCGCCCACAGGATGCTGCCGGTGGCCTCGTCGGCCGCCGCCATCAGGTGATGATGATTGTTCCAGTAGATGCCGATGTAGATGAAACTCAGCACGTAGCTCGAGAATACTGGCCACAATCGCCCCAGCGAGCCGAGCAAGGCATCGTGCGGGACCTTCAGCTCCAGCACCATGATGGTGATGATGATCGCGAGCACGCCGTCGCTGAACGCTTCGAGGCGGCTCGTGCTCATGAATGGCCGTTAGCAGGGTTCGACCAGCGCGCGAAGATGGCGGTCGGAAGCAGGCGGCCGTCCTCGCCGTCTTCGCGGACTGCGAGATCGCCGTGCTCGATAGTCCCGGGCAGGTCGCCGAACAGTTCCGCCAACAACCCGGCGATCGCCAGGCTACTCATCCGCACCGCATAGACTGTGAGAAACAGGAAACGGCTGTCCGCATCGAGCAGGCGGCGGCAATCGGCGACCAGGGGGGCGAGATGCTCCTCGATGCGCCAGGTTTCGCCGTTGGGGCCGCGGCCGAACTTGGGTGGGTCGAGGATGATGCCGTCGTAGCGCTTCTCTCGCCGCACTTCGCGCGCGGTGAACTTGGCCGCGTCATCGATCAGCCAGCGGATCGGGCGGTCCTCCATGCCCGACAGCGCGGCGTTTTCGCGCGCCTGGGCAACCGACTTCTTGCTCGCATCGACATGGGTGACGGGGCCGCAAGCGCTCAACGCAAGGCTGCCGACGCCGGTGTAGCCGAACAGGTTGAGCGTCTGCGCGTCAGTCTTGCCGGCAAGCTGGCCCCGCATCCAAGACCACACAGGCGCCATGTCGGGGAAGAAGCCGAGATGGCGAAACGGGGTGCATTGCGCGGTGAAGCGCACATCGTTCCACGCAAGCGGCCAGCCTTCGGGCGGCACCGCGCGTTCGAACTGCCAGCGGCCGCCGCCCTCCTCGTCCGAGCCAGGCACGAACTCGCCGTCGGCTTGCCAGTCGACCATGCGCGGCGACCACATTGCCTGCGGTTCGGGGCGAATGAAGCGGCGCGGGCCGTAGCGCTCAAGCTTGCGCCCATGGCCGCTGTCGACGAGCCCGTAGTCGGACCACCCCTTGCCCGCCAGGATCAGCGGCTGCTCGGCAAGGGTCGCCATCAGGCAGCGGGCGTCGCGCGCTCGGCGATGTAGGCGCGGACCGCCGCATAGTCGCCGGGAAGCTCGTCGTAGCGTTCCTCGCGCGCGAACAGGTCCCCAATGCGCGCGGGGAGCTGCGGGCGTTGCCCGGTGGCGCGCTCGACCGCGTCGGGAAACTTGGCCGGATGCGCGGTCGCGAGCGTGACGATCGGTACGGCGGAATCGAGATCGGCGGCGCGGGCGGCATGGAGCGCGATCGCGGTGTGCGGATCGATGATCTGGCACGCCGCCTCGCGCGCCCACCGCATCGCCTCGGTCATGTCCGATGGTTCAGCGCGGGCGCTCGTGAGTAGCTCCGACGCACCCTGGCGCTGCGCATTGGTCAGCCGCATTGCCTTGCTCGCCTCAAACCCGCGCATCTGGTCGGCCAGCGCAGCGCCATCGCGACCGCCGGCGTCGAACAGCAGCCGCTCGAAGTTCGAGCTCACCTGAATGTCCATGCTCGGCGCCGCGGTGGGCGTCACCTCGCCGGTCGAGTAATCCCCGTCCGACAGTGCGCGGTGGAGAATGTCGTTGACGTTGGTCGCGACGATCAGCCGCTCGATCGGCAGGCCCATGTGCGCCGCGACATGGCCGGCGAACACATCGCCGAAGTTCCCCGTCGGCACGCTGAACGCGACCTTCCGCTCCGGCGCGCCAAGCTGCAACGCAGCGGCGAAATAATACACGACCTGCGCCATCAGCCGGGCCCAGTTGATCGAGTTGACCGCGCCGATGTGAAAGCGCCTCGTCAGCTCGGGATCGGCAAACATGCGCTTCACGTGTCCCTGCGCGTCGTCAAAACTGCCTTCGATGGCGATATTGTGCACGTTGGGCGCTCGCACGCTGGTCATCTGGCGGCGCTGCACGTCGCTCACCCGGCCCTTGGGATGAAGCATGAAGATCTCGACGCCCTCGCGGCCCGCGACTGCATCGATTGCCGCGCTGCCGGTATCGCCGCTGGTCGCGCCGACGATGGTCAAGCTCTTGCCGGTGCGGCCGAGGAATTCCTCGAACAACAGGCCGAGCAGCTGGAGCGCTACATCCTTGAAGGCGAGCGTCGGCCCGTGGAACAGCTCGAGCAGCCACTGGCGCTCGTCGAGCTGGACCAAAGGGGTGACCGCGGCGTGGGCGAAGCGACCATACGCCGCGGTGGTCAGCTCAAGCAGTCGTTCGGGCGTCAGGCTGTCGCCGACGAAGGGTTGCATGACCCGCGCTGCAAGCTCGGCATAGGGCAGGCCACGGAGCGCCGCGATTTCGTCGTTCGAGAATCGCGGCCACTCGCGCGGAACATAAAGGCCGCCGTCGCTCGCCAGGCCCGCGAGCGTCACGCCTTCGAAATCGAGCGCCGGCGCGCTGCCCCGGGTGGAGACGTATTCCATCGCCGCCGCGCCTAGCCGCGCGCGCACCGACCGGCAAGCAAGCCTCGCTTGCCGTCAGGCGTCGGTTTTCTTCTCGGCGCGTTCGAGCTCGGTCTTGAGCCGCAGCAATCCGCTTGCCGCCGACGCGGCATGCGGGCCGATCCAGCGCTCGTGGATCGCCTGGATCGGCGTCGCATCGAGGTAGTTGAACCGCTCCCGCCCCTTGCGCACCGCGACCACAAGCCCTGCGTCTTCGAGCACGCGCAAATGCATCATCACGGTCGTGCGATCGAGGTCGGGAAAGTGCGCGCTGAGCTGGTTGGTGGTCAGCGGCCGCAACGCGAGCGCGTCGCAGATCGACCGACGCACCCGGTTGGCGAGCGCCTTGAACACCGCGTCGAGATCGCGTTCGCTTGACATGTTATATTTCTATAACATATTCCCAAGCGACTCAACAGGAGATGCATGATGGATCTCAAGTTCAGGGTGTTCGCGAACGTCGCCCGCCCGGTGCACGAGGTGTTCGAGGCGGTTGCAGACCCCGATCAGCTATCGCACTACTTCACCACCGGCGGTGCCAAGGGCCGGCTAGAACAGGGCGCGACGGTCACGTGGGACTTCGCCGACTTTCCCGGCGCGTTTCCGGTCAAGGTGGTCGAGGTCGTGCCGGACGAGCGCATCGTCCTGGAATGGAAAGCCAACGATCCGTCCGCGGGCCGCGACTACGATACGACCGTGACGATGACTTTCAAGCCGGTGGATGGGGACACGGAGCGGACTTTGGTCGAGATCGCCGAGGAAGGCTGGCGCGAGACTGAAGGTGGTCTCAAGGCCAGCTATGGCAACTGCATGGGCTGGGCGCAGATGGTCGCCGCGCTCAAGGTGTGGGTCGAGCATGGCATCAATCTGCGCGAAGGCATGTACAAGTAGCTAGGCCCCCTCACGCCAGCGCTTTCTGAGCGCGAGGGCGTAGATCACCAGCGCGGTGGCGGCGAACAGGAACCACTGCACCGCGTAGGACAAGTGATTGTTCGGCACATCGCGGGGGTCAGGCGCGGCGAGTTGAGCAAGGCCCGCTTGCGGCGGCGCGGCGACGAGGCGAACGCCGTCCTTGCCCGAAGGTCCGACGAAGCCGGTCACCTCACCGCCCTGCCAGGCGACTGTGCGCGGGTCGCTCGACCAGCCGAGCGCGACATCCGCCGCGCTTCCATCCGTAAGCACGCAATGGGCGATGTGCGCCCAGCCCGTCTCGCCAGACTGCGAGTGGCCGGCGCGTTCGTCGATCCCGGTGATTCTCGCGCAGTTGAGCTCCGAATGGCGATAGAGCGCCAGCTCCCGCTCGGCCGCCGACTTCGGCCACGGCGCCTCCGAAGACATCGTCAGCGAGCGGTTGTAGCGAGCGAGCTGCGCTTCCTTCTCGCCGAGGCGATCGAGCTGCCAGAAGCCCAGCCAGATCATCACCCCGACTGCCGCCGCCACCAAAAGCGTCGGCAGGATGGGCACGCGCCGGATCATCGGCGCGGCCACCGTTCACCCAGAGGCATCAGTGGATCGGCGCGCCCCAGCCGCCCCAGACGTAGACGACGACGAACAGGAACAGCCACACCACGTCGACGAAGTGCCAATACCAAGCCGCCGCTTCGAAACCGAAGTGCTGCTGCGGGGTGAAGTGGCCCTTATAGGCACGGACCAGGCAGACGATCAGGAAGATCGTTCCGACCAGCACGTGGAAGCCGTGGAAGCCGGTCGCCATGTAGAACGCCGAACCGTAGGTATTCTCGCCGAAGTTGAACGGCGCGTGGGCGTATTCGTAGGCCTGGATGCTGGTGAACAGCATGCCGAGCAGGATGGTCAGCCACAGGCCCTTCTTAAGGCCGTCGCGGTCACCGTGGATCAGGCAGTGGTGCGCCCAGGTGACGGTGGTGCCCGAGCATAGCAGGATCAGCGTATTGAGCAGCGGCAGATCGAACGGATCCATCACCGCCTCGATCGCCCTGGGCGGGAATTGCCCGCCGACGACTTCGCTCAGCTCGCTGGGGAACAGCGAGAAATCGAAGAACGCCCAGAACCAGCCGAGGAAGAACATCACTTCCGAAGCGATGAACAGGATCATGCCGTAGCGCAGGTGCAGCTGCACCACCGGGGTATGATCTCCGGCCTGCGCTTCCTTGACGATGTTGGAGAACCAGCTGAAGAAGGTCGCGATCAGCCCGGCGATGCCGAGGCCGAGCACGATCGGCCAACCGCTCAGCGTGTCGCGGTGCATGAACAGCACCATGCCGCTGGTGAAGGTCAGCGCCGAAAGCGAGCCGATCAGCGGCCAGATGTCGGGCGGCAGGATGTGGTACTGGTGGTTCTTGGCGCCGGCCATGTGAATTCTCGTCCCTGATCGAGCGGTTACGCCCCGCCCTTAGTGCGCGTGAAAGGCGCGGTCCAGTGGCCTATTGCGGCACATCCGGAGCGCGGTGGAAAGTGTAGCTCAAGGTGATCTGCTGTACCGGCGCCGCATCCGGATCCTGCGCCATCGCGGGATCGACGAAGAACAGCACGGGCATGTGCACTTCCTCGCTGGGCTGGAGCGTCTGCTCGCTGAAGCAGAAGCACTGCACCTTGTTGAAATAGGAGCCGGTTTGATCGGGCGAGACGTTGAAGCTCGCCTGGCCGGTGACCGGCACGTCCGAATTGTTCTTGGCGTAGTAGAACGCCATCTGCCGCTGGCCGAGCTTGACCGTCTTGGTCACCTGTTCGGGGCGAAAGGTCCACGGCAGGTTGGCGTCGACATTGGCGTCGAACCGCACCGAGACGGTACCGCCGACCTTCGCCCCGGCTTTCTCGGCTGCCGCCGCCTCACCGGTCGTGGCACGCTGGGTGGTGCCGCCGAAGCCGGTCACCTGACAGAAGATGCGATAGAGCGGCACCGCGGCGAAGCCGAGCGCCAGCATCGCCAGCGCCACCAGCGCGGCGATCAAGGCGACGCGAGCGTTGCTCTTCTGCATGGGCGCGGCGCTCGCCATCGCGTCAGCCCATCTTCACGATCGTGAGCGCGTAGAACAGGATCACGAAGAACACGAGCACGGCGCCCAGCGCGAGGTTGCGGCCCTTGCGCCGCTGCTTGAATTCGATCTCTTCTTCGGGGGTCATGCGAGCAGCCCCTGCCCGTAAACCAGCCGGTCCGCAACCAGCGCGGCGAACAGCGCGAAGAGGTAGAGCACCGAGAAGCCGAACAGCCGCTTTTCGGGCTTCATCCGGTCGCCCTCTTCGGATCGGCGCAGCGCGACCGGGCCGGCTAGAACGATAAAGGCCAGGCTGAGCGCGATGGCGATTGCGCCATAGATCACACCGGTGCCGCCGATGAACCACGGCGCGGCCGCGACCGGCAGCAGCAGCACGGCATAGGCCATGATCTGGCGGCGCGTGCTCGCCTCGCCCTTCACTACCGGCATCATCGGAATCCCGACCTTGGCGTAATCGCTCTGCACGAACAGCGCGAGCGCCCAGAAGTGCGGCGGGGTCCACATGAAGATGATCGCGAACAGCAGCACCGGCATCAGCGTGATGTGCCCGGTCACCGCGACCCACCCGATCATCGGCGGGAACGCGCCGGCGCCGCCGCCGATGACGATGTTCTGCGGCGTGCGGGGCTTGAGCCAGATGGTGTAGATCACCGCGTAATAGACGATCGAGATCGCGAGGATGATCGCCGCCAGCCAGTTGACCGCGATGCCCATCAGTCCGACCGAGGCGACCGACAGCGCAATTCCGAAATCGCGCGCATCGGTCCGCCGCACCCGTCCGCCGGGGATCGGGCGCTTGGCGGTGCGCTTCATGCCGCTGTCGAGATCGGCCTCCCACCACTGATTAAGCGCCGCCGCGCCGCCCGCGCCCATCGCGATGCACAGCACGGCGATGAAGCCGATCAGCGGGTGAATATAGCCGGGTGCCGCCAGCAGCCCGCACAGGCCGGTGAAGATCACCAGGCTCATCACGCGCGGCTTGGTCAGCGACAGGAAGTCGCGCCAGTCGGTCGGCAGGTAAAGGGCGGCGGAGTCGGTCATGCGGGAATGGGCGCGCCTATAGGGCGCAATGTAGGACTTGTCACACTTGTCACACTGTCCTGATGACAAAATCCGGCCCGCCGGAAACACGGCTCGTTGGCATGAACAAAGGCGTCTGTCGGCCGGATCATCGGTCGACGTTGGCACAGGCGGCGGGCTGTAGGAAACCGGGATTGCCCGCGTTCACGCGGAAAGGATCTTCCGGGCCGACGCCCATCGCAAGGCGGACCTCACTCACAACCAAAATTCCACGCTTAAGAACAAATTAACCGTAAAGCCCGAAGGACTGGGGGTACATTGGACGGGGGTCGCGAAATGCTTGTTTTCGATTTGAGGCGCGGTGTGGGCGTCGGCCTGGTGTGCGCTTCCGCGCTGATCTTCCAGGTTTTCTTCACGCGCATCTTGAGCGTGATCCTGACCGAACAAGTCATTCTCATGGCGATCTCGTTTGCGCTTCTCGGGATGGGCGCGGCGGCGACTTACGTCAGCACGCGCGACGACTATCGGCCCATCACCGACAAGCGGATGGCGATTCTCGCCGTCGCCCTGACGGTCAGCTATCTGGCGGCATTCTATCTCAGCTCGCTACTCAGCGGTGCCTACAACCGAGAGATCGACGCGACCGTCACCAAGAGCGGCGGCGCGGGCCTGTTCGCCATGTTGCAGGGCACCATGCTGGAGAACATGTGGTTGCTAGGCGCCATCCTGGTCATCCCGTTCGGGCTCTTCGGGTTGTTCGTCGCCTCCGTGTTCCGCTCGGCGCGGCAGGAAGACTATCACCGCTTTTATGGCGCCGATCTGGTCGGCGCTTCGATCGGCGCCATGGCGTCGATGTTTGCGCTCGACGCCTGGGGCTTTCAGGGCGGCCTTGGTTTGACACTCATTACCGCAGCCACTGCGGCGGTTCTGTTCGCTGCCGGCCAATCGAAGGCGATGGGAGCCGGCTTCTCGGCGCTAGCCGCACTGGCCGCCGCGATCAGCGTTACGCCGGCAGTCAGCCAGATTCTCGAGCCGCGGCCGGCAAGCGCGTTGCTCTCCCGCAATTTCGACGATGACCGGACCAGCAAGGAATTGTGGTCGCGCTGGAATGCCCACTCGCGCGTCGCGCAGCTGCAGATCGACTACAAGGATGGCACGCGCGACGAAGTCTATGCGCACGAAGGCGGGGACGGTTGGGCGATGGCCAAGCCGGCCAAGCCCGACAAGATGTACAAGCTCGCTGCGACGCTCGAGCCGAAGGACATCCTCGTCCTGTTCGCGGGCGTCGGCCAGGACATGCGCCAGTTGGACACCGCCTGCGAAGGCAAGTGCAACATCACCGGCGTCGAGATCAATCGCGACATGGTCGAGCACGAGCTTGCGGTGCGACCCTCTACCCGTGCGTTCCTGGCCAAGCCCAACATTCAATTGAAGGTGGCCGAGGCGCGCGAATACCTCGAGCGCGACCACCGCAAGTACGATTCGATCCTGCTGTCTTGGTGGGGTGCGGGCACGTCGTTCTTCCTGGGCACGTCCGGCCAGTTGGCCGAGCACCTGTACACCAAGGAAGCGATCGAATCGCTGATGGACCACCTCACGCCCGACGGCACGATCGTGTTCTTCAACGGGAGCAAGATCCAGCTGGTGAGCACGATCGCGACGATCGCTCGCGAACAGGGAATGGACGATCTGCGTGACCGCCTGGTTCTCATGCGGCCCACCCAACTGGTCGAAAGCAATTCCGCCGGCTTCTACGACACGCCGGAATCGATGCGGATGCTGTTCAAGCCGTCCGGGTTCACCCCTGCGGACATCGCGAAGGTGGAGGGCTTCGCGAGGTCGGTCGACATGACCATCGTCGTGGGACCCGACACGCTGGTTCGCGGCTACGAGCCGTACGCGCAGCTTATCGGCGGCATGCCGATAGCGGAGGTCAACAAGACCCTGCGCAGTCGCTACGGCATCGAGGTTTCGGTACCGACCGACGCGCGTCCCTTCGTCAACGACCTCAATCCGCGGGCCGACTACTTCGACATCGCGCATCTCATCGCCGGCGGTGCGGGTGAACGTCCCGCGTGGCTGTGGGTCCGCAACATCTTCCTGTTCATCGTCATTCTGTCGGTCATTTCATGCTTCCTGGTGCTGGCGCCGGTGAGCCGCCGTGGGAAGGCCAAGTGGTCTCCGCGCAATACGCACTACCTTATCTATTTCGCCGCGATCGGAGCCGGGTTCATGCTGATCGAGGTGGGCCTGCTGCGGAAACTGGGGCTGCTCCTCGGGCATCCCTCGTACGCCATCTCGGTGGTGCTCGCCTCGCTGATCCTGTCGACCGGCGTCGGCTCTCTCGTCGCGCCGAGACTGGTGGCGCGAGGCGTCACGCTTCGCACCCTGGCGCTGTTCGTGATGGCGTACCTGCTAGCGTTCGTAGTGGCCTATCCCGCCGTATTCCCAACCGTCGTGGCACTGCCGTTCGCCGCCAAGGCCGCGATCAGCATCATGGCGATCTTCCCGCTGGGTATCGCGCTGGGGCAGTTCTTCCCGCGGGGTCTGGAAGCTGCGGGAGCCGAGGATGTGAACTTGGTGCCGTGGGCGTGGGCCGTGAACAACACCCTGTCCACCATCGCTTCGGCGGTGGCCGTCTACCTCAGCTTCCCGCTCGGCTTCGACTGGATCCTGTTGCTCGGCGGCTCGGTGTATCTGCTGATCTTGCTTACGGAACGCCGGACTGCGAGCGCGCCGATCGCTAGCGACGCGCCAATAGCGATCAGCGCTGGACCCGGCACCGGCGCACAGCCGATTGCCGCAGGGTAATCGGCCCGTCGCCGTCTAGAGGCGCGCCAGCCAGTCGAGCAGCAGACGGTTGACCTCCTCGGGCCGCTCCTGCTGGGTCCAGTGGCCGACGCCTTCGAGCACGTGGCCTTCGACCTTGGGCGCGAACATGCGCATCATCGCTACCGGATCGGCAACCGCGCCGAACAGCGTGGTCGCGGGGTCGCGGTCGCCGCCGATGAACAGGCATGGCTGCTCGATCCGCTTGCCCGCGTAAGCCTGCAGCCATTCGTAGTCGCGCTCGTGGTTGCGATAGCGGTTGAGCGGGCCGCGGAAGCCGCTCTGGCTGAATTCGCGGCCGTAGAACTGGATGTCCTCGGTGGTCAGCCACGGCACCGGCTGCGGATCGGGCAGGCCGTCGAGGAACTTGGCGCCGAGCGGCTTGTCCCAATAGGCGCCGGGTTCGACATCGCCGCTGATCGAGTACATCATCCGGTGGACGAAATGCTCGGGGTCGGCCTCCGCTTCGGCCTCGGCGACGCCGGGTTCCTGGAAGTATTCCTGGTAGAAGAACCGGCCCTTCGAAGTGAAGTGCTCGCGGAAGACCTCGGTGAAGGGGCGGCTCGGCACACCCGCGAACGGCACCGACAGGCCGGCCACCGCCGAGACCCGATCCGGGTTGGTGAGCGCGGTGTTCCACACGATTGGGGCGCCCCAATCGTGGCCGACGAGGATCACCGGCTCGCCCGGCTGCAGCGCGTCGGCGAGCCCGATCAGGTCGGCGGCGATCTTCTCGAGGGTGTAGTCGGCGACCTCGGGCGGCTTGTCCGATCCGCCGTAACCGCGCACGTCGATCGCGCAGGCGGTGTAGCCGGCCGCCGCAACCGGATCGATCTGGTGACGCCACGAGTACCAGCTTTCGGGAAAGCCGTGAACAAAGATCACCAGCGGCCCGGTCCCCTCCATCGCGCAGCGCAGTGTCGCGTGACCGGTATCGATCAGGCGCATCTCAGGCATCGTCATCCCTCCCAAAGCAAACGGCCGGCCCCATAAGGGACCGGCCGCTCGTGTTCCGTCAAGCCGTGAAAGTCAGGCCGTAGCCGGGGCCGCCGGCGGCAGGTGGTTGTGATAGTCGTGGTCGTCGTCGATCACCGGCAGTGTTTCGAACTGGTGATACGGCGGCGGGCTGGTCAGCGACCATTCGAGCGTGGTCGCACCCTCGCCCCAATAGTTCGGCGCGGCCTTCTTGCCCGCGGTGAACGCGTAGATCAGGTTGACGAAGAAGAAGATCATCGACCCGGCCATGATCATGTAGCCGATCGTGCTGACGTGGTTCCAGTGCTCGAACGCCAGCGCGTAGTCGGGATAGCGGCGCGGCATGCCGTTCAGCCCGAGGAAGTGCTGCGGGAAGAAGATCACGTTCACGCCGATGAAGAAGCCCCAGAAGTGCAGGTGCGCCAGCAGCTCCGAGTGCATCCGGCCGCTCATCTTCGGAAACCAGTAGTAGAAACCCGCGAACAGCGAGAACACCGCGCCCATCGACAGCACGTAGTGGAAGTGCGCGACTACGAAGTAGGTGTCGTGCACCACGTCGTCCACGCCGCCGTTGGCGAGGTAGACGCCGGTCACGCCGCCGACGGTGAACAGGAAGATGAAGCCGATCGACCACACCATCGGGCTCTTGAACTCGATCGAGCCGCCCCACATCGTGGCGATCCAGCTGAAGATCTTCACGCCGGTGGGCACCGCGATGACCATCGTCGCCGCAGTGAAGTACATCTTCTCGTTCACGCTGAGGCCGGTGGTGAACATGTGGTGCGCCCACACGATGAACCCGACCACGCCGATCGCGACCATCGCGTAAGCCATGCCGAGGTAGCCGAACACCGGCTTGCGGCTGAAGGTCGCAACGATCTGGCTGACCATGCCGAAGCCCGGCAGGATCATGATGTACACTTCGGGGTGACCGAAGAACCAGAACAGGTGCTGGTAGAGGATCGGGTCGCCGCCGCCCGACGCTTCGAAGAAGGTCGTGCCGAAGTTGCGGTCCGTGATCAGCATGGTGATCGCCGCGGCGAGCACCGGCAGCGCCAGCAGCAGCAGGAACGCGGTGACCAGGATCGACCACACGAACAGCGGCATCTTGTGCAGGGTCATGCCCGGCGCGCGCATGTTGAAGATCGTGGTGATGAAGTTGATCGCGCCCATGATCGACGCCGCGCCCGCAAGGTGCAGCGCGAAGATCGCGAAGTCGGTCGCGGGACCGACCGAGCCCGAGGTCGAGAGCGGCGCGTACACCGTCCAACCTGTGCCCGAGCCGAGGCCGGTCGCGTCACCCGGCATGAACAGCGAGATGCTGAGCGAGGTGAAGCCGGCCACCGTGAGCCAGAACGAGATGTTGTTCATGCGCGGGAACGCCATGTCCGGCGCGCCGATCATCAGCGGCACGAACCAGTTGCCGAAGCCGCCGATCATCGCCGGCATGACCATGAAGAACACCATGATCAGGCCGTGCGCGGTGATCAGCACGTTCCACGCGTGGAGGTTCGCTTCAAAGCTGGCCTCGCCGCCCCACATATTGACCCAGCCGCCCAGCACCTGGATGCCCGGTTCCATCAGCTCGGCGCGCATCACGCCCGAGATCGCACCGCCGACGATGCCCGCGAAGATTGCGAAGATCAGGTAGAGCGTGCCGATGTCCTTGTGGTTCGTGGACATGAACCAGCGGGCGAAGAAGCCAGGCTTGTGATCCGCGTCATGATGCGCATGATCGTCGTGGTGAGCCTGGAAGTGGTCGGCGGTAGTGGCCATGAGCGGTGTCTTTCGAACTTCGAATTGGGTCAGGCGGCGGGCTTGGCGGCGGGAGCCGCAGCCGTGGCGGCCGCGCTGGCGGTCGTGTTGGCGGGCGCGCCGACGGGCTGCTGGGCCGAGCTTTCCGGCTGCTGCAGCGGCGCCGCGGCGGGAGCCGCGGGCGCTTCCGGCTTGCCGACGGTGCCGCCCTGCGAGCGGACCCACGCCTCGAACTGCGGCCGTGGCACGGCTTCGACCGCGATCGGCATATAGCCGTGCTTGGCGCCGCACAGTTCAGAGCACTGGCCGTAGTAGATGCCCGGCTCTTCGATGAAGAGGCGCTTCTCGTTGAGACGGCCCGGAACGGCGTCGAGCTTGTACCACAGGCTCGGCACCGCGAACGAGTGGATCACGTCGGCGGCGGTGGTCTGCACGCGGATCCATTCGCCGACCGGCACGACCATGCGGTTGTCGACGCCGAGGTGGTGCGGCTCGCCGCGCTTCTCGGCTTCCTCGTCGGGCAGCATGTTCGAGATGACCTCGAACCCGCCGTTGTCAGGATAGGTATAGCCCCAGTACCATTGGTAGCCGGTGACCTTGACCGTCACCGCATCCTTGGGCGCCGACTGGTACTGCGCCGAAATCAGGCTGATCGAGGGCAGGGCGATCGCGACCAGGATCAACACCGGCAGCAGCGTCCAGGCCACCTCGATCGCGGTGTTGTGCGTGGTGCGCGAGGGCACCGGATGCGCGCCCTTGCGGAAGCGGATCATCACGTACAGCAGCAACGCGAGCACGAAGAGGCAGATGATCGCCATCACCCACACGAGCGCCGAGTGCAGTTTGAACGCCTGACGCCCGGTCGGCGAGTACTGCGTCTGCACATCGAGCGCGCCGGGAGTCGGCACGCCCTTGATCCATTCCGGGCCGAGCGGCTTGTAGGCGCTGGCGCCCGGGGCGACCTTGTCGCTCGAGGCATCGGCCTTGTCGTCGACCGCACCGGCCGCTGCCGCGCCGGTCGCGTCGGCAGCGGGAGCAGCCTCGGTCGCGGCAGCCGGCTGGCTGGCGATCGACGCCGGCTCCTGAGCCAACGCCGCCTGCGGCGCGAGCGCCAGCAGCAGCGCAGCCCACAGCGGGGCGAGAATACGGGCGGTCGATTTGCCGAGGATCATCGGTGCGAAGCTTTCCGTCTTGCCTTGTTTTTGTTTCGCTTCCCCGCCCCTCATCACAGGCCGGAAACGCCCCTCTGGCAGGGGTTTGCGCGGGCCTATACGCGCGCTTGCCCCATGCCTCAAGCGCTTCTAGGGAGATTTTTGCCCGCCTTTTCCCCACTCATAAAGAGCGCAGCGATCCGCCGATGACCGACGAAGAAGTGCTGCACGAATTCCGCGAAGCCGAAGCGCTGCTGGAAGGCCATTTCCGCTTGTCGAGCGGGCGGCACAGCACGCATTACCTGCAATGCGCGCGCGTGCTGATGAATCCCGACCGCGCCGACCGGCTCGCCCGCGCGCTGTGCCAGAAGATCCCGCGCGAGGTGCGCGCCGAGATCGACGCGGTGGTCAGCCCGGCGATGGGCGGTCTCATCATCGGGCACGAGATGGGCCGCGCGCTGGGCAAGGACGCCATGTTCCTCGAGCGCCCGACCGGGACCTTCGAACTGCGCCGCGGCTTTCGGCTCGAACCCGGATCGAAAGTGCTGATGGTGGAGGACGTCGTCACCACCGGCCTCTCCAGCCGCGAGGCGATCGAAGCGGTCGCGCGCGAAGGGAGCGAGGTGATCGCCGAAGCCGCGCTGGTCGACCGTTCAAACGGCTCGGTCGATCTCGGCGTGGCTTTCTATCCACTTATCGCCATCAGCTTTCCCAGCTATGCCGACGACGAAGTGCCCCCTGCCCTTGCGGCGATTCCGGTGACCAAGCCCGGGAGCCGCGCGGCTTGAGCCTCCCGAGTGCTCAGGGGCGCCTGCGTCTCGGCGTGAACATCGACCACGTCGCCACCATTCGTAATGCGCGCGGCGGCGACCATCCCGATCCGGTCCGCGCGGCCGAGATCGTCGCGGCGTGCGGCGGCGACGGGATCACCGCGCACTTGCGGGAGGATCGCCGCCACATCCGCGACGCGGACCTCGCGCGGATCCAGGCCGCGACCGACCTGCCGCTCAACCTCGAGATGGCCGCAACCGACGAGATGCTGGAGATCGCGCTCAGGCACAGCCCGCACGCCGCGTGCATCGTGCCCGAGCGTCGCGAGGAGCGCACCACCGAAGGCGGCCTCGACGCCGCCGGCCAGCACAATCGCCTCGCCCCGATCGTCGCGCGGCTGGCCGACGCCGGCATCCGGGTCAGCCTGTTCATCGCGCCCGAGGAGCGTCAGATCGAAGCCGCGTTGCGTCTCAAGGCGCCGGTGGTCGAGCTGCACACCGGGGAATACGCCCACGCCACGGGCGATCGGGTGTCGGTCGAACTCGAGCGCATCGCCGACATCGCCGCGCTCGCCGCCAAGAACGGCATCGAGCCGCACGCCGGCCACGGCCTCACCTATGACAACGTCCAGCCGATCGCCGCCATCCCGCAACTCGCGGAGCTAAATATCGGACACTACCTCGTCGGCGAGGCGGTGTTCGTCGGGCTGGAAGCCGCGGTGCGCAAGATGCGCGAGTTGATGGACGACGCTCGGTGATCATTGGCCTCGGCTCCGACCTCACCAACATGGACCGCATCGCCAACTCGCTCGAGCGGTGGGGCGAGAGGTTCGAGGCGCGCTGCTTCACCGATGTCGAGCGTGCCAAGGCGGCGCGGCGGCCCTATACGCGCGTCGGCACCTTCGCCAAGCGGTGGGCGGCCAAGGAAGCTTACGCCAAGGCGGTCGGCACCGGGTTCAAGCGCGGGGTGTTCCACAAGGACATCGGCGTCGTGAACGCTCCATCGGGTGCTCCGACCCTCGCGCTCACCGGCGGGGCCGCCTTGCGGCTTGCCGAATTGACGCCGGAAGGCCATGAGGTGCGCATTCATCTGACCCTAACCGACGACCATCCATGGGCGCAGGCCTTCGTCGTCATCGAGGCTCTCCCCACTTGACCAGCTTGAGCGATACGCACCCCGTGAGCGAACCCGACAAGAAGCGCGAGAAGATCAACTGGCTCGCCGAGCTGCGCGGCCTCGCGCTGATGCTGATCGCGGTGCTGGCGTTCCATAGCCTGGTCGCCAAGCCGTTCTACATCCCCTCGACCTCGATGGTGCCGAACCTGATGGTCGGCGATCGGCTGGTGGTGTCGAAATATCCCTTCGGCTGGAGCTGGGTCTCGGCGAGCTTCCACGTCCTGCCGCGCAGCGAGGGCCGCGTGTGGCCGGCGACGCCGCAGTATGGCGACATCGTCATCGCCGTGCCGCCCGATCGCGACGAGGACTACATCAAGCGCGTGATCGGACTGCCCGGCGACCGCATCGCGGTAGTCAACGGCCAGGTGATCCTCAACGGCAAGCCGGTGCCGCAGAAGGTCGAGCCCGACATCCGCATCCCCGTCGATGCGCAGATGTGCGACGGCCGGCCGTGCCTGGAATACTGGGACAACTACCGCGTCCGCGGCGCGGACGGGAAGGACTACTACGAAGTGCCTGCGCTGCGAGAGACGCTGCCCAATGGCGCGACCTACCTGATCGTCGATACGCAGAACCAGATCCTCGACAACTATCCGGAAACACTGGTCCCCGAGGGCCACGTATTCCTGATGGGCGACAACCGCGACCATTCGGCCGACAGCCGCGCCGACACCTGGGAGCGCGGTCTCGGCGGGCCGGTGCCGCTCGCCAACGTCGGTGGCCGGGCGGAGTTCATCACCTTCTCGCTCGACGGGACGACGACCTGGAACCCCGCCACCTGGTGGAGCTCGCTGCGCGGCAACCGCGCCTGGACCACGCTCCGCCCCGCCATCGCGCATAGCGAGAAGCGATGACCGACGCGCCGTCGATGAAGGGGGAAGTCGCGGCCGATCCGATCGCGGGGGACGGCCCGGTAGGACCGAGCCCGACCCAGATCGAAAGCCCCGAGCTGCGGCGCGAGGCCAACCGGGCGCTGATCTGGGCGCTCGTCATCGGCCTGCTGGCGCTTGCAATCTACCTGTCGCAATCATTGCTCGTCGTGTTCGGCGCGCTGGTGATCGCGTGCATGCTCGATGGCGGCGCCCGCCTGCTCGGCCGCTGGGTGCCAATCGGCCGCGGTTGGCGGGTGATGATCGTGCTGGTCCTCGCGGTCGCCTTCATCACTTGGCTCGTGCAGTTCGCCGGCGCGCAGATCGCGGAGCAGGCGGCCGAGTTTCCCTCGCTGATCACCACCCAGCTCGGCCGGCTGGTCGCGTTCCTGCGCTCCAAGGGCATCGATATCGGGCAGGACGACCTGCAGAACCTTGCCAGCCAGGCGATGAGCGGGGTGGGCACCCTGGGCCGGGTGGTCGGCGGGTTCTTCGGTGCGATCACCACCGCGGTGCTGATGCTGACGATCGGCATCTACCTCGCGGTCGATCCGCGGCCCTACGAGCGCGGCCTGTCGTGGATGATCGCCGAGCGGCACCGCGAGCATGTCGCCGACACGCTCGATCACATGGCATTCAACTTGCGTCGCCTGCTCGCCGGGCGCCTGCTGGGCATGGTGGCGGAGGGCTTCTTCACCTGGGGTCTGCTGTCGCTGATCGGCGTGCCGATGGCCGCATTGCTGGGGCTCATCACCGGCATCCTAGCGTTCATTCCCAACATCGGCGCGCTGACCGCCGGCATCCTGATGACACTGGTCGGCTTCTCTGGCGGGACCGAGATGGGGCTGTGGACGATCGCCTCATACTTCTTCATCCAGACCTTCGACGGTTACGTGCTGGTGCCGCTGATCGCCAAGAAGACGGTCGACCTGGCGCCTGCCTTGGTGCTCGGCTTCCAGCTCATCATGGGCGTGTTGTTCGGGGTGCTTGGCCTGACCTTTGCCGATCCGATGCTGGCAATGATCAAGACCGCGCTCGAGCGGCGCGCGCACCGTATCCATAGCGAAGGGACGGCGTGGGGCTGATGGCGCGCAAGTTCCTGTATGCCGTCGCGCTCGTGATCTTCCTGTTCATCGCGGGGGCGATCGCGCTCAACATCTGGTCGAAGGAAGCGACCGAGTTGGCCTTCGTGCCGCGCGGCGAGTTTGTCTCGCAGCCCGCGCTCGACAGCAACGCCTATGCCGATCCCGCGATGTGGTACTCGCGCCCGGGCATGGGAGCGGCCGATCCGGCGCGCTACGTCCCGCAGGAAGATTCGTCGGCCGAGACACCGGCGGCCGAGCAGGCGCTGGCGCCCTCCCCCACGCCAAGCGCGACGCCCGCAGGATCCGGCTACGCGGTCTTCTTCGTCCATCCGACCAGCTATCTCCAGCCCGCCATCGGCGCCGACGCGCCGTGGAACGCTCCCCTGGGCGACAAGGATGCCGAAGCCCGCGCGCACCTGTTCTTGCGCGGCATGGCGAGCCCGTTCTCCGGCGCGGCCGAGATCTGGGCGCCGAAGTACCGGCAGGCGGTGTTCGGCGCGTTCCTGACCGACAAACCCGAGGCGAACCAGGCGCTCGACCTCGCCTACCGCGATGTGAGCCAAGCGTTCGACTTCTTCGTCGCGACCGCGCGCAAGGACGAGCCGATCGTGCTCGCCGGGCACAGCCAGGGCGCGTTGATGGTGCTGCGGCTACTGCGCGAAAAGGTGATCGGCACCCCGCTCGAGAAGCGGGTCGCGATGGTCTATCCAATCGGCTGGCCGATTTCGGTTGCGCACGACCTCCCCGCACTCGGCCTGCCCGCCTGCGCCACGCCCGACCAGGCCGGCTGCATCGCCACCTGGTCGAGCTTCGCCGAGCCTGCCGACCCGAGCCAGCTGCTCGAGCGCTTCACCGCCACGCCGGGCTTCGACGGACAGCCGCGCGGGGATGGACCCATCGTCTGCACCAACCCGATCACCGGCACCCTCAACGGCACGGCGCCGGCGGAGGACAATCTCGGCACACTGAAGCCCGCGAGCGACTTTTCCAGCGGCGAACTGATCACCGGTGTCGTGCCCGCGCGTTGCGACCCCACAACCGGCCTGCTGATGATCGGCGATCCGCCCGATCTCGGGCCCGGCGTGCTGCCGGGCAACAACTACCACGTCTATGACATCCCGCTGTTCTGGGCGAACCTGAAGGCGGACGTGACGCGGCGACTCGCGGCGTGGACCAAGGCGCACTGATCACCGACCGCGCTGGCGAATTCGCGGCGGCCCTGCCCGAGGGCGGTGTGCTGCTCGCGCTCGATCTCGGCACCCAGACCATCGGCACCGCATTGTGTGACGCCGGCTGGCGGTTCGCCAGCGCGGACAAGACCCTGCCGCGCGGCAAGTTCGGCCGCGACCGCGAGGTCCTCGCAGCACTAGTGGCGGCCCGGGGCGTGCGCGGGGTCGTCATCGGCCTGCCGCGCAACATGGACGGCAGCGAAGGGCCGCGCGCACAGGCATCGCGCGCCTACGCCCGCAATCTGTCAGCCGCACTGTCGCTGCCGGTCCTGTTGTGGGACGAGCGCTGGTCGACCACCAGCGCCGAGCGCTCGCTGATCGAGCAGGATATGAGCCGCGCCAAGCGCAAAGAACGGATCGACGCGCATGCCGCCGCGGTCATCCTCCAAGGCGCGATCGATGCGCTAGCTGGAGCGGCGTTCTAGTCCTCGACGGGCATCGGCAGCGTCGCGGCTGCGCGCAGCAGCGCATCGTTGTCGTGCACGAACCGGCCGCCCGCCCGCCGCAGCGCCAGCGCCATTGCAGCCTTGGCAACCAGTTCGGCCCGGATCGAGCGGTACTGCCGATAGCGGCCCTGCATCGCGAGATCGGCCAGCGGGCTGAGTGCGCTGCCGATCCGCTCCAACGGCCGCAGGTCGCCGATCCGGTGGCCCTTGAGCAGGCCGGGGCGCAAGATATCGAGCCGCTTGAACCGCATCCGCCCGAGCTCGCGCTCGACCTCGCCCTTGGTGCGCAGGTACCGGTTCTCGCTCATCGCGTCGGCGCCGGTCGAGCTGACTGCCACCAGCCGTTCGACCCCTGCCTCCCGTGCTGCGCGAGCGGTTGCCAGCACGAGATCGTGATCGACCGCGCGAAAAGCCTCTTCGTCGCGCCCCGCCTTGCGCCACGTGGTGCCGAGCGCGCAAATCAGCGCGGTCGGATGCACCGCCTCAAACACTTCGCCCCATTTCTCCGGATCGGCGACGAACATCTCCATCCGAGCGCCTTGCGGCAGCGGCGACTCGCGCCGCGCCACCGCGACCAACCGCAGGTCCTGCCGACCCACGGCGAGCTTCATCACCTCGCTGCCGATAAGCCCGGTCGCCCCGACCAGCGCGATCCGCACCGGATCAGACATTGCGCAACCCCTCGGGTGCGCGGCCGAAGATGCGCACGCACTGGTCGATAGCGTAGCGGTCGGTCATCCCGGCGATGAAGTCGGCGACATGGCGACTCCGCTCGGGTTCCTGCGGAGGCAGCGAAGCACGCCAGCCGTCGGGCATCGTGGCCGGATCCTGGTCATACGCCGCGAACAAGCGTGAAACGACATCGCGCGCCGCTTCGGCGGCGGCGACCTGCTCGGGGTGGTAATAGAGCTTGGCGTACATGAACGCCTTCAGCTCGCGCTCCGCGTTGGCGACCGGGTCGGAAAACGCCACCAGCGGCCCGGGATGGGCGCGCACTTCGGAAACGCTCTTCACGCCGGCGATGTTGCCCCGCGTCGTCTCCAGCAGATCGTTGACCATCGCGCCGATCTGGCTGCGCACCAGTTCGCGCAAGCGCTGTTCGGGCCTCGCGTTCGGGAAGCGCCGCTCGACCTCGCGATAGCGATCGGCGAGCAGCGGCAGCTCCAGCAAGTCGTCGAGCGTCAGGAAACCTGCGCGCAAGCCATCGTCGATGTCGTGGTTGTCGTAGGCGATATCGTCGGCGAGCGCGGCGACTTGTGCCTCCAGGCTCGGCCAGGCGCCGAGATCGAGCGGGAAGGCCGCATCGAGCTCGCTCAACGCCCAGTTCGGCGCGGCGACGGGGCCATTGTGCTTGGCGAGGCCCTCCAGCACGTCCCACGACAGATTGAGGCCCGGATGATCGCAGTACGGGCTCTCCAGCCGCATCACAGTCCGTAGCGTGTGAGCGTTGTGATCGAACCCGCCCCGCTCCGCCATCGCCGCTTCGAGCGCCGCCTCGCCCGCATGGCCGAAGGGCGGGTGACCGATGTCGTGCGCCAGGCACAGCGCTTCGGTGACATCCTCATCGAGCCCGAGCGCGCGGGCGATCACCCGCCCGATCTGCGAGACTTCCAGGCTGTGCGTCAGGCGCGTGCGATAGTGATCGCCGTCGGGCGCGATGAACACCTGGGTCTTGGAGCGCAGCCGGCGGAAGGCGATAGAGTGCACCACCCGGTCGCGATCGCGCTGGAACTCGCTCCTCGGACCCCGCGCACCCGCGCGGTCTTCTGCGAACTCACGCCCGCGTCCAGCAGCAGGGTCGGCGGCGTAGGGTGCGAGCGGCATGTCCCTCGCGATAGGGACTCGGCGGAATCCCGACAACGGGAACGCCTGCGGAACATCTGCTAGTCGGCGGCGAGAATCCAGTCGACCGCTGCATTCGAGTGGATGCGCGTGGAATCGAACACCGGCAGCACGTTGGCGTCGACGTCGACGATCATCGCCAGCTCGGTGCAGGCGAGTACGATCGCCTCGGCGCCGTCCTGCTCCTTGCGGGTGATCCAGGTCTTGAGCGTCCGCTCGGCCTCGCGCGTGGCCTTCCCGCGCATCAGCTCCTCATAAATGATCCGGTCGACCTCGCCGACCATGTCCATGTCGGGCGGCAATAGGTCCACCCCGTGCGCGACCAGCCGTTCGCGATAGAAGCGCTCGGTCATCACGTTGCGGGTACCGATCAGAGCCGCGTTGGTCGCGCTCGCGGCTTCCATCGCCCGGCCGACGCAATCGGCGATGTGCAGTACCGGCACGCCGGCGGCCTCTGCTACCCGGTCATAGACCTTGTGCATCGAATTGGCGCAGATCAGCAGCCCCTCGGCCCCCGCGCCGGTCAGGCGGCGGGCGGACTCGGCGAGCACTTCGCCCGCGCGATCCCAGTCCTCATCGCTCGCCGAGCCCCACAGCTGCTCGAAATCGAGGCTTTCGATCAGCAGCGGCGCGCTCGCCATTGGCGAGGTGCGCCGGCGGACGCCGCGGTTGATCTGCTCGTAGTAATCGCGGGTCGAGACCCAGCTCATCCCCCCGATCAGTCCCAGTTTGCGCAATCGCCGTCCTCCCAGAGGCAAGTGAGGCGCGGCCATTATCGATGGCGCTATGCCGAGTAAAGCTACTGGCGCGGGTGGGCGGAAGGCGTCTGCGCTGTGAGCCAGGTCTCGAGCAGGCTCGCGCTGGCCTCGGGCGCTTCCTCCATCGGAATATGGCCGATGCCCGGCAGCACCTCGATGCGCGCGCCGGGAATGTGCTGCGCCAGCCAGCGCCCCGAAGACAGCGGGATCAGCGGATCGCGCTCGCCCCAAATGATCAGCGTCGGGACCTTGAGGCCCGCGAGCTGAGCCTCGGTGAAGGGCGTCTGCGGTGTCGCGAACCGGGTTGCGGTCGCCTGCCGGTTGCCCGGATAGCGCAGCAGCTCCCAGTACCGATCGACCGCCGCATCGGTGACGACCGCCTTATTGGTGACGCTCTGGCGCAGGCTCTTCTCGATCAGCGAGCGGGGTGTGATCGAGCGAATCAGCCACGCTGTCCCCGGCATCCGCGCGAGGGTGAAGCCGATGTTGCCCTTCGCCTTCTCAGTCTGCGGGGCGCCGCCCGCATCGACCAGCACGAGGCCGGCAAGGCGATCGGGATGCGCCAATGCAAATTCGAGCGCGATCCCGCCGCCCATCGAGTTGCCCGCGAGCACGAAGCGATCGAGCTCGAGCGCATCGGCCACCCGTTCGACGTCGGCGGCAAAGGCGTTGCGCGAATAATCGCCGTCGGGCGCTGGCCCGGTGAGACCGTGCCCTCGCTGGTCGAAGCGGATCACCCTGTGTATCCTGGCGAGCTGCTCGACCCATGGCTGCCAGGTGTGGAGGTCCGCGTTCGATCCGTGCAGCAGGACGATCGGCACGCCGCTGCGCGGGCCTTCGTCGCGCAAGTGAACGCGCTCGCCGCTGTCGAGCGTTACGAACTGCGAGGGCGACTGCGCGTACTTCGCCCGCATGGCCTTGGGATCGGTGTCTGGTGTCCGGAGGATCAGGAAGAGTGCCACCAGGGCTATCGCGACGACCGCCAGAGCCTTGAGCAGCCGCTTCACAGTCCGGCTATCCATCGTTTGACCACCTTGAGGCCGTCCTTGTCCACCGTCGCCTTACCCAGCTCGGGCATCGCGACCCCGCCCTCGGTGCTCGCCATGCGGTGCACGAGGATGGATTCGTCGGGCTTGCCGGGGACGACGTCGAACAGCAGTTCGCCCGCCCCGCGGCCGGCGGCGACCGGGCGTTTCATCACCCCGAGCGCTTGGTCATCGGTCTGCTGCCAGCGCAGGTCCAGCCCCGAGTTCGACGCGCCCGCGCCCGGCTGGTGACAGTGTGCGCAGTTGACGTCGAGATAACCACGCGCGGCCGAGGCTGCGGAGACCTTGTCGCGATCCTCCCACAGCGGCACGGCGCTCTTCACGGCCGGCACTGCGTCCAGCATCCCGGCGGAGGCGAACTGCTGGAGCCAATCGTGCGACAGGTTGCGCGCCTTCGGGCCGATCGGCGTCACCACACCATTGAGGCCGTGGCACTCCTTGCACTGGTTCTTGTTGGGCACGCGGTACTCGATCGCCTCGCCCGCGGGCGTCGTGACCGGCACCCGAGCGCCCGCGAGCGCCAGCTTGGCCTCGGTCTGCTCGGCGTTCCACAGGTACGGCAGTGCGACCCAGCCGCTCGCGCGGTGAAGCAGGACGCGGGTCTCGATCAGGCGGCGCTTGCCGTTATCCTCGAACGCGAACGTTTTAATCAGCGCCGCACCGACCGGAAGCTGCAGCAGGTTCTCGCCGTCCGCCTTGGCCTGCGCGCCTGCAGGCAAGTACATGAAGCGCAGCTTCTCGGCGCCGTCGGACCACAGCGGGGTGTTGAGGCGATAGGGCGTGACGCGGTTCGCTGGCACCTGACCCGGCGCGTCGGAGAAGAAGCCATACTCGGACAGGGTTGCCGGGAACGTCTCAGCCGTGACCACGGCATCGTTCGGCGCAGCCACCGGCCCGGCGGCGTGCGCGACCGCGGCTGCTGCGCTGAGCAGCGCCAAACCAAGGACTGCCGAACGGATCACGGGACCAGGCGCGCCTCCAGCTCGGCCGGTGCGCCGTAGCCGGTCAGCGTGACCGAGGCGTCCGGTGCTGCGACCTGCAGCGGCCCCGGCTTGACGTTTGCGACATCAAGCCCGCCGCCTTGCGAGGTCAGCCCGAGCGTCCAGCCTTTCAGCGACGGATCGACCCGCACCGCGACGGTGCCCGGCTGGCTCAGCCCATCCCACAGCACCGGCGGCAGCGCACCGCCGAACGCGGCGAGCATCTGCTCCTTGCCCTCGAACTGCGGATCGTAGCCGCCGCGGTCGACCCGGTTGGCGCCGATCGTCACGTTGCGGGGATAGGGGTTGTAGGTCGTGTCCTTGAACTGCAGCGGATAGGCGACGACCATCACCGGCGCGGTCGGGTTGTCGAGGATCGTGTTGCCCTCGACCAGCACCCCGTCGTTGGCCATCACCATCACGCCGGTGCCCCGGCGCACGCCGGCGACGATGTTGCCCTTGGGCGCGAAGTTCGGCGTGGTGTTGTGCGCCACCAGGTTGTCGCGCACCACGGTGTTGCCGCCGCCCATCACCGGCAGGCTGGGCAGGTCGAACACCAATATCCCGCCGGTGTTGCCGGTGACGTAGTTCGAGGTGACCAGCGCATCGCGGCTGTTTTCGATCTCGATACCAGCAACGTTGTGACGGGCGATGTTATTGCGCACGGTGATGCGCTTCGACTGGCCGACGTAAATCCCGGCGTCGGAGGCACCCGACACCTCGCTCTCGGTGATCAGCACGCCGTCGCTCTCGACCGGGTAGAGGCCGTAGGCGCCGTTGGTCTCCTTGGGGCCACCGGTCCAGGTGACCCGCAGGCGCTGGTAGACGATCTCATCCGCGCCCTTCGACTTGATCCCGTCGCCATGCGGGTTCTCGACCGCAAAATCGCGCAAGGTAACCTTGTCGCTGGTGACGAGCAGCCCTTCGCCCGCGCCCTGCTGGCCGGTGAAATCGAGCACCGTTGCATTCATTCCCGCGCCGCGCAGGGTCACACCATCGACATCGAGGCTGAGCCCGTCGTCGAGCAGGAAACGCCCCGCGCCGAGCACCACCTCGTCGCCCGGCTGCGCAGTGATCAGCGCTTCCTGCAGGCGCGCTTGCGCGCCGTCGCCGGCGGCGATCTCGTGGGTTTCGGCCAGTGCGGGTGAAGCCGCGGCGGTGAGCGCCAGGAGCGCTAGACGGGTGATCCTCATGGCCGGCAAGCTGCTACTGACAGCCTTGTTAGTCAACGCTGAACGCGGCGCTTGCATGACTCGCCGTTGAGGCGCACTTTCGCCGCTGTTCCTATGGGGAGGAGCATTCGATGGTTGCAAAGTTTCTCATCGGCGCGGTCCTGCTGACTGCCGCCGTGCCTGCCTATGCCGCGGAGCAGGAATTCGTGCTGGTCAACAAGACCGGCAAGACGATCAAGACGATCGAGGTGTCCGATGTCGGCAAAGGCGAATGGACGCCGGAAACGCTGGACGAGGACATGGTCCACGATCCGGTGCGCAACGGGATGAACCACACGGTGCACTACGACAAGGGCTGCAAAATCGACGTGCGGCTGACCTTCAGCGACGGCAGCCAGTCGGTGTTCGGCAATTTCGACGCCTGCGATTACGCGTTCGGCGACTTCTCGTTCAAGGGCGAACTGCCCGTGGTGAAGGGTACCTAGCCCAGCCCCACCGCGCACAGGCCGGCCGAGCTGGCGGTGACTGCGATCACTTCGCTGTCGCCGACCCGGCGGACACGCTCGACGTATTCGCCGATGGATACGGGGCGTTCGCGCTCGCCGGCCCGCGCCTTGAGCGCCTCGAGCTTGCGGAGTTGGCCGATGGTGAGACGATCGACCATGCGGCCCGCCATGCAGCTCGCGTTCTTGTCGGACAGCCCCGCTTCGACCAACGCGGATCGCACGCGGCTCTCGGCAATCTTCTGCACGCACCCGCCAGTAGCGAGCGCGAAGACCAGCAAGGGCAGCGCGGCGCGCATCAGTCGAGGTTCTTCACGATATCCTCGACCATCTTCTTCGCGTCGGCGAGCAGCATCATCGTCTGGTCGAGGTAGAACACGTCGTTGTCGACGCCGGCATAGCCGACTCCGCCCATCGAACGCTTGATGAAGAACACCTGCTTGGCGTTGCCGACATCGAACACCGGCATGCCGTAGATTGGGGAGGACTTGTCGGTCTTGGCAGCCGGATTGACCACGTCGTTGGCGCCGATCACGAACGCCACGTCGGCCTGCGCGAACTCGGAGTTGATGTCCTCCAGCTCGAACACCTCGTCGTAGGGCACCTGCGCCTCGGCCAGCAGCACGTTCATGTGCCCCGGCATGCGCCCGGCGACGGGGTGGATGGCGTACTTCACCTCGACGCCCTTGGCCTTGAGCTTGTCGGCCATCTCGCGCAGCGCGTGCTGCGCCTGGGCGACCGCCATGCCGTAGCCGGGGATGATGATGACCTTTTCGGCCTGTTCGAGCATGTAGGCGGCGTCTTCCGCGCTGCCCGACTTGTAGGGACGCTGCTCGCGCGCCTCGCCGCCGGCGATCGCGTCGTCCGCGCCAAACCCGCCCGCAATCACCGAGATGAAGCTGCGGTTCATCGCGCGGCACATGATGTAGCTCAGGATCGCACCCGAGCTGCCGACCAGCGCGCCGGTGACGATCATCGCGGTGTTGTGCAGGGTGAAGCCCATCGCCGCCGCCGCCCAGCCCGAATAGCTGTTGAGCATCGACACCACGACCGGCATGTCCGCCCCGCCGATCGGAATGATCAGGAGGAAGCCGATCGCGAAGCTCAGGACGAGCACGATCCAGAACAGGTTGTTTTCGCCCGGTCCCGCATTGGCGGCGACGGTGAACACCCCGGTCAGCGCGACGATGCCGACCAGAGTGCCAAGGTTGATGAGGTGCCGCCCCGGCAGCAGGATAGGCTTGCCGCTCATGTTGCCGTTGAGCTTGGCAAAGGCGATGACCGAGCCGGAAAAGGTGATCGCACCGATCGCCGCGCCGAGCGCCATTTCCACCCGACTGACGGTGAGAATGTTGCCGTCCATTCCCAGGATGCCGAACGCGCCGGGGTTGAGGAATGCAGCCACCGCCACGAGCACCGCGGCAAGACCGACCAGTGAGTGGAACGCCGCGACCAGTTGCGGCATCGCGGTCATCGCGATGCGGCGGGCGATGATCCACCCGACCGCGCCTCCCAGCGCGATCGCCGCGAGTATCTCGCCGAAGGTCACTCCATCGAACCAGTGCACGCCCGGCCCGCAATCGGCCGGCCACGCGCAGCCGCCGGTCTTTGTCACCGGCAGGTGCGTCAGCAGCGTGGTCACCACCGCGATCAGCATGCCGGCCATGCCGAAGCGGTTGCCGCGCTGGCTGGTCGCGGGGCTCGACAATCCCCGCAGCGCCAAGATGAACAACACGCCCGCCGCGAGGTAAGCCAGCGCCACCCACGGATTGACCGCATGCACCGCGTCGGCGGCGACCGACAGGTCGCTCGTCTCCATCGGCTGAAGCGTCACGCCTGTTTCTCCGCAGGCGGCGCCGGCTTATCCTTTTTCTTGTACATGGCGAGCATCCGTGCGGTCACCGCGAAGCCGCCGAAGATGTTGACGCTGGCCAGCGCCACCGCCGCGAGCCCAAGCCACTTCGAACCCGCGCTCCCCGCTGCCGCGCTCGCGATCAGGGCGCCGACGATGATCACCGAGGAAATCGCGTTGGTCACCGCCATCAGTGGCGTGTGCAGCGCGGGGGTGACCGACCACACGACGTAGTAGCCCACGAAACAGGCGAGCACGAAGATCGACAGGATCGAGATGAAGTCCACTGCTCAGCCCCCCTTGAGCCGTTCGCTCACCACTTGCCCGCCGCGCGTCAGCCGCACCGCGTCGCCGATCTCTTCGTCGAGCACGGGCTTGCCTTGGTCCTTGTCCCAGAAGGCGGAGAGGAAGTTGTAGAGGTTGCGGGCGTAGAGCGCGCTCGCGTCTGCCGCGAGGGTCGCGGGCGTGTTGGCGTAGCCGATGATCTTGACGCCGTGCTTCTCGACCGTCTGGTCCGCCACTGAGCCCTCGACGTTACCGCCCTGCGCGACCGCGAGGTCGAAGATCACACTGCCCGGCTTCATGGTCGCGATCTGCGCATCTGAGATCAGCCGCGGCGCGGCGCGCCCCGGAATCAGCGCAGTTGTGATGACGATGTCCTGCTTGGCGATGTGACCGCTGACCAGCTCGGCCTGCGCCTTTTGGTACTCGGGGCTCATCTCGGTGGCGTAGCCGCCGCTGCCCTCGCCCTCGATGCCCGCGACGTTCTCGACGAACACCGGCTTGGCGCCGAGCGACTGGATCTGCTCTTTGGTCGCACTGCGCACGTCGGTCGCCGAGACCTGCGCGCCCAGCCGCCGCGCGGTGGCGATCGCCTGCAGGCCGGCGACACCTACGCCCATCACGAACACCTTGGCCGCCTGCACGGTGCCGGCCGCGGTCATCATCATCGGGAACGCGCGGCCATAGACGTCGGCGGCGGCAATCACCGCCTTGTACCCGGCGAGGTTCGACTGGCTGGATAGCACGTCCATGCTCTGCGCCCGGGTGATGCGCGGCATGAGCTCCATCGCCAGCGCCTCGTACCCTTCGGCCGCGTAGGCATCGACCCGATCGCGGCGGCCAAACGGATCGAAGGTCGCGGCGATCCAGGCCCCTGCGTTCGCCCCGGCCAGCGCAACCGGATCGGGCGCCTGCACGCCCATCACGATGTCGGCGCCCTTGACCGTCTCCACCGCGGAACCGACCTCGGCCCCCGCCTCGGCATAGGCGGCGTCGGAAATGCTTGCGCTCACGCCCGCGCCGCTCTCCACCGCGACGGTGGCGCCGAGCGCGATGAACTTCTTGGCGGTTTCGGGCGTCAGCGCGACGCGGGTCTCGCCCGGCGCGGTCTCCTTGAGAACGGCGATCCGCAAGGGACGCGCGGTCAGCTGGAAATGAGGACGATGACGACCAGCCCGATCACGGCCAGCAGCGGCACGGTCCACTTCAGCAGCGCGATGAAGCTGCCGTACGTGCCCTGATGCGCCTTCATGTCGTTGCCCGAAGCCATCGCAATTCTCACCCTGTATCCAGTGTCTGGTTGGCGAGCCTCCTATCGCGCCCGCACCTGCTGCTCAACCCCGCGCGGCGGACTTAAGCGGACCTTTACTCCTGTCCCGTAATAGGTCGCTCTGTTTCGGAGTGGGACAATGATCGAAGGCGACGACCGCCTCCTGATGCTGATCGATGATGAGCCGGCGCAGAGCCGGCTGATTACGGCGCTCGCCGCGCGCGAGGGCTGGCGCACGCTAGTGGTGGCCGATTCGGAAACCGCCATCGCGACGCTGGGCACGCGCCAGGGCATGCAGCTCAGCGCGATCATCCTCGACCAGTGGGTGCCGGGCGACGACGCCTGCCAGCTGATCGAGGAATTGAAGAGCCGCCGACCGGGCCTTCCCATCCTCATGCTCACCGCGAGTGCCTCGCCATTGCTGGCGGTCGAGGCCATGCGCGCCGGCGCGACCGATTACCTGATCAAGCCGGTCGCGCCCGACCGCCTGATGCTCGCGCTGCGCAGCGCCACCAAGCGTGAGCCGCCGCGCGACGAACTGCAGCCGCTGACCGAGAAGCTCGGCCAGGTGCTTGATTTCGATGCAATGATCGGCAACGCGCCCAACTTCCGCGCCGCGCTGGCCAAAGCGGCCAAGACCGCACGCGGCCACGGCAACGTGCTGATCGAGGGCGAGACCGGATCGGGCAAGGAAATGCTGGTGCGCGCGATGCACGCCGCCTCCCCCCGCGCCAAGGGACCCTTCCGCCAGATCAACGCCCGCGCGGTGCCGGCCAATTCGATCGAGTCGGTCCTGTTCGGCCATGAGCAGGGCGCGTTCCCGGGCGCGTTCGAGCGCCAGATCGGCACGCTGCAGCACTGCGATGGCGGCACGCTGGTGCTCGACGAGGTCGACCGCCTGCCGATGGATGTGCAGGAAAAGCTCGCCGAGGTGCTCAAGACCGGCGTTGTCCGCCCGGTCGGCGCGCGGCACGGCTTCCGCATCGACGTGCGCGTGCTTTCCGCCAGCAACCTGCCCGTCAGCACTCTCGGCGACGCAGGCTATTTCCATCCCGCGCTGCACGAGGTGCTGGCGCCCGTCACCATCACCCTGCCCCCCTTACGCGAGCGGAGCGGCGACATCGCCGCGCTCGCCCGCCACTTCCTCGCCCGCATCGGCGAGCAGCCCGGCCTGCGGGCGCTGACCATCACCGACAGCGCGCTGGCACTGCTCGCCGCATTCGACTGGCCGGGCAACGTCCGCCAGCTGCAGGCGGTGCTGTTCCGTGCGGTGGTGTTCTGTGACGGCGACGCGCTCACCGCCGAGAGCTTCCCGCAGCTGTCAGACATGCTCGGCCAGCCGGCTGAGCCGCGCGACCCCAAGCACGACGGCGTGGGCGTCATGCTCTACACCGAGGACGGCAACCTGCGTTCGCTCGATGAGATCGAGGCCGACGTGATCCGCCTCGCCATCGGCCACTACCGCGGCCGCATGACCGAGGTCGCCCGCCGGCTGGGGATCGGCCGATCGACGCTTTACCGCAAGCTCGGCGATCTGGGGATCGAGAGCGCCGCCTAGTCCGGCAGCGCGGAGAAATCGGTCAGCGTCGCATCGCGCAGGCCGCGCCAGACGTTCCGGGCCTGCACCGTCTCGGCGACATCGTGCACCCGGATCAGCTGCACGCCGGCATCCATCCCCTTCAATGCCAGCGCGAGACTGCCGCCGAGGCGCTGGTGCGCTTCGGCCTCGTTGCTGAGCGCCCCGATCATCCGCTTGCGGCTCGCGCCCAACATCAGCGGCTGGCCGAGCGCATGGAACAGCGGCAGCGCGTTGAGCAGCGCGAGGTTCTCGGCGAGCGACTTGCCGAAGCCGATGCCCGGGTCGAGCACGATCTTGTCGCGCGAAATGCCCGCCGCGATCGCCGCGTCACGGCGTTCGGCAAGCCAGTCGAACACATCGAACACCACGCTGTCGTAATCGGCGTCGGCGTGGAGGTCCTCTGCCTTCCCCGGAGCGTGCATCAGCACCACCGGACAGCCGCGCGCGGCGACCACTTCCAGCGAGCGGGGATCGTGGCGCAAGGCCGACACGTCGTTGACCAGGTGCGCGCCGGCATCCAGCGCGGCCTCCATCACGGCCGCGCGGCGGGTGTCGACCGCGATCGCGGCGCCCATCTGGCGGCAGTATTCGACCGCCGGTTTGACGCGGGCGATCTCGTCGCCTTCCCACACTGCGGGCGCGCCCGGCCGCGTGCTCTCGCCGCCGATATCGACCAGCGCCGCCCCCGCCTCGAGCATCCGCGCCGCGTGCGCCGCGCCGTCCTCCGGCCGGTCGAGGAACTTTCCGCCATCGGAGAAGCTGTCGGGCGTGACGTTGAGGATGCCGGCGATCTGCGGCTGGTCGAGCCGGATGGTGCGCTCGCCGAGCTGCAGCGGCGGGTGCGCGGTCCGCAGCGCAGACCATTGGTTCTCCGCGTCGTCCCCGAGTTCGTCGGGGAGCCGCGCGAACGTTTCCGCCGCGGTCTCGGGCGTGAAGCGATGCCGCTCGACCACGCACCCGTCGCGCCGCACGATCGCGGCGAAACGGTGCGCATAGACCAGCCCGCCGGCGAGGCGGATCGCATCCCCCTCCTCGCTCTGCGGGCTCGCCGCGAGGCCGATGGGCATGAGGTAGAGGCGGTCGGTCATGAACAATGCCTACCTTCATCGTCATCCCCGCGGAAGCGGGGATCCAGCTCGGACGTCGCTTGCATGGCAGCGTCGGAAATGGATTCCCGCCTTCGCGGGAATGACGAGTTAAGCTTGGTGAGAACTAGTCTTCGACGCTCAGCAAGTACGTCTGCCGGACTGCGTCGATCGGCTTGACCGCATCGCCCTCGAGGTAGTGCCAGAACGCCCACCCGTTGCAGCTCGGCGCGCCTTGCAGGTCCTTGCCGAGGCCGTGGATCGACCCGCTCAAAGTGCCGCACAGTAGCGAACCGTCGGCCCGCACAGTGGCAGTCCAGCGCCGCTTCTTGTCGAACACTTGCGTCCCCGGCGGCAACAGCCCCGCCTCGACCACCGACCCGAACGCGACCTTGGGCTGGGTGCGCGGGCTGGCCATGGTCGCCAGCGCGCTTTCGTCGAGCGGGAGTTCCTTCTCGATCCGTTTCGTCGCGACCTCGCGGTAAGCCGGCTCGCGCTCGCAGCCGATCCATTCTCGGCCGAGCCGCTTGGCGACCGCGCCGGTGGTGCCGGTGCCGAAGAACGGGTCGAGCACGACGTCGCCCTTCTCGGTCGTTGCCAGCAGCACGCGGTAGAGCAGCGCTTCGGGCTTCTGCGTCGGGTGCGCCTTGTGGCCGTCTTCCTTGAGCCGTTCCTGCCCGCCGCAGATCGGGATCACCCAGTCGCTGCGCATCTGCAACTCGTCATTGAGAGTTTTCATCGCGCGATAATTGAAGTGATAGCGCGCCTTTTCTCCCGTGCTCGCCCACAAGAGCGTCTCGTGCGCGTTGGTGAAGCGGGTGCCGCGGAAGTTCGGCATCGGGTTGGTCTTGCGCCAGACGATGTCGTTGAGCAGCCAGAACCCAAGGTCCTGCAGGATCGCGCCAACGCGGTAGATGTTGTGGTAGCTGCCGATCACCCACAGCGCGCCGTCGGGCTTGAGCACGCGCTTGGCCTCGGTCAGCCACGCGCGGGTGAAATCGTCGTAGCTCTTGAAGCTGTCGAACCGGTCCCATGCATCGGTTACCGCATCGACATGACTGCCGTCGGGCCGGTTGAGATCGCCGCCCAGTTGCAGGTTGTAGGGCGGATCGGCGAAGACAAGGTCGACGCTCGCGGTCGGCAGCCGCTTCATCGCCTCGACGCAGTCGCCCGCCAGGATGCGTCCCACCGGCAGTTCGACCGCCTCCTGTGCGGCGCGCACACGCACCCGCGTGGTCTCGATGACCCCCATCCCGTCACTTCCCCCTGATTCAAGTTATCCACAGGGTGAGTCCAAGCGGACTCGCCGTCAAGCGGGGAGTTGGGAGCGACGTAAAATTCGCTGAAATGGTTAAGACAGAACGAAAGGTGTCCGCCACAAGATGTTGAGTCTAGGCGACTTCCTGTAGCTCGAAATCTGGAGGGGTGTTGCCGGAAAGACTCAAACCGGCGGCAATTCGCACCGGCGCGAAGCTCTTGCGATGAAGCGGGCACGGTCCGTGCTCGCGCAGCGCCCTAAGGTGGGTCGGGGTCGAATAACCGACGTTGGTGTCCCACCCGTAGTGCGGGTGCGCGAGCGCGTGCTCACGCATGATTCGGTCGCGGTGCGTCTTGGCGATAATCGACGCGGCCGAGATGCACGGCTCGCTCTCGTCGCCGCCGACGATCGCCCGCGCAGGCCAGCGCCAGGCGGGCTGGCGCTTGGCGGGCGTAAGGTTGCCGTCGACGAGGATCTGCAGCGGATCGCAGCCCACCACTTCGCACAGCCGGGTGACAGCCAGCGTCATCGCCAGCATCGTGGCGTGGAAGATGTTGATCTCGTCGATCGTCTCGACTTCGATCACGCCGATCCCGAACGCGCAGCGCCGGCGGATGCGCTCTTCGAGGTGCTCACGCTCCTCGCGGGTCAGCTTCTTCGAATCGTCGAGCCCTGCCGGTCGCGGCTTGCATAGCGCGACCGCGGCGGCGACAACCGGCCCTGCGAGCGGGCCGCGCCCGGCCTCGTCCACCCCGACGATGAGCGGGGTGGAGCCGAACTCTGGATGAGGTGTTCCTGACAGCATGACCCGAAATGCGATCTGTTCCGCCCTCATATCCACTGCCGCGCTGGTTCTCGCAAGCTGCGGATCGGGGGCGGCGGGGGATAGCGCCGCGCAGGCGAAGTCCACGCCGGCCAGCGCCGACGGCGTGCCGTTCGCGATCACCGAGCACGGCGCGTTCAACGAGCCGTGGGCGGCCGATTTCGCGCCCGGCACTTCGGTGCTGTTCATCACCGAGAGGCCGGGGACGATGAAGTTTGTCGATCTCCCAAGCGGGCGCCGCGGGACCGTAACCGGCCTGCCGAAAGTCGACTACGGCGGCCAGGGCGGCCTCGGCGAAGTGGCATTCCTCCCGACCGAGCGTTCCGCGACGCTGGGCACGCGGACGATCTACCTGAGCTGGGTCGAGGCGGGCGACGGCGACACGCGCGGGGCGGTCGTGGGCCGCGGCAAGCTGGTATGCGAGGAAGCCGATGCGTGCCGCATCGATGGCCTCACCGTGATCTGGCGCCAGGACCCCAAAGTGACGGGTCGCGGGCACTTCTCCCACCGCATCGCCTTTGCGCCCGACAGCAAGACGATGTTCGTTTCCAGCGGCGACCGGCAGAAGTTCACTCCCGCGCAGGACCTGTCGGTCAATCTGGGCAAGATCGTGCACCTCAACCTCGACGGAACGCCGGCGGCCGGCAACCCGTCATTCCCGGGCGTCGCGCGGCGCGAGATCTGGTCGCTCGGCCACCGCAACCTGCTCGGTCTGCAGTTCGATGCGCAAGGGCGGCTGTGGGACCTCGAGCACGGGCCCAAGGGCGGCGACGAGCTTAATCTGGTCAAGCCAGGCGCAAACTATGGCTGGCCGGTGGTCTCCAACGGCGACAACTATGACGGCAGGCCGATCCCGCGCCATTCGACCCGGCCCGAGTTCGCCGCGCCGGCGATAAGCTGGAATCCAGTGATCGCCCCGGGCGACTTCACCTTCTACTCGGGCAAGCTGTGGCCCGAATGGAAGGGCAACGCGGTGATCGGCGGCATGAAGCCGACCGTGCTGGTCCGCGTCGCCATCAACGGCGAGAACGCACGCGAAGTCGCCCGCTACCCGATGGACAAGCGCATCCGCGAGGTCGTCGAAGGGCCCGACGGCGCGCTGTGGCTGCTGGAGGACGGCAAGGGCGGGCGGCTGCTGGAGCTGCGCCCGCGCTGAATCGGCTCGACAGCGGGGACGCGTGACCCTATCGGCGCGCGCCTTCCATGCCCTCGCTCGTCCCCCTCGCCTCGGTCCCGCCGCACTTCGTCGACGAACTGCTCGACGCGGCGTTCGAGCCTGAGCGGCGCACGCGCACCGCCTATCGCATTCGCGAGGGCGCCGATTTCCTGCCTGCACTGAGCTTCGCGGCGCTCGATGATGAGCAATACCTGGTCGGCTCGATCCAGCTCTGGCCAATCGCGCTCACCGATCCGCAAGGCCGCGCGCATCCGCTGATCATGGTGGGGCCGGTCGCGGTGCTGCCCGCGCACCAGGGCGAGGGGTACGGCAAGGCGCTGATGGCCGCCGCGCTCGGCGCGATCGATCCCGCTGCGCCGCTGACCCAGGTGCTGATCGGCGACGCGTCCTACTACGCGCGCTTCGGCTTCGTGGAGGCGCCGCGCGGGTGGCAGTGCCCAGGGCCGTGGGATCCGGCCCGGCTGCTGGTACGCGGCGGCACGGGAAACTTGCCGGCGGAGGGCATGCTCGGCCCGTGGGTGACTGCCGGCAGCGCCAGCTTGGCGAACTGACCCGCATCTGGCATCGCCCACGCCGACGATGCCCTACGAGCCGCCGCCCGAGATCGCCGCCCTGTCGCTCGCCGAGCTGGCCGAGGCCGTCGCCGCGCGCAAGCTGCCGCCGGTCGAGAAGTGGGCTCCGGGTGAGGTCGGCGACAGCCACATGGAAATCCGCGCTGACGGCACCTGGCTGCACGAGGGCGGCGTAATCACCCGCCCCGCGATGGTGCGCGCGTTCGCCTCGCTATTGCTGCGCGATGATCAGGGGCACTGGCTGGTCACGCCGGTGCAGAAGCTGTCGATGGCGGTCGAGGACGCGGCCTTCGTCGCCACCGATGTCACCGAAAAGGACGGCGCGCTCGCATTCCGGCTCAACACCGACGAGATCGTGATCGCCGGACCGGACCATCCGCTGACCGCGCGCGGCGTTGCGCACACGCCCGCGCTCTATCTAGCCGTCCGGCGCGGATGCGAGGCGCGGCTCAACCGCTCGACCTACGAGCAACTCGCCCAGATCGCGCTGGCGCACGGCGAGGACTGGTCGGTGTCCAGCCAGGGCGAGCGCTTCTCGCTGGTGCCTGCGTGACGCTGTTCGACCGGCTCGCATCGGTGTTCGCCGCCGGCCACGCGCGAGAGGTGGAACTGCTCGCCGACGCCATGGCGCCTCCTCCTGGAGAGCTGCGCCCCGCGGCGGTGCTGATCGCAGTGACCGATCGGCCAGAACCGGGTGTTATCCTCACCCATCGCCCCGAAACCATGCGCGCGCACGCCGGTCAGGCCGCGTTCCCCGGCGGCAAGCTCGACCCCGGCGAGGATGCGGTCGCTGCCGCCTTGCGCGAGGCGCACGAGGAGCTGGGCATCCACCCGCGCGATGTGCAGGTCATCGGCGCGTCCGATCCGTTCCACACCCGCACCGGCTACGACATCACGCCCGTGCTCGCGGTCGTACCGCCCGATCTTCCCCTCACCCCCAACCCGGCGGAAGTCGCCGAGTGGTTCGAACCGCCGCTCGCATTCGTGCTCGATCCCGCCAACCGCGTGCCGCGCACGGTCGAGTGGGAGGGCGCCCCACGGACCTATTTCGAAATCATGTGGCAAGGGCATCGCATCTGGGGTGTGACCGCGGCGATCATCGGCAACCTGTCGCGGCGAATGGCACTCGCCGAGGTGTTCGATGCCTGAGCTCCCGCAAGCCGAGTGGACCCGCCGCCCCGAGCTGGCGCGGCTGGTCGCGGCGCTGGGCGCCGACAAGGTTCGCTGGGTCGGCGGAGCAGTGCGTGACACGCTGCTGGGCGCGGAAGTGCGCGACATCGACGCCGCCACCCCGATCGAGCCGCGCGCGGTCGTTACCCTGCTCGAGGAGGCGGGCATCCGCACCATCCCGACCGGGATCGACCACGGCACCGTCACCGCGATCCTCGACGGCGGCAACGTCGAGATCACCACCTTGCGCAAGGATGTCGAGACCGACGGCCGCCGCGCGACGGTGGCGTTCGCGACCGAGTGGCGGGACGATGCCGCCCGGCGCGACTTCACCATCAACGCGCTCTACGCCGATCCGGCCACGCTCGAGGTGTTTGATTACTTCGGCGGGGTCGCCGACCTGGAGGCACACCACGTCCGCTTCATCGGCGACGCCCGCCAGCGCATCCGCGAGGATTACTTGCGCATCCTGCGCTATTACCGCTTCCAGGCGCGGTTCGGTTCGGAGCTCGACGCCGAGGCCGAAGATGCCTGCGCGGAGCTCGCCAGCGGCCTCAAGGGCCTGAGCCGCGAGCGGGTCGGCTGGGAACTGCAGAACCTCCTCGCCCTCCCCGATCCCGCTGCCACCGTCGCCCGGATGCGGGAGCGCGGGGTGCTCCCGGTGGTACTGCCGGAAGCTGGAAAGCACGAAGTCGAAGCACTTGAACAGGTAATCGACGCCGAACGCACGGCGGGCCTGCAGCCCGACCCCATCCGCCGCCTCGCCGCGCTGATCCCCGCCGTGCCCAGCCTGGCCGAAACAGTCGCCGCGCGCCTGCGCCTCTCTCGCAGCCAGCGCGATCGGCTCGCCTGCGCCGCCGCGCGCTCGCCCGACGATGCGCAGGAACCGCGCGCGCTCGCGTACCGCAGCGGCGTCGCCTGTGCAGTCGACCGGCTTTTGCTGTCCGGTGTCGACCCTGCGCCGCTCATCGGCTGGGAACCGCCCGACCTGCCGCTCAAGGGCGGCGAGATCGTCGGCCGCGGCGTGTCCGCCGGACCGGAGGTTGCGCGCATCCTCCAGGCCGTCGAGCGACAGTGGGTTGCGGAGGGCTTCCCGCCCCGCGCGCGTGTGACCGAATTGCTCGATGCCGAACTCGCCGCGCGCGGCTGAGCCGCTTCATCGCGGCTTCAGGAATCGGGCCTAAACCATCTTGCCTACCTTTCGATAGGTGTCCTAAAGACGCCGACGAAAAGCCAAGGAGCAAAGATGAAGTTCGCCCGCCTTGCCGCATTCTCCACGTTCCTCGCCGCCGCCGCGATTCCCGCGGCCGCGTTCGCCCAAGTCGCCGCCGGGGCCACGGTCTACGGCCCTGACGGCACCGCGGTCGGCACCGTCGCCAGCGTCGATGCTGGCACGGTGATGGTCGACACCGGCACCTACAAGGCGCCGCTGCCCGAAAACGCCTTCGGCAAGGGCGACAAGGGCCCGACCATCACCGTCACCAAGGCCCAGCTCGACGAGATGATGGCGCAGCAGGTCGCCGCCGCGAACACCGCACGCGATGCCAAGCTGGTCGCGGGTGCGGCGGTGGTCTCGCCCAAGGGCGCGCCGCTCGGCACGATCAATTCGGTCGACGGCGATGCGGTGGTGCTCGAAAGCCCGTCCGGCGCGGTCGCCCTAAAGCGCGAGCACTTCGCGCTCGATGCAAACGGCGCATTGATTGCACTGTTCACCGCAGAACAGGTGGCCGCGGCCGCCGGGGCGGGCAACAGCTCCCAATAACCGAAGGCTCACCCCCCTCAGAGCCCTTCGGGTCGTTGAGCGGGTCGTCGGCAGAGATGCCGGCGGCCCGCTCTTAATTTGTCAGAACCGGTTGTCCTTGGGGAACCCGCGCGGGGGCATGCGGCCGGCGGCGCCGCGGGCGACCTTCCACTGCCAAACCTCTTCCTCGGTGCGGGTGCGGCCGGTTTCGCCGCCCATCGCCCAGCTTAGACCGTCGGCGAGGGTGAAGGTGATCGCGTCCGACAGTCCGCCGTCGCGGTAGCGCTGCAGGGTGACCCCCTGCCCGCGCGCCATGACTGGCATCTCTTCGAGGTTGAACACCACCAGCTTGCGGTTGTCGCCGACCACCGCGACGTGATCGTGCGCCGGGGCGATCTCGCGCACCACGGCGAGCTTCTGCCCGGGCTTGAGATTCACCACCTGGCGGCCCTTGCGGGTCTCGGCGAGCAGCTCGTCGGTTTCCGCGGCGAAGCCCTTGCCGCTGGTCGCCGCCAGCAGCAGCTGCCCCTTCGGCCGGTGGACCATCGCGGCGACCACGGTCGCCTCTGGATCGATGTCGATCATTGTCCGCAGCGGCTCGCCGAACCCACGCGCGCCGGGCAGCTTGTCGGCGCCGAGCGTGTAGAACCGACCGTCATCGGCGGCGAGCAGCAGCTTGTCAGTGGTCTGCGCGTGGAGCGCGAAGGCCGGCCCGTCGCCTTCCTTGAACTTCCAGTCCTGCTCCAGCGGCAGGTGCCCGCGCGCCGCGCGGATCCAGCCGCGCTGCGAGAGGATCACCGTCACCGGCTCCTTCTCGATCATCGCCGAGGGATCGTATTCGACCGTCGGCGCAGCCTCCGCGATCGTCGTCCGCCGTCGGCCGAGCGGAGTATCCTCGGCGTATTCCTTGCGCACACCCGCAAGATCGCGCTTCAGCCGCGTGCGCTGGCGCGCCGGGCTTTCGAGTAGCTTGGTGAGGTCGTCCTGTTCCTTGAGCAGCTCGTCGCGCTCGCGACGCAGCTCCATTTCCTCGAGCTTGCGCAAGCTGCGCAGCCGCATGTTGAGGATCGCCTCGGCCTGCCGGTCGGTGAGCTGGAACTCGGCCATCATCACCGGCTTGGGCTCGTCCTCGGTGCGGATGATCTCGATGATCCGGTCGAGGTTGAGGAAGGCGACGATGTAGCCTTCGACCAGCTCCAGCCGCTTGGCGATCTGGTCCAGCCGGTGGCGGCTGCGGCGCTGGAGGATGTCGATCTGGCTGGCGATCCAGTGGAGCAGGACCTCCTTCAGCCCCATCACCATCGGCGTGCGCCCGGTGCCGGGCTGCGCGTCGAGGACGTTGAGATTGAGCCCGAAGCGCGTTTCCAGGTCGGTCAGCTTGTAGAGCGACTCTTTCAGCAGCTCAGGGTCGACGTTGCGGCTCTTGGGCACGAAGACGATGCGGATCGCCTCGTCGCTCTCGTCGCGCACGTCCTCCAGGATCGGCAGCTTGCGGTCGGCGATGAGCTGCGCGACCTGCTCGATCAGCTTGCCCTTGGGCACCTGGTAGGGGATTTCGCTGACGACGAGCTGCCACTGCCCGCCCCCAAGCCGTTCGATCCCCGCCTCGCGGTCGGCTTGGTCCTTGGCCTCGGCGGCATGGAACCGCGCGCGCATGCGGAACGACCCGCGCCCGGTCTCGTAGGCGGCCGACACGACTTCGGCGCTGTCCACCACCAGCCCGCCGGTGGCGAAGTCCGGCCCGTGGAACAGCTCCATCAGCCGCGCGTGCTCGGCGTGGGGGTTGTCGATCAGCTCGAGCGCGGCGTCGAGCACCTCGGCCACGTTGTGGCTGGGGATGTTGGTCGCCATGCCGACCGCGATGCCGCTGGCGCCGTTGGCGAGAAGATTGGGAAACAGGCCGGGGAAGATTTCGGGCTCTTCCTCCTCGCCGTTATAGGTCGGGACGAAGTCGACCGTGCCTTCGTCGAGCCCCTGCATCAGCAGCAGCGCGGTGCGAGTCAGGCGGGCCTCGGTATAGCGGTAGGCGGCGGCGTTATCGCCGTCGATGTTGCCGAAGTTGCCCTGCCCCTCGACCAGCGGATAGCGGAGCGAAAAGTCCTGCGCGAGGCGCACCATCGCGTCGTAGACCGAGGCGTCGCCGTGCGGGTGGTACTTGCCGATCACGTCGCCGACCACGCGGGCAGACTTCTTGAACGCCTGGGTGGGATCGAGCCGCAACTGCCGCATCGCCCACAGCAGGCGCCGGTGCACCGGCTTCAACCCGTCGCGCAAGTCGGGCAGCGAGCGCGCGGTGATCGTGGAGAGCGCATAGACGAGGTACCGCTCCGACAGCGCGCTGTCGAACGGGGCGTCGACGATCGCGTCGAACGGGTCTTTCTCGGCGTCGATAATGTCGGCCATGCGCGCCGCCCTAGCAGCGCCATGGGCCGCCGCTCAACGCCGGAACGCGAGGCTATCCCCACGCTCCTCGGTCGCGGAAAACGATGCCGCTTGAATTATGGCCAAAACAAGGCATCATTGTGGCGGGAATGGGGCATGAGAGGATTAGAGCTATGAAGAAATCGCTGTTTCTCGCCACAATTGGGGCGCTGACCTTGTCGGCTTGCAGCGCCGACGATCACCATGAGCAGGCCGCCGACGCGCAATCGTCCGCGATGTCGGCAGGAGAAGCCGTCGAAGCGGCCGCGGTGGACGCATCCACGGCTGATGGCAGCGTAATCCCCGCCTCGATGCCGCAGCTTGCCTACGATTTCGGCCTGTCGTTCCGATTGCCGTCGGACGAGATCGGCAAGCTTATGCGCCGCCACGCCTCGGTGTGCGAGCAGCAGGGCCCGCAATCGTGCCGGATCGTCGGCATGGACCTGTCGGGCGATGCCGAGCGGGAAGACGTGCACGGCACGCTGAGCCTCGCGGTCGCCTCCAGTCACGCCCGGGCGGTCAGCGCGCTGATGGACGAAGAGGCGAGCGACGCCGGCGCCAAACAGGTTTCGGCGACGATCGGCAGCCAGGAAGTGTCCAAGCAGGTGGTCGACACCGAAGCGCACATCCGCTCGCGCGAGCAACTGCGCGACCGGCTGACCGAAGTCCTGCGCACCCGCAAGGGCAGCGTGAAGGAACTGGTCGAGGCCGAACGCCAGGTCGCGGCGGTCAACGAGGAGATCGACCAGGCGCGCTCGTGGCTCGCCGAGACGAAGGGCCGCGTCGCGTTCAGCCGGATGGATATCGACTACGCCCCGGCCGCCGCCCCCGCGAGCGATTTCCTCGCGCCGATCAGCAGCGCGCTCGGGTCGATCGGCGGTCTGCTCGGCACGATCATTGGCGCTCTGATCGTCATGCTAGCGATCGCGCTCCCGCTGCTGGGAGCAGCGCTGGGCGGGCGGTGGATCGTGCGGCGGCTGAAGGCGCCCGTACTGGAAGGCTGACGGGTGCGCGCGGCCTGAGGCGTCAGAACCGCCGCATGTCGCGCGCTTCCGCCGGCACGCGCACGGCAAGGCCGTCGAGGTCCGGGGTCAGCTCTATCTGGCACGACAGGCGGCTGGTACGCACCGCCCCGGCGGCGAGGTCGAGCATGTCCTCTTCCTCCTCGCTCGCGGGCGGGAGGCGGTCGAACCATTCGGCGGCGACGATCACGTGGCAGGTCGAGCACGCCATCTGTCCCTCGCAGGTGCCCTCCAGCGGCAAGCCCGCCGCTTGGCCCACGCGCAGGAGGTTGTCGCCTTGCTCGGCGTTCACCTCGATCCGCTCGCCGCCGGGCGCGGTGAATGTGACCGCGATCATTGCGCGTCCGCCGCGGCGTTGATGAGGGCGGCGGCCTGCTCGATCTCGGCCAGCGTGGTGTAGCGGCCGAAGCCCAGGCGGATCGAGCTTTTCGCCTGCGCGTCGCTGAGGCCGATCGCCTTCAGCACATGGCTCGGCCGGCCCGACCCACTCGCGCAGGCAGATCCGGCGGAGAACATCACCTCCCGGCAGTCGCTCATCAGCCGTGCGACATCGAGGCCCTCGCGCCGGATATTGAGGTTGCCGTGCCAGCGCGCCTCGGCGCTGCCATTGAGCTCCCAGTGTTCGAACAGTGTTCGGGCGCGGTTCCACAGTGTTCGGATGTGTTCGGCGTCCCGCTCAAGCGCTTCATTCGCAAGCGCAGCGGCCGCGCCCATCCCCGCGATCAGCGCGGGGCTGAGCGTGCCTGAGCGCACCCCGAACTCCTGCCCGCCGCCGGTTTGCACCTCGGCAAGCTCGACTCCATCCCGAACCCATAGCGCGCCGATCCCTTTGGGCCCATGAAACTTGTGCGCGCTAATGGCGATGAAATCGGCCTCCGCGACCGTGATCTTGCCGAACGCCTGCACCGCGTCGCACAAGTACAGCGCATTGTTTTGTTTCGCCTTTTGCGACCACTCCGCGACTGGCTGGATGGTGCCGATCTCGTTGTTGACCTGCATGACGCAGACCAGGCGGGTGTCGTCGGCCAAGGCCTGATCGGCGCGGCATATCCCCTCGGAGTCAACCGCCAACTCGTGCGCCCGCCCCATGCTCTTGGCGGTGTCGAGCACCGCCGCATGCTCAATCCCCGACACCGCGACGGTCCCGCCTAAGCCACTGCCACGAATGGCTAAATTGATCGCTTCGGTCGCGCCCGAGGTAAAGATCACCCGCCCGCCCGGCGGCAGCAGCGCCGCAACCTGCTCGCGCGCCAACTCGATCGCGGCGCGCGCCATCCGCCCCATCCGGTGCGGCGAGTGCGGATTGCCGAATCCGTCGCTCTCCGGCCCGCCGAGCCAGCGCAGCATCGCCTCGCGCGCCTCGGGCGCAAGCGGGGTTGTCGCCTGGTAGTCGAGATAGATCACGCTGCTTGCCGTGCCATGGCGAGCCAGGTTTCGCAAAACCGCTCGACGTCCGCGCGAGTGGTGGTCCAGCCGAAGCTGACCCGGATCGTGCGGTCGGCGATCTCGTCCGGCACGCCCATCGCGGTGAGCACATGGCTGCGTTTCATCGTGCCAGATGAGCAGGCCGAACCCTGGCTGATCGCGATGCCCTGCGCATCGAACCGCATCAGCTGCGCTTGCGCGGACAGGCCGGGCATGGCGATGGCGCGGATGTAGGGCGTGGGGTCGGACAGCCGATCGGACAGCCACTCGCCGCCGAGCGCGCGGACTTCGCTCGCAAACGCATCGAGCGGTTCGAGCACCTCGGGCGCGATGTACGGTTCGGCGCATGCCTCCAACGCCGCGATCATGCCGAGCACGCCCGGCAGGTTTTCGGTACCCCGTCGGTAGCCGCGCTCCTGTCCTCCGCTCGCCTTGAGCATGGCGAAGTTCTTCACCAGCAGCGCGCCCACCCCCACCGGTCCGCCGAATTTGTGCGCGGAGACGATGGCGATATCGGCGATCTGCGGAAGGGGAAACTTGCCGGCGCTCTGCGCGCAATCGACGAGCAGCGCGGCCCCGTGATCGTGGGTCAATTCCCCAGCGAAGCCGATATTCTGGCGATTGCCCGTTTCCGAGTTGACGTGCTGCACCGCGACCACCCGATAGGTGTTGGATCCTTCGGCGAGCCCCTGAAGCGACTCGTTTTCGCCCAGCGCGACGAGGTTGATGGCGCCGTCCGGCAGCACAGGAATGCGGTGGTCTGACCACACCTGGCTGAGGACCGCATCGTGCTCCACCGCGCTTGCGATCTCGGACATGTAGGTGTCCGCCGCGAAACCTATCTCTGCCGCTTCGCTCGCGCCGGAGGTGAAGATCACCTCCCCTTCCCACCCGAGCGCCGCCTTCATTCGCTCGCGCGCGTCTTCCAGCGCTGCTCTCGCTCGCCTTCCCTCGGCGTGCGGGCTGCTGGGGTTGGCCCACATGGCGAACCCCTCCTCCATCGCAGCGCGTGCTTCGGGGCGCAGCGGAGTGGTGGCGGCGTGGTCGAGGTAGATGCGGGAGGATTTCGTCACGATTGCGATTTTCGCCTTCGCGCCTATATAGCCGCCCACCCGCGAGGCGCCACCCGCGCTCTAACGCGTTCCAGTTCAAGCAGGTTCACGATGCCCCAAGTGATTTTCCCCGGTCCCGAAGGCCGCCTTGAAGGCCGCTACAGCCCCGGGCCGCGCGCCCGCGCGCCGGTGGCGATGATCCTCCACCCGCACCCGCACGGCGGCGGGACGATGAACGACCGGATGGTCCAGCGTCTCTACAAGACCTTCGTCGACCGCGGGTTCGCGACGCTGCGCTTCAACTTCCGCGGCGTCGGCCGCAGCCAGGGCAGCTTCGACAACGGCGTGGGCGAACTCTCCGACGCCGCGAGCGCGCTCGATTGGGTGCAGTCGATCCACCCCGAGGCGCAGACGACCTGGGTCGCCGGCGTCAGCTTCGGCGCGCTGATCGGCATGCAGCTGCTCATGCGGCGGCCCGAAGTGCGCGGGTTCATCTCGGTCTCCGCGCCCGCCAACATGTACGACTTCAGCTTCCTCGCCCCGTGTCCGGCGAGCGGCATCTTCGTCCACGGTGCGGCCGACACGGTGGTACAGCCGAGCTCGGTCGGCAAGCTGGTCGAGAAGCTGCGCACGCAGAAGCACATCACGATCCACCACGACGAGATCCCGCGGGCGAACCACTTCTTCGAGAACGAGCTCGAGGACATGATGAAGTCGGTCGACAACTACCTCGACTTCCGCCTCTCCCCCGACTGCCCGATCCGCTGATACCGGCCATTCGGTAGCGCGATGCAACGCGAAAGCGCTTCGGCGACTCAAGATATGATGTAACATTGCTCGTCCGACGCCGACTCCAGATCGGCGCGAGAACAGGAGCGATGCGATGGCATACTTGCAGCAGAACACCTGGCGCGATCGCCCGGGCGCGGTCGCCGCGGTGATCGTGATCCACGGGCTGATCGGTTACGCGTTGGTCACGGGGCTTAAGGGCACAGCGATCCTGACGGAGAAGGACCCTTTCGAAGGCTACGAGGTGCAGGTCCCGATCGATCCCCCGCCGCCGCCCAAGCCCGAAACAAAGGCTGAGGTGGACCCGAAATTGTCACAGCCCAAGGTCAACGCACCTATGCCGCCGATCGATCTGGGGCCGCAACGCCCCCCGATCGACGCCACCGATGTGATCATCCCGCAATTCGACCCGATCCCGAAGCCGCTGCCGTCCGGGACGCCCGGACCGATGACGACCCCCTCCCCGAAATTCAGCCCGGTCTCCGCGCGCCCGCGCAACAATCCGGGAAGCTGGGTGACCACGGCCGACTACCGCTCGAGCTGGATCAACCGCGAGATGATCGGCACCGCGCGCTTCCGGTTGGAGATCGCGGCGGACGGCAAGGTGCAGAATTGCACGATCACCGGGTCGAGCGGGTATTCCGAGCTCGACGAGGCGACCTGCGACCTCGTCACCCGCCGCGCCCGCTTCGACGCCGCCAAGGATGAAACCGGCGCGCGCACCAGCGGCAGCTACTCCAGCTCGGTACGGTGGGAGCTGCCTGAGTAAGCGCTACCGCTCGCCGATCTGCGACACCGGCGAGCGGCCATTCCCATCAGGCACGGTCCAGATCGCAAGATTGACCAGCGCGATCGCCGCCAGCGCCAGCATCAGCAGCGCCTGGCGGCGCATCCCGGGCTTGCGCCACAAATAGATCGCCCCGCCGGTGAGAGCGAACGCGGCGAGCACCAGGATCGAGAGCACGGTAGGCAGCATCGGGCGTGCGATAACCGATGCCGCGCCGGCGGAACAGCCCGCCGCGCGGCGGGTTTTCATGGCATCATCCGCCGGACGGTCCGGCGCACAAGAGAAAGCCACCGTCATGAGCATTTTCGGCAAGATCAGGGACGCCATCTTCGGCAAGGCGCACGCCGCGCCCGCCCCCGCTCCTACGGTCGATACGACCCAATCGCCCGGCACCGCCGCGCCGAACCCGGCGACGGCTCCGGGCACCAGCGGAGAAAGCTACGGCCGCGGCGGCGGCGGCGCGGCGCCTTTGATCGACATGGAGAACCACCTCGATTCGATGCCCGGCGCCGACCACCTCAACTGGCGCACCTCGATCGTCGACCTGATGAAGCTGGTCGGCATCGATAGCGACTACGATTCGCGCAAGGCGCTCGCCGAAGAGATGGGCCGCACCGATTACACCGGCAGCGCCGCGGACAACGTCTGGCTGCACCAGCAGGTGATGGATGGTCTGCGCACCCATGGCGGCAACGTGCCGAGCGAATTCACCGACTGATGCCAGCGGTTTGACAGCCGGTGCGCGCGCTTGCACACCGGCCGCCATGTTCTCCTCCCCCCTCGAACTCTCGCGCCGCCAAGCTCTTGCCGGTCTTGGCGGCGTTTCCCTGCTCGCCCTCAGCGGGTGCAAGACGATGGCCGGCGCGCCGGCGATGACGCCGCAAGCGCTGCTCGACGACATCGCGTGGAACCTGCTGCAACATCAGCCCGAGGGCGCGACCTCGCTCGGCATCGATACCGATGAGCACGCTGGCCTGCGCAGCAAGCTGACCGATCGCTCGGCGGCGGGCCAGGCGGCTCTGGCGGCCACTTTGCGCAGCGACCTGGCGCGGGCGCGCGCCGTCGATCTCGCCAGCCTCGACCCGGCGACCCGCACCAGCTTCGAAGTGGTCGAGAGCGCCTACGCCACCGCGCTCGACGGGTTTGCCCTCCCCTACGGCGACGTCGCGGTCGGCAGCTGGCGTAACTCGCCTTACGTGGTGATCCAGAACGTCGGCGCGTACCTCGACCTGCCGCGCTTCCTCGGCTCCGAGCATCCGGTGCGCGATGCCGCCGATGCCGAGGCCTATCTCGCGCGGCTGGCGCAGGTACCCGCGGTGCTCGACGGTGAGCTCGGCCGCATTCGCGATGCGCGGGGCAAGGGGCTGGTTCCGCCCGGTTTCCTGCTCGACAAGGCGATCACCGCGATGACCGCCTCGATCGCCGATGCGCGCAGCGGCGGGGCGTATGTGGAGGGCCTGACCAGCCGGACCGCATCGATCCCGGGCGATTGGGGCAACCGCGCCAAGGCAATCGTCACCGGCCCGATCGTCGCAGCACTCGAACGCCAGCTTGCCGAGCTCAAGACCGAGCGCGGCCTCGCCGACAACGACCCCGGCATGTGGAGCCAGCCGCGCGGCGACGAATATTACGCCTGGGCGCTGCGTGCGAGCACGACCACCCGCCTGACACCTGACGAAATCCACCAGATCGGCCTCACTCAGCTCGACGAGATCCACGCGCGGATGGATACGATCCTGCAGGATTTGGGCTACAAGTCCGGCCCGGTCGGCCAGCGGATGCAGAAGCTGGCCGAGGACAAGCGCTTCCAGTTCCCCGAGGGCGATCCCGGCCGCGCGGCGATCATCAAGTTCATGAACGACCGGATCGACTGGATCAAAGCGCAGATGCCGCGTGCGTTCAACACGGTGGTCGACCCCAATCTCGAAGTTCGCCGCCTGCCGCCCGCCGAGGAGCCCGGCGCGCCCGGCGCCTATGGCGGGGCGGGATCCAAGGACGGCAAGATTCCGGGCAAGGTGTGGCTCAACTTGCGCGCCACCGACATGCACCGGACCTACACGCTGCCGACTCTGGCCCACCACGAGGCGATCCCGGGGCATATCTGGGAGGGTGAGTTCTCGCACTCGCTGCCGCTGATCCGCTCGATCCTGTCGTTCAACGCGTTCTCGGAAGGCTGGGCGCTCTATGCTGAACAGCTCGCCGACGAACTGGGCGCCTACGACGAACATCCCGAATGGCGCCTCGGCTACCTGCAGGACCAGGCCTTCCGCGCCTGCCGCCTGATCGCCGACACCGGTCTCCACGCCAAGCGCTGGACCCGCGCGCAGGCGGTCAACCTGTTCGTCGAGAAGAACGGCGACAATGCCGAGGACATCGCGAGCGAAGTCGACCGCTATTGCTCATGGCCGGGCCAGGCGTGCGGCTACAAGATCGGCCAGAACGAGATCGTCCGCCAGCGCACCCGCGCGCAAGCCGCGCTGGGCTCGCGCTACGATCTCAAGGCGTTCGACCAGGCGGTGGTCGACGGCGGCAACGTGCCGATGGACGTGTTGGTAAAGACCGTCGACCGCTACATCGCCAACGCTTCCGCCTAGCGCCTTTCGCCTGCGCGAGCGGTGCACTACCTGTCTTGCGACCTAGCAGCGGGAGTGCGCGATGGAATCGTTCGGTGCCGACCTCGAGACGATGCGGCGGCAGCCGCTGTCCGACAAGCACGTCGCCCTGCTCAAGGGGAATGGTGAGGAGCGCGCCTATGACGCAGGCGAGACCGTCTTCGCGGTCGGCGATCCGTGGGACCGCTTCGTTTACCTGATCGATGGCGAGATCGAGATCGTCGATCCATTCAGCGGCGAACGGCTGCTCAATTCCACGCTCGGGCCGACGCAATTCGCCGGTGAGATCGGCTTCCTCAACGGCGGCGCCGTGATGGTGCCGATGCGGGCGGCGGTGGCAACGCGCACCATCGAGGTCGAGCGACTCCGCATGCTGGACCTGATGGCGGAGGTGCCAGAGTTGTCCGATCACGTCCTCACCGTGTTTTCGGCGCGGCGCCAGCGGACGTTCGATGTCGGCGCGGGCGGGATCAAGCTGATCGGCGCCGACCGCGATCCGCAGGTGCAGGCATGCGAGCGGTTCCTCTCACGCAACCGGATTCCCTTCCAGAGCATCGACCTCGACGGGCACGACGCTGAGGCTGTCGCGACCTGCCAGCTCACCGGGCACACGCCCGGCGTAGTGCTGGGCAAGAACCGCACGTTGATTCATCCCACCCCACTGGAACTGGCGCGCGAGCTGCGGCTCGACCTCGATGTCTGCCGGGAGACGTTTTACGACCTCGTCATCGTCGGCGGCGGGCCGGCCGGAGTGGCGGCCTCGGTCTATGCGGGCAGCGAGGGCCTGTGCGCGCTGACGATCGAGGATACCGCGATCGGCGGGCAGGCGGGCACCAGTAGCCGGATCGAAAACTATCTCGGCTTCCCCACCGGCATCTCCGGCACCGACCTCGTTTTCCGCGGGCAGGTGCAGGCGATGAAATTCGGCACCCGCTTCGCCATGCCGCGCCGGGTCGAGCACCTTGCCCAGCGCGAAGACGGCGCGTTCTGCGTGACGCTGAACGAGGGCGATACCTTATGTGCCCGCGCGGTGCTGGTGGCGACCGGGGTGCAGTACCGGCGATTGCCGCTCGACCGTCTGCAGGAGTTCGAGGGCGCGGGCGTGTTCTACGCCGCGACCGACATGGAATCGCGCTTCTGCCGCAATACCGAAGCGGTGGTGATCGGCGGCGGCAATTCGGCTGGTCAGGCGGCGATGTATTTGAGCCGCACGGCCAAGCATGTGCACGTGGTGGTGCGCGGGACGACACTGGCGGACTCGATGTCCGATTACCTGTCGCGCCGCCTGGAGGCCGATCCGGCGATTACCATCCACTACGAGACCGAAGTTACGTGCCTCGCCGGGGACGGCCACCTCGACTCGCTCACCCTCACCTCGCCCGCCGGAGACCAGGCGATCGGGTGCCGCGCGCTGTTCGTGATGATCGGGGCGGCGCCCAACACCGGGTGGCTCTCCGGCCTTGCCGAGACCGACGCCAAGGGGTTCGTGCTGACCGGCGCGGATGCGGGCCGCGCGCAGCCCTACGAAACCTCGTGCGACGGCATCTTCGCGGTCGGCGATGTGCGCGCCGGCTCGGTCAAGCGCGTGGCGAGCGCGGTCGGCGAAGGCTCAGTCGTCGTCAGTCGGATCTGGGACCATGTCGAGACCCAGCGCCGCGCGACGCCGCTGTCACACGAAGCTGTCTCGGGCGGCGAGAGCGTCGCCGCCTAGCGGCGCAGCATTCCGGTCACGACCTGGCCGAGGATGCCGCCGAGCATACCCCCACCCGCGCCCGGCTTGCCGCGGGTCATGTAGCCGATCACCGCCATCGCGAGGATCGGCAGCATCTTCTTGAGCAGGTCCTGGCTGATCCCTGTCGAACCGGATGCGGCTTCCGCAACCCCGCGGCTGACATCCTTGGTGCCGAAGATCTGGCCGAGGATGTCGTTGCCTGGCTTGGTCGGCGTGGGATCGGCGTGGAGCACCTGGTCGAGCAAGCCGCCCCCACTGCCGCCGAGCACGCCGCCCAGCACATCGGCGAGGCCGCCACCGCTGGAACCGGCGCGCGAGCCGCCGGCACCGACCTGGTTGCGCCCGAGGCCGGCGACGATCGCGGGCAGCAATGCGCCGGCGGCCTTCTGGGCGGTCGGCTCGTCTACGCCCAGTTCGCGCGCCATCGATCCGATCGCGCCGGATTGCTGCAGACCCTCGAGGATGCTCACAGGCTTACTCGAAGTTGTCGAACGGGTTGGCTCCGTCGTCGCGTTCGAGGATCGAATTGAACTGGGTCAGCGAGCCCTCGCCGCCGATCTGGGCGACCATCTGCTGAAGCGTGTCCTGCGACAGCCCCGTGCGCTGCGCCGCCAGGCTGACGGTGTCGCCGTCTTGCTGGTGCGCTTCGGCGAGCGCAGCGATCGCCTGCTCGGCCTGGTCCTGTTCGATGCCGAGCTTGTTGGCGAGGTTCTTGAGTGTCGGGTGATCGTGCGCGTGGCCGAGGATGGCGTCGAAAAGGCCCATGGGATGTCTCCGTCTTTTGAGGGTGCGTCCACCCCCACAACGCAAGGCGCCCGCGCCGGTTTCCCGGGCGGGCGCCGTTACGTTGAACTGTGAGACGCGTCAGGCGGCCTGCAGGCCCGGCGCCGAGTCCTTCACGCCCTGATCGACGTAGGCATCGAACTGGGCGAAGTTATCGACGAACAGCTGCACGAGCTTCTGCGCCGTGCGGTCGTACTCTTCGGGATCGGCCCACGCGGCGCGCGGGTCGAGCAGCTTGGTGTCGACGCCCGGCACCGCCACCGGCACTTCGAAGCCGAAGTTCGGGTCCTTGCGGAACTCGACATCGTTGAGGCTGCCGTCGAGCGCGGCGTTGAGCAGCGCGCGGGTGGCCTTGATCGGCATGCGCTTAATGCCCGGCTCGCTCGCCTTGCCGCCCGACCAGCCGGTGTTGACCAGCCAGCAAGTTGCGCCGCCTTCGGCGATGCGCTTCTTGAGCAGGTTGCCATAGACCGACGGGTGGCGCGGCATAAACGCGGCGCCGAAGCAGGTCGAGAACGTCGCGGTCGGCTCGGTCACGCCGATCTCGGTGCCGGCGACCTTGGCGGTGTAGCCAGAGAGGAAGTGGTACATCGCCTGGTCCGGCGTCAGCCGCGCAATCGGGGGCAGCACGCCGAACGCGTCGGCGGTGAGGAGGATCACGTTCGACGGTGGCGGCCCGAGGTTCTTCTCGCTCGTGTTCGGGATGTACTCGATCGGATAGGCGCCGCGGGTGTTTTCGGTCTTGCTGTCGTCGGTGAAGTCGAGCTCGCGGGTCGCCTCGTCCATGGTCACGTTCTCGAGGATCGTGCCGAACATCTTGGTCGTCGCGTAGATCTCCGGCTCGCCCTCGGCCGAGAGGTTGATCATCTTGGCGTAGCAGCCGCCTTCGAAGTTGAAGATCGCGGTGTCCGACCAGCCGTGCTCGTCGTCGCCGATCAGGGTGCGGCTGGCGTCGGCCGACAGGGTGGTCTTGCCGGTGCCCGAGAGGCCGAAGAAGATCGCACTCTTGCCGTCGGCGCCGATGTTGGCGCTGCAGTGCATCGGCATCACGCCCTGCGCGGGGAGCAGGAAGTTGAGCAAGCCGAACACGCCCTTCTTCATCTCGCCCGAGTACTCGGTGTTGCCGATCAGGATCAGCTTCTCGGTCAGGTTGACCGCAATCACCGTGTCGCTGCGGCTACCGTGACGCGCCGGGTCAGCCTTGAAGCTCGGCAGGTTGATGATCGTGTATTCGGGGGTGAACTCCGCCAGTTCCTCAGCGGTCGGCCGCACCAGCAGCGTGCGGATGAACAGGTTGTGCCAGGCCATCTGGTTGATGACGCGCACGTTCACGCGGTATTCGGGCTGGCTGCCGCCGAACAGGTCAGCGACGTAGAGCTCTTGCTGGCCCTTCAACTCGGCGAGGAAATCGGCCTTGAGGTTCGCCCAATGCTCGGGCGTCATCGGCTGGTTGATCGTGCCCCAGTTGATGGTGTCCTCGGTCACCGCGTCGCGGACGACGAACTTGTCCTTCACGCTGCGGCCGGTGAACTTGCCGGTATCGACCAGCAGCGCGCCGTCCTTGGTCAGGCGGCCTTCGCCCTTCTGCAGCGCATGCTCGACCAGCGCCGGCGTGCCGAGGTTGGCGTAGATCTTGGCGCCGGTGTCGAATCCCTGGGCGGACAGCGGCTGAGCGAGAGAGGAATTCACTTGGGTTATCTCCCTTGAAGCACCCCGCTTTCTCAGCGGAATGTCTTGAATACATGACCGTTTTGCTGCGTGCAGGCGCAAGCGCGGGGGCTCGCCCCGGCGCATAGGCCGGATAGCGATTTTCGTCAAACTTGGTTCCCGCCCGCTGGCCGCTACACATCGCGCTCTGGCACCTGCGGGCTTTGTTGTTTCGCCCGCCCCTTCAGGCTAGTCAGCGGCTATGCAGGAAGAGCAAGCGACAGTCGAAGAACGCGCCGCGGGCGACCGGCGCACGATCGCCCTGGTCGACGACGATCGCAATATCCTCACCACCGTCTCGATCGCGCTGCAGGCGGAAGGGTTCGCGACCCGCGTCTATTCGGACGGCGAGGCGGCGCTGAAGGCGATCTGCGAGAACCCGCCCGACCTCGCGGTGTTCGACATCAAGATGCCCCGGATGGACGGCATCGAACTGCTGCGCCGCGTGCGCGAGCGCTCCGCCCTCCCCGTCATCTTCCTCACCAGCAAGGACGACGAGGGTGACGAGGAATTTGGCTTCGAGGTGGGTGCGGACGACTACATCACCAAGCCCTTCAGCCTGCGCCTGCTGATCGCCCGCATCCGCGCGCTGTTGCGCCGCGTCGGCCTTGGCACGAGCGAGGACACCGCTGCCGGTTCGCCCGAGCCTGGTCCGGTGATCGAACGCGGCCGCCTGCGGATGGACCCGGCCCGGCACCAGGTGATGTGGGAGGAACGGCCGGTCTCGCTCACCGTGACCGAGTTCCTGATCCTCGAAGCGCTCGCCCAACGCCCCGGCGTGATCAAGAGCCGCAACCAGTTGATGGACGCCGCCTATCCCGACGACGTGTTCGTCGACGACCGCACGGTGGACAGCCACATCAAGCGCATCCGGCGCAAGTTCCGCAGCGTCGACCGCAACTTCGGCGCGATCGAGACGCTCTACGGCGCGGGTTACAGTTTCGCCGATGGCTGAAACGTCCGCGCGGGCGCTCGCCTTCGTGCCCGGGCGGCGGCTGTCGCTCACCTCGCGCATCCTGATCATCAACCTGCTGCCGCTGCTGCTGCTGGGCGGCGGGGTGTTTTACCTCGACAGCTACCGCAAACAATTGCTCGACGAGCGCTACAAGCTGGCGCGGGTCGAAGCGCAGATCACCGCCGAGGCGCTCGCCGGCGCCAGCCGCGAGCGGCAGGAAGCGCTGCTGATCCAGATCGGCAAGGAACAGCACATGCGGCTGCGCATGTTCGATGCGCAGGGCCGGCTGTGGGCCGACAGCTTCAAGCTCGACCAGCCGAGCTTCCAGTTCGACACCCCGGGCGACGAGCCGTGGCGCGAGGACCTTGCCCGCTGGCTGGACCGCGCGGTGGACACGGTGGTCGGCGCCGACCCGATCCCCGACTACAACGAACCGACCGCGACCGATGCCGACGCCTGGCCCGAGCTGAAGCGCGCTCGCGAAGAGAACCTGACCCAGATACAGTTGCGCGACGCGCCCGACGGCACCCCGGTGATCAACACCGCCGCCCCGGTTGGCCTGAAGGGCGCGACCCTGCTCACCACCCGCAACGCGGTCGACATCACGCTGGAGGTGCGCGAGGCCCGCGGCACGCTGATCAGCGCGGTGCTGCTGGCGCTGCTGATGAGCACGCTGCTGTCGCTATACATGGCGCGCACCATCGTGCTCCCGCTGCGGATGCTGGCCAACGCGACCAACCGGGTGCGGCAGGGGCGCGACCGGCAGGTCGAGGTGCCCCGCCTGCCCCAACGGCGCGACGAGATCGGCCAGCTCGCCCGCGCGATCTCCGATATGACCGCCGCGCTGCGCCTGCGGATCGACGCCGTGGAGCACTTCGCCGCCGACGTCGCGCATGAGATCAAGAATCCGCTCGCTTCATTGCGCAGTGCGCTCGAATCGCTGACCTCGGTCGAGGACAAGGATCTGCGACGGCAGCTCAACGACATCGCCGCACACGATGTCCGCCGGATCGACCGGCTGGTGAGCGAGATTTCCGAAGCCAGCCGGATCGACGCGGAATTGAGCCGCGCGACCTTCGAGCCGATCGACCTCGTCGCACTGGCGGAGAATATCATCGGCCGGCGCGAGGCGCGCGAGCAGAACGGACGCCACGGCATCGTCTTCACCCGCCCACGCGACAGCGTGAAGGTGATGGGCGTGCCGATCCGGCTCGAGCGGGTGATCGACAACCTGCTCGATAATGCCGTCTCGTTCTCGGCCGAGGACGCGCCGATCCAATTGACCATCGAGCGAATCGACGGGGAGGTCGCGCTGAGCGTGTGTGATCACGGACCCGGCATTCCCGAAGACGCGCGCGAGAAGGTATTCCGGCGGTTCCATTCCGACCGGCCGGCCGACGAAGGGTTCGGACAGCACAGCGGGCTCGGCCTCGCGATCGCCCGCACCATTGCCGAGGCGCACGACGGCGGCCTGTTCGCGAGCGCGCGGCCTGATGGCGACGAAGGTGCCTGCGTCACGCTGACCTTACCCGAGGCAGTCGCGAAAAAGGCATGAGGCTGCGCCAGTCCACCGCGGTGGCGATCGGCGGCCGGGCGCTGCTGATCGAAGGCCCGCCCGGCAGCGGCAAGTCGAGCCTGGCGCTCGCCTTGATCGACCGGGGCGCGACCCTGGTCGGAGATGACGGCATCGCGCTGGAAGAACGCGAGGGGGCGCTTTGGGCCCTTCCAGCCCCCGCAACTGCCGGCTTGATCGAATTGCGCAACGTCGGATTGCTCACGCTCCCGACCACCGCAGCGCCTATCGCGCTCGCGCTCGAATTGCGCGAGGATGCGCCGCGCTTCGTCGAGCAGGCTGGTAGGATCGACATCGCCGGCCATGCGGTCCCTATCCTCGCATTCGACCATCGCGGAGCGGCCAATGCCATCGGCGCGGAGTACGCGCTGGCGCTGCACGGCCTGAACGTGCAAGGTCGGGCCGGGCGCGACGAACTCTGACGATCGGGATCATGACTGCCCAGCCGCCTGCCCCCCGACAACGCGTCGTCCTCGTCACCGGCCTCTCCGGTGCGGGCAAGACCACCGCGTTGAGGGTGCTCGAGGACCTCGGCTGGGAGGCGATCGACAACTTTCCAATCCGCCTGCTCGAACGGCTGGTGGCGGCCGAGACTGCCGGGAGTGAACCACGCCCGCCGCTCGCGATCGGCTTCGATTCGCGCACCCGCGGCTTTGCGCCCAACCAGATCATCGCTCGCTGGAAGAAGCTCGCCGTCCGCCCCGATCTCGAGCTGACCACGCTGTTCCTCGATTGCAGCGGCGCCGAGCTGGAACGGCGCTACAACGAGACACGCCGCCGCCACCCGATGGCGCAGGGGCGGCCGGTGCTCGAAGGGATTCAGGCGGAGCGCGAACTGCTCGAACCGCTGCGCCGCTGGGCAGAGGCGGTGATCGACACCACCGCCCTCACCTCCAGCGACCTTCAGCAGGCGATCCGCGACCGCTTCTCCGATCCCGCCGGCGAAGGCATGACCGTCACCATCTCCAGCTTCGGCTTCGCGCGCGGCATGCCGCCGCTTGCTGATCTGGTGTTCGACATGCGCTTCCTCGACAACCCGCACTGGGATCCGGAACTGCGGCCCCTGACCGGGCTCGACGCCCCCGTCTCCGCGCATATCGTCGCCGATCCGGCGTGGGACGACGCCTTCACCCGCATCCGCGATCTCGTGCTGATGCTGCTCCCGCGCTACGCCGCGCAGGGCAAGACCTACGTCAATCTCGCGTTCGGCTGCACCGGCGGGCGGCACCGCTCGGTCCATACCGCCGAGGCGATGGCCGAGGCCTTGCGCGGCGAGGGATTTTCGCCCACTGTCATTCACCGAAACCTGGGATCGCGGGGCTCGGACCAGCTGGAAGGCTCTCCGCAGACATGACGGTCCTTTCACGAACGGGCGGATTGGGCATGGTGGAGCCTGCCGCTAAGATGACGCGGAACGCGAGCAGCCAACTCACATGATCGGATTGATCCTGGTCACCCACGGCCGACTGGCCGAGGAATTCGTCAGCGCGATGGAACACGTCGTCGGTCCCCAGACCGCGATCGCGACCGTCTGCATCGGCCCCAGCGACGACATGGAACGGCGCCGCAAGGAGATCGCGGCCGCGATCAAGAAGGTCGATTCGGGCGCGGGCGCGATCATTCTGACCGACTTGTTCGGCGGCACCCCGTCGAACCTTGCGATCTCGCTGCTCGATGCCGGACGGGTCGAGGTGATTGCCGGTATCAACCTGCCGATGCTCATCCGCCTCGCCGGCGCGCGCAAGGCGATGAGCGTGACCGATGCGGTCCGCGCCGCGCGCGACGCGGGCAAGAGCTACATCACCGTGGCTTCGGAATTCCTCGGCGCCGCCGGGTGCGAGAAGAAGAAGGCCGCCTCTTGAGCGAGGCGCGGCGCACCTGCACGATCGTCAACCAGCGCGGCCTCCACGCCCGCGCCAGCGCCAAGTTCGTCGGCGCAGTGGCGGCTCTCTCCCCGGGATGCGAGGTCAAGGTGGCGAAGGACGGCAACGAGGCGGGCGGCGGCTCGATCCTCGGCCTGATGATGCTCGGCGCGGCCAAGGGCGATACAGTAGAGGTGATCGTGACCGGAGAAGATGCCGAAACGGTGCTCGCCGAGATGTGCGCCCTGATCGACGACGGCTTCGGCGAGGACTGAAGTGACGCACCCCGGCCGGCGGCAGATCACCGGCTTCTCCAACCCCACCGTCAAGGCGCTGCGGGCCTTACGCGACAAGAAGCACCGCAAGGCCTCGGGCAAGTTCCTCGCCGAGGGCCTGCGCCTGCTGACCGATGCGCGCGAAAGCGGCTACCTCCCCGAAACGCTGGTGATGGCGGAGGGCCGCGACGACCACCCGCTGCTCGCCACGATCGAAGCAGAGGTCTTGGCAAATGGCGGGGAGGTGATCGAGACCAGCGCCGACATCCTGTCCAAGATCACCGGCAAGGAGAACACCCAAGCTGTGGCGGGCGTTTTCGCCGAACACCCCACTGTTCTGGGCCAAATCGAGCGCTTCATTGCACCGATTTGGCTGGTTGCGCAGGCGGTGCGCGACCCCGGCAACCTCGGCACCATGCTGCGCACCTGCGACGCCGTGGGCGCCGGCGGTCTGATCCTGATCGACGACTGCGCCGATCCCTTCTCGGCCGAAGCCGTCCGCGCGAGCATGGGCGCGGTGTTCACCGTGCCGATCGCGCAGGCTCGATGGGAGGAGTTCCTGCCCTGGCTGCGCGAAGGACCGGGGCAGCTGGTGGCGGCCAGCTTGCGCGAGGCGGTGCCCTATCGCGGTGCGCCCTACCAGGCGCCGTGCTTCATCCTCGTCGGCAACGAATCGCGCGGGCTGCCTGAGGAATACGAGGCCGCCTGCGACCTCAGGGTAACAATGCCGATGAAGGGTCGCGCCGACAGCCTCAACGCCGCGGTCGCCGCAGCGGTGCTGGCGTACGAGGTGCTCGCCGAGCTTGGCTAGTCGCCGGCGACCAGGCTGGTGAAGCTCCACTTGCCGTCGCGGCTGGAGGCGATGAGGCGGTAGTCGAGCAGGCTGCGCAGCTTGTCGGTGGCAATGAAGCCGATCGTGCCGTCGCTCGTCTTGACCTGCTGGAACTTGGCGTTGGGCTCGAGCCCGCCGACCAGCGTGACGAGGTCCCACGAGACCTCCTCGGCTTCCGACGCGTTGCCTTGCGCGTCCTTGCGCAGCGGCACGCGCTCACCGGTCACCAGCATGGCGGTGCCGGGATCGGCATCGCCGATGTCCTGCGCGGCGTACCACGGGATGGTGATGCCGCCCTGCTCGTTGACGCCGCAGCCGAGCGCCATCAGCTCGGTCAGCTCGTCCCACAGGTTCTGATTGCCTGCGAGCCGCTTGCGCAGCTCGGCCGCGCCCGAGCCGCCGCCGAAATCAAGCTTCACGTCGGGCGCCGCCAGCGCGGCCAGCTTGGCCGCATCCTTTGCCTTCACCGCAGCGGCGAGCTGGGTGCGGAAATCCTCCGCGCCGGGCTTGTTCTTGCAGTCGTCCTGCGGCGCGTACTTGCCCTGCGCCAGCTTGACCGCCTGCGAGCCGTCGACTTGCTTGACCACCGTATCGGCCGCATTCTTAATAGCGTCCGACGGTGCGTTGTCCTGGCTGCACGCGCCCAGCGCGAGCGCGGCGACGAAGGCGAGCGAAGTTCCGGCAGCAATCCTCATGGCCCTTTGGTAGCGGCCAAGCGTCTGCGCTTTCAACCTAATCTTTGGCAGTCGTTTCGGGCTCGGGCGCGGCAACATACCGCGGCGCGGCTTCGACCAGCGGCACATCCTCGATCTCGCGCTTGCCGATCTCGATGCCCTTGTCGCGCAGGCGCCGGCCTGACGTCAGCACGTTGCGTTCGAAGCTTCCGACGAAATCGTTGTACTTGCGCACCGCCCGGTCAAGCCCAGCACCGACGCCCTTCATGTGCTCGGCCGCAGTTGCCAGCCGGTCGTAGAGTTCGGTCCCCGCCTTGCCGATCTCGACCGCCTCGCGCGCGATCGTGTCCTGCCGCCAGACTTGCGCGACCGTCCGCGCGATCGCGACCAGGTTGGTAGGAGTGGCCAGCAACACTTTGTTGCGGAAAGCAAAGTCCCACAGCTCCGGATCATGCTCCAATGCCGCGGCGACGAAATGCTCGCCGGGCACGAACATCACCACGTAGTCGGGCGCCTCGTCGAACTGGCTCTGGTAGCTTTTTGCGCCGAGCGTCTGCACGTGCCCGCGCATCGACTTGGCGTGCAGGTCGAGATGCCGCCGGCGTTCGTCCTCATCGTCCGCCTCGAACGCCGCCTGGTAGGCGTTGAGCGACACCTTCGCATCGATCACCAGCTTCTTCTGCCCCGGCACGCGGACGATCGCGTCGGGCCGCAGGCGGCCCTCGTCGGTATCCATCGAATGCTCCAGCTCGAAGTCGGTATGCTCGGAGAGGCCGCACTGCTCGAGCACGTTCTGCAGCGCCCGCTCGCCCCACCGCCCGCGCGCCTTGGGCGCATTAGTGAGCGAATTGCCGAGGCGCTGCGCTTCGCGCCGGACCTGCTCCTGGCCCAGCTTCATCGATTCGATCAGGCCCGTGAGCTGGCCAAATGAATCGACCCGCTTGGCTTCCAATGCGGCGACTTGCTCCTCGTAGGATTTGAGCCGCGACCCCACCGGCTCCAGCAAAGCCTTGATCTTCTCTTCGTTCGCCTTCTCCGAATGCCCCAGGCGTTCCGTCGCTGCTGCGAGGAACTTTTCCTGAGCCGCGCCAAGCACTTTCGCCCCGGTGTTCTCAAATTCCTTGAGGAGATTGACCCGCGATTCCTCGAGCAGGCGCTCCTTTTCGGCGAAGCCAGCCTCACGCGCCTTTAGCGCAATATTCTCCTCGCGGGCGGCATCGAGCGCCGCCGCCAGCGCATCGGCGCGGGTCGCCCGTTCGCTCATCGTGGCGAGTTCGGGGACCATCCGCGACAGCTTCTCGTTGAGCGCCTTGCACTCGGTCTCGCTCTCGCCGTGGCGGGTGCGCCAGTCGGCTGCCGGGCGCGAGCCGAAGAACCATCCCGCCACCGCGCCGAGCGCCAGAGCCGCCAAAATCAATAAGATCGCAGTCGTGTCCATCACGGGAACATAGGCGGAACGCGAAATGTAGGAAAGGCAATTTCGGAACAATCCCCGGCGCTCGCGCGCTCCCCCCAGCGAAGGAGAGCGCCATGTCGATCAAGGAAATGATCCGCGAGCACCCGGATGTCGGGAGCGACCATAACGACACCCTCGGCGAAGCGGTCAAGCATGCGATGTACTGCGCGGCGATCTGCAACTCGTGCGCCGACGCCTGCAGTGCCGAAGAAATGGACATGCGCCGCTGCATCCGGCTGTGCATGGACTGCGCCGACGTGTGCACCACCGCCTATCGCGTCGCTACCCGCCGCACCGACGAGAACCGCCAGCTCATCCGCAGCATACTCGCCGTGTGCATCGAAGCGTGCCAGACCTGCGAGGAAGAGTGCCGCCGCCACGATCACGCGCATTGCCGGCGCTGCGCGACGATGTGCCGTGAATGCGCCGACGACTGCCGCCGCGCCCTCGCCGCGCTCAACAACGAAGTGCACTCGGATGGCGAACGCAGCACGTTCGAGCATGGTGCCGCATGAGCAAGCTCTCCGACGACAAGCGAGACGATCTCGACGACGGCAAGTTCGCCTTTCCGAAGGAACGCAAGGAGCCGCTGGAGGACGCCAGCCACGTCCGCAACGCGATCGCGCGGTTCAACCAGGTCAAGGGCGTGAACGACGACGAGCGCGACGCCGCGTGGAAACGGATCAAGGCCGCGGCGAAGAAGTACGATGTCGAGGTGAGCGAAAAGAGCTGGCGCGAGATCGGGAAGGACTGACGCTCCGCTAGAGCAGCGTCTTCTGCGCGCTCTTTGCAGTCCCGGCCCAGCGCTCGTCGGTCCGCTCGACATGCAGCTCCAGGTCACAGGTCCTTGCAAGCGCCAGCGCCTCGTCGGGGGAGCCGTGCTGCCACAAATCCCACTGGTCCGCCGTGAGGATCACCGGCATCCGGTCGTGCACATCGGCCATCTGGCTGCAGGCGTCCGACATCACCATCGTGTAGGCATGGCCCCACTCGGCGGTCGGGCGCCACAGGCCGGCAACCGCGAACAGCTCGTGCCCCGCTAGCTGGTACCAGGTGCGGGTCTTGCTGCCCGGCTCACCCTCGGCTTCGGCCCATTGCGAGACGGGGATCAGGCACCGCCGCTTGACGAAGCTGTCGCGCCAGAAGCCGGTCAGCAGCTTGTCGTCACGCGCGTTGTTGACCGGCTTGGGCTTCAGCGGCTGGCCCTGCTTGCCCTTGAGCACCACCGGAAAGCCCCACGCCATCTGGCGCACGCGGCCTTCCGCCACGACGATGCCCGGATAACCCGGATAGACCTCGTCGCCGAAATTGGCGCCGGCCGCTTCGTTGACCACTTCGAACCAGCCCGCAACCTCGCTGACCGTCTTGGTCATGCGGTAGAGGTTGCACATCGCGGCGCGCGCCTAATGGATCACGCAGCCTTGCGGAGCTTATCGAGCTTCTTGAGCGCCATCTGCCGCTTCAGCCGACTGAGGTGGTCGATGAACAGGATGCCTTCGAGGTGGTCCATCTCGTGCTGGATGCAGGTGGCCATCAGCCCCTCCATCTCTTCCTCCTGGAACTGGCCATCGAGGTCCTGCCAGCGCACCCGGCAGCGCGCCGGGCGGTCTACGTCGGCATAGATCTCGGGGACCGAGAGACAGCCTTCGGAATAGGTCGCAAGCTCTTCCGCGGGCTCCAGAATCTCCGGGTTCACGAACACCCGCGGTTCCTTCTTGGTCGGCTGGTGGTGATGGTGGTGACCGTCGTGATCGCAGGGCTCAGGCTCGGCGTCGGGATCGTCGGGCTGGAGGTCGATCACAAGCAGCCGCTTGGGCACGCCGACCTGGATCGCGGCGAGGCCGATGCCGGGCGCATCATACATCGTTTCGAACATGTCATCGACGAGCGCGCGCAGTTCGTCATCGAACTGCGTCACGGGCTCGGACACGACTTTAAGCCGGGGGTCCGGCACTTCCAGGATCTGACGAATGGCCATGCGCGCCAGATATGCATTTTGCGCCGTAACGGCAAGTGAACGGCGCCCTGCCCTGCGCGGAACTTCACTTAGGTTGGTCCATTGCGAAGAGGCAAGGAGAGACCGGATGACCGACAGCAGCGACACGATCGTCAAGCTCGAAACCGCTTTCTGGCAGTCGATGGTCGACAAGGACGCGGGCAAGGCGATGAAAATGATCGCCGAGGAATGCCTGATCGCCGGTCCGATGGGATCGATGAAGATCGACCCCGAGAAGTATGGCGAGATGACCAAGGCCGGTCAGTGGGCGCTCGACAGCTTCGAGTTTTCCGAGGTGAGCGTGATCTTCCCCAACGAGGATACCGGCGTGATCGCCTACAAGGTCCGCCAGCGCGGCGAGATGAAAGGCGCGCCGATGGACATGACCTGCTCCGACGCGAGCACCTGGGTGCGCGAGGGCCGCGAGTGGAAGTGCGCGCTCCACACCGAGACCATCTTGGAACGGGCTTAGCTTACAGGTCGCCGCGCGCGGAGCGCCTGCGCCAAGGTGCCTTCGTCGAGGTAATCGAGCTCGCCGCCGACCGGGAGGCCGTGGGCGAGCTGGGTGATGCGAACCGGAAGCCCCTCCAGGCGTTCGGCGATGTAGTGCGCTGTGGTCTGGCCCTCGAGCGTGGCGTTCATCGCCAGCACCACCTCGTCGATCCCGCCTTGGCGAACCCGTTCGATCAACGGGCCGATGGTGAGGTCCTCCGGCCGCACACCGTCGAGTGCTGACAGCCGTCCACCGAGAACGTGATAGCGGCCCGTGAACAGCTTCGCCCGGTCGAGCGCCCACAGGTCCGCGACATCCTCGACCACGCACAACGAGCGCTGGTCACGGCGCGGATCGGCGCAGATACCGCACGGGTTCTGGGTGTCGACGTTGCCGCAGACCTGGCACTCGATCAGGCGTTCTTGCACCTCGGTGAGCGCGGCGAGAAGCTGGCGCAGGCCGGTCTCGCGCCGCTTCACCAGCCACAGCACCGCACGCCGCGCGCTCCTCGGACCAAGGCCCGGGAGGCGCGCCAGTGCTGAGCTCAGGGTCTCGATCTCTTGCGATGCCATGGGGCGGGAGATAGGGGCTGGCGCCCTATCGCGAAAGGTTAGCCGGCCCTCTTATGCGCATCGTCTTCATGGGAACGCCGGCCTTCGCGGTGCCGACGCTCGTCGCGCTGATCGAGGCGGGGCACGAGGTGGTCACCGCCTACACCCAGCCGCCGCGGCCGGCGGGGCGCGGGAAGCAGTTGCAGCCGAGCGCGGTGCAGCGGGAAGCCGAGGCTCGGGGCATTCCGGTGCGGTCGCCGGTGTCGCTGCGTAAGCCGGAGGCGCAAGCGGAGTTAGCGGCGCTGGAGGCCGACGTGGCGGTGGTCGCGGCCTATGGTCTGATCCTACCGCGGGCGATCCTCGACGCGCCGAAGCTCGGCTGCCTCAACGTCCACGCCAGCCTGCTGCCCAAGTGGCGCGGGGCGGCGCCGATCCAGCGCGCGATCATGGCGGGCGATGCGGCGACCGGGGTGACGATCATGCAGATGGAAGCGGGCCTCGACACCGGCCCGATGCTCAGCGTTGCGCGCACGCCGATCGAGGACAAGACCGCCGGCGAGCTAACCGAGGAACTGGCCGAAATTGGCGCGCGGCTGATGGTCGAGACACTGCACGACCTCCCCAACCTGCAGGCGGAGCCGCAGGACGATCGCGAAGCGACTCACGCGCCGAAGATCGACAAGGCCGAGGCGCGGATCGACTGGTCGGGCGACGCCGAGGCGATCGAGCGCCAGGTGCGCGGCCTCGCGCCGTTTCCCGGCGCCTGGTTCGAGCTCGACGGCGAGCGGATCAAGGTGCTGCGCGCGGCGGTGGTGTCGCGCGAGGGCAAGCCCGGGCTGACGCTTGACGATGCGCTGACGGTCGCCTGCGGCTACGCTGCACTGCGCCCCTTGCGCATCCAGCGCGCGGGCAAGCCGGCGATGGACGTCGACGCCTTCCTGCGCGGCAAGCCGATCCCGGCGGGGACGCTGATCGGGTGACCCGCTTCGCGTTGACGCTCGAATTCGACGGCACGCCGTTCGCCGGGCTCCAGCGCCAGGCCACCGCGCCGACGGTGCAGGCGGCGGTCGAGGACGCGGTATTCGCGGTCACTGGCGAGCGCGTCACGCTACACGCCGCGGGCCGGACCGACGCCGGCGTCCACGCGCTGGCGATGCGCGCGCATGTCGATGTCGAGAAGAACATCGCGCCGTTCCGGCTGATGGAGGCAGTCAACGCGCACCTCCGCCCCGATCCGATCGCCGTGATCGCGTGCGAGGTGGTGCCGGAGGACTGGCACGCCCGGTTCAGCTGCATCGGCCGCGCTTACGAATACCGCATCGCCAATCGCCGCGCGCCGCTGACGCTGGAGAAGGATCGTGCGTGGCAGATCGGTCCCACCCTCGATGCAGAGGCGATGCACCGCGCCGCGCAGGCGCTGGTGGGCAAGCACGACTTCACCACCTTCCGCTCGGTCCAGTGCCAGGCGGCGAGCCCGGTCAAGACACTCGACCGGCTCGACGTGAGACGCGAGGGCGATCGGGTGATCGTCGAGGCTGCCGCGCGCAGCTTTCTGCATCACCAGGTGCGCAGCATGGTCGGCTGCCTCGCGCTGGTCGGGATGGGCCGCTGGAAGCCGGAGCGGATGGCCGAGGTGCTTGCAGCGCGCGACCGCCAGCAACTCGGTCTCAACGCTCCGCCGCACGGGCTTTACTTCGTGCGCGCCCTCTATCCCGGCGAGGGCTAGCCAATCGCTCCGGGCGCGCCTAGCAAAGTTGCAAACCGAAACTGGGAGACTCAGAAATGGCGACCACCGGCAAGCAGCTTTTCACCACCCTCGCCCCCGACGGCAAGCTGACGGTCGAGGTCGCCGAGAGCCAATTCCCCGATCCGACCGGCAATCAGGTGCTGGTCAAGATGGAAGCCGCGCCGATCAACCCGTCGGACCTCGCGCTCCTGCTCGGTCAGGCCGATCTCGACACCGGCGAATACAGCCCGGGCAAGCTCGTCGCAACGATGCCCGAGCCCTTCCACTCGGCGATGAAGGGCCGCCACGGCCAGCGCTTGCCCGTCGGCAACGAGGGCGCCGGCACGGTCGTGGCGACCGGCGACAGCGACATGGCGAAGGGCCTGATGGGCCAGCGCGTCGCCTGCGTCCCGGGCCACGCCTACTCGCAATACGCCATCGCCGACGCCAGCATGTGCCTTCCCCTCGGCGAGATCAGTTCGGAAGAAGGCGCCAGCGCGTTCGTCAATCCGATGACCGCGCTGGGCTTCGTCGAGAACGCCAAGATGGACGGCCAGAAGGCGATCATCCACGCTGCCGCTGCCTCCAACCTCGGCCAGATGCTGGTCAAGATCTGCCAGGAAGACGGGATCGAGCTGGTGAACATCGTCCGCAAGCCCGAGCAGGAGCAGATACTGCGCGATCTCGGCGCCAAATGGGTGGTGAACTCCTCGGACGGCGACTTCCTCGCCAAGCTGATGGAAGCGATCGACGCGACCGACGCGTATTACGGCTTCGATCCGATCGGCGGCGGGACCACGGTCGACGCCTGCTTCAAGGCGATGGAGCGCGTCGCGGTCGGCAAGATGAAGGACTACAACCGCTACGGCTCGAACCAGCAAAAGCGGATGTTCATCTACGGCCGGCTCGACACCGGACCGACCATCTTGACGCCGAGCTACGGCTTCGGCTGGACGCTGTCGGGCTGGCTGCTCACGCCGTTCCTCGCGCAGGCGGGTGTCGAGACAATGGTCCGCATGCGCCAGCGGGTGCTCGCCGGGCTCAAGGGCACTTTCGCCAGCAGCTACAAGCAGAAGGTGACCCTGGAGCAGATGCTCGAGAAGGACGCTGCGAGCGACTATCGCCAGATGAAGACCGGCGAAAAGTACCTCGTCACGCCGTGGGGCTGAGCACCTAGCGCCGGTCGAATTCCGCCTGCATCGCCGCGGGGTCGCTGATCCCGCTGGCGAGCAGCACCTGCAGCAGGATACGCGCCTTGGCCGGCCCTAGCCCGCGTGCGGCGATGAAGCCGAGCGCATCGTCGTCGACTTCGAGGTTGCGGTCGACCGAACCCTGATCGACCCGGCTCGATCGTACCACCGGCACGCCCGAAGCCGCCAACGCCTCGATCACGGAGGCCGGTGCGTTGCCCTGCCCCAGTCCCGCGAGCACTGACCCTTGCGCTCCTGACAACATGCAAGCGACCTCGCCCTTGTCCATCCCCGCGTAAGCGTAAAGGATGGGCACCTTGGGCAGCGCTGCCGGCCAAGCGAAGCGTGCGGGCCTGCCTGTGCGCTCGGCCGGCCCGAACCAGTCGAGCGAGGTCGGCGTGACGTTCGCGATCGGCCCGCGCGGGAACCCGCGAAACGCCTCCGCGCCGCCCGTCGCCGCCTTGCGCACGTCGATCGCGGCGAACACTTGGTCGCTCATCACCACCAGCACGCCCCGCCCCGCCGCCGCAGGATCGCCCGCGACCCGCACCGCATTGGCGAGATTGCGCATGCCGTCGCTGCCGACCGCATCGGCCGGCCGCATCGCGCCCACCAGCACTACCGGCTTGCCCGCCGACAAGGTCAGGTCGAGCAGGAACGCGGTTTCCTCCGCGGTATCAGTGCCATGCGTGACGATGACGCCATCGACGCCCTCGTCCGTCAGCGCGGCCTCGATCTCGCGGTGCAGCGCGTCCCACTCGCGCCAGCCGATGTCTTGCGACCCGATGGCTGCGATCTCACGCCCCTCGAACGTGGCGGAGAGGCCAAGACCCTTAGCCGCCGCTAGCAAATCGGCCGCGCCGATCTGACCCGGACGATAGCCGCGCTCCAGCGCGGAGCCCGCACTCCCGGCGATAGTGCCGCCGGTGGCGAGAATGCGGAGACGGGGTGGTTGCATGGCCGCGCCCTAGCCGCGATTGACGCCCTGTGAAACCCGACTAGAAGCCGCCCGGCGTGGGGCGATTAGCTCAGTTGGTAGAGCGCCTCCTTTACACGGAGGATGTCGGCGGTTCGAGCCCGTCATCGCCCACGCGCGAACTCCGCCAGCGCACGACATGAAGCCCTACCGGATCGCCATCGCCGGGTGCGGGCCCGCTGGTCTGGCCGCGGCGCTGCTGCTCCACCGGCAGGGACACGACGTTACCCTGTTCGATCGCTTCGAGAACCCGCAGCCGCTGGGGTCGGGCCTGATGCTCCAGCCGACCGGTCTGGCCGTGCTCGACCGGCTGGGGCTGACCGAAGCGGCCGTGCGAAGGGGCGCGCCGATCCGCGCGCTTCGCGGGCTCAATAAGCACGGCAGGACCGTGCTCGACGCGCGCTATGCAGACCTTGGCCGGCCCGGCATCTTCGGGCTCGGCATCCATCGCGCCAGCCTGTTCGACGTCTTGCATCAAGAGGTCACGCGTGCGGGCATCGCCTTCGTCGGCGGCGCGGTCATCGCCGCAACCGCAAGCGCGAGCGGCAAGCGGGCGATCGTGTTTGTTGACGGCTCGATGAGCGACCCGTTCGATCTGGTCGTCGACGCTCTCGGTGCGCGCTCCCCGCTGTCCAAACGAGCTTTCTCGCCACTGCCGTTCGGCGCGCTGTGGGCGACCGTGCAATGGCCGCACAACTGCGGGTTCGATGAGCAGTTGCTCGAGCAGCGCTACTTCAAAGCGGAGCAGATGGTCGGCGTCCTGCCGACCGGGCGGCGCGACCCGGAAGACAATCGCGAGGCGTCCTTCTTCTGGTCGTTGCGCGGCGATGCATACCAAGACTGGCGCGACGGTGGGCTAGAGGCTTGGAAGGAACAGGTACGAGCCCTGTGGCCGGCGTGCGAGCCGATCCTGGCGCAAATATCCACTCCGGAGCAGCTCGTGTTCGCCCGGTATTCGCACCGGACAGCGCGGCAACCGCGGGAGCCCGCGCTTATTCGCATCGGCGACGCGTGGCATTCGGCGAGCCCGCAGCTTGGTCAGGGTGCCAACATGGCGCTGCTCGACGCCTGGGCGTTGGCCGTGGGCATCGAAGCGGCCCCGTCGCTGGCGGAAGGCCTCCGCCTCGCGTTCGGCTGGCGCAGCGGCCACGTCGCGCTCTACCAGGCGCTGACCGCGGCATTCACGCCATTGTATCAGTCATCGGCAAGTTTCCCGGCGGCAATCCGCGACCGGGTGCTGGCGCCGGTTTCGCGCCTGTGGCCAGTGAGCAAGATCCAGGCACTGCTGGTGACCGGTCTGTTCGGTGCCCCGCTGGCTGAGCTTGGCCTGGCGGTGCCGGACTACGAGGCGCTCGCGCCAACCGCCTCGTCGACCAGCGCCTTGGCCTCCGGGCTTTCCCAGTCGAATCCGCCGACCACCCGCGCCACTTCCTGACCGCCCGCGTCGTACAGCACCGTCGTCGGCAGCACGCCGTCGCCGCCGAGCGCGGTACTGAGGGCGTTCTCGCGGTCGAGCCAGGGTTCGAGGTGCGCGAACTTCTTGTCCGCGAAGAACGGTACCACCTTGCTCGCGCCTTCGAGGTCCTGGCTCGCGGTCAGCACGCGCAGTTTGCCGTCGTATTCACCCGCCAGCGCGTCGAGCGTCGGCATTTCCTTGACGCACGGCGCGCACCAGGTGGCCCAGAGGTTGAGCAGCACCGGCTTGCCCGACAGCGCGCCGGTGTTCAGCGTCTTGCCCGTCGGATCGCTCAGCGCGGCCGCCGGCAGCAGGTCGCCCGCGTGGCTGCGGTCGATCTTGCCCGTCAGCGTCTGGCCGCCGGCCTGTTCTTGCGGCGGGGCGGGCTCTTCCTTACTGCACGCGGCCAACAGTGCAGCCGAAAGAACAAGTGTGAGCGACAAGCGGACAGACACCGGGGCGAACTCCATGTGGGGCGGGCGGTTCGCCGCGGGGCCTAGCGCGATCATGCGCGAAATCAACGCCTCGATCCCGTTCGACAAGGCGTTGTGGCGGCAGGACATCGCCGCGTCGAAGGCGCACGTCGCGATGCTCGGCGCGCAAGGAATCGTCTCGGCCGAGGACGCGCGCACGATCGCCGAAGGGCTCGATCGGATCGCCGCCGAGTACGAGGCGAATGGCGTGTCCGAGAACCTCGATCTTGAAGACATCCACATGGTCACCGAGAGCCGGCTCGCCGAGCTGATCGGCCCCGCGGCCGGCCGCCTTCACACCGCGCGCAGCCGCAACGACCAGGTCGCGACCGACTTCCGCCTGTGGGTCCGCGACGCGTGCGAACAGGTCGAGGCGGGCCTGGTCGAATTGCAGCGCGCGCTCGTAACCCGCGCAGGCGAGCATGCCGACAGCGTCATGCCGGGCTTTACCCACCTGCAGGCGGCGCAGCCGGTGACGCTGGGGCATCACCTGCTCGCTTACTACGAGATGATCCGGCGCGACCGCAGCCGCTTCGCCGATGCGCGCGCGCGGATGGACGAGTGTCCGCTTGGGAGCGCGGCGCTGGCCGGCACCGGCTTCCCGCTCGACCGGGATGCGACGGCGAATGCGCTCGGCTTCGCGCGGCCGACGGCCAACAGCCTCGATGCGGTGTCCGACCGCGACTTCGCGCTCGATTATCTGCAGGCGGCCGCGCAGTGCGCACTGCACCTCTCGCGGTTGGCGGAGGAGTTGATCCTGTGGGCGAGCCAGCCGTTCGGCTTCGTCCGCCTGCCCGATGCCCTCAGCACCGGCAGTTCGATCATGCCGCAGAAGAAGAACCCCGACGCGGCCGAACTCGTGCGCGGGCATGCGGGGCGCATCATCGGCTGCCTGACCAGCCTGATGGTGACGATGAAGGGGCTTCCCCTCGCCTATTCGAAGGACATGCAGGACGATAAGCCGCCGGTGTTCGAGGCGCACGGCCTGCTCGGGCTGTCGATTGCGGCGATGACCGGCATGATCGCGGACGCGACCTTCCGCACCGACCGGATGCGCGCGGCGGCGGAGCTCGGCTACGCCACTGCGACCGATCTCGCCGACTGGCTGGTGCGGGAAGCCGACGTGCCGTTCCGCGAGGCGCACCACATTACCGGTTCTGCGGTGAAGCTTGCCGAAAGCAAGGGCGTGGCGCTCGACGCGCTGTCGCTCGACCAACTGCGCGAGATCGACCCGCGGATCGACCAGCGCGTATTCGGCGCGCTGTCGGTCGACAGCTCGGTCGCGGTGCGCGCCAGCTATGGCGGAACCGCGCCGGTGCGGGTACGGGAGCAGGTGGCCGCGGCGCGCCAGGCGCTGGACATGGAGTCGTGATGCGCCGGATCGTTCCCCTCACCGCTGTGCTCTTGCTCGCAGCATGCGGGCAGAAGGCCGAGCTGGAACCGCTCGCGGGGCACACGCTCCCGCCGCCGCCATTGGGTGCCAAGGCGCAGCCCGACACCGAGAAGCTGCTCGAACTCGATCCGCTCGCCGCCCCGCCCCGCTCGGTCGAGCTGCGCAAGCGGTCCGAGGAGCGCGAGGACGACGCGTTCGACCTCCCGCCAGAGTGAACCGCGCGCGGATAACCGTAAGCCATAGCCGGACAAGCATCGCTTGCTCGACTTGCCCGCCGGCGAACGGCTAAGCGCGCCGCCGATGGATCATTTTCAGTTCAAGAACGGCGTGCTTCACGTCGAGGACGTGCCGCTGGCCGCGATCGCCGAGGCGGTCGGCACCCCGGTGTACGTCTATTCGCGCGCCACGCTGATCCGCCATGCGCGGGTTTTTCGCGACGGCCTGTCGGCGCTCGACAACCCGCACATCGCGTTCGCGGTGAAGGCTAACCCCAACCTGGCGGTGCTGAAGGTGCTGGGTGACGAGGGCTTCGGCGCCGATGTGGTTTCGGGCGGTGAGCTGACCCGCGCGCTCGCCGCAGGGATGCGGGCGGCGGAGGTGGTGTTCTCGGGCGTCGGCAAGACGCATGCCGAGCTGATCCAAGGTATCGAGGCGGGGATCGGCCAGTTCAACCTCGAGTCTGAAGAAGAGGGCTATGAGCTCTCCGTGATCGCCCACGGGCTCGGCCGCCGCGTGCCCTCCGCGCTGCGGGTGAACCCTGACGTCGACGCCAGAACGCACGAGAAGATCTCGACCGGCAAGCGCGAGAACAAGTTCGGCGTGCCGCTCGACCGTGCGGCGGAAATCTACGCGGCGCTGGCGGTGCTGCCGGGGCTCGAGATGCGCGGCGTCGCCGTGCACATCGGCAGCCAGTTGACCGAATTGGAGCCGCTCGAAACGGCTTTCGGCAAGGTCGGTGCGCTGATCGAGGAGTTGCGCGCGCGCGGCTGCACGGTCACTCACGCCGATCTCGGCGGCGGACTTGGTGTGCCCTATCGGAAGAACGAGGAGACGCCCACCCCCGCCGAGTACGGCGCGATGGTGGCGCGCGCGACGCAAGGTTGGAACGTCCAACTGATGTTCGAACCCGGCCGGGTGATTGCGGGCAACGCAGGCGTCCTGCTGACCCGCGTGGTGCGCACCAAGCGCAGCGGCAACGGGCCGCCGTTCGTCGTAGTCGATGCGGCGATGAACGACCTCATGCGCCCGGCGATGTATGGCGCGTGGCACGATTTCGACGCGGTCGCGCCGAGCGGTGAACGGATGACGGCGCACATCGTGGGACCGATCTGCGAGACCGGCGATACCTTCGCGATGGACCGCGAAATCGACGCGCTTGCGACCGGCGACCTCGCCGTGTTCCGTACCGCGGGTGCCTACGGCGCGACGATGGCGTCGAGTTACAACAGCCGCGGATTCGTGCCCGAAGTGCTGGTCGACGGCGATCGGTTCGCGGTCGTTGCGGACCGGATCGATCCGCAGGCGATCATGGACGCCGAGCGAGTGCCTGAGTGGCTCTGAACATCCTCCCGCTGTTCCACCGCGTGGCTGGACAGCGCGTGGTGGTAGTGGGCGACGGCCATGCGGCGGATGCCAAGCGCCGCCTGGTCGAGCGCGCCGGGGGAATGTGCTGCGGCGAAACCGAGGCACATCATGCGCGACTGGCTTTCGTCGCGCTCGACGATCCGCCTGCGGCCGAAGCGGCGGCGCTGCGGTTGCGGGGCAAGGGCCTGCTGGTCAACGTGACCGATCGGCCCGAACTGTGCGATTTCACTGTTCCGAGCGTGCTGGAGCGCGGCCCGGTGCTGGTGGCCGTCGGCACCGGCGGCGCATCAGCTGGGCTCGCCAAGCAATTGCGGTTGCGGCTTGAAGCGATCTTACCGCACACCCTCGGCGCGCTCGCGGATGCCCTGCACGCGGCACGCGGACGGATGCGCGAACGCTGGCCCGATCCCACTGCACGGCGCGCAGCGCTCGACGCCGCGTTGACAAACGGGGGCGTGCTCGATCCATTCGATCAGGACGCTAGCGGCAAGGTCGAGAACTGGCTGAACGGGAGCGATGAAACCTCGGGCGGTCAGACTGTCGAGGTTCAACTGAGATCAGAGGACCCAGACGATCTTACGCTGCGCGAGGCGCGCCTGCTCGGCACGGCGGACGCTGTTATGCACGATCCCGAAGTGCCCGGAAGTATTCTCATTCGCGCGCGCGCCGATGCGGTGCGGCTGGCGGCCGGTGCGGGTCAGCCAGAGGGCGCCAGACTGATCGTCGTCCTGCGCGCGCCGCAGTAATGTCAGACGGTCAGGCCGCGCCCACCGCCTGCAGCCGGCTCATCAGCGCGGCCTCGTCGAACGGCTTGATGACGTATTCGTCGGCGCCGGCCTCGATGCCCTTGTGGATGTCGCGTGCGCCCGAGTTGGTGGTGCAGAACACCACCTTGGGCGGCGTGCTGGTCGGAATGGCGCGCAGCGCGGTGACGAATTCGATCCCACTCATCACCGGCATGTTCCAGTCGGTGATCACGAGGTCGGGCATCGCGCCGCGGCAGCGGGCGAGGCCCTCTTCGCCGTTTTCGGCCTCGACCACCGAATAGCCAGCGCCTTCCACGATGCGGCGGGCGACTTTGCGGATCATCCGCGAATCGTCGACCAGCAGGCAGACCCGCTGCGCGCGCGGGGCCGCGGCCGGAGCAGCCTGCGCTGGCGCCGCTGCCTGCACGGGAGCGGGAGCCACCGGCTGCGGAATGTCCGCCCGCGGCGGCGCGCCGTTCAGGCGCTTGATCAGACTGTGAATGGCTCGAACTCCTCTTCACCGTACACCGGGCGCTCGCGCTCGGGCAGCGGGTGGGCCGAAAGGACGTCGCGCCCGTGCATCGTGTCGCCCAGCGGGGCCTGCGCCGGAGCGGTGGCCGGCTTCTCGCTCGGCGTCATGCAGACGTGGAGGTAGGGCACCCAGACGTCGCCGTAATCGGCCTTCTGGTACCACAGGTCGAGCACGTCGTAGCTCGCCCAGCAGCCATCCGGCTCGCGCAACCGCACGCCCTCACCGATCCGCGGCACCGCCGCAAAGCGGATCCGGTGCTGCGTCTGGTGCGTCTCGTTCTGGATTTCGATTTCGATCAAAGCACCCGCGCCTCTTGCGACCAACGGGCACCCTAAAGCGAATTGGTTGCCGAAATTTCAACGACGCGCGGCAAGCGGCCGGCGCCTGTCAAATCAGCGACTTGGCTTCCTTGCCGAGCTCCGCGAAGTAGCGCGCCATCGCGTCGGCTGCCTTGTCCGACAGCTGGATGAAGGCCCGCCGGCGGTCGGTTTCGTCCTCGACCCGCTCGAGCAGGCCGACCTCGACCATCTGACCGATCCAGCGCAGCGCGGTGGTCGGCGGCACGCCGCTGGCGATGCACAGCGAGGTGACCGAGACGCGCTGGTGCTCGACCCGCGCGGCGGTGAGATCGAGCAACATGTCCCACGCCGGATCGGCGAACAGCTCGCTGTCGAAGAACTGTCCGCGGAGCTGCCGCTGGCGAATGATGAGGCGGACGAGACGCGGATCGGGCAGCGGCGGCCGCGGGGTGCGGATGAGCTGGCGGTCGCCGTCCCGCTCCCCATGAAACTCGCTTTCGGGTGACTCAAGTCGAAACGCCAACGAATCGTCGCGAGTAAACCGATCGAGCTGCTGCACGATCTGATTTACTTGCTCCGAGAGACGACGAATCGCCTGCTTGTCGTTATCGTCGAGTTCGCGCACCCGCATTGACTCTACCTTGGCCAACGCGATCGATAGTGCAACTACGCGTTCTTGCTTAGTTGGCTCAATCAAAAAGGTGGAGTTCGATTGCTCCAAGCAACCGAACACGGTATCCAGCGCCGATATTGTAGTAGAGATAACAATCTTAATATTTTTTTGCGCCGCTCGAAGATCGAGCCGTGCGAGCGCCGCGAGTGTGGCCCCTTCCTGGATCGGGCAATCGATAAGCAGGACATCGGCCGGCAGCGGCGGGGGCTGATCGTCGAGCTCGGCGAGCAGGTCATAATCGACCAAGAGATAGCCCGCGGCATCGGCAATCTCGCGCATCTCGACGAGCGTCGCAGCGCGCGTGGCATAAGCGCCCGCTGAGTAGGCCAGCGCATGCTCCGGCTCATCATAAGCGAAGTTGACCTGCGGCATGATGTGGCGGACTCCCTGCGACTTGGGGCGAACAAGAGAAGAACAAAGGCCGGGTGTCAAGGAATCACGGACGGATTTCGATTGGCGTGCCGTTCGGGATCGCCTGCCACAGCATCTCGATCTCCGCGTTCGACACGGCGATGCAGCCGTCGGTCCAATCGCCCGGCATGCGGACGCCCGAATCGGCCAGCGGCAGCGCGTTAGGCTGGCCGTGGATCATGATGTCGCCGCCCGGCGAGCGGCCTTGCGCTTCGGCAAAGGCGCGGTCGGCGTCGTTCGGGTAGGAGATGTGCAGGCTCAGGTGATAGCTGCTGTTCGGATTACGCCAATCGAGCGTGTAGCGTCCCTCGGGCGTGCGCTCGTCGCCCTCGAACTGCTTATGGCCCAGCGGCGCATCGCCGTACTGCAGGCCGGCAACGGTCCACGTCGGCTTGCCATCGGTGTAGAGCGTCAGCGTGCGGTGCGACTTGTCGACCAGCACGAAGTCCGCCGGCGGCAGCACTTCCTGTGCCCGCGAGGTGCACGAACTCAGGGCAATGGCGGCGAGAGGAAGGAGCCACCGCACCACCGGCTCAATCCACGAACGGATCGCGCACCAGGATCGTGTCGTCGCGCTCGGGGCTGGTCGAGATCAGCGCGACCGGCGTCTCGATCAGTTCCTGCACCCGCTGGACGTACTTGATCGCCTGCGCCGGCAGGTCGCCAAAGCTGCGCGCGCCGGCGGTGGTCTCGCGCCAGCCGTCCATCTCCTCGTAGATCGGCTCGACCGCGGCCTGGTCGGCGGCGTGACTGGGGAAGTAATCGAGGATCTTGCCGTGGAGGCGATAGCCGGTGCAGATCTTCACCGTCTCGAACCCGTCGAGCACGTCGAGCTTGGTGAGCGCGATGCCGGTCACGCCCGAAATCGCGCACGACTGGCGCACCAGCACCGCGTCGAACCAGCCGCAGCGCCGCTTGCGCCCGGTAACGGTTCCGAACTCGTGGCCCCGTTCGCCCAGTTTTTGGCCGGTGTCATCGTCGAGCTCGGTCGGGAACGGCCCGCTACCGACGCGGGTGGTGTAGGCCTTGACGATGCCGAGCACGAACCCGGTTGCGCTCGGCCCCAGCCCGCTGCCCGACGCGGCGGTGCCGCTGACGGTGTTGGAGCTGGTGACGAACGGATAGGTCCCGTGATCGACATCGAGCAGCACGCCCTGCGCGCCCTCGAACAGGATCTTGGCGCCGGCCTTGCGGACCTTCTTCAGGCGCTTCCACACCGGCTGCGCGTATTGCAGCACGAAGGGGGCGATCTCACGCAAGTCATTGAGGAGACGCTCGCGGTCGACCGGGGGCTCGTCGAAGCCGGCGCGCAAGGCGTCGTGATGCGCGCAGAGGCGGTCGAGCTGCGGTTCGAGGTGGTCGAGGTGCGCGAGGTCGCACACGCGGATTGCGCGGCGGCCGACCTTGTCCTCGTAGGCCGGGCCGATCCCGCGGCCGGTGGTGCCGATCTTGCCCGCGCCCGCGGCGCTTTCGCGCAAGCCGTCGAGGTCGCGGTGGATGGGCAGGATGAGCGGGCAGTTGTCGGCGATCGCGAAGTTGTCGGGGTTGATCGTGACCCCCTGGCCCTCAAGCTTGGCGATCTCGTCGCGCAGGTGCCACGGGTCGAGCACCACGCCGTTGCCGATGATCGACAGCGTGCCGGTGACGATCCCGCTCGGCAGCAGGCTGAGCTTATAGGTCGTGTTGCCGACCACCAGCGTGTGCCCGGCGTTGTGCCCGCCCTGGAAGCGCACCACGGCGTCTGCCCGGCTGGCGAGCCAATCGACGATCTTGCCTTTGCCCTCGTCGCCCCACTGGGCGCCGATCACGGTCACGTTGGCCACGCTATCTCCTTCATCGTGCGCGCGGGGCGCCTAGGGTATGCGGTGGAAGCCAGCAAGGAAGGGATGCTTGTCACACTGACCCACCCCTTTTTTCAAAACTCCGCTGGGCTCGTTAAGTTCTTTCAGTTCAGTCGTTTAAGTGACGATATCGCCGTCACCATTGTCACCTTTGCGAATCCCGCTGCGTGGGCTCGTTCTGTCGTATCGGGGCCGGAAGAATAGCGGCGGCGCCCGACGTAGGAAAACTTCGGGCTCAAAGTGGGGCAGGCGCGTTTCCATCGAGCGTGTGCGTACAGCCGAGGGCCGCCGGGTTCTCATTGTCGCCGAGCGCGGCGCGGGTGCGCCAGCCGATCGCGCGCAGGCGGGCGGCGGCAGCCGGGTCGTGCTCGGGCGGGAGATAGAGAAGGTCACCGGCGGGCGCTTTCCCCAAGGTGTCGATCAGCGGGTCGATGTAGAGCGTGAAGCCGGTGGCGGGCTCGTCGCTTCCGCCGATGCGGTAGGTGCCGCCGCGGCCCAGCGTGCCGCGCACGCCCTCGGCATAGAGGGTGAAGCCGAACCACGACTGGTATTCGAAGCCGTGCCGTTCGGTCGGGTCGAGTGTCAACCGTGCGGCGCCACCAACGCGGGCGGCGATCTGGCGCAGGCCCTCGATGCGGCTGGCGAGCGCGCCGCCGGCGTCGATCTCCGCCAGCTTGGCCACCGCGTCCTCGAACGGACCCGCGGCATAGAGCAGCGGCAGATAAGTCTCACCGCCCGCGTCCTTGAGCGCGCCCGCGTCCTTGGCGTCGAGTTCGCGCCGCACCGCTTCGACCCGGTCGGCGTCGAGCGGGAGTGCCTTCGCCGCCAGCGTATCGACGAGATCAGGCAGCGTGAAATCGACCGAGACGCCGGTCGCTCCGGCAGCGATGAGCGCTTCCACCGCCAAGGCGACAACCTCGCCTGCCGCTGCCGCGCTGTCGCTGCCGATGAGCTCGGCGCCCAGTTGCAGCCGCTGGCGCGCCGGATCGAGCTGGTCGCTGGCGATCGTCGCCACTTCGCCGGCGTAGCACAGCCGCAGCGGGCGCGGAGCGCTCGCGAGGCTGGTCGCAGCAATGCGCCCGACCTGCACGGTCATGTCGCTGCGCAGGGCCAGCGTGCGCAGGCTGGCCGGATCGACGAAGCGGAACATCCGCCGCGTCGCGACCCCGCTCATGCGGGTGGCGAGCGACTTCTCGAACTCGACCAGCGGGGGGATCACCCGGTCGTAGCCGTGCGCATCCATCGCATCGAGCGCCGCCCGCCGCGCCCGCGTCAATGCGCGGGCGGCGGCGGGCAGGCGGTCCTCGAGGCCAATCGGCAGGAGGTCGGCGGTGGGGTCGGTCATGAACGCGTCCTAATACGAAGTTCAGCCCAATCGAAGCCCTCTCCCCTTGAGGGAGAGGGAGGAGCCGCGAAGCGGCGGAGGGAGAGGGGTCCGCCGCAACAGCGGCGGCTGCGCCGCCGACCCCTCTCCCAACCCTCTCCCTCAAGGGGAGAGGGCTTTCCCGCTCGCTTAGTCCCTCAGAACTCCAGCGCCATGACGGTCTTCACGCCCTGGAGCTGGCAGGCCTTGTCGATCACCTCCTTGGTAATCGGCTGGTCGACCGAAAGCAGCAGCACCGCCTCCCCGCCCGCGTCGCGGCGGCCGAGGTTGAAGGTGCCGATGTTGATCCCGCTCTCGCCCAGCAGCGTACCGATGCGGCCGATGAAGCCCGGCGCGTCCTCGTTGACGATGTAGAGCATGTGGCCGGCCAGCTCCGCCTCGACGCCGATGCCGAAGATTTCGACCAGCCGCGCGTTGTCGTTGCCGAACAGCGTGCCAGCGACCGAGCGGTCGCCCTGGCTGGTCGCCACGGTCACGCGGATGAGCGTGTTGTACGCGCCCTCGCGCTCGTGCCGCACGCTGCGCACGTCGAGACCGCGTTCCTTGGCGAGGAACGGCGCGTTGACCATGTTCACGGTGTCCGAATAGCGGCGCATCAGCCCAGCCAAGACCGCGCCCTCGATTGGCTTGCCCGACAGGCTCGCCGCCGCGCCTTCGCGCTCGATCGAGATCTGCGTGAGGTTGCCGTGGGCGAGCTGGCCCACGAGGCTGCCGAGGTTCTCGGCAAGCTTCATGTAGGGGCGCAACTTGGGTGCTTCCTCGGCGCTGAGGCTCGGCATGTTGAGCGCGTTGGTGACGCCGCCGTTGACCAGGAAATCGGCCATCTGCTCGGCCACCTGCAGCGCCACGTTGACCTGCGCCTCGGTCGTGCTCGCCCCGAGGTGCGGGGTGCAGATGAAGTTCGGTGCGCCGAACAGCGGCGATTCCTTAGCGGGCTCTACCGCGAACACGTCGAGCGCGGCGCCGGCGATGTGGCCGCTCTCGAGCCCGTCCTTCAGTGCGGCTTCGTCGATCAGCCCGCCGCGCGCGCAGTTGACGATGCGCACGCCGGGCTTGGTCTTCTCGAGGCGCTCGCGCGACAGGATGTTGCGGGTCTGGTCGGTCAGCGGGGTATGCAGCGTGATGAAGTCCGCCCGGGTGAGCAGGGTCTCGAGATCGACCTTCTCGATCCCCAGTTCGACCGCGCGTTCCTCCGTCAGGAAGGGGTCGTAGGCGACCACTCTCATGCGCAGCCCGATCGCGCGCGCGGCGAGGATCGAGCCGATGTTGCCCGCGCCGATCAGGCCGAGCGTCTTGCCGGTGACCTCGACCCCCATGAACCCGTTCTTGGGCCACTCGCCCGCCTGGGTGCGCGCGTTGGCTTCGGGGATCTGCCGCGCGAGCGCGAAGATCAGCGCGATCGCATGCTCGGCGGTGGTGATCGAGTTGCCGAACGGGGTGTTCATCACCACGATGCCCTTCGACGAGGCGTAGGGCACGTCGACGTTGTCGACCCCGATGCCGGCACGGCCGATGACCTTGAGTTTGGTCGCGGCGTCGAGCACTTCCTTGGTCACCTTGGTCGAGCTGCGGATGGCGAGGCCGTCGTATTCGCCGATGCGGGCGATGAGCTCGGCGGGCGTTTCGCCGGTGATCACGTCGACCTCGCACCCGCGCTCCTCGAAAATGCGCGCGGCGTTGGGGTCCATCTTGTCCGAAATGAGGACTTTGGGCTTGGTCATGGGATTTCTCCGTCATCCCAGCGCAGGCTGGGATCTTGTGCGGGAATGTTTTGCGTGGCGGCACGAGGTCCCAGCTTTCGCTGGGACGACGCTGGCCTTACAGCTCGCCGTTCTTGAGGGCTTCGTAAGCCCACTCGATCCAGGGCAGCAGGCGCGCGATGTCTTCGTGCTCGACCGAGCCGCCGCACCAAATCCGCAAGCTCGGCGGGGCATCACGGTAGCCGTTGAAGTCGTAGCCGACCTCCAGCTTCTCGAGCTCAGCCGCGATCTTCTTGGGCACGTTCGCCTGCTCCTCGGCCGAGAGGCTTTCGTACCAGTCGCCCTGGAAGACCATGCACACCCCGGTATTGGTGCGCTGCGCGGGATCGGCGACCATGTTGCGCAGCCACGGGGTTGCTTCGATCCAGTCGAGCACCGTCTTCGCGTTGCGGTCGGCCCGCTCGAACATCGCCTGCCGGCCGCCGATGCCTCGCGCCCATTCGAGCGCCATGATGTAGTCTTCGGTCGCCAGCATCGACGGCGTGTTGATCGTCGAGCCTTCGAAGATCGCGCGGTCGAGCTTGCCCTTCTTCTTGATCCGGAACAGCTTGGGCAGCGGCCAGTCGGGATCGTAGCTCTCGATCCGTTCGACCGCCTTGGGGCTGAGGATGAGCATCCCGTGCTGGGCTTCCGAGCCCATCACCTTCTGCCACGAATAGGTCGTCGCATCGAGCTTCGCCCAGTCCATCTCCATCGCGAAGATGGCGCTGGTGGCATCGTTGATCGTCACGCCCGCGCGGTTCGGGGCGAGCCAGTCGGTGTTCGGAATCTTCGCGCCGCTGGTCGTGCCGTTCCAGGTGAACACGACATCGTTGTCCTGCGGGATCGAGGCGAGATCGGGCACCTCGCCGTAATCGGCATCGAGCGTGGTCAGGTTGGGCAGCTTCAATTGCTTGGCCGCATCCTGGATCCACACGTTGCCGAAGCTTTCCCACGCCGCCACGGTGACCGGGCGGCCGCCGCCGAGCATCGTCCACATCGCGCACTCGAGCGCGCCGGTGTCGGAGCCCGGCATGATGCCGACGAGGTAGTCCTCGGGCACGCCGAGCAGCTCTTTCGAGAGGTCGATGGCGTATTTCAGCCGGCTCTTGGGATAGGATGCCCGGTGCGAACGGCCCAGCGAGCGGGTGTCGAGCTTGTCCAAGGACCAGCCGGGCGGCTTGGCGGTGGGACCAGACGAAAAGAAAGGGCGCTCCGGACGGAGCGTCGGCTGTGCAGTCATGTAGTCTCTCCTTGCAGAGAGCACGCGCGGCGTTGGGACCGCGTGGCCCGTCGGCCGCACTAATGTTGCGGTGCAGCGAGTCAAGTGCGCAATGGAATTAGCCGGTGAAGCGAGGCGGCTTTGCGACCGTTCTCTAGTCTGGCCAGACCGGCCATCGCTGCGTATGGCCCGCCGCATGAAGCTTGCGGGCCTTCGGATTGCGCTGTTCAGCGGCAACTACAACATGGTCCGCGACGGGGCGAACCAGGCGTTGAACCGGCTCGTCGGCTATGTGCTGAGCAAGGGCGCGCAAGTGCGGGTGTATTCGCCGACCATCGACGAGCCCGCCTTCCCGCCGACCGGCGACCTCGTCTCGATCCCGTCGGTGCCGATCCCGGGGCGGAGCGAATTTCGCTTCCCGCTTTCACTGACCTCATCGATCCGCGAGGACCTCGCGCGGTTCAAGCCCAACGTGCTGCATGTATCCTCGCCCGACGTCGTGTCGCACCGCGCGGTGACCTGGGCGCGCGAGCATGGCATCCCGGTGCTCGCATCAGTCCACACCCGGTTCGAGACCTATCCGCGCTACTACGGACTCGGGTTCACCGAGCCGCTGGTGGAGGCGATCCTGCGCCGGTTCTACCGCCGCTGCGATGCGCTGGTCGCCCCCTCGCCGAGCATGGTCGAGGTGCTCAAGCAGCAGCGCATGAGCTTCGACGTGTCGATCTGGTCGCGCGGGGTCGACCGCTCGATCTTCGGGCCCGACAAGCGCGACCCGGCGTGGCGGCGCGAGCTCGGGTTCGCGGAGGACGATGTCGTGATCGCCTTCCTCGGCCGGCTGGTGATGGAAAAGGGCCTCGACAAGTTCACCGAGACCATGCGCCTGCTCCGCGAACGCGGCGCGCCGCACAAGGTGTTGGTGATCGGCGAAGGCCCCGCGCGCAAGTGGTTCGAGGACAACCTCGGCGAGGAAGCCTGCTTCATCGGCTTCCGCTCCGGCGCGGCGCTCGGCCAGGCGCTGGCGAGCGCGGACCTCTTGTTCAACCCCTCGATCACCGAGACCTTCGGCAACGTCACGCTGGAAGCGATGGCAAGCGGGTTGCCGGTGGTCGCAGCCGGGGCGACCGGGACCACCAGCCTCGTCCAGGACGGCGTCTCGGGCACGCTGATCGTGCCCGAAGGAGATGTCTCGCCTGCCTACGCCGACGCGATCGCGCGCTACATCGCCGACCCGGGCTTGCGCGCGCAACACGGCGCCGCGGGCGAGCAGCGCAGCCGCGATTTCTCGTGGGATGCGATCAACCAGGCCGTGGCGGACGTGTACCTCCGCCTGGTCGAAGCCAAGGGCGGTTAGCGCAGAACCCCGGCCGCACGCATGCGGCGGGCGTACCACCACTGCAGCACGATCGCGCCGACGATGACAATCGGTTGGACAGGAGTGAGCACCCCGGCTTGCGCTTGCGCGACATAGCTGACGATCGCGCCCGCCAGCGATGCGGCAAACGCCCATTCCGCGTGGCGCGAACGGATCAATAGAAGCAGGGAGCCAGCGAGTGAGCCCCAAATTCCTATCGCCCAGCCCGTGTGGGCCCAGATCGGCATCGACGCGGCGTAGGCCTTCATCTCGGGCGGCATTTTGGCGGTAACCGATGCAGCGCCCAGATTGGCCATCGTATAAAGGTAAGCGCCAAAGGCGTTCCACAGCAGCGAGACGATGCTCGCGAGCCAGAAGTGCCACGGCGTGCGCGAGCCTTCGGGCATCCCGGTGCCCGGATCTGCGGTCAGTTCGGTCATGCTATCCTCCCCCGAGAAGCAACCCCGCGGGGAGGATACCACGCCCTCACGCGTCCCGCCAGTCGAACGCCAGCGGCGCCTCGCGAAAGGCAAAGCGGTCGAGGTGGCGGGCCAGCGCGCCCTTGAGCGCTTCGAGCTGACCGAGCTCGCTTGCGTCGATCCGGCACTCGAGGCGGTCGGCGTGCGCGGTCAGCGTGACCCTCCCGTCGCCTGCCCACTCGGCGCCGCGCGCGTCGCGCGGGAAGACGATGGTCCCGCGCGACGCGTCAAACTGGACGGCCAGGTTGTGCTGCCAGTGCTTGCACAGTTGCTGGAGGTACTTCGAGCCGCTCGCCGTCGGCACCTCAGCGGTGCTGGCAATCACAGGCGCTCGATCCGCTTGGCCATCTCGTCGATCATGTCGACGATCTCGTTCATCGCCTGTTCGTCGAGCGAGCCCGAGCGGGCCTTGTGCTTGAGCACCTGGGCGAGGTTGCCCATCGCGCGGAACAGGTGCGGCGAACGCCCGCGCTGTTCGCGATCGGCGTGCTCGGACAGGCGGGTGAACAGCGCCTCGACCTCTTCGGCCTTGGCTTCGAGTTCCTGCCGGCCCTGCTCAGTTGCCTGAAACGGCTTGCGCGGCGATGTGTCGTCGGCCTTCTCCTCGATCAGACCCTCGTCCGCGAGCAGTTGTAGCGTCGGGTACACTGCGCCCGGGCTCGGCGCATAGTCGCCGCCGGTCAGCTCCTCGATTGCCTTGATCAGTTCGTAGCCATGGCGCGGCTGGTCGGCGATCAGCTTGAGCAGCGCGAGGCGCAGCTCGCCCTGGCCGAACATCCGCCCGCGCCGGCCGCGACCACCGCGCGGGCCGTCACCGCCCCAGGGGCCGTTGGGGCCGAACGGGCCGCCGGGGCCCCACGGGCCATTGGCACCGAACGGTCCGTGCGGGCCGAACGGACCGTTGTCGTCGCCCCATCCGCGGCCGGCCATCTTGCCGGCCATCTTCGCGGCCATCGCCGCCTTGAATGCGCGCTTGATATCGCGCTCGTATCCATGTCGCATGTGATGCGTCTCCTTCTTAAGATAGTTCACGATATATCTTAGACCGATCGAATTACAAGAGCCCTCCCGGATCAAAGCGCGATTTCCTATGTTGGATGGAGATGGCCGATCTCTTCCCCGACACGGTTGCGTCCCCCCCTGCCCGCAATGACGAGCCGCGCCCCGACGCGCCGCTGGCCGACCGGCTGCGCCCGCGCGCGCTCGACGAAGTGGTGGGGCAGGAGCACCTGACCGGGCCGGAAGGCGCGATCGGCCGGATGGTAGCGGCAGGCCGCCTCTCCAGCATGATCCTGTGGGGCCCGCCCGGCACCGGCAAAACCAGCATCGCCCGCCTGCTCGCCGACGCGGTGGGCATGCGCTTCGTCGCGATCAGCGCGGTGTTCTCGGGCGTGGCCGACCTCAAGAAGGCCTTCGCGGAGGCCGACAAGGCAGCCGAGGGCGGCCAGCGCACGTTGCTGTTCGTGGACGAGATCCACCGCTTCAACCGCGCGCAGCAGGACGGCTTCCTGCCCTTCGTCGAGCGCGGCACGGTGACGCTGGTCGGCGCGACGACCGAGAACCCGAGTTTCGAGCTCAACGCCGCGCTCCTCAGCCGCGCGCAGGTGCTGATCCTGCACCGGCTGGACGCCAAGGCACTGTGCAAGCTGCTCGACAAGGCGGAGGAGCTCGAGGGCCCCCTTCCCCTCACCGCCGAAGCGAAGGACGCGCTGGTCGCCAGCGCCGACGGCGACGGGCGCTTTCTGCTCAATCAGGCCGAGACGCTCTACGCGGCGAAGATCGACCACCCGCTCGATCCCGGGGAACTGGGCAAGTTCCTCCAGCGCCGCGTCGCGGTGTACGACAAGGACCGCGAGGGGCACTACAACCTCATCTCGGCGTGGCACAAATCGCTGCGCGGTTCCGATCCCGATGCAACCCTTTATTACCTCGCTCGCATGCTGGTTGCAGGGGAGGAGCCGCTGTTCGTCCTCCGCCGTCTGATCCGCGCCGCGATCGAGGACATCGGCCTCGCCGACCCGCAGGCGGTGGTGCAGTGCCTCGCCGCCAAGGACACCTACGAGTTCTTGGGATCTCCCGAGGGCGAGCTCGCGATCGTGCAGGCATGCCTTTACTGCGCGACCGCGCCCAAATCGAACGCCGCCTACATGGCGCAGAAGGCCGCTTGGCGCAGCGCCAAGGAGACCGGCAGCCTGATGCCGCCGCAGAACATCCTCAACGCGCCGACCAGGCTGATGAAGGATATCGGCTACGGCAAGGGCTACGCCTACGACCACGATGCCGAGGACGGCTTCTCGGGCGCCAACTACTGGCCCGAGGAGATGGAGCGGCAGACTTACTACGATCCGGCCGAGCGCGGGTTTGAACGCGAGATCCGCAAGCGCATCGAATACTGGAACAAGCTGCGCGCCGAGCGCCACGGCGAGTGAGGCCGGGTCGCTTTCAACACTTCGCCGCGATCGACTGGTCGGGCGCGGCGGGCGAGCGCCACGCCGGGATCGCGGTGGCGATCTGCGATGCAGGCGACAGCGCGCCGCGGATCGTGCGGCCGGGCCACAAATGGTCGCGGGCAGAGGTCGCGGACTGGATCCTCAAGAAGATGCCATCGGAGACGCTGGTCGGGCTCGACATCTCGGGATCGCTCGCCTCGGCCGACCAAGGCGCCTACTTCCCCGGCTGGGCCGACAGCCCGCCCGATGCCCGCGCGCTGTGGGCGATGGTCGAGGCGATGTGCGCCGATGACTTGCACCTCGGTGCAAGCACCTTCGTCGATCACCCCGAGATTGCTCGGCACTACCGCCGCCACGGCGGGCGCGAGGGCGATCTGTTCGGCGGCGGCATCGGCCGGCTGCGGGTGACCGAGCGGCTCGGCCAAATCGCCCTGGGGTGCCGGCCGACCAGCAACTTCAACCTCGTCGGCGCAAGCCAGGTCGGCAAGGCGAGCCTCACCGGCATGCGCGTGCTGCAACGGCTCGACGGCAAGATCGCGCTGTGGCCGTTCGACCCCCTGCCCGAGCACGGATCGGTCGCGGTCGAAATCTACACCACCATTGCCGCCATCGCTGCGGGGCGCACCGCGTCGCGTAGCAAGCTGCGAACCTATGCGGAACTCAACGAAGCGCTGGCCGCGATCGGCAGCAAGCCGGTGCGCGGGCGCGGCCCAATCGACGATCACCGCTCCGACGCGCTGCTCGCCGCCGCATGGCTGCGCTCGGTCGCACACCGCCCGGAGCACTGGCACCCGCCCGAGATGACCCCCGAGATCGCCCGCACCGAAGGCTGGACGTTCGGCGCGCTCTAGGCGTTGCCGACCACAAAGCACGCCGCCGCCACCAGCGCCCCGGCGAACCGGTTGGAGCGGAAGCGCTCCAGCGGATTGGCGGGATCGGCTGGGTCAAGCGTCGAGACCTGCCAGGCGAGGTGCAGCGCCGCCGGGACGAGCGCGAGCAAGGCAATCGGGTCTCCGCGCAGCAGCCAGAACGCGAGCAGCCACAACGCGACGGCCGCGGCGTAGAACAGCGCCACGCCGGACTTCACATGGCGGCCGAGCCTGAGCGCGCTCGAGCGAATGCCGACCAGCGCGTCGTCCTCGCGGTCCTGCAGCGCGTAGATCGTGTCGTAGCCCATGCACCAGAAGAACGCCCCGGCGTAGAGCGCGCCCGCGACCTCCAACTGGTCGCCGCGCAAGCTCACCCAACCGACCAGCGCCCCCCAGGTGAACACCAGCCCCAGCCACGCCTGCGGCCACCACGTGATCCGCTTCATGAAGGGATAGGCGGCGACCAGAACCAGGCTCGCCAGCGCAACCAGTTCGGTTTGCCAACGCAGTTGCAGCAGCACAACGAAGCCGACGAGGCACAGCGCCAGCAGCCAGCCCCACGCGAGCTTCGCCGACACCCGGCCGCTCGCCACCGGGCGGCTGGCGGTGCGCGCGACCTGCCTGTCGAGATCGGCATCAACGATGTCGTTGTAGACACACCCCGCCCCGCGCATCGCGATGCTGCCGAGCAGCAGCCAACCGACCAGCGCGAGCTGCCACCCCGCTCCCGCCAGCCACACGCCCCAGGCGCACGGCCAGAACAATAGCCACCAGCCGATCGGCCGGTCGAACCGCGCCAGCATCGCAAGATCGCGCACGCGTTGCGGCAACCGGGCGACAATACCGCGATGCTCGCTGTCGGGGACGATCGCTTCCGCCATGGCTTGTCCCCTACCGCCGCGCATGCCACCTGCAAAGCGATGACCGCGACCCCCGCCTGGCCGCCGAAGAGCACCCCGCGCCTGTTCGTCGACCGCGAGCTGGCGGTTGGCGCCGAGGTGCCGCTCGATTATCCGGAAGTGCGCTATTTCTTCTCGGTCCTGCGCCTCAAGGAAGGCGATCCGGTCCGCCTGTTCGACAACCGTACCGGTGAATATATCGCGCGGTTGGGAGCGATTGCTTCGGGCCGCTCCTCCGCGCGGATCGAGAGCCTCCTGCAACCCCGCGAGCTGACCCCCGACCTGTGGCTTTGCGCCTCCCCCATCCAGCGCGACAATTTCGCGCTGGTGGCCGAAAAGGCCTGCGAGCTGGGAGTGCGCAAATTCGTCCCGGTCGAAATGCGCCGCAGCCAGGTGCGGCAGATCAACGCGACCCGGCTGGTCAAGCGCATGATCGAAGCGGCCGAGCAGTGTGAGCGCACCGCGCTGCCCGAAGTTGAACCTCTTGTGCGGCTCGAAAAGCTGCTTTCGGAGTGGCCTTCGGACCGTATGCTGTTCTTCTGCGACGAGCGCGGCGGCGACCCCGCGCCCGCGGCGATGGCCGCGCATCCCGGCCCTGCGGCGATCCTGATCGGGCCCGAAGGCGGATTCGACGACAGCGAGAACGCCGCGATTCGCGCGCTGCCCCAGGCGGTGCCGGTCTCGCTCGGGCCGCGCATATTGCGGGCGGAAACCGCTGCGATTTCAGCGGTTACGCTGTGGATGGGCACTGTCGGCGACTGGGCATGATGAAATCGCTGGCGCGCGGCATTTGCGTTTTCTAGTGCAACCGGCATGAGCACGCGGCAGGCCTCCGACGCCGAGGATCCAATCATCGAAAGCCGCGACCAGCTCGTGGCGCCCATGGCGAACGGCGAAAAACCGCGCGAGAACTGGCGCATCGGCACCGAGCACGAGAAGCTCGTCTATCGCCGTAGCGACCACGCCGCGCCTTCGTACGACGAGCCCGGCGGCATCCGCGATCTGCTGGTCGAACTGCAGGAGTTCGGCTGGCGCCCAGTCAAAGAGGGCGGCAAGATCATCGCCCTCTCCGGCCCCGACGGCGCGATCAGCCTTGAGCCCGCCGGCCAGCTCGAGCTCTCCGGCGCGGCGGTCGAGAACCTGCACCAGACTTGCGAGGAAGCCGGCCGTCACCTCGCGCAGGTGAAGGCGGTCGGCGAGCGGCTGGGGATCAGCTTCCTCGGCCTCGGCATGTGGCCCGACAAGACCCGCGCCGAGCTGCCGATCATGCCCAAGGGCCGCTACGAAATCATGCTGCGGCACATGCCGCGGGTCGGCAGCCTCGGCCTCGACATGATGCTGCGTACGTGCACCATCCAGACCAACCTCGATTATTCGAGCGAGGCCGACATGGCGCAGAAATTCCGCGTCAGCCTCGCGTTGCAGCCGCTCGCCACCGCACTGTTCGCGAACTCGCCGTTCACCGAGAGCAAGCCCAACGGCTACCTCAGCTACCGCAGCCACATCTGGTCGGACACCGACCCCCACCGCACGGGCATGATCCCGTTCGTGTTCGAGGACGGGTTCGGCTACGAACGCTACGTCGACTACATGCTCGACGTGCCGATGTACTTCGTGTTCCGCGACGGGAAGTATATCGACGCCGCGGGCCTCAGCTTCCGCGATTTCCTCGACGGCAAACTCTCGGTCCTGCCGGGCGAGAAGCCCCGCCAGGCGGACTGGTGGGATCACCTGTCGACCGCCTTTCCCGAGGTGCGCCTCAAGTCGTTCCTCGAGATGCGCGGGGCCGACGGCGGCCCGTGGAACCGCATCTGCGCGCTGCCCGCGCTGTGGGTCGGCCTGCTCTACGACCAGGGCGCACTCGACGCCGCGTGGGACCTCGTCAAGCACTGGTCGATGGAAGAGCGCGAGGCCTTGCGCAACGCGGTCCCCAAGCTCGGCCTTGACGCCCCGATCCACGGCGGCCGCACCTTGCGCGACATCGCGCCCGAAGTGCTCGCAATCGCGCGGGCGGGCCTCGCGGCGCGCGGCGCGCTCAATTCGAGCGGCGACAACGAAACCGGCTTTCTCGGCCCGCTCGACGATATCGTCGCCAGCGGCACGGTGCCGGCGCAGCGGTTGCTCGACCTCTACCACGGCGAGTGGGCGGGCGACGTGACGCGGGTGTACGAAGAAAGCTTCTAAAAGGGAGATGCGGCGATGATCCTGGTGGCTGGCACGGTGCGCGTGGCGGAAGGCGGGCTCGACAAGGTGCGCGAGGCGATGGAGACAGTTCTCGCCGCGACCCGGCAGGAGGATGGCTGCATCAAGTACGCCTACGCGCGCGATGTGCTCGATCCCGACCTGATGCACGTGTCCGAACTGTGGCGCGATGCCGATGCCCTGCGCGCGCACGGCGCCGCGCCGCACATGAAGCCGTGGGGCGCGGCGATGCGCGAGGCAGGCGTGATCGAGCGCGACCTGAAGATGTACGAAGTCGGCGAGGGAACGCCGCTCTAGGACCTTACTCGGCGGGGCTTCCCACCAGCCCCGGATCGCGCAGCCGCCAACGCAAGTGGCGCTTGAGCCGCACCAACGGCGCGGTGATCAGTCCGTGCTCGCTCATCCACGTGTGATAGGCGCGGTATTTCGGATCTTCGGCCCACAGGTGCTCTTCTTCGGTCCGCGCGCGCCAGAAGTAGATCGCGTTGACCGCGGCGAGGCAGACGGTGTTGCGGATGACGTCGGTGGCCGAACCATTGGTCACCAGGAACGGCAGCGTCGACAGCCACCAGAACGCATTCTTCGACACGTAGGCAGGGTGGCGGCAGAAGCGGTACGGCCCGTTGGTGAGCACCCCGCGATAGGTCAGGTTGGAGAAGCGCAGGCCGAAAGCAAAGGTCGCCCAGGCATAGATGCCGGTGAGCGCGACCAGCAGGCCAGCCCAACCCCACATCAGCAGCGGATGGCCCGCCAGCCAGTAGCTCCAGTTGGCGTCGCCCTTCCCCGGGGTGCCGAACTCGTAGCCGAGCATCCCGTCGCCCATGAAGGTATAGACGAACGGCGGGTAGCACATCAGCGCCGCGACCCAGCCGGCGAGCAGCGGATTACCGCTGCGGATATGCGCGTCGAGCGGACGGAAGGTCACCAGATAGCCGACCGTGCCGATTTGCACGTCGATCAGGAACAGCAGCGTGACCAGCGCGAGGCCAAGCCCGGTGGGATCACGCAGCATCTGCGCATAATCGGCGTTGACCGCCGCTTCCCACCCAGAGGGCAAGATCGAGATCATGAACGCGCCGAAGAACCCCTTGATGATCCATGCGCGCCAGTGCTTCTTCACCTCGGCGGGATCGTAAGCCTCGCGCCCCAGCAGCATCGCGCCGAAGTGCCACGCGTGGTCGCGCGGATTGACCATGTAGCGGTCGAGCCACAGCACATAGGGCACCGCAAGAACGAACATCGGAATGGCGGCCGCTTTCAGCACGCCCATCGCGAACAGATAAGGCTCGGCCCAGTACCAGCGCCCGAGGCAGTAGATGCCGGCGATCACTATCCAGGTCACCCACAGCGCGGCGATCTTGACCAGCGACACCCGCATCGTCTCGTGCAGCGGGCGTGCGCGCGACCAGTCGATCCCGGTCGATGGGCGCCGGTGCGCCTTGTCGACCAGCAAGGTGACCGCGATCATCGGCAGGACCGACCACAGCATCGCGGTGATCGCGGCGTAGGGTCCATCGAGTCGCGCGCGCGGTCCCGGCACGCCGAACGCATCGGCGACCGCCGGCCAGTGGCGGCAGACCAGGAACCAGGCGAACATGCCCGCGAGCCCGGCCAGGCCCACCCACGCCGAGACATCGCTCGGCGGGCGCGAATGCACGGGCGGATGATCGGACGCGCTCATCGGCGCCCGGATTTAGCGGCTAACGGTTAACAGCGCGGCAAAGGATGCCGCCCTTGTCCCTTACCGGTAGGCGTGAATGGTCCCGCCGTCGTCGAGAACGTAAAGCGTGCTGTTCGCCACCACCGGCGCCAGGCTGATCGGCGACTTGACGGTCTGGAACAGCGAGGACGATCCCTCGCCCGGGCTCACGCGGTAGATCTGGCCTTGCGTATTGGCCACCCACAGGTTGTTGCCCGCGAGCACCGGACCGGTCCAGAAGATCGGATCCTTCTTCTTCTCGACGTTGCGCCAGCGGCCAAGGTCGGTGATCCAGCGGACCTTGCCGTTGCCGCGCGCGATTGCGAGCAGGCGGGCGTCGTCGGTCAGGGTGAAGATCCACTCGCCCGCCACCGCCGGGGTCGAAATGCCCGCGAGGTTCAATTCCCAGATGCGCTGGCCGGTGACCAGCTCGTAGGCCGCCATGCGGCCACCTTGGCCGAGCGCATAGACGCGGCCCTGGTCGATGATCGGATCGGCGTCGATGTCGGTCAGCGCGCCCACCTCGGTCGAGATCGAAGTGCGCGCGAGCGCATCGGCCCACAGCGAGCGGCCGTTCTCGTAACGGTACGCGATGAGCTCGCCACTCGAATAGCCCGCGATGACGGTGCCGGCGCCGGCCGCGGGGGCCGCGACGCCAAATACGCCGGTCTGCGCGTTCGATCCGCTCTCGTTCCACAACTGCTTGCCGTCCGCCGCGTTGAGCGCGAAGATCTGGTTGTCTTGCGTCATCACGTAGACCGAGCCGAACGCGATGGTCGGCGATCCGCGGAGCGGGCCTGCCGGCTTGACCTTCCAGATCTGGCTCCCGTTCGAAGCGTCGAGCGCGAGCACTTCGCCCACGCCGTTGGTCACGTAGACGCGGCCTTGGTCGTAGCTCACCCCGCCGCCGAAGTTGGCCGCGCGCAGGTTGCCGTCGACCTCGGCAGTGTGGGTCCAGGCCCTCGCGCCGGTGGTCGCGTCGAACGCGTTGACCACGCCGTTGGTGTCCTCGACGAACAGCATCCCGCCCCCGATGACCGGCGCGGCGGCGAGGCGGCGGCGCTGGCTCGAACCGGCAATCTTGACGCTCCACACCTCGCCCAGGTTGTCGCCCAGCGCGAGGTGGCCGTACGACTTGCCTGCGGTGCCGCCGGCTTGCGCCCATTCGGTATTCACCGTCGCCGGCGGCAGCACGACCGAAACGCCGGCCAGCGACGGATCGACCTTTGCGCCTTCGATCTTGGACAGGATCGGCACCCGGTTGCCTACGGTCGGCGTGACCGACTTGTCGCCGCTGCCGAAGATACCGCCCTTGCAGGCGGCCAGACTGAGCGAGAGCGCGAGCGCGAGCGCAACGCGGCCGGTAGTGAAAAGGGCCTTGGCAGTCGTCATCGGCTGTCGGTTCCTAGCTGTGGTTATTCGGCCGCGGTGGGCTGCTTGAGCACGGTGTCGACGTCGTCGATCGCGTCGACGCCGAGCAGGCCGGCCATCTGCCGCGTGCGCGACTTCAAGGTCTCGGGTGTATTCTTGTCTTTGGCGATCGCGCCGAACAGCGTGCCCGCTTCGGCGGTCTTGCCCTGGTCGAGATAGGCCATGGCGACGATCTCGCCCGCCGGGCCGAACCAGGGGTTGCCGGGGACGGCGAGCGGCTTGAGCTTGGCGACCACCTCGGCCGGCTTCATCCGGTCGTAACGCGCGGTCACCGCGCGGATCGTCGCCAGGTCGCGCATGGCCTGCGGCGCATCGCCATCGGCGGCGACGGTATCGTAGAGCTTTGCCGCCTCTTCTGGTTTGGATTGCTCCATCGCGATCCCGGCCTTGAGCAGCTGCGCGGCGGCCTTCGCTCCGTCGCCGCCATCGGCGATGATCGGGTCAAGCGCGGTCGAGGCGCTGCCGAGATTGCCGCGTTCGACCTGGTCGAGCGCGCTCACCAGCGCTTCGGAATCCTTTTCCTGCGCGGCGGTCTGGCGGTGGTCCCAGAACAGGTATCCGCCGAATAGCGCGAGCGCGATGATCACGGCGATGCCGACGGGGCGGCCATAGCGCTGGGCGGCTTCGGCGTATTGGTCCTGGCGCACGGCATCGTCGACCTCCCGCAGCAGGACATCGTCCTGCGCGGCCTGGGCGCGGGCGCGCTTTTCTTCCGGGGTCAGCGAGTTGTCGGGTCTCAGAGCCAAGCGGTGATGCTTTTCGTTTCGTGCCTAATGCGAAGGCCGGGAATCCGGTCGGCGCGTCTTTACCCTAAGGGCGGGTCAATTCAACTTCCAAACCGGGTTGATACCCAGCCGGTGAATGCGATGTGAAGCGCGTCGCTCGCGTCAGGGCAAGCTCGCCCGCCCCATCGCGCTCGCGTAGAGCCGGCGATAGGCCTCAATCATCGGTTTTTCGTCGAACCGGGCACGCGCGGCCGCGCGGTTGGCCTGACCAAGCCGGGCACGCAGCGCGCCATCGTACGCGAGCGCCGAGAGCGCATCGCCGAAGGCGGTCTCGTCGCCTGCGGGGGTGATCAGCGGGCGGTTTTCGTCTGACACCATCTCGTCGATGTCGCCCACCGCCGGCGCGGCGATCGGCAGTCCAGCCGCCATCGCCTCGACCAGCGAGATCGGGAACTGCTCGCTGTGCGACGACAGCGCGAAGATATCGAACAGGCCGACATAGCGCGCCGGGTCGGCAACGAAGCCGGGGAGGTGGACGCGATCCTCGATGCCGAGCCGCTCTACCTCGGCACGGATCGCGGCTTCCTCCGGGCCCTCGCCGACGATCACCAGCTGCCACGGCTCGGGCAGGCTAGCGAATGCGCGGACCATCGCGGTGAGGTTCTTCACCGGTCGCAAACCAGCAAGCGTGCCGACCCACAGCTCGCCCTTGCGCTTGATCACGCCGCGCAAGGCATCGGCGCGCGGGGTCTTGGCGAACGCGGCGGTATCGATCCCGTTGGAGATGCGCCGCACCCGCCCGATCGGCTGCGCCCAGGTGGTGAGCGCGATTTCCTCGAGCGTTTCGGACGGCACCACCAGCCCGCGCGCCCGGCCGAGCGCGATGCGGCGGTACCAATTGCGCTTGGGCTTGAGCCCGTCCTGCTCGTCGGCGTTGAAGCCGTCTTCGTGGTGGACCAGAGGGGGTAGCCCGAAAGCCTGGCCGAACAGCGTGTTCGCCATAACCGCGTCCATCGCGCCCCAGTTGTAGGTGAGCACGAGGTCGTAGCCGCGCATCGCCAGCGCCAATCGCTTGAGCCGCCCCGGCGTCGGCAGGCCCGTGAGCGGCGGGAAGTCTGCCGGCCACTCGACCTTGATCGCACGTGAAATCTCTCGCGCGGCGACGGTTTCCTCGGGAATGCCCGACACTATCGCATGGGCGACCTTGGGCCCGAACGCGTTCATCAGCCGGACCGCGCGCCGCTCCTTGCCCCCAGCCGCAAAGGTGGAGTGCAGGTGAAGAATACGCGCGACCGCGCGGTCGGCAGCGCTCATGCGACCTGGGCGAGCAATGCGTCGATCGCTGCGAGCGATTCGGGCTCCGCAAGCGTCGGCGCGTGCCCGGTGCGCGGGATGGTCACGACCGCAAGCTCCGGTACGCGGCGCTTCATTTCGGCGGCGGTTTCACGCGATATGATCGCCGAGGTTTCGCCGCGCAGCAGGGCCAGCGGGCGACCCTTGAGCGCCTCGAACGCCGGCCACAGATCGGCCGCCGCCGGTGCTGCGTCGGCATGGAACGGCGCGGCGATGCCCATGTCGTAGTCGTAGGCTACGCGGCCATTGGCCCCGAGCGCCATGACCCGCTTGGCCATCGCTAGCCAATCCTCGAGCGCGAAGTCGGGATGCACCGCGCCGTGCAGCTCCTGCAGCGCGCGCGCCGCATGGATCCAGGTCGGGAAACTGCCGCCCTGCCCCACGTATTCGCGAATTCTCGCAATCCCGGCCTCATCGACCACCGGGCCCACGTCGACCAGCGCAGCCGCCGCGATCCGCTCAGGATCGGTCAGCGCCAGCAACATCGTCATCAACCCACCGAGCGAGGTGCCGATCGCCACGAAGCGCGCGATGCCCTCCTGCTCCAGCAGCGCCGTCAGATCGGCGACATATTGCAGCGGATTGTAGGTCGCAGTGTCGGACGCGTAGTCCGACATTCCGCGCCCACGCATCTCCGGCACCTGCACCCGCCACTCACCGGCCAGGCGCTCGGCCAGCGCCGCGCCGTCGCGGGCGTTACGGGTGAGTCCGTGGAGGATGATCACCGGCGGACGGTCGCTGCGGCCCGCGTAGTCGCGATAGTGCAGCTTCAGCCCATCCGCAGACTGCCAGTAGCGATCGGTCCACGATCGCTCGGCAGTGGTGCGGTCCGGGCTCGCGCGGTCGAGACTGTCCATCGGTCCTTCGAATTCCCTGGGCTCGACCATTGCGGGCGCGGCGCTTGCATGGCCGTGCCCGTGCCCCCACTATCGCCCGATGGGCCGCGAACCGCAACCTGTCGCGAACACGATCGAGCCGGGCGCTTACCGGCCCGCGAAGCCCCTGCTCGCGCTGGCCGACTGGTTGGCGGACCCGGTGCGGCCAGCGGACTTCCCGCAGACCGAGCTGCGTTGGCGCAACGATCGGTGGGCGGCAGCGGTCGGGCTTGACGGATTGTCGGATGCCGAATGGATACGGCACTTCGCGCGCTTCGATCCGCTGCCGGATACCCTGCCGCAACCGCTCGCGCTGCGCTATCACGGCCATCAGTTCCGGGTGTACAATCCCGAGATCGGCGACGGGCGCGGGTTCACTTTTGCGCAGATGCGCGACGCGCGCGGACGGTTGCTCGAGTTGGGCACCAAGGGCTCCGGCACCACCCCTTATAGCCGCACCGCCGACGGCCGGCTGACGCTGAAGGGCGCTGTGCGCGAGTTGCTCGCGACCGAGATGCTCGAAGCGCTCGGTGTCGATACCAGCAAGACCTTCTCGATCATCGAGACAGGGGAAGAGCTGCAGCGCGGCGACGAGCCTTCACCCACCCGCTCGGCAGTGCTCGTGCGCCTGAGCCACGGCCATGTTAGGATCGGCACCTTCCAGCGTCTCGCGGTGCTCGAAGAGAGCAATCACATGGCGCAACTCGTCGACTACTGCCTGCGTGAGTTCCCCGGACCCTTACCGCCAGACGATGCGCCGGGGCGCGACGAGCCCGCGGTGATTCTGATGCACCAGGTCGTCGAGCGCCTGGCCGATCTCGCCGCGAGCTGGATGGTCGCGGGCTTCGTCCACGGCGTGCTCAACACCGACAACATGAACGTATCGGGCGAAAGCTTCGACTATGGTCCGTGGCGCTGGCTGCCGCGGTGGGACCCGAGCTTCACCGCCGCCTATTTCGACCACGCAGGACTCTACGCCTTCGGCCGTCAGCCCGAGGCGCTCTACTGGAATTGCGGCCAGCTTGCGATCGCCCTGAGGCAACTTGCCGAAGGCGCGCCGCTGCTTGCGGCCCTGGAGCGATTCGGTCCGCTGTACATGGCGAACGTCCGTCGCCGGTGGCTGTGGCGGCTGGGCCTGGAAAGCCTGGGCGAAGAGCGCGATGCGATGCTCGTCGGCGCGTGTGAGGCGGCGATGAGCGAGAGCGGCGAGCCGCCCGACACCTTCTTCTACAAGCGTCGCTTTTCGCGCCAGGATGACAGCCCCCTGCGCGACGCGCTGGAGGGGTATCCGCTCACGCAGCACCACGACGCAAGGTCAAGCTCGGTGCAACCCCCGTCTCTGGTGATTGATGAAGTCGAGCGTCTGTGGGCCCCCATCGCCGAACACGATGACTGGCAACCGCTTCAGGCGACTGTCGAACGGATTCGCGCGTTCGCTGTGGAACTAGGTAAACCGCCAACGCCAGCCGGACACGCCTGACCTTCCGCGGCTCAGCGTTTCCGCGGTGTCGGCCGGGTGGAACTCGATGTCGTAGCGACCGGTCCCGGAGGGGCGGTAGCCATCGTAATCGGCTGGATATCGATCCCGAACAGCTTCCAGCGACCTTGCTCCCACTGGTAGTACAAATCGAACTGGATTGCGCTAGGGCGGAGTTGGAAAACGCCCTTCACCTCGAACACATCCTGCTGAATCTGACGCGGCGCTTCCAAGAAGGTGGGCGCAATCAGCAAGGCATTCGACAGGTCGATGCGCGTTTCCCGAAGACTGGCGAAAATCTGCGACAGACGTGCCGGATCGTTGTTGATCTGAAAGCCCTGCGCCGACATGTCCCGCAGGACCGAATAGTTGCCCGAGCGATTGGCATGGTCGACCGCGAGCAGCGTCGACCAAATCATCTTGGTCATTTCCAACTGATCGGGAACCGGGCGGGCTGAAACCGGCGGCTGGATCGTACCGTGCGACTGAGCCGCGAGCGGGGTGTTCCCCAATGTGCCTGCGGCGAGGGTAAAAAGAAATGCCGGGGCGAGGCGCCCCGGCATTCCGAACTTGCATGAAATCAGTGTCATGCTTGCATGTGTAGCGGCTTACCAGGCAACCTGGAAGCCACCACGTGCACCGACTTCACCGCTGTCGAAGCCAACGCCGAGGCCGGCCGAGACCGAGGCATTCTCGCCCACGCGGGCCGACAGGGCCATCGTACCGGCAGCGTTGTGCTGGTAATAGCCGATGCCACCCGAGAGACCGAAGTTGGTACCCGCCGGCAGCGACGGCGATTCCATCGCCAGCCCCATCGCAACGCCCTCATAAGCCTTGTCGAGGCCGCCGAAGAGCGAGTTGATCTGGGTCTGTTGCGCCGCCGTCAACGACTGCAGCGAGTTGATGCTGGCGGTATTCGCCGCAACGTTGGCGTTGGTCGTAGCGAGCGCCGCTGCCGTGGCGAGCGAGTTGGTCGCGACGCCCTGACCCAGCGTGCCCGATCCATCGACCGTGGCGAAGAAGGTCTGACCCGTCTGCGCCGCCGTGCTCGAAGCGAGCGAGCCGATGGTGACCGAGCTGCCCGTGCCGCCCAAGACGACCTGGTTGTTGCGAGTAGTCGTCGCGCCAAAGCCGACCGCGGTCGAACCTTGGAACGCCGCGGTGGCGCTCTGACCGACTGCCGTGGCCTGGAGGCCCGAGGCGGTCGCCTGGCGGCCGACGGCGACCGATTGGTTGCCGCTCGCGGTGGTCTGCCAGCCGATCGCGGTTGCACCCGTGCCGAGCGCGGTCACCTCGCCGCCGATCGCGGTCGAGTGGAAGCCAGCCTGCGCCTGGTCACCCATCGCAACGGCGTCCTCGAAATTCGCTTGAGCAGCGTTGCCGATCGCGATCGAGGTGGTACCGGTCGCCGAAGACACCCGCCCGACGGCGACTGCCTGGAGACCGGTTCCGTCTGCGCCGTTGCCGACCGCAACCGCCTGGTCACCGGCCGCAACCGCGTTGGCGCCATAAGCCGCCGCGCCGCGTCCGCTGGCCGCCGAGAGGTAACCGCTCGAGGTCGCGAAGGTCCCGGCCGCACTGGCAAGGGTACCGACCGCAACCGACTGGTCGCCAGTGCCGTCCGCAGCATTACCGACTGCGACCGACTGGGCGCCAGCTGCGACGGCATTGGCGCCGAATGCCGAAGCGCCGCGCCCGCTCGCCGCCGAAACGTAACCGATCGAGGTAGCGAAGGTGTTTCCAGCGCTGGCGAGCGTACCCACCGCGACCGACTGGTCGCCGAGGCCGTCAGCGGCGTTGCCGACCGCAACCGACTGGACGCCGGTGGCAACCGCGTTGGCGCCGTAAGCCGACGAGCCACGGCCGATGGCGGATGAAATGTACCCGTTCGCTGTCGCAAAAGTCCCCGTCGCACTGGCTAGCGTACCCACCGCAACCGACTGATCACCGAAGCCGTCTGCGGCGTTACCGACGGCAACCGACTGGGTGCCGGTCGCAACCGCGTTGGCGCCGTATGCCGACGAACCGCGCCCGCTGGCCGACGAGATGTACCCGTTCGCTGTCGCGAAGGTCCCCGTCGCACTGGCTAGCGTACCCACCGCAACCGACTGGTCACCGAAGCCGTCTGCGGCGTTACCGACTGCAACCGACTGGGTGCCGGTCGCAACCGCGTTGGCGCCGTATGCCGACGAACCGCGCCCGCTGGCCGACGAGATGTACCCGTTCGCGGTTGCGAAAGTCCCCGTGGCGCTGGCGAGGGTGCCGACGGCAACCGACTGATCACCGAAGCCATCCGCAGCGTTACCGACGGCAACCGACTGGGTGCCGGTCGCGACGGCATTGGCGCCGACAGCCGACGAGCCGCGGCCCAGCGCTGCGGAGATGAAGCCTACCGAGGTAGCGAATGTATTGTTCGCGGCCGAGCCCGACCCAAGCGCAAGCGCCTGATCGCCCGTAGCGTTGGCATCGTTGCCCAATGCGACCGACGAGAGGCCCGCCGCATCGGAGTTCAAGCCCAGCGCAACCGAACCGTCGCCGAGGGCGGTGTTGGTATCGCCGATTGCCACGGCGCCGTCGCCGATCGCGGTGTTGTCGTTACCGACTGCAACCGCACCCGCGCCGACCGCCACGTTGGGATCGCCGATGGCAACCGCGCCGTCACCGGTGGCAGTCTGGTTTTCACCGATCGCCACCGCGCCGTTACCCGTAGCGGTCGAGGTATCGCCGGCGGCGAAGGCGCCGGTTCCCGTCGCGGTGTTCGTGCCGTTGCCCGAGCCAACCACGACATTGCCCGCGCTTGAGGCAGCGAGGGTCGCGTTCAAGGTCTGCAGGTTGATGGCGTCGGTCGCGTTGACCGCGTCACCGACATTGGTGATGCGCCGTTCGAAGCCGGCCTGGCCTACAGAGACAGTGTTGTCTTCGTTCGCCACCGAGCCCTGGCCGAGAGCCACCGAATTCACGCCGTTCGCAAACGTGAAGTTCCCGATCGCGGTCGAATTATCGGCCGTCGCATTGCTGTTCTGGCCCACCGCCGTGCTCGCCAGGCCGTTCGCGTTCGAGAACTGGCCAACCGCAGTGGCTGCGAAGTTGTTCGCGGTCGAGTTCGCACCCACGGCTGTCGAGAGATCAGCGGTCGCCTGGGAAAACTGACCGTAAGACGATGCAGCGACCCCGGTGGCCGTCGACGAGGTACCTACCGCGGTGCCGAGGAAGTTAGCAACGCTGAAGGCGCCCACCGCCACACCATAGTCGGCGGTTGCGGTCGCAAGCTGTCCCACAGCAACTGTGCCGACGCCAGTGGCGACAGCCTGAGTGCCGTACGCGGAGCTGAAATCGCCGGTTGCACGGGAGTTCTGCCCCACCGAAGTACCGCTGTTGCCGGCAGCCTGCGAGCCGATGCCAACGGTGACCGACTGGGCACCCGATGCAACCGTGAAGCTGCCTAGCGCGACAGCGCCACCGCCCGTCGATTGCGTGCTTTGACCAATCGCGATCGCGTTCTGGGCGTTGGCGAGCGAACCGTTACCAACTGCGGTCGAGCTAATTCCGGTAGCGTCCGCATTGTAGCCAACCGCGGTCGCCGCGTTCGCGGTGGCGTCGCTCTCGGCACCCAAGGCGATCGTGCCATTGCCGGTCGCAAGCGAGCTCCAACCGACTGCAGTTGAGGCACCACCGCTAGCCTGCGCCACAGTACCAAAGGCACTGCTTACCGCACCCGACGCGAGAGCACCCGAGCCATTCGCGGTTGATGCGTTGCCGCTTGCAGTCGCGCCTGAACCCGTAGCGGTCGAGAAATTCGTCGAGGCAACCGAAAAAGCGCCCGTCGCCGTGGAACTTTGACCCGAGGCGTTGGCGAAGGTGCCCGTAACCGTCGTAAAGTCGGCAGTACCCTCCGCGCCGACACCGACAACCGTCGCCTGGCCGCCGCTCGCGAGTGCGCCTGTTCCGACAGCGATGCTGCCACCGCCGCTTGCGGTCGCCGCCGCGAGGTTGTTTGCCGGATCCGGGTCTACATAGTTGCTACCGATTGCAGTCGAAGCCTCGCCGGTGGCGCTGGCCTGCGAACCGACCGCGGTCGAGTTCGCGCCCGTCGCGGTAGCGGCTGTCCCACACGCAAGAGTATCGGCAGTGCCGTCCGACACGGCGCCGCCATCAGTGTCGCCCGCGCTCGCGGTTCCGTCACCATCGGTGTCGAGCAAGCATTCAGCGGCAGCAACCTGGGTCGGCGCGGTCAGTGCGAGCGCCGCCATCGTGCCGACGGACGCAGTAACGGCCAGCGCGGCCAGACGGGAAAGATTGGTCTTCATGGCAAGCATACCCCTCATCGCGCCTGCCCCACAGGGAGCAGACGATTACAAATCTCCGGCTAACGCCGGGCTAATGTCTGCAACCCCTGTTGCCGGTCTTCGTCCCGCTGAGCAGCGGTCGAGTCCAGTCAATTGCGGCCGTTAGGATGCACCGCAACGGCCCGGCAACACAAGAGGATTCTTCGAAAAATCGTGCGGAAACGAATATTTCGTTGCGTAACGCGGTCTTCACCATGTCCTCCCACTGGACCGAAACCGCGCTCTCGCTAGAAGCCGCTCGACGTTAACTTCAAACTTACTTTGCGCGGCGGCGGCGGCGCGTTTACGGGACAGGCTTGGCCAGCAGCGAAATCATTTCCGTCGAGCCGGCGACCGGCGTCGAGTTGTGGCGCGGGGGCGCCGGTGACGTCGACGCAACGGTCGACCGGGCCCGGCGCGCCTGGCCGGCGTGGGCCGCGCAGCCGCTCGCCACTCGGATCGAGCTCGTCCGCCGCTTCGCTAACGAAGTGCGCAAGCAGGCCGACAAGTTCGCCGAACTGATTGCGCGCGAGACCGGCAAGCCGCTGTGGGAGGCGCGCACGGAGGTCGAGGCCGTCATCGCCAAGGTCGATATCTCGGTCAGCGCCTACGCCGAGCGGACCGGGCAGAAGAAGCTCGACTCTGCGCTCCAGGGTACCTCGGCCGTCCGGCACAAGCCGCACGGCGTGATGGCGGTGCTAGGGCCTTATAACTTCCCTGCGCACCTTCCCAATGGGCACATCATCCCGGCGCTGATCGCCGGCAACGTGATCGTCTTCAAGCCGAGCGAGAAGACACCGGCAGTGGGCGAGTTTCTGGTCGGCTGCTTCCATCGCGCCGGCATCTCGGCGGCGGTGGTCCAATTGCTGGTCGGCGGTCCGGCCGAGGGCCAGGCGCTGGTCGCGCACCGCGATGTCGACGGGGTATTGTTCACCGGCAGCGTTCAGGCGGGCATCGCGATCAATAAGAAGCTCGCCACCAATCCCGGCAAGATTGTCGCGCTGGAGATGGGCGGCAACAACCCGATCGTGGTGATCGACACCCCGCTGGTGACCGACGCGGCGATCCTGGTGATCCAGAGCGCTTTCACCACCGCCGGCCAGCGCTGCACCGCGGCGCGGCGGCTGATCGTCAAGGCGAGCATGTACGATGCGCTGGTGAGCGAGGTGAAGAAGCTCGCCGACCGGATCGTGTTCGACCATCCGTTCGCCGATCCGGTTCCCTTCATGGGCCCGGTGATCGACAACAACGCCGCCGACCAGCTCACCGAGAGCTTCCTCTACCTGCTGTCCAACGGGGGCCGGGCGATCAAGCACATGCAGCGTCCGCGTGAAGGCCTGCCGTTTGTCAGCCCCGCGATCATCGACGTAACCGCGATGAAGGACCGGCCCGACGTCGAGCTGTTCGGCCCCTTGCTGCAGGTGGTGAAGGTCGACGACTTCGACCAGGCGATCGCGGAAGCGAACAACACGCGCTTTGGCCTCAGCGCCTCGCTCGTCGGCGGCAATCCGCAGGACTACAACCGGTTCTGGGCGAACGTCCGCGCCGGGATCATCAACTGGAACCGGCCGACCAGCGGGGCGAGCAGCAAGGCGCCTTTCGGCGGGCTCGGTTTGTCTGGCAATCACCGCCCCGCCGCCTTCTACGCTGCCGATTACTGCGCCTATCCGGTGGCGAGCACCGAGATGGACCAGCCGCGCGCCAGCCTTGGCGCCGGCTTCCGCGAGGAAGTGCGCAAGCCCGCGGCCTAGCCGCTCACCGTGGCCAGCTCGACGATCGTCTGGCCGGCCGCTTCGTGCGCGCGCAGGTCGAACGCCAAATCTTTACCCTGCCCGCGGACAACGGTTGCCCGGCCCGCAGTCAGCATCGCAGGCGCCAGCCCAGCCGTCCGCGCGCGCTGCCAGTAAAATGCGGCGATTTCATCGACAGGGATAGCCGTCGCGAAGACCACCGCGGCAACGCGGCATCCTTTTCCATCTCCACCGGACGCGGCGAGCGTTCTCCCACGCGGATAGACGGGCAGCGCGGCTGGTAGCTTCGCGCCCCAAATCGTAGAATCGCGCAAGACCGCCTTGCAAGCCGTCTTGTTCGCCAGCAGCGCCAGGTGATCGGCCGGACTGTGATCAGCGGCGAGCGAAGCAGTCGTGCCACTCGGCTCCGGCACCGGACCGATCGCGTCTTTTCCGAGAAGAGCGGCAGCCTCGGCGCGCGCCGCGGCGATCGCTTCGGGGCTAGCCTCCAGTACCGGCAAAGCGCCGTCGACCTTCACCGTCAGCGCCGCAGCACCCTCATTGCGCGAGGACAGGTCGGGGTCGGTCATCAGCGGATCGTTGAGCGCCTGTTCCACCGCCGGATCACGGCGCTCCTTGGCCGCCGGCTCCTCGTCTGCCGAACACGCCGCAAGCGCCAAAGATAAAACAAGAAGCGCGGCAGGACGAACCATGTGCGCGGACCTAGCCGATCATGCGCGGCATAAAAAGAAGGCGCCTCCCGCCAGGAGCGAGAGACGCCTTCCGCGACCCCCTAGGGGTTCGCGCTTGCGGCCATGGGTGGGCATGACCGCGAAGCTTGGGTGTTAGATCAGCGGCACTGCGAGCTGCCCTTGTCGACCGCGCGGCCGAGCAGGGCGCCAGCCGCGCCCCCGAGGATGGCGCCGAGCGTGCGGTCGCCGTTGCGGCCAGCGATCTCGCGGCCGAGCAGCGCACCGCCCGCACCGCCGATCAGCAGACCGGTCGTGCCATTCGAACGTTTGCAGTAGTAGCGGCCGTCGTTGCCGCGCCACACCTGGCCGTTATAGCCATTGTAGCTCTGCTGCCGGTAGGAGTTGCCGTAGGTCTGGTATCGGTTGTCGTACCGCTCGTAGCCGCGATGGCGACCGCGGCCGTTGTCGGCGTTGACGTCGCCCCACACGGCGCTGTGCGAATAGGCGGCGCTGTGCGCAGCCGGCGCGGCGAGCGCGGGCGTGGCCATCGCCAGACCCGGAACGGCCAGGGCCAGCGCGGCGGTCTTGAACATGGATTTGGTCATCGGGTCTTCCTTTCGTGCGACCGGAGCGTCTTGGGGGCGCTCTCTATGCGTTCATAAATACGCCGCTGAAACTGAACGAAGCGCAACCGGCGATGCAGGTTTGAAATAATTTTCAGAGGCCGAAGATTTTCGCCGCCGCACTCGGCGAAGCGCGGTTGTGAGGGCGTGCAGGGGGGCTTACGGGCACTCGCCAAGATGAACGAAACTCCCGCCTCGTCCCGTTCCGGCCTGCCCGCGGCGCTCGGCGCCTACCTCATCTGGGGGTTCCTGCCGCTCTACCTGATTCTCGTGCAAAGCGTGCCGCCGGTCGAGTTCGTCGCGTGGCGGATCGTGTGGACCCTGCCGCTGTGCCTGGTCATTGCCGGGTTCCGGCACCAGCTGCCGGAAATCCTCGCGGCGCTGCGCAGCCCCAAGGTGCTCGCTACGCTGACGCTGAGCGCGGCGCTGATCGGCATCAACTGGCTGGTCTATATCTGGGCGATCCAGACCGGCGAGGTCTATGCGGCGAGCCTGGGCTACTACATCAATCCGCTGATCAACGTGCTGCTCGGCACCGTGTTGCTCGGCGAGCGGCTGAGTGCGCGCGGCTGGACCGCGGTTGTTATCGCCGCCGCGGGGATCGCCCTGCTGCTCGGCGGCGCGCTGACCACGCTGTGGATCAGCCTGACGCTGGCGCTCAGCTTCGGCGCGTACGGCCTGCTCAGGAAGCGCGTGCCCGTCGGCGCGCTGCCCGGCCTGACGATCGAATCGCTGATCCTGCTGCTGCCGGCGTTCTGCGTGATTGGATGGTACGCGAGCGCCCCGCAGGGATCCTCGTTCGGCCACGAATGGCCGCTCAGCCTGCTAATTGTCCTGGGCGGGGCGCTGACCGCGATCCCGCTGTGGCTGTTTGCCGTCGCGGCGCGGCGGATGGCCTACTCGACGCTCGGGTTCGTCCAGTTCCTGTCACCGACGATTGTGTTCGTGCTTGGCCTGACAGTGTTCGACAAGCCGCTGCTGCCCGCGCAGCTCTGCGCCTTCATCGCGATCTGGATCGCCATCGCGGTGTTCGTATGGGACCTGCGTGCTAGCCGGACGCCAATCGCCACCTGAGCGTCTCGCCCGCGTGGAACGGCACGACGGAAGTGCCGGCAGCGTCGATAGTGTCAGGGACGACGTGGTCTACCGGCACGAGGGTAACCAATCCTTCGTTGACCGGCAGGCCGTAGAACGCGGGGCCGTGGAGCGAGGCGAAGCCCTCGAACCGATCGAGCGCGCCCTCGTCCTCGAACACTTGCAGGTAGCTCTCCAGCGCAAACGGCGCGTTGAAGATGCCCGCACAGCCGCAGCTCGATTCCTTGTCGTGCTTGGCGTGCGGCGCGCTGTCGGTGCCGAGGAAGAACTTGGGCGATCCCGAGGTCGCCGCCTTGCGCAGCGCCAGCCGATGCTTCTCGCGCTTGGCGACCGGTAGGCAGTAGGCGTGCGGGCGGATGCCGCCGACAAGCATGGCGTTGCGGTTGAGGTGGAGGTGCTGCGGCGTAATCGTTGCCGCCACATTGGAGCCCGCGCTCTCGACGAACGCGACACCCTCCCCGGTGGTCAGGTGCTCGAGCACGATCTTGAGGCCGGGAAAGCTCCGCACCACCCGCTCGAGGTGCCGCGCGATGAACACCGCCTCGCGGTCGAACACGTCGATCTCGGGATCGGTCACTTCGCCATGGATGCACAGCACCAGCCGCGCCTCTTCCATCGCAGCGAACACGGGATCGAGCCGCGCGATATCGCTCACTCCATGCGCCGAGTTAGTGGTGGCGTTGGCGGGATAGAGCTTGGCCGCAGTCAGCACCCCTTCCGCCTTGCCGCGCACGAGATCGGCCGGATCGGTGTGATCGGTGAGGTAAGCCGTCATCAGCGGCTCGAACGCAGTGCCCGGGGGCAGCGCGGCCATGATCCGCGCGCGGTAAGCCTGCGCGGCCGCTGTCGTGGTGACTGGCGGCGAGAGGTTCGGCATCACGATCGCCCGGCCGAACTGGCGCGCGGTATGCTCCACCACGCCCTCCAGCATGGCGCCGTCGCGAAGGTGGACGTGCCAGTCATCCGGGCGGCGAATAGTGAGGGAATCGGCCATCGCTTCCCCTTATGCGAGCGCGCTCCTATCTGTCACCCATGCCCGCCACTCGCCTGTTCGACCGCGCTGTCATTCGCATCTCCCCCCAGGCCGAGGGCGAGGATGCGACCGATTTCCTGCAAGGCCTGCTGACTAACGATGTCAGCGGCCCGCTACCGGTCTACGCGGGCCTGCTGACCGCGCAGGGGAAGGCGCTGTTCGATATGATCGTTTGGCCGGGCGCATCGGGCGATTTGCTGCTCGACTGCGAAGCGGCGGTTGCGGACGAGCTGCTCAAGCGGCTCTCGCTCTATCGCCTCCGCCGCAAGCTCGCGATTTCCCGCGACGACGACTTGGCGGTGCACTGGGCACGTGAGGCTGAAAGTGCCGGCGATCCCCGTCTTCCCGCGCTTGGCCACCGCTGGCTTGCCCCCGCGTCTGAAGACGACGAGGCTTCCGACGCCGCCTGGCTCATCCATCGCCTTGCTCGCGGCGTACCCGAAGGTCGCGCTGAGCTGGGCGACATCCTATGGCTCGAGACCAACGCGGCCGAACTCAATGGCGTCAGCTTCACCAAGGGCTGCTATGTCGGGCAAGAGAACACGGCGCGGATGAACTGGCGGCAGAAGGTCAACCGACGCTTGCTGGTGGTCCCGCTCGATCGGTCCGACGAGAGCCGGCGCAAGGTCGCATATCCCGAGCTTGGCTACGCGGTCGATCACTTGCGGACCGAGACGATTGATCCCGCCCTGCTGCCGGCCTGGCTCGATCTTGCGTCCAGCGGATGACCCGGCAGCACATCGCTCACATCGCGCTGGTGGTCCGGGACTACGACGAGGCGATCGCGTTCTACGTCGGCAAGCTCGGGTTTGTCCTCGTCGAGGACACCTACATCCCCGAGCAGGACAAGCGCTGGGTGGTGATCCGCCCGCCGGGCTCAGGCCCAGGCGCGGCGACCATCCTGCTTGCGCGGGCCGCCGACGAGCACCAGGCCCGGTATGTCGGCGATCAGGCTGGCGGCCGGGTGTTCCTGTTTCTCGCCACCGACGATTTCGCCCGCGACCACGCAGCGTTCACCGAAGCGGGCGTCGAGTGGCACCGCGGTCCGGCCACGCACGATTACGGCACCGTCGCGGTGTTCCGCGATCTCTACGGCAACTTGTGGGACCTCATCGAATTCGCACCTGGTCACCCGCTGGCGGGCTGACCCTTCACGCTGGGCAGAAAATCTGGCTTCCTCAATAGAAGCGCCGAATCGCGCGCCAGAGAGGACGCCGCATGACCGAGCAAACCGCGCAAAGAACCTACCGGGTGCCGATGGTCGAGCGCACGGGCATGCGCCGGTTGGAGGAAGCGCGCGGCCATTCGAAGCTGCTGATGCCGCTCGAGGGCAATGCCAACCACGTCGACGTCATGTACCTCGGCGCCTTCTGCATCTTGGCCGAGGCGGCGGCCGCGGGCCCCGGCATATCGATCCTCGACACCGCGCGCTTCTTTCCGATCGTCAAGGATATCGCGGTCGACTTCCACCGCATGGCCGCAAGCGACGTCACCGGCGAATTCACGCTGACCGAAGAGCAGATCGGCGACCTGCTCGCCGACCTCGAACGCAAGGGCAGCGCGGGCTACCTGGCCGAAGTACCAATGCACGATGATGCGGGCACGCTGGTCGCCACCGGTCGGGTGACGATCAAGCTGCTGAGCCACAACTGGAAGCGCAGCTAGGCGTCGGAGATGGCGCGAGCCAAGCTCCTGTCAGGCGGCAATCCGCAGATCGCCAAGGGCTACGGCGAGGCGCCAATATGCGCCTATCTCGACGCGGTGCCGGGCTGGAAGCAGGCGGCGTGTCGGCAGATCGACGCAATCGTTTCGGAACAGGTCACCGGCGTCGAGAAGGCGATCAAATGGAACTCGCCATTCTACGGCACGGAGAAGGACTGCTGGTTCCTCTCGTTCCACTGTTTCGACCGTTATGTGAAGGTCACGTTCTTCCGCGGCGCCGAGCTATCGCCGCCTCCCGCCGAAACCTCCAAGTATCGCGCGGTACGATATCACCACGTGCGCGAGGGTGAGGAGTTGGGTGAGCAATTTGCAGACTGGGTGCGCCAAGCCGCGGCCTTGCCCGGTGAGAGAATGTAGGCGGCCCTCTATGGGACCAGCTTACGCCCCGCCTTCGACCGGCGTGAAGCTGCGCCGTTCGGTCCAGGCGCAGCCCTGGCGTTGTTCGCCGCCCACTTGCAGCGTCGCGGTGAACGGATAGGTGCGGTCGCTCATGCCGTCGGAGCACGAGCCTTCGGTCACCGCCAGGACAAACGGCTGGGCCTGCCAGGTCCCGCTCCACGATACACCCCCGCGGCCGGCGAAACGCTTGACCGTGATCGCGTCGCCATCGGGCTTGTCCGGGGTTGAATAGGTCAGCAGCGTGCCGCTCACTTGACCGCCCCAGAACGGCTCAGTGCCGGTGAAGCGCACGGTCTCATCGGCATGTATGCCATCGTAGGCGTGGGTGTCGCTGGTGTCGCCCGGCACTCCCGACGCGCTCGCACTTGGTGCGGCATCGGGGGCGGGTGCCGAATGGCAAGCGGCCAGCGCAAGAGGCGCGGCGAAGAGGGCGTCGCGGAGCTTCATTCCGGTGTGACGCATGGCGCTCGGCACGGTTCCCGAGCGCGGGAACATGCGGCGCCGCCGGTGCATTGAAGCGGCAATGAGAACAATGCACTCCGGAGCGAAAGCCATGCAGGCCACGCCCTTGTTTATCGGTGCGTGCGTGCTCGCGTCGATTGGCGGGATCGTCAGCGGCGCGACCATCAATACGCAGCCCCTTCAGCGTGCGGGTATCGGGATGGACGAGATCAATCGCCCGGCCGTCGCGTTCGACCCATCAGACAACGGCCTGAGCGATCAGGTCGCGCTGCCCGATCACTACGCGCTCAAAACCCCCGAAGGCCGTTTCGAGGTGGCCGAATTGTCCAACCGTGGGCTCTACGCCCAGGGCCGCTTCGGCTGGCGTGAGACGGTGTGGAGCCCGCCCGAGGACACGTTTGTCGAAGATCCGGAACCGGTGGTAGAGGATTGGTCGCAGACGCGGGCCGAAGAGCCAGTCCCTCCGCCACAAGCCTCTCCTGTGCAGCCGGTCGCAGACCCCGCTCCGCAGATCGGGCAGGCGCATATCATCGACGTCGCGAGCGCGCTCGCCGCGCAGTGACCGCAGCCGCGCCCGGCCCGGACGGCGTGCACATCTTGGTCGATGCTGACGCCTGCCCGGTGAAGGACGAAGTGTACCGCGTCGCCGCGCGCCACCGCGTGCCGGTCAGCGTGGTCAGCAACGCGCCCTTCCGCATCCCCGACAGCCCGCTGGTCAAGCGCGTGCTGGTGAGCGACGCCTTCGACGCTGCGGACGACTGGATCGCTGAGCACACGCGGCCCGGCGTGGTGGTGATCACCGGCGACATCCTGCTCGCCGACCGCTGCCTCAAGGCTGGCGCGACGGTGCTGGCGCATACCGGCAAGCCGTTCACCACCGCCTCGATCGGCGGCGCACTGGCGACCCGCGCGATCATGGCCGACCTGCGCGCGGGGGCGGACGGCATCACCGGCGGTCCGCCTCCGTTCGCGAAGGCGGACCGCTCGCGGTTCCTGCAGTCGCTCGATACCGAGCTGGTGCGGCTCGCCCGGACCCGCTGAATTATTTCAGGTTGCGGGCCTTGCTCAGGTGCCCCTCGACCACCGGCGCGGTCTTGGTGGCGAACGCCTTGAGATCGGCATTGTCGCCACTCTGGCTGTAGCCCTGCAGCATCGACAACGCCATCTCGTGCGCGGCGACCTGCTGCTGCTGATAGGTCGCATCGAAGTTGTCGCCCGCGTTCTTGAGCGCGTCGAGATCGGACTGCTGCTTGGCAGTCAGCTTTGGATTGACCATTACGCCTTCGGCCTTGCCAGCCGCGGCCTTGAGGTCGGCGGTCGACTTGGTGTGGTCGGTGACCATCATCGCGCCGAAATCCTTGACGGCCTGACTTTTGCCCATCTGCTGGGCGAGCTTGCCGGCCTCGACCTCGAACATGTCGCTGGCGGAGGCCATGTCGACGAACGCCTGCGCGGTGGTCGGGGTCGCGGCGTCAGGAGTGGCGTCCGGATCGACCGTCGCCGGCTCTGTCATCGCGGTGTCGGAGGCGGTGGTATCGGCGGTGGTGTCTTCGGCGGTGTTGTTGCACGCGCTGAGCGCAAGCACAGCGGCGGCGGTGAGCAGGCGATATTTCATGGCGGAATCCTCATCCCATCTTGAGTGGCGATGCAGCAGCAACCGCGCGGCCGCCGCTCCGTTCCGCGACGGCTCGGCGAATTTTTGCGTTTCTTAATCTATATTTACTGTGGAACGTGGAGTGCGTTGGCGCGGTTGCTTCGGGGCTGATGAATCGAGTGAGTTCTGCAATGGCCGAAGTCAAAGACCCCACCGCCCTTCTCGTCATGGCCGTGCGCGATCTCTACGACGGCGAGAGCGCGCTGGCCGGCCGGCTCGCCTCAATCCGGGGGAACGCCAGCGACCCCGACTTGGCCGCTTTCATCGCGGCCGACGCGGAACGCAGCACCCGGCAGCGAGAGCAACTGGCCACAATCGTCCGCTCGCTCGGCGAAGCGCCGGGCGGGCAGGCCAACATCTGGCTCCGCGCCATCCTCGACGACGCCGACAACGATGCCGCGACCATCGCAGCTGGACCATTGCGCGACATCGCGACGACCGGCGCGCTCCGGAAGGCCAAGCAGTCCGAACGGGTGAGCTACGAAACTGCCATCGCGCTCGCCGAACTACTCGGCCTCGACGAGGCGTCCGCTACCCTCATCGCCATTTGCGACGAGGAGCAGGCCGCCGACGAGGCGTTGGCCGACATCCTCCAGCGTCTGTGCGCCGATCAATCCCGCTCGTAAGTCCCGGTCAGCACCGCGGCGGCGAGGACATGGCCCTCGATCGCGTCGAGCAGTGCACCCCGCCCCGCCCCGGCTCCCAGCGCAAGCGGCGCGTCGAGCGCGAAGAGTTGGAACACGTAGTCGTGGGCCCCGTGCCCGGTGGGCGGATCGGGCGGCAGCCAGCCGGCCTGGTTGAACGAGTTCAATCCGATCATCGGCGGATCGTCGCCCTCGAACATCTCACCCGCGCCGCCCTCGAACCCCCAACCGAGCAGGTGGACGAGCGGTTGCGGGCTTGGCGCGTCAGGGTCCTCGACGATCAGCGCCAACTCGCGGGTGCCGGCGGGCGGCGCGGTCCAAGCGAGCGGCGGGGCGCAGGCATCTTCCTCGTCGGCGGTGAACATCGGGTCGAGCGGCTCGCCGTCCTCGAACGCTCCGCTGGTCAGCGCGAAGCCGCCCGCGCCCAGCGTCGTCTCATCCGCCAGCCGGGCGACCGCGAGCTTGCCGTGGCCCGCCCGCACGGACTTCAGGGCGCGGCCGAGGAAGGCGGGGACGTGTTCGAGCATGGATGGTCCTTCGAATGCAAAGCCGGTGGCGAACGGCGGGCCGGGCGTATCGGTTCCGGGGAACGCCGCCGCGCCGCGCCCCGTTACAGTTCCAGCAGGAGCGCGACAATGACCGACGACACCTCTTCCAAACACGCCACCCAAGGCATGGCCGACGACGGCCCCAAGGGCGCCCCCGACGGCACCGGCATCCCCACCGACACCCGCGGCGCGGGCGGCGGCGGGCCGATCGGGCCGAAGGACAGCGGCGGCTTCCACGGCGGGCAGAGCAATGCCGCCTACCACGGCCACGGCCAGCTCGGCGAGCAGGAGGTCGAGGGCGACGACAACGACAACGGCGTCAGCCGCGACCCGTGAGCGACAGCAAGGCTCCCATACGCGGCTGGCGCATCGACCGCGCCGACCGCGAGGCGCTGCTCGCGCGCATTCCCCCGCGTTATGCCGAGACCATCGCCGACCACGTCACTCACGGGCGCGAGGACGCCGCGCCGCCGATGCCGCCGGTCGCGAGTGCCACCGTGATCGGCCGGGCCGACGATGGCGCCGGGGTCGAGGCGCTGGTGGTCGAGCTCGCCGGCAGCACCGACCGGTGGGACGGATCGACCTACCACGTCACCTGGTCACTCGCCCCGGGACGCGAGGCGAAGGAGAGCAACGACATCATCGCCGCGCATGGCTGGCAGCCGCTGGATGAACGCCCCGGGCTGCGCCTGACGCCTGCAACGTGGCCCTGAGCGGCCGCGGTGCGTAGCCGCCAGGCGGCGCCCCTGTCACACTTGTCACACTGTCCTGGCGATCTTTCGTCGCCTTGGGCGGAAACCTGTCGCCTTGCGGAGCGAGAGCGTCGCCTTCCGGCATGCCGATGTCGCCTTGCGGCCGCGCACTGTCGCCTTGCCGCGCGCGGAAATAATCGGCGACCAGCGGCCCGTCCCACTGCGAGCGCATCCGCTCCCGGCTCGCCGCCGCCCGTGCGCGGATGCCCTGCTTGCGCGCCCCCTCGAATGCCGCGGCGAGGCGCGTCCCGGCGAGCCGCGCGCGCAGCTTGTAGGCCGACTGCCGCCCCATCCCCACGCTGCGCGCCGCCTCGGCCACGCTCCCCGATCGCGCGAGCGCTTCGAGGAAGGCGGTCACCTTGGGCACGGTCCAGCGGTAATCGGCATTGCGCCGGCGGGGCTTGCGCGCGGGCGACGGCGGAGCGGAGAGCGGTTCGGGGTTCATCCGGCAGGATGAGCCACAAATGGATGCGTGTAGGAAAGTGCTTTCGCCCCGTCCGCCGCCTCAGCGGCCTCAGGCGTCCATCAGCACGATGTCCCAGCGATAGCGCCCCGCGCCGTCGGCCGCCGCGACCGAGGTCGCCTGTTGCGGGCCGAGCTGGCCGAACAGCATGTCCTTGGCGTTCATCTCGGCGCCCTCGGGGAAGTACATCTGGGCGGTCAGCCGGTGCGTGCGCCCTTCGACGTCCCAGTGGATGTGCGGGGTGCGCAGACCGATCGGCGAATCGTAGAACTTGGGCTTCACGGTCACGATCCGCCATGCGCCCTGCCGGTCGGTGACGAGCTTCGCCGTGCCCTGGAAATCGGGATCGAGCGGGGCGACCGCCGGATCGTTGGCGTGGGCATAGCGGCCGAAGGCATTGGCCTGCCACAAGGTCAGCCGCGCGCCGCTGACAGGGTTGCCCTTGCTGTCGAGCACGCGGCCGGCGACCTCGATCACATTACCCTGCGCGCGCCTGGCGTGCCCTTTCAGGCGGGTGAGATCGAAGTCGCTCTCTCCCCGATATCCCACCGGGTAGAACGGCCCGAGCGGCGATTCCCCGGTCGTCGCCGCCGCCGCAAACGCCCGCGGACCGGCCACCGCGGCCGCCGCCGCACCGATCGCAAATGCGCGGCGCGAAATGGTTGGACCCGTCGATTTCATGAAGCGCATCGTCCCCTCCCCCGAAAAGGCGCGACCGCGAGGGCACAGGTTATTGCGGGATACGAGGAGAGTCCAGCGCGGCACCCGCTTGCACCGCGCCGCCGATCAGCGCAGCCTCGGCGCATGACCGAGCCTGCCGCCCCCACCCGCTACGCCACCTTCGCCGAGTTCTGGCCGTTCTACCTGCGCGAGCACTCGCGCCCGCGCACCCGCGCGCTGCATTATGTGGGCACGAGCCTGGTGGTGGCGGTGGCGGCGGTTGCGCTGGTGACGGGGCGGTACTGGTGGCTGCTGGCGATGCCGGTGGCGGGCTACTTCTTCGCCTGGCTCGCGCATTTCACGGTCGAGAAGAACCGCCCCGCGACCTTCACCTACCCCCTATGGAGCCTCGCCGCCGACTTCCGCATGTGGTGGCTGTGGCTGACCGGGCGTGTTGGGGCGGAGTTACGTAAATCGTCGGCCCCCGGGGAGAAATTTGCGGTGGAAGTTCATTCTCCAAACTCTCTCGAATCCGAAGAAATCTGCAGCTAAACCTTACCTCCATTCAATATGTTCATGATAGCTGAGTCAATAAATTCGGAGACTTCCGCACGCTGAGCGTCAATACTCTCTCCAAATTCATTACGCAATGATAATGCAAACTCAAGGACCCTGTTCTTAACCGTCTCAGGAACCGTCCTAAGTGCATGAACCGGAATGTCTTGCCACGCTATATTCAGAGCATAGCCTTTGATGAACGACGACTGATATTTCAACACTAAATTCCCAGGCCACTCGACACGATAGCCCCCATCGCCCTCGTCTTTTAATCCTTCATAGGCACTAGCGGGTTCTCTCAAAAAAACAGATTCAGCGAAATGTCGATGCTCTTTCTCGAGAACTGCAGAAGCGAGCGGCTGGGCATTGATTTGAGCGTTGAAAGGGCCGAGCAGAAGGCCTTTAGCCCCAACGTCTAGGACCCTATAAGTGGGCAAATTTTTCCAATCGTCGTATCCATTCAATTCCTTTGTGACCCAGTCGGTGAGGTTGTCATTTTTGAAGAAATCTGAAAGAAGACGGCACTTACGAAGAAGGACTGACACGCCCGTGTTACCGTCGACGGCTCCATTTATCACCTCGAGCAACAGTTCTTCGTTCGATTTCATCTGGAATTCCGAAGATCCGCTTTCACAACTTCCCACTCTCGTTTCACTACATCTTGCAACAACCCAAGGAGTTCGACTTGGGCCCTGCGTCCGTCCTCGCTGGCAGCGAGTGACCTCGATACCAAATCTTTGATAGCATCAACACTCACATCCTTTTTATTCATCATGAGTAGGATGCGAAATATATCGTCAGAAAGCTCTTTGTCGACGTCGAGTGGGCGCGAAGCGATCTTCACTTGCAGTGATACAAAATTCTCCCGCAGCTTCTCGATCCAGATTTGGCGAAATTCCGCCAGCTTGATAGCAGCTGCGGTACGCGCTTGTAGCTCCGCATTTCGTCGCTGAACTCGCGCGCTTATTATCGAAGATATGAACGCGAAGATGGCTGCTCCCAGCCCCGCCATTGCAGCGATCAAAGCGGCTTGGAGCTGGATTGGCAACCCGGTCACTCCGGAACCTCTTCTATTTGCCCTCCGATAACGCGCAAGTGCGGGCGGTACGGCCGGATCGGCGAGAACTGGGCGATTTCGATCAAGTATTTCGCCATGATGAGAAGGGCATGATGGACGAGGAGCAGAGCATCAACAGTTTCGCCAGCAAGGTCAAACGGGTTTGCGGGTAGTTTCAAGCTCACACCCCCCGCCCCCTGTGGTAGGGGCTCGCGGAGTCCCACAACTTCAACCCAATCTTCTGTCAGGCTCCCAATTGGCGATCTATGGACAAGAATGTCACGGTACTCTCCGATATGCGCCAAGCCGATCGGTGAGAACTCACGATCGGAGAAAGTTTGAACAACCCTATGAACTTCTGCATCTGAATGACGGATTCTTTTGAGCAAGGAACTGTGCCCGCTGACAGGATTGTCGCTGTCAATTTTTTCAGCAATAAACGATGCCAAATAGTCTCGCGTCGAACCAAGGTTAACAAAGAACCCGTGGAGATCGTTATACAGGTCGAACGTATCCATGTTGGTGAATCGATGACCGATCGGCGTCTTGGTACGATGAACATGCCGCTGTAGGGCGTGGTATCCTTCACTGACCCGCCGAAGCGAAATCTCGGCTGCTAAATAATGGAAACTAATGGCAGAGCAGAGATGGATCGCCCGCTCGTCCCCAACTTTCGCCGCCCTGTTTCTTATTTCGCTCCATATTCGATCCGGACGAGCTCCCAAGCGAGCATTTGCTTCGTCAGAAGCTGCCGCGAGCCATTCGATTCTCTGGCCGGTCGCCGCATCAAGACTCTCGATACCTACAATTAGTAACTGCATCCGCACGATCAGCTCGGCGAAGCGTGCAGGATTTACGCCGGCAATCTGGATGCCTTGCTTGTCTCCAACTGGTTCGATCCGGAAAGTTCCATCAGGGTACAAATTTGACCGAAGGCCATGCGCCAAATGGGTTCGTGTCCGGATCGTAATATCCGGCAGGCGTTTGATTGGAGACTGAGCTTCCACCGCTCAATCGTGCTCCCGTCCCCCAGCACCGATGTATAGCTCCCGCCCGCCCTCATTGTAGACGCGGCTCATCTCCGCCATCCCGGCTTCCGCCTCCTCGGCCGCCACGAACGTGCCCACCTCAGCGTTCTGCTTCGCGGCGAAATCCCGCACTTCCTGGGTGATCTTCATCGAGCAGAACTTGGGCCCGCACATCGAGCAGAAGTGCGCGGTCTTGGCGCCTTCGGCCGGCAGGGTCTGGTCGTGGTATTGCTCGGCGGTGTCGGGGTCGAGGCTGAGGTTGAACTGGTCGCGCCAGCGGAATTCGAAGCGGGCGCGGGAGAGGGCGTCGTCGCGGACCTTGGCGGCCGGGTGGCCCTTGGCGAGGTCGGCGGCGTGGGCGGCGAGCTTGTAGGTGACGACGCCCACCTTCACGTCGTCGCGGTCGGGCAGGCCGAGGTGCTCCTTGGGGGTGACGTAGCAGAGCATCGCCGTGCCGAACCACCCGATCATCGCCGCGCCGATGCCGCTGGTGATGTGGTCGTAGCCGGGCGCGATGTCGGTCACGAGCGGCCCGAGGGTGTAGAACGGCGCCTCGCCGCAGGCGGCGAGCTGCTTGTCCATGTTCTCCTTGATCTTGTGCATCGGCACGTGGCCGGGTCCTTCGATCATCACCTGAACGTCCTGCGCCCAGGCGCGCCTGGTCAGCTCGCCGAGGGTGTAGAGCTCGGCGAACTGCGCCTCGTCGTTGGCGTCGGCGATGCTGCCGGGGCGCAGGCCGTCGCCCAGCGAATAGGCGATGTCGTAGGCCTTCATGATCTCGGTGATCTCGTCGAACCGTTCGTAGAGGAACGATTCCTTGTGATGCGCGAGGCACCATTTCGCCATGATCGAGCCGCCGCGGCTGACGATCCCGGTGACGCGCTTGGCGGTCATCGGGATGTAGGGCAGGCGCACGCCGGCGTGGATGGTGAAGTAGTCGACGCCCTGCTCGGCCTGCTCGATCAGCGTGTCGCGGAAGATCTCCCAGGTGAGGTCTTCGGCAATGCCGCCGACCTTCTCGAGCGCCTGGTAGATCGGCACGGTGCCGATGGGAACGGGCGAGTTGCGGATGATCCATTCGCGGGTGTCGTGGATGTTGCGGCCCGTCGAGAGGTCCATGACGGTGTCGGCGCCCCAGCGGATCGACCAGACCATCTTGTCGACTTCGCTCGCGACGTCGCTGGCCACGGCGGAGTTGCCGATGTTGGCGTTGATCTTGACGAGGAAGTTGCGGCCGATCGCCATCGGCTCGGCCTCGGGGTGGTTGACGTTGGAGGGGATGATCGCGCGGCCGCGGGCGACCTCGTCGCGGACGAATTCGGGGGTGACGTAGTCGGGGATGGACGCGCCCCAGTCCTGCCCGTCACGCTCGTGCGCGATCTGCGCGCGGCCGAGGTTCTCGCGCTCGGCAACGTACTCCATCTCGGGCGTGATGATCCCGCGGCGGGCGTAGTACATCTGGCTGAGGTTCGCGCCGGGCTTGGCGCGCAGCACGGTCCTCGCGACGTTGGGGAACGCCGGCACCCCGCCCGAGCGGTCGGGGCCGAGCTGACCGTTGTCCTCCGGCTTGATCTCGCGCGCGGGGTAGGCCTCGACGTCGCCACGAGCGAGCTGCCATTCGCGGCGGAGCTGGGGCAGGCCGGCGCGGATGTCGATCTGCGCAGCGGGGTCGGTGTAGGGGCCCGAGGTGTCGTACACCCGCACCGGCGGCTCGCCGCTCGACGGCTCGAGGTCGATCTCGCGCATCGCGACCTTGAGCGGCCCGACGTGAACCTTGCGGCTGCCGCGGATCGGTCCGGTGGTGACGCCGATTTCGAGCTTGGAATTGATGTCGGCCATGCGCGCGAGTTCCTTCGTGAGACGGAACGAGAGCGCTTGCCGGCGACCCTCCCTCCGCCCGTGCTAACGGGTTCAGGTTCGACGGGTCGGAGGATGCGAGCCCTCCCTCTCAGCGCACGCGCGCTCCCCGGGGATGCGGCCGGTCTAGGCCCCCGGGGAGAGCATGTCTAGGCGAACTCCAGCCCCTCGAACCGGCCCGACTTCCGCCACGCGTCGATGTGCGCGAAGTAGGCGAGTGCGCCGCCGGGGTGGCCGACGAACAGCGGCGCGTCCTCGCCCCAGCCCTTGCCTTCGTTGTTGTAGTAGCCGGGCGTGCACTCGGTGCTGCCGATCGCGCGGGCGGGGCCGGTCTTGAGGAGGTCCTGCCATGCTTGCTCGGCTTCGGCGGTCGGCTCGACGGTGGCCGCGCCGCGCGCTTCCGCCGCCGAGACCACGCTCGCGATCGTATCGGCATGGTCGACGATGTTGTGCGGCACGTTGGCGATGAAGTTCGCCGCCTGCGCGGGCTGGACCATGAACAGGTTGGGGAAGCCGTTGATGTGCAGCCCGTGGAGCGTGCGCATTCCCGTGCCCCAATAGTCCGACAGCGTCCGACCGCCCCGCCCCACCGCGTCGAACCCGGCGCGCGCGACGTAGTCGGTCGAGACCTCGAAGCCCGAGGCGTAGATGATGCAGTCGACCTCGTACTCGACGCCGTTCGTGATCACGCCCTTCTCGGTGATCTCGGACACGCCCTGGCCGTCGGTGTGGATCAGCTTCACGCCGGGCCGGTTGAACGCCTGCAGGTATTCGTCATGAAAGCACGGCCGCTTGCACAGCTGGCGGTACCACGCCTTCAGGTCCTCGGCGGTGTTCGGATCCTCGACCAGCTCCTCGGCGCGGCGGCGAATCTGCTCCATCTTCTCATAGTCCGCGTCCTCGAACGCGGCCATCATCTTCTCAGGCGTCCATTCAGACGGCGGGACCGAGCGCAAGTTGGCGCGCATCCGCTTGGCGAGGTCGGTCCAGCCATCGTTCACGAGGTCTTCCGCCGGGAAGCCGGCGCCCAAGTTGGCGGCGAAGTTGTCCTGCCACTTGCGCTGCCAGCCGGGCTCGGCGACTTGCGCGAACCACTCCTCATTGAGCGGCGCGTTGTCCCGCCGGTCGACCGACGATGGCGTGCGCTGGAAGACGTATAGTTCCTTCGCGTCGCGTGCGAGGTGCGGCACCGCCTGCACTGACGTCGCGCCGGTGCCGATGATCGCCACGCGCTTGTCGGCGAGGCCCGTCATCGTGGCGCCCTCGGGATTGCCGCCCGTGTAGGCATAGTCCCACCGGCTGGTGTGGAAACTCTTGCCCTTGAACTTCTCGATCCCCGGCAGGCCCGGCAGCTTGGCGACGTGCAGCGGGCCCGTGCCCATGCCGACGTACTTGGCGGTGAAGGCATCGCCGCGGTTGGTCCGCACGGTCCACACCTTCCCGCTCTCGCTCCATTCGAGGCCGGTCACCTCGGTATGGAACAGTGCCTTGTCGTAGAGCCCGAAGGTCTCGCCGATACGGCTGCAGTGATTGCGGATTTCGGGCGCGTGGGCGTACTTCTCGCTCGGCATGTGGCCGGTTTCCTCGAGCAACGGCATGTAGATCATGCTCGCGGTATCGCACTGCGCGCCGGGGTAGCGGTTCCAGTACCAGGTGCCGCCGAAGTCGCCGCCCTTCTCGACGATGCGGACATCGTCGATGCCCGCCTGCTTCAGCCTCGTGCCGACGACCAAGCCGGCAAACCCGCCGCCGATGAAGGCGAAGGTGACGTGATCGGTCAGAGGTTCGCGCGGGGTGACCGGGATGTAGGGGTCCGCGGCCAGGTCGGCGAACTCGCTCTCGAGCCGCAGATACTGCGAAGAGCCTTCCGCGCGTAGGCGCTTGTCGCGCTCCGCAGCATACTTCGCGCGCAGCGCGTCCTTGTCGATCGTGGGGGCTGTCGCCGGCGCGTGCATGTCTCTTTCTCTCCCGCCCTCGATAATTGGGCGTGGAGCACGATGAAGCAGCGACAGATTCGTTGCAAGCGGCAACCTAAATGGAGGGCTCCCGCCACCTAGGACGGGCGGCGGGAGCGGGTAGCGGCATCAGGAGCGATCGCTGGCTGTGCGCTAGACCGCCGTCGTTACCGGCGCACCAAACCGGTCCTGCGGGGAACTGCGTAGCGCTATTCGATCACCCGGCCCTGGCTCATCACCCAGTCGACCTTCTCCAGCACCCGCGCGTCTTGGGTCGGATCGCCCTCGACCGCGATGATGTCCGCCGAATAGCCCGGCGCGATACGGCCGATCTGGCCTTCCATGTGCAGCACCTTGGCCGCAGTCGTGGTGGCCGTGGCCAGCGCCTGGCGCGCGGTCATGCCGCACTTGTCTTCGAGCAGCGCGAACTCCTCGGCGTTGCGGCCGTGGTCGGTCACCCCGCTGTCGGTGCCGAATGCCACCGTCACGCCCGCGGCGCGCGCGTTGCGGCAGCCTTCGCCGATGTGGTCGAGCGTCATGCGGATCTTGGTCTCGACCGTGGGCGAGTAGAACCCGGTGCCGAGCTTCTCGCCGATGCCTTTGAAGGCCAGCAGCGTGGGCACCAGCACCGTGCCGCGCGTCTTCATCTCCTTCGCAGTCGCGGGCGAGGTGAAAGTGCCGTGCTCGATCGTATCGACGCCCGCGCGCACCGCGGCGAGGATGCCGGCATCGGCGTGCGCATGGCTCATCGCCTCGATGCCGAGCTCGTGCGCGGTGCCGATGATGCTCTTCATCTCCTCGTCGGTAAACGCCTGGCCCAGGCTCTTGTCGCCCTGGCTCAGCACCCCGCCGGTGGCATGGAATTTGATCCACTGCGATCCGTCGCGGACATTGGCGCGCACCACCGCGGCGCACTCGGCCGCGCCGGTGCAGGTGTTGTCGCCCTTCAGAGCCTCCATCACCTCGGGCCGGAAGCCGTGCACGTCTCCGTGACCGCCGATAGTCGAGAGCGGCGCACCAGCGGGAATGATGCGCGGACCGGCGAGCCAGCCGCGCGCGATCCCGTCGCTCACCGCCTGCATGGTGCGGATGTTGCCGCCCGCGTCGCGCACGGTGGTGAAGCCGGCCCGAGCGGTAAGGCGCGCGTTCTTGGCGGCGACGATCGTGCCCCACTCGTCGGTGTCGGTCGCCTCGCGCCACCAGTCGCCGCTGGGGTCGCCATTGAGGTGGACGTGCAGGTCGACGAGCCCGGCGACGAGGGTCTTGCCGGCGAGATGGACCATCTCGGCACCCGCCGGGCCATCGGTAAAGCCATCCGCGATGCTGACGATCTTGCCGTCGGTCACGATCACCGTCGATTGCCCGCGCACCGGCGATTGCGGATCGACCACAACGTGATCGGCGTGGATGATGGTGGTCTTGGCGGAGGCCGCTTGCGCGCCGAGCCCGAGCGCCAGCACAGCCGCGCCGGACAGCAATCTGCCGAGTGATGTCATGAAGTCTCTCCCCTGTTCGCGCCGGTTGTAGCGGCCCGAACGCGGGGGGAAAGACTAGAACGTGTAGCCGATCCCCACAGCCGTGAACCACTGGTCCGCGCTGCCGCGGATCGAGGTGTAAGGCGAACGCTTCGCATCGCCCATCATCCGCGAATAACCACCGATGACCACCGCTGACACGCCCCCGTTGGTGAGGTCGCCGTCGAAGTCGAACGCGGTCAGCAGTGTCGCGCCGGCCTTGGTCCAGCCGCTATCGGCCGTGAAGGCCGGCAGCCCGCTCGCTGCGCTCTGCGCCGGGGTGACCGAATAGTAGTAGCGCATGAAATCGCCGTCACCGTGTTCGGCCGACAGGGACAGCGAGGCGGCGATGCCCCGGCTCAGCGGGGTGAAATAGGTGACCGACGGGCTGTAGGTCATGCCCGAGTGCGCGCCGTTTACGTCCCACAGCACATCGCTGCCGAAGCTCAGCGAATCGTACGGGTTGAGCACCTTGGGGAAGCTCAGCCCCGCGTTGACGCCCACTTCGATCGCGGTGTCGAGTTCGCCCGCGGCCTTCACCACCGGGTCCTTGATCTGCCGGGCGCGGTTCGACCGCACCCGTGCGACCGGGCCGAGCGAGAAGCCCATCCCCTCGCGGGCATCCGGGATGAAATCCAGCGCCAGGCCAGCGGGGCGCGGCTGGATACCGATGCCCGCCACGCGCCCCTGGATGATCGGCGCGGGGAACGCGACGTAATCGTCCGAGCCGTCGTAGCTCGGCCCGTAACCGACGCCGGCGCCGATGCTGAGCCAGGTATCGTCATAGACCGTGTCGCCCGTGTCGGCGGGCGGTCCGGGGGCGGCCTGACTGTCCTGTGCGAGCGCAGGCGTGGCGGCGAGCGCGGCCGACAGGCACGCGGCGATGGCGAAGGTCCTCATGTTTTCGAATATCCCCTGTTTGCGGGAGGATAACATTTGAGAGGAAAGCGCGTTCCTCAGCCGCCCGCCTGCCACTGGCGGATCGCCTCGAGCGGCCAGAACAGCATCACCACGTTGAGCGTCAGGTTGTCGCGGATCGCCCACAGGGTGAACAATTCGAAGAACACTGCCAGCGCGACGCTCGCCCACGCCGGCAGGCGGCTCGCGAGGAGGAAGCCGGCGATCATCCAGCCGATATCGGAGATCGAATTGGCCACGCTGTCTCCGGTGTAGCCCCAGCTCACCGTCACCTCTCGATAGCGGTCGATGATCATCGGGGTGTTCTCGACGATCTCCCATGCCGCCTCGACCACGACCGCGATCGGCAGCGCCCAGCGCGCCGGTTTGCCTCCGAACAGGCCGAGCTTGACCCACAGCAGCCAGGCGACCGCGTACATGATCAGCCCGTGGGTGACGTGGCTGAACGAATACCAGTCGGTGATCTGCTGGCTGTTCTGGTTCGACTGCACGACACCGTGCCACAGCTTGACCGTCCCGCACGGACAGATCGGCGGGCGGCCCATGGCGAGGAGGATGGCGAGCGCGATCAGGACCAGCGCGAGCGTCGTCAGCGCGGCGGCGCGGTGGGGCGTGAGGCGGCTCTTCATCGCCAAGTGATGCCATGCGAGCGCGGCGACGGGAAGCGTTGCCCGATGCGGCGATGCGCCTTAGGGCAGAGCGCAATGAACGGGCGCACGACCGATATCGCGATCGCCGGCGGCGGGCTTGCCGGCGGCCTCATCGCGCTGGCACTGCGGCGCGCGCGGCCCGATTTGCGCGTGCTGGTGGTCGAGGGCGGCGCGACGCTCGGCGGCAATCACCGCTGGAGCTGGTTCGCGAGCGACCTGGGGCCGGAGGGCACGCAGCTGCTCGACTATTTCCGGCTGACGCGGTGGGACGGCTACGGGGTGCGCTTTCCCGAGTACGAGCGGCGGCTGGCGACGCCCTATCGCTCGCTCTCGTCGGCCGATTTCGACGCGGGGCTGCGGCGCCTGCTCCCCGAGGATGCGATCCGCTGCGATGAGCGGGTTGCCTCGCTCGATGCGCGCGGGATCGATCTCGCGGGCGGCGAGCGGATTGAGGCGCGCGCGGTGATGGATTGCCGCGGGGCCGAGGGCGCGCCGGCGCTGACCGGCGGCTGGCAGGTATTTATGGGCCGCCGCCTGCGCACGACCTCACCGCACGGGGTAGAGGCGCCGATGATCATGGACGCCGCGGTCAATCAGCACGGCGCCTACCGCTTCGTCTATGTCCTGCCGCTGGGTGCGGACGAGCTATTTGTCGAGGACACCTACTACGCCGACAGCCCGATGCTCGACCGCTCGGCATTAAGTACCCGCATCGACCGCTACTGCGCCGCGCATGGGTGGGAGGGCGAGCCGCTCGACCACGAGACGGGCGTGCTGCCGGTCATCACCGGCGGCGACTTCGCGGCGTTCCAGGCCGCCCATCGCACGCCGGGAGTTGTTGTCGCCGGCGCGCGCGGTGGGTTCGTGCACCCGCTCACCAGCTATACCCTGCCCTTCGCCGTCGCGACCGCGCTTGCAATCGCCCGCGATGCCGACCTGCCCGGCGTGGTGCTCGCCGAGACCATGGAGGAACGCGCGCGGGACCATTGGCGCCTCACGGCGTTCTACCGCCGGCTCGGGCGCATGCTGTTCGGCGCCGGCAACCCAGAGGAACGGTACAAAGTGTTCGAACGATTTTACCGCCTGCCCGCGCCGTTGATCGAGCGGTTCTACGCCGCCCGGTCAACCCGCCTCGACCGCGCGCGGGTGCTGTGCGGCAAGCCGCCCGTCCCGGTCATGGGCGCGGTGCGCGCCCTCACCTCGCCGGGCGCCTCGCTCTCGATGAGGGCTGCATGAGCGCCGAGGGCAAGCGTGCCTGCGTGATCGGCGCTGGGTTTGGCGGGCTGGCGCTCGCGATCCGGCTGCAGGCGGCTGGCATCAAGACCACGCTGGTCGAAGCGCGCGACAAGCCCGGCGGCCGCGCATACTACTGGGAGCGCGACGGGTTCACCTTCGACGCCGGGCCGACAGTGATCACCGATCCGGACTGCCTGAAGGAACTGTGGGCGCTGAGCGGGCACGACATCTCCGCTGACGTCGAGCTGATGCCGGTCAGCCCGTTCTACCGGCTCAACTGGCCCGACGGGGTCAACTTCGATTACTCGAACAACGAAGCGCAATTGCGCGCCGAGATCGACCGCGTCGCGCCCGGTGATTACGCGGGCTACGAGGACTTCCTGCGCTATTCGGCCGGGGTGTTCGAGGAAGGCTACGTCAAGCTCGGCGCCAAGCCGTTCCTCGACTTCCCCAGCATGATCAAGGCTGCGCCCGCGCTGATGAAGTATCAGGCGTGGCGCAGCGTCTATTCGATGGTCTCCAGCTTCGTGAAGAGCGAAAAGCTGCGCGAGGCCCTGTCGTTCCATACCCTGCTGGTCGGCGGCAACCCGATGACCACCAGCGCGATCTACGCGCTGATCCACAAGCTCGAAAAGGACGGCGGCGTGTGGTGGGCGCGCGGCGGCACCAACCGGCTGGCGGCGGCGATGGTGCGCCACTTCGAACGGCTCGGCGGCGAAGTGCGACTCGGCGATCCGGTCGTACGCGTGCACACCATCGGCAACCGTGCGACCGAGGTCGAGACGGCCAGCGGCTGGAAGGAGCGGTTCAGCGCCGTCGCCAGCAATGGCGACCTGATGCATACCTACCGCGACCTCCTCGGCGGCACCAAGCGCGGCAGCGAGCAGGCGCGCAGCCTGTCGCGCAAGCATTTCAGCCCCAGCCTGTTCGTGGTGCATTTCGGGCTGGAGGGTTCGTGGCCAGGCATCCCCCACCACATGATCCTGTTCGGGCCGCGCTACAAAGGGCTGCTCGACGACATCTACGAGCACGGCGTGCTGCCGCAGGACTTCTCGATCTACCTCCACCACCCGACCGTGACCGACCCGAGCATGGCGCCGCCCGGCAAGAGCACGTTCTACGCGCTGGTCCCGGTCGCGCACATGGGCAAGCTGGCGGTCGATTGGGAGCAGGTCGGACCGATGCTCGAAAAGCGGATTTTGGACGAGGTCGGCCGCCGCCTGATTCCCGACATCCACGACCGGATCGTCACTAAGTTCCACTACGCTCCGAAGGATTTCGCGACCGACCTTTCGGCGCACATGGGTAGCGCGTTCAGCCTGGAACCGGTGCTCACGCAAAGTGCTTACTTCCGCGGCCACAACCGCGACGACGTGATCAAGAACTTCTACCTGGTCGGCGCGGGCACCCACCCCGGCGCCGGCATTCCCGGCGTGGTGGCGAGCGCCAAGACCACCGCCGGATTGATGATTGGAGACCTTTCGGAATGAACCGCCTCGCCGTCTATTGCGGCTCCGCGACCCCCGCCGAACCGCGTTACATCGAGTTAGCGCGCGAAGTCGGCCGGACGCTGGCCGAGCGCGGGATCGGCGTCGTCTATGGCGGCGGGCGGCTCGGGCTGATGGGGGCGATCGCCGCGGGCGCACTGGAGGCGGGGGGCGAGGTCATCGGGGTGATCCCGCACGCGCTTGCCAACTCCGAGGTCGCCAACCACGATTGCACCGAACTCCGCACCGTCAGCGGGATGCACGAGCGCAAGCAGGCCTTCACCGACCTCTCGGACGGGTTCGTGACCATCCCTGGCGGGGTCGGCACGATGGACGAGCTGTGGGAAGCCGTGAGTTGGGCGCAGCTCGGTTATCACACCAAGCCGGTGGGCCTCTTGAACGCGTTCGGGTTCTACGATCACCTGATCGCCTTCAACCGCCACATGGCCGAAGTCGGCTTCGTCCGTCCGGCGCACCAGGGCATCATCATCGACGCCGACACTTTGCCCGACTTGCTCGACAAGATGGCCGCCTACCAGCCGCATACGCCCATCTTCCAGATGCAGGCGAGCGAACTGTGAGGCGGCCGCGCCGGATCGTCCCGCGGATGCTGGCGCCGAGCCGCATCCTGCGCGAGACCCCGGCGCAGGCCGGCGGCGGGCGCGACCGCGAAGACCTGATCGACTATGCCGAGCATTCGATCTCGAAGGGTTCGAAAAGCTTTTCATTCGCCAGCCGCCTGTTCGACCGCGACACGCGCGAAAAGGCGTGGTTGCTCTACGCCTGGTGCCGGCGCTGCGACGATCTCGCCGATGACCAGGATCACGGCGGCACCTTAGGCGAGGAAGAAGGCGCGGAACGCCGCCTGACCGCGATCCGCCTGCTGACCGAGCGCGCGTTCGAGGGGCTGCCCACCGCCGATCCGGCGTTCGACGCCTTCGGCCTCGTCGCGCGCGAATGCGGCCTGACGCGCGAGATGGCCGAGGACGTCATCATGGGCTTCGAGCTCGACGCGACCGGCTGGCGCCCGCGCAACGAGGCGGACCTCGCGCGCTACTGCTACCACGTCGCCGGTGCAGTCGGGGTGATGATGGCGGTCGTCATGGGCGTCGACCGCGAGGATTCGTGGATGCTCGACCGCGCGTGCGACCTCGGCCTTGCTTTCCAGCTCGCCAACATCGCCCGCGACCTCGACGAGGACGACAAGGCGGACCGCTGCTACCTCCCCATCGAATGGCTGGTCGAAGAGGACATCGAGCCCGGCCAGCAGATGAAGCCGCACCACCGGCAGGAACTGGCCGACATGGCCGCGCGGCTGATCCGCCGGATGGAAAAGCATGAGGCGATGGCGCGGCTCGGCGCGGCCAAGCTGGCCTTCCGCCAGCGTTGGGCGGTGCTGGCGGCGGCACGCATCTACGGCGCGATCGGCCGGCGGGTGGTCGAGCTCGGCCCCAAGGCGTGGGACCACCGGGTGGTGATCGGCCGGATCGAGAAGCTGCGCCACGTGGCGGCCGCGTTCGCCGAGGCGGTCAAGAACAAGCCCGCGGAGCCCGCCGAACCGCCCACCTGGACCCGCGGCGACATCCTCATCGACGTCCGCATGAGCCAGCCCATCCCGCCCCCGCCGATGGAGCCGCTGCCCGAATAGCCCCGCTCGTCGGCCCGGGCCTGATCCGGGCCAGTGCTGTTCTTCGCGACGCCAGAAAGAAAGCACCACCCCGGATCAAGTCCGGGGCGACGTGGGGTGGGGTCGAGAGCGAGGTAACGCTACAGTTGGCAACGCGCACCGCCCGCACTAACCCGCTTCCATGATCACCAAGCTTCTGATCGCCAATCGCGGCGAGATCGCAGCCCGAGTCATGCGCACCGCGCGCGAGATGGGGATCGCCACCGTGGCGGTCTATTCGGATGCCGATGCCAAGGCGCTGCACGTGCGCGAGGCGGATGAGGCGGTGCATATCGGACCCTCGCCGGCCGCCGAAAGCTACCTGATCGGCGACAAGATCATCGCCGCCGCCAAGGCGACCGGAGCCGACGCTATCCACCCCGGCTACGGGTTCCTGTCAGAGAACGCCGACTTCGCCCGCGCGGTCGCGGCGGCGGGGATCGTCTGGGTTGGCCCTAGACCTGAGAGCATCGAGGCGATGGGCCTCAAGGACGCGGCCAAGAAGCTGATGCGCGCCGCCGGGGTGCCGGTGACCCCAGGCTACGAGGGCGAAGACCAGTCGGCCAGCCGCCTCAAATCCGAAGCCGAAGCGATCGGCTACCCGGTGCTGATCAAGGCGGTCGCCGGCGGCGGCGGCAAGGGCATGCGCAAGGTCGATGCTCCGGAGGACTTCGAAGCCGCGCTCGCCTCGTGCCGGCGCGAGGCGGCGGCGAGCTTCTCCAACGACGAGGTCCTGCTCGAAAAGTGGATCACCTCGCCCCGCCACATCGAGGTGCAGGTGTTCGGCGACAGCCACGGCAACGTAGTGCATCTGTTCGAGCGCGACTGCTCGCTCCAGCGACGCCACCAGAAGGTGATCGAGGAAGCCCCCGCCCCGGGAATGGACGAGGATACGCGGGCCGCGATCTGCGCCGCCGCCGTCCGCGCCGCGCAGGCGGTGGACTACGAAGGCGCCGGCACGATCGAATTCATCGCCGACGCCAGCGAGGGCCTGCGCGCCGACCGCATCTTCTTCATGGAGATGAACACCCGACTGCAGGTCGAGCATCCGGTGACCGAGGAGATCACCGGGGTCGACCTTGTGGAATGGCAGCTGCGCGTGGCGAGCGGCGAGCCGATTCCGCTGATGCAGGACGAGCTTTCGATCGACGGCTGGGCGATGGAAGCGCGGCTCTATGCCGAGGACCCGGTGAGCGGGTTCCTCCCCTCGACCGGCCCGCTCGACCTGCTCGACCTGCCCGATCACATCCTCCGGGTCGAGACCGGGGTTGAGGAAGGCGACGCGGTCAGCCCGTTCTACGACCCGATGATCGCCAAGCTGGTGGCGCGCGGCGAGAGCCGCGAGGAGGCGATGCTCGACCTCGCGACCGGCCTGTTCGCGACCCGGGTGTGGCCGGTGAAGACCAACGCGGCGTTCCTCCTCGCCTGCCTCAACGATCCGACCTTCCAGACGGGCGAAGTCACCACCGGTCTCATCGCCGACCGCGGCGACGCGCTGACCGAGATCGAGCCGGCGGGCGAGAACGAGTGGCAGGTCGCCGCGATGCAGCTGTTCGCGCCGTACTATGCGGCGGGCGAAGAGCGCGGCGCCGGGCCGTGGGGCGCCAACTTCGGGTTCCGCCTCAACCGCGAGGAAGCGACGCGGATCACCGTGCAGCACGGCGGCGAGCGGCGTGCGCTGATGCTGGAGGAGTGCACCGGGGCGACCGGCTTCTCCGCCCCAATCGACGGCGGCGCGCTGGTGTGGCGCGATGCGCAGCCGTTCCTGTTCACCCCGCCCAATTTCTCGGGCGGCAGCCATGCGGCCGCCGACGGCGCGATCCTCGCGCCGATGCCGGGCAAGGTGATCGCGGTCGATGTCAGCGAAGGCCAGGCGGTCGAGGCGGGCCAGCGGCTGCTGGTGCTGGAGGCGATGAAGATGGAGCACGCCCTCACCGCTCCGTTCGCCGGGACGGTGACCGAGCTGTCGGTCAGCCAGGGCAGCCAGGTGCAGGTCGAAGCCGTGCTCGCGGTGGTCGAGCCCACGCCCGCCTGACGGTCATCCCAGTGCCCGTGGCGCTTAATCGCACGAGGTCCCAGCTTTCGCTGGGACGACGACGTGTTATGCGTCGCCAATGACCTGGGCCAAGGAACTCGAGGAACTGCGCCGCCGCGAGGCGCTGGCCGAGCAGATGGGCGGAGCCGACAAGGTCGCCCGCCAGCACGGCCGGGGCAAGATGGACGCCCGCGCGCGGCTCGCGGCGCTGGTCGATCCGGGCTCCTTCCGCGAGATCGGCAAGATCGCCGGCAAGGGTGCCTACGACGAGAACGGCGAGCTCACCGGCGTCCTCCCCGCCCCGTTCCTGTTCGGCAAGGCGCTGATCAACGGCCGCCCTGTCGTCGCGACCGCCGACGATTTCACCATCCGCGGCGGCGCGGCGGATGCCGGGATCGGCCGTAAGATGGAACAGGCTGAGAAAATGGCCCACGAGCTCAAGCTCCCCATCGTCCGCATGATCGACGGCACCGGTGGCGGCGGCTCGGTCAAGACGCTGGAGATGATCGGCTCCACGTACATCCCGGCGGTGCACATGTGGGGCGAGGTGGTGAAAAACCTCGACGCTGTGCCGGTGGTCGCGCTGTCGCTCGGGCCGACCGCGGGGCTCGGCGCGGCGCGGATCGCGGCCAGTCATTACTCGGTGATGGTCAAGGGCCTAAGCCAGATCTTCGCTGCCGGCCCGGCTGTGGTCGATGCGCTGGGCGACGACTGGAGGGGCGGCGCGGCCAATCACGAGGAGGCCAAGGAAGCGCTCGGCGGCAGCGGCATCCACACCCGCAACGGCGTGGTCGACGACGAGGTGGCCAGCGAGGCCGAAGCGTTCGCCCGCGCGCGGCACTTCCTCTCGTTCATGCCCGAATACATCGGCCAGCCGGCACGGCGGGTCGAGACCGGCGATCCCGCAGACCGCCGCGAGGAGGCGCTGCTCGATCTCGTCCCACGCGGTGACAAGCAGGTCTATTCGATGCGCCGCGCGCTCGAGCTGATCATGGACAAGGGCACCGTGTTCGAGATCGGCCGCATGTGGGGCCGCGCCGCGATCACCGCCCTCGCCCGGCTCGACGGCTGGCCGGTGATGGTGCTCGCCAGCGACCCGAGCTACCTCGGCGGATCGTGGGACGCCAAGACCAGCGAGAAGGTCGAACGCTGGGTCAAGCTCGCCGACCTGTTCCGCCTACCGATCGTCCACCTGGTCGACAACCCCGGCTTCATGATCGGCCGCGAGGCGGAGATGGCTGGGACCATTCGCTACGGGGTGCAGGCGATGAACGCGGTGTACAAGGCGACCGTGCCGCTCGCGAGCGTAGTCCTGCGCCGCGCCTACGGCATTGCGGGGTCCGCGATGTCGAACGCCGACACCTACCAGTATCGCTACTGCTGGCCGTCGGGCGACTGGGGCTCGCTCCCCATCGCGGGCGGGCTCGAGGTCGCCTACAAGTCCGAGATCGAAGCCGCCGAGGATCCGGCGGCCGAACTCGAGGCGATCCGCGCGCGGCTGGCCAAGGTCACCAGCCCGTTCCGCAGCGCCGAGCGTTTCAACGTCGAGGACATCATCGACCCGCGCGATACGCGCCCGCTGCTGTGCGAATTCGCGGAGCTGGCCTGGCGCGCGTTGGGCGCCCCTCCCTCAACGTCGGCCCGGACTTGATCCGGGCCAGTGCTTTCTTCGGCGGGCGTCGAAGGTAGCACCACCCCGGATCAAGTCCGGGGTGACGGTGAATGGCGGGTCAGCGCGGCTTCGGCGGGTTGAGCCGCCGGAACAGCCGCCCCTTCTCACTGAACAGGACGAGCAGCAAGCTCAGCACCCCGCAGATCAGCAGCGCCCAGGCGAGCGGCCGTGCGGTGCCGTCGAACGCCTGGCCGATCAGCGCGCCCAGCACCGCCGAGGTCACCATGCGCAGGAACGATTGCGCCGATGAGGCCGACCCCGCGATGTGCTGGAACGGCTGCATCGCGATCGAACCGAAGTTCGCGCCGACGAAGCCGAGCAGCGCCATGTTGGTCGCCATCAGCGGCAGGAATTGCCACAGCTTCTCCTCGCCGCTGCTCGCCGCGAGCACCTGCAGCACCGAGGTTGCGATGAACGCGAGCAGCGCGGTGTGCGAAACCCGCCGCGCACCGAACCGCTCGACAATGCGAGAATTGAAGAAGTTGGCGAGCGCCATGCCGGCCGCCGCTCCGCCGAAGATGAACGGAAAATACGGGCCCATGCCGAAGGTGTCGGTGACCAGCTGCTGCGCCGAATTGAGGAACCCGAACAGCGCGCCGAACACCAGGCTCGATCCGATCACGTAACCGATCGCATCGCGCCGCAGAAACGATTCGCGCATGTTGCGCAGCACCGGCGCCAGCGCGATGGGCTGACGGTCCTCGGCATGAAGGCTCTCGGGCAATCCGCGCCAGGTCCACACGCCGACCACCGTGGCCAGCGCCGCCATCAGCACGAAGATGTAGCGCCAGCCGGCGAACAGCAGCACCGTCTGGCCGAGGAACGGCGCGAGCACGGGCACCACCATGAACACCACCATGATGGTCGACATCATCCGCGCCATCCGGTCCCCGCCGACCCGGTCGCGAATGATTGCAGCGGGCAGCACCGACAGGCCCGCGGTGAGAAACGCCTGCGTCATCCTCAGGGCAATCAGCACTTCGAACTGGGTCACCAGCGAGCACAGCAGCGAAAGCGCCGCATAGATCGCGATGGCGCCGAGCAGCATCGGGCGCCGGCCATAGCGGTCGGCCAGCACCCCCGGCGCCAGCGCGCCGAGCCCGGAGCCGAGCAGGTAGGCGCCGATCACCAGCTGCCGATCGTTGCCCGGCGCGCCGAGGTCGTGCCCGATCATCCCCAGCGCCGGTAGCATCGAATCGATGCCGAGCGCCTGCAGGCTCATCAAGGCGGCCATCAGGAACACCAGCTTGCGCTCGCTCATCGCGGCGAAGCTGCGTTCCTCGGCGGGGGTGGCGGGTCCGTGCATGGGACGGCGGGCCATGAACCCCTGCGCCCGGCTTGGCCAGTTTAGATTTCCTGCGCAGCGCGCTAGCTAGACCGGGTGGCGAGCGAAGAGGACGACGATGGCGAGGAAGCGCAAGGCCTGCGCAAGATCATCCACGTCGACATGGACGCCTTCTTCGCCAGCGTCGAGCAGCGCGACGATCCGTCATTGCGCGGCAAACCGGTGGCGGTCGGCGGCTCGGGTGGGCGCGGGGTCGTGGCTGCGGCAAGCTACGAAGCGCGCAAGTTCGGAGTGCGCAGCGCGATGCCGGGGATGACCGCGCGGCGGCTCTGTCCCGATCTCATCTTCGTCCGCCATCGCTTTGATGTGTACAAGGAAATCAGCCGCCAGATCCGCGCGATCTTCCGCGACTACACCCCGCACGTCGAACCATTGAGCCTCGACGAGGCCTATCTCGATGTCACCGACGATCTGAAGGGCATCGGCAGCGCCACCCAGATCGCGCAGGACATCCGCCGCCGCATTCGCGAGGATACCCAGCTCACCGCCAGCGCGGGGGTGAGCTACAACAAGTTCCTCGCCAAGCTCGCGAGCGACCAGAACAAGCCCGACGGCATCTGCGTGATCCGCCCCGGCCAGGGCGCCGCGTTCGTCCAGTCGCTGCCGATCCGCCGCTTCCACGGGGTCGGCCCCAAGGGCGCCGAAAAGATGGCGCGGCTGGGGATCGAGACCGGCGCCGATCTCGCCGCCAAGGATCATGCCTGGCTGCGCGCGCACTTCGGCAGCTTCGCCGACTACCTCTACCGCGCGGCGCGGGGGATCGATTTGCGGCCGGTGCGGGCCAACCGCATCCGCAAGTCGGTCGGCGGCGAGCGGACGTTTGGCGAGGACATCTCCAGCGGACCGTTGCTGCGCGAGACGCTCGACAACATCATCGAGATCGTCTGGGAGTCGATCGAGCGCACCCAGGCCAAGGGGCGCACCGTGACGCTCAAGATGAAGTACACCGACTTCCAGATCATGACCCGCGCCAAGTCGCTCCCGCGCGCGGTGGCGGACAAGGCGGAGTTCGCCGGCCTCGCGCGCGCATTGCTGGACGAGGCGTTGCCTTTGCCGCTGCCGATCCGGCTGATGGGGCTGACGATGTCGAACCTGGAGCGCGACGGCCAGGTCGAGCGGCCGCGCGACGACGCGCAGTTGAGCCTTCTTTAGGGGCACGAGGCCCCAGCCTGCGCTGGGGCGACGAGCATTTATTGGCCTTGTCCGTCATCCCAGCGAAAGCTGGGATCTCGTCGAGCGATACCCGACCTACCGCAGCTTCCCCCGCCAGGCGGCGATCCGCGCGCGGGTGAGCCCTGTCAGCGGCTCGGGCAGCGAGTGCGTCGGAAAAAAGCGCGCTTCGAGGATCTCGCGCCGGTCTGGCCGTGGATGATCGAGCGTTCTGGCCGCGACCAGCCATGCCGTGTGCGGCGAGCCGGAGATGGTTTCCTCCAGACGCTCCAGCACGCGCGCGCCTTCGAGCTTGCAGCCCACCTCCTCGCGCACCTCGCGCGCCGCGGCCTCCTCGGGTGTCTCGCGGCGGCCCATCCCGCCGCCGGGCAGCGCCCACCCGCCCGGACCATAGCTATGCCGCACCAGCAAGAGCCGCCCATCGAGATCGGTGACGAACACCGACACTCCGGCAAGCCGTGCGCGGACGAGCTTGCGCCAGCGGTGCCGTAGCCGGTGCGCGAGCCGCAGCAGCGGGCGGGCGAGCGCGGGGGGGATCAGGTGAAGCATGTGACCGGCTGGGTGGCGGCTGCGAGCAGGCGCGCGACGGGGAGGTCGCTGCGGCCCGCTGCGGCGTCATCGAAGACCTTTCGCTTGGCGCTTCCGCGAATGACGAACATGATCCGGTCACTCGCAAGCAGCGACGGCAGCGTCAGGCTGATGCGATCGAACGGCGCCTCGGGCGGGAGCGGATCGGGGGTCAGGCGGACGATGGGAGCCGCTTCGTCGGCGCGCGGATCGGTGTTGGGAAACAGCGACGCGACATGCCCGTCCTCGCCCATGCCGAGCCAGGCGAGCGCGAAGTGCGGGACCTGCTCCATCACCGTCAGCGTGACCACTTCGGCGCCGGTCGGCCCGAGCAGCGCGCGGATGCGGCCGGCGTTGGAGGCGGGGTGATCCTCGGGCACCACGCGGTCATCGTTCGGCCAGACCGTCACGCGGCGCCAATCAAGCTCGGCAGCGGCCAGCCGCTCGAGGATGGGAAATGGAGTCGACCCACCCGGAACGGTGATCGCGATGGGCCCGGGTTGCGCGTCCAGGGCGTCGCGGATCGCCGCCTCCACGTAGGAAGCGATCTCGGCGTCGCTGGCGCCTTCCACGAAAGTCAGGTTGTCCACGTGCTCATAACCCTAGCCGATAATCCCGCGCACGTTGAGCGCGATGACGATGGCGGCGAGCGCGGTCAGGCCGGCCAGCACCAGCCGGATCGCGCGGAGTGGCCAACTCGTGAGCTCATCGGCAGCGAATACGCCCAGCGCAATCGCCGCCGTCCCGCCGATCGCGCCCCCAATTCCGGCGAGCCAGGCCGATCCTCCTGCCGCGAAGGCGAACACTAGGAACCGCGCCGCGTCACCCAACTGGCGGGCCAGCAGGACGATCAGGGTCGCGAACAAAGAGTGGGTCGGCTCATCCGGCAGCGCGGCACGGCGCGGCCAGGCGAGCTCGACCGCCGCGATCAGCAGGCCGAACGCGACCAGCATGTCGGCGGCGGGCTCCGGCAGCACCAGCGCCAGCGCCAGCCCGGCGGCCGCCATCGCGGTGGCGGACAGGGTCGAGGCCAGCGCGCCGACCGCCAATAGCCCCCCACCCTTGCCCAGCCGGTCCGCCAACCGCGCGGCGAGCAACTGGTCGCGCCCGCCGAGCGAGACCGCGAACACGCTCACCAGCGCGAACAGGAAGGCGCCGGTCATGATCGCGTCAGCGCTTGCGTCCCTTGCTGCCGAGCAGCGCGTTGCGCATCAGGTAGAAGATCGTGTGCTGCTCGATCGTGCCGCGGAACTGGTCGGCGCCGGGGCCCGAAGCGCGCACCGCGACATCCTCGCCGCCGTGAGTTTCGGCGATCAGTGGCACGAGCGACTGCTGGCGATAGTCGTGATCGTCGGTGTCCTCGGTCGCCGGGTCGGGCCGGTCCTTGCCGCCCGCCTTCACCGCGCCCGAGCCGTTGGCGTAGCTCAGCGTGGTGTACTGCTTGCCGTTCGCATCGAGCACCGGCTTACCGCCCTCCTTCACAGTGTCGAGGATCGGGTTGCCACGCGAGGGGTAGCCGTTGATCGTCAGCGTGTGGCTGTGATCGGCGGTCGAGACGATCAGCGTGTCGTCGAGATCGACCCTGCTGAGCGCGCGCGCCACCGCATTATCGAGCGCGACGGTATCGACCAGCGCGCGGTAGGCATTACCCGCGTGGTGGGCGTGATCGATTCGCCCGCCCTCGACGTAGAGCACGTAACCTTTCTTGGTGCGCGACAGGTGGCGGATCGCCTTCTCGACCATGTCGGCAAGCGCGGGCTCGCCCGCCGGGTCGCCCGCCCGGTCGGCCTCGTATTGCATGTGGCTCGGCTCGAATAGCGCGAACAGCGGGCCTTTGCCCTCAGCATTCCACGCGGCGAACTGCGCGGCGTTCCACGCGTAGGTCCCGCCCGGGTGCGCCGCGGCCCACTCGCCGACGAGGTCGCGGCCGTCCTTCCGGCTGCCGGTCTTGGTCGGGTATTCCGGATCCGCCGCGTTGGCGGGCATGAACATCGAGCGCCCGCCTCCGATCGCGACCTGAAGCTTGGGCCCGACCTCGCCCTCGATGAACTGGCGGGCGATGTCCTTGCACCCTTGCGCGGCTGCTTCGGCAGGCAGCTCCTTGTCCGATTCCCAGTCGCGGCCGGGCGTGTGCGCATAGGATGCCGCGGGCGTGGCGTGGGTAATCCGCGCGGTCGAGATCACCCCGGTCGCCAGCCCGGCATCCTGCGCCAGCGCGAGGATCGAGCGCAGCTCGTGCCCCTTGGACGAAGCGCAGTCGCGCACTTTCGATTCTGGGCCGACCGAGATCGCGCCCTCGTTCGCCTTGACCCCGGTCATAAACGCGGTCGCGGTCGGGGCGCTGTCCGATACTTGCGCGTCGGCACCGTAGGTCTTCACGAGCGCGGCGTAGTCGAGCGAGTCCATCGCGGTCTGGGTCGATTCGCCGTCCTGGCCCGCGGCCTGTCCCTGCCAGATGCGGCCCGCGGTGATGGTCGAGACGCCCATGCCGTCGCCGATGAAGATGATCAGGTTCTTGGCCTTGGCGCCATGCTTGGGCGGCGCGCGGCGGGCGGTCGCCTGCGCCTCGCCCTGCGCGCGGTATTCGTCGGTCGTCGCCGCCGGCGCGCCGAGCACCGCGCCCGGAGCGGTGCCGAGCGCGGCGAGCATCAGGACGCGGCGAATGAAGGCTGACGGCATCTCACAATCTCCCGGTTTGGCGCCTGACTATGCTGCGCGCTTGCGAACCGCAAATGACAAGCTAGGCCAGTGGCGAAACGAAACGGGAGACGAGTGATGAAGCTGGAAGCGGGCCTGGCGGCGGTGGTGACCGGCGGGGCCTCGGGCCTCGGCAAGGCAAGCGCGCAGGCGCTGTCGGAAGCGGGCTTCAAGGTCGCGATCTTCGACGTCAACGACGAGGCGGGCGAGGCGCACGCCAAGGACATCGGCGGCCTATTCTGTCATGTCGACATCACCGACGAAGCCTCGGTCCAGGCCGGCTTCGACAAGGCGCGCGCCGCGCACGGGCAGGAGCGCGTGACGGTCCACTGCGCAATGACCAGCCGCCGCGGCAAGACCGTCGGCTGGGACAAGGCGACCGGCGGCTACAAGCGCTTGTCGACCGAGGACTATGCGTTCGGGGCCGAGGGCGTGCTGGTCTCGAGCTACCGCGTCGCTTCGATCTCGGCGCTCGGGATGGCCAATGCGGAGCCGCTCAATGACGACGGCGAGCGCGGTGTCATCATCATGACCGCTTCAGTCGCCGCGCAGGACGGGCAGATCGGCCAGGTGATCTACGGTTCGTGCAAGGCGGGGGTGAACGGCCTCGTCCTGCCGATGGCGCGCGACCTGATGGACCTCGGCATCCGGGTGAACTCGATCATGCCCGGCATCTTCGCGACCCCGCTGATGCTCGGCATGAAGGACAGGAACCCGGCAATGTGGGACCAGCTCAACGCGAGCGTCCCCTTCCCCAAGCGTCTCGGCGAGCCGGAAGAGTTCGCGTCGCTGGTGCTCGAGATCGCCCGCAACGGCTACTTGAACGCGCACCAGTTCCGCCTCGACGGCGGTATTCGCATGCCGCCGAAGTAAGCCTCAGGTGAGCTTCGGCAGCCCGTCGCGGATTGCGTCGATCACGCCCAGGGGATCGTCGACCATCACGTGATGCGCCGCGTCCGGCAGGCCGGTGACGAAGCGCAGGTCGGGGATCCCCGCCTTCATCTCGGCCACCCGCTCGGGCGTCAGCAATGCCGACTGCTCGCCATAGATGATCCCGATCGGCGCCTTCGCGCGCGTGACCAGCTCTTCGGCGAGGTCGCCGCGTTCGAAGTGCTGCCAGAACTGCGGGTCGAAGCGCCAGGTCCATCCCGCCGGCTGGTCAGCGGTCGCCGGCACCTGCTTGAGCGAACCGCGCGCCATGTGGTCGATCAGCTCGGGCCGCCCGGTCTCCTGCTCGGGCAGGAAGCGGAACCGGCGCAGCCCGTCGGAGAGCGTTGGGTAGCGGTTGTGCTCGCTGCGCCCCTGCGCGAGCCGCGGCGGCGGCCCGCCGCCGCGCTTGGGCGGCGAGGAATCGACCAGCATCGCACCGGTGATTGCTTCCGGATGTTCGGCGCAGATGTAGAGCGTCGGAAATCCGCCGAATGAATGCGCGACGATCACCGGCGGCTCGCCGGATGCGACCAGCCCTGCGACATCGATCGCGGTCAGCGCCTCCTTGGCGAAAGTCGGAATGGCGTACTGCTCGCGCCAGTCGGATCGCCCCATGCCCGACCACGAGATCGCGGCGCAGCGGTAGTCGGCGGCAAAGAACGGCGCGATGAAGCTCCACCAATCGGCGTGCGCGGCGTTGCCGTGGAGGAACAGCAGGCCGGGCTGGCCGACTTCACCCCAGGTGAGCAGTTCGATCTGCGCGCCGTCGACCTTGAAGAACGACCGCTCCGGCTCGATCGCCAGCACTGCGTCGAACCATGGCGCGGCGGGCGGCTTCTCGCCCCCGAAGCGTCCGAGCAACGAGCCGTCCTCGACCAGTTCCGTTTCCGCCAAGCTGCATTCCTCCCTTGGCGAAGGACATTGCCGCGATGGCCGTGGCTGGCAAGCCGGTATGCGAAGAGAAACTCTTCGTGCCGTGCTGCTTCGAATTTCAAGAACCTGGAGCGGGTAGCGGGAATCGAACCCGCGCGTTCAGCATGGGAAGCTGACAGGCTACCATTACATCATACCCGCCTGTGCGGCGCGCATTAGCTTGGGCTCCTCGCGCCGGTCAATCGTTTCAGCGGCAACCGGTTGATTTCCGCACCCGCCGGTCGCAAGGCGCTGGCCAAAGGAGACTCCCCATGCGCGACATCGATCACTTCATGGTCGGCGGCCCCGGTGCGCCGGCGACCCGCTTCAAGGACGTGATGAATCCCTCGACCGGCGAAGTGCAAGCGCGCGTGCCGCTGGGCGACGCGGCGTTGCTCGACCGCGCGGTGCAGTCGGCGCTGGCGGTCCAACCCGAATGGGCCGCGACCAACCCGCAGCGCCGCGCACGGGTGATGTTCGCCTACAAGCAACTGGTCGAGAAGCATCGCGAGGAGCTGGCGCACATGCTCAGCTCCGAGCACGGCAAGGTGATCGACGATGCGCTCGGCGACGTGCAGCGCGGCCTCGAAGTGATCGAGTACGCCTGCGGCATCCCGCAAGTGCAGAAGGGTGAGTACACCATCGGCGCCGGCCCCGGCATCGACGTCTATTCGATGCGCCAGCCCTTGGGCATCGGCGCGGGGATCACCCCGTTCAACTTCCCCGCGATGATCCCGATGTGGATGTTCGGCATGGCGATCGCCACCGGCAACGCCTTCATCCTCAAGCCCTCCGAGCGCGATCCGTCGGTGCCGGTGCGACTCGCCGAGCTGTTCCTCGAAGCCGGCGCGCCTGAGGGGCTGCTGCAGGTGGTCCACGGCGACAAGGAGATGGTCGACGCGATCCTCGATCACCCGGACATCGCCGCGGTCAGCTTCGTCGGCAGTAGCGACATCGCGCACTACGTCTACAACCGTGGGGTCGCCGCCGGTAAGCGCGTGCAGGCGATGGGCGGGGCCAAGAACCACGGCATCGTCATGCCCGACGCCGATCTCGACATGGTGGTGAACGACCTCGCCGGCGCGGCGTTCGGCAGTGCCGGCGAGCGCTGCATGGCGCTGCCCGTCGTCGTGCCGGTGGGCGACGAGACTGCCGAGAAGCTCAAAGCCAAGCTTATCCCCGCGATCGAGGCGCTGCGCATCGGCGTCTCGACCGACAAGGACGCGCACTATGGGCCCGTCGTGACCGCCGAGCACAAGGCGCGGGTCGAGCAGTGGATCGACACCGCCGAGAAGGAAGGCGGCGAGATCGTCGTCGACGGGCGCGGGTTCACCCTCCAGGGCCACGAGAACGGTTACTTCGTCGGGCCGACGCTGATCGACCACGTCACCCCCGAGATGGAAAGCTACAAGGAAGAGATCTTCGGCCCCGTCCTCCAGATCGTCCGGGCCAAGGACTTCGAGGAAGCGGTCGCCCTCCCCTCCAAGCACCAGTACGGCAACGGGGTCGCGATCTTCACCCGCAACGGCCACGCCGCGCGCGAGTTCGCGAGCCGAGTCAACGTCGGCATGGTCGGGATCAACGTGCCGATCCCGGTGCCGGTCGCCTATCACAGCTTCGGTGGCTGGAAGCGCTCCGCGTTCGGCGACACCAACCAGTACGGCACCGAGGGGATGAAGTTCTGGACCAAGGTCAAGACCGTCACCCAGCGCTGGCCCGACGGCGGCGGGGATGGCTCGAACGCGTTCAACATCCCGACGTTTGCGTGATGCGGGAGCGCATCGGCGGTTCGTGCGTCTAACATTTGATTAGACGGAGACTCCCCGATGCGCCCAACCCTGCTTCTCGCCGCCCTCCCGCTCGCGCTGGCCGCCTGCCAGCAGGCGCCTACGGATACCGACGCAGCCACGGACACAGCCGCGACGGTGACCGAGACAGCGCCCGCCGCGGGAGAAATGGGACCGGGGGCCACGCCGACCGTGACCGAGACGGCGACCGCGACGCCCACCGCCTCGCCGACCGCCTCGCCAACGTCGGATGGCGACGGCAGCACCATCCCTGTCGCGCTACGCGGCCGTTGGGGCTTGGTTGCAGCCGATTGCACCAGCACTCGCGGCGACGCCAAGGGGCTGCTGACGATCTCCCCCACCACTCTGAAGTTCTATGAATCGCTTGGCACGCTGGGCAAGATCCGCACCCGCACCGCCAGCACGTTGCGGGCCGACTTCTCGTTCAGTGGAGAGGGGATGACCTGGACCCGCGACGAGACGCTGTCGGTTTCGGGCAACAAGCTGACCCGCACCGAGCGCGGCGGCGACGAGCCGGGATCGGGCGGGCCGTTCACTTACACCAGGTGTTGAAGCCCGCACCGCTTCGGCTTACGCGGCGCGCATGACCGGACAGTTCCAGCTCACCGACGATCAGCTCGCCATCCAGGACATGGCGCGCAAATTCACCGCCGACCGCATCACGCCCTTTGCAGCGCAATGGGACGAGGATCACCACTTCCCGCGCGACGTGGTGCAGGCGGCGGGCGAATTGGGCTTCGGCGCGATCTACGTCTCCGAAGAGAGCGGCGGCATCGCGCTCGGCCGGCTCGAAGCGGCGCTGATCATGGAGGCGATGGCCTACGGCTGTCCCGCGACCAGCGCCTATATCTCAATTCACAACATGGCGAGCTGGATGATCGACCGCTTCGGCGGGGCCGAGGTCAAGGCGAAGTTCCTGCCCAAGCTCGTCAGCATGGAGCATATCGCGAGCTACGCGCTGACCGAGCCGGGCTCGGGCTCGGACGCGGCGGCGCTCAAGACCACCGCGGTCTTGGACGGTGACCACTACGTGCTCAACGGCACCAAGCAGTTCATCAGCGGCAGCGGGTTCAACGACATCTACGTCGTGATGGTGCGCACCAGCGAGGACAAGTCGAAGGGCGTCAGCTGCCTGGTGGTCGAGAAGGGCACCCCCGGCCTCAGCCACGGTGCGCCCGAGAACAAGCTCGGCTGGAACGCCTCGCCCACCGCGCAGCTCATCTTCGAGGATTGCCGGGTGCCGGTCGCCAACCGGGTCGGCGGCGAAGGCGAAGGCTTCCGCTTCGCGATGGCGGGGCTCGACGGCGGGCGGCTCAACATCGGCGCATGCTCGTTGGGCGGGGCGCAGCGCTGTCTCGACGAAGCGGTCAAGTACACCAAGGAACGCCAGCAGTTTGGGTCCCCGATCGCCGACTTCCAGAACACCCAGTTCATGCTCGCCGACATGGCGACCGACCTCGAGGCCGCGCGTGCCCTGCTCTACCTCGCCGCGGCCAAGGTGACCGAGAACGCGCCCGACAAGACCCGTTTCTCGGCGATGGCCAAGCGGCTGGCAACCGACAGCGGCAGCAAGATCGTCAATGACGCGCTGCAGTTGTTCGGTGGCTACGGCTACCTCAAGGACTATCCGATCGAGCGGTTCTGGCGCGATCTGCGGGTGCACTCGATCCTCGAAGGGACTAACCAGGTCATGCGCATGATCGTCGGCCGGGATATGCTGCGGCAATGACCGACGAAGTCCTCATCCGCACCGACGGCCGCGTCGGGCACATCTCGCTCAATCGCCCTAAGGCGCTCCATGCGCTGACGCTTCCCATGTGCCACGCGATGAGCGCGGCGCTGAGCGACTGGGCGAAGGACGAAGCGGTCGAGGCGGCGATCGTCGACCACGCCGAGGGCCGCGGGTTCTGCGCCGGGGGCGACATCGCCTTCCTGCGCAACTCGGCGCTCAACGATGGCGGCGTGTCGGGCCGCAAGTTCTTCCACGACGAGTACCAGCTCAACCACCAGATGTTCGAGTACCCCAAGCCGATCGTCGCCTTCATGGACGGGGTGACGATGGGCGGTGGGGTCGGCATCTCGCAGCCGGCGCAGTTCCGCGTGGCGACCGAGCATACCCGCTTCGCCATGCCCGAGACCGGCATCGGCCTGTTTCCCGACGTCGGCGGCGGCTGGTACCTCTCGCGCCTGCCCGGCCGGCTCGGCCAGTTCCTCGCGCTGACCGGCGCCCGGCTCGATGGGGCGGAGTGCCTCTGGGCCGGTCTGGCCACCCACTACCTGCCCTCGGACAAGCTTGACGACGCCAAGGCCCGCATCGCCGAGCATCCCGACCGCATCGCCGGCATCTTGTCCGAACTGTCGGTCACCCCGCCCCCGGCCCGGATCGAAGAGAACGCCGACAAGATCGCGCACCACTTCAAATCGGATGGACTGGAGGAGATCATCGCCAGCTTGGAAGCAGACGATGGCGAATGGGCGATGAAGGAACGCGCGACACTGCGGACCAAGAGTCCGCAGACCTGCAAGGTCGCGCTGCGTCAGCTTGCCGAGGCAGCTCGGCTCGATGACTTCGCCGACGAGATGGCGATGGAATACCGCATCGCCAGCCGCGTCCTCACCCGCCCGGACTTTGCCGAGGGCGTGCGCGCGGTGATCGTCGACAAGACTGGCGATCCCAAGTGGGACCCCGCCACTCCCGAAGGCGTGAGTGATGCGCTGATCGACAGCATCTTCGCCCCCCTCCCCGAACACGAAGAATGGAAACCCCTGTGAGCTACGAGACCATCACCGTCGAGCAGCGCGATGCGGTGACGCTGATCACGCTCAATCGCCCGCAGGCGCTTAACGCGTTGAATTCGCAGGTGCTCGAGGACCTGATCGGGGCATTCACCGCGTTCGAGGCCGACCCCGGCCAGCGCTGCGCGGTGCTCACCGGCGCAGGCGACAAGGCTTTCGCCGCCGGCGCTGACATCAAGGAAATGGCCGACAAGCCGTCAGCCGATTTCTACCTCGACGACTTTTTCGCCCGCTGGACCAGCCACCTCGTCAAGGCGGTCCGCAAGCCGTGGATCGCGGCGGTCAACGGCTTCGCGCTCGGCGGCGGATGCGAGCTCGCCATGATGGCAGACTTCATCATCGCTTCGGAGAAAGCAAAGTTCGGCCAGCCCGAGATCAAGCTCGGCGTCGCGCCCGGCATGGGCGGCAGCCAGCGCCTGACCCGCGCGGTCGGCAAGGCCAAGGCGATGGAGATGTGCCTCACCGGCCGGATGATGGACGGCGCCGAGGCCGAGCGCAGCGGGCTGGTCGCGCGCGTGGTGCCGCACGAAACCCTGCTCGATGAAGCACTCAAGACCGCCACCGCGATCGCAAGCATGCCGCCGATGGCCGCGATCGCGAACAAGGAAATGGTCAATGCCGCGTTCGAGACCACCCTCGATCAGGGTCTGATCGTCGAGCGGCGCATCTTCCAGATCCTCGCCGCCAGCGAGGACAAGGCGGAAGGCATGGCCGCCTTCATCGAGAAGCGCGAAGGCAACTGGAAGGGACGGTGATCCGATGCTTGGCGTCGGACTGATTTTCTTTGGTGCTTACGCAATCTGGTTTGCGCTGGAAACTTGGTGGAGCGTCAAGAGCGAGCGCCTTGGCCCCCTACATCGGCTCCTGTGGCGTCAGCCACCGTCGAGATTTGGGGTCGAGCGCATATCAGACCGACTGGCAGCGGGCGTCATGCTGATCGTCGGTCTTGCATTTGTCGCCGTGGGTCTCGTCGTGAAACTTTCTGGAGAGTAGAATGAAAATCGCCTTCATCGGCCTCGGCAACATGGGCGGTGGGATGGCCGCGAACCTGGTCAAGGCGGGGCACGAGGTTCACGCGTTCGACCTTGCGAATGAAGCGCTCGATCGCGCCGCAGAACACGGGTGTTCGACCTTTGGAACAGCGGGCGAAGCAGTGCAAGGCGTGGATGCTGTCGTTTCGATGCTGCCCAACGGGCAGATCGTGCTTAGCGCCTACACCGCCGAGGTGTTCGGCAACGCCCCGGCGGGCGCGATTTTGCTCGATTGCTCCACCATCGATGTCGCCACCGCACGCGAAGTGGCCGACCAGGCGCACAAGGCGGGTTATGAGATGGTTGATGCGCCCGTTTCCGGCGGCATCGCGGCGGCGAACGGCGGGACGCTGACCTTCATGGTCGGCGGCAGCGATAGCGCCTTCCAGCGCGCCGAGCCGATCCTGCAGGCGATGGGCAAGGCGGTGATCCACGCCGGCGCGGCGGGCAACGGGCAGGCGGCCAAGATCTGCAACAACATGCTGCTCGGGATCAGCATGATCGGCACCTGCGAGGCGTTCGCGATGGCGCAGAAGCTGGGACTCGACCCACAGACGTTTTACGACATCTCCAGCGTTTCCAGCGGCCAGTGCTGGTCGATGACGAGCTACTGCCCGGTCCCGGGCGTCGGCCCGACCTCGCCAGCGGACAACGACTACCAGGGCGGGTTCGCGGCGGGCCTGATGCTGAAGGACCTGCGGTTGGCGATGGAAGCGGCCGAAACCGCCGATGCGCCGGTACCGATGGGTCAGCGGGCACGAGCGCTCTACGAGGACTTCGTCGGCGCCGGGAACGGCACCGTCGATTTCAGCGGCATCATTCGGACGCTGAAGTAACCGCCGCGTCCTCTTCCGCCTTTTCGCGGGCGTCCCGCGCTTCCGTGAACCACATGATCGCCAGCGCGCCTTCGAACAGCAGCAGCAGCGGAATCGCAAGCATGAGCTGGCTGATCACGTCAGGCGGCGTGGCGACTGCGGCGACTACGCACACGGCGACGATCGCATAGCGGCGCGCGCCGACCAGTTGCGCCCGGCTGACGATGCCCGCGCGATTCAGGAGCAGCAAAAGCACCGGCAGCAGGAAGCTGAGGCCGAAGGCGAGGATGAATTGCATCACTAGCCCGAGGTAGTCCTCGGAGTTGGGCAGCGCCTCAATCTGCACCCCGCCCGGCGTCCCCTGGAAGCCGAGGAACCAGTGGAACGCGGTCGGCATGACCACGTAGTAGGCAAGCGCGCCCCCGGCGATGAACAGCACCGGCGTCGCCAACAGGAACGGCAGGAACGCCTTCTTCTCCTTGGCGTAAAGCCCCGGCGCGACGAACGCCCATAACTGGTTGGCGATGATCGGGAACGCGAGGAAGAACGCCGCCCACAGCGCCACCTTCAGCTCGACGAAGAACTGGCCGTAGAGCTTGGTGTAGATGAGCTTGTCCTGCCCGGCATCTTTCAGCGGCTGGACGAGGAACGCGAGGATGTCCTGCGCGAAGTAGAAGCATACGCCGAACGCCACAGCGAGCGCGAGGAATGAGCGCAGCAGCCGCGCACGCAACTCGATCAGGTGATCGAGCAGAGGCGCCTGCGTTTCGTCGAGATCGCGGATCTTGAAGGCCATCAGCGAAGCGGCAATTGCGGTTCGTCGTCCGCCGGAGCCTGAGCCGCCGGCTCGGCCGCAGGCTCTTCCGCTCGCGATTCAGCTGTCGGCGCTGGGAGCGGACGCATCTCGTGATCGGACAGGTCGACCGGCGGGTGCTCGGCCATGATGCGGGCGTTCTGCTCGGCCCACTTCTTCTCCATTTCCTCCATCTCCGCCTCGCGGATCATCGTCTCGATGCCGGCGCGGAAATGGTTGGAGGTCCGGCGCACCTTGCCGATCCACTTGCCCGCGGTACGCAGCGCGCGCGGCAGGTCCTTGGGACCGATCACGACGACCGCGACGATCACGATCATAAGCAGTTCGGATGCGCCGATATCGAACATGGGTCACGCGCCCTTCAGCGGGCGATCAAAGCTCAGTTGCGGTGTTCGGCGCCGGGGTGCGGGTCCTTGGCCGCTTCGCCGGCGGGCTTGGCATCATGATGCGGGCCTTCGAGGCTGTGGATCTTGGCGGCCTTGGCTTTCGCCTCCTCCTCGTCGTCGCCCATGCCCTGCTTGAAGCTTTTGATGCCCTTGCCGAAGTCGCCCATGATGTCGGCCACGCGGCCGCGCCCGAACAGCACCAGCACGATCAGCAAAACGACCAGCCAATGCCAGATTGATAATCCACCCATGGGTATTCTCCTTGGGCCGCAATCTAGGAGATGCGGCGGGGAAGCGCCAGCCTAGCCGTCCGATTCTTGGGCCGGTTCCGGGCTCATCGTCAGCGCATCGAACGCGTCATCGACCGGATCGAGCAGGCCGGCCGCCTTGAGCTCGTCGATCCCGGGGAGGTCGCGGCGGGATTTGAGGCCGAAGTGCTCGAGGAATTCGGGCGTCGTAGCGTAGATCACCGGACGGCCCGGCACCTCGCGCCGACCGGCGACGCGCACCCAGCCCGCCTCCATCAGCACGTCGAGCGTGCCGGGGGAGGTCTGCACGCCGCGGATCGCCTCGATCTCGGCGCGGCTGACGGGTTCGTGGTAGGCGACGATCGCCAGCACCTCGGTGGCGGCGCGGGAGAGGCGGCGGACCGCCTCGCGCTCCCGGCGCAGGACGTGCGCCAGGTCGGGGGCGGTTTGGAAGTGCCAGCGCCCGCCCCGCTCGACGAGGTGGATGCCACGGTCGCGGTAGTGCTGCTGGAGCCCGTCGAGGCCTTCGCGCACCTCGCTCGGCGAAGCGCCGCCGAGGTGGCCCGCCAATGCTTCGGCGGTCAGCGGCTCCTCCGCCGCGAACAGCGTCGCTTCGAGCGCGCGCTCAATCTCGTCGCTCATGCGACCCGGCGCAGGCGTAGCGGGCCGAAGATTTCGTCCTGGGCCAGTTCGGCGCGCCCGAGCCGCGCAAGCTCCAGCGCGGCGACGAAGCTGGAGGCGAGCGCGGACTTGCGCAACCGAGGCTCGGCATGCGGCGGGAGGAACTGCCTGAGCTCGATCCAGTCGAGCGTGACTCCGAGCATGGCCGAAACCCGGTCCAGCGCCGATTCCAGGGTCATTACAGGCCGCTCGCGCACCATGTGCACCACCGGCGCGGTCCGCGCATTGACTTGGCCGTAGGCCTGGACGAGCGCGAACCAATCGCACTGCCACTGCGTCTTGCGGTCGGTCCGAAGGCCCTCGGGAGCGCCGCGCAGGAACACGTCGCGGCCCAACCGGTCGCGCCCCATCAGCCGCGCCGCCGCCTCGCGCATAGCGCCGAGCCGGGCGAGCCGCAGCTGCAAGCGCAGGGCGAGGTCTTCGGGGCTCGGGTCCTCCTGCTCGTCGCGCGGCAACAGCAGCGCGGATTTGAGGTACGCGAGCCAGGCGGCCATCACGAGGTAGTCGGCGGCCAGTTCCAGCTTCAGCGCCTCGGCGCGCTCGATGTAGGCAATGTACTGGTCGACCAGCGCGAGGATCGAGATCGCCTTGAGATCGACCTTCTGCCGCCGCGCGAGGTCGAGCAGCAGGTCCAGCGGCCCTTCCCACCCGTCGAGTTCGAGATAGAGCGCGGCGTCGTCGGTCGGGGAGGAGGCGGGGCCGGACCAGTCGTCGGCCTCGGCCTCGCCCAATGGCAGGATGAGGCTGTCCTCGCTCACGCGGCCGCGCCGGCCAGCGCCAGCAATTGATCGCGCTGCGCCAGCAGCTCCGCCTTGTCGCCCTGCGGAGTGATGCCGGTGCCCTCCAGCGCGCGCTCCAGACGGGCGGCGGTTGCGTCGCTCATCGCCGGCAACCGCTCGACGATGCCGACCATGTCGTCCATCTTCGCCCAGCAGTTGAGCGCGAGGTCGCACCCCGCGGCGACCGAACGCTCGGCCCGCTCGGGCACCGAGCCCGACAGCGCCTGCATGTCGAGATCGTCGGTGAGGAGCAGGCCGTCGAACCCGATCTTGTCCCGGATGACATCACGGATGACAGTTGGCGACTGCGTGGCCGGATTTTCGGCATCCCACACCGGGAACACGAGGTGCCCGGTCATGCCGATGGGCGTATCGGCGAGCGCCTTGAACGGGGCAAGGTCGAGCTCGAGCTCCTCCTCGCTCGCGGTGACGGTGGGCAACTCCTTGTGCGTATCGACCGCCGATCGGCCGTGGCCTGGCATATGCTTGATGCAGCCCGCGACGCCCGCAGCGGCGAGGCCTTCGAGGATCGCGCGGCCGATCGCCGCCACCCGCAGCGGCTCGAACCCGAACGAGCGATCCCCGATCACGTCGTGCGCGCCGTGCTGGCGAACGTCGAGCGAGGGGTAGTAGTCAACCGTGATGCCGGCTTCGGCGAGTTCGATCCCCATCGCATGCGCGTTCATCCGTGCCGCGGCGATCGCCGAGGACGGCGCAATCTCATAAAGCGCATCGAAGGCCGATCCGGCGGGAAACGGGCTGAAGTGCGGCGGGCGCATACGCGCGACGCGGCCGCCTTCCTGGTCGATCGAGATGAGCAGCTTGTCGCGCCGGTGAATGGTCCGCAGCTCGTCGGTCAGCGCGCGCACCTGTTCAGGCGTGTCGATGTTGCGGCCGAACAGGATGTAGCCCGCCGGGTCGCACTCGCGGAAGAAGGCGCGTTCGTCGTCGGTTAGCGTGAGGCCGGCAAGGCCGAAGATCGCGGGCGTCATCGGCGGAGATTCGCACAGAACCCGCGCGCGCCGCAACCCGCGCGCCGGGGCAATCCCCTACGGCTTGCCGCGTTCGGCTAGCGCTTTACCTGGCAGTCGATGCCGTCGCCCTTGAGCGCCCGGCACAACGCGCTGGCGCCGGCGGCATCGCCCGCCACGGCCTGCAGGCGATAGACGGTGCCCATGTCGGCCTTGCCCTCGACCACCCGGTGGCTGACACCGGCGAGCTTGTCGGTGCGCGACAGCAGCTTCTGCCAGCCCGCCTCGGCGGTTTCCTTGCTGTTGTAGGCGCCGACCTGCACGCCAACGCCGCCGGCTGCGGCAGGCGCGGGCGTCTGGCCGGGCTTGGGCGCGTCGATGCTAGGCTTGGGCAGCTCTTCGGCGATGACGCCCTCGGTCGTCTTGCCCTCGCCCACCGCGGGGGCGAGGTTGCCGGTGCCTTCGAAAGTCTTGCCGCCGGGGTTGGCCGGTTTTTCCTTGTACGGGCCGACCGGCGCCTCGATCGTGCTGCCGTCGGCAACCAGCTCGGGTGCGGCGTCGCGCTGGCCGAACCACCAGATGCCGCCCACCAGCGCCGCCAGTGCGAGCGCGGCGAACATCGCGAAGCCGACGATGCGGCCGGTATCGACTCCGCCGACGTCGTCCTCGTCGTCATCGCCACTTTCGAGCCACGGTAGGCGCTCGTCCTCGTCGGCGAGCGTCAGCTGCTCGTCGGCGACGTAATCGTCGTCGGTGATCCCCCGGCCCGCCATCTCACATCTCCTCGACCGCCTCGACGCCCAATAGCGCCAGACCGTTACGGATAACTTGCCCGATCTGCGTGGCCAGGAAAAGCCTTGCGCCGGTAAGCGCGGGGTCTTGTGTCACGATGATGCGCTTTTCGGGCGCGTCGTTGCCCGCGTTCCAAAACGCGTGGAAGGCGGCCGCGAGGTCGTAGAGGAAGAAGGCCACCCGGTGCGGCTCGCGCGCAGCGGCGGCGGCTTCTACCAGCCGCGGGAACTGCGCGGCTTGCTTGATCAACGCGAGCTCGTCGGCGCCGAGCCGGTCGAGCGCGGAGGGATCGGGCCCCAGCCCCTCGGCCGCCGCCTTGCGCAGCGTCGAATGGATCCGCGCGCTGGCGTACTGGACGTAGAACACCGGGTTGTCCTTCGACGCCTCGACCACCTTGGCGAAGTCGAACTCCATCTGCGCTTCAGGCTTGCGGGTCAGCATGGTGAAGCGGACCACGTCCTTGCCGACCTCGCGCACCACGTCGGCGAGGGTGACGAAGGTGCCGCTGCGCTTGGACATCTTGACCGGTTCGCCCCCGCGCAGGAGCTGGACCATCTGCACCAGCTTGACGTCGAACGGGATCGCCCGCCCCTCGCCCTCGGCCAGCGCGGCGACGGCGGCCTTGATCCGCTTGACGGTGCCCGCGTGGTCGGCCCCCCAGATGTCGATCAGCTCGTCCGCCGCCGAGGCTTTCTGCATGTGGTAGGCGAGGTCGGCGCCGAAATAGGTCCAGTTGCCGTCGGACTTCCTGATCGGCCGGTCCTGGTCGTCGCCGAACTTGGTCGCACGGAACAGCGGCAACTCAACCGGCTCCCAGTCCTCCGGCGTCTTGCCCTTGGGGGCTTCGAGCACGCCGTCGAACACCAGGTCGTGCGCGCGCATCCACGCTTCCGCCTCGGCGGGCTTGCCGGCACCCTGAAGCTCGGCCTCGGAGGCGAACACGTCGTGCTCGATGCCGAGCAGAGCGAGATCGCTGCGGATCATGTCCATCATCGCGTGGACCACTTGCGGCTTGAACACCGGCAGCCATTCGCCTTCGGGCGCATCGGCAAAGCGATCGCCGAACTCAGCCGCCAGCACCTTGCCGACCGGCACGAGGTAATCGCCGGGATAGAGCCCTTCGGGGATCTCCCCGATGCTCTCGCCCAGCGCCTCGCGGTATCTGAGGTGCGCCGAGCGGGCGAGCACATCGACCTGCGCGCCGGCATCGTTGACGTAGTATTCGCGCGTCACGGGATGCCCGACGAATTCGAGCAAGTTGGCGAGCGCATCGCCGACCACCGCGCCGCGGCAGTGACCCATGTGCATCGGCCCGGTCGGGTTGGCCGACACATACTCGACATTCACCCGCCGCCCGGCGCCAACGCGTGAGCGACCATAGTCGGGACCGAGCGCGGCGATCACCTGCAATTCGTCAAGCCAGACGCTGTCGGCCAACCGGAGATTGATAAACCCGGGACCGGCGATCTCGGCTCTGGAGACGGCAGGCTCCTTTTCAAGATGCGCGACGATCTTTTCCGCTAGCGCACGCGGATTGGTCGCGGCGGGTTTGGCAAGCACCATCGCGGCGTTGGTCGCGAGGTCGCCGTGCGACGGATCGCGCGGCGGCTCGACCGTCACGGCGGTCGTGGACGCGCCGTGCGGCAGCGCGCCTTCCATCTCAAGCGCGTGCAAAACCGCGGCGATACGCTCGGCGAACGCGGCGTGCAGGGTCTGGGTATCGGGCATGCGGCGCGGGTTAGCCGAACCGCGCCAAAGCGCAACCCGGAGGGGAATTAGCGGGTGGCGTTGTAGGCCAGTTGCTGCTCGGTCAACTGGAAGCCTACCAGCAGCTCGAAGGTCGCGCGGGCCACCGCAGCCTTGACCGCCGGATCACTCAGCGGATCGATCGCGGCGTCCTCGTCGCCCGCCTTGCGCTTGCGGGTGATCTGCTCGCGCACGTCGGCCGGCAGCGTCGCTTCGGCCCGATCGACGTAGGCGCCGGCCTGAGCGCGCGCCTGCGCCCGCTCCTGGCCGTCGGCGAAGTTCAGCGTCACCTGGCCGACCCGCTTGGTCACCACCGAGCTGCCGCCGCGCAGGACCACCGAATAATACGGCAGCGTCACGGTGCGCGCGCCGCGGACGTCGGTGCGGCGGCCAAGCACATCGAAGGTGGCGTTGGTGTAGATACGCGCGCCGCCGCTCGCATCGTCGCAGGTCGAGCGCAGGTTGGTGATCGCCGCGGTCACGTCGATATTCGCCGCGCTCGTGTCGCCGGGCACGCGGAAAGTGGTCACGTCGCCGGTATAGTCAGGCACGCCCACTGCGGGGCACACGGTGCGCACCGCCTGGATGCCCACGCCTTCCTGCAGGATGATCGCACCCTTGGTGCTGCATCCGGCAAGCGCCGCTCCCAAAGTCAGCAGGACAGCAAGGCGCACAGGCATGGTCATGGCAGGATCGGTCCCGAACAGTCGTTAGTGAGCGCCGCCCTAGCGGGGCGCGCGGCGAAGCGCTAGAGGCGCGCGTATGAACGCCCCCTTGCAAGCCACGCGCCCCGCCGGAGAGCGTCTCCCGCTGCAGCTTCTGATCGCCGCGCCGCGCGGTTTCTGCGCTGGCGTCGACCGCGCGATCGAGATCGTCGAGCGCGCGCTTGAGCGCTACGGCGCGCCCGTCTACGTGCGGCACGAGATCGTCCACAACCAGTACGTGGTGAATGCGTTGAAGGCGCAAGGAGCGATCTTCGTCGACGAGCTCGACGAGGTCCCCGACGGCGCTCCCGTGGTATTCAGCGCCCACGGGGTGCCCAAGGCGGTCCCCATCGAGGCGACCCGGCGCGAGATGGTATGGGTCGATGCGACCTGCCCGCTGGTCAGCAAGGTGCACCGCCAGGCCGAGCGCCAGATCGAGGCCGGACGGCACATCCTGTTCATCGGGCACCGTGGCCACCCGGAAGTGATCGGAACCATGGGCCAGGTGCCGGAGGGTGCGATCACGTTGGTGGAGACGCTGGCCGATGTCGCCGCGCTCGACATCCCCGCCGGCCTGCCGCTCGCGTTCCTGACCCAGACCACGCTTTCGGTCGACGACACGCGCGAGATCGTCACCGCGCTGGAAACGAAGTACCCCCACATCGTCGGGCCCAAGGCGGAGGATATCTGCTACGCCACCTCCAACCGCCAGACGGCGGTCAAGACGATCGCGCCGGGGAGCGATCTGGTGCTGGTCATCGGTTCGCCGACGTCATCGAACTCGGTACGATTGGTGGAAGTAGCGCAGCGGATGGGCACCGATGCCAAGTTGATCGAGCGCGCGAGCGACATCGATCCGGCTTGGCTCGACGGCGTGGCTACGCTCGGGCTCACCGCCGGCGCATCGGCACCCGAGAAGCTCGTGCGCGAGGTGGTCGAGCGGCTGTCGCAGTGGCGCGAGGTTGAGGAGCACACCCTCGTCAGCGCCGAGGAGAAGATGGTCTTCAAGCTGCCCCGCCAGCTCCTCGATTAGTGGCGGTCTACACCCACCTCGCGGCCGAGGACCTCGCGGCGCTGATCGCCGAATACGACGTCGGCGGATTAGTATCGGCGAAGGGCATCGCCGAGGGTGTTTCCAATTCGAACTGGCTGGTCGAGACCACCGGCCGCGATGGTCGCGGCGCTCGCTACATCCTCACCATGTACGAGCGGCGCATCGATACCGCCGACTTGCCGTTTTACCTCGGGCTGCTCGACCACCTGTCGGCCAAGGGCTGCCCCGTGCCCGCGACGATCCACGATCGCGAGGGGCAGCTCTACCGTACAATCGAAGGAAAGGCGGTCGCATTGATCGAATACCTTTCAGGCATTTCAGTCGATCGGCCCACACCTGGACAGGCGCGCGCGGTCGGCGCGGCGCTCGGCCGGCTACACTTGGCGGTGGCCGACTTCCCCATGCGCGGCGCGCAGACGATGGGCCTCGCCGAATGGGACCGTCTGCTTCACCTGTGCGGCAGCGACCGGCTGGCCGAGATCGACCCCACACTGCCGGACATCGCCTACGCAGAGTTGTCGCACCTCGCCTCGGCCTGGCCCGGCGGGCTGCCCGGGGGCGTGGTTCATTGCGACCTGTTCCCCGACAACGTGCTGATGCGGGGCGAGACCGTGTCGGGACTGATCGACTTTTACTTCGCCGCCGAGGACTTCTTCGCCTACGACCTGGCGGTGACCCACGCAGCCTGGGCGTTCACCAAGCAGGGCCGGTCCTTTCGGCGCGATGTCGGCGACGCGTTGCTGGACGGCTATCGCTCGGCCCGGACGCTGAGCGCGGACGAACTGGCCGAGCTGCCGACGCTCGCACGCGGGGCCTGCATGCGGTTCATCTCCAGCCGGGCCTACGACTGGCTGGAAACACCGCCTGGCGCTTTGGTCACACGCAAGAACCCGATGGACTTCGTCCGGCGCTTGCAATTCTACACCGAGGCGGGTGAAAGCGCATTCCAATCATGAAGAAAGTCGAGATTTTCACCGACGGAGCCTGCAAGGGCAATCCGGGGCCCGGCGGCTGGGGCGCGCTGCTGCGGATGGGCCGCCACGAAAAAGAAATGTCCGGCGGCGAGCCGGCGACGACCAACAACCGCATGGAGCTGACCGCGGCGATCAAGGCGCTGGAAGCGCTGATCGAGCCGTGTGCAATCACACTGCACAGTGACAGCAAGTACGTCCTCGACGGGATCACCAAGTGGGTTCACGGCTGGCAGAAGAACGGCTGGAAGAACGCCAGCAAGCAGCCGGTCCGCAACGCCGACTTGTGGCACGAGCTCATCGCCGCCGCCAAGCCGCACCAGGTCGAGTGGGTCTGGGTCAAAGGCCACAACGGCCACGTTGAGAACGAGCGGGTCGATGCCCTCGCCTGCGCCGCCGCCGAAAAGGCCGCCGCGGGCTAGAACCGTCCCGGATCGTAGAGCGCGGCGGCAAGCCCCTCTGTCATCGCATCACGGGGGGCGCCGGTAAGCAACTGCGCCGCCAGGCGCGCCGCTGCGGGCGCGGTCTGGATGCCGAAGCCGCCTTGGCCGGCGAACCAGAACAGGCCATCCACCACGGGATCGAAGCCGTAAACCGGCAGGCGATCGGGCGCGAACGAGCGCAGCCCGGCCCATTTGCGCTCGACCGCCAGCACACGCCAGTCGACCACCGCTTCGAAGCGGTCGATCGCTTCGGCGACCGCAACTTCTTCGGGCGCGGCGTCGCAGGGCGGGCTCGGCTCCTCGTCGTGCGGGCTGAGCCACAGCTTGCCGCTCTCGGGCTTGAAGTAGAACTGCCCGCCAATGTCGAGCACCAACGGCAGGTGCTCGGGTGGCGGCGGATCGGTGCGCAGCTGCGCGACAGTTCGCCGCAAAGGCTGGATGCCGAGTGACCGGGCGCCCGCCAGCTCGGCGAAGCTGTCCGCCCACGCGCCCGCGGCGTTGACCACGATGCGCGCATCGATCGGGTCGCCGCGTTCGCTGCCGAGCCGCCAGCCCTCCGCGGTTCGATCGGCGCTCACGATCCGTGTCCGAGTCACGAGGGTGACGCCACCGCGGCTGGCGGCGGCCAGGTAGTGATGATGGAGCCGCGCGACATCGATATCGGCGCAGGCCGGCTCCCACACCGCACCGGTCCACTCAGTGCGTAGGCCCGGCAGGTGTCTCTCGACCTCCTCGCGCCCGAGGCGGTGGATGTGCACGCCGGTGCCTGCGAACCGGTCCATGAAGGCGTCGAGCGCGGGTCCGTCGGCGTCGCGCCCTACATAGAGCGCCCCGCGCGGGCTGAGGAAGCCGTTCGCGCGCAGCCACTCACCGGACGCGAGCGACAGCGGAACCACGCCCGGCCCGCCGTAGCATTCCTCGTAGAACGCCGCCGACCGCCCAGTGGTGTGGTAGCCGGGCCGGTCCTCGGCCTCGAGTAGTAGAACTTCGCGTGCACCCAGCGCGACCAGCTCGGCAGCGAGGCTCGCCCCGGCGATGCCGGCGCCGACGATGGCGATATCCGTCGTCATCGCGCCGCCGCCAGCCGATCGATGAAGGCGTCGATTGCTTTGAGTGCACGGGTGCGCGCGGAATCGGATTCGCGAAGAATCTCGTGGCGCGCCTCCTCGCCAAACGTCACCAGTTCGGCATTCGGCAAGCGCGCCGCGGCGGCAGCGATTGCGGCGTAAGAGACCAGCTTGTCCTCGGTTGTCGCGATAATCAGCGTGGGCACCGTCATGTTTTCCAACACGCCAGGCGCGTAGAGTCCGCGCATCGAGGCGTAGCCGCGCTCGACCCAGCCCCAACTGCCGGGCCCCATGACCAGCTCGGGCCGCTGGCCGCGCCACCACAGCTCATCCTCGTAGCGCGCCGGATCGTGCGTCAGCAGGTGCGCGCGCGAAGCTGGCGGCTCGCCAGGAATCTCGCTCCATTTCCACGCGGGGCGGCGAGCGTCGCCGAGCGCGCTCATCATTCGCGCTACGGCGTGCATCACCACCGGCGGCATCCGCCCGCCGAGCCCCAGCATCGGGGCGACGAGCACCAGCCCGTCGGGGGCGACCTTGCCCTCGGCAGCGGCGCGCAGGATCAGATGCCCACCCATCGAATGCCCAGCAAGCACGTGCGGACCGGGTGTCTCAGCCAGCCATTGCGACCACAGCGCGGCAAGATCGTCCACCCACTGCGCATAGTCGCCGATATGGCCGGTCACCGCGTCCGTGCCGAAGCGGCCCGAACCAGCCTGCCCGCGCCAATCGGCTGCAGTCACCCGCCAGCCCGCATCGCTCCAGTAAGCGAGGGTTTCGAGGTACTTCTCGTAGAAATCGCCGCGTCCGCCGAGGAACAGGATTGAGCCGCGCGCCGGGCTTTGCGCGGACAGCAGGTCGATCCGGCGGATCGCGTGGCCATCGGGCGCGATCCAGCGGCTCTCGGTCGCATCTGGCGGGATAGCGCGCCGGTCGACCGCGGCCGGCCGGGCTTCTCCAGTTTGCCTAATTGCGAGCCTCCGGCCTTGGTTACTATTTGGTAAGCACTGCGCGTTAGCACCCGGTGCTGAGGCCCATTGGGGCACTCGGGGGGCTGAATTCAATGCTGGGCGGATATCTGCACTACGGGCTGCTCGTAGCCTTGGCAATTGCGCTGCTGGTCGCCGCCGCGACCGACTGGCGCCGCCGCCAGATCGACAACTGGCTCAACCTCGCGATCGTCGTCGGCGCACCGTTTTACTGGTGGGCAAGCGGCCTGTCGCTGTGGCCCGGGGTCGCCATCCAACTCGGTGTCGGAGTGGCGGCATTCGCCGTTTTCGCAGCGTTCTTCGCGCTCAAGTGGATGGGCGGCGGCGACGTCAAGCTGCTGACCGCGCTGGCGCTGTGGATCGAGCTCGAATGGTTTCTGAAGCTGCTGATCATGATGGCGCTGGTGGGCGGCGTGCTGACGCTCGTGCTGGGCGCGTGGCACATCGCCCGCCGCCAGCGCGACAAGCTCGCCATCCCCTATGGGGTGGCGATCGCGATCGCCGGCCTGTGGGTCATCGGCACGCATTACCTCCCAGCCGCGCAAGCCACGCTGGTGGGGTGAACCCGATTTTAACCGTTCGCGCTTAACCACGAATTTCATTCCCGCCCGTGGGATTACGCGGGCCGTTTAAGGGGGCTTTGATAGCCATGGACAGGAAGAAGCTGCTGCTGCTGGTAGGTGCGCTTGCGATCGCGATCGTGACCGCCATGATGGCCCGGAGCATGTTCGCCGGAGCATCGGCACCTCAGGCCGAGGCCGCCGCGCCCGTGCCGCAGGGGCCCAAGGTGCTCGTTGCGCAGCGCGTGCTGCCGACCGGCACGATCATCACCGCCGATGCGATCGGCTTCCAGCCCTGGCCCAAGGAGCTCGTCAAGGACGCCTACTACATCGACGGCTCGTCCGACGTGTCGAAGCTCCTGGGCACCGTGGTCCGCTTCCCGATCACCGCCGGTGAGCCGGTTACCCAAGGTTCGCTGGTTAAGCCCGGCGATCGCGGCTTCCTCGCCGCCGCGCTCGGGCCCGGCATGCGCGCCATCACCGTTCCGGTGTCAGCCAAGACCGGCGTCGGCGGCTTCGTCTTTCCTGGCGACCGGGTCGACCTGATGCTGACCCAGAGCGTCAAGGGCGGCGAAGGTAGCGAGGGCGACCTCAAGGCGTCGGAAACCATCCTGCGCAATATTCGTGTGCTCGCGACCGATCAGTCGACGAGCCAGGAAACGGTTAACGGCAACACCGTCGTGCGCCAGTTCCAGACGGTCACGCTCGAAGTCACTCCCAAGATCGCCGAAAAGGTCTCGGTCGCGCAGACCATCGGCACGCTCAGCCTCTCGCTGCGCTCGATCGCGGACAGCCAGACCGAGCTCGAGCGCGCCATTGCGCAGGGCGACGTCAAGATCCCGGACGGCGCCACGCCGCAGCAGGAAGAAAAGCTGCTCGCTGCGGCGATGAACCGTCCGAGCGAAGGCACGACCACCTACCAGACTGGCGGCGACGTGTCGCGCTTCCAGCGCCGCACCATGCCTTCCGCACCGGCCACCGTGGTCGCTGGCCCGGCCGGACCGGGCGCGCCGCCTCGGGCCTACGCTCCGCCGCGCTCCACCGTCACCGTCACTCGCGGCAAGGCCACGACCACCGTTGAGATTTCTCGCGGCGGCCAGGTCAGCCAGTTCACCGGCACCCAGGCCGAAGCCATCCGCAACGGAGGCCAGACGGTCTCCAGCGCGGTCGGCGCGACCGGCGCATTCTGAAGGGGCCGGACATGACCACGCACGCCATTTCCCATTCGAGGGGCCAGACCATGAAACGCCGCCTTACCGCCACGCTGCTGCTCGCCGGCATCGCCGCCGCGCCGCTCGCCGGGCTGCCCGCTCAAGCGGCGAACGCCCAGGAAACCATCGCCCCCAGCCGCGACCTCAACTTGTCGATCGGCCGCGGCGAACTGATCAACGTGCCCGGCACGATGGCCGACGTCTTCGTCGCTAACGATGCGGTCGCCGATGTGCAGATCAAGTCGGAGCGCCAGCTCTACCTGTTCGGCAAATCCGGCGGCGTGACCACGGTCTACGCCAGCAATAAGGCGGGCGCGATCATCTGGTCGGCCAACGTCCGGGTGGGATCGAACATCGACAGCGTCGACCAGATGCTCAACCTGGCGATGCCCGAGGCGAAAATCAGCGTCGCGACGATGGGCACGAACACGTTCCTGCTGACCGGCACGGTCGCCGCGCCGGAAGACGCGGCCGAGGCCGAGCGCCTCGTCTCCGCCTTTGTCGGCGACGACGCCAATGTCATCAGCCGTCTGCGCACCGCTACCCCGCTGCAGGTCAACCTGCAGGTCAAGTTCGCCGAAGTCAGCCGCTCGCTGGTGAAGGCGATGGGCGCCAACCTGCAGACGGTCGACACCACCGGCGGCTTCAAGTTCGGCATCACCACCGGCCGCGGGCCCACCACCCAGTACACTCCGGGCAGCCCCGGCGGCCTCGGCGTGGGCTTCACCGCTGCGCCGGATGACGGCAGCCTGGTCAAGGGCACTGGCAAGGGTTCGACCCTGGGCCTGTTCGGCAAGCTGCTCGGCCTCGATATCGCGAGCGCCTTCGACCTCGCCGAAACGGTCGGCCTGGTGACCACGCTGTCGCAGCCCAACCTGACCGCGCTGTCGGGCGAGACCGCCGACTTCCTGGCCGGCGGCGAATTCCCGATCCCGATCAGCCAGGGCCTCGGCTCGACCTCGGTCGAGTACAAGAAGTACGGCGTCAGCCTCGCCTACACGCCGACGGTGCTGTCGAATGGCCGCATCTCGCTGCGCGTGCGCCCTGAGGTGTCGGAAATCTCAAGCCAGAACTCGGTTACGCTCAACGGCTTCCAGATCCCCGCGCTGACCACGCGCCGGGCGGAAACCACCATCGAGCTGGGCTCGGGACAGAGCTTCATGATCGCCGGCCTGCTGAGCAACAACTCGCAGAACCTGATCGACAAGACCCCGGGCGTGGGCGACGTGCCGATCCTCGGCAACCTGTTCCGCTCCAGCAACTATCGCAAGGGCGAGACCGAGCTGGTGATCATCGTCACCCCGTACCTGGTCAACCCGGTGGATGGGCACGAAATCAAGCTGCCGACCGACGGTTACAACGCCCCGGACGATGCCGCGCGCATCTTCGGCAACCAGGAAGCGGCCCCCGGGCTCAGCGCCCAGCCGCAGCCCTCGGCTGTGCAGGGCACCGTGCCTGTCGGTCCGGCGATCTCGCAGGCGCAGCCTGCTGCGATCGTCCCGGCCCAGGCCAGCGCCTCCGACAAGAAACGCCGCAAGGACCGCCGCGCCAGCAACGACGCGGCGACCCCCGGCTTCAGCTTCAACTGAGAGGTGAGTGTGATGACCATCAAACGCAAACTCGCGGGCGCCCTCGCCCTCACCCTCGTGTCCACGCTGGCGGCGTGCAACGCGCCCGGCGCGCTCGACAACCGCAGCCTCTATTCGGTGAAGCAGCCGGTCGTGGCGCGCACCAGCTACACGATGGACGTGGCCACTACCTATGATGGGCTGTCGATCCCGGAACAGCAGCGCCTGTCGGGCTGGTTCGATTCGATGGACCTGCGTTACGGCGACCGGGTCTCGATCGAGGATCCGCTGGTCAGCGGCGCGACGCGCGAAGCGGTTGCCCGCATCGCGGCGCGGCACGGTCTGCTCCTGGCCGACGGCGCTCCGGTGACCGAAGGCTTCCTGCAGCCCGGCACCGCACGGGTGGTGATCACCCGCACGACCGCCAGCGTCCCCGGCTGTCCCGACTGGGGCAAGCGCAACGACGCCAATTACGCCAATGCGACCTCGCCCGGCTACGGCTGCGCGGTCAACGGCAACCTGGCGGCGATGGTCGCCAATCCGGAAGACCTGCTGCACGGCCAGCAGGGCAGCGGCGAAACTGTGATCATGAGCTCGACCAAGGCGATCGAGACCTATCGCGACAAGGCAAACACCGGCGCAGGCGATCTGAAGGCATCGTCGACGGCCAGCGGAGGAGGTAACTAACCCATGAATGCTCCCTGGAAACCCGGTGCCGGCGGCCGCGATCCGTTCGCCGCGTTCATTTGCGACGAGACCGCGCTCGACACGCTGCGCCCGGTCGTCATCGAGATGGGCTGGCAGCCCGAGAAATGCGCCAAGGGCGGTCTGCGCAATGCCGTGCAGTCGCTCTCGGTCTCGGCGAGCCCGAACATCCTGATGGTTGACCTATCGGAGAGCGGCGATCCGCTCAACGACATCAACGCCCTTGCCGAGGTTTGTGAACCGGGCACGGTGGTGGTCGCGATCGGCCAGGTAAATGACGTGCGCCTCTACCGCGACCTGCTCGCGAGCGGCATTCACGATTACCTGCTCAAGCCGCTGTCGGCAGGTCAGCTGCGCGACGCGCTGACGCACGCCCAGGCGGTGTTCGCGGCGCCGAAGGCGAGCGACCCGGATGCGGCCAAGCGGCACATCTCGACCGCGGTGGTCGGGACCCGCGGCGGCGTCGGCGCCTCGACGCTGGCGACCTCGCTCGCATGGCTGTTCTCGGCCGATCACAAGCTGCCGACCGCGCTGCTCGACCTCGACGTGCACTTCGGGACCGGCGCGCTCGCGCTCGACCTCGAGCCGGGCCGCGGCCTGACCGACGCGATCGACAATCCGAGCCGCATCGACGGCCTGTTCATCGAACGGGCGATGATCCGCGCGAACGACAACCTGGCGATCCTGTCGGCCGAAGCGCCGATCAACTCACCCCTGATGACCGACGGCAGCGCCTTCGTTCAGCTGGAGGAGGAGTTCCGCCACGCGTTCGAGATGACGGTCATCGATTTGCCGCGCAACATGCTGATCAACTTCCCGCATCTGCTGGCCGACGTCAACGTCGTGGTCCTCGCGACCGAGATGACGCTGGCGAGCGCGCGCGACACGATCCGTATCCTGAGCTGGCTCAAGACCAACGCCGCGCACGCGCAGCCGTTGATCGTCGCCAACAAGGTGCAGGCCGGCATCGCGGAGATCAGCAAGGCCGACTTCGAAGCCTCGATCGAGCGCAAGATCGACTTCACTGTGCCCTACGACCTCAAGGCTGCTGCCAACGCCGCAAAGCTCGGCCAGACCTTCGCCGACGCCAACCGCGCGAGCAAGGCGAGCACGGCGATCCGCCAGCTCGCCGAAAGCGTGATCGGTGCGAGCGACGAAGATGCGGGCGACAGCCCGGCCGGCAAGAAGTCGCTGCTCGGCAGCTTCGACTTCAAGTCGCTGCTGGCGAAAAAGGACAAGGCAGCCGCGCGCGCGGACGCCTGACGAGTAGCGCCGCGGTGTCCCCCGGGCACCGCGGCGTGATCGCTGAACGACAAGAAGGCGGGACGGTTCGATGAGCATTTTCCAGTTGCTGCTGTTCGCCGGCGGCCTGATGGCCGTCCTGGTGCTCGGCTACACGGCAATGTCCGGACCGTCGGTCGCCAAGGAAGGCAATCGGCGCCTGCAGGCGGTGCGCTATCGCCATTCCGAAAGCACCGACACCAAAGTCGAATCGCAGCTCAAGAAGGCGATCGCGGCGCGTAAGCCCAAGACATTCAAGCTCGCCGGCTCGAGCTCACGTACCGAGGCGCTCGCTATCCGGCTCGACCGCACGGGCAAGCCCTGGACGCTGACTCAGTATCTCTACGCCAGCCTGGGTCTCGCCCTCGCCTTCACGGTGTTGATCTACCTGCGCACCGGCGCGCCGTTGATGTCGCTCGGCGTCGGCCTGTTCCTCGGCGCGGGTATCCCGCACATGGTGGTGAACTTCTTCATCAAGCGCCGGACCAACCAGTTTAACGGCAAGTTCCCCGACGCGATCGAGCTGCTCGTGCGCGGCCTGCGCTCGGGTCTGCCCGTCACTGAAACTCTTGGCGTGGTGGCGCAGGAAGTCCCCGGCCCGGTGGGCGAGGAATTCAAGTCGATCACCGACCGCATCCGCGTCGGCCGGACGATGGAGGACGCGCTCCAGGAGACCGCCGACCGTCTCGGCATTCCCGAATTCAACTTCTTCTGCATCACCCTCGCGATCCAGCGGGAGACGGGCGGCAACCTGGCGGAGACGCTGTCGAACCTTGCCGACGTGCTGCGCAAGCGCGGACAGATGAAGCTCAAGATCCGCGCGATGAGCTCGGAATCGAAGGCATCCGCCTACATCGTCGGCGCCCTGCCGTTCATCGTGTTCGTCATGATCTGGTGGATCAATCCGACCTACATCAGCGGGTTCTTCTCAGAAGACCGGCTGATCGTCGCCGGCCTCGGCGGCATGGTATGGATGGGTATCGGCGTGTTCATCATGGCCAAGATGGTCAGCTTCGAGATCTGAGAGTCAGTCAGCCATGATCAGCAGTTCACCAGGTCCCCAGCTCCTCGGCTTCGACGTCCTCGCCGTCGGCACGCTCCTGGCCGGCGTCGCCGCCTTCGCGGTGATCCTCGCCATCTATGCCGCGGTCACCGTCAAGGACCCGATGGCCAAGCGCGTGAAGGCACTGGCCGCCCGCCGCGACGAGCTCAAGGCTGGCATCATCAAGGCCAACGCGCGCAAGCGCACCAGCCTCGTCCGCCGCACCGACCAGACCGACAAGGTCAAGGAAACGCTGGCGAACATGAAGGTGCTCCAGCAGAGCCAGCTGGAAGACATCCAGCAGAAGCTCGCCTGGGCCGGGTACCGTAACAAGGAGCTGGCGGTCTATGTGATCGGCGCGCGCGCGGTGCTGCCGATCGTGTTCGGCATCCTCGCATTCCTGTTCATCTATGCGCTCAATTTCTTCCCCGAGTGGGGCAGCTCGAAGCGGCTGTTCGCGCTCGCCGCGGCGGTGGGCCTGGGCTACAAGGCGCCCGAGATCTTCCTCAAGAACAAGGCCGGCAAGCGGACCGACGCGGTGCGCAAGGGCCTCCCTGACGCGCTCGACCTGCTGGTCATCTGCGCCGAGGCCGGTCTCACCGTCGACGCCGCGTTCAACCGCGTGGCCAAGGAACTGGGCCGCGCCTATCCCGAGCTCGGCGACGAGTTCGCGCTGACCGCGATCGAACTGTCGTTCCTCAACGAGCGGCGCATGGCGTTCGAAAACCTCGCCTACCGGGTCAACCTCGACGCGGTGAAGGGCGTGGTCACGACCATGATCCAGACCGAGCGCTACGGTACGCCGCTGGCGAGCGCGCTGCGCGTGCTGTCGGCCGAGTTCCGCAACGAGCGCATGATGCGCGCGGAGGAAAAGGCCGCGCGCCTGCCGGCGATCATGACCGTGCCGCTGATCCTGTTCATCCTGCCGACGCTGTTCATCGTCATTCTCGGCCCGGCGGCCTGTTCGATCAGCGACGCCTTCGCCGCCAAGCCGGGGCAGTAGCGAAATCGGGCGGCGGGGTCGCTAGTCGGCCCCGCCCTCGTCGCCATCGGCCCTGAGCGCGCTGGCCGCGGCGCGCAACCGGGCGAGGAGCTGGCCGAACGCCTCGCGGTCCTCGTCCGAGAACGTATCGAACAGCCGCGCTTCCATCTCCAAGGCGAGCGGCATGATCCGCGCGTGCATCGCCCTGCCCTCGCCGGTCAGCTCAAGATGGTGCGAGCGCCCGTCGCGCTCGTTCGCCTGGCGCGCGGCGAGCCCGCGGTCCTCCAGCGCCTTGCACGCGCGGTTGACCGCCACCTTGTCCATCAAGGTCGCGCTGGTGAGCTCGCGCTGGGTCAGCGCGCCTGAATCGCCGAGCACCGCCATCACCCGCCATTCGGGAATGCGCAGCCCGAACCGCGCGCGGTACGCATCGGCGACCCGGCTGCTGACCGCGTTCGAGGTCACCGACAGCAGGTAGGGCAGGAACTCGGAAAGGCGCGCGGGCGAGGAAGGCTGTTTCATCTGTAATCGGTTATGGAGCATGCGCCGGCCAAGGCAAGCGCGTCACTCGTAACCGGGCTGCTCCCACCACGGATAGAAATCGGGCATGTCACCGCTGACGGTATCCGGATAGGCCGGGTTGCGTTTCTCGAGGAAGCTCTGGATGCCTTCGCGCGCGTCGGCGCTGCGGCTGAGGCGGTAGATCGCGCGGCTGTCGATCCGATGCGCCATCATCGGGTGCTCGGTGGCGGACAGGCGCCACAGCATCGCGCGGGTCATCGCCACCGACACTGCGGAGGTGTTGTCGGCGATCTCGGCAACCTTGGCGAGCGCCGCGTCCATCAGTTCGCCTTGCGGGTGGACCGAGCGCACGAGGCCCTTATCGAGCGCCTCGGCGGCATCGAACAGCCGCCCGGTCATGCACCATTCCAGCGCCGTCGGCACGCCGACGATGCGCGGCAGGAACCAGCTCGAAGCGGCCTCGGGCACGATGCCGCGGCGCGCGAACACGAAGCCGTAGCGCGCGTTGTCGGAAGCAAGGCGGATGTCCATCGGGAGCTGCATGGTGATGCCGACCCCGACCGCGACCCCGTTGCAGGCAGAGATCAGCGGCTTCTTGCTATCGAACAGACGCAGCGTCAGGCGGCCGCCGCCATCACGCACGCGCTCGTCGGACAGGTCCTCGACCGGGTTTGGATCGGAGAACACCTGGCCGCCGCCCTCTGGCGTCAGGTCGGCGCCGGCGCAGAACGCCCTCTCGCCGCTGCCGGTGAACACCACCGCGCGCACCGTGTCGTCGGCATCAGCCTCGTCGGTCGCGGCGATGATCTCGTCCATCATCGTGCGGGTGAACGCGTTCATCTTTTCGGGCCGGTTGAGCGTGACGATCGCCGCCGGGCCTTGGCGCTCATAGGTGATCTGAGTGTAGCCGCTCATGCCACAATCCTTCCGAAATGTTGGACTTGTCACACTTGTCACACTGTCCTGGACAAGAAAAACCGGCGCCCTTCGACCCGCCATAAAAAGCGGGAAGAAGGGCGCCGGGAAACATCATCGCCGTGGGGTCTAATCGACCGGCGGGCGTGTAGGAAAGCGCATCGCCTTAGCGCGGCGCCATGCGGATCGCGCCGTCGAGGCGCACGTCCTCACCGTTGAAGTAGCCGCACTCGATCATGGTCATCGCGAGCATGGCGTACTCTTCGGCGTTGCCGAGGCGCTTCGGAAACGGGACCGACGCGGCGAGCGCATCCTTCACCTGCTGCGGCGCGGCGTTCATCAACGGGGTGTTGAAGATGCCCGGAAGAATGGTGTTCACCCGGATGCCTTCGCTCATCAGGTCACGCGCGATGGGAAGGGTCATGCCGACCACCCCGCCCTTGGACGCCGAATAGGCCGCCTGGCCCATCTGGCCATCCTCGGCCGCCACGCTCGCGGTGTTGACGATCGCGCCGCGCTCGCCGTCCTCGCCCGGCTCAAGCGTCAGCATGCCGGCCGCCGACTTGGCGATGCAGCGGAAGGTGCCGACGAGGTTGATCTGGATGATCCAGTTGAAAGCATCGAGCGGGAAGTGCTTGATCGACCCGTCTTCCTTCGAGCGGCTGGCGGTCTTGATTGCGTTGCCGGTGCCTGCGCAGTTGACCAGGATGCGCTCCTGCCCGTGCGCCGCGCGCGCCTTGGCGAAACCGGCGTCGACCGAGGCGTCGTCGGTCACGTTGACCTCACAGAACACGCCGCCGATTTCCTTGGCGACCGCTTCGCCCTTTTCCGCTTGCAGGTCGAAGATCGCCACCTTGGCGCCCTTCGCGGCCAGCGCGCGGGCAGTGGCGGCCCCGAGGCCCGAGGCGCCGCCGGTCACGACCGCGGCGGTGTTGCTATCGACTTTCATCAAACTCTCTCCCGATTGGAATGGATCAGACCGCTTCGATAATGGTCACGTTGGCGACGCCGCCGCCTTCGCACATCGTCTGCAGGCCGTACTTCTTGCCGCGCGCCTGGAGCGCGTTGAGCAGGGTCGCCATCAGCTTGGTGCCGCTGGCGCCGAGCGGGTGACCGAGCGCAATCGCGCCGCCGTTGACGTTGAGCCGGCTCGGATCGGCACCGGTGTGCTTGAGCCAGGCGAGCGGCACCGAGGCGAACGCCTCGTTGACCTCGTAAAGGTCGATATCGTCGATCTTGAGGCCGGCGCGGGCGAGCGCCTTGTCGGTCGCGAACAACGGTTCTTCGAGCATGATCACCGGGTCGCCCGCGGTCACCGTCAGCGTGTGGATGCGCGCGCGCGGCGTCAGGCCGAGCTCCTTGAGCGCAGTTTCGGACACGATCAGCGCGGCGCTCGATCCATCGCAAATCTGGCTGGAGGTGGCAGCGGTCAGCCGGCCGCCTTCCTTCAGCAGCTTCACCCCGGCGATGCTCTCGGGCGTCGCGTCGAAGCGGATGCCCTCGTCGACCGTGTGCTGCGCCTCGCCCTCGGGAGTCTGGATGGTGATCGGCACGATCTCGCGCTCGAACGCGCCGCTTTCGGTCGCCGCGATCGCCTTCCGCTGGCTCTCGTAGCCGAACCGGTCGAGGTCTTCTTTGGTGAAACCGTGCTTGTCGCACAGCATCTCGGCGCCCTCGAACTGCGACCACATGATGCCGGGGTACTTCGCTTCCAACCCTGGCGACTTATAGTGACCCAGCCCCTCTTTCAGGTGGAAGGTCAGGTTGGTGCCCATCGGCACCCTGCTCATGCTCTCGACCCCCGCAGCGATTACCGCGTCCTGCGTGCCGCTCATCACCGCCTGCGCGGCGAATTGGATCGCCTGCTGCGAAGAGCCGCACTGCCGGTCGATCGTCACCGCCGGGGTCGATTGCGGCAGCGTCTGCGATGCGAGAACCGCCATGCGGCCGACCTGCATCGACTGTTCACCGGCCTGGGTGACGCAGCCCATGACCACGTCGTCGACGCGCGCCGGATCGATGCCGGTGCGCGAGACCAGCGCATCGAGCGATGCGGCGGCGAGGTCGACCGGATGAACCCCGGCAAGCTTCCCGCCGCGGCGGCCGCCGGCGGTTCGAACGGCATCGACGATATAGGCGGTGCTCACGCGATAGGTCCCTTCCTGCAACTCACTTGACGTTCGCGTAAACGGCAGGTTGAGCCCGGTCAAGCGCGGTCCGCGCAGCACCGCCGAGCCGTTTGCGGACGCCAGTTGTATGCCGTTACATCCGATCATTGAATCGCAAGGGAAAGCTCCCGCGAAACCAACAATATTTGTTCCGACGGAGGGAAAGTACCTTTCGTTAGGCGCGGCGCAAACGAAACACTCTTGCGCATGAATGGCAATCTGTGGTCGCGGGGCAACAGCCGTTGGCCATTTGCCTGCGCCCCGCAGAAACGCTTTGCCAATGGACCCTAACTTTCGGCAAGGCGGGACCATCCACAACCAGATTTTCGCGGCGTGCGCAGGCGTTGCGAATGCTCCGGTTGCGGGCTCTTAAAGGCGGACGATACCGCTGTTCGAAAGGGACATTCGACGTGAAATTCCAACAGATTCTCAAGGCTGGCTCGGCGACTGCGGTCATCGGCGCAGCCCTGGCTTCGCAGACTGCGTTCGCGCAGGAGGCGAGCGATCCGACCGGTGAAACCACCCCGGTCGAAGACACCGGCGCGCCGATCGTCGTCACCGGTTCGCGTATCATCCGTCCGAACCTCGAGGCGAACAGCCCGATCGCGGTCGTGACCGGCGAAGAGACGGTCAAGAACGCCGACGTGACGCTCGACACGTTCCTCAACACGCTGCCGCAGGTCAACCCGGCCGGCACCACCACCTCGAACAACCCGAGCAACGGTGGCCAGTCGAACGTCGACCTTCGCGGCCTCGGCTCGAACCGCAACCTCGTGCTGATCGACGGCCGCCGCCCGATGGTGTCGGCGTCCGACCAGACGGTCGACCTCAACACCATTCCGCAGGGCCTGATCGAGCGGATCGAAGTCGTCACCGGCGGCGCCGGCGCGACTTACGGTGCCGACGCCATCGCGGGTGTCGTCAACATCCGCATGAAGCACGATTTCGAAGGCATCGACCTGCGCGGGACCTATGCCAACACCGCGGCGGCCGACGCCCGTGAGTGGGCGGTCAGCGGCGTGATCGGCGGCAACTTCGCCGACGACCGCGGCAACATCGCGATCGCCGCCGAGCACTCGGAACGTCAGGGCCTGATCAAGTCGCAGCGGCCGTTCTCGGCCCAGGCGACCTCGACCACCCGCACCTTCCCCACCGGGCGGTTCGTGGAGAATGTCGACAACCCGATCACGCAGGCGGCGATCAATGCAGTCTTCGCCCAGTACGGTGTGAGTGCGGCGGGCGCTCCCAGCCAGGGACTTTCCAACATCGGCTTCAACATCGATGGCACACTGTTCGGCACCGGCGTATTCAACGATCCGGAGGACGTGACCAACCTGAAGCCGACGGCGGGCGTCAATCCGAACCTCAACTTCCTGCCGGACTTCTATTCCTACAACTTCGACATCATCAACTTGCTGGTGCTGCCGTACCAGCGCGATTCGGTGTTCGGCGTCGCCAATTACAAGGTCAGCGACGCGCTTGAGTTCTTCGCTCAAGGTGGCTGGACCAAGTACTCGTCTGCCACCGCGCTTGCACCGACCCCGGTCAGCACCACCGTGCGCCGGACTGCGCTGTCGCCGCGTGACGCCACCTCGAACCTGATCGAGCCGGGTGGGCGTGCATCGGCGTTCGTTGTTCCCGTGACCAACCCCTTCATTTCGGCTGATCTGCGCGCATTGCTCAACTCGCGTACCGGAGACAGCGCGACATTCGTCGGATCGGGCGCCAACGAAGCCTTCCAGGTTTCCAAGCGCTTCCTCGACACTGGCTTGCGCCAGGAAACCCTGACCAACGAGGTGGTCCAGGGCCTGCTCGGCGTGCGCGGCGAGTTCGCTCCGGGCTGGAACTACGAAGCCTACGCTTCGAAGGGCAAGACCACGATCACCGACAGCCTTGGCGGCAACGTCAACGTGCAGAAGGTGCAGGGCCTGCTCGAAGCGGCGGACGGGGGCGCCTCGCAGTGCGCCGGCGGCTTCAACCCGTTCGGTGTGCAGCCGCTGTCGCAGGATTGCATCGACTTCGTGTCGGAGCCGGCGTTCACGACTACCGAGTTCACCCAGGAGATCTTCCAGGGCTACATCACGGGCAACGTGTTTGAAATGCCGGCCGGTCCGGTCTCGGTCGTGCTCGGCGCCGAGCATCGCAAGTTCACCTACCAGTATGACGCCGGTACGCTGAACGGCCCGATCGCCGGTTTCAACACGGGTACCGATGACAACGGCACCAACACCTTCATGGACTACTTCGGCGAGCTCTCGATCCCGCTCATCAAGGACGGTTTCGTCAACTCGGCCGAACTGACCCTGCAGGCACGTCACTCGACCAGCGACTTCAACGATATCGAGAACGGTATCGATGGTAAGAGCAACGGCTCGTGGGCCTACGGCGCGACGCTCAGCGTCGAGCCGTTCGACAACTTCCGGCTGCGCGGCAGCTACCAGCACTCGGTGCGTGCGCCGAACTTCGGTGAGCTGTTCTCGGGCGGCGGTTCCTTCCCGCAGTACTTCGATCCTTGCTCGAAGGGGACGAACTTCCGCACGAGTGGCGGCGCAAAGGCCGACGCACTCTGCGTGGCGACCGGTATCGATGCAGGCGCGATCGGCACCTACTCGCAGACCCCGGGCAGCCAGGTCTACCTCGGCATCACCGGCAACCCGAACCTGCAACCGGAATCGGCCGACACCTTCACGGTCGGTGCGGTGTTCCAGCAGTGGGGCTTCACCGGCTCGCTGGATTACTACAACATCCGCATCAGCGACGCGATCCTCGCGCCCGATCCGAACATCCTGATCGCCGCTTGCTACGGCTACCTGGGTGTCAACGACAACCTGGACTTCGGCAGCAAGTACTGCTCGGACGGCGGGAGCAGCATCTACTCGCGTACCCCGGACATCAGCTATGTCTACCTGCCGGTTGCGCTTGGCGGTAACGGCGCCAACTACTTCCAGCAGATCAACCAGGGCACCATCAAGACCTCGGGTCTCGACCTTCAGCTCGGCTACAACCTGCCGACCGAGTTCATCGGTCCGGAGTCGGCACTGCAGTTCAACCTGATGGCGAACTACATCTTCGACTATAAGGTCGAGGAACTGCCCGGCATCGTGATCGACTACGCCGACACCGTGTCGTACTTCGGCGCCAACCTCGGGACGAGCTTCCCGCGCTGGAAGGCGACGTTCAACACCATCCTGCACTTCGACGAAAACCTCGCGTGGGATACCCGCGTGCGCGTCATCGACGGCATGAAGAACCGGGCTTCGGTCCAGTTCGTCGGTGAGACCTTCGAGGGCACGGACGTCGCGGCCTATGTCGACACGGCGATCCAGGCGACCGTGGCGGACAAGTTCACCTTCCGCGTCGGCGTCAACAACCTGCTCAACCGCAAGCCGGAGCTCTACGCCCCGAACGTGCAGTCGGGCACCGATCCGTCGCTGTTCGACGTGATCGGCCGCCGCTACTACGTGCAGGTCGGCCTCAAGCTCTGATCCTGGCCGCAAGGCGAACAAGAACAAGGGCGGGGCTTCGGCTCCGCCCTTTTTCGTTGCGCCGGGCAGTCGCGGCCGCTCTTCAATTTTGCCCGCCGGCCTGCTATCCTCAGCCCTCGTGTGAGGGACCGATGAAATGAAGATCGCAGTTGCAGGTTTGATGCTCGGATTCGCGGTGATCGCGGTGCCGGTGCTGGCGCAGGCCGATGCCGCGCCGAAAGACCCGGACGAAGTCATCTGCAAGCGGGAAAAGAAGGTCAATTCGCGCTTCACGACCAAGACGTGCCTCACGCGCGGCCAGTGGGAGGCGATTGCCGAGGCGAACAAGCGCGACTTCGCCGAGAACCAGAGCCGTCACAAAATCTTCATTCCGCGCGAGCGGTAGAGGAACGACGGCAGCCTTTGTGCCGTCCACGATCGCACCCGATAAACCGATGAACGATCTCGCCAGCATCATGGCGCAAGCTACCGGCGCATTTCGCGGGGGCGATTTCGCGCGTGCGCGTGATCTCGCTCAGCGCGCTGCCTTGAGTCAGCCCGCCAATGCGCAAGTGCTGCAATTCCTCGGCATCGCCCAGGCGCAGTCCGGCGATCCCGAAACCGGCTTTGCGACCCTCAAACGCGCGATCGGACTGGCGCCAGGCGACAAGCAGCTTCGGCTCAATGCCGCGCGCGCCGCGATCGACGCGGGGCTGCCGGCCGAGGTAGAGGCCCTGTGCGCACCGCTCGGCCAGGACGCCGCGGCGCAGCAGGTGATCGCGCAGGCGGCCAAGCTGACCGGAGACGTCGAAGCCGCCGCCGAGCGCCTGTCAGCCTTGGCGGCGCAGCATCCGCGCGATGTCCGGATCCTCAACAACTACGGCAACGCGCTGACCGAAGTGGGCCGCGCGGACGAAGCCGTGGCGGTGCTGGAACGCGCGGCGCAGCTCGATCCCCAGCAGCCGCAAGTGTGGCTCAACCTCGGACGCGCGCGCAGCATCGCGAAGCATTTCGACGCGGCGATCGAGGCGTTCGACCGCGCCCTCGCGCTGAGCCCGCAAGACGCCGAGCTCAATCTGGAGCTCGGCAAGTCCCTCCTTCGCTACGGCTTTCACGAACAGGCGCTCGGACGCTTGTCCGAGGCGGCGCGTGGCGGTCAGCGCGACCCGCAGGTCATCGTCATGATCGGGCTGTGTTACGCCGGCATGGAGCGGCTACCCGAGGCGGAACGCGCATACCGCACCGCGCTCACCATCGCGCCCGGCCATGCGAGCGCGCTGCTCAACCTCGCCCTCCAGCTCGAACGCGAGAATCGCGAGGATGAGATCGAGGCTCTGGCGAACGAAGCCCGCGCGCACGGTGCGGATGGTCCCGAGCTGCGCTATTGCGAGGCGCTGATCCTGCGCCGCCAGGGCAACAACGCTCAGGCGCTCGAGATCATCGAGGCGAACCATCCCGAAGGGATGGACGAGTATGCGCGCGAGCAGCTGATCGGCCAGCTCGCCGACCGGCTGGGCGATGCCGACAAGGCGTTCGCGTCGTTCAGCGCGATGAACCACGAGATGATCCTGACCCCCGCCGGTCAGCGCCATCCCGGGACCGAGTACACCGCGAACATTCAGGCCAACACCGCCAAGCTGACGCCCGAATGGTTCGCGCGCTGGACCGGCAGCCCGCCGCCAGACGGCCGCCCCTCCCCCGCCTTCCTCGGCGGCTTCCTTCGTTCAGGCACCACCCTGCTCGACACGATCCTGATGGGTCACGAGGACACCGAGGTGCGCGAAGAGCAGGAGATGATCACCCGCCTGCGGGAGATTGCGCAGAACCTCGAATCCTTGCCGACGCTGCCGCGCGACCGGATCGGGATGATGCGCGCGGCCTATTTCGCGGAATTGCGCGCCGGCGGCGCGGTCGCGCCGGGCAAGCTGGTGATCGACAAGTTCCCGCTGATGACGCTGCGCGCGGCCTACGTGCACCGCGCATTCCCCGACGCCAAGTTCGTGTTCGCGCTGCGCCATCCATGCGACGTGGTGCTGAGCTGCTTCATGCAGAATTTCCGCGTCACCAGCGCGATGTCGAGCTTCCTGACGCTGGAGAACGGCGCCCGGTTCTACGACGCCGCGATGAGCCATTGGGAGCGCGCGCGCGAAATCCTTCCGCTCGACGTCCACACCGTCCGATACGAAGATATGGTGCAGGACCTCGAGAGCGAGCTGCGGCCGCTGATCGCCTTCCTGGGGCTGGAGTGGGACGACGCGCTGCTGAACCACCAGAAGACCGCGCGCGACCGCGGGTACATCCGCACCCCAAGCTACGCGCAGGTGACCGAGAAGGTGTACACCCGCTCGAGCGGCCGGTGGGAAGCGTACGCCAAGCACATGGAGCCGATCTTCCCGATCCTGGCCCCGTGGGTCGAGAAGTTCGGCTACGCCCCGCTCTGACCGGACACGCGCGAGCGCAGCCAACCGGTGACCGACAACCGCCGCGCGTCGACCCACGGCGCGACGTAGCTGACGTGATGCGTGCTCGGCACGGCGAACAGGCGCAGCACGTTGTAATCGGGGACGAATCCGGTCACTTCGGCGCCGCGCTCGAACAGCAGCAGCCCGCCCCAGTCGGCCTGCCAGTGCGAGGTGAGGCTGTAGACGTAGGCGGCGACGCGGTTCTTGCCCTCGATCGCATCGTCGTGCGTGGTCAGGAAGTCGCCCGCCCGATAGTCGGTGGCTTGCGCATCGGCAAAGTCGAGTGAAGCCGATCCGGTGATGGTCCGGAGCAGGTCGATCGTGGCGGGCGCGTTGAGCGCATCGGCGAAGCGATCGAGCGCCAGTCCGCGCGTCATTCGCTCGGCCGCGTCCTCCGACACCCGGATCGCGCGATAACGGTACTGCAAGCCGCCGCGCGCGGCATCCTCGATCTTGCGGCGCAACTCGTCCTTTTGCGCAGCGGGCAAGGCGAGAAACTGCGCGTGCGGCATCTCGTAGACTTTCTCCCCGGCGCGGAAGATTTCGACCCACAGCTCGGCCTGCGCCAGCTCGGCCGCGAGTTCCTCCGCGCTGGCGGGCGAGAGAAAGCCGGGCACCGAAACCGCGCCCTCGGTCGCGTAGCGCGCGGCGAGAAGTGGGGCATCGGGCCGTGGGTTAAGCTCGATCGTCACAATCCAAGCGCCTCGCGGACCGGCCCGAGGTGTCTTTCGTAATTACGCCAGCGGTCGATGGAGCCAGTGTGCAGCTTGCCGCGCACCGCCCAGGTGCTCGGGGTGCGGACCGGTGCCGCCTTGCGCTTGCTCGCCCCCGCTGCGGCATCGAGCCCCCAAGCGGAGTAGACCGGCGCCAGCGCGGCGTCCGGATCGACGACCATCTGCTCGTATTGCACGGTGACGATATCGTCGCCGAACACACCGGCCCAATGATCCATCAGGCGGCGATACTGCCCCAGGTAATGCGCGATATCCTCCAGGCGCGTGGTGTGACCGAAGTGCTCGGCGAAATCGAGGAAGTAGGTCGATACGGCGACATCGAGCAGATCGCGCGCGGTGTGGACGATCGGTGCGCCAGGAAAGAGCGTCTTGATCAGACCGAGGTGCAGGAAATTGTCCGACCGCTTGTCGGACACATGTGCCGCGCGGCGGTCGACGCGGTCGAGGGCGGCGAGGTATGCCTCCCGCAGTGCCCCGCGCTTGTCTGTACCCAACTGGACCGCGGCCGCAGGATAGGGCTGCAGCTCGTCGCGCACCATCAGCGGGATCGCGTCGAGCTCGCCGCCCGCGGCGATTCTCGGATGCCGCGCCAGCCGGTTCTCGCACAGCGTTGAGCCCGATCGGAACAGCCCGCACATGAAAATCGGGCGCAAGTCGCCGTGCTCGGCCCGCCCTGAAGGGCGATCGGGATAGGCCGCGATCAGCGCATCCACCAACGCTGCATGCGCAGCCGGATCGTACCGGAACTGCGGTCGCCGCATCGCGGCCTTGCGCGCATTCGCCTTGGTGACGACCATGAAAGCCTCGTCATAGCGGCCCGCCCGGTCGAGCGCGTTCGCGAGCGAGAACTCGATCGCCGATGCACCCTCGCCGGGGAATACGCCGCGCCTGAGTGCCGCGACGAGCAGAGCGACTGCACGCTCCGGATCCTCTTCGAGCGTCCCCAGCCGCGCGTGCGCCGGCGCGCACAGCGGATCGGCGGCAACCGCGCGCTGGTGGGCGGCGCGAGCGTCTTCCTTGCGGCCTTCGGTCTCGTACAGCAGCCCGAGGTTGAACCAGGCATGCTGATCGTTCGGTGCGATCCGCAGGGCTTTGCGCAGTTCACGTTCCGCCTCGCGGTTCTGGCCGAGATCGTCCTTGAAGATGATCGCGCGGTTGACGTGCGCGGCCTGCGGCTCACCTAGCCCGCCTACCCGCAGCGCCTTGCTGTAGGCCGCCAGCGCGCCGTCGAAATCGCGCGCACCGCGCTTGGCGTAGCCGAGGTTGAACCAGTTGTTACCCGCCTCGGGCACCAGCTCGACGATGCGTTCGAACAGCGCGACCGCCTCGGCCAGCCGATCTTCGCGCAAGGCGCGGGTCGCCTGTTCGGAAAGCTCTGCCCAGTCGATCTCCATCTGGTGTTCCTAGGGTTCGGCGACGCGCGCGGGAACCCGGTCCGCTGATCTGGGTCAAAAAAAGGGCCCCGTGCCGAAGCAGGGGGCCCTTCGATTTGGGTCCGAGTGGACCGGCTTAGAACTTCAGCTGCACCGAGCCGAAGAACTGGCGACCGTTGAGGTCGTAGCCGGTGCCGATCGGGGTGTTGGCAACCGAGAACACTTCGTCGCTGTCGACCCGCGGCGGGGCCTTGTCGAAGATGTTGCTCACACCCACGCGGGCTTCCCAGCGGTCGGTGGTGTAACGCAGCGAAGCCGAGTGGATGAAGTAGTTACCCGCCCATCCGATGTCGCGGCAGAACACGCCGTCGCCGGCCACCACACCGCTCGGCGAACCGCCGCCGGTGCAGGTGTCGCCGAAGAAGTCGGCCGAACCGTCGCCGTCGACGTCGACCGGATTCCCGTCCGGGCCGTTGCCGAAGTAATCCGCGAACGGATCGATCTGGTCTTCCTTCTCCGAAACCTTGCCGATCCAGCGGGTCTGCCAGGTCGCCGTCAGACGCTTGACCTTCGCGGTGAAGGTCGCCCGGCCGGTCCAATGCGGGAAGCCGAAGGTGCCGGCGTCCTTGCTCAGGTCCGGGCTGCCGTCGTCGTTGAGCAGTTCGGTGTTGCGCGTGATCAGGTGGTTTGCGCGCAGGTTGAGGCCGAGGCCCACATCCTCGCCGAACAGCCGCACATCGGTGTCGAAGTTGGCGTTGAGGTCGATGCCCTTCACCGTCTCCTTGTTGATGTTGATGAAGCCGGCGAACACCTTCTCCACCAGCTGGCGGCCGGTCGGGTCCTGATCGTAGCTGATGAAATCACAGTACGAGCTGCGGACGCCGTCCTGATCGTTGAAGCACTGGTTCACGATGTACTGACCAGTCGGCTCGGCGATCGCACCGCTGACGCGGATGTTGTAGTAGTTGAAGTTGAAGTTGAAGTTGACCGGGCCGAACCGCTCCTGGAACGCAAAGCCGGTGGTGAACGACTTCGACGTTTCCGGATCGAGCAACAGGCTGCCACCGCTGGTGATTTCGGCGCTGGCGGCGTTGTTCGAGTTCAGCTTGGGTTGGATGCCGACGCGGGTCGGATCGCGGCCTTCGCGGATGCAGTTGGCGATAATGTAACCCGCACGCTTGTCCTTCGACGGATCGTAGGTGTCGGTCGGACCGGTGTAGGCATCGGCCGGCACCGCGCACGGATCGATGATCGTGTTGAAGCCCGACTGACCCGCGAGGAAGTTCTCGCGCAGGTTCGGCGCACGGAACGAGGTGCCCGCAGCCATCTTGAGCAGCAGCTGCTCGACCGGACGCCAGCCCAGCTTGACCGAGTAGGTCTCGTTCCAACCGTAGTACTGGTCGTGCGTCGCACGGCCCGACAGGTTGAGCCGCAGTTCCTGGGCCATCGTCTGGCCGGTGATCAGCGGCAGGTCGATTTCGCCGAACGCTTCCCAGATTTCCTTCGAACCCTGGGCGCCCTGGTCGGCGAAGAACCCGTAGGCCAAGCCGTTCGAAGCCACGAAGTCGGGCTGCGAGTTGAGCTTGTCCTTACGATATTCGCCGCCGAGCACGACCTTCGCCGGACCGCCGGGGAGGTTGAACACGCTGCCCTGGACGAACGCCGAAATATCGGTCTGGTCGTACTTGGTCAGGAAGGTGCGGGCACCGAACAGGTAGTCGCGCTCAGCCTGGCTGGCGAAGTCGCCGACCGGGCCGCCCGGGAACAGCGACGCGGCGAACAGGTTCACCGGGACGCAACCCGCGATCAGGTCCGGCGCGGCCAGGTTAGGGTTGCGCAGGCCAGCCGCGTTACACGGCGTGGTGATCGACGGAGGGGCCGACTGGTTGGTGTTGTAGTCGTCGGCAATGCCGTCGCCGTTGTTATCGACCACGCCGTCGCCGGTGTAGTCGCCGGTCGGATCGAGGCCGAGCGCGAACGCCAGCTTGTCCTCGCGGATACCATTGCGCACCGACGTACCGCGCGAGTGCGAGTAGACGCCCGCGATCTCGAAGGTCCAGTCGTTGTCGCCGCTGATGTTGATGAACGGCAGGTCGCCGCGCACACCAAGCACACCGCGGTATTGCTCCAGCCGGGTTTTGACGTTGTTACGATCGCCGCGGACCGCGACGATCGGCTGCACCGCAACCGAGGTGCCGGTACCGAGCGCGTAGCTAGCCGGGAAACCGCCGCCAGGGACAAAGCCTTCGAACACGTTATTGACCGCGCGGCAGTCAACACCGTTCGGGTTGATACGCACGCCGCCCGAAAGGCTGATGTTGCACGGGTTGAACTGATTGGTGCCGCGCACGAACGGGAACAGCTGCGGGGTGCCGCTGTTCGCGACCTTGACGTCCGAACGGCTGTAGTTGGCTTCGAAGAACGGCGTGATGTTCATGTCGCCGTCGAAGGTGTACTCGCCATAGGCCATGACGTTGTACAGGTCTTCGGGGCTGACGAACGTGATGTCCTGCTCACGGCCGTTGAGGTTGACCTTCTGGAAATCAACGTCGCGGATGCCGTCGCCGTTGCGGTCGACCGGCAGGCCGAACGCGTCCGTCGATTCACTGAAGCCCGGGACGCCGGAGTTGCCCGCCTTGCCGGTCGAGGGATAGGTGGTGGTGTCGCCGTAGACCGAACCGAAGTACGTGCCGTTGAGGAAAATACGGCCGGCGAGCAGGCCGATCTTGCACTCGCCTTCGCTGGTGCTGATGGTGCCGCCGCTGTCTTCCTGCACCTGGGCGTTGGTGCCCAGGTCAACGTTGCGGATTTCGCCCGTGCTGGTTTCTTCGTAGTGACGGTCGCAGCCGGCGAGCCACGGCTTGTCCTGCAGCAGGATCTCGCCGCGGTGGTTGTATTCTGCGCCGATACCGAACGACCAGTTCGAGCCCTTCTTACCCCACGCGAGGCTGGCCGTGTAATCGCTGTCGCCGCCATGGGTCGGCAGCGTGCCCGACGCGAACAGCTCAAGCCGGTCAATGTCCTTGCGCAGGATGATGTTGCCCACACCGGCGACCGCGTCCGAACCGTACACCGACGACGCACCGTCGAGCAGCAGGTCGTAGCGCGCGATCAGCGAGCTCGGCAGCAGGTTGATCGACGGGCTGGTCGGCGCGCCTTCGACGCCGGCAGGCGCCATGCGGCGGCCGTTGATCAGCAGCAGGGTGCGATCCGCGCCCAGGCCGCGAAGGTCGAGCGTCTGCGAGTTCGGGCCGTTGTTCAGCACGAAGCCCGAGAAGGTCGCGTCGATCTGCGTACCGGCGGCCGATTCCGACTGCTGGAGGATCTGCGCGGCCTGGAACTGGCCGGTGTCCTGCAGGGTCTCGGTCTCGAGAACCTGGAGCGGCGAGATGCTGCTGTAAGTGGTCGTGCGCTGAATGCGCGAGCCGGTGACGACGATCGCGCCTTCATCGACGTTGCCTTCGGCGTCGGTGTTGCTGATGTCCGCCTGTTCCGGCTGCTCTTCGGTGTCGTTAGTCGCGACACCCGTCGGCTGGCCGGCACGGTTTTCGGTATCCTGGGCAAACGCCGACGTGGTGACGGCCAGTGCAACTGCCGAAACCGAAAACGCGAGCCCCCTCGCAGCCCTAAACTTGATCATTCTTGCAACTCCCGAACAATTCGATGGGGAGCTGATGCAATCGATCCCGTTCGGGGTTGCTCGCACGCATGGCGCGTGGCGATCCCCCAACTGGTCGATGATTGAATGCCCAGTCCCCGGACGGCAGGTCGATAGCCCCTTTCCATCGGCCATGACCATCCGGAGCGGGCGCAATTTGCACTTTTGCGACTGCTTGTGACAAATTTTCCACACCGGGCGGCGACCGGAAACCGGGAGTCGCGCAAATCCGCGGGGTTCGCGGCCCAAGCGGACTCATATCCTAACGATCCTCATAGCCATCCTACCTCTCTTTCGCGTTTCTTGGCCGAACTTTTGTTAGGTTCGAGTTGGGTGGAGATTGTTAGCCGGCGACACATTCTGTCGACGTTGCGCAGGTTTCAGGGCGTTCCGCGCATTGCCCCGGCGATGCTTAGCCGATATCCCGACGCAGGTTTGACTTGGCATTTCGTCGCCGCGGCGGCTGCTGCGGACACCGCGGAATTGCCAACCGAGCTGACATTGGCCGGCGAGACACCGGCCTTAGTACTGGGGACTAAAGCGTGAAATTCATCAACAAGGCCGCTCTGCGCGGCTCGACCTCCGTTTGCGCGGCGCTGGCCGCGCTGACCGTGTTCAGCACGCCTGCGTTTGCGCAGGACACGAGCGCCGCGGCCGCCGCTGAATGCCCGGATGCCGACGCCGACGGCGTGTGCGATCCGGTCGTCGAGAACGCCGATGGCACCACCACGAACGATAGCGGCGCGATCGTCGTTACCGGTTCGCGCATCCAGCGCAGCAACTTCACGTCGCCCTCGCCGCTGCAGGTCGTGACCCGCGACGACACCACGATCGCCGGCTTCAACTCGACCAACGAAGTGCTGCAGAGCACCGGCGTGACCGCTGGCGCGCGTCAGATCGACAACACCTTCACCGGCTTCATCACCGATGGCGGCCCGGGTGCCAACACCCTGTCGCTGCGCAGCCTCGGCACCGCGCGCACGCTGATCCTGCTCAATGGCCGCCGCCTCGCGCCCTCGGGCACCAGCGGCTCGCTGCTGTCGGCGGACCTTAACGTCCTGCCGAGCGCGATCGTCGACCGCATCGAAATCCTCAAGGCCGGCGCTTCGTCGATCTACGGTTCGGACGCGATCGCGGGCGTCGTCAACATCATCACCGACAAGAAGACCCGCGGCCTCGTCCTCGACGGCGGCGTCTCGGTCCCCGAAGTCGGCGAAGGCATCACCAAGCGCATCGCGGTGATCGCGGGCTACAACAGCGACCGAGTGAACATCTCGGGCTCGTTCGAAGTGCTCGACCGCAACATCATGACCTTCGGCGCGCACGACTACCTGCTGTGCCAGACCGAATACATCGCCTCGGCCCCCGGCCAGCCGTTCGGTTCGGGCGACTACAAGGATCCGCGCACCGGCCAGCCCAAGTGCTACCCGAGCGGCGCGACCGGCCTCAGCGGCGTGACCGTCAACACCATCGGCACCAGCAACCGCGCTGGCGCCGCCGGCGGTCCGGGCAACCCCGCCATCGGCACTTTCAACCGCTTCCGCTACAATCCGGCGGCCGGCGGCAGCGTCCCGGGTTGGGAAGGCGTCAACGGCGGCGGCTCGACCGCTCTCGGCAACCGCGACCTCTACAACCAGCTGTTCTTCAACCGCTCGCTGGTGTCGCCGACCACCAACTACAACGGCTACCTCCAGGGCACGTTCGACCTGCAGGCGCTCGGCAATGCCCAGCTCTACTTCGATGCGCTGTACACGCGCCGCGAATCGAGCCAGCCGACCTTCTTCCAGGCGACCATCGACTATCTGTTCGGTAGCCCGCTGATCCCCAACGAGCTGAAGTTCTCGAACATCGGTGCGACCGACCAGTCGGGCGGCAAGGCAGTGGGCGTGCGCGTCTTCAGCAGCCGCAACTACCAGTCGGCCCAGCGGGTCGACTACTACCGCGTCGGCGGCGGCATCCGCGGCGACCTGGGCCTGAGCGACTGGAGCTACGACCTCTACGTCGGCCAGTCGAAGAGCGACGGCAAGTACAGCCTCCAGCAGCTCGTTACCTCGCGCCTGCAGCAGGCCCAGAACGTCGTCTCGAATGGCGCCGGTGGGTTCAATTGCGTCGACACCTCGAACGGTTGCGTCGCGGCGCCGATCCTGACCGGTGCGGTCGTCAACGGGAACATCCCGCAGGCCTTCCTGAACTTCGTCGCGCCGGAAGTGTTCGGCACCACCAAGTTCTGGGAAACCACCGTTTCGGGCTCGCTCAGCGGCAGCCTGTTCGCGGTCCCCGGCGGTAACGTCGGCCTTGCGATCGGCGCCGAGTATCGCCGCCAGAAGATCGACGACCAGCCGCCGATCGAACAGCAGACGGGCGCTCTCTACGGTTACTCGACCGCGGGCATCACGCAGGGCAAGGACGCCGTGCGCGAGGTCTTCGCCGAGCTCGAAGTTCCGCTGCTCGCCGATCGTCCGTTCTTCCACGAGCTGACCCTCAACGGTTCGGCGCGCTATACGGACTACAATTCGTACGGCTCGGGCTGGACCTACAAGGTCGGTGGCCTGTGGTCGCCGATCGAGGCGCTGTCGTTCCGTGCGACTTACGGCACTTCGTACCGCGCTCCGTCGCTGTCGGAGCAGTTCCAGGCGCCGACCGCGGGGTTCCTCTCGAACACGGTCGATCCGTGCTATCAGTACGGCAACAAGTCGCCGACCCTGACGGTGTACAAGAACTGCGCCGCGGAAGGCATTCCGATCAACTACGGTCTCGGCGGCGCGGGTGACCCGCTCGGCCAGAACGTTCGCGTCCTGAGCACCGGCGGTGCCGGCAGTGGGATCGAAGCGGAAACCTCCACCAACCTGACCGTCGGCGCGATCGTGCAGCCTCCGCTGCCCGCCTCGCTCGGCAAGATGGAGCTGGCGGTCGATTACTTCGATATCCAGGTGAAGAACGGCGTGGCCCAGTTTGGCGGCGGCAACATCATCTCGAGCTGCTACAACGACGTCGCCTTCAAGTCGGGCACCAATGGCGGCGAACTGTGCGCACTGGTCGTCCGTGATGCGGCCAGCAGCACGACGCCGTACCGCGCGACCGTCACCAACTCGTACATCAACATCTCGACCAACACCGTTCGCGGCATCGACATGAACGCACGCTACGTCGTTCCGGTCGGTCCGGGTTCGCTCCGCCTGAACGTCGGCGCGACCAAGTACTTCGAGCAGTCGGGCCAGACCTTCTCCACCAACCCGGTGACCGAGCGGAACGGCGACATCTACTATCCGAAGTGGACCGGCACGTTCGACGCGACCTACAAGATCGACGAGGTGAGCTTCTACTACGGCCTCAACTGGGTCGGTCGTACGAACAGCTACGATGCACTGGGTGAAGACGAGAACAACTCGATCTACCAGTTCAAGACCCCGAACTACTTCACGCACAACGCGTCGGTCCGCTGGACGACTGACAATTATGCGTGGACCCTCGGCGTCAAGAACTTCACCGACAAGGAACCGCCGCAGATTTCGGGCTACGGCTACAACCGCCTGGGCAACGCGCCCCTCTACAGCGGTTACGATTTCGTCGGCCGGACGTTCTTCATGAACTTCACCGCCAAGGTGAAGTAAGGGAACGACCTCCGCCTAAAAAATTGGGGCGGCCTTCGCTGTGAAGGCCGCCCCTTTTTTATTCGCCTCGATCGCGGATCAGCCGACCGTCATGCTGAGGCCGCCATCGCCCTCATCGATCTTGACGGTGCTGCCGTCCGGCACCTCGCCGGCGAGGATCTTCTCCGCCAGCGGGTCCTGCAGGTACCGCTGCACCGCGCGCTTCAGCGGCCGCGCGCCATAGACTGGATCGTAACCCACCCGGCCGAGCCAGCGCTTGGCGGCCTCGGTCAGGTCGAGCACGATCTTACGGTCCTTGAGCAGCTTGCCGACCCGCGCGACCTGGATGTCGACGATCGGTGCCATGTGCTCCTGCCCTAGGCGGTGGAACAGCACGATCTCGTCGAGCCGGTTCAAGAACTCCGGCCGAAAGTGCGCGCGGACCACGTCCATTACTTGTGGTTCGACGCTTTCGACGCCCTGCCCTTCCTCGATCTGGGTCAGGTACTGGCTGCCGAGGTTCGAGGTGAGAATGATCAGCGTGTTCGCGAAGTCGACCACCCGGCCCTGCCCGTCGGTCAGGCGCCCGTCGTCGAGTACCTGGAGGAGAACGTTGAACACGTCCGAGTGCGCCTTCTCGACCTCGTCGAACAGCACCACCTGATAAGGGCGGCGGCGGACCGCTTCGGTCAGCACGCCACCTTCCTCGTAGCCGACGTAGCCCGGAGGCGCGCCGATCAGGCGGGCGACCGCGTGCTTCTCCATGAACTCCGACATGTCGATGCGGACCATCGCGCTGTCGTCGTCGAACAGGAACCCGGCGAGCGCCTTGGTCAGCTCGGTCTTGCCGACACCGGTGGGGCCGAGGAACAGGAACGAGCCCAACGGCCTGCCCGGGTCCTGCAAGCCCGCGCGGGCGCGGCGCACGGCCTTGCTGACCGCCTCGACCGCCTTCTCCTGGCCGATAACGCGGGCGCCGATCACCTTCTCCATCTGGAGCAGCTTCTCGCGCTCGCCTTCCATCATCTTGTCGACCGGCACGCCGGTCCACCGGCTGACGACGGAGGCGATATCGTCCTCGGTCACTTCCTCGCGCAGCAAGGCGTTCTCGGCAGGCCCCTGGGCAGCAGCAAGCTGCTGCTCGAGCTGGGGAATGCGGCCGTACTGTAGCTCACCGGCCTTCGCGAGATCGCCCTCGCGCTGCGCCTGCTCGAGCTCGATGCGCGCGGCGTCGAGCTGCTCCTTGACCTTGCCCTCGGCGGCGATCTTGTCGCGCTCGTTCTGCCAGCGGGTGGTGAGCTCGCTCGACTGCTGTTCAAGGTTGCCGAGCTCTTCGCGCAGGGCGGCGAGCCGGTCCTTCGAGGCGGCATCGGTCTCCTTGCCGAGCGCCATCTCCTCGATGCGCAGCTGGATGATCCGCCGGTCGAGGTTCTCGATCTCCTCGGGCTTGCTCTCGACCTCCATCCGCAGGCGCGAAGCCGCCTCGTCCATCAGGTCGATCGCCTTGTCGGGCAGGAAGCGGTCGGAGATGTAGCGGTTGGAGAGCGTTGCCGCGGCGACGATCGCACCATCGGTGATGCGCACGCCGTGGTGCAGTTCGTAGCGGTCCTTGAGCCCGCGCAGGATGCTGATGGTGTCCTCCACCGTCGGCTCGCCGACGAACACCGGCTGGAAGCGGCGCTGTAGCGCGGCGTCCTTCTCGACGTACTTCTGGTATTCGTCGAGCGTCGTCGCACCGATGCAGTGGAGCTCGCCGCGGGCGAGTGCGGGCTTGAGCAAGTTGCCGGCGTCCATCGCGCCTTCGGATTTGCCCGCGCCGATCAGCGTGTGCATCTCGTCGATGAACAGGATGATGTCGCCCTCGGCGCCCTTCACCTCGTCGAGCACGGCTTTAAGTCGCTCTTCGAATTCGCCGCGGTACTTCGCGCCCGCGATCAGCGCGCCCATGTCGAGCGCCATCAGCTTGCGGTCCTTGAGGCTGTCGGGCACGTCGCCGTTGGCGATGCGCAGCGCGAGCCCCTCGGCGATGGCGGTCTTGCCCACGCCGGGCTCACCGATGAGGACAGGGTTGTTCTTGGTCCGCCGGGCGAGGATCTGCACGGTGCGGCGGATCTCCTCGTCGCGGCCGATAACGGGATCGAGCTTGCCCGACTTCGCCACTTCGGTGAGGTTGCGCGCGTACTTGCTCAGCGCGTCGTAGCTCTCCTCCGCGCTGGAGGAGTGCGCCTGCCGCCCGCCGCGCAGCTCGGTGATCGCGGTCTCCAGCGACTGCGCGGTCACGCCCGCAGCCTTGAGCGCCTGTCCCGCCGCGGTAGTGGTCGCCAGCGTCAGTGCGAGCAGCATCCGCTCGACGGTGACATAGCTGTCGCCGCTCTTGGTCGCGAGTTGTTCGGCCTGGTCGAGCACCCGCACGCTGTCGTTGTCGAGGCCCGGGGTCGCCTGCGCCCCGCCGCCCGAAACCGCGGCGATCTTGCCGAGCGCCTGATCGATCCCCTGCACCGCCACCGCCGGATTGCCGCCCGCGCGGGTGATCAGCCCAGCCGCCATTCCCTCGCTGTCTTCCAGCAAGGCCTTGGCAATATGCTCGGGGGTGATCCGCTGGTGGTTCATGCGGATCGCGACCGTCTGCGCGCTCTGGATGAAACCCTTCGCACGGTCGGTGAACTTTTCGAGATTCATGGGTGCTCCCTCAATCCTTCCCGTGCGAGATAGTGTTGCGTGAATGCAACACAAGGCCCTCGCGGCAGATTTTGTCTCGCCGGTGTATTAGCCGACTAGGTGGGTCGAAAAGCGCTTCGAAACAAGTCCCGCGTTGCAACGCATCGGCTGCCCGCTATGTCCCGCGAGAACGGGAGGATTTCGATGCGCAAATGGGTGATCCGGCTCGCCGCCGCGCTGCTGGTGCTGGCGCTGGCCGTGCTGGTGGGCTTGATGGTGTGGGAGCCGCTCGCAGCGCGGACCGGCAAGGCTCCACCCGCTCATGCCTACACCGCTGAGATCGTGCGCGACGAATGGGGCGTGCCGCACATCTACGGCAACACCGATGCCGACGTGGCTTACGGCGTGGCGCTCGCGCATTCGGAGGACGACTTCCGCACCCTGCAGGACGTGATCGCGATGACCCGCGGCCGCTATGGCGCGCTGGCGGGCGAAGATGGCGCGCAGTTCGACTACGTGCTCGCGCTGCTCGACGCGCGCGGCACGGTGAAGCGCGAGTACGCTAAGCTCAAGCCGCGCACTCGCGCGCTGCTCGACGCCTATGCCACTGGGCTCAACGACTACGCCAAGGACCACCCGGGCGAAGTGCGGCTGGGCAACCTGTTTCCGGTCAACGGCGAGGATGTCGCCACCGGCTTTGCGCTGCGCCAACCGTTCTTTTTCGGGCTCAACAACACGATCGGCCCGCTGGTGAAGGGCGACACTCTTCTCCCCGATCCCGGCCCAGCGCTGAACACACCGCTGCCGGATCGCGAGGCAGCCGAGCACCTCGGCTCCAACGCCTTCGCCATCTCGCCCAAGCGCGCCGATGATGGCGTCACGCGCCTCGTCTCCAACAGCCACCAGCCGTGGGAAGGCGGGGTCGCGTGGTATGAGCTGGTCGTAGAGAGCAGCGAAGGCTGGCACTACGCCGGTGCGAATTTCCCCGGCAGCCCGTTCCCATTTCTCGGCCACAACGAGGACCTCGGCTGGACCAACACGGTCAACGAACCGGACATGGTCGACGTCTACAAGCTTGTGCTCGACAATAGCAAGACGCGCTACCGGTTAGACGGCAAGTGGCTGCCGCTGGAGGTGACCAACGTGCGCCTGCCGGTGCGCTTCGGCCCGGTCGTGTTGCCGGTCAGCCGCACGGTCTATCGCAGCGTGCACGGGCCGGTGATCTTGAACGACAAGGGCGCGTTCGCCTTCCGCTATGGCGGGATGGGCAGCCTCGCCACGCTCGACGCCTATTACGATCTCAACAAAGCGAAGACCTACACCGAGTGGCAGGGCATCCTCGCGCGCGGAGCGGTGCCATCGACCAACTTCATCTACGCCGACAAGGCCGGCAACATCGCGTACTGGTACAACGCGGCGATCCCGCAGCGGCAGAAGGGCGCGAACTGGCGCGGCGTGCTGCCGGGGGACCGCAGCGACCTCATCTGGCACTCCCTCGTGCCGTATGACAGCCTGCCGCATTACCTGAACCCGGCCTCGGGCTTCGTGTTCAATTCGAACAACACGCCATTCGTCGCTGCCGGCGCGAGCAGCAACCTCGACCCTGCCGGCGCGCCACCCGAGATGGGTGTCGAGCTGCGCATGACCAATCGGGCCTATCGCGCCGAGAAGCTGCTCGACGAGCCCGGGCCGATCAGCCGAGAGCGGCTGGAGCGGATCAAGTACGACACCGGGTGGGAGCGCGCCGGTTACGTCAAGCAGGTGCTCGACGGAATTGCCGCGCTCGACCTTCGCAGGGACCCGAAGCTTGCCGCCGCGCAGCGCTTGATGGCGCAGTGGGACCTGACCTCGGACGGGGTCGGCCGTGCGGACTCGCTCGCGCTGCTCGTGATGCGGCCGGCGATGGGCGACAGCTACACCGGCAAACCCCTCCGCCCAGCCGAAACCCTTCTGGCCGATGCCGCCAATCACCTGATGACCCACTTCGGCCGGCTCGATCCGCCGCTGCAGGACCTCCTGCGCCTCCGCCACGGCCCCGGCCGCTTCACGGTCGACCTGCCGCTCGACGGTGGCAGCGACACGCTGCGCGCATCAACGCTGTGGGATGTCGAGCCTGACGGCCGGCTCAAGGTCAAGCATGGCGACAGCTTCGTGATGTTCGTCGAGTGGGCGCCCGGCAAGCCGGTGGTCAGCCAGTCGATCCAGCCGTTCGGCGCGGCGACCACTCGGCCAGGCAACGTCCACTTTACCGATCAGGCGCCGCTGTTCGTGCAGCACAAGCTCAAACCCGTGCACTTCACCCGCGCCGATGCGCTGGCGAATGCCGTTAGTCGAAAAACCGTGACTCATCGCCTGCGCGCCGACTAGTGTTAGCCTAACTTTCGATTTTTACTCCCCGGGGACATCCAATGACATACCGCCTTGCCACCGCCAGCGTGCTTGCGCTCGCCCTGTCCGCCTGCGCCACCGCGCCCCAGGCCGAGAGCGTCGCCAGCGCGCCGACGGCGGAGGCTCCCGCCGCCCTCACCCCGCCCGCTCCCGCGCCGGTGAGTCAGTTGGTCGAGGCGGTATCGATCCCTTACAGTGAGTTCACCCTCGATAACGGCCTTCGCGTCCTCGTGCACGAAGATCGCAAGGCGCCGGTGGTTGCGGTTTCGGTGTGGTACGGCGTCGGCTCCAAGAACGAGCCGAAGGGCAAGACCGGCTTCGCGCACTTGTTCGAGCACCTGATGTTCAACGGCTCGGAAAACTCGCCGGGCGATTTTTTCGAGCCCCTCCAGCAGGTCGGCGCGACCGACTACAACGGCACCACCTGGTTCGACCGCACCAACTACTTCGAGACCGTACCCACCGGCGCGCTCGACCGCGCGCTGATGCTGGAAAGCGACCGCATGGGCTATCTGCTCGGCGCGGTGACGCAGGAGAAGCTCGATAACCAGATCGGCGTCGTCCAGAACGAGAAGCGCCAGGGCGACAACCAGCCCTATGGTCTGGTCGAGTACGAGCAGCTCGAGAATCTCTATCCCAGCGGGCACCCGTACCACCACTCGACCATTGGCTCGATGAAGGATTTGAGCAGCGCGAGCCTCGATGACGTCAAGAAGTGGTTCAAGGACCACTACGGTCCCAACAACGCCATCCTGGTGCTCGCCGGCGACATCGACGAGGCGACCGCACGGGCCAAGGTGACCAAGTGGTTCGGCGCGATCCCCGCCGGGCCCAAGGTGCAGCCGGTCGCCGCGCCGGTGCCGACCCTGCCCGCCAAGCTCGAGAAGACCATCCTCGACAAGGTCGCGACCCCGCGCATCTACCGCATGTGGGCGATCCCCGGGCTCGACAGCGAGGAGAGCATGCCGCTGGCGCTCGGCGCCTCGGTGCTCGGCGGGCTGGCCAGCTCGCGGCTCGACGATGCGCTGGTCCGCCAGCAGCAGGTCGCGGTGCGCGTTTCGGCAGGGGCCGAGATCTACGCGCAGGCCGGCCAGTTCGTGGTCTCGGCCGACGCCAAGCCGGGCGTGAGTGAGGAGGCATTGGGCGCCGCGCTCGACGCCGAGATCGCCAAGTTCATCGCCTCGGGCCCGACTGCCGACGAGTTGCAGCGCGCCGCCACCGTCTACGCCGCGGCGCAGATCCGCGGGCTGGAATCGGTCGGCGGGTTCGGCGGCAAGGCGCCGACGCTGGCCGAAGGGCTGCTCTACAACGGCAATCCCGCCCAGTACCGCAAGGAACTGGAGGAAGCCGCGGCGATGACGCCGGACGAGGTCCGCACGGTCACCGCCAAGTACCTCTCGCGCCCGGTCTTCGCGCTCACCGTCGAGCCCGGCACCCGCACCGAAGGCGGCGAGAACCGCGGCGGCTACCGTACCGCGCCCGAGAGCGAGGGCCCGCACCCCGCGTACTACATGGCGCCGGGCACCGAGGCGGGCGTGACCTACGCCACCGCCGCCGAGCGCAAGTCGCTGCCGCCGGTGACCGAGCTGAAGCCGCTCGACTTCCCCGCCATCGAGCGCGCCACGCTCTCGAACGGCATGCAGGTCTACTTCGCCCGCCGCGACGCGGTGCCGGCGGTGAGCGTGCGGATCGACTTCGACGCCGGTTACGCCGCCGATCCGCGCGACAAGCTCGGCCTGCAGTCGCTGATGCTCGAGGCGATGGACGAAGGCACCACCAGCCTCGATTCGACCCAGCTCGCGATCGCCAAGGAGCGTCTCGGCGCCAGCCTCGGCGGGTTCGCCGGGTCGGACATGACCGGCTTCAGCCTCGGCGCGATGACGCCGAACCTGGCCGCCTCGTTCGACCTGCTGGCCGACTACGTCCGCCACCCGGCGTTCGCGCCGGCCGACCTGGAGCGGGTGCGCACCCAGCAGCTCACCCGCATCAAGAACGAGCTCAACAACCCCTCCTCGATCGCGCAACGGGCGCTGCTGCCGATCCTGTACGGGCCCAACCACCCCTACGGCATTCCGCCCAGCGGGACGGGCGATCCGGCGGTGGTCGCCAAGCTGACCCGCGACGACCTCCAGTCGTTCCACGACACCTGGCTGCGGCCCGACACCGCCAAGGTGTTCGTGGTCGGCGACACGACCCTGCCCGAAGTGGTCCGCCTGCTCGAAGCGAGCTTCGGCGACTGGAAGGCCCCCGCCGGCCCTGCCCCGACCAAGAACTTCGCGGTCGACGTGCCCAGCCAGACCAGCCGCATCATCCTGATCGACCGGCCCGCCTCGCCGCAGTCGATCATCTTCGGCGGCCGCGTGCTGCCGCAGAAGGGCACCGACGACCTGATCGTGCTCAACGCCGCGAACGAAGTGTTCGGCGGCAGCTTCCTCAGCCGCATCAACACCAACCTGCGCGAGACCAAGGGCTGGTCGTACGGCGTCAACAGCCTGGTCCGCGCGCCGCTCGATCGCACCAGCTTCATGATCTACGCCCCGGTCCAGGCCGACCGCACCGGGGATTCGATCGTCGAGTTGCGCAAGGACCTGGCCGCCTACACCAGCGGTAAGGGCGTGACGGCGGAGGAGCTGGAGCGGCTGATCAACGGCAACGTGCGCGAGCTGCCCGGCCGGTTCGAGACTTCGGGCGACGTGCTCGGCGGGATCGTCGACATCGTCGAGCACAACCGGCCCGACGATTACTACGAGACGCTGGCTGCACGGTACGAGGCGCTCAAGGCCGCCGATCTCGACGCGGCGGCGTTGGCGGACTTCAAGGGCGGCGACCTCGTCTATGTCGTGGTCGGCGACGCCAAGGTGGTGAAGCCGCAGCTCGACAAGATCGGCCTGCCGGTCGAGGTCCGTTCGGCCGAGCAGTAAGTATTGACAGCGGTGTAAGCACGCTCGAAGAACTCGGGCGGGATTGCACCGACACTTTTCAGGAGAGAGCCATGTCCGTTGCCGGCAGCTACGATTGCGTCACCAAGACCCCGATGGGCGACCAGAAGAGCGTGTTCACCGTCACCGACAACGGCGACGGTACCTTCACCGGCTCGAACGCCGGCGCGATGGGTTCGATGGACGTCGAGAACGGGAAGATAAACGGCAACAACCTGACCTGGACCATGAACATGACCGTGCCGATGCCGATGAAGCTCGAAGGCAGCGCGACGGTCGACGGCGACACGCTGACCGGCAGCATCAACGCCGGCGCGTTCGGCTCGATGGCGATGAACGGCACCCGCCAGGGCTGATTTCGCCAGCAAACTGATCACCAAGGAGGCGCCGGAGTAATCCGGCGCCCTTTTTTATTCGCGGTCGGGAGGGTGAGCGCCGCCCGAGGGAAAGGTCGCAAACATCACCCACCCCCCGAATAACGGGCGACTGCGACTTTTGAAGGGCGCGAGGAGCGACAGTATGAAAGAGCCAATGCGAGGCTAGCGCAGCGAGCGCCTTGTAGGAAAATGGTTTCTTGGCATGCGCTTGGCGCGCGTTACAACCGCGCCCAACCGATGAGATCGAGGGGGATGAAGCCGTGAAATGGATCCTTGCAAGCACCGCCGCGGCCTTGGCTCTCGCAGCCTCTTCGACACAGGCGCACGAAGTCGCCCAGCCCGATTACGAAGCCGAGGCCAAGCGCATCATCGACGGGCTCGATGCCACCGGCATGACCGCAGCGGTGATGATCGACGGCAAGGTGGTCTATTCGGGTGCGTTCGGCACGCTGGAGGAGGGATCGGGCAAGCCGGTCACCACCGACACGCTGTTCCCCATCGCCTCGATCTCCAAGGCGTTCACCACCACCGCGCTCGCGATGCTGGTGGACCAGGGCAAGCTCGGGTGGGACGATCCGGTGCGCAAATATGTGCCCGAATTCGGCATGTGGGACCCCTGGGTCGCCGAGCACTTCACGGTGCGCGACCTGCTCACCCACCGCTCGGGCCTGGGCCTCGGTGCCGGTGATCTCGTCATGTGGCCCGACGGCAACGCCAAGCCGGCCGACGTGATCAACGCGGTCAAGCACCTGAAACCGGTCACCGGCTTCCGCGACGGCTACGCGTACGACAACCTGCTCTACATCATCGCCGGCGAAGTGGTCGGCCGGGTCTCCGGCCAAAGCTGGCAGGACTTCGTCACGAACAACATCTTCCAGCCGGTCGGCATGACCGAATGCGCCGCCGACGGCTCGCGCCTGCGTGCCGGGCAAAGCTTCGTGCGCGGTCATGAGCGCGAGGCGGGCGCCAGCGTCGGCGTGCCGATCGACAAGCGGATGGAGTTCAGCCCCACCGTGGCGCCCGCGGGCGGCATCTGGTGTCCGTCGGGCGACATGATGAAGTGGGCCAAGTTCTGGCTCGACGGCGGAGTCACCGCCAGCGGCCAGCGGCTGATCAGCGAGAAGCAGAAGAACGAGCTGTGGAAGGGCGTGACCCCGGTCGGCAGCGGGATCATCAAGCCGATGGGCGGGTCGACCAACCTGCAGCTCTACGCGCTCGGCTGGTTCGTCGCCGACATGGAAGGCACCCCGATCGTCCACCATTCGGGCGGCGCGCCGGGGGTGACCAGCAACTTCATCCTGATCCCGCAGAAGCACATCGCGGTGTTCGCCTCGTCCAACGACTACATGAGTACCGCCGGCGCATGGACCCGCCAGATCGCCGACAAGCTGATCGACGGGAAGCAGGACAGCGACGTGATCGCGGCGGCTATCAAGCAGAACGACAAGGTTAATGCCGAGGCCAAGCTCGCCGTCGCCAAGGCCGCGGTAACGCCCAAGGACGCGAAGAAGCCGAGCTTGTCCTTGAGCGCCTACGCCGGAACCTACCGCGACCCGTGGTATGGCACTGTCACAATCACCGAGAAGCGCGGCAAGCTGGCGATCGACATGAGCCGGTCGGAACTGCTCGACGGACCGCTGACGCCCTACGACGGTGACACCTTCGCCGCGATCTGGCCCGACAAGACGATGAAGGCCGATGCTTTCGTCACCTTCAAGGTCGAAGACGGCAAGGTAACCGGCATGACGATGAAGCCGATTTCCGACATCACCGACTTCTCGTTCGATTTCCAGGATTTGAACTTGGTGCGGGAGTGATTGGGGGCGGACTCGCCTAAGGTCGAGGCCAGCTCCCCGTTAGAGAGGAATCCTCGCAACCATTCCCATCGTCACCCCGGACTTGATCCGGGGTCGGGCTGCCTTCTTCGACCATACCAAAGAGAAGCACCACCCCGGGTCAAGCCCGGGGCGACCGGAGGGGCACCCTTTGTCCGATGGGGCCTTGTCGTGCGCCGCCCCGCTACCGTGACTCCGTCTGCGTTCTACGCTAAAGCCCACCCGTATTTTTGCGAGGGGTTTCAGGGTCGTGCGACCGTTAGTCATTGCAGCGGCGGGCGTGCTCGCGGCGTGGGCGTTGCCTGCGTCCGCGGAGTCGCGCGACATCGCGGCGGCGTGCGCGGCGGCCGCCCGCCTTCCTACACCGGACGACAAGACCGGCGCCAACTGGGAGCAACTCGACGCCGACAAGGCGATTGCGGAATGCACGGCCGCGCTCGCGGCGGACAATGGCGACATGGCCAGCCGCGCCAACCTTGCCCGTGCGCTGCTCAAGGCCGGCCGCCAGGACGAAGGGATGGCGGCGCTGCGGGTGGCGGCCGAGGCCGGCAACGGCCAGGCGATGCGGCAGATGGGGCTCGAACTCGCCAAGCTCGGCACGCCGGAGGCGGCCGCGCAGGGGCGCGAGTGGCTGCGCAAGGCGGTCGACGCGGGATACGTTCGGGCAATCGGCACCCTCGCCGATGCGCTGCTGACCGCCCCCGGCGACCAGCGCGACATTGCGGGCGGCCTCGCGCTCTACGAACGCGCCGTCGCGCTGGGCGATACCGGCGCGATGGTGGATCTCGGCTTGCTCTACGACAAGGGCGAGGTGGTTCCCGCTGACGATGCCCGCGAAACGGCGCTCTATCGCATGGCCGCCGACCTGGGCGATGCCAACGCGATGGAGCTGCTGGGCTGGCAGTATTCGCACGGCGAAGGCGTCGCAAAGGATTTGGCGGTGGCGGCCGAATGGTACCGACGCGGCGCGGAAGGCGGCGATGCCGATGCGATGAACGAATACGCCCGCGCCCTGCTCGACGGCGAAGGAGTTCCCGCCGACGCGGCGGCCGCGTTCAAATGGTTCGGCGCGGCGCGCGAGGCCGGCAGCATGTACGCTGCGAGCAACCTTGCCCTGATGTACGAAAACGGGCGCGGGGTCGATCGCAAGGATCTAGCCAAGGCGCTCGCGCTCTACCGCGAGGGGGCCGAGGGCGGCGACCCTTTCGCCATGCGCAACCTGGGCGAGCAGTACACTTTCGGCCTCGGCGTGCCGGCCGACTACGCGAAGGCGCTCGAGTGGTATCGCAAAGCGGTCGAGGCCGGGGACGTCGACTCGCTCGTGCGTATCGGCAACGCCTACGAGAAGGGCCAGGGAACCACGCGCGACATCGCCAAGGCGATCGAGTGGTACGAGCGCGGGCGGGAGAAGAAATCCACCCTGGCGATGCGCGCGCTTTCGACGCTGTACGAGAACGGCGTCGGGGTGCCGCAGGACTTGGCGAAGTCGCTCACCTACCTTCGCGAAGCCGCCGAGGCGAACGATGCGGTCGCGATGCGTTCGCTGGCGGCCGCCTATCGCTACGGGCGCGGGGTGACGGCGGACATGGATGCCTCCCGCGACTGGTTCCGCAAGGCCGCGGCGACCGACGGCGGTAACTCAGCGCTGGAGCTCGGCCGCAACCTGTACACCGGCGCCGACGGGTTCGCGGTCGATTACACCGAGGCGCGCAAGTGGCTGGGTGAGGCGCTGGCGCGCGGGATCGACAATGCCGGCCCGCTCTTGGTGCTGGCGACACTGTCCGACCAGACCCTGCCCGACCGCGAGCAGGCGGCGGTCGACCTGCTGGTGAGCCACGCCGCGCGCGAGGATGGCTGGGCGCTCGCCGCGCTCGCCCATCCCGGCGAGCGGTTGCGCCAGATCGACGCCCTCCCCGATCCTGCCCCGTGGCGCGCCAAGCTCGACAGCGACCAGCGGCCCGAGACGCTGTTCGCCGCCGCCGAGGCGATGCGGCAGGGGCTGATCGTCGAGCAGGACCTGGGCCAGGCGCTCCGCCTCGCCGGGCGGCCCGCCGCCGCCGATCCGTTCAGCGCCAAGGGCCAGGAGCTCGAGCTGCTGGTGGCGATGAAGCTCTACGGCGCGGCGCTGCGGCGCTACGAGGCGTTCGTCAGCTCCCCTGAGTTCACCGGCGCGAGCGAGGAGCTGCGCCGCACCTTCGAGGCGCGCTTTGCCGCCACGATCGAGAACTCCGCCTCGTCGGCGATGGGCGAGATCGACACGATGGTCGCGATGGCCGACCGCGGCATTGCCCCTGCCGCGCGCGCGCTCGGCACGTACTACGGCAGCGATCTCAACCCCGAGCAGGACTTGGAGCTCGCCCGCCACTGGTACGGCCGCGCTGCCGAGCTCGGCGATTCCTGGTCGCTGATCTCATTGGGCTACATGACCAGCTTCGGCTTCGGCGGGCCGGAGGACAAGGCGGCCGCGCTCGCGCTGTACAAGCAGGCCGCGGCACTGGGGAACGTGACCGCGCGGCACAACATCGGCGCGATGTACCGCGAAGGCTCGGGCGTCGAGAAGAACCCGGAGGAAGCCTACCGCTGGTTCCAGCTCGCGACGCAGAGCCACTACCTCAACTCCTACGCCAACATCGCGGGCATGAAGTTCCGCGGCGAAGGCACCGCGCTCGATCCGAAAGGCGCGATCGAGGCACTTAGGACGATGATCGACTGCCTCGACATCAACGGGCTCTACATGCTCGCGCAGGCCTACTTCGAAGGCGCGGGGGTCGAGCGCGATGCCAAGAAGGGCCTCAAGTGGATGCGCTTCGCCGCCAGCTTCGACCAGGAGAGCCTGGGCGCACTCGGCATGGCGCAAGCCAACGCGCTCGGGTGGACGGACAAGCCCAACCTGCCCGAGGCGTTCAAGTGGCTGGAGGAAGCGCAGCTGCGCGGCAACCAGCTGGCGACAACGCTACTGACCGACTGCGCGACCGACCGCACCGCCGCGTGCCTGCGCAAGAATGAAGATTTCCGCATCACCCCGCTGATGGAAAAGCCGGTCGCGGTGATGAAGGACGTGCCCGGGGTGGAGCTCGACGACCGGCCGCTGCTCGCGGTGCGCGACCAGGCGATGGTCGCGGCAGACTCGCGCGGGGTCGAGCTGGCCTTCCACGACCTCGACTTGCGCTACCGCATCGCCGGCGAAGGCGACAAGCTGGTCGCCAGCAACGCGCTGCGCATCATCGACAAGGAGCGCACGCTGAACCGGCTCTACGGCAGCAAGGACAACTACTTCGCGCTGTTCGAAAGCTCGTGCGCGTGGGCCTCGGCCAGCAACGCGGCAAAGACTGTCGGCAAGACCGAGGCGGCGGTCATGTTCGCCAAGGTCGCGGTCAACCGCCTGCAGCAGGCGCGGCGGTTCATCTCCGGCCTCGACGACGACGTGCGCGAATGCTTCATCGCCGCGCACCGCGACCGCTACCGCGAGCTGTCGAGCCGCTTCCTCGACCTCGGCCGGTTCGACGAGGCGGAGACCGTGCTCGGCATGCTCAAGGACTTCGAGCTCGAGAACTACACGGGCGAGGCAGGCGATCGCGGCACCAGCCTCGACATGATGCCGATGACCACCGCGCAGGAGCGGGTGCTGAAGGATTTCGCCGACGCCGCGCTGCGGTTCGACGGCGACCCGCACGGCGCGGCGTTCACGCCTGCGTTCGAGCGGCTGGTGGCGGGACTGACGGGCCTCGAGCGGGATCGCCAGGTCGTCGCGCAAGCCGGCGATGGCGGCGGCAGCGTGCAAGGCGAGTTGCGGCAGCTCCATGCTACCGGGCGCGCGGCGGTGCAGGCGATCGTCCAGCCGGACCAGATCTACTGGCTGATCACCACTCCCGACGAGCAGAAGCTGGTCAAGATCCGCCTCGGCATCTCGGACCTCACCCGCATGGTGCGCGAGTATCACACCGCGCTGAGTACGGCGGACCCCGAGGTGCAGGCGCGCGCGCAGGAGCTGTACCGGGCGATCTTCGCGCCGGTCGATGCCGAGCTGCGGGCGCGCGGGATCGGCGAAGTGCTGCTCTCGCTCGACAAGACGCTGCGCTACGTTCCGATCGCCGCGCTGCACGATGGCAAGGAGTGGTTGGTCGAGCGCTACGCCTTCGGCCAGTTCCGCAAGCCCGCCGACATCGCCACCGCCAGCGTCAACTCCGGTGGCAGCGAGCTTGCCGGCTTCGGCATGACCAAGAAAAGCGGCAATTTCGTCGCCCTGCCGATGGTCGCCGAGGAACTGCGCACCCTGGTGCGGCAGCCCGACGGCGAGGGGCTGCTACCCGGCACCGCGCGGCTCGACGAGCAGTTCGACGAAGCCTCGCTGGCGCAAGCAGCGAGCGGCAGCTTCGGCGCGATCCACGTCGCCTCGCACTTCAAGCTCGACCCGCGCAGCCGCGACAAGTCGTTCCTGCTGCTCGGCAACGGCGATCACCTGCCGCTGGCTGCCTTCAGCGATGGCGAGATCAAGTTCGCGAACGCCAAGTTCCTCGCGCTCAGCGCGTGCAACACCGCCGCCGCGACGCGCGAGGCGAACGGGTCGGAGCTCGAAAGCCTGGCCGAGATCGTCCGCGGGGCGGGCGCCGGCACCGTGCTCGCATCGTTGTGGCAGGTCGCGGACCAGTCGACCCCGCTGTTCATGAGCGCGTTCTACAAGGCCCGCTTCCTGGCCGGCGAAACTAGCGCGCAATCGCTGCGCGACGCCCAGCTAGACCTGATCAAGCGCGGCCGCGCCGGCGAAGGACCGACGATCGACGGCAGCAGCGAGGACACTCTGCCGTTCGACCACCCGTTCTACTGGGCGCCGTTTATCGTGACGGGGTAGACCTAGCCCTCTCCCCTTGAGGGAGAGGGAGGAGCGCCGTCAGGCGCGGAGGGAGAGGGGTCGGCGGCGCAAGCCGCCGCTGGCGCGGCGGACCCCTCTCCCAACCCTCTCCCTCAAGGGGAGAGGGCACTATTCGCTTACTCTCCGTCACCCCGGACTTGATCCGGGGTGGTGCTTCCTTTCAGCGCCGCGTCCGAAGAACAGCACCGGCCCCGGATCAAGTCCGGGGCGACGAAGTGTGGTAGGGTATCCCTCACCCCGCAGGGTGATAGAAATCGTAAATCTTCTGCGCGACGCCCTCGCTGATCCCTGGCGTGCGCTTCAGATCCTCCAGCGCCGCCGCCCTCACCTTCCCCGCGGTTCCGAAGTGCAGTAGCAGCGCCCGTTTCCGCCCCGGACCGATGCCGGGGATTTCGTCCAGCGGGGAGGCGCTGATCGCGCGGCTGCGCTTGGCGCGGTGGGCGCCGATGGCGAAGCGGTGGACTTCGTCGCGTAGGGTCTGGAGGTAGAACAGCAGCGGCGAGTTGGTCGGCAGGGTCTTCTCGCGGCCGTCGGGAAAGTGGAACACCTCGCGCCCTTCGCGCCCGTGATGCGGGCCCTTGGCGATGGCGATCAGCGGCACGTCCTCGATGCCGAGCTCCTCCAGCGCGTCCTTGACACTCGACATCTGGCCCTTGCCGCCGTCGATCAGCACGAGGTCGGGCCACACGCCGCTGCCGCGCTCCTGGCTGCGGTCGGGATCTTCCTCCAGCGCGCGGGCGAAGCGGCGGGTCATCACCTCGCGCATCATCGCGAAATCGTCGTTGGTCTGCGCGGTCTTGATATTGAACTTGCGGTACTGGCCCTTGCGGTAGCCCTCGGGCCCGGCGACGATCATAGCGCCGACCGCCTTGGTGCCCTGGATGTGGCTGTTGTCGTAGACCTCGATCCGGTCGGGCGCGTCGCTGAGCTCGAGGAAGTCGGCGAGCTCGCGCATGATCTTCGCCTTGGTGCCGCTTTCGGCGAGGCGGCGATCAAGCGCCTCGATCGCGTTGCGCTGGGCCTGCGCCATCAGTCGCCGCCGGTCGCCGCGCTGGGGGACGCTGATCTCGACCCGGTGGCCCGCGCTTTCGCACAGCGCCTCGGCCAGCAGCTCGCCCTCGGGGAGCTTGCGGTCGAGCAGGATGGTGCGCGGCGGCGGGACTTCCTCGTAGAACTGCGCGAGCACGTCGGCGAGCACATCCGCCTCGGTCTCGCCCTCGACGTGGCTGGGAAAGAACGCGCGGTGGCCCCAGTTCTGCCCGCCGCGGACGAAGAACGCCTGGATGCCCATCTGCCCGCCCTTGCTGGCGAGCGCGAACACGTCGGCATCGCCCACCCCGGCGGCGTTGATCGCCTGGCTGCCCTGGATCGCGGTCGCCGCGCGCAGCCGGTCGCGCAGCATCGCCGCGCGCTCGAAGTCGAGATCGGCGGCGGCGGCGGCCATCTGGGTCTCGATCTTCTTCTGCACCGCGCCGGATTTGCCGGAGAGGAAGTCTTTGGTCTCGGCGACCAGCTCGGCATAGCCGGCCTCGTCGATCCGGCCGACACACGGGGCACTGCAGCGCTTGATCTGGTAGAGCAGGCACGGCCGGTCGCGGCGGGCGAAGAAGCTGTCGGTGCAGCTCCTCAAGAGGAACAGCTTCTGCAACGCGTTGATCGTGGTGTTGACGCTGCCCGCGCTGGCGAACGGGCCGTAGTAGTTGCCCTTGCTGCGCCGCGCGCCGCGGTGCTTCTGGATGCGCGGAAAGGCATGATCGGCGCGCAGGAGGATGAAGGGGAAGCTTTTGTCGTCGCGCAGCAGCACGTTGTAGGGCGGGCGGAAGCGCTTGATCAGCTGCGCTTCGAGCAGCAGCGCCTCGGCCTCGGAGTTCGTCGTGACGATCTCCATGCCGCGGGTCTGGCTGACCATCCGCTTCAATCGGGTGGAGAGCGCCTTCACCTGGGTATAGTTCGCCACCCGCGCCTTCAGGCTGCGCGCCTTGCCGACGTAGAGCACGTCGCCGCGCGCATCGAGCATGCGGTAGACGCCGGGCTTGGGCTTCAGCGTGCGGACGGTGTCGCGGATCGCCGCCACCCCCGCCTCGATATCGGGCTGCGCGCCGGCGCCCTTGACCGTGTAGGTCGCCCGCTCCTCGAGGAAGCGTTCCTGGCCGCGCGGGTTGGGCGGGGTTCCGGCTTCGGTGCGCGACATGGATGCCAGCTAAGAGTCGCGTCGGCGAAAGGGAAGCCCTAGGCGCGCGGGCAATGGAATACGATGCGATCATCCTCGGCGGCGGTGCGGCGGGCCTGATGTGCGCCGCGCGTGCGGGTCAGCGCGGCAAGCGGGTGGTGGTGCTCGAAAAGGCGGAAGCTCCGGGCAAGAAGATCCTGATTTCGGGCGGCGGGCGTTGCAATTTCACCAACCTCCACACCGCGCCCGACCGCTACCTGTCGGCCAATCCGCATTTCGCGAAGTCGGCGCTGGCGCGGTACACGGCGGCCGATTTTCTTGAGCTGGTCGAAAGCTACGGCATCGCCTGGCACGAGAAGACGCTTGGCCAGCTGTTCTGCGACGGTTCGGCGCGGCAGATCGTCGAGATGCTGCTGACGGAGTGTGGTAAGGGAGGTGTCGAGTTGCGCTGCGGGGTCGACGTCGGCGCGGTCGATCACTCCAATAGCCTGTTCCGCATCGGCGACGTGTCCGCCCCCGCGCTGGTGATCGCCACCGGCGGGCCGTCGATCCCCAAAATGGGCGCGACCGGCTTCGCCTACGATCTTGCGCGACAGTGCGGGCTCAAGGTGGTCGAGCCGCGCCCGGCCCTCGTACCGCTGACGCTCGGCGGCGAGGAAGTGCTTTTTCGGGAGATTTCCGGCGTTTCCGCGCCCGTGTTGGCAAGCGCCGGCAAGGCGCGCTTCGCCGAGGCCGCGCTCTTCACCCACCGCGGCCTGTCGGGTCCGGCGATCCTGCAGGTCTCCAGCTACTGGAAACCGGGCGAGCCGATTGCGATCGATTTCCTTCCCGGCCGGTCCACTGGCTGGCTGCTCGAGGCGAAGCGCACGAACCCTCGCGCTACGCTCCGCTCGCTCCTGCGCGAGGCGCTGTCGGACCGGTTGGCCGACATCCTGGCCGAACGGCTCGGTTGCACCGCCGAACTCGCTAACTCGCCGGACAAGACGCTGCGCGAGGCCGAGGCAAAGCTGGCTGCGTGGACCTTCCACCCCACCGGCACCGAGGGTTTCGCCAAGGCCGAGGTCACCTTCGGTGGCATCTCCACCGCCGAGCTGTCGTCGCAGACGATGGAGGCGAGGAAGGTGCCTGGACTCTACGCTATCGGCGAGGCGGTCGACGTGACCGGCTGGCTCGGCGGCTACAACTTCCAGTGGGCTTGGGCGAGCGGGGTGGCGGCGGGAGAAGCGCTCTAACTCTCCCCGTCGGCCCGGACTTGATCCGGGCCAGTGCTGCCTTCAGGCGTCCCGCAGAAGAAAAGCACCACCCCGGATCAGGTCCGGGGTGACGTAGTGTTTTTGGGCCCCGCATTGCCAAGACTCTGACTTGTGTTACTCTCGCCCTCCGACCGGGCAAACCGGCAACAGGAGGATGCGCTTGCGGCAACTGCAGGGCATGGACGCGAGCTTCGTCGCGCTCGAGACGAAGAATTCGCCGATGCACATCGGCTCGATCCTCATCTACAACCCCGCGACCGCGCCCGGCGGGTTCGTTCGCTTCAAGGACATCCTGAACTTCTTCGAGAGCCGGCTGCAGCTGTCCAAGACGGTGCGCCAGCGGCTGGTGCGGGTGCCGTTCGACCTCGACTATCCGTACTGGATCGAGGATCCGGACTTCGATCTCGAATACCACGTCCGCCACGTCGCGCTGCCCAAGCCCGGCGACTGGCGGCAACTGTGCATCCAGGCCGCGCGCATCTTCGCCCGCCCCCTCGATCTCACCCGCCCGCCGTGGGAGTTCACCGTGGTCGAGGGGCTCGACGGCATCGAAGGGCTGCCCAAGGGCTGCTTCGCGATGGTGACCAAGGTCCACCACGCGGCGATCGACGGCATGAGCGGCATCGACCTGATGGAGGCGATGCACACGCTCGATCCCAACGAACCGCCGCCGAGCAAACCCGACACGTGGAAGCCAGAGAAGATCCCCAACCCGGCCGAGCTGCTCGGCAAGAGCTACTTCAACGCGCTGACCAACCCGATGAAGCAGTTGCAGGTCGCCGCGAAGGCCGCGCCGGGCATCGCCAAGGCGATCAAGGGGCTGGCGGCGAAGGAATTCAATGTCTCGGGCGAGATGATTGCGCCCAAGACTCGCTTCAACAAGGTGATCTCGGCGCACCGGGTGGTCGAAGGGCGCAGCGTGCCGCTGGCCGATATTAAGGCGATCCGCCAGCTAGTGGACGGGAGCAAGGTCAACGACGTCTTCCTCGCCATCATCGGAGGAGCGCTGCGCAAGTACCTCAAATCGAAGAACGACCTGCCCGACAAGACGCTGACAGCGATGGCGCCGATCTCGGTCCGCTCGAAGGACGAGAAGGGCGACATGGGCAACCAGGTCGCAGCGATGATCGCCCCGCTCGGCACCCATATCGAAGACCCGGTCGAGCGGCTCGCCTTCGTCCATTCGCGGACGATGAATTCGAAGGCGATGACCGACGCGATCGGCGCGCGCAACATGACCGAAGTGAGCAAGGTCTCGCCCGCGCTCTACATGTCGCTGGGCGCGCAGCTCTACACCCGGCTCGGCCTCGCCAACCGCATGGGCCCGCCCTTTACCACCGTGGTGACCAATGTGCCCGGCCCGCCGGTGCCGATCTATTCGACCGGCGCGCGGCTCGAAAGCATGATGGGCCTCGTCTGCCTGACCGACGGCATGGGCCTCGCCCACGTGGTGCAATCGTACACCGACGAGGCGACGATCGCCTTCACCGGGTGCCGCGAGCTCATGCCCGATCCCGAGTTCTACGCTCAGTGCATCGAGGAGAGCTTCGAGGAGCTCCGCGACGCGGCGAAGGGCGGCCGGCCGGCGGCGAAGGCCCCGTCCACACCCGCCAAGGTTTCCAAGGCCGCCAAGACCGCCTCAACAAAAGACAAGACGGGCACCAAACCCGCCGCGACCCGTTCCAAAACGAAACCGGCCGCCAAGCGCGCGGCTTCGAACAGGAAATCCATCACATGACCGCAGCCACCGCCACCAAGGCGCGTCCCGCCAGCAAACGCGGCGCCCATCCGCCGAGCAAGCTGCTCGCGCTGACCGAGCCGAGCCGCGCGCTGGGCGAGCTCGCCGCGTTTTACGCGCTGCGCCCCCTGCTCTCGTTCCTGCCGCGTGGCGATGGGCACGGCGTGCTGGTGCTGCCCGGGTTCATGGCGACCGACAGCTCGACCGTACCGATGCGCCGCCTGCTCAAGCAGCTCGGCTACGAAGTCGCCGGGTGGGAGCTCGGCCGCAATCTGCGCGTCGACAATGAGCGGGTCGAGGCGATGGCGCGCTGTGTGCGCGATCTCGCGGCCCGGACCGGCGGCAAGATTTCGATCATTGGGTGGAGCCTGGGCGGCGTGTTCGCGCGCGAGCTCGCCAAGCAGCTGCCAGAGCACGTCCGCCAGGTGATCACGCTCGGCAGCCCGATCAGCGACAATCGCAACTTCACCAATGCGCGGCCGATCTTCGAGGCGATCAACGGCAAGAAGCCCGAGCCGATGAAGAGCGGCAAGTTCAAGAAGCTTGCCGACGCGCCCCCGGTGCCGACCACCTCGATCCTGACCAAGGCGGACGGCGTCGTGCACTGGCGCGGTTCGGTCCAGCACCCGGGCGACAACCCGCAGACCGAGAACATCGAGGTGTTCGCGAGCCACATCGGCCTCGGCGTCAATCCGGCGGTGATGTACGCCATTGCCGACCGGCTGGCGCAGCCCGAGGGCGAGTGGAAGCCGTTCGTGGCGAGCGGGTGCGCGGCGTTCGCGTTTCCGCGCACCACGCTGAACTGAACTTTAGCCGGCGAGTAGCGCGCCAGCGATCAGGAAAAACGCGAACGCTCCGCCGACGAACAACGCGGCCTTGGTCGGGCGGTCGACTTCAAGCACGCAGTTCGCCGGATCGGCGGGGTCATGCCAGACAGTGACCGGGCCCGGCTTGACCTTGGCCTGCCACGCCTTCGCATCGCGCTCGCTGTCGAACTTGGCGCGCGAGAGGAACGCGCGCGAGCCTTCGTGCTCGCCGCCATTGGCCTGGAACGAGTAGCGCACCGCCGGGTGGTATTCCGTCACCCGGTCGTTGTCGGTGTCCCACGTGACTTCCTCGCGCACCGACGCTTCGTGCAGCGTGCCCGGAACCTGCCGCCAGGTGCCCGCGGCGGCCTCGCTGCGCTTCACCGCCACGCTATAGCGCCACCACCCGAAGGCGAAGATCGCTAGCCCGAGCGCAATCATTCCCACGGAAACACCGTTCATCGACCCCTCCCCTGCTTGTGGGACGGCGACTAGCGCGGAGAGTGGCTAGTGCATTGCAAGGACGCGACAAAGCGCGCCCGAGGTCAGAACATCTTGCGGAACTGGATCGCGAACGAGCGGCCGGTGGGATCGATCAGCGCGGGCTGGTAGCGCAGCGGCACCACCCCGTTCTCGTCAGTCACCCGCTGGTGCGCGTCGAACAGGTTGTTGATGCGGAGGCTCAACCGGGCGCCCTTCCAGAACCCCGGATCGCCGTCGCCGGTCAGCCACTTCTGCTGCGCCAGATCGGCGAAGAAATTGAGGTTGAAGGTGGCGAGGTCGCCGAACCGCAGGTCGCTCGATCCCGGCAACCCGCTGCCACGCACCGTGGTGCCCGAGAGATAGTTGGCCGAGAGACGCGCGCCGAGGCCGTCCTTGAACACGCCGGCGTCGAGCTCGAGCTTGTGCTTCGACACGCCGCCGTCGCTGAGGCCATCGCCGGCGAGCAGATCGAGCTCGGGCACGCCCGGCGCGATCAGCGCGCGGTTTTCGAGCTCGATCGTGTGGTAAACCGACAGGTTCCAGCGGCCCTGCCCGTCACCCGGACCGCCGAAGCCGCCCATGCCGCCGCCACGGCCACCGCGCCCGCCGCCACC
>NZ_RSEL01000019.1 GCF_003958625.1 Tsuneonella rigui | reverse complement strand
ACGTTGTTGAGCGCGTAAGTGCTGGTGCGCGCAACCGCGCCCGGCATGTTGGCGACGCAGTAGTGGACGATGCCATCGACGACGTAGGTGGGGTCGGCGTGGGTCGTCGCGTGGCTGGTTTCGAAGCAGCCGCCCTGGTCGATCGCGACATCGACCAGCACCGCGCCGGGCTTCATGCACTTGAGCATCTCGCGGCTGACGAGCTTGGGTGCGGCGGCGCCGGGGATCAGCACCGCGCCGATCACGAGGTCCACCTCGCAGATCGTCTGCTCGATGCTCGCCTGGCTCGAGAATAGCGTCTTGGCGCGGCTTTCGAAATGCGTGCCGAGCCGCTCGAGCACTTCGGGATCGCGGTCGAGGATCGTCACGTCGGCGCCGAGACCGACCGCCATCTGCGCAGCGTTGAAGCCGACCACGCCGCCGCCGATCACCATCACCTTGCCGGGCAGCACGCCCGGGACGCCGCCCAAGAGCACGCCGCGGCCGCCGTGCGCCTTTTCCAGTGCGGTGGCGCCGGCCTGGATGCTCATCCGTCCCGCGACCTGGCTCATCGGCTTCAGAAGCGGGAGCGTGTTGCCCGGGCCGGTGACTGTCTCATAGGCGATCCCGGTGACGCCGGACTTGACGAGGTCGGCGGTCTGTTCGGGATCGGGCGCGAGGTGGAGGTAGGTGTAGAGCACCTGGCCTTCGCGCAGCTTGGCGCGCTCGACCGCCTGCGGCTCTTTGACCTTCACGACCATTTCGCATTCGGCGAAGATCGGGTCCGGGCCGTCCTGGATGGCCGCGCCTGCCTGGCGGTACTGCCCGTCGTCCGCGCCGATGCCGAGGCCGGCGCCGGTCTCGACCCACACTTCGTGCCCGTGCGCAGACAGCTCGCGCACGCTCTCGGGCGTCAGGCCCACGCGGTATTCGTGGTTCTTGATTTCCTTGGGGCAGCCGATGCGCATGGAGTTGTTCCTTGAACAAAGATGTGAATGTCGAGAGGTTGGGCTAGCGACGCAGAGGTGATCTGCGGCGAATGCGTCGGGACTGCGACCTACCGGCCTAATCGCGCCGCATGCCACGCCACGTGCTCGGCCATGAAAGCCGAAATGAAGTAGTAAGAATGGTCGTAGCCAGTTTGTCTGCGGATCGTCGCTGGCATGTCAGCGCGCGCACAGGCTTGCTCGAGGAGATCGGTCTTGAGCTGCTCGTCGAGGAAATCGTCAGCGATGCCCTGGTCGACCAGCAGATCCGGCAGCCGCGCGCCGTCCTCGATCAAGGCGCAGGCGTCGTATTCGCGCCAGCTCGACCGATCGGCGCCGAGGTACCCGCCGAGCGCCTTTTCGCCCCACGGACAATTCATCGGGCTGACGATGGGCGAGAACGCGCTGACCGAGCGGAAGCGCTGCGGATTGCGCAAGGCGATCGTCAGCGCGCCATGCCCGCCCATCGAGTGGCCAGTAATTCCCTGGCGCGCCAAGTCGGCGGGGAAGTGGCTGGCGATAACCGCGGGCAGCTCGCTTTCGATATAACTGCGCATGCGAAAATGCGGCGCCCACGGCGCCTCGGTCGCGTCGATATAGAACCCCGCGCCCTGGCCGAAGTCGTATGCCGGATCGTCCGGTACATCAGCGCCGCGCGGGCTCGTGTCGGGCGCGACGAAGATCACACCGTGCTCGGCGCAAGCGGCACGGAACTCGCCTTTCTCGGTCACATTGGCGTGGGTGCAGGTGAGGCCCGACAGGTACCACAGCACCGGCAGCTTCGTGCCCGGTGCATGGTCCGGCACGAACACCGAGAAGGTCATCGGCGTGCCGGTCGCGCTCGACTGGTGCGTGTAAACGCCCTGCGTGCCGCCATGGCTGCGGTTGGCGCTGACCTGCTCCATCAGTAGACGACGACGCTGCGGATGCTCTCGCCCGCGTGCATCAGGTCGAACGCCTTGTTGATCTCGTCGAGCGAGAGGACGTGAGTGATCATCGGGTCGATCGCGATCTGGCCGTCCATGTACATGTCGACGATCTTCGGCACGTCGGTCCGGCCCTTGGCCCCCCCGAACGCGGTCCCGCGCCAGTTGCGCCCCGTGACGAGCTGGAACGGGCGGGTGGCGATTTCCTTGCCCGCTTCGGCCACCCCGATGATGATCGAGGTGCCCCAGCCGCGATGGCAGCACTCGAGAGCCGTGCGCATGACCTCGGTGTTGCCGGTGCAGTCGAAGCTGTAGTCTGCGCCGCCGTCGGTCAGCGCGGCGATCGCTGCGATGGTGTCTTCGCGCCTCATGCCGGCGGTGTTGACGAAGTCGGTCATGCCGAACTGGCGGCCCCATTCCTCGCGCGCCGGGTTGAGGTCGATGCCGACGATCTTTCCTGCGCCCGCGAGCTTCGCGCCCTGGATCACGTTGAGCCCGATCCCGCCGAGCCCGAACACCACCACGTTGTCGCCCGGCTGGACCTTGGCGGTGTTGAGCACCGCGCCGACTCCGGTGGTCACCCCGCAGCCGATGTAGCAGCTAGTCTGGAACGGCGCGTCCTCGCGGATCTTGGCGACCGCGATTTCGGGCAGGACGGTGAAGTTCGAGAAGGTCGAGCAACCCATGTAGTGGTAGATCGTCTCGCCCTTGTAGCTGAAGCGGCTCGTCCCGTCGGGCATCACGCCCTTGCCTTGGGTCGCCCGGATCGCGGTGCACAGGTTGGTCTTGCCGCTGAGGCACGATTTACACTTCCCGCACTCAGGCGTGTAGAGCGGGATCACGTGGTCGCCCGGCTTGACCGAGGTTACGCCCGCGCCGACCTCGCGCACGATCCCCGCGCCCTCGTGGCCGAGCACGCTCGGGAACAGGCCCTCGCTGTCAAGCCCGTCGAGGGTGTAGGCATCGGTGTGGCACACGCCGGTCGCCATGATCTCGACCAGCACCTCACCTGCCTTGGGCCCTTCGAGGTCAAGCTCGACGATCTCCAGCGGCTGCTTGGGGGCAAAGGCGACGGCGGCGCGGGTCTTCATGGCGT
>NZ_RSEL01000018.1 GCF_003958625.1 Tsuneonella rigui | reverse complement strand
GACGCGCGCGGGCTGGCTTACGGTCGGGGTGGAGGCGACCTTCGCGCCGGTCGTCGGCCCGCACGCGGCGAGCGCGGCGAGCGGGAGGAGGGGCCAGAGCTTCACGCCCGCACCTTGCGCCCATGAACGAGGTGGGTCGCGGCAGCCGCGCCGAGCACTGGGGCGAGCAGATTGACGAACGGGATCAGCAACATCGCCGCGACGATCCCGCCCAGCGCGAACCGAGTCAAGCCGCCGAGCGGCAGAGCGGCGGCCTTATCCGGTCGGTGCCTCAGCCAGACCATATCCTGCAACTCGCGCCCGAGCAGCCATGCGTTGACCGCCCAGAACAGGATCGCGGTGCCGACGCCGGTGACCAGCAACAGGATCGCGAACGGCAGTGCGATCAGGTTGACCACCACCGCGCGCGTCAGTCCGCCGAACGCATTGCGTGCCTCCTCGGCGAACCCGAGCTTGCGCGCGTTCGCCGCGTCTTGCGGGTAGTCGCGCGCCTCGACCGCCAGGACCACCTCGTCGGCGAAGAACTGCAGCACGAACAGCGCCACCACGCGGAATAGCAGCCAACCGCCGATCACCGCGAGAAGGATGCCGATCAGCCCGCCTAGCTCGCCGTAGCCCGCCGCGTAGTGCTCAATCAGCCGCGCCATGCCGCGCCACAGCGCGACACCGAGCGCGGCGAAGATCGCCAGGGTGACCGCCATGCTCTTCGCCAGCACGCCGAGCACACGCCGGTCGCCCAGTTGGCCCAGCGCGCGGGCAAATGCGGAGAGGACGCCGGTCATGGCCCGCTTCTCAACGCTTGGCGCGAAGGGCGCAAGCGGCTAGGCGCGCCGGGCTTTTCCATCGAGGATATTTGAGTGACCGAAACCCGCTACGACGTCATCGCCATCGGCAACGCGATCGTCGACATCATGGCCGCGAGCGACGACGCGACGATCGAGCGTCTCAGCCTCAACAAGGGCGGGATGACGCTGGTCGACGCCGACGGCGCGCGCCGCCTGTACGAGGCGATGGGCCCGGCCAAGGAAATCTCTGGCGGCAGCGCGGCCAACACGCTCGCGGGCCTAGCCGCGCTGGGCGCCAAGTGCGCGTTCATCGGCCAGGTCGCGGATGACCAGTTCGGCCGCGTCTTCGCGCACGATATCCGCGCCGGCGGGATCGACTTCGACACCCCCACCCGGGAAGCCGAGCCGCCGACCGCGCAGTGCCTGATCTTCGTCACCCCCGATGCACAGCGGACGATGAACACCTTCCTCGGCGCGAGCCAGTACCTCCCCGCCGCCGCGCTCGACGAACAGGCGATCGCCGCCGCCAAGGTGCTCTATCTCGAAGGCTACCTGTGGGACCCGGAAGAACCGCGCGCCGCGATGCGCCGGGCGATCGACGCCGCCCGCCGCGCGGGACGCGAGGTCGCCTTCACCCTCTCCGAGGTGTTCGTGATCGATCGCCACGGCGACGATTTCCGCGCCCTCATCGCCGATGGCTTGATCGACGTGCTGTTCGCCAACCACACCGAGCTCGCCGCGCTGACCGGCGAGAGCGATCTCGAGGCCGGCATCGCTGCGCTGAAAGACAAGGTGCCGACGCTGGTCGTCACCTGCGGCGCCGAGGGCGCGACCGCGCTGCGCAAGGGCGAGCGGGCGACGGTGCCTTCGGTCGCGACCACGGTGGTCGACACCACCGGCGCGGGCGACCTGTTCGCCGCCGGCTTCCTCCACGGTCACGTCGCGCGCGAGCCGCTGGAGCGCTGCCTCCAGCGCGGCGCGATCTGCGCGGCGGAAATTATCAGCCACTACGGCGCCCGGCCCGAAGCGGACCTTCAGGCGCTGATGGCAGAGAAGCTCGGCTAAGCCTGCGGCACCGCGTCCGCTGGCGCGCTGCGCTTGCGGACGCCGGGGGCGGCGTACCAGCCGAAATAGCCCGCCGCGGCGCCGGCAAACAGCGCACCCACCAGGCTGATCCAGTGCGGCACGTGGGTGTACGCGGCGAACAGGTCCGCAGCGAACGGCCAGGACGGCGCGAACCACATCACGGCAGACTCCAATGTCATGAACGCGATGGCCACCAGCCACGGCGCGCCGTTCCTGCGATCGCGCCAATAGAGCGCGAGCGCGAACAGGCTGACCAGCGCGTTGCTCACCACGATCGTGTCGAGCAGCTCCTGAAATCCGGTGCTGCCGATCACGTTCATCCACGGGAAGTACTGCGACATCGCCCGGCTGAACGGGGATTCGAACAGGATCATTGGGGTCGCCAGCAGATAGCCCGCGTGCAGCCGCGCGTTCCGCCGGTGCTTCATCGCCATGTAGAACAGCGTGAGGTAGGCGATCAGCGCGACGGTCATGCCGATCCCAAACGAGGGACCCACGTAGGCGATGAACGGGCTCTCCTTCGCGGCGTAGCGGTCGGCCGACAGGTTGATGATCATCGTGAAGCCCAGCATCAGCAGCGGGAACAGCACGAAGCTGGCCTTGCCCATCACCTTGTGCAAAGCGTTCTGGCGTTGGTGGATGACCACGCTTTGCGCGATGAGCAGGAGCAGCCAGCTCGAAGCGGTCATGGCGTGAATGTGAAAGGCGAGCGGCATCGCGCTGCCGAGTGGCGAGAAGTAGCTCGCCCAGAAGCCGGTCAGGACGACCAGCAGCACAAAGCCTACGTAATAATGACCGAGGCGATACGGCACGATGGTTCCTCCCCCAAGGAAGCGCGACCCGTGCTTATTGCGCCGACCTTACCAGCAGCGGGATAGGGCGTCCACTTTCGCGTCCCACGCGCTCAGCCTGGCTGCACGCCCTCGCCCACCCGCGGCATCGGCGCGAACAGCCGCAGCACCACCAGCATCGCGGCGAGGAAGCCGGCAGCGGCGTAGAGCGTGCCGGGGATGCCGAGCGTGTCCGACAGCGTGCCCCAGGTCCACGCGCCCAGCGCCATGCTGCCGAAGGTCACCGCCTGGTAGATCGACAGGCACCGCCCGAGGATCTCATTCGGCGCGCGGACCTGCATCGCCACATTGAGCGTGGTCAGCGTCAGCACCCAGCCCAGCCCGGCGACGAACGCCGCCGGCATCGCCGCGGGCACGCTGCCTGCGCGGGCGATCACCGCGTAGCCGACGATGAATGCGACCGAGCCCAGCCCGACCACCGTCTCGCTGCCGAACCGGCGCCGCAGCTGCGAAACGAACAGCGCGGCGGTGATCGAGGCGACCCCGAACGCGCCGAGCATGAGGCCGTAGTCGATCTCCCCACCCTGCAGCCGCTGGCGCACGATCACCGGCAACAGCGCCGAATAACCTGCGAGCCCGAACCCGGCGCAGGCGCCGCGCAGCAGCACCCGGCGCACCGGGCCGTTGGTGGCGCAGAACTTCAGGCCCACCGCGATCGCGCTCAGCATCGGGGTGCGTGAGGGCCGCTCGACCTGCGGATGCCAGCGCAGCAGCACGACGATGAGGAACACGTAGCTCAGGGCGTTGAGCGCGAACGCGAGGCTCACGCTCCAGATCGAGATCAGCACGCCGCCGAGCGCCGGCCCGACGCTGCGCGCGAGGTTGAAGGCGATCGAATTGAGCGTGATCGCCTGCGCGAGGTCCTGCCGCCCGACCTGCGCGCGGACCGAGGCCTGCCACGCCGGTCCGTTGAGCGCGGTGCCGATGCCCACCAGCAGGGTGAAGCCGAGCAGGCTCCACGGCGCCAGCCCGCCCCGGTAGCTGACCAGGGCGAGCAGGGCGGAGACCACCAGCATCCCGCCTTGCGCCGCAAGCATGATCCGCCGCCGATCGAAATTGTCCGCGATCGCGCCCGCGAAGACGCCGAACAACAGGATCGGCAGCGTCACCGACGCCTGCACCAGCGCGATCAGTGCGTGGCTGCGGGTGAGCTCGGTCATCAGCCACGCGGCCGCGACCGACTGGATCATCGAGCCGAGATTGGAGGCGAGGTTCGCGGTCCAGATCGCGCGAAACGCCGGATAGCGGAACGGAGCGAGTACCGCACCCGGCGCCATGACGCCGCCTGTTGGTGTGGAAGTGCCTGAATTATCGGCCATCACCAGCGCCGATGCGCGTGCGTGGCAGGCGGGTCAAGCTAGCCCTCCCGCGCCACCTCGCGCCAGCCGATGTCGCGGCGGCAGAACAGGGTGGGGGCCTCGATTGCGTCGACTGCGGCGTAAGCACGTTGCTGCGCCTCGCGGACGCTGTTGCCGGTGGCGGTGACGTTGAGGACGCGGCCGCCGTTGGCAATGAGCTGGCCGTTCGCGGTCGCGGTGCCGGCGTGGAAGACTTTGGCGCCTCCCGCTTCCGCCTCGCCGAGATCGATCGCGCCGCCCTTGGCGGGGGTGCCGGGGTAGCCGTCGGCGGCCATCACTACTGTTAGCGCCACCTCGTCGCGCAGCGAGACCGGTGGCACGGTGCCGAGCCGGTTTTCCGCGCAGGCGAGGAGCAGTTCGCCAAGATCGTCCTCCAGCCGCATCATCAGCACCTGGCATTCGGGGTCACCGAAGCGGGCGTTGTATTCGATCAGCTTGGGGCCCTCGCTCGTCAGCATCAGACCCGCGAACAGCACCCCCGAATAGGGCGTGCCCGCGTCGGCCATCGCGCGCACGGTGGGCAGGATGATGCGTTCGAGCACCTCGCCTTCGAGTAGCGGGGTGAGCACGCGCGCGGGGCTGTAGGCGCCCATGCCGCCGGTGTTGGGGCCCGTGTCGCCCTCACCCACGCGCTTGTGGTCCTGTGCGCTGCCGAACGCGAGCACGCTGGCGCCGTCGGTCAGGGCGAAGAAGCTCGCTTCCTCGCCGGTCATGAACTCCTCGATCACCACCTCAGCGCCCGCGCTGCCGAACTGGCCGCCGAACATCTCGGCGAGCGCTTCATTCGCCTCGTCGCGGGTTTCGGCGATCACCACGCCCTTGCCCGCGGCGAGGCCGTCGGCCTTGAGCACGTAGGGCGCGCTGAACCCCTCCAGCGCCGCGCGGGCTTCGTCGAGCGAAGCGGCGCGAACATAACCCGCGGTGGGGATCCCCGCCCGCTGGCACAGGTCCTTGGTGAAGCCCTTGCTGCCCTCAAGCTGCGCCGCGGCCTGCGAGGGGCCGAACACCGGGATGCCCTCGGCGCGCAGGCTGTCGGCGAGGCCGTCGACCAGCGGGGCCTCGGGCCCGACCACCACCAGCGCGATCCGGCGCTCCTGGCAGAAGCGAACCACGGCCGCGTGATGGGTCGCATCGAGCGCCACCAGTTCGGCATGCTCGGCGATGCCCGGGTTGCCCGGCGCCGCGTAGAGCCTATCTCCGGTCTCGGTGAGCAGCCGGGATTGCGCCAGCTTCCACGCCAGCGCATGCTCGCGGCCGCCGCTGCCCAGCAGAAGGATGTTCATGCCCGTTCCCGATTACGACGAAGATGGTGGCGGGCTGGTAGCGAAGGGCAGGCCGGGCGACAACGCCGAGCCGCTCACCGTCAGCGAACTGGCCGGCATGCTCAAGCGCACGGTCGAGGACCGGTTCGGCTTCGTGCGCCTGCGCGGCGAGCTGTCGGGGGTGAAGCGCGCCGCCTCGGGCCACCTCTACTGCTGCCTCAAGGACGAGAGCGCGGTGATCGACGGGGTGATGTGGCGCGGGCCCGCCGCTGCGCTCGCGTTCCGCCCCGAGGACGGGCTGGAGGTGGTCGCGAGCGGCAAGCTGACGACCTATCCGGGCCGCTCGAAATACCAGGTGGTGATCGACAAGCTGGAGCTGGCCGGCGAGGGCGCGCTGCTCGCTTTGCTGGAAAAGCTGCGCCAGCGGCTCGGGGCGGAAGGGCTGTTCTCACCTGAGCGCAAACGGCCGCTGCCGTACCTGCCGGCGACCATCGGCGTGGTCACCTCGCCCACCGGAGCGGTGATCCGCGACATCCTCCACCGCCTCGCCGACCGGTTTCCCAGCCGGGTGCTGGTGTGGCCGGTGCTGGTGCAGGGAAACGGGGCGGCCGAGCAGGTAGCGGCGGCGGTGCGCGGGTTCTCCGCGCTGCCCGAGGGCCACGCGCTGCGGCCCGACCTTGTCATAATCGCGCGCGGGGGCGGGTCGATTGAGGACTTGTGGAGCTTTAACGAGGAAGCGGTGGTGCGCGCCATCGCCGAGAGTGCGATCCCGACCATCAGCGCGGTGGGGCACGAGACCGACACCACGCTCGCCGATCACGCCGCCGACCGCCGCGCGCCGACGCCCACAGCGGCCGCGGAGATCGCGGTGCCGGTGCTGCGCGAGTTGCGCGCGACCCTGGTCGACTTCGCGGTGCGCAAGCAACGCTGCGCCTTGCGTCCGGTCGAGCTGGGGCGCGAGCGGCTGGAGGCGCGGGCCAAGCGGCTGCCGCAGCCGCAGGCGCTGCTCGCTCCGCAGGCGCAGAAGCTGGACGACTTGTCGGAGCGGCTGCGGCGCGGCCTGCGCGACCGTGCGGCGCAAGCGCGCGAGCGGTTGCAGCACGACAATGCGCGGCTCTCGCCATCGCTCTTGCGGCACCGCGTGGAGCGTGCGCAGGATCGCCTCACCGCCAGTGGGCGGGTGTTGGCATCGATCAACCCCAGCAACCTGCTGCAGAAGGGCTACGTCCGCGTCACCGGAACCGATGGGCGTACGCTTGTCGAGGCGGCCATGGCGAAGGCGGAGCCGGCGCTCACCCTGCATTTCCGCGACGGTCCACTGGAGGTCGCCCCGCTCGCCGGCGTGCAGCGCAAGCCGCGCTCCGTCGCGCCGGTGAAACGGCCCGTGGCGCCCCCGCGCCAGGACGATTTGTTCGGCTGAGCCTCAGGTGATAGGGCGTATCCCATGCTGATGAAATCGGGCGAACGGCCGGCGGAACTGATCTACGGACCCAACGGCTTCCGGGTTATGCGGCCGGGCACCCACGTGATCTGCGCGGTGACCGGCGAGGCCATCCCGCTGGAGGCGCTTCGCTACTGGAGCGTCGAGCGGCAGGAGGCCTACGCCTCGCCCGAGGTCGCCACCCGCCGCCATCTCAAGTGATCGCCCGCCCCGGATCGGCTCTCGCGCTGCTCGCGCTGGCGGGCTGCGTGGCTGACGACAGCGGTGGGGCTGCGCCTCAGAACACGGCGGTGGTGCAGCCGATCGTGACGGCCAAGCCGACCGCATCGCCGGTGGTCTCGGGGCCGACGACCTTCGTGTTCCAAGGTCAGCAGACTCAGGGCGGGTGGATCCGCGGGCAGGCGCCCGGCGGCACCCGCAGCGCCACCCTCGACGGCCAGCCGCTCGCGCTCGATGCCCAAGGCCGCTTCTTCGCCGCGTTCGACCGCGACGCGGGGCCGGTCGCGACGCTCTCGGCGCAGCTGGCGGATGGGCGCACGGTGACCAGCCCGCTCTCGATCGCGCCGCGCGAGTGGCAGATCGAGCGGGTCAACGTCGCCCGCGCGCCCGGCGGCGCGACCGAAGCGTTCATGGCGCTGCGCCGGCCCGAGCTCGCCCGCATCGAGGCGGCCCGCGCGCGCAACAGCGCCAGCGACGGCTGGCGGCAGAGTTTCATCTGGCCGGTCGAGGGGCGCATTTCCGGCCGGTTCGGCTCGCAGCGGATCTATCGCGGGGAACCGGCGGCCTATCACTCGGGCCTCGACATCGCGCCGGGGGCGGGCGTGCCTTATGTGGCCCCGGCCGATGGCGTGGTGGTGCTGGCGGCGACCAGCCCGTTTACGCTCGAAGGCAACCTCTTGATCATCGACCACGGCATGGGCCTCAACAGCGCGTTCCTGCATTCCTCGCGCCTCGCGGTGAAGGAGGGCGACGTGGTGAAGCAGGGCCAGCTGCTGGGCTACACCGGCGCAACCGGCCGCGCGACCGGGCCGCACCTGCACTGGTCGATCAAGTGGCAGGACGCGCGGCTCGACCCGCTGCTGTTCCTGCCGCCTCGCTAGGCGCCGCTATCCGATCTGGCGGACCTGGAACGCGGTACCTCGGCTGCTTGCGCGGTAATTACCGGTCAGGCCCTTGCGGATCACGATCGAATCGCCCGCCTTGGGGTCGAAGATGAACTTGGTCCATTCGGTTTGCAGCCAGCGCGTCCCGTCGGCCAGGGTGATGACATAGCGCCCCGCCTGGTTGGCGCTGACCGCCTCGATCTTGCTCTTGAGCTCGGCACCCTCGAAGCGCGGGAATGCGTCCTCGTCGCCAAATGACAGCGTACGCGCGTTCTGGGCCTGCTCGAGGTCGGCGGCCGCCTTGTCGAAGCACGCGAGCCGGGCCGCGTCGTCAGTAAGCGTCCGGCATTGATAAACCGCGGTCACCACTGCTGGGGTGTCCTGGCCGGCTGCCGCAACAGGAAGGACCAGCATCGCAGCGGCGAGCGTGACAGGGGCAAGCGATGTCTTCATGCCCCGCACGATAGCAATGCGCCGCGCATACGAAAAGCGCGCCGAACACGCGGGTGTTCGGCGCGCCAATCAAGCGCTCCATTGACAGCTTATCAGGCGGCCGCGGCGGCCTTCTTCAGCTCGCGCTTCACCTTGAGCGCATTGGCCGACAGCTTCTCGTCGCCGGTCTTGAGCAGCCAGTTGTCGAGGCCGCCGTTGTGCTCGACCGAGCGCAGACCCTGGGTCGAAACGCGGAACTTGAAGCTGCGGTCCAGCTTCTCGCTCATCAGCGTGACGTTCTGCAGGTTGGGCAGAAAGGTCTTCTTGGTCTTGTTGTTGGCGTGGCTCACGTTGTGGCCGACCTGGCGGCCCTTGCCGGTGAGTTCGCAGATGCGCGACATGACTGATCTCTCGTAGAAACGGTTACGGCGGTGCCGGGAAAGGCGCGCGCTTAGCGGCGCACTCGCGAATCGTCAACCCAGAGGCTAGGGCCGGGGCCGATGACCCGCTGGCCCCTGCCCGACCCGATGAAACGCGCGCTCGCCCTCGCGCGCGAAGCTGCCCACGCGGGCGAAGTGCCGATTGGCGCGGTGGTGGTCAAGGACGGCGTGGTGATCGGCGAGGGCCGCAACGCGCCGCGCGGCGATCATGACCCGACCGCGCATGCGGAGATCGTCGCCATTCGCGTGGCCGCGAAGGCGCTCGGCGACGAGCGGCTGACGGGATGCGAGCTGTTCGTCACACTCGAGCCCTGCGCGATGTGTGCCGGTGCGATCGCCCACGCCCGCCTCGCCCGCGTGACCTACGCCGCGCCCGACCCCAAGGGCGGCGCGGTCGCCCATGGCGCGCGGGTGTTCGACCATCCGCAGTGCCTGCATCGACCGGAAGTGGTCTCCGGCATCGGCGAGAGCGAGGCCGCCGAACTGCTTCGCGGCTTCTTCCGCGAACGGCGCTAGAGCCCGCGCCAGATTTTGACGTCAGCGCTGTCGGGCGGCCCGAACCGACCCCGATCGCAAGGCGCCGGCATGAAGCGCTTGTCGTAGCAAAGCCGCACTTCCTCAAGCCATCCGCGCTCGTTGAGCTTCACGCCCACCGCATCAGCCCTCCAGCCGGGATTAGCGGTGGCAAACCGCCGGCGGATCAGACCGACATTCAGCTCAGGGTCTTTCGACAGCCGGTCGAGGTCGGGAAAGCGCAAGCTCTGATAGAGTATACGCGTGACCTTGAAGTAGCCCGCCGGCGTGCGAGTCATGCACGCGCCGTGCTTGGCCCACTCGGTCGCCTGCATCCGCGCCGAAGGAATCATGCACATGTTCCGGCGCGCCTCGACAGGAGAGAGCGCCTGCTTCGTCGGGCACCACTGCGGCCACGCGCCGCGCCCCTCGGGCCACAACCCGTGGACGATCAGCCCGAAGCGTCCATTATCGCCGGAGCACTGCACTGCATCGGCGCGGCGGCTCTCGCGCCCCTTGCAGTACTCGGGCGCCCAACTCAGCGCGAGCGTGTAGCCGGTGACCGGCGAGCGCCGCACCGGGCCGTCGGGCCGTACTTGCGGGACCGATACCTTAGGGGGAACGCGGCATTGATAGGCTTGCGCGTGGAGCGGCGCGGCGATGACCAGCGCGAGGGCCGCGAACCACTTCACAACGGCGTGAAGTCGAGCCCGATGTCGGCCGCAGGGGCGCTTTGGGTCAGCCGGCCGACCGAGACGTAGTCGACGCCGGTCGCGGCCTTGGCCTTGATGGTCTGGAGATTGATCCCGCCGCTCGCCTCGGTCGGGACCCGGCCGGCGACGATCCGCACCGCTTCGCGCAAGGTATCGGGCTCCATGTTGTCGAGCAGCAGCCGGGTCGCGCCGGCGGCGATCGCGGGCTCGATCTGGTCGATCCGGTCGACCTCGCAAATCACGTCCTTCACCCCGGCCGCGCGCGCCGCGCCGACCGCCTGGCCGACCGAACCGGCGACGAGGACGTGGTTGTCCTTGATCATCGCCGCGTCCCACAGGCCCATGCGGTGGTTCGCTCCGCCGCCCATGCGCACTGCGTATTTCTCGAGGTGGCGCAGCCCGGGAATGGTCTTGCGGGTGTCGAGCAGCGTGCAGGCAGGATTGTCCATCGCCTGCACGTACTCGCGGGTCAGCGTCGCGACGCCGGAGAGGTGCTGGACGATGTTGAGCGCGCTGCGCTCGGCGGTGAGCATCGCGCGGGCGTTGCCCTCGAGGCGCATCAGGTCGGTCCCGGGTGTAACCTCGGCGCCCTCCTCGACCAGCAATTCGATCGACATGGCCGGATCGAGCGCGCGAAAGAACGCCTCCGCCACCGGCAGGCCCGCGACGACGATCGCGTCGCGGCTGTCCATCACGCCGGAAAAGCGCGCGTCGGCCGGAATCACGCTCTCGCTGGTGACGTCGCGACCGCCGCCTGGCAGCCCTTCGCCGAGGTCCTCCGCCAGCGTCTCGCGGACGAAGCGGTCGAGGTCAAAGCCGGGGATCGAGAAAGCCACGCTCACGTCGCTCAATAACCTTCGTCGCCCCGGGAAGCGAAGCTCTCCCGGAGGGAGACTTGATCCGGGGTGGTGCTATCTTCGAATCCGGCGCTCGAAGAAACGCACTGGCCCGGATCACGTCCGGGCCGACGGAGGAGGAGTGTCTGTGACAAGGGGCGAGCTAGTGAACGAACCGCGCCACCACGTCGCGGTAGCTGCGGCTCACCTTCACCTCGGCGCCGCTGTCGAGCACCAGGAAGCATTCGCCGTTGGTGTGGGGCTTCACCTGCCGCACGAGGTTCAGGTTCACGATCGTCGAGCGGTGCACGCGCTGGAAGGTGCGCGGATCGAGCCGGCGTTCGAGGTCCTTCATCGTCTCGCGCAGGATCAGGCTGTTATCGCCGGTGTAGATGCACATGTAGTCGCCCGCGGCGACGATGTGCTCGATGGAATCGATCTCCACGCGGAAGATCTGCCCGCGGTCCTTGATGTTGATCAGCTTCTCGAACCGGTCGGCGCTCTCGGTCGGGGTTTCGTCGCCTGCGGCGTATTCCTCGGCCGCGTCGGGCGCGACTTCGCTGAGCACGTTCTTGAGCTTCTCGGCCTCTTCCGCGCTGCGCTTCTCGGCAAGGCGCTGGCGCACGCGCTCGATGGTGTCGGCAAGCTTGTCCTCGTCGACCGGCTTCATCAGGTAGTTGACCGCGTTGGCCTCGAACGCGCGGATCGCGTGCTCCTCGAAGGCGGTGACGAAGACGAACAGCGGCGGCTCGATCTCCATCACGCCCTTGACCACGCTGAACCCGTCGAAGCCGGGCATCTGGATGTCGAGGAATACGAGATCGGGCTTCTCGGTCTTGATCGCGCGGATCGCCTCGCGCCCGTTGGCGCAAGTGCCGATCACCTCGACATCGTCGAACTTCTCGAGGCGCAGCTGAAGCCCCTGGATGGCTAGCTTCTCGTCATCGACGAGTAGGGTGCGGATGGTCATGCGGCAGTGGTTCCAATCGAAAGCGCCGGCGGCTCGGGGGTGAGCGCGGCGGGAGCGGGGGACGGTCGTTCGACCACAGTGGTTTCGCGGGGGGCGGCGGCTTCGTAGGGGATTTCAATGATCACGGTGAAGCCGCCCTCGGGCGGGTTGCGGATTTCGAATCGGTGGTCCTCGCCGTAGGCTTGGCTCAGACGCTCGCGGATGTTGGCCAGGCCGACGCCAGTCGACACGGTCCGGCCCACCCCCGCAAGCGACGGCGGCACGCTGGTCCCGCCGCCGCCTTCGCGCAATCCCGGCCCGCTGTCGGACACGGCGACCCGCAAGCGGCGTCCGACGAGTTGCGCGGTCAGGCTGATCGATGCGCCCTCCTCTTGCGGGCTGACGGCGTACTTGACCGCGTTCTCGACCAGCGGCTGCAGCAGCATCGAGGGCAGGCAGGCGTTGGCCGCCTCCGGCTCGACGTGGAATTCGGTCCGCAGCCGTTCCTCGAAGCGCATTCGTTCGATCCCGAGGTAGAGCTTCAGCGTCTCCACTTCCTGCGCGATCGTCACTTTCGATCCCGGCTCGCTCACCAGTGTATGGCGCAAGAATGCGCTGAGGCGGGTGAGCATCGCGTTGGCGGGCTCGGTCTGCTTGAGCAGGACGAGGGTGGAGATCGAATTGAGCGTATTGAACAGGAAGTGGGGGTTGAGCTGGTAGCGCAGCATCGCGAGCTGCGCGCTGGTTGCCTGCGCCTCCAGCCGTTCGAGGCGGTCGGCTTGTTCCTCGACCGTGAGGAAGAAATTTATCGCGTAATAGAGCGCCGACCACGCGCCCAGAAGCGTGCCGTCGAGGAAGGCGAGGCCGACGATCCGCTGAGCGAAGGTGGTCTCACGCGACCCGGAGAAATAGATGCCCTGCAGCCAGGCGTCGATCGCGGCGTAGAAGGCGACCGCGGCGGACAGCGTCAGCGCGGTGATACCCCAAGTAACGAGGGCACTGCGTTGCATCAGGTGGCGGTAAATGACCGATAGCACCAGGCTGATCGCGAAGCCGGTGACGACCTGCACCAGCACGATGAGCAGCAGATCCCACGGCGCTTCGTTCGCCACAGCTGAGACCGCGCGCAGCGCGAACACCCCGCCCCAGCCCGCGAACTGCAGGTTCCAGAAGGCGGCGTTCTTGTTGTCGAAGAACGGCGCCGGGCGGAAGGCCAGCTTCTTCATCGCTTGCACGCCCTAAACTAATGTTGCCTGCGCGTCAGACAAGTTTTGGCATCGCGCTCCTGCTTGGGGTATACGGGTTTCAAGGAGAGACCTGATGGACGTCGAAACCCTGGAAGACACGCTGCACGGCGCGGAGGAGCGCGCCAAGTTTCGTGAGATGAAGGAAGGCACGGCCGAGGATTGGGCGATCATCGGCGCGGACTACCTGCAGTTCGCCTCGGGCCTGCCCGACCGCGTGCTGGCACACCTCAAGCTGCTTGACGGCGATTTCGGCGGCTTTCCGGTCGACCGTTTGACCCACTCGCTCCAGACCGCCACCCGCGCGCACCGCGACGGGCGGGACGAAGCCTATGTGGTGATGGCGCTGCTGCACGACATCGGCGACACGCTCGGCACCTTCAATCACCCCGAGGTGGCGGCTTCGATCATCAAGCCGTTCGTCAGCGAGGAAGTGCATTGGATCTGCCAGAACCACGGGCATTTCCAGGGCTATTACTACTTCCACTACCTCGGCATGGACCAGCATTCGCGCGAGCAGTTCCGAGGGCATCCGCACTTCGATGCCTGCGCGGAATTCTGCGAGAAATACGACCAGGCGGCGTTCGACCCGGACTACGGGAGCGAGAGCTTGGAGTTTTTCGAGCCGATGGTCCGCCGCGTGATGGCGCGGCCGATCAACTCGCTCTACGCCAAGGTTGCCGAAGCCAAGGCCGCTTAGGGCCTCCCAAAGTAGTCTTTGCGGGACACAGTTAGCGGGCGACCTCCCGCTCGAAGTGGGCGCGCCAGTTGGCTGGCTGGCCGGCAGCCTTGAGCGCGGCGATCTTGGGTAGCTCGGCGGCGGCGTAGTCGGCGCGCTCGTCCCACCCGTCGTGAGTCGGCGCGCGGAAGATCCAGCCGTCGTTGCCCGGTCCCCACTTGTGGAAGAAGCGCACCGCGGCGGCCGGATCGTAGCCGGCGTTGGCCAGCAGCCACGGCATCAGCCGGTCGGCCTCGCGCTCCGTCAGGCGGATGTTCTTGGCGCTGCGCCGGCCATGCAGCCAGGCACGGTGCGCGAGCAGGTTGTGCGCGAATTCGTGGCTGATGGCGGCGGCGATCTCGTCCTCCGCCAGGCCGAAGCCGGCGAACTTGCGGCCGAACACCACCCGCTTTCCGTCCGCCACCGCGCGTCCGCCGCCGTCGAGCAGCTCGAAGCGGGTCGGGCATGCGGGGACGCCCTTGATGTCCGCCTCATGGGTGGAGCCGTCCGCCTCCCGCCAGGTGATCCGCACGCTGCCATCCCGCACCAGCGCAGCGTCGATCGTATCATGCAGGCCGGTAAGGCGCTTCCAGTCGTTGGCCTTGACCGGCGGCAATGCGGCCATCGGCTGGCCGTCGATTTCGATGATCTCGTCGTTCGCTGAGAGTCCGGCCAGTGCAGCGGGCGCGCCGGGGACGGCCGCCTCGACCGCGATATCGCCGGCGATCCCGGCGGCCGCGCGCATGCGGGCGGGCTCGGCGTAGTTCGCCATGTCCTGCAGCAACAGCCCGATGGCGGGTGCGGCATGTTCGCAGAACGGCGCGTTGGCGGTCGCGAGCCGCCAGCCGAGCGATTGCAGGCGCAAGTCCTCGGCTTGCAGACTGATGAGGCCCGCGCGGTCCTCCGCCACCCCTGCCTGAGCGGGCTGGGCGACAAGCGCCGCTGCAAGGGCGGCCAACGCCAGCCCTGCGCGGGTCATGCGCCCTCGTCGGAAGCGGCGATCGCCTCGGCAAGTCGCTCGCGGCCGACCGCGCCCGAGAAGGCCTGGTTGCCGGCCACCCAGCTCGGCGTTCCTTCGAACCCGAGCTGGCGCGCGAACTGCTGGTTGTTGCGCAATTCGAGCTCGACCGCAGGGGAGGCGGCGAATTTACGGGCCGCCGCAAGGTCGAGGCCCGCACCCTTGGCGGCAAGCTCGATGGTCGCGGGGCTCGGCGGCCCGTGCGCGAACATCAGGTCATGGAACTGCGCGTACTTGCCCTGCTTGGCGGCGGCGAGCGCCATGCGCGCGGCGGCGTCGCTGCCCTCGAAGATCGGCCATTCGCGGATCACGACCTTGAGGTCCGGGTTGGCCGCGATCAGCGCCTGCACGTCCGCGATCGAATGGCGGCAGTAAGTGCAGGCATAGTCGGTGAACTCGACCAGCGTGGTCTTGCCGTTGGGGTTGCCGAGCACCGCGCCGGGGAACGGCTGCACAAGCTGCCCATGGATTCCAGCCATCCGCTTGGCCGCTTCGACGTTCTGGTAACGCTCGGCCATCTTGGGCAGGATCTCGGGGTGATCGAGCAGCCACTTTTCGGTTGCACTACCGCCGAGGCCGCTCAGCGTGAACAGCCACGCGCCGAGGAAACCGCACACGATCGCGCCGAGCGCGGCAGGAAGGAAGCGGAGCATCGGCTGCGGGGGCTACTTGCGCTTCTTGTCGCGTTCAAGCGCGCCGCGCGCTTCGAACACGATGTCCTGCGCGCGGAGCCAGTCGGGCGTGTTCTCGGGCAGGCCCGCGGTCGCGGCCTGCGCGCTGCGCAGCGCCTCGAGGTATTGCCCGCTCATCACCTGCTGCTCGGCGCTGGCGAGCCGCGCGCGCGGCATATCGCCCTGCGCGGCATAGATGACCCCAAGCTGGTACCACGCGAAGGGGTTGAGCCGGTCGCGCTGGACCGCGGCCTTCAGCACGTCCTCCGCTTCGGGGTAGTGGGTCTTGTCCTCGGTCGCGAGCAGCGCGTGTCCGAACAGCGAGGCGATCAGCGGTTGGTTGCCGGTCAGCGCGGTCGCCTTGCGCAGCGGCGGGATCGCATCGTCGGGCCGACCCGATTCGAGCAGGACCTGGCCTTCGAGCTCGAGGTAATAGGGATCGTCCGGCGCGGACTTCAGCAGCGCATCGGTCTCGGCGAGCGACTTGTCCATCATCGCCTGCTTGTGGAAGGCATAGGCGCGGGCATAGCGCGCGGGTGCGCTGGTGTCGGTCTCGGGATACTGCCGCAGCGTCTGGGCGGGTTCCTGGATGTAGCCCGCGAGCTTGGCCTTCACCCGCTCGAACCGCGCCTGCAGCGCGGGGTCGGCCGGCTTGTCCCACGCGGGATCGATTTCGTAGTCGTGTGTCAGGCGGGCGATGCGGTCGCCCGACATCGGGTGCGTGGAGGCGTAGGCGTCCTCGTCGCTGTGGCTCATGCCATAGCGGAACTCCATGTTCTGGAGCTTGCGAAAGAAGCTCAGCGAGCCGCGCCCCGAAATGCCGGCCTTCGACAGGTATTGTGCGCCGGCGGCGTCGGCGGCGCTCTCCTGCACCCGGCTGAAGGCGAGGAAATTGCCCATCGCCGCCTGCTGGCCAGCCATCATCACGCCCATCGCGGCTTCGCCCGCCCCGGCGACCGCGGCGGCGACGCCGAGCAGCATCGAGAGGATCGAGATCTTGCCCGCGGTGGCGATGCCCTTTGACGAGCTGATCACATGCCCGCCGGTGATGTGGCCCAGCTCGTGCGCGATGACGCCCTGGACTTCCTCGGCGGTGTCGGCCTCCTCGAGCAAGCCGGTGTGGATGTAGACCGCCTGTCCGCCCGCGACGAAGGCGTTGATCGACGAATCGCCGACCAGCACGATGTCGACGTTGCCGGGCGCGAGGCCGGCGGCCTGCACTAGCGGCGCGGCGAGATCGTCGAGCAGCGCCTCGGTCTCGGCATCGCGCAACACCGACTGCGCGCTCGCCGGCTGGGCGAGCAGCGACACGGCCGCGAGGACTGCAAGGGCGCGGGAGGCGAAGCGCATCGGGGTGCGGGTTAGCGGTTTTCGCGCTGAACCGGAACTGAAGCCGCGAGCGAGCTGCGGATGAACGCCAGCATCGGATCGAGCACCTTGCCGCCCTGCGCGAACGGGCGCGACAGGCCCATCACGACGCCCGCGTGGCCCATCCCGTCGAACTCGATCTCCTGCACCCTCCCGCCGGCCCGCGTGATCGCCGTGGCCAGGTTGCGCGAGTTGCGAACCCGCACGACGTCATCGGCGGTCCCATGCAGCAGCAGGATCGGCGGCGCGCCCGCGCGAGCGAAGCTGATCGGCTGCGTCCCCTTGGGATCTGGCGCGCCCGCCATCGCGTTCTTCGCCGAAGCGCTGGTGAAGGGATAGAAGTCCGCCGGTCCGGCCAGGCTGACCGTGCCCGCGATTGCGCTTCCGGGTACGCCTGCCTCTTCCAGCCACTGCGGATCGAGCGTGAGCATGAGGACATTGTAGGCGCCCGCCGAGTGGCCGGTCAGGACGAGCCGCTTGGCGTCGATGCTAGCACCGGCGGCATGGTCGCGCGTCCAGCGCACGCCCGCCGCGGTGTCCCGCAGCATCGCCGGAAAGCGCCCCTCGGGCACCAGGCGATAGCCGACCAGCGCGGTGGCGTACCCACGGTCGCCCAGCGTGCGCGCGACGAAGCGGTATTCCTCGGTCGCGCCGTCATGCCAGCCGCCGCCATAGACGAACACCACCAGCGGCCAGCCGCCCGCGGGCGGCTGTCCTTGCGGCACCCACAGCTCGACGTTCTGGTGATGGCTCGCGCCGTAGCGGCCCTCCTCCGCCAGCCGCACCGGTGTCGCGCGGGAGAAGCGCGCATCGATCCAGTCGAGCGTGGCCGCCGATCCCCGCGCGACCGCCCAGCGCCAGGTGCCGTAGCCCGCCGCCGCCAGCACCAGCAGCACGATCGCGATTCCCACCAGCCAGCGCCCCTTCTTGCCTCGCCTCACCTCGCGGTCCCCTTGTCCTGAATCGTCTGCACGATCTGCGCGGTCTCGCCCTCGGTCGAGATGCCGTTGGCGCGCAGGAAGTCGTCACCGGTCGCGTAGTCGTCTCCCAACCACAGCGGCACCCCCGCGGCCTCGATAATCGACCGCCCGGCAATTTCCTCGGGCGACAGCGGACCGGCGCCCGTGCGGATGAACACCGCGGCGATCCGGCCCGGATTGGCCTGAACGGTGTCGGCGTAGGCGGGGAGGTCGCCCTGCGTGTCGTCGCCGATCAGCGCGAAGCGCATGTCGGGGTAGAACGCGAGCAGCGCGTCGAGCGCTGCGCGCTTGTGCGCCCCGTGGCTTTCGCCGCCAAAGGTTGCCCGGTCCAATCCCCAGTCGCGCAGCAGCAGCGGACCGAGGGGCAGGCCGCGGCTTTGCTGGAAGGCGACGAGATAGGAGAACAGGTTCCACGGGCTCGACGAGACGTAGAAGAACGGCCGGTGCGTCGCGGCGTAGCGGGTCCCCGCACCGCCCGGCCCGGCGAGCACCGCGCCGCCGCCGAGCGCGCCGTAGAACACGTCCGCCCCCGGCACCGCGATCCGCTCGTCGGGCAATTCGGCCAGCACGCGGCGCCAGTTGCGCGCGATGGCGCGCGGGCCGCCGGTGATCCCGGTCTCGACGATCGTGTCGTCGATGTCGGAGACGACGGCGAGCTTGGTCGCGCTGCCCGGTGCGAGCACGAAGCCTTCGACGCACTGCGCGCCGTCGGGCGTGATCCAGTGCAGGCAGGCGATCTCCCACGCGGGATCGCTCGGTAGCGGCCATACGGGGTCGAGCACGACGTCGAAGCGGACGTAGCCCTCGCCATCGGTGACGCCGTGATGCTCGATCATGGTGCCGTCGAGCCGCCGCAGCTCGAGCCGCACGGCCAGCCCGGGAACCTCGCGCGAGGCGAATTGGGCGAGCATCGTGCGCATCGCCTGCAGGCGGCCGCGGCGGGCGAACACGTCGTCGCGCGGCGGTCCGGCGCGTAGCGCGCGGGCGGTGATCGTGAGGCGAGTCTGGCTGCGGTAGCCGAAGAACGGCTGCAGGCGGACGGGAGCGCGGTCGAACAGGGCCATCGCTGCCCGCGCTAGCGGGCGCGCGGCGGCAATGACAGCGCTTTGAAATCCGGGATTTAGGCGACGAGCTTCTTGGCGGCCTTCTCGACCAGCGGCAGGTCGGCGATCTCGCCCAGCACTACCACCTTGCCCTCGACCCGGCGGACCATCACCAGCGCGAATTCCTCGCCCTCCGTGTCGATGTCCTCGAAGCCCAGCGGAGCGATTGCGCGCAGCTTGCGGGCGAGCGCCTCGCGCGGGGTTTCGCGGACGACCACCTCGCCGCCATCGGCACGGCGATAGTCGCGCTCGGCCTGGACGACGCCCTTGAGGCCGCCTTCGGCTTCGGCGAGCAGGCCGGCGAGGGTGCCGCGCTCCACGCCCATCCGGTGCGCGTGGTTGAGCACGGCGGCGTATTCGGTGAGGCGGGTCTTGTCGTAGTCGGCGCCGAACACGAGCTTGACCACCGGGGTCATCGGCGCGCGTTCCTGCACGGTCAGGCCGCTGTCGGCGATCAGTTCGGCGAACGCCTCCGGCTCGGCTTGCGCGGCGAGGCTGAAGTCGTAGGCGCGGCTGACCGCGGCGTAGAGCGCGCTGCGGGTGCGGTCCTCGCTCGAACGGGCGGCGAGCGCCAGCTCGCGCGCGGCGGCGAGGCAATCGTAGAGGCCTTCGTCGGCGCCGAAGTTCTCGTTGGCGACCACCAGCGGGGTCGGCACCACCGCGACGGGGTAGGCGACCTCCTCGACCGTGTCGACATCAGCGACCTCGAACTCCGCCTCTTCGACCGGCGCCGCGGCACGCGCGGGCGATTGCCAGGCAGCAAGCGCGGCGTCCTGGTCGGCGTAGTCGTATTCCTCGTCGTCGTCGCCGAACTCGTCACCGCCGAATTCATCGGCGTCGCCCAGTTCGAGCGGCGCACGGCCAACCTTGCTGCCGCCGAGCGACAGCAGCGAGCCGAAGCGGTTGCTGCCCGCCGGCTCTTCGTCGACCGCTTCGATGGCTTCGTAGAGGTCCCCCGAATCGTCGTCCTCGTCCTCGTCGTCCTCGCCGAAGGCGGGCAGGGGGAAAGGATCGTTCGCGTCGGCCACAGCTACGGCGATTTCAGGAATCTCTTCGACGGCGCCCGGGCCGTCGGCCCAGTCGGTCACCGGATCGGGCGCGCGGATTTCCGGTTCGGGTGCGGTTTCGAGCGCCTGGTCGATCTCCAGCAGCAGCGTGTCGCTGGTCAGCTGGTCGGCCATCTCCTTCCAGTTGATCACGCCGTAGATGAAATCGATCGTGTCGTCGTCGCTCGAATACGGCAGCAGGATCCCGCGATAGAGGATCGTCGCGCCGCGCTGATTGACGAACTCGGCCTCGAACCCGATCGGCGCCTGGTTGGCGAGGATCTGCATGTAGTGGTCGGTGATCCGGCTCAGCAGCGAGCGGGCCGGCACGTCGGACAACTGGGCGATGCCTTGCGGCGCATCGCACTCCACCGCGAGCGCGGCGCCGAGATAGCGCACCGCCGGATCCTCGATCCCATGGCTGAAATCGAGTAGGACCGAGTAGGGCCCGAAATCGGGCAGGCTGTCGGGATCGAGATCCTCGATCGAGGGCAGGTTGCGGTCGGCCAACAGGCTCGCCCAATGATTGTAGGCGCGCACCTGCATGCGGCGCTCGTCCTGGCCGACAGGGCTCGGCGGCAGTTCGCGGTCCGCCTCATCCTCGACGGTCAGATCGAGCGGCTCGTCGTAATCGACGCTGATGCTGCCGAATTGTCCCCGCAGAGTGTCCATTACCCGTCGCTGCCCCTATGCTCTAAGCGATCGGGGCGGTTGTGCCGCGGCGTGGTAAACATCCCGTTAAGTTGCGCCGCGACTTTTCCGCTCGCGGCCGGTCGGGTCACATCAGGTAGCGCATCCGGATCGACTGCGTGACGTCGCCGCCATCGATGGCGAATGCGGCCTGGTCGAACTTGGGCGGACCCATCCGCACAGGCGCATCGCGTGAAAAGCCGAACCCCTCGCGCGGGATCAGCCCGAGCGTCTTGTCGGCCCGGCCGTTGGCGTTCTCGTCATGCAGGACCGAGATGGCATAGCGCCCCTGCGGCAGGTCGGCGAAAGTCGCTTGCGGGCGCGACGCGGGCACGATCGCGCTGCGCGCCGTCTTGCTGCCGCTGCAATCGGGGAAGTGATCGGCCTCGCGCGTCAGGCACACGAGCACCTGGCCCTTGGCCGAGCGCAGCCCGGTGACGGTGAGGTTGACCGTCCCTTCCGGCGCGCTCGCCCCCGCCAGCATCGCGCCGGCGAGCGCTACGATCAGGGCACCGCGAGCCCGCGGTCGGTGCCGCACAGCTTGTCCCAGAAGCGGAAGTAGAGGCCGTAATTGCATCGGTAGAGATCGTGGTGCCGTTGATGGTGGCTGGCGGTTATCAGCCAGTTTCCTGCGCGGGAATGAACCAGCGCGCGGGGGAACATCTCCCATCCCATGTGATTGGTCACCCCCATCACGGTCATAATCAACAGGACAAGGCCGAGCATCGCGGCGTGGATCGGGATCGCGAACACCAGCGCGGGGATGACGACCGCGCCGGTCAGTGCCTCGATCGGATGGAAGCTCATCGCCGCCCACGCGGTCGGCGGGCGGCTGGCATGATGGACGGCATGTGCGACGCGAAACGCCGTGGGCCGGTGCATCAGCCGGTGAGTCCAGTAAAACCAGGTGTCGTGCGCGAGCAGGTAGAGCAGCGGCGCTAGGGGAAGGTACCACAGCGGGTAGGCGTCCCACTCGGTGTAGACGAGCGTCCACCCGTGAGCTTGCCAGCCCCACGCGACCACGCCCGCGGGGATGCCGTAGATCGCCGCCGAGGCGAGCGACCAGCCGATCTCGCGCCGGATCTGCGCGTCGAGCCCGTTGTAGTGGCCCGGCCGCACGCGCCTGGTCGCCCAGGCGAACACGCCGCTCGCCGCCAGATAGCGCAGCGCGACGATCAGGGTCATTGCCAGCGCGGATAGAATGACGGCGGTCAGCATCGTGCGACGCTTATGCGCGGCACGCCGCTGGAGTTACAACCCTTGGCCCCACGGCGCGCAGTGCGGATCGCCCGCGACGATCGAGCGGCGCAGCGAAGTGCGCGCGAGACGCTCGATCTCGACCTTGCGGCGCGCGGCGGCGAGCGGGTGGCTGGGTGCAGGGCGCACGATCTCGGCATCGTAGCCGTCGGCGACGATCACCCCGCAGCAGTCAGGCTTGAAGTCGAGGCCGTCGAGGATCGCGCAATCGATGCCCGGCGGCACACCCCAGTAGAACCGGTCGCAGAAGTCGAGGTAGTCGGGCCACTTGCCATCGCCCACCAGGTCCGCCCGGCTGACCTTGATCTCGACGATCACGATCCGCCCCTTGGGATCGACTCCCATCAGGTCCGCCCGCCGCCCGTTGCGCAACGGCATTTCCGACAGGCACCAGATGTCGTTGCGCGCGAACAACCGGCAAATCCCCCGCGCCACCGCGATGGCGTCGTGTCGTTCGGAAGCAAGGGCAAGCGCAGAATCGGGCATCCGTCCCGAGTGGAACGAAATGAGAACTAGGTCAACACGCCATCGAACCCATGGCCGTCGTCCCAGCGAAAGCTGGGACCTCGTCCCGGTTGACGCCACGCATTGTACAACGAGATCCCAGCTTTCGCTGGGATGACGGATTCTGATTTAGCGGTTGAGTGAGAGACCCGCCGTCACGCCTTCCGTAGCGGTCCCATGTGCCCCTGCTCGGGCACCAGCTCCAGCAGCGCGGCGCGCGCGTGGTGATACTCCCGCCACAGGCTGAGCGCGGCCGGGGTCGGGTCCTGCCCGCGCGCCGAGACCGCCAGCAGCGCCTTGACCCCGGGCTTCATCATCGCGGTGAGATCGGCGACGCCGTTGGTCGCCAGCTCCAGCCGCCAGCCGCCGACATCCTTGATGAGCGCGGGGAAGTTGCGCACTTGCGCGCTCGGCTTCTCGGCTGCGAGCCCGGCCAGCGAAGCGACCGCGGCGGCAGCATCTTGCAACGCGGCCCACTGCACGCTCATCGCGCTGGGGCCGCGAAGCGCGGCACCCTCTTGCCGCGAGGCGGCGGCGAAATCGGTCGGCGGAGCGTTCATCGTGACCGCCCTGTTAACCGGAGTCGCTTGCCAAATCGCTAATGCGCGCTGCCCCCTCGCCGCCGCGCGCGCTGACGTTTCCTTACAATCCGCACTACGCAAAATAACTTATATCACAGGCGCCTAGGGGCGGGTGCGGGGATCATGGACCAGCGAAAGAGCTATCGGACGAAGATCAACCGCACGGTGGTGGGGCGCATCCCGGCGACTCCGATCAGAGTGACCGTGCTCGACCTGTCGACCGGCGGCTGCGCGATCGAGGTGGGGGCGGTAGCGATTCCTCCGGGGACGACGATTTTGCTCGAGCTCACCAGGACGGTCGAGGCGGCTGGCCGGGCAGTCTGGGCGGATGCGAACCGGATCGGGATCGAGTTCTACGACCGGCTGTCGGCGGACGAGCTGCTGTCGGTCTTGCGCGAGTGCAAGGACGATTTCGACGGGGATCAGTCGGCGATGCGCGATCAGTTCGGTAGTGAGCTGCCGCCGCTGAGCGCACAGATGCGGGTGGTGCCGGACTGAGATTGCTGGGGAGGCCGCGGGCACCCGACAGGATTGTGCTTCGCTTCGCTGCGCACGTCTACGCGCCTTTGGCGCTTCGACTCCGAACCTTAGCTTCGAACCTTCATGATACGCCATACCGGAAGGGCCGCCCTTGCGGTCGGCCCTTCCGGTATGGCGCACCCGACAGGATTCGAACCTGTGACCTCTGCCTTCGGAGGGCAGCGCTCTATCCAGCTGAGCTACGGGTGCAACTAGGCGCGGGCGCTTAGCAAAGGGCTTTCGTGCTTGCCAGCACTTATCCCGCTGCGGTTGCGCGCTGCCATGCCCTCGGGCAGAAATGCGCGCGATGGCAGAGGAGACCCGCACCACCGACGCGCGCGGCAAGCGTGAGCCGCTGTCGGTGCGGATCGCGTCGCGCATGTCGCGCGATCCGGCGAAGTTCCATTGGTGGGAAGTGCCGGTGGGGGCTGCGGCCGCGCTGCTCGCGGTCGCCATCCGCTGCCGATCCTGCCAACCCAGCTGCCGACGCTGACGGTGGTGGTCGCGATCATGCTGATGGGCACCTTCGTCGGCCTTGCGGCAGGTGTCACGGCCGCGATCGTCGGCGGCGTGCTGTCGTGGTATTTCTTCTTCTCGCCGTTCACCTTCGACATGGGGGAGGCGGGGCTGATCCCGCTGCTCGGGTTCGCGGTCATCGCCGCGTCATTGCTGACCACTTCGCATTTCTACCGCACGCAAGCCTACCGCAACTACCACGCCAGCATGGAGGCCGCGCGCAAGGACGCCGAGACCGCCGAGCTGTTCGCCCGCGAGCTCGCCCACCGGCTGAAGAATGCGCTCGCGGTGGTGCAGTCGATCGCGATGCAGACGCTGCCCAATGACCAGGGCCAACTGACCGCGTTTTCGGCGCGGCTGCGGGCGATGGCCTCGGCGCACGACCTGCTGACCGAGCATGTCGACCGGCCGACGGCGAAAGTGCGCGACGTGGTGGATTCCTCGCTCCAGCCGTTCCTGCAGGACCGCCGGAGGCTCGACCTGTCGTGCCCCGACCTCACGCTCGGCGGGCAGGATGTCGTCTCGCTCTCGCTGGTGCTGCATGAGCTCGCGACCAACGCTTGCAAGTACGGCGCCTGGTCGCACGATCACGGCAACGTTGCGCTGACGATCGCGCAGGACGGCTCCGCGATCGGGATCGCCTGGCACGAAGGCGACGGCCCGCCGGTCACCACCAGCGGGCGGGGCGGCTTCGGCACTAAGCTGTTGAAGCGCGTCGGCAGCAACCCGGTGCTCGACCTGCGCCCCGAAGGGCTACGCTACTCCACCACGCTGCAGCACGCCTGACCCTAGTTTACCTGCCGCTCGCGCCCTTCCCAATAGGGTGCGCGCAGTTCGCGGCGGAGGATCTTGCCGGACGGGTTGCGCGGCAGCGCGTCGATGAAGTCGACCGACTTGGGGCACTTGAATCCGGCGATCTTCTCGCGGGCGTAGGAGATCACCCCGTCGGCCTCGAGGCTCGCACCCGGGCGGCGGACGACCACCGCCTTGACCGCCTCGCCCCACTTATCGTCGGGCACGCCGATCACCGCAACGTCGGCGATGTCCGGGTGGCCATAGATCGCGCTCTCGACCTCGGCCGGGTAGACGTTCTCGCCGCCCGAGATGATCATGTCCTTGATGCGGTCCTGGATGTAGAGGTAGCCGTCCTCGTCCATGATGCCGGCGTCGCCGGTGCGCAGCCAGTTGTCTGCGCTCAGGACGCGCGCGGTTTCCTCCGGCTTGTTCCAGTAACCGGCCATATTGGTCGGGCTGTTGATCGCCACCTCGCCGATCTGCCCGGGCGGGAGGACGTTGCCCTCTTCGTCGAGGATGCGCAGGCTAACCGACGGCAGCGCCTGCCCGGCCGAGCGCATGACCTTCTCCTTGCCCGGCCCGTGGTCCTCGGGGCGCAGGCAGACGACGGTGCCGAACGTCTCGGTCATCCCGTACATCTGCGCGAAGTCGCACTGCAGCCGCTCGACCCCGCGCTGGAGCAGGTCGAGCGGGATCGGGCTGGCGCCGTAGCCCATGCCCTGGAGGTTGGAGAAATCGGCGTCCTTGGCGTCCGGGTGGTCGAGCATCATGGCGAGCGCTGCGGGGACGAGAAACGCCTGCTTGGCATTGTGCCGCTGGATGTCGCGGATGATCAGGCCGGGATCGAACTCGGTGTGGATGATCAGGTGCTGGCCCGCGTTGGCCGCGCCGACCACCGAGCCGACGCCCGCGATATGCCCGAACGGCATCGCGTGGATCAGCGCGTCGCCCGGCTCCGAGGTGAACCAGCCGAGCCCGGTCTCCTGCACGATCGGCCGCAGCACGGTGGCGTTGCGGTGGGTCAGCATGACCCCCTTGGGCATGCCGGTGGTGCCCGAGGTATAGAGCATCAGGAACACGTCGCCGGTTTCCACCGGGGTGGTGACCGGATCGGCCGATTGCATGTCGCGCCAGGCATCGAAGCTGCCGTCCATCGTCACCCGCGGGCCGTCGAAGGCCTGTTTCGCGAACAGCGGCTCGACGAACAGCGCGGCGGCCTGGCAGTCCTTGAGGATGTACTCGATCTCCGCCGGGGCGAGGCGCCAGATCACCGGCACCAGAACCATTCCGGCGCGCGCGCAGGCCAGTGCGAGTTCGGCTGCGCGGTAGCCATTCTTGCCGAGGTAGGCGACCCGATCGCCCTTCTTGAGCCCCATCGCCGCGAGGCCGTTGGCGACCTGGGTGACGTGGCGGTCGTAGGTGGTCCAGTCGATCGTCACCTCGCCGTCGCGCAGCGCGATGTTGTCGGGGGTTTCGCTTGCCCATTGCGTCAGCGCGTCGCCGAGCACGCGCGACTTGTCGGTGTATTCCATTCGCCTCTCCTTGGTCGCCGTCTGCTGCGGCGAATCTTGCGAGGCAAGTTGCTGTGAGAAACCTGTTATCGCAAGTGATAACAGCGGCCGAGGCGATTCCCTCGTTCGTCGGCCCGGACCTGATCCGGGCCAGTGCTTTTCTTGAGGTGCGGCGCTGGAAGGATGCACCACCCCGGATCAAGTCCGGGGTGACGTAGAGTTTGCGGGCTGGGGTCAGGAGTTAGTCGAACCCGCGCTCCAAGAACCGCAACGCACATCCCGCAAGCACCGCGCTGCCGCGCGGGAGGGCCGCCTCGTCGACGAACATGCGCGGCGAGTGGATCGCGCAGGCGTTGCGGTAATCGTCACCCTCACGTGCCACGCCGAGGAAGAACATCGCTCCCGGCACCGCCTCGAGCACGTAGGAGAAGTCCTCCGCGCCCATGATCGGCGCGGGGAGGGTGACCCAGTCCTGCTCGCCGAACAGGCCGCTGGCGACCTCTTGCCCGATCGCCACCGCGCGCGGATCGCACATCGTCACCGGAAAGCCGGGGGTGACGGTAACCTTGGCCTCGACGCCATAGCCCGCCGCGACCCCTTGCGCGGTCTCGGCGATCAGGCGGTGGACGGTGTCGCGGTTGCGCGGGGTCAGCGTGCGGATCGTACCACGGAGGGCGACCCCGTCGGGGATCACGTTGTGCGCGGTCCCAGCCTCGATCATTGTCACCGTGATCACCACCGCGTCGGCGGCGTTGAAGCGGCGGGTGACCAGCGCCTGCAGCGCGGTGACGATCGCGCAGGCGGCGGGCACCGGGTCGAGCGTGTCGTGCGGCATCGAGGCGTGACCGCCGCGCCCTTCGACCACGATATCGAGCTGGTCGGCGCTCGCCATCAGCGCGCCCGCGCGGCCCGCGACGATGCCGTGGCGCGAATTGGGCATGATGTGGAGCGCGAAGGCGGCTTCGGGCAGCGGATCGATCAGCCCGTCTTCCAGCATGTGCTTCGCGCCATGGAAGCCTTCCTCGCCCGGCTGGAACATGAACTGGACTTCGCCCGCCAGCTCCTCGCGGCGCGCGCACAGCAGTTCGGCCGCTCCCGCGAGCATCGCAGTATGGGTATCGTGGCCGCACGAATGCATCCGGCCCGGCGTTGTCGAAGCGAAGTCGAGCCCGGTGTGCTCGTCCATCGGCAGCGCGTCCATGTCGCCGCGCAGCAGCACGCGGCGACCGGGTTTGGCACCCTTGAGCGTCGCGACCGCGCCCGTCGTGCTGCCGCCCTCGCGCCATTCCAATGGCAGGTTGGCGAGCGCTGCGCGCACCTTGGCCAGCGTCTTGGGAGTCTCGAGGCCCAGCTCGGGCTCGGCGTGGATGGCGCGGCGCAGCGAAACGATCCGGTCCGAGATCGCGCGCGCCGAATCGAGCAGGTTCGGATGCAGCATGGCGCGCACGCTAGCGCGGGTGGCGGGCTGTAGGACAGCAAAAGTATGGTGGTGCGCGTTCGGCGGCGCGGCTAAGGCGCGGGGGGCATGCTGCCCGCGCCGTCCGAACTGCCGAACTCGCCGAAGGCCGAGCCCAAGGTGGGGGTGATTTTCAACCCGCGCAGCCACCGCAACCGCAAGGTGGTCGATGCGGCGCACGCGCTCCCCAACGTCATCGTCGCCTCCCCCGCCAAGCGCGGCGAGCTGCGCGCGGTGCTGGCCGGATTCGCCGAGCAGCGGGTCGAGTGCATCGCTATCAGCGGCGGCGACGGGACCGTGCGCGACGTGCTCACCGCGGGGATGCCGGTGTTCGGCGACCGCTGGCCGCTGCTCGCATTGGTGCCGGCGGGCAAGACCAACGCGCTCAACGTCGATCTCGGCGCGCCGAAGCACTGGACGCTGGCCGAGGCGATCGACGCCATCCGCGACGGCGAGCGAGTGGTGCGGCGCCCGCTAGTGGTGCGCGATGTCGAGAACGGCGGCGAGCTGGTCGGGTTCGTGTTCGGCGCAGGACTGTTCACGGTCGCGGTCAGTGCCGGACAGGACGCGCACCGGCTGGGTGCGTTCGACAGCCTCGCCATCGGCGCAACCGCTGCCTGGGGTGTCTTGCAGACGATCTTCGGGACCGATCGCAACTTGTGGCGGCGCGGCGCGTCGATGCGGGTGCGGGTCGGCCAGGACGCGCACGAGTTGCCGCGCAGCGCGAAGGGCGATCCGGCGCGGCGGGCGATGCTGCTGGCGGCCACGCTCGAAGCCTTTTCGTTCGGGATGAAGCCGTTCGGGGACCGCACGGGATTGAAGCTCGGGGTGATCGATCACCCGCGCCGGCGGCTGATGGCGCTGATCCCGATGATCGCCTGCGGCTGGGACCGGCCGCTGCTTGAACGGCTCGGCCTGCACCGGTGCGAGACCGACCGCATCCTGCTCGATCTCGGCGGGCGGTTCATCCTCGACGGCGAGGCATTTCCCGAAGGCTCGTACGAGATCACCCAGGGCCCGCCGCTCACGTTCGTGGTGCCATGAGCGAGGCGCTCGACGATCGCATCGCGGCCGCGCTCGATGCGGCCGTCGTGCCGCAGGTCCGCGCGATCGCCGGGGAGCTGGGGCGCGACGCGGGCGCGCGGGCGGTGCTGTTCTACGGTTCGAACCTGCGCACGGGATCGCTCGAGGGGGTGCTCGACTTTTACGTCCTCCTGCCTGGACCGCAGGTGGAGCGGATCTGGCCGCGCGTGTCGTACCGCGAATGGACCATCGACGGCGTGACCCTGCGCGCGAAGATCGCGACGATGGCGGTGGAGACCTTCGTCCGCGCGGCGCGCGGGGAATCGCGCGACACGACGATCTGGGCGCGGTTCGTCCAGCCCTCCGCACTGGCGTGGGCGGCGGACGACGCGGCGCGGCGCGAGGTCAGTTCGGCGGTCGCGGGTGCGGCGCAGACGGCGGCGCGTCTGGCAGCAGCGCTCGGGCCAGCCAAGGGCCGTGCCGAAGAGTATTGGCGGGCGCTATTCCGCGCGACGTATCAGGCTGAATTCCGGGTCGAGAAGCCGGGCCGGGAGAACGATATCCTGTCAGTCAACGCCGGCCACTTTGACGGGCTGCTACCGCTCGCGTGGGAAGCGCAAGGAATTGCGTTCGAGCGCGACGGCGAGGTCCTGTCGCCCACCCTGTCGCCTTACACGCGCGCCGAAATCGCACGCTGGTGGCGCACCCGCACCCGGCTCGGCAAGCCATTGAACCTGCTGCGGCTGGTCAAGGCGAGCACCACCTTCGACGGCGCGGCGCGCTATGCCGCGTGGAAGATCGAGCGGCACACCGGCGTTCCGGTCGAGCTCACCCCGTGGCGCGAGAAGCACCCGGTGCTCGCGGCGCCCGCCGTGCTGTGGCGGGTCTGGCGCGCCCGCAAGTAGCCTACATGTAGCGCATCTTGATGCGGATCGACTTGACCCCGTCGACCGAGATCGCCGTCTTCGTGTAGCTCGGCTTGCCGAGGTTGAAGATGTTGATCGAAGGGTTGTTCGACATGCCGCCGCCGTCGCTCGACAGGTCGGTCTCGCCGTCGCCGTCGAGGTCGTGGCGCACCGCGATGCCGTAACTGCCGGAGCTCGGCACCGGCACGCAGAAGGTCATGGTCCCGGCACGCGCGGCGGAATCGATGCGATTGATCCACCGGCCCTTCTTGAGCCAGTCGGCGGCGTTGGCGCGGTAGCTCTGCACGCGGATCCGGCCCTTCGACGCCTTCACCCCATCGACCGTGACCAGCACCGCCGGCCCGTTGCCGCGGCACGTCGCCATGTTGTTGCCGATCGTCTGCCGGTACTGTGCATGCAGCGGCACCGCCGCGCCGAGCGCCAGCGCGCCGAGCGCGATCATGCTGAGGGGAAGGCGAGGCGTACGCAAGGTCATGGGTCCGTCCATATGGCGGGGCAAGGTGCGCGGCTCAAGGCATCGGCGCGAAAGGGGTGGCCCCGGGGATTGAGCGCGCAGTTGCCAGCGGTGGCCTGAATTTGCCCTTAATCGGGACAATCGAAGAATTTGCCCGCCGACCTCGTGGAAAAGGCAGGTTGAATCGCTTGTGCGCCTCGGAAGGCGATGGTTAAGCGCTTGAAAGGCATCTCCCGAGGAGCGCAAAGGCCGCCCATGGCCCGCCCGTTGATCAGCCCATCGATCCTGTCGGCCGACTTCGCCCGGCTCGGCGAAGAGGTGCGCGCGATCGACGCCGCCGGCGCCGACTGGATCCACGTCGACGTGATGGACGGGCATTTCGTCCCCAACCTCACCATCGGCCCCGGCGTGGTGAAGGCGCTGCGCCCGCAAACGACCAAGCCGTTCGACGTCCACCTGATGGTCAGCCCGGTCGATATGTGGCTGGAATCGTTCGCGGAAGCTGGCGCCGACATCATAACCGTCCATCCAGAGGCCGGCCCGCACGTGCACCGCACGGTGCAAGCGATCAAGGCACTGGGGAAGCAGGCCGGCATCAGCCTCAACCCGGCGACCCCGGCCAAGATGCTCGATTACCTGATCGACGATATCGACCTGGTCCTGGTGATGAGCGTCAACCCCGGCTTCGGCGGGCAGAGCTTCATTTCGAACCAGCTCCGCAAGATCGAGGCGGTGAGGAAGATGATCGACAAGGCCGGCCGGTCGATCCACCTCGAGGTCGACGGCGGGGTCGATGCGGTCACCGCGCGCCAATGCGTCGACGCCGGGGCGGATGTGCTCGTCGCCGGCTCGGCGACCTTCAAGGGCGGACCCGATCGCTACGCCGCCAACATCGCCGCGCTGAAGGGCGAGGCGTAAGGTGGCCGAGGCTGCCGTCACCGCCCGGCGAACCACTCACCAGCCCGAGACGCGCGCGATCCCGCTCCACGATCGTCCCGAGCCGCAAGTGGCCGAGGCGCCGAGCGAACTGATCGAGCCCGGCCGCGCGCTGGCGATTGCCGATTTTTCCCCGCCGTCGGTCGGCGCGGGCGAAGCGCTGATCCGGCTCGCCTATCGCATGGGCTTTTCTGGGGCGAGCCTCACCCGCCCCTTCGGCAAACCGGCCAAGGCGCGCCTGCTGGCGACCGTCGAGAGCCCGCTGGCGGGCGACCGCGCCGCCGGAGTGGCACTGCGGGCCGGGCATTTCCTGGTCTACGGGGTCAAGGCGCCAATCACCCAGATGGACTTCGGCCCGAACGCCCGGCTGACCCCGCCGTTCGAGCGCACCGTCCACGGCTTCACCTGGCTGCGCGACTTGTGCGCCTCCGCCCCGCGCGAGCAATGCACTGCGACCGCCGAGCGGGTGCTCACCGCCTGGCTCGCCGCCAATCCAAGAGTGGGTGGCGTGTCGCCACGCAAGGCGGGCGCGGCGTGGAGCGTCGAGAACACGGGGCTGCGCCTGCTCGGCTGGCTAGTCCACGCCCCGCTGATCCTCTCGGGGCAGGATGCGCGGCTGCGTTCGAAGGCGCTGAGGGCGATGAGCGAGACCGCGCGCTGGCTCGACCGCAACGTCGGCAAGGCCAATGACGGCCTCGGCGAAGTCGCCGGCTGGTGCGCGATCGTCGCTGCCGGGCTGCTCCTGCCCGACGGCAAGCCGCGCCGGCTGTTCGGCGAGGCGGGCCTGGTCCGCGCGCTGGGCGAGCTGGTGGCCGATGACGGCGGCGTGCTCTCCCGCAGCCCGCTCGCCCAGGCCGAGGCGATCGCGCTGCTGGTCGAGTTGAAGGCCGCCTACCGCGCCGTGCGGCGCGAGCCTCCGCAGGCGATCGAGGCGATGCTGGGGATGCTGGTGCCGCCGCTGCTGGCGCTGACGCACGGCGACGGTGGATTGGGCTCGTGGCAGGGCGCGGGGGCGGTTTCGGCCGAGCGAATCGCCGCGCTGGTCTCGGCGAGCGGCGTGCGCACCCGGCCGCTCAAGGACGCGCGCCAGTGGGGCTACCAGCGTGCGACCGGGGGGAAAGCGGTGCTGCAGTTCGATGCAGCCCCTCCGCCGCTCGCCAAGCACGCGCGCAGCGGCTGCGCCTCCACCCTCGCGTTCGAATTCAGCCACGGTCCCCAGCGGATCGTGGTCAACTGCGGGGGTGCGGCGTTTGCCGGCGGTCTCGTCCCGGCGCGCATCGAGCAGGGCCTGCGCGCGACCGCGGCGCACTCTACGATGACGCTGGGCGATGCCAACTCGACCGCGGTGGTCCTAAACGGAAAGCTCGGCGCGGGCGTCGGCGAGGTCGAGATCGATCGCCGCGTTCTCGCACTCGAGAACGGCGGGGCGACCCGGCTGGAGGCGAGCCATGACGGCTATGCAGCGAGGCATGGCCTGCTCCATCGCCGCATCCTCACATTGCGCGACGACGGCAGCGAGCTGCGCGGCGACGACCTGCTGGTGCCCGCGGGCAAGAAGGGCAAGCGCGGCAAGATCGCCTTCGCGATCCGCTTCCACATCGGCCCCGGGATCGAACTCGGGCTGACGCAGAACGGCCGCGGCGCCGGCCTCGCGCTGCCCGACGGCAGCTACTGGCAGTTCCGCTGCGGCGAGCTGGGTGAGGGTGTGACGCTGTCGGTCGAGGAAAGCCTGTGGGTCGACGGCCAGGGCCGCCCACAGCCGATCGAGCAGCTGGTGATCCAGGGCCTCGCGCCGCGCGCCGGAGCGACATTCTCCTGGTTGTTCAAGAAGATGAGCTGAGCCAACTTCCTTCCTCATCGCGAGGAGCGTAGCGACGACGTGATCCATCTCCCGAGCGCGCGATCATGGATTGCTTCGCTGCGCTCGCAATGACGAGGTAAGTGCAAGTGACTGACGTGACTATCAAGCGGGCGCTGCTGTCGGTGTCCGACAAGGACGGCTTGGCCGAACTCGGCCGTACGCTGGCCGACGCCGGGGTCGAGCTGATCTCGACCGGCGGCACGGCCAAGGCACTGCGCGACGAAGGGCTGACGGTGCGCGACGTGTCCGACGTGACCGGCTTTCCCGAGATGATGGACGGGCGCGTAAAGACGCTCCACCCGATGATCCACGGCGGCCTGCTGGCGGTGCGCGACAACCCGGACCATGCCGCGGCGATGGACGCGCACGAGATCGGCGGGATCGACCTGGTGGTGGTCAACCTCTACCCGTTCGAGGCGACCGTGATGCGAGGTGCTGAGCGGGACGAGGTGATCGAGAACATCGACATCGGCGGGCCGAGCATGGTCCGCTCGGCGGCGAAGAACCACCAGTTCGTGACCATCGTCACCGACCCCGCCGACTACGATAGGCTGCTGGAGGAGCTCGGCGCCAACGACGGCGCGACCTCGCTCGATTTCCGCAAGCGGATGGCGGCCAAGGCCTTCGCCGCGACCGCCGCCTACGACAGCATGATCAGCCAGTGGTTCGCCTTCGCCGACCAGGGCGAGCGCTTCCCGCCGATGGTATCGATGACACGGAAGCTCGCCGGCACGCTGCGCTATGGCGAGAACCCGCACCAGAACGCCGCGCTGTACCTGCCCGCCGGCCCGCACACCCAAGGGCTGCCGCAGGCGCAGCAGGTGCAAGGCAAGGAACTCAGCTACAACAACTACAACGACGCCGCCGCGGCGCTGGAGCTAGCGGCCGAATTTCGCGGGCAGGATCCGGCGGTGGTAATCGTCAAGCACGCCAATCCGTGCGGTGTCGCCCAGTGTTCGACGCTGTTCGCCGCTTGGAATGAAGCGCTTCATTGCGACGACGTTTCGGCGTTCGGCGGCATCGTCGCCACCAACGTCCCGCTCGACGGCCCAACCGCCGAGGCGATCTGCCAGATCTTCACTGAAGTGGTCGTCGCCCCCGGCGCGGACCAAGCGGCGCTCGATTTCTTTGCCAAAAAGAAGAACTTGCGCCTGCTCCTCGTCGATAGCCTGCCCGACCCGCGCCGCCCCGGCCAGACGATGGCGGTCATCGCCGGGGGCATCCTGGTGCAGGACCGCGACAACGGGGCGATCACCCGTAACGACTTGAAAGTCGTAACAAAACGCGCGCCCACCGAACAGGAATTGCACGACTGCCTGTTCGCCTGGACCGTCGCCCGCCACGTGAAATCGAACGCGATCGTCTATGCCAAGGACGGCGTCACCGCCGGCATCGGCGCGGGCCAGATGAACCGCCGCGACAGCTCGCGCATCGCCGCGATGAAAGCGGCCGAGGCGGCCGAGAAGCACGGCTGGGACGCGCCCCGCACAGTCGGCAGCGCAGTCGCTTCCGATGCCTTCTTCCCCTTCGCCGACGGCCTGCTCGCCGCGGCCGAGGCGGGCGCGACCGCGGTGATCCAACCGGGCGGTTCAATCCGCGACGAGGAAGTGATCAAGGCCGCCGACGACGCGGGCCTGGCGATGGTCTTCACCGGCATGCGCCACTTCCGGCATTGATTGCTTTTCGAGCGCGCCTCCGCGCGCTCGTCCTCGGCGCGGTTTCCTACGCTTCGCTCCGGTGCGCCTGCGGGCGGGCGGTCGCCCTTGCGGCTCGCTAGTCGCGAACCGTCTCTAACGGCGCCACCACTTCCCTTCGCGCAGGATCGCGTGGGCGCAGTTGTGGCCGGGCGCGCCGGTAACTCCGCCGCCGGGATGGGCGCCCGCGCCGCATAGCCACAAGCCCGGCAACGGGGTCCGGTAGCTCCCTGCACCCAGCGCCGGCCGCGCGGCCCAGAGCTGGTCGAGGCTCATGCGGCCGTGGAAGATATCGCCGCGCCACAGGCCGAATTTGGCTTCGAGCGCGCGGGGGGTGTGGACTTGCTTGTGCAAAACCAGTGCACGGAATCCAGGGGCATGCGCCTCGATCGTGTCGAATACCGCTTCGACCGCGTCATCCTCGCGATCCTCCGGCAGGTCCGGATCGACGTGCTGGCAGAACAGGCTCGCGACGTGTTGGCCCGGTGGCGCGAGGCTGTCATCGACGAGGCTCGGGATCAGCATCTCGACAATCGGCTCGCGGCTGAAGCCTTGCTCGGTCGCGTCGCGCCAGGCGCGGTCCATGTAAGCGAGGCTTGGGGCGATGATGATGCCGGCCTTGAGATGTTCCTCGCCCGCCGGCGCATGGGTGAAGCGCGGCAATCCGGACAGCGCGACGTTTATCCGCAAGGAACCCGATCCGCTCTGGTATCCCGCCATCGCCCGCGCGAAGTCGTGTGTCACCGCCTCGCTTGGCACGAGGCGATCGAACAGCGGCTTGGGCCCGAGGTTGGCGATGACGCGCTTCGCCCGCACCTCCTCGCCGCTCGCCAGGCGCAGGCCGACGGCCTTTCCGTCCTCGACCAGCACGCGCTCAACCGGCGCGTCGGTGACGATCTCGCCGCCCGCCTCGCGCACCGCCTCGGCCATCAGCCTGGTGACCGTGCCCATTCCGCCCGGCACATGGCCCCATGCGCCCTTCTTGCCGTTCACCTCGCCGAACACATGATGGAGGAGCACATAGGCGCTGCCCGGCGCGTCGGGGCTGGCGTAATTGCCGACGCAGGCATCGAACCCGAACGCGGCCTTGACCGGCTCGCTCTCGAACCGCTGCTCCAGCACCTCGCGCGCCGAGCGGGTGAACAGCGCCAGCACGTCGCGCTTGGCGGCGAGCGGCAGCTTGGCGACCCTGCGCGATTGCATGACCGCATCGAGCAGCGCCCGCGGGCCGCCGTTGATGTCAGGCGGTACCTTGAGCGCGAGGTCGCGCAGCACCTCAGCCACCGTTTCGAGCATCGCGTAGTAGTCGGGGAGCGCCTCCGCATCTTTGCTTGAAAACCGTGCAAACTGGGCTTGCGTCGCCGCCAAGCCGCCACCGACCAGCAGATAGTCGCCCTCCAGTGGAAGGAAGTTGGCGAACGGCCGCTCGATCACCCGGTAGCCCCGCTGAACCAAGCCCATGTCGGCGATGACCTTGGGCTGGAGCAGGCTGACGGTGTAACTCGCGGTCGAGTTGCGGAAACCCGGCGCAAACTCCTCGGTCACCGCCGCCCCGCCGGGCACTCCGCGCGCCTCGTACAGCCGCACCTTTTGCCCCGCCCGGGCGAGGTAGAACGCGCACACCAGCCCATTATGGCCCGCCCCGATGATCGCGGCGTCGAGCATCCATGAACCTCCCCCAACGGCCGGGTTAAGGGCCTCGCAATTCCTTGACGGCTACCCATATCGCGCAGCCAAAGGAATCTGAAATGCGCCTGTTCTCGTCCGATCTCACCCGCAACCTCGGCATCGGCTTTGCCATCGGCACCGCGATCGCGGTGTGGCAGATGGCACCGCAGGGCGAGGCGGGCCTGGTGAGCCAGGCGCACGCCGCGCCCGTGGTCGCCACCCGGTGAAGCGCGCGGCGCTCCTCGCCGCCGCCGCACTGGCGCTGGCCGGATGCCAAAGCGCCGCGATCGCGGGCGAGGGCACCGTCCACGCGCCGATGGCGAAGCGCGAGGCGGCCGAAAAGGGCCTCAAGACCGCGGTCTTTGCCGGCGGCTGCTTCTGGGGCGTCGAGGCGGTTTTCAGCCACGTGAAGGGCGTGAAGAGCGCAGTCAGCGGGTTCGCCGGCGGCAGCAAGGCCAACGCCAGCTACGACACCGTGTCGGGCGGCGGCACCGGCCATGCCGAAGCGGTCAAGGTGACCTACGATCCCGCCGTGATTCGCTACGACCAGTTGCTGCGCATCTACTTCTCGGTGATCGCCGATCCCACGCTCAAGAACCGCCAAGGCCCCGACAGCGGCACCCAATACCGCACCGCGCTGTTCCCGCAGAGCGCCGAGCAGACCGCGGTCGCCAAGGCCTACATCGCGCAGCTGTCCGCCGCCAAGCTGTGGAGCCGTCCGATCGTCACCACCATCGAAAGCGGCGCGTTCTACCCGGCCGAAGCGTATCACCAGGATTTCGCGCTCAACAATCCGAAGCACGGCTACATCATCCGGTGGGACGCGCCCAAGGTCGCCGCGCTCAAGGGCATGTACCCCGGCGTCTATCAGACCGCCTTCGTCCGCAACTGACCCTGCACTGGCGCGGAGGCGCGCCAGGCACTACATTGCGCGCCATGTCGGGCCACCATCATCACGAGCACTCGGGCGACAGCCTTGCCCCCGCAGCGCGGGACGCGTTGATCGCCGCAGGCGAGCAGTGGACCGAGCTGCGCGCCGACGTGTTCGACGCGCTCGCCACCCACGCCTCGCCCGCGAGCGCCTACGACATCGCCGACGAGGTCTCGGCCAAGCGCGGCAAGCGCATCGCGCCCAACTCGATCTACCGCATCCTCGATGTGTTCGTGGCCAACAACCTCGCGCTCCGGGTCGAGAGCAGCAACGCCTACCTCGCCAACAGCCATCCTGGCTGCCTGCACGACTGCATCTTCCTGGTATGCGACGAATGCGGCGAAGCCACCCACATCGACGACGACGCGCTGACCAAGTCGGTGCGCGGCCTCGCCGAAAAGGCCGACTTCAAGCCCGAGCGCCCGGTAATCGAGATCCGCGGTCTCTGCGCCCAATGCCACTGACGCGCGGCGATTTCACCGAACCCTCATGGTTTCATCAGAGACCTTTCATCGACAGCAATCGCGTGGGCGTGTAGGACGGGACGCATGACTTCGCGCCCCGTGACGCCTCTGCTCGACACCGTCGATACTCCTGAAGACCTCCGCAAGCTCAAGCCGGAAGACCTGCGCCAGCTCGCCGACGAACTGCGCTCGGAGATGATCAGCGCGGTCGGCTCGACCGGCGGGCACTTGGGTTCGGGCCTCGGCGTGGTCGAGCTGACCGTAGCGATCCACTACGTGTTCGATACCCCGACCGACAAGCTGGTGTGGGACGTCGGCCACCAGGCCTATCCGCACAAGATCCTGACTGGCCGCCGCGACCGCATCCGCACCCTGCGCCAAGGCGGCGGCCTCTCGGGCTTCACCAAGCGCAGCGAGAGCGAGTACGATCCGTTCGGCGCCGCGCACTCGTCGACCTCGATCAGCGCCGCGCTCGGCTTCGCGGTGGCCAACAAATTGAAGGGCCAGCCCGGCAAGGGCATCGCGGTGATCGGCGACGGCGCGATGAGCGCCGGCATGGCCTACGAGGCGATGAACAACGCCGAGGCCGCGGGCAACCGGCTGGTCGTGATCCTCAACGACAACGACATGTCGATCGCGCCGCCGGTGGGCGGGCTCTCCGCCTATCTGGCGCGAATGGTGTCGAGCAGCGAGTACCTCGGGCTGCGCAGCCTCGCCAAGCGGCTTTCGGCCAAGCTCAGCCGGCGTCTGAACCACGGGCTCGAGAAGGCCGAGGAATTCACCCGCGGGATGGTCACCGGGGGCACGCTGTTCGAGGAGCTCGGCTTCTACTACGTCGGTCCGATCGACGGGCATAACCTCGACCACCTGATCCCGGTGCTGGAGAACGTGCGCGACAGCGAGCAGGGGCCGATCCTGGTCCACGTGGTGACCAAGAAGGGCAAGGGCTACGCCCCGGCGGAGAACAGCGCCGACAAATACCATGGGGTGCAGAAGTTCGACGTCATCACCGGCGAACAGAAGAAAAGCGCCGGGGGCCCGCCCGCTTATCAGAACGTGTTCGGGGATACGCTGGCGAAGCTCGCCGAAACCGACGACCGCATCTGCGCGATCACCGCGGCGATGCCTAGCGGCACCGGGGTGGACCGTTTCGCCAAAGCGCACCCCGAGCGCAGCTTCGACGTGGGCATTGCCGAGCAGCACGCGGTGACCTTCGCCGCCGGGCTCGCGGCGCAGGGCATGCGGCCGTTCTGCGCGATCTATTCGACCTTCTTGCAGCGTGCCTTCGACCAGGTTGTACACGACGTCGCGATCCAGAACCTGCCGGTCCGCTTCGCGATCGACCGCGCGGGGCTGGTGGGGGCGGACGGGGCGACGCACGCCGGCTCGTTCGATGTGACCTACCTTACGACTCTGCCCAACATGGTGGTGATGGCCGCGGCGGACGAGGCCGAGCTGGTCCACATGACCTATACCGCCGCCGAGTACGACGCCGGCCCGATCGCCTTCCGCTATCCGCGCGGCAACGGCACCGGGGTGGCGCTGCCCGAGACGCCGCAACTGCTCGAAATCGGCAAGGGCCGGGTGGTTCGCGAAGGGACCAAGGTGGCGCTGCTGTCGCTCGGTACCCGCCTTGCCGAGGCGCTCAAGGCGGCGGATGCGCTCGAAGCCAAGGGCCTGTCGACCACCGTCGCCGACCTGCGCTTCGCCAAGCCGCTCGACACCGCGTTGATCGACCGCCTGATGCGCACCCATGAGGTAGTGGTGACCGTCGAGGAAGCCGCCATCGGCGGCCTCGGCGCGCATGTCCTGACGCATGCCAGCGACGAGGGCCTGCTCGATGCGGGCCTGAAAATCCGCACCATGCGCCTGCCCGACGTGTTCCAGGACCACGACGACCCGGCGAAGCAATACGACGAAGCCGGCCTCAACGCCCCGCACATCATCGACACGGTACTCAAGGCGCTGCGCCACAACAGCGCGGGGGTGGAAGAGGCGCGGGCCTGAAAGGATGGGTGAGCCGTCCTGCCGGTCTCGATGACACCGCCATACGAACTTGTCTGCCTTGGGAAGCGGCGTCCGTCCTTTATCCCACACGACCTGCGCTATTTCCACGATCATTTCGTGGGCCAGCCCATGGCGTCAGGCTGGCAGATCCCACCCGCGAAGTTGATCGGCACCAGCTATAAGCCGGCCGATTTCGTTATCTGGATGGTGATGGCGCCTGTCGTTTCGGAGAGGGCAAAGGACGCGTTGGCCGGCATCTGCGCCGGTCTCGCTGAATTTCTGCCATTTCATCCGATCGGACGGCATTCCTATTTCGCGCTCAATGTCCTCAGTTTCGACGAGGGGGCGCCGATTTTTAAGCGCGATCCCTACGGTCTAGTCCTCGTAGCCCAGGCGTTCGGAGATCTTCTCCGCGATCATGCGCTTTCTGGCGTCGAGCTGGGCGATCCGGCGGATGACATCATGCGCAAAGTGGCGCTCGGCCTACCGCTCAACGTTTTCCCTGGATTGGTAGGCTGAACGAAATCCGCGTCATAACCACCGCCACAGGCCTGCCGGCACGCCTGCCGATGGCGCATGCGCCCATGTGATCGCAAGCCACAATGCAATCGCTATCGTCCAAAGCACGGCGCCCGCACCGAGCAGCCGGCCCCAGCGCGGCCAGTAGCTCGTCGTAGTTGCCCATCCGGCCCAGTTCTCGCCATGCAGCGCTGCCTTCTTGCGGTCTGCAGGTGCGCGCCGACGAGGGCGAGGAACAGGATCGTCGCGCCAACGATGACCGTGCGCCAGCTCCACCACAGGATGACGTGGCTGAGCGCCCAGAGCGCAAAGCCCCACATCATCGGGTGGCGGGTGACGGCGAACACGCCGGTCGGCGCGCGGGTGATGGGCTTTGGCGCAGCGGGGCCGGGGATGGCAGGGTTGCCGCGCAAGCTACCGAGAAACAGCAGCAGCGCGGGCAGGGTGACGACGGTCGCGGCGATCCAGCCGATCTCGCCCGAACCAGGGAGGTCGAGCGGTGGGGCGGCGCGGAACGCGAGAACCATCCAGCCGAGCGTAGCGAACGCGACGAGCCAATAGAGCGGCAGGAACCCCTTCTCGCCGATCCGCGCGACGATCGGCGCGCGCAGCGGATGCGACAGCGCGAAGTGCGTGCCGACGAAGGCGATACTCGCGGCGGTCAGCAAGGGCAGGGTCCACACCGCATCTCCCCATGTGAACGGTGTCAACATGGGTATCAGACTTGCCGGCGATTGCAATCCGGCGCGGCCTGCTGTCCCTTCAGTTGCCGATCTTGAGCAGCCGCACGGTGAACAGCAGCGTCGCGCCGCCGGGGATCGGGCCCTTGCCCTTGGTGCCGTAGGCCTCGCTCGCCGGGGCGGCGATTTCGATCGTATCGCCCACGCCCATCTGCGGAATCGCCTTGGTCCACGCCGGTATCAGCCGCCCGAGCGGGAAGGTCGCCGGCTCGCCGCCTTCCGAGGTGTCGAACACCCCGCCCTCGACGAACGTGCCGGTGTAATGCACGGTCACCGTGTCGGCGGGAGTCGGATGCTTACCCGAGCCATCGCCCGCCACGCGGCGCCACAGCGTGCCGCCCTCGACGGTCTGCCAGCCCGGCTGCGCCGCCCGCTCCGCCAAGGCGGCCTGCTGGGCGTTCATCCAGACGATGTCCTGGCTGTGGTCGGGCGGAGTCTCGACCGGCTGGGCCATGGCCGCGGCGGCCGCGATCAGCGCGGCACCCAGCGCCAGGGTCGTTCCACCCTCGCCTGCGATGCGCCACTTCACCAGTCGAACGCCTTGGGCTGGTCGCGGTCGTCGAGGTCGCGGTAGCGATCCTTGAGCCGGGATTGGTGGTCGTCCTTGGGCTGCTCGACCCCATCGATGAACACCCGCTCGGGTGCGCTCGATAGTTCGAGCGGGTCGCCGTCCCAGATCACAACGTCACCTGCAGCGCCGGCCTTGAGCACGCCCGCGCGGCCGCCCTGACCGGAGATTTCCGCCGGGATGGATGAGATCGCTGCGAACGCCTGGCCCCATGAAAGGCCGGACGCTCCTGGCACCTTGGTTAGGGCGACCAGGTTGCCGGCATATTGCGCAAGGTTCTTTGGCTGGTCGCCGGTCGAGCCCGCGAGTCCGCCGAGCGCGACCTTAACCCCGGCGGCAACCATGCGGCCGACGTTGCTCTGCGTCGCGGCGAGCTGCTCGAAACGCGAGGGCAGGTCGTCGACTGGGTCGGCGATAACCGGCACGCCGGCGGCGGCGATCTCGCTTGCCACGCGCCAGCCCTCACTGACTCCGACCAGCACGAGCTTGAGCTTGGGGAACTCGCTTCGTAGCGCGAGCACCGCGCGAATGTCGGCGGCGCGCTCGACCGCGACGTAGAGCGGCTGCTGGCCGTTCACGACCGGGATCAACGCCGCGGCGTCGAAGCGCGTCAGGAGCACGTCATCGCGTTCGGCGCTGTTGTCGATCAGGCGCGTATCGACCGGGATGTCGTCGCCGGTCGAAACTTGGCGCGGCCCGCTACCGCCGGGAATGCGGCTGTCGGAGCTGTATTGGCGAGCCTCACGCAGCGCGTTGCGGAGCACCGCGTGCGCGCTCACCCGGCTGCCGCCGGCGAGTTGTGCGCCGTATTCGCCGAGCGCCACGAGCTGGAACGCGCGCGGGCGCACGACCATGTTCGGGTCGGCCCCGAGATCGACTACCGCGCCTTGTCCGCCGAAGATCGAGCTTGCCGGACGCGAGAACACGCTCGCCCGGGTGATGCCGCCGTCGCGCGCCACCGCCACGTGCTGCGAGACCGGATTGAGCGCGGGCGTCACGTCGAGCGCGGCGCCGAAGGGCGAATTGCGGGCGCCGGAATCGTCCGATTCCTCGATCCCCTCCGCATCGTAGAGGCCGAGCGCGGTCATCGCGGCGAACAGCCCGGGCGTGACCCACTTGCCGCTGCCGTCGATCGTCTGCACGTCCGCAGGTACGGCAACGCCGGAGCCGGCCGCGACCACCTTTCCGCCACGCACGACGACGGTTGCGCCCTGGATCGGTGCGGAGCCGTCGCCGGTGGCAACGGTCGCGTTGGTGATCGCGAAGTCCTGCGCACTCGCTTTGTAACCGACGAACGCTCCGGCGAGGCCGAGGGCGAGACCGATGGCGCCGAACGGGCGCAGGCTCTTGGTGGGAGAGGCGCTCATTTCACGTCTCCTTCGCCGGGCTGGCCGAGCTCGAAGTCGCTCACTGGCCTGCGCTTGGGATCGTTCGCGTCGAACATCAGCGCGCCATCGATCCACACCTTTTCGGGTCGCGAATAGACGCTCAGCGGGTTGCCGTTCCACAGCACCACGTCGGCGTTCTTGCCGTTTGCCAGGCTGCCGGTGACGTCGCCGATGCCCATCGCGGTGGCCGGGTTGAGCGTCAGCCAGCGGATCACCGCTTCGTCCGGGATGATGATCCCCGCACGGCGGCCCGCCGCTTGGGCCTTGGCCGCTTCCTGGTTGAGACGCTGAATACCGTTTTCGTCGTCCGAGTGAATGACCACGCACGCGCCCGCGTTGTGGATCAGCGCGGCGTTCTCGGGGATGCCGTCGTAGCTTTCCATCTTGAAGCCGAACCAGTCGGCCCACACCGCCGAGCAGATACCGTTCTCGCGCAGCAGGTCGGCGATCTTGTAGCTTTCAACCGCGTGGTGGAAGGCGCTGATCTTGTAGCCCATCTCCTTCGACAGATCGATCATGAAGGCCATTTCGTCGGCGCGGTAGCAGTGGTTCTGGACCAGGATCTTGCCGTCCATCACGCCCGCCAAGGTCTCCTTGGCGAGATCGCGGCCCTTGCGGCCCTCCGCCATCCACTTCTTGGCATCGAGGAAAGTCTGCCGGTCGACCGCTATGTTGCCCATCCGGGTGGACGGCTCGCGCCCCTTGCCGCCGTAGACGCGCTTGGGGTTCTCGCCGCAGGCCATCTTCATGCCGTAGGGCGCGCCGGGGAACTTCATGCCTTGCACGGTGCGCGCCGGCACGTTCTTCAAGGTGACCGATCGGCCACCCACGAGGTTGGCCGAGCCCGGCAGGATTTGCAGCGCGGTGATCCCGCCGTTGGCGAGTGCGCGCGAGAAGCCGGGGTCTTGCGGCCAGACCGAGTGCTCGGCCCAGACGTCGGGCGTGGTCGGCGCAGTCGCTTCGTTACCGTCGGACAGCGCCTCGATCCCGGGCGAAGGATAGACGCCGAGGTGCGAGTGGATGTCGATGATGCCGGGGGTGACGAACTTCCCCGTTCCGTCGATCCGCGTGTAGCCGGCAGGGACCGCCATGCTGCCGTCTCCCACGCCGACCACCTTGCCGTCGGCGAACAGCACCGTGCCGCCATCGATCCGGCCGCCCGCTCCGTCGAACACCGTAGCGCCGACGAGCGCGGTCGGCGCGCCGGGGTAGGCGTGATAGGTCGATGGGTAGGGATTTTCATTGACCGCCGAATTCGCGCTCGCGGTGTCGGTTTGGTCGCCCTGCGTCGTCGCACACGCAGCCAGGGCCAGCGCGCCCACGGCCGCACATGTGTTTCGCCAGAAAGTCATCATGCCCCCATGAAGAAAAGGCGCGGGAGCCATTGCCCCCGCGCCCTGATCGGTTTGGTTAACCGCGTGTCGCCGGATGGACGCCGGCTTCCTGCGCCTCGATGCCTGCCTGACTCTGCCCCGCGAGATCGTCGCTCACGTTGCGGTCCTCCAGTGTGTCGAGGTGCATCCAGCGCTTCACGAAGGGGCTCAGCAGGAGCACGACGACCCCGACGCCGATCGCGACCAGGCCGATCTCCCAGTAGATGTCGAGCACGAGTCCCTTCGACATCTCGCCGCCTTCGCCACCGGTCGCTTCGCCGATCTTGCCCGCGACGAAGTTGCCCACCGCGGTCATGTAGAACCACGCGCCCATCACGAAGCTGGCGAGGTGGATCGGCGAGAGCCGCGCCATCGCCGACAGGCCGACAGGGCTGAGGCAGAGTTCGCCGGTGGTGTGCAGCAGGTAAATCAGGAACACGAAGATGACCGAGGTCATCACCGCCGGATCGGCCGTGCCGGCGCCCCACACGAAGATCAGGAAGCCGAGGCCCAACTGCAGCAGCGCGAGGCCGAACTTGGCGGGCGCGCTCGGCTCCAGGCCTTTCTTGCCCAGCCACTGCCACAGCGCCGCGAAGATCGGCGCGAACAGCACGATGTAGATCGGGTTGATCGACTGGAACAGGCTGGTCGGCACTCCGCCCTTGTCGACGAACTTGTCGGTGTAGAGGTTCAGGCTACCGCCCGCCTGTTCGAACAGGCCCCAGAACAGCGGGTTGAGCGCGATCAAAAACAGCATCGCGAACATGCGCTCGCGCGGCTCCTTGGGCAGCTTGAAGGCTTCCCACAGGACGAACAGCAGCATCGCCACGCCGGTGACGATAAGCAGCGTCTGAATGACGTCCTGATACTGGATCAGGCCCCAGATCACCGCGACGCCTGCGAGGCCGATGGCATAAAGCGTCATCTCGCGGCTGGAGGTCAGGCCGTGCGGCGCCTCGCCCCGTCCGCGCAGCGCGGGCCTGCCGAGCACGAAGATGATCAGGCCGATGACCATGCCGATGCCCGCGAGGCCGAAGCCGTATGCCCAGCCGATCGTTTCGCCGAGGTAGCCGACGAGGATCGTGCCGAGCGCCGCGCCGACGTTCACCCCCATGTAGAAGATGGTGTAGGCGGCGTCGCGGCGGGTGTCCTTCATGTTATAGAGCTGGCCGACGATCACCGAGATGTTCGCCTTCAGGAAGCCCGAGCCGACGATGATGAAGGCGAGCGCGGCCCAGAACACGTTGATCGCCGGGTCGGTCTGACCGCCGTTGCCCTCGACCGCCATGAGGCCGTGGCCCATGGCGAGGAGGATGCCGCCGAACAGCACCGCCTTGCGCTGGCCGAGCCAGCGGTCGGCCATGATCCCGCCGAGCACCGGGGTGATGTAGACCAGCGCACCGTACGCGCCGTAGATCAGCGTCGCCTTGGAGTCGTCGAACAACCAGTGCTTGGTGAGGTAAAGCACCAGCAGCGCGCGCATGCCGTAGTAGGAAAACCGCTCCCACATCTCGGCGTAGAACAGCACGAACAGGCCGCGCGGATGACCGACCACTTCTTCGCTCTTGCGCGCGGCGATGAGGCCGCCGACGGCCAGAACGGCGAACAGGAATACCGCGGCTAGTGCCGCGATCCAGTCGCCCTCATTCCAAGTGGCCATATCCTTCATGCGATCCATTCCCTCGAAATTGTTTTGACGGCCCCGTTCGCAAGCGAAGGGGCCGGAATGGCGCGCACCCTAACGGCTGCTTCGCCCATGTGAAGCACTTGTTTCACCCGTAACCGCCTGAACCTTCTGTTACCGGGAACCTTGACGCGCCCCGCTGTATTATGTCACTGATGCACCGATCAAAGGACCTTCCATGACCCAGCAGAGCCGGCCGGTGTACCTGAAGCTGCGCGACCTCGTCGCCGCGGCGATCATCGAAGGCCGTTATCGCGAGGGCGAGATGCTACCCTCGGTCCGCGCGCTCGCCGCTGAGCAGGGGGCCAATCCACTGACGGTCGCCAAGGCCTACCAGCAGTTCCAGGCCGATGGGCTGGTCGAGGTCCAGCGCGGCGTGGGAATGTATGTGGCCACGGGCGCGGCGGAGAAGCTGCGCCGGGCGGAGCGCACGCGCTTTCTCGAGGAGGAATGGCCCGAACTGAAGGCGCGCATCCGCCGCCTCGGCCTCGATCCGGCAGAGCTCGCCGCTGAAGCCTGACCGCCCCCATCGTTTCTTCGCGGTAAATGACCGGTGTAAACGGTCGTTGCGCTAGCGCGCCCTCTCTGGCACCTTGCGTCCCCAAGCGGGTCGCGCCGCGATCTGGAGGGAACGCGATGATCAGGTCGGAGCTGTTGCAGGCACTGGCGCGTGAGAACCCCGATCTGCGGGCGGACGAGGTCGAGCAGGTGCTCGACACTTTCTTCGACGAGATCGGCAAACGGCTGGCCGACGGCGGCCGGGTCGAGCTGCGCGGCTTTGGCGCGTTCTCCACCCGTGAGCGCGGCGCCCGCAAGGGCCGCAACCCGCGCACCGGCGAGGCGGTCGACGTACCCGAGAAGAAAGTGCCGTATTTCAAGCCCGGCAAGGAAATGCGCCGCGTCGTCAACGACGGCTGATCCACGCAAGCGGTCATCCACTCGCAGTTTGCCCCCATCCACCGCCCGCGCTAGGCGCTGCCCTGCGCGGGCGTGGCGGAATGGTAGACGCCGGGGACTTAAAATCCCCTGAGCCTTGCTCGTGTGGGTTCGAGTCCCACCGCCCGCACGTTGCTCAATTTGCACCGCTCGCCCCCGTAGTTGCGCGGGGCCGGCGCTAACCCCCCATTTACCGCGAGGGTCTACCTCGAACAGCGAGACCGTTCCCGGGGTTGCGGGCACGCAGGGCGGCAGCAATGTCGCCGGCCATTGAGGTGGTATGGAACAAGGGCGCATCATCGTGCCGCGAGAAGCGGACCCGGAGCCGTGCGAAGAGCGGGTCGCCCCGCGCTTCACGCTGCTCATCCGGGCGGCCAAGCTGATCGCGCCGGGCGGCGAATTCATCTGTGTTATCCGTGACGTATCCGAAAGCGGCATCAGCCTGCGCGGCTTCCACACGCTGCCCGAGGGCGGGCCGCAGTGGCTTGAGCTGCAAACCGGCGAACGCCACGAGATCGAGCCGGTTTGGAGCCGCGGGCTCGAGGGCGGCTACCGCTTCGTCAACGCTGTCGAGGTCGCGGCGCTGGTGGCCGAGGCGGGCCGTTTTCCGAAGCGGCAATTGCGCCTCAACATCGCCTTTCCGATCGAGCTCGCGCTGATCGGCGGCCGCTTTCGCGCGCAGGTCGTCAATCTTTCGCAGCAAGGCGCGCGGATCACTTGCAATGCGCTGCTGGCGATCGACCAGCCGGTGCGGCTCTGCTCGGGCATCCTGCCCGAGGTGCGGGCGCGGGTCCGGTGGCGGCGCGATGTCGAGTATGGGTTGGTGTTCGACGACACCTTCAGCCTCAGCCAGCTGGCGGTGTTTGCCGTCGGCGCTCAAGCTCCCGAACTGCTCGAAGCGCCGGTTTGCGGCGCCACCCAGCGGCGCTGACCCGCGCAATCGGCGCCAGCGGCGCGCGTTTACTCCCCGGTAACCAATTTCCTTCATTCCCCTGGCAATCATCCGGGGGGCTTGAGTGAGCACGAATTCCACACAGTTGACCGTCGACGTCGCGATCATCGGCGCCGGGCCCGCGGGCCTGACGGCGGGCTACCTGCTGACCAAGGCGGGCAAGACCGTCGCAATCATCGAGAAGGACGCGACCTACGTCGGCGGCATCAGCCGCACGGTAGAGCACGAAGGCTACCGCTTCGACATCGGCGGGCACCGGTTCTTTTCCAAGTCGCAACAGGTCGTCGACATGTGGAACGAGATCCTGCCCGACGACTTCATCCAGCGCCCGCGGATGAGCCGCATCTATTACGAGGGCAAGTTCTACAGCTACCCGCTGCGCGCGTTCGAGGCGCTCGGCAACCTGGGGTTGTGGCGTTCGACCGTATGCATGGCGAGCTTCGCCTGGTCGCAGCTGTTTCCGATCAAAGACATTCGGAGCTTCGAGGACTGGACCAGCAACCAGTTCGGCAAGAAGCTCTATTCGATCTTCTTCAAGACCTACACCGAGAAGGTGTGGGGCATGCCCTGTAACGAGATGAGCGCCGACTGGGCCGCCCAACGCATCAAGGGCCTGTCGCTGTGGGGGGCGGTGACCGACGGCCTCAAGCGCAGCCTCGGCCTCAACAAGCGGCCGAACGACGGGCAGGGCGTCAAGACCCTGCTCGAGACCTTCCGCTATCCGCGGCTCGGCCCCGGTATGATGTGGGACGCGGCGCGCGACAAGATCGTCGCCACCGGTAAGGGTCAGGTGCTGATGGGCCATGCGCTCGATCAGGTCGCTGCCGACGGCGAAGGTGGCTGGCGCGTCTCCGCCAACGGACCCGCCGGCAAGGTGGTGATCAAGGCCGCCCACGCGATCAGCAGCGCGCCGATGCGCGAGCTCGCCGTGCGGATGCATCCGCTGCCCGATACCGCGTGGAACGCGAGCGAGCTCAAGTACCGTGACTTCCTCACCGTCGCGCTCAAGATCAAGTCGGAAGACCTGTTCCCCGACAACTGGATCTACATTCACGACAGCAAGGTCAAGGTCGGCCGGGTGCAGAACTTTCGCTCCTGGTCGCCGGAAATGGTGCCCGATCCGAGCGTCGCTTGTGTCGGTCTCGAGTACTTCTGCTTCGAAGGCGATGGCCTGTGGTCGTCGAGCGATGATGAGCTTGTCGAACTGGCGACCACGGAGATGGAAATCCTCGGCCTGCTCGATCCCAGGGACGTCATCGGCGGGGCGGTGGTGCGGCAGGAAAAGGCCTATCCGGTCTATGACGAAGACTATGCCGCCAACGTCGCCGCCATGCGCCACGAGCTGGAGGACAAGCATCCCACGCTGCACCTCGTCGGGCGCAACGGCATGCACCGCTACAACAACCAGGATCACGCGATGATGACCGCGATGCTGACAGTGGAGAACATCCTCGCCGGGACACGGCTCTACGACACCTGGTGCGTCAACGAGGACGCCGAATACCACGAGGCGGGCGACGAGGGCGCGGAGAAGGCGCTGCCGGCGCGCGAAACCACGCCCGTTTCCGAGGACCAGGCCGCCGCGCTGGCATCGGTGCGCGAGGTGCCGCAGCGGGTCGGCCGCAAAGCGGCCTAGCCGTTGTTCAATCCTTAACCGTATGCGCCGAGAACCGGCCCATACACGCGAATTATCGAGATTGTTGGCGGGGGCCACGCGATGATTGCCAGGATTATCAAGATCGCCGACTTGCGGCTGGTGCGCTACGTGCTCGCCAGCGTCGGCGCGCTGGCGGTCGATGTCGGCAGTTTCCTTGCGCTGCTGTCGCTGGCGGTGCCGGCAGCGGCGGCTTCGGCGTTCGGTTACGCGCTCGGGATTGTCGCGCATTGGCTGCTGTCGAGCCGCGCGGTGTTCGCCGACACGGTCGCCGAACGCGGCCGTGAACGGACCAAGCAGAAGGCGCTGTTCGTCGTCTCGGCGATGATCGGCCTCGGCCTCACGACCGGGATCGTCGGCCTGGCCGACCTCGGCGGGATCGATCCGCGCCTCGCCAAGCTGGTTGCGATCGGGGTGAGCTTCACGGTTACCTGGATGCTGCGCAACAGGGTCGTGTTCCGCAGCGCGGGCGCCGCGGCATGACATTGTTCGTCGAGCGGCGGAGGCCGGCGCTGACGCCGGACCTGCTGCTGCGCGTCGCCCTCGCGTGGGCGATGATCGCGGCGCTGCTGCTCGTGACGAACCTGCAGGCGATCCTCGCCTACCACTTTCCTGATCCCGACGACACGCTGCGCCTGGTGCAGGTGCGCGACCTGATCGCGGGGCAAGCGTGGTTCGACTTGACCCAGCACCGGATCGATGCCGTCAACGGCGGGGTGCCGATGCACTGGTCGCGCCTGGTCGATCTGCCGCTCGCCGGCGTCATCCTCGCGCTGCGCGGATTGATCGGCCAACATGCGGCGGAGACGGTTGCGCTCATTTTCGTGCCGCTACTGACCTTCGGCTGTGCGCTGCTGCTGGCAGGGCGTATCGCCTGGCGGGTGATCGGTGACGAGGCGGCCGGGTTCGCCTGTCTTGCGATGGCGCTGTCGGTGCCGCTGGTGCAGCAGCTGCGCCCGATGCGGATCGACCACCACGGCTGGCAGATCGTCTGCGTGCTTGCGGCGATGAACGCGCTCATGTCCCGCTCGCCGCGTTTTGGCGGATGGGTGACCGGTGTCGCTTTGGCGGCGGGGCTGTCGATCTCGATCGAAGGACTGCCGCTCGCCGCCGCGATCTGCGGAGTCACCGCGCTGCGCTGGCTGCGCGACCGTCATGACGCCGTGTGGTTCACCGCCACCATGCAGGGTCTGGCGGTCGGCTCACTCGGCTTCTTCGCCGCCACTCGGGGGTTCGGGTCGCTGGCCGAGCATTGCGACGCGATTTCGCCCGCGCACCTCGCCTGCTTCGGCGTCGCCGCGCTTGCCGCGACCGGCCTAGCGCGGCTTGAGCCGCTGCCGCGCTTTGCCTTGGTCGCCGGCCTCGCCGCAATCGCCGCCGTGGGCGCGGCGACCATGCTGTCGTTCGCCCCGCAGTGCAGCGGCGGCGCGTTCGCACAGCTCGACCCGCTGGTCGCGCGGTTCTGGTACGACGGCGTGGGTGAGGGCCTGCCCGTGTGGCATCAAGAAGCCGGGCTTGCGCTGCAGATCGTCATTCCGCCGCTGATCGGGCTCCTCGCCTGCATCCGCCTGGCGGGCCGCAGCTCGGATTGGTTGCGGCGGTTCTGGCAAGACTATGCGTTGGTACTCGCGGCCTCGCTCCTGATCGCCCTTTTCGTATCGCGGGCCGGTGCGATCGCAGGCGCACTGGCTGCGGTGCCGCTCGGCTGGCAGGTGCGTGAGTGGCTGCGCTCGGCCCGCATGCTGCGCCGGCCCGGCAAGCGCGCGCTGGTGCTCGCGGGCATGGCGCTGGCCCTTTTGCCGGCGATGCCGATCACGCTCCTCACCCTCGCAATTCCCGCACAGGCGGCGATCGGGGGCGCGCAGCCGCGGGTGTCGAGCTGCGCGATTCCTGCCAACGCGGCGATGCTGAAAAAGCTACCCAAAGGCGAGATCCTAGCTCCGCTCGATATCGGCCCGCAGCTGCTCTACGAAACGCAGCACACGGTGATCGCCACTGGGCATCACCGCGGCCAGAGCGCGATGCGCACGGTCATCGGGACGTTTACCGGTTCGACCGACGCTGCTCATGTTACGCTCGCGGAGCGCGGAACCAGCTATATCGTGCTCTGCCCCGACCTTGCCGAACCGGCCCGCTACCGCACCGCCGCGCCTGTCGGCTTCATGGCCCAGATGCTCGCCCATCGCGCGCCGAGCTGGCTCGAGCCGGTCCAGGTCGCCGGCGACGGCAGCCTCGAGGTGTGGCGCATCCGCCACTAAAGCGCCTGCGGAGACCGGCTTTTCGTCGGTCCTGCTGGCCCGCCGGTCGAGCCTTCGATTGCCCTCCAACCCGCCACGGTCTATGGGCCGGTGGCTCCGCTTGCGCCTGGTGCGTTATGCGCGTAATACACGGCCCGTTGGGGGGCTTAAGGCAGTCAGATGAACTACGAAACCACCCTCGAAGCGCAGGACGGGGAGCGCTATCCGCTCGAAGGCGCCGATGCAGAATTGTCGGCGGTGCCCGGCGAGGACGTTTCGTCCAAGCGCCGCAAGTACGCGATTATCGCGATCGTCGCGGCGATCGCGCTGGTGGCGGCGTTCTTCTTCATGAGCGGCGGCGAAGACGACGATCCGTTCGCGGCGACCCAGGGCGCCAGCCAGGTCCCGCTGGTCACCGTGGTCACCCCGGGCCGCACCACGATTGCGGGCACGATCCAGGCGACTGGGACGCTGACCGCGCGGCGCGAGCTGCCGGTGGGTTCGGTGGGCGAGGGCGGCCGGGTGATCTCGGTGCCGGTAGACGAGGGACAGTGGGTTCGGCAGGGCCAGGTGCTGGTGTCGATCGACCGCTCGGTCCAGGCGCAGCAGATCGAAGGCGCGCGCGCCCAGATCGGCGTCGCGCAGGCCGATCTCAATCTCGCGCAGGCGAACCTCGACCGCGCGCTCAAGCTGGTCGACCGCGGGTTCATCTCCAAGGCCGATGTCGACCGCCTGACCGCCACCCGCGATGCAGCCCGTGCGCGGGTCGGCGTGGCCCGCGCGACGCTCGGGGAGCTGCAGGCACGCACCGCCCGCCTCAACATCTACGCGCCCGCGTCGGGCCTGATCCTCACCCGTGCGGTCGAGCCCGGGCAGACGGTCGGCGCCGGCGGTGCGCCGCTGTTCACCATCGCCCAGGGCGGTGAGATGGAGCTTGCCGCCAAGCTCAGCGAGGAAGACCTCGCGAAGGTCTCGGTCGGCCAGTCGGCTACCGTCACCCCGGTTTCGAGCGACAAGAGCTACACCGGCCAGATCTGGCAGATCAGCCCGACGATCGACGAAACCAGCCGTCAGGGCGAGGCGCGCATCGCGCTCGCCTACGCGCCGGGCCTGCGTCCGGGCGGTTTCGCTTCGGCAGTGCTCAACAGCGGCATCATCGTCGCCCCGTTGCTGCCGGAGTCGGCAATCCAGTCGGACGACAAGGGCCGCTTCGTCTACGTCGTCGGCAACGACGACCGGGTGCACCGCAAGGCGGTCAAGACCGGTATCGTCACCGGCGAGGGCGTCGCGGTGACCGAAGGCCTATCGGGCAACGAACGCGTGGTCCTGCGCGCCGGCGGGTTCCTCGCCGACGGTGACAAGGTCAAGCCGCAGCGCGCGAAGTAAGCGCCGGGATACGACCCATGAACATGCGCAACATCTCGGCCTGGTCGATCCGCAACCCGGTCATTCCGATCGTGTTCTTCATCGGCCTGTGCATCGCCGGCATCGTCTCGTTCATCCGGATGGACGTGAACCAGATGCCGGACGTCGAATTCCCGGCAGTGATCGTCTCGATCTCGCAGCCGGGCGCGGCGCCGACCGAGATCGAGACACAGATCACGCAGAAGGTGGAAGCGGCGGCCCGTTCGATCAGCGGAGTGGAGGAAATCTCCTCGACCGCGGCTGAGGGCAATTCGCAGTCGATGGTGCAGTTCTCCATCGGCACCGACATCGACGACGCGGTCAACGAGGTGAAGAACGCGGTCGACCAGATCCGCGGCGACCTGCCCGACGGCATCCTCGAGCCGCGCGTGTTCAAGGTGGAAGCCGGCGGTGGCGGCTCGATCGCCTACTTCGCGGTCAGCGCCGACGACATGACGATCGAGCAGCTGAGCTGGTTCATCGACGACACCGTGTCGAAGGAACTGCTGTCGATCGACGGCATGGCCACCGTCAGCCGTGCGGGCGGCGTGGACCGCGAGATCAGCGTGGTGCTCGATCCGGCGCGCATGCAGTCGCTCGGCGTCACCGCAAGCGCGATCAACCAGGCGCTGCGGACGACCAACGTCGACGCAGCGGGCGGCGCGGCCGAGATCGGCGGCTCGCGCCAGTCGGTCCGCGTGCTGGGTAATGCCAAGAGCGCGTACGACCTCGGCAATACGCGTATCAACCTCGGCGGTGGCCGCACGGCCAAGCTGTCCGATGTCGCCACCGTCACCGACGGCTATTCGGAAAAGACCCGCACCGCCAAGCTGCACGGGCGCGAGGTGGTAACCTTCGGCTTCGAGCGTGCGCGCGGCGCCTCCGACGTCACCGTCTACGACGAGGCGATGAAGAAGCTGGAGCAGATCCAGAAGGACAACCCGCAGGTCCACTTCACCCGCCTGTTCACCCAGGTGACCTACACCAAGGGCCAGTATTCGAGCTCGATGGAAGCGCTGGTCGAAGGCGCGGTGCTGGCGATCGTGGTGGTGTTCCTGTTCCTGCGCGACTGGCGCGCGACGATCATCAGCGCGATCGCGATCCCGCTGTCGGCGATCCCGACCTTCTGGTTCATGGACCTGCTCGGGTTCACGCTCAACTTCCTCTCGCTGCTCGCGCTGAGCCTGGTCGCGGGGGTGCTGGTCGACGACGCCATCGTCGAGATTGAGAACATCGTCCGACACATGCGCATGGGCAAATCGGCCTACCAGGCGTCGATCGACGCGGCTGACGAGATCGGCCTCGCGGTGGTCGCTACCACCTTCTCGATTGTCGCGGTGTTCCTGCCGGTCGGGCTGATGCCGGGCGTCTCGGGCCAGTTCTTCAAGGCATTTGGCCTCACCGTGGTGGTGGCGGTGCTGATGAGCCTTGCGGTCGCGCGCCTGATCACGCCGATGATCTCGGCGTACTTCCTCAAGGCCCACGGTCAGGCGGAGCACGGCGAAGGCCGGGCGATGGACGTCTACATGAACGTCCTGCGCTGGACGCTCGACGGCACGCGCAGCCAGGAACTGCGCGCGCAGATCGTGCGGGTGCCCGGCACTTGGTGGTACCGGCTGCTCGCCATCCTCCCCGTCCTGCTCATCCTCGTGATCGGTTTCGTCGGGGCGCAGACGACAATCCAGCTCCTCAGCAAGGTGATCCCGACGATCCTGGCGGTGCTGGTCGCGCCGTTCGTGGCATTCGGCCTCGCCTACCTCGTGGGCCGAGCCTTACGCTGGTTTCTCGGCAAGTTCGGCTCCTTCGGCGAATGGTACCGTACCTTTGCCGACCGTTTCGGTGCGCGCATGCGCGATCACCGGTTCTACGCCTTCCTGCTCGGGGTGTACGCGCTGGTGGTGACCTTCGGCATGCTGGCGACGCTGCCGCAGCAGTTCCAGCCGAACGAGAACCAGGACACCAGCATCGTCTCGATCGAGATGGTCCCGGGCACCACGCTCGAGCAGACCACCGCGGTCGCCGACCGGGTGACCAAGATCATGGAGCGCCAGCCCGAGGTCGAGCGGGTGATGGAGAGCGTCCGCGAAGGCAATGCCACTCTGTACGCCGCGCTCAAGGACCCCGAAGAGCGCGAAACCAAGAGCGTCGATTTCGAGCGCCGCCTCGGCCCCGAGCTCCAGGCAATCGCCGATGCGCGGGTCAGCTTCCAGTCGCAGAACGGCGGCGGTGGCGGGGGCGGTTCCGGCCGCGACATTTCGGTGATGCTGTCGGGCTCCAACTCCGAGCTCCTGGAAAAGACCGCGCAGACGCTGATCGAGCAGATGCGCACGATCCCCGGCGTCGTCGCCCCGCGCATCGCGGCGGACCTGCAGCGGCCTGAGCTCGTGATCGTGCCGCGGCTCGACCTCGCTGCGCAGCTCGGCGTCACCACCGCGGCGCTCAGCCAGACGATCCGCATCGCGACCCTCGGCGAGATCGACCAGAACGCGGCCAAGTTCTCGCTTTCGGACCGGCAGGTGCCGATCCGGGTGAAGCTGCCGCGCTCGTCGCGCCAGGACCTGTCGACGATCGAGAACCTGCCCGTCCCGACCACCGCCGGCGGCTCGGTACCATTGAGCCGCGTGGCGGAGATCCGCTTCGGCGCCGGCCCGACGCAGATCCAGCGCTATAACCAGTCGCGCCGCGTGTTCGTCGGCGCGGACCTTGGCCAGGGCGTGGTCAAGGGCCCGGTCATGCAGTCGATCCAGAAGCTGCCGATCATGGAGAACCTGCCGCAGGGCGTGTCGAACGCCCCCGTCGGCGAGGACAAGTGGCAGGCCGAGATGATCACCAACTTCGGCATCGCCGTGGTCAGCGGGATCTTCCTCGTCTTCGCGGTGCTGGTGCTGCTCTACAAGCGGTTCGTCTCGCCGCTGGTGAACATGACCTCGCTCCTGCTCGCGCCCTTGGGCGGCGTGCTCGCTTTGGCGATCAGCGGAGAGCCGATCTCGATGCCGGTCTACATCGGCCTGCTGATGCTGCTGGGGATCGTCGCCAAGAACTCGATCCTGCTGATCGACTTCGCGATCGAGGAGATGGCGCACGGCGTGCCCAAGAAGACAGCGATCATCGACGCGGGCCACAAGCGCGCGCAGCCGATCGTCATGACGACCGTCGCGATGACCGCCGGCATGGTGCCGACCGCGCTGTCGCTATCGGGCGACGGCGCCTGGCGCGCGCCGATGGGCATCGTGGTGATCGGTGGACTGATCCTGTCGACCATCCTCACGCTGGTGCTGATCCCGGCAGGCTTCAGCCTGGCCGACGGGTTCGAGAAGCGCATCGGGCCGTGGCTGCGCACCCGCTTCCTCACCTACAAGCCGGGTGACGAAAACGTGGTCACGCCGCCTCGCCACGGCGCGGAAGGCCTGCCCGCGGAGTGAGTGGCGAAACCCTGCCGGCCCGCCAGCGTTGGCGGGGGATGGGGGGCATCCCGACCGTTCCAGATCGCGCGCGGACCATGCGCCGGACCGCCACCGGCATGCTGGTGGCGATGGCGGCGCTGTTCGTTGCCAGCAGCCACTGGCTCGACTTGCATCCCGCGTGGGGCTTCGTCCGCGCGTTTGCCGAGGCTGCGATGGTCGGCGGGCTGGCCGACTGGTTCGCGGTCACCGCGCTGTTCCGCCGCCCGCTGGGGTTGCCGATCCCGCACACCGCGATCATTCCGGAGAACAAGGATCGCATCGCCGATACGATGGCGGCGTTCCTGCAGGACAACTTCCTGACCCCTTCGGTCGTCGCCCGTCGGATGCGCGACATGAACCTCGCCAAGGCGGTCGGCGAGTATCTCGCTGCACCGACGCAGGGCGAGACCGGCGCCCGCCTTCGCGCGGGGGCTAGCGAATTGCTGGCCGAGTTTCTCGAATCGCTCGATCCCGAGCGGTTGGGCACGCAAGTACGCGGCGGGCTGAAAACGCTCGCCGCCAAGGTCGAGGTCGCGCCGCTGCTCGGCCAGATGCTGACCGCCGCGATTGCCGACCGGCGGCACCTGCCGCTGATCGATTCGGCGGTGCGCTGGGCGGGCCTCACGATCGAGGCCAACGAAGGCATGATCCGCGACATGATCCACGAGAAGGCCAACGGCCTCGTGCGCTGGACCGGCCTTGACGAAAAGCTCGCCAACTCAGTGCTCGACGGGCTCTACAAGTTGCTCGCCGAGGTGCTGGTCGATCCCGACCACCCTCTACGCGGCAAGCTCGACGAAGGCCTCAGCAAACTCGCGAGCGACCTGCTGCACGATCCCGAGACGCGCGAGAAGATCGAGCGGATGAAGAACGAGCTGCTCGACAACCCGGCGGTCGCGACGTGGTGGATCGGCGTATGGGAGCGTATCCGCGCCTCGCTGATCAAGACCGCGCGCGAGCCGGGTAGCGCCTTGGGCGGCCAACTCGGCGAAAGCCTGGCGGAGCTGGGCAAAGTCCTGCGCGACGATCCGCGCATGCAGCTGCAGCTCAATCGCTTCGCCCGTCGCACGGCAGTCGGCATCGCGACCCGCTACGGTGGACAGATCGTGCGCCTCGTGTCGGAAACCGTCCGCCGGTGGGACGCGCGCACCGTGACCGACCGGATTGAGAGTGCGGTCGGCCGCGACCTCCAGTTCATCCGCATGAACGGCACGCTGGTGGGCGGTCTGGTCGGGGTCGCGATCCATACGGCCGACGTCCTGCTGTGAAGGAAGGCCCGTTCCTGACCACCGAGCGGCTCGAGCTGTGGCGCCCGCGCGCGAGCGACCGGCCGTTGCTCGAGGCAATGATGGCGCCCGACGCCGTCCGCCGCTTCCTCGGCAACATGGTCCCGGATTCGGTCGACATGCACGCCCGCCTGCTACGCAACGCCGGCTCGTGGTCGCTCTACGGCTACGGCACCTTCATGGTCCGCGAGCGCGGCGGCGAGGCCATCATCGGCAACTGCGGCGTATTCCACTCGTGGCGCGGATTGGGCGAAGACTTCGACGACAAGCCGGAAGCCGGATGGATTTTGGCGGAAAGCCACTTCGGCAAAGGCATCGCCCGCGAAGCGATGACGGCCGCGCTAAGCTGGTTCGACCACGAGCACGGTCCGCGCGAAGTGGTGTGCATGATCGAGCCAGCGAATGGACCCTCGATCGCGCTCGCGGAGCGCCTCGGCTTCAAGCCCACGCGCGAAGCACAGTTACCGGACGGTGCAGAAATTCAGCTTTTCAGCCGCGCGAGCGCCTAGCTCGGAATCTGGAAGCTCACCGAGCTCCGCCAGTATGAGGCAATCGGTTTCCCATCGGCGCCGAGTGCCGGTTCGAATCGAGCCCGCCGCATTAGGCTCTTGCACACTGCTTCGTCGAAACCATCTGGCCGTGTTGATTGTTGGACATGGCAACCAGTGGCCTTGCCGGTCTCGTCCACATCGAACCGAAAGTAGACTGTACCCTCTCTTCCTTCGCGTAAGAGCTCCTTCGGGTAATCAGAGTAAGAGATCCAGGTGGCCGGGCTCGTCGTGGGCTCTGGAGCGCGCTTCCGCGTGCGGTTCGCCACGACGTCGATCCCCCAATGTGTGAGCAGTTCCTCCGTACAGGCGTTCATTGCTTTGACCGGCTCACTCATCCGGCCGAGTTCCAGCCTGGCGACGGGGCGATCCCCTTCAAGCAACTCGAAATAGGAAATATGCGCAACGTCGGCGGGCGCGAGCGAGGTCGGACTTGGCGGGGCTTGATAGTCAGTCGAACCAGCAGGAATGCGCTTTCCTGGAAGTGGGTTCGCGTTGGGGAGCAGTCCCATTCCCCCGATGGACACGCCTTCACCGTAACCGTCCATTAGTTTGGCCTTCAGCCGCTCGCCAAGCGCTTCCGCGCCGTCGACGCCAAAGCGCAATTTTCCGCGGTGAACTTTCTCCGCAACGAAATCCGGGCCGGCTACTAGCACTGTGAACCGATTGTCCGGCTCATACTGTTCGAGGTAGAAGACGGTCTTATGGTCGCCAACGCCGAACTGCCGCGCCAAGCGACAATATCCATCGGCATAGTCGAGGTACCAATTGGAACTCGGCTGTAAGACAACCGTGCTTGGCCGGTCTTTCGCAAAGGCGACGTCGGCCGCACCTAACGACATCAGCAATAAAAGACTTAAGCGACCGATCATACCGCCCCCGCTCCCACTTTAGTGAGCGGATTAGCGATTGCAATCAGAGCTTCCCGGTCAGCTCCGGCACGATCTTGAACAAGTCGCCGACCAGGCCGATGTCCGCAACCTGGAAGATCGGGGCGTCCTCGTCCTTGTTGATGGCGATGATGGTCTTGGAGTCCTTCATGCCGGCCAAGTGCTGGATCGCGCCCGAGATGCCGACTGCGATGTAGACTTCCGGCGCGACGATCTTGCCGGTCTGGCCGACCTGGAAGTCGTTGGGCACGTAGCCCGCGTCGACCGCCGCGCGGCTGGCACCGACGCCGGCGTTGAGCTTGTCGGCCAGCGGGAAGATCAGCTCCTTGAACGTCTCGCTGTCCTTGAGCGCGCGGCCGCCCGAGACGATGACCTTGGCGCTGGTCAGCTCGGGGCGCTCGCTCTTGGCGAGCTCGCTGCCCTGGAAGGTCGACAGCCCGGCATCGCCCGCGCCGCTGACGGCCTCGACGGTGCCCGCGCCGCCCTCGCTCGCCGCCTTGTCGAACGCGGTGCCGCGCACTGTGATGACGAGCTTGGGATCGGACGATTCGACCGTGGCGATGGCGTTGCCGGCATAGATCGGGCGGACGAAGGTCTTGTCGCCCTCGATGCCGATGATCTCCGACACCTGCATCACGTCGAGCAGCGCGGCGACCCGCGGGGCGACGTTCTTGCCGGTGGTGGTGGCGGGCGCGAGGAACGCGTCGTGGTGGCCCATCAGGTCGACGATTAGCGGCGCGAGGTTCTCGGCCAGCTGGTGCTCGTAGGCGGCGTCGTCGGCGAGGTGGACCTTGCCCACGCCCGCGATCTTGGCCGCGGCATCGGCCACGCCCGCGCAGCCCTTGCCGGCGACCAGCAGGTGCACTTCGCCGAGCTTGGAAGCGGCGGTCACCGTGCTGAGGGTGGCGTCCTTGACGCTGCTGTTGTCGTGCTCGACCAGAACGAGAGTCTTCATCTATCTAATCCTTTCCGATCAGGGCTCAGGCGATGCCGAGGGCTTTGAGCTTGCCGACTAGCTCGTCGACATCGGCGACCTTGATGCCGGCCTGGCGCACCGGCGGCTCGTTGACCTTGACGGTCTTCAAACGCGGGGCGGTGTCGACGCCGTAGTCGGCCGGGCTCTTGGTATCGAGCGGCTTGGACTTGGCCTTCATGATGTTGGGCAGCGAGGCGTAGCGCGGCTCGTTGAGGCGCAGGTCGGTGGTGACGATCGCGGGGAGCGATAGCTTCACCGTCTCGAGCCCGCCGTCGATCTCGCGCTTCACGGTGACGCTGTCGCCCTCGACGGTGACTTCGTTGGCGAAAGTGCCCTGCGGTCGGCCCATTAGCGCGGCGAGCATCTGGCCGGTCTGGTTCGAATCGTCATCGATCGCCTGCTTGCCGAGGATGACCAGGCCGGGCGCTTCGGCGTCGGCGATAGCCTTGAGGATCTTGGCGACCGCCAGCGGCTCGACCTCGTCATCGGTCTGGACCAGGATCGCGCGGTCGGCGCCCATCGCGAGCGCGGTGCGCAGCGTCTCGGTCGCCTTGGCCGGGCCGACCGACACCGCGATCACCTCGGTCGCCGCGCCCTTCTCGCGCAGGCGCAGGGCTTCCTCGACCGCGATCTCGTCGAACGGGTTCATGCTCATCTTGACGTTGGCGAGATCGACCCCGGTGCCGTCGGCCTTGACCCGCGGCTTCACGTTGTAATCGATCACCCGCTTGACGGGGACGAGGATTTTCATGGCAATCGCGCTCCTTCGTTCGTGCGTGCGCCTCTAGATAACCTTTACGTAAGCGTCAACTCGCTCACGCAGCCTGCTTCACCTCGGCGACGATCTTCCGCGCGGCATCGCCCAGGTCGTCGGCACTGACGATCGCCAGGCCCGAGTTGTTGAGGATGGCCTTCCCCTGCTCGACGTTGGTGCCTTCGAGGCGGACCACCAGCGGCACCTGCAGGTTCACGTCCTTCGCCGCCGCGACGATGCCGTCGGCAATGATGTCGCACTTCATGATCCCGCCGAAGATGTTGACGAGGATGCCCTCGACCGCCGGGTCCTTGAGGATGATCTTGAACGCCGCGGTCACCTTCTCCTTCGAGGCGCCGCCGCCGACGTCGAGGAAGTTGGCCGGGAACGCGCCGTTCAGCTTGATGATGTCCATGGTCGCCATGGCGAGGCCGGCGCCGTTGACCATGCAGCCGATGTTGCCGTCCAGTTTAATGTAGGCGAGATCGTACTTCGACGCCTCGACCTCAGCCGGGTCTTCCTCGGTCTCGTCGCGCAGCGCCTCGATGTCCTTGTGGCGGTAGAGCGCGTTCGAATCGAAGCTCATCTTGGCGTCGAGCACCATCAGCTTTTGGTCTTCGGTCACCACCAGCGGGTTGATCTCGAGCATCGAGCAATCGGTGGCGAGGAATGCATCGTAGAGCTGCTTCGACAGCGCCTGCGCTTGCTTGTTGAGGTCGCCGGTCAGCTTGAGCGCGAACGCCACCGCGCGGCCGTGGTGTGGCTGGAAGCCCTCCGCGGGATCGACGCTGAAGGTGGTGATCTTCTCGGGCGTGTCGTGCGCGACGCCCTCGATGTCCATCCCGCCCTCGGTGGAGACTACGAACGCCACGCGGCCGCTGTCGCGATCGACCAACAGCGAGAGGTAGAACTCGCTCGCGATATCGACGCCGTCGGTGATGTAGAGGCGCTGCACTTCCTTGCCCGCATCGCCGGTCTGCACCGTCACCAGCGTGTTGCCGAGCATCTCGCGCGCGTTGGCCTCGACCTCTTCGATCGACTTCGCCAGCCGCACGCCGCCCTTGGCCTCGGCGGGGAGCTCCTTGAACTTGCCCTTGCCGCGCCCGCCGGCGTGAATCTGCGCCTTCACCACGTAGAGCGGCCCGGGCAGCTTCCTGGCGGCGGCGACCGCTTCTTCGACGCTCAGCGCGGGGTATCCGGCGGGCACCGCGATGCCGTGCTTCGCGAGCAGTTCCTTGGCCTGGTATTCGTGGATGTTCATGGGAGCCGTCGGGCTTTCTTGTGCTGGGGGAGTTTGCGCGGGGCCTAAGCACGGTTCGGCGCGCTTGAAAAGCACACTGTGCCTCGCCAATGCCCAAGCTGTGATTGATGCAAAACGCCTCGAAGCGATCGTCCGGCAAGCCGGCGAGATCGCGTTCGGCATGTGGCCCGGCGGCGGCCACGCGCTGGAGGCGTGGGAGAAAGCGCCCGGCAACCCGGTGTGCGCGGCGGATATCGAGGTCGACGCCTTCCTCAAGCGCGAGCTCGGAGCGCTGCTGCCCGCCGCGGGCTGGCTGAGCGAGGAAACCGCCGACGATCCCTCGCGCCTCGACAAGGGCCTGATCTGGCTGGTCGACCCGGTCGACGGCACCCGCGACTTCATCCGCGGGCGCACGGGTTGGGCGGTGTCGGTCGCCCTCATCAGCGAGCGGCGGCCCCTCATGGGCTTCCTCGCCGCTCCTGCGCGCGACGAGTACTGGAGCGGGGTCTCCGGCCAGGGAGCGTGGCGTAACGGCGAGGAGCTGCAGGCATCGCAGCGCACCGAGTTCGCCGGCTCGCGCGTCCCCGCCGATTCGCTGCCCAAGGAAGACCGCGACCTGGTGATGGTCGACAAGCCCAACTCGATCGCGCTGCGCGCGGCGATGGTCGCGAGCGGCGAGGCCGATCTCCTCGCCACGCTGCGGTGGGGCTGGGAATGGGACATCGGCGCCGCCGCGCTTATCGCCCGCGAAGCGGGGGCGGCGGTAACCGACGCCTTCGGCCACCCACTCAATTACAACAAGCGCGATCCCCGCGCCTTCGGCTTGCTGATCAGCGCCCCGGCGATCCACGATGCGGCGGTGACGCGGTTGGCGGACAGGGCGAAAGCCATCGCCGGTTAGCCGGTCGAAGTTACGCTACGGCTGCGCGGGAAAGCCGGTTCCTCTCCATCGCTGCTCGACACATTTTTCGCACCTTGCGTTCGCGCACATTCGTGTCACACTCGTCGCTTCGCTATCGTGATAGTGAAGAACCAGAACGATGGGTGAGGAGAATGTCATGCGCTGGAGAGGACTAAAGACGTTTGCCCTGATGGCGGCCGCGATGGTCGGGACGACCGCCACCGATGCCGCCGCCGCCACGCTGACCCAGGTGGCCAGCTTCGGGAGCAATCCCGGCAACATTCAGATGTTCGAATACGTCCCCGCCAACCTCGCCGCGGGCCGCCCACTGGTGGTGGTAATCCACGGTTGCACCCAGTCTGCCGCCGACATGGACGACGAGACCGGCTGGACCAAATGGGCCGATCAGTACGGCGTCGCGCTGGTGTTTCCGCAACAACAGGCCGCCAACAACAGCTCCAAGTGCTGGAACTTCTTCGTCAAGAGCGACTTCCAGCGCGGCGCGGGCGAGCCGCTGTCGATCAAACAGCAGGTCGACTGGATGGTCAGCCACCACGGCAGCGACACCAGCCGCATTTTCGTCACCGGCCTCAGCTCCGGCGCGGCGATGACCAACGTGATGCTGGCGACCTATCCCGACGTGTTTGCCGCCGGCGCGCCCCTGGCGGGCGTGCCCTACAAGTGCGCCACGACTGTCGGATCCTCGCTGATGTGCAACGGCGGCACGGTCACCAAGACGCCCGCGCAGTGGGGCGATCTCGTCCGCGGCGCGTTCTCTTGGAGCGGAGCCTATCCGCGCGTATCCATCTGGCACGGCACGAGCGACCTGACGGTCAACTACGGCAATCTCAACGAGACGATGGAGCAGTGGACCAACGCCAACGGGATCGATCAGACGGCGGACGTCAGCGACACCGTCGGCGGCTTTCCGCACAAGGTCTACAAGGATGCATCAGGCAACGCCCGGGTGGAGACGTTCTCGATCACCGGCATGGGCCACGGCCAGCCGGTCGATCCGGGCACCGGCGCGGCGCAGTGCGGCAGCGCGACCGGCTACAACCTCGACGTTAACTTGTGCGCTTCGTACCACATCGCGCAGTGGTTCGGGCTCTAGTGTGAACGGAAAGGGCCGACCCCCTTGACGGGAGCCGGCCCTACCGTGCTGCGACCACACGGTCTCGCAGACTAGCTGGCGGCGTTGGCCTCCGCCTGAGTCACCGGGATGATCTTGATTTCGACCCGGCGGTTCATCGGCTCGTTGACGTTGTCGCCGGTCTGCACCTTGAGGCTGGTCTCGCCGAAGCCCATCCAGCGCAGACGCGCCGAGCTGACGCCGCGGCTGATGAGGTAGTTCGCGACCGCCTGCGCGCGCTGTTCGGACAGGCGCTGGTTGGAACTCGCACTGCCCACGGTGTCGGTATAGCCATACACGTCGACCAAGCTGTTCGGGTACTGCTGCAGGCTGGCGGCGACCCGGTCGAGCGAGCTCTGGAAGGCCGGGTTGATCGAATAGCTGCCGGTGGCGAAAGTCACGCCGTCGGGCAGGTTGACGAGGATCGCCTGGCCGCCGTCGGTTTCGCTGACGTCGATGCCCGAGCCCGCGGTCTGGTCCTTCAGTTCCTTGATCTGCTGGTCCATCCGGTAGCCGACATAGCCGCCGAGCGCGCCGCCCGCGACCGCGCCCGCGATGCGCGCAGTGCGTCCGCCGATCAGGCCGCCGAGCAGCGCACCGCCGCCCGCGCCCAGCACGCCGCCGATCGCGGTGCGCGAAATCTTGCGTTCGCCGGTGTTGGGATCGGTGACGCAGGCCGAAACGCCGACGAGCGAAACCGCGGCCAGCGCCGCGGTGAGTTTGCGCGAAGTCTTCATTGGGTAGTCCCCTTTGTTCTCGTTACGTGCGGCGTCCCGCTCGTGCGGCACGCCAAAGGCCGGCGCGCCCTACCCGCACCTTGTGCCTGTAAACGGCGGCCGCATCGCTCGGGTTCCCGCTGGCAGCGCGGCGCTTTTGTGCTAGCGCCTCAATCGTGACACCGTTTCCCTGGACCGACGTCCTGATCATCGCCGGGCTGATCGTGCTCAACGGCCTGTTCGCGATGAGCGAGCTGGCGATCGTCTCCGCCAAGCCCGCGCGCCTCAAAGCCGCCGCCGACAAGGGCAGCAAGGCGGCGCAGGCGGCGCTCGCGCTGCAAGGCGATCCGGGCAAGTTCCTGTCGACCGTGCAGGCCGGGATCACCATCGTCGCGATCGTTTCGGGCGCCTATTCGGGTTCGAGCCTGGGCGGACCGGCGGCCGAGCGGCTCGCGGCGCTGGGCGTGCCGGCCGAGTACGCCGAGGAAGCCGGGTTCGCGCTGGTGATCGTCCTCACCACCTACTTCAGCCTGGTCATCGGCGAGCTGGTGCCCAAGCAGGTCGCCTTGCGCGCGGCGATGCCGATCGCGCTTTGGGCCTCACGCCCGATGGCGATGCTGGCGAGGGTGGCCGCGCCGATAGTGTGGCTGCTCGACACCTCGTCGGCGCTGATCATCCGCCTGCTCGGCGTGCGGCCCGCGGGGCAGGGCAGCGTGACCAGCGAAGAGCTGCACATGATCTTCACCGAGGCGACCCACTCAGGGGTGATCGAAGCCGGGCAAAGCCAGATTCTTGCCGGCGTGGTCAAGCTCGCTGAGCGCCCGGTGCGCGAGCTGATGACCCCGCGCAACGAGCTCGACTGGCTCGACCTGCAGGGCCCCGAGGTCGACCTGCGCGCCCGCATCGACGCGAGCCCGCACTCGCTGCTGCCGGTGGCCGACGGCTCGCCCGACAAGGTGGTGGGAGTGGTCAAGGTGCGCGAAGTCCTGCGCACGATGGTCGCCGGCCAGCCGGTCGATCTCGCCGCGCTGATCAAGAAGCCCGAGGTGATCCCCGACCAGCTCGACGCGATGGACGCGCTGCGCACGCTGCAGCAGGCGGAAGTGGCGATGGCGATGGTGCACGATGAATACGGGCACCTCGAGGGGATCGTCACCCCGGTCGACCTGCTGACCGCGATCGTCGGCAACTTCGCGAGCGACCAGGATTTGGGCGAGGCGCCGACGATCATCGAGCGCGACGATGGATCGCTGCTGATCTCGGGCGCGTTGCCGGTCGACCAGCTGGCCGATCGCCTGTGCATCGACCTCCCCGAAGACCGCGAGTTCGCGACTGCGGCTGGCTACGTCCTGTGGAGCCTCAAGAAGTTGCCAGAGGAGGGTGAGCACTTCACCGACCAGGGCTGGCGGATCGAAGTGGTCGACATGGATGGGCGCAAGATCGACAAGCTGTTGGCGGTTTGCCTTTAGTTTTTCGAAGGCGCCTCCGCGCCTTCGTCCTCGGTGCTGTTCCTTCCGCTTCGCTACAGGGCACCTGCGGGCGGCCGGTCGGCCTTGCGGTTCGCTAGTCGCGAACCGTGCTCTCGCGACGCCAAACTAGGTCGGTCTCGCAAGAGCACGGTCGGCGACCAGCCGACCGCAAGCGCGAACGCGCGCCCGCAGGCGCTCCGGAGCGGAGCGGAGGAAGCGCGCCGAGGACGACCCCGCGGAGGCGGGGTCGCAACCAAGAATCAGCTTGGAATAACCGCGCTCGCGCCTGCGCCATCACCTTCCGGCGCGGCGATGATGTCGCGGGTCACCGCGCCCTTGGCGACGGTGTTGGTCTGCGGATCGCCCACCGCGGTGCGGATGCCCGGGTCGGCGGTGCCGGCGCGGTCGAGGGCGCTGGTTTCGACCTGGCTGCGCGGGGCGGGGCCGCCGAACAGCGCGTCCAATGCCTGGTCGGCCGCGGTGCCTTCGGTCGGACGCGGGGCGCCGGGAGCGGGCGGGGTGAGGCTGAAATCGGGCGGGACCACCAGCGGCGCCTGGCGCTGCACGGCGAACTCGTCGGGGCGCTCGCGGTTGAGGATGCCCCCGGCGCCGCAGCCCGCCAGCGCGGTGGCGGCGAGGGTGACGAAGGCGAAAGTAGCGGTCTTGCGCATGGTATTCAGCTCTCCACGGCCGTCTCGGCCGGTTTCTCGGGGGCCTTTTCGCGGATAAGCAGCGATCGGGCAAGGATGATCAGCACGCCGATGGTGATGGCCGCATCGGCAACATTGAAGACCAGGAACGGGCGCCACTCGCCGAAGTGCAGGTCGAGGAAATCGACCACGTAGCCAAGGTCGTAGCGGTCCTTGATGTTGCCGAGCGCGCCGCCGAGGATCAGCGCCAGCGCGGCGATATCGGCAAGCTTTTTCTCGCGCAGCATCCATACGGTGACGACCACCGCGATCAGGCTGGTGAAGCCGACCAGCGCCCAGCGCTGCGCTTCGGAGGCAGCGGTGAACATGCCAAGCGATACACCATAGTTGTGCGTCAGCGTGTAGTTGAAGATCGGCAGCAGGTAGTGCGACTGGCCGAGCTGCAGCTTCAATCCATGCAGGATGTAGCCCTTGAACGCCTGATCGGCGGCGAACACCAGCACCGCGATGGCGAGGCCGATCAGCCGATTCTTGAGCACCGGGTTCACGCCAGCTCCTCCTCGCCCACGACTTCGCCGCAGCGATGACACAGCGCGCCGTCCTCGGTGACCTCGGGCAACAGCCGCCAGCAGCGGCCGCATTTTTCGTCCGATGTGCGGGTGACGGTCACCGCCTCGCCATCGCCCCGCCGCACTTGCGCGGTGATGAACAGCTCGGCGAGGTCGGCGTCGGTGAAACCTTCCGGCACGGCCGAGGCAGGCACGGTGACCTCAGCCTCCAGCCCCGAGCGGACGATCTTGTCGCGCCGCAGCGGCTCGATCGCCTCGAGCACGCGATCGCGCAATGCTCTCAATTCCACCCACCTCTCGTCACCCCGGACTTGATCCGGGGTGGTGCTGCCTTCGTGCGCTGCGCCAGAAAAGAAGCTCTGGCCCGGATCAAGTCCGGGCCGACGATGGGAGGGGGTGGCGGAGGTTGTGGGCAGTTCCGGCCATTCGAGCAAATGCACACTGCCGCCGTCCGGGTAGCGCGTCCCCCACACTTCCTCCGCAGTAAACACCAGCACCGGGGCGGCCCAGCGGATCAGCGCGTGGAACAGCGTGTCGAGTACTGTCCGGTACGCGCGCCGCCTGGGGTCGTTGGCGCCGTCGCAGTAGAGCGAATCTTTGCGGATATCGAAGTAGAACGCCGACAGGTCCTCGTTGCAGAAGTCGATCAGCGTGCGGACGTAGGTGTTGAAGTCGTACCTCTCGATCGCGGTGCGCAGCGTCGCCTCGACCTCTCCGAGCAGCGCCAGCACGTAGCGTTCGAGCTCGGGCATCTCGTCCGGCCTGACCCGCTCCGCCCCATCGAACCCGTCGAGCGCGCCGAGCAAGTAGCGGAACGTGTTCCGCAGCTTGCGATACTGGTCCGCGACACCTTTGAGGATCTCGTCGCCGATGCGGTGGTCCTCGGTGAAATCGACCGACAGTGCCCACAGGCGGATGATGTCCGCGCCGTAGGTCTCCATCACCTTGATGGGGTCGACCGTGTTGCCGAGGCTCTTCGACATCTTGAGCCCCTTGGCGTCCATCGTGAAGCCGTGGGTGAGGATCTGGTCGTAAGGCGCGCGGCCGCGGGTGGCGCAGCTTTCGAGCAGCGAGGATTGGAACCAGCCGCGGTGCTGGTCGGAGCCTTCGACATAGATATCCGCCGGCCACGAGAGGTCGGGCCAGCGCCCGCTGTCGAGCACGTAGGCGTGGCTGGTCCCGCTATCGAACCACACGTCGAGGATGTCGCTGACCGCTTCCCAATCTTCGGCGTTGTAGTCGTCGCCCAGGAAGCTGTGCGCGGTCTCGGGGGTCCAGGCGTCGATGCCCTGCGCCTTCACCGCCGCCACGATGCGCGCGTTGACCGCCTCGTCGACCAGGTAGTCGCCGGTCTGGCGGTTGACGAACAGCGTGATCGGCACGCCCCACGCGCGCTGGCGGCTGAGCACCCAGTCGGGCCGCCCTTCGACCATCGAGCCGATGCGGTTGCGGCCCTTTTCGGGGATGAACTTGACCCGCTGGATCTCGGCCAGCGCCACTTCGCGCAAGGTCTCGCCCGGCTCCAGCGCGCCGCCTTCGTTGTCCCAGCGCTGGCGCGCGCGGCCCTCGACTGGCTCGACCGCGTGGGGCTTGTCCATCGGCACGAACCACTGCGGGGTGCAGCGGAAGATCACCTTGGCCTTCGAGCGCCACGAGTGCGGGTAGGAGTGCCGGTAATCCGCGCTCGCCGCCAGCAGCGCGCCGGCTTCGCGCAGGTCCGAACAGATCGGCCCGTCGGGCGCGTTGAACTTGGGGTTGATGACGCTGCCCTGCCCGCCGAGCCAGCCCCAGTCCTCGCGGAACTTGCCGTCCCCCTCGACCGCGAACTTCGGGGTCAGGCCATAGGCCTTGCACAGCTCGAAGTCGTCCTCGCCGTGGTCGGGCGCCATGTGGACGAGCCCGGTGCCGGTGTCGGTGGTGACGAACTCGCCCGGCAGGAACGGCCGCGGCTCGGCGAAGAACCCGCCGAGATGGTGCATCGGGTGGCGGGCGACGGTGCCGGCGAGGTCTGAGCCTTTGAAGGTAGCGATCTGTCGGAAGCTGCTTTTCAACTCAGAATGCTGGTCATCGATGTGGCGAGAAATGCCCATCCGTCCGGCCAACTCACCGACCAATTCCACTTCGGCGATGCAGGGCCGGCCTCCGAGATCATAGAGCCCGTACTCAACCAGCGGCCCGTAAGCGATCGCCTGGTTCACCGGGATCGTCCATGGCGTCGTCGTCCAGATCACCGCGTAAGCGCCTTTCAGCTCTTCGATCGGTGAATCGACGATCTCGAACGCCACGTCGATCTGGGTCGAGACGATGTCCTCGTATTCAACCTCGGCCTCGGCGAGCGCGGTCTTTTCGACCGGGGACCACATCACCGGCTTGGCCCCGCGGTAGAGCTGGCCGCTGGTGGCGAACTTGAGCAGTTCGGCGACGATGGTCGCCTCGCTCTCGGGTTGCATGGTCAGGTAGGGGTGGTCCCAGTCGGCCATCACGCCGAGGCGCTTCAGCTGCTCGCGCTGCACGTCGACCCAGTGCTGGGCATAGGCGCGGCACTCGGCGCGGAATTCGAGCAGCGGGACGCTGTCCTTGTCGCGCTTGGCCTTGCGGTACTGCTCTTCGACTTTCCACTCGATCGGCAGCCCGTGGCAGTCCCACCCCGGCACGTAGGGCGCGTCCTTGCCGAGCAGGTTCTGCGTGCGGCAGACCATGTCCTTGATCGTGTGGTTGAGCGCGTGGCCGATGTGCATGTCGCCATTCGCATAGGGCGGGCCGTCATGATACATGAACTTGGGCCGGCCGCGGCGGCTGTCGCGCAGTTGCTCGTAGAGCTTCTCCGCCTCCCACTTCGCCGCAATCCCCGGCTCCTTCTGCGGCAGGCCGGCCTTCATCGGGAAGTCGGTCTTGGGCAGGAAGACGGTGTCGCGGTAATCGCGGGCTGGTTTGTCGGCGTCGCTCATGGCGCGCGGGCCTTAGCGGGGGCGGTGCGAGTAGGAAAGTTTTTCGGTCGCGCCCGTTCAGCACCCCCACCATCGTCGGCCCGGACCTGATCCGGGCCAGTGCTTCCTTCGAGCGGCGGTCGAGAAGAAAGCACCACCCCGGATCAAGGCCGGGGTGACGTAGGCGTGGGAGACGGGGCTACTTCCCAATCCGCGTCCCGTGCAGCTCGCGCGCGCCGCGGTACATGGTGAAGCGGTTGACCGCCCCGCCGTCCGCAAAGAACGCGACCTTCATCCGGCCGTCGTCGGTCATGAACTCGGTCTGCGAGATCGGGCGCAGGCCGATCGGCTCTTGCCCCTTGGGCGCCATCACCAGCTTGCCCTTGTCGGTGAGCGAGACCGTCACCGCCAGCGTCTCGGTCTGGTAGTCGCCGGTGTAGCTCTGCAGCACCTCCGCCGGGACGCGGACTTCGGCATCGGCCGGAATGTCGCCGACGCGCACATAGCGCTCCGGCTTCGCGTCCTGCGGATCGTAGAGGTCGGCCACCACCCCGCCGTTCGCATCGCGCGAGAACTCGATCCACGCGAGCCCAGTGGAAGCCGAGTAGAACTTGCCGTCCCCGGCCGCGACCAGCTTCATTTCGTCCGGCCCGGCACCGATGATCCACGTCCCATCGCGCTCGAAAAAGCGCACCTTGCGCCCCTCGCCGCTGTATTCGCCGATCAGCGGCGCGACCGCCTGGGGATCGACCGTCGCGGGACTGAACATCGGCAGCGGCGCGCCGATCGCCAGCGCGCCCAGCCTGCGCAGGGTCACGCTGGTATCGGTCTGGAGCTGGTTGCTGTTGCCGAGCACCGCCACGAACACGTCATCGTCGGGCAGATAGGCGCTGTCGGCGTCGATCCCCTGGCCCGCGCCGCCGTGCTCGAATACCTTGTGCCCGCGCAGATAGCGCAGCCGCAGCGCGAAGCCGTAAGGCGCGGTCTTGCCCCCGGTGAGCTTGGCGGGCGCGGTCATCTCGGCATAGAGCGCGGGGGTCACCACCTTGCCATGGTGCAGCGCATCGGCCCACTTGCCGAGATCGCCGACCGTGGCCTCGAGCCCGCCCGCGGCCGAGGCGGCGGTGAGCAGCTTCGATCCGCCCGATTCCGCACTCGTCCCGCGCAGGCTGGCAAGGCCCAGCGGCTCGGCGATCCGGCTCATGATCGCCGCGAACCACGGCTTGCCCGTCACCTGCTCCACGATCGCGCCCAGGATCACGTAGCCGCCGTTGTTATATTCCCAGCTCTCGCCCGGCGCGGCCTTCGAGCCGAGCTTCTGGGTGATCGCCAGCAGCTCTTGCGTGGTGACGTCGCGATCGCGGTTCTGGTTGATCCAGCCGGGCACTTTGCTGAAATCCTGGATGCCCGAGGTGTGATTGAGCAGTTGCCGCACCGTGGCGGTCGCGCCCGGCTGCGGCCAGTCGGGGAAGAACTTGCCGAGCGGATCGTCGAGCGACAGCTTGCCCTCGGCCGCGAGCTGCAGGACCAGTGCGGCGGTGAACTGCTTGGTGATCGAGCCGAGCCCGAACACGCTTTGGGCAGTCAGCGGCTGGCCAGTCGCGGAGATACCGCGCGCGCCGGTGTAGACCGGCTGGCCGTGACGCGTGACGATCGCCGCCGCGCCGGGTCCGTCGGCGGGGTAGGCGGCCGCAAGGATCGCGTCGGCTTCTGCGCCAATAGCCCTCTCCCCCTGAGGGAGAGGGTTGGGAGAGGGGGCGACGGCGTCAGCCGCCGCTGGCGCGGCGGTCCCCTCTCCCTCCGCCGCTAGCGCGGCTCCTCCCTGTCCCTCAAGGGGAGAGGGGATCAGTGACGTGGCAATGAGCGCAGTGAGAAGAAACGTGAACTTCGGCATAAATGGCCTCCCGTGAGTGACGAGCAGCCGATTGCGCGCATGGCCTCGTGAGCGTCATGAGCGCCGCGTGAGCAGTTCCTGTCTGGCGGTCAGCAATCGCTGACGAGCAGCCTCAGCGCGCGGCGCGGCGCGCGTTCACTGCAGCTTCGCCGGCGTCCTGCTCCGCGCGGCGGCGGTTGTCGCTGCCAGGGAACAGCGCCGGGGCGAGGTTCCAGGTGTCGTCGACCCAGATGAACCCGTTGAAGCTATCGGGAATCTCGCCGAACTGTTCGGGCAGGTCGAGGCCCCCAGGGTCTTTGGGTGGGTCGCCGCCGGCGTTCGCCGACCGCACCATGATGACTCGGCCGCCGCTCTCGGCCATCCGCGCGAGCAGGCGGTTGGGCCAGCCGGCCAGGCTGCCCTGCCCGTCGAGCGGGATCATCATCGTCCCGCCCTTGCACTCGGTCGGCAGGAAGCCGGTCCAGCCGCTGCGGCGATAGGCGGCAGTGCAGGCGAGCGCTTTCTCGGCGCTGAAACTCCACGCGTTCGGCAGCAAGGTGCGCATCCGCGCCACCGGCCCGGCTTCGTCCGCCGCGTAGAACGCGTCGCCCGCCTCAACCGGATCGCGGCCGATCGCCTTGAGCTCCGCCAGCAGCCGATCCGCGGCCGTCGGGTCGCTGCCGGTAAAGTGGAACAGCAGCCGCTTGGGCTTTGCGGTTTGCGCCACTTGCGCCAGCGTCGGCTTCGCGCCGTAGCTCTGCGTGCACTGGGCCTGGGAGACGCTGCCGTCCGGAGCGATCGCGATCTCGATCATCGCCGCGCCCAGTTGGCGCACGTCGGTGATCGCCTGCAGCGAGTTGTCGGGCAGCACCGGGTAGCGCGCCGCGCCCGGCTGGGTGGCGCACGACCCGATGCCGGGGGCCGCAGCGCGGTGCGCGATCAGCCCCGCCCGGCCGACCGGCTTGGGCGCAAGCCAGCTCGCATTGACGAAGGTGAACGCGAGGAATGCCAGCGCGAGCACGAACAGCCCGATGCGAAGGCCCCGTTTCATCCGATTGCGCCCCTCACTTCATGCCTCGTCGCCCCGGACTCGATCCGGGGCGGTGCTGCCTTGGCGACCTTTCCAGAAGAAGCACTGGCCCGAATCAAGCCCGGGCCGACGAAATGTTCTGGGCAAGAACTTTGCGCGCCTGGTCGCAATCGCGCGCCATCTGCTCCTGCAGCGCCTCGAGACTGGCGAACTTCGCCTCCGGACGCAGGAAGTGACGGAAGGCCACTTCGATCTCCTGCCCATAGAGATCGCCCGCGAAATCGAAGAAATACGGCTCGAGCAGCTCCTTCGGCGGATCGAAGGTCGGGCGAATGCCGATGTTGGCGGCGCCCTTCAGTTCCTCGCCGCTCGCGAGCAGCCGTCCGGTCACCGCGTAGATGCCGTAGCGCGGGCGCAGGTAGTTTTCGAGGCCGAGGTTGGCGGTGGGGTAGCCGATCGTCCGCCCGACCTTGTCGCCGTGCTGGACCACGCCGCGGATCGCGAACGGGCGGGTGAGAAGGCGGGTGGCGGTCTCGCAGTCGCCCGCCTGCAGCGCTGCACGGATGCGGCTGGAGGAGACCGGCTCGCCGCCCTCCATCACCGGCGCGACCGCGCGCGCTTCGATCCCGCATTCGGCGCCGAGGCTCTCGAGGACCGCGCGGTTGCCGCCGCGGCCCTTGCCGAAGGTGAAGTCCTCGCCCGTCACCACGCCCGCCGCGCCGATCCGCTGGTGGAGCAGCACGCGGACGAAGTCCTCCGCGGTGGTGCCGGCGAGCTCGCCGTCGAAGTGGAACACCAGCATCGCGGTGGCTCCGGCGGCGAGGAACAGCTCCTGCCGCTGCTCCAGCGTGGTGAGGCGGAACGGCGCCGCGTCGGGCTTGAAGTGGCGCACGGGGTGCGGGTCGAAGGTGGCGACGATCGAAGGGCGTCCCTCGGCGCGCGCCCACGCGATCGCCTCGCCGACCACCGCCTGGTGGCCGAGGTGGAACCCGTCGAAGTTGCCCAGCGCGACGATCGCGCCCCGCAGCGCCTCGGGCACCGGGTTGCGGTGGTCGAGCCACCTCATGGGACGAGCGGGGCCGAAACGGACATTCGCAGCGGTTCCAGACCAACGCGCAAAACGCGTAGCGCGTTCTCGCCCATCGCCTTGCGTACCTCGTCGTCGGTGAAGCCCTCGTCGAGAAGCGCCTGCGTCACCTGCGTAAGTTGCGAGGTGTCGAACCGTACCGTGGTCGCGCCGTCATAGTCGCTGCCGAGCGCGACGTAGTCGATGCCCACAAGATCACGCACATGCTTCATCGCACGCGCCGTATCGCGCGGCGAGGTCCCGCACACCGCCGCGTCCCAGTAGCCGATCCCGACCACGCCGCCGGTCTTCGCGACCCCGCGGATCTCCTCGTCGGTCAGGTTGCGATTGACCTTGCAGGTCGCCTGCACACCGCCGTGGCTGGAGACCACCGGCCGCCGTGCCTCCTTCAAGATGTCGGCGACGCAGGCATGGCTGCAATGCGCGACGTCGACGATCATGCCGAGTTCTTCCATCCGCCGCACCGCCTGTCGGCCCTTCGGCGTCAGGCCGCCCTTCTTCACCCCGTGCATCGAGCCGGCGAGGTCGTTGTCGAAGAAGTGCGTCAGGCTCGCCATGCGAAAGCCGGCGCGGCGCAGCACGTTGAGATTGTCGAGGTTGCCCTCAAGGTTCTGCAGGCCCTCGATCGAAAGCATCGTGCCGACCGGTTTCCTGGCGCTCGTCCGATCGCGGAGGAGCTTGGCGAGCGTATCGTTGTCGGTCACCTGCTCCATCCGCCCGCCCGCCTTGGCGACCGCGCGCTTGAGCTTCTCCGCATGCCACAGCGAGCGTTCGAGCAGCGAGCTCCACGTCCGCACCGGCTGCAGCTGCGCGATCGTCAGCAGGGTGATGTTGTCGGTGTCGGCGCCGTTGGCGTCGTAGTTCTGGCCCTTGGGCGTCTTGGTCACGCTCGAGAACACTTGCAGCGCGACGTTGCCCTGCTCCAGCCGGCCGAGATCCTCGTGCCCGCCCTTGTTCTGGGACAGCAGGCTGCGCTTCCACATCAGCGTGTCGGAGTGCAGGTCGACGATGGTCAGCGTCTTGTGCAGCGCCTTGGCCCGCTCGCTGACCGGGATCAGCGGCTGCCCGTCGATCTTGTTCATCGACCGCGCGACGATCCCCGGGCCGAGCGCGAAGAACCCGACGAGGGCGACCAGCAGCAGGACGATCACGCCCCAGACGAGCTTTTTCATGGCGCGCGCTCCAGAGTAACGAACGAATAGGCCGGGGTATCGCCCTCGGCGGCGTGATCCTCGCGCGCGACCTCGCGCCATTCGGGGCCGAACGGCGGGACGAACGTGTCGCCTTCGATCCCGCCGTGAACCTCGGTCAGTTCGATCCGCGTGGTGTGCGGAAGGAGGAGCCGGAATATGTCCGACCCGCCGATCACCGAAACAGCGGTGTTTCCCGCAAGATCGAGCGCTTCATCGACATCGTGCGCCACCTCCGCGCCCTCCGCCCGCCAGCCGCGATCGCGGGTCAAAACGATATGCCGCCGCCCCGGCAGCAGCCGCCCCAGGCTGTCGAAGGTCTTGCGCCCCATGATCATCGCGGTGCCCTGCGTCAGCGCCTTGAACCGCTTGAGATCGGCCGAAATCCGCCACGGCAACCCGCCGTCGCGCCCGATCACCCCGTTGTCGGCGCGGGCAAGAACCGCCGTCACGCTCACCGCCATACGCGGGTCACGTGGCCCATCTTGCGCCCCTCGCGCACCTGCTTGCCGTAGAGGTGCAAGTGCGCCGCCGGGTCCGCCAGAACGCCCTGCGCCGAGAGCGCCGCGTCGCCGATCAGGTTGTCCATCTGCACCCGGCTCGCGGTGGTCGCGGTGTCGCCCAGCGGCAGCCCCGCGATGGCGCGGATGTGGTTTTCGAACTGGCTCGTCGCCGCGCCCTCGATGGTCCAGTGCCCCGAGTTGTGCACCCGCGGCGCCATCTCGTTGAACACAGGGCCTTGGGCCGTGGCGAAGAATTCGCAGGTCAGCACGCCGACATAGCCGAGCCCGTCGGCGATCTGCCTGGCGAGCGCACGGGCCGGTTCGACCTGGCCGGCGATCGCTCCGCCCGCCGGCAGCAGCGACTGCGCCAGGATGCCGTCGACGTGGCGGTTCTCCGGGCTATCCCAGAACCGCACCTCGCCTTCGAGGCTGCGCACCAGGATGACCGAGAACTCCGCCTCGAACTGGACGAAGCCTTCGTACACGCAAGTGGTGTGCGGCAGGCGGATCGCCTCGGCGTCGCGCGCGGATTCGATGCGCCACTGGCCCTTGCCGTCGTAGCCGTCGCGCGCGGTCTTGAGGATGCCGGGAGCGCCGATCCGCTCGACCGCGCGGGCGAGCTCCTCGGCCGATTCGACCGGCGCGAACGGGGCGGGGCGACCGCCGACGCTCTCGGCAAAGCGCTTCTCCTTGACCCGGTCCTGCGCCGTTTCGAGCGCACGCAGATTGGGCGCGAGCCGGTCGGCGAGGAACGCGAGCTGGCCGGTCGGGATGTTCTCGAACTCGAACGTCAACACATCGCACGCCGAAGCGAAGCGGCCCAATGCCAGCGGATCGGTGAACGGCGCGATGGTCGCCTCGGCCGCCACTTCGGCGGCGACGCTGTCGCGCTCGGGCGTGTAGATTTGCGTGCGGTAGCCGAGCTGCGCGGCGGCCATCGCCAGCATGCGGCCGAGCTGGCCGCCGCCCAGGATGCCGATCGTTCCCCCCGGCTGCAGCATCAGTCCTCCGGCGTGTCCGCCACCGCCGCGGTGCGGGCGGCGCGCCAGTCCTGCAGCCGCTGCGAGAGGGCGGGGTCAGCCAACGCCAAGATCGCCGCCGCCAGCAGGCCGGCGTTGGTCGCCCCCGGCTCGCCGATCGCGAGCGTCCCGGTCGGCACCCCGGCGGGCATCTGGACGATCGACAGCAGGCTATCGAGACCCTTCAGCGCCTTCGACTTCACCGGCACGCCGAGGACCGGAAGATGTGTCAGCGCCGCGAGCATCCCCGGCAGATGCGCCGCGCCGCCCGCCCCGGCGACGATCACCTTGAACCCCGCCTCGTGCGCGCTCTTGCCGAACTCGTGCAGCCGGTCCGGGGTGCGGTGCGCGGAAACGATGCGCGTCTCGTAGCTGACGCCGAGCTCGTCCAGCACCTCGGCGGCGCAGCGCATGGTCTGCCAGTCGGACTGGCTCCCCATCACGATCGCGACATCGGCCATCGGCGTCACAAGTCCTTGAGATAACGCCGTTCGCCCGGCGTCATGTTGTCGTCGAAGTGATAGACGATCGGCTGGCCGGTGGGAATCTCGAGGCCCGTGATGTCCGCATCGGAAATGCTCGACAGGTGCTTGACCAGGGCGCGCAAGCTGTTGCCATGCGCGCTGACGATCACCGTCTCGCCCCGCGTAAGTTGCGGCAGGATCGCGCGCTCCCAATACGGCAGCACGCGCTCGATGGTGAGCTTGAGGCTCTCGGTGCGCGGCACCTCGATGCCGGCGTAGCGCGGATCCTTGGCGAGATCGAACTCGCTGCCCTCATCCATGTCGGGCGGCGGCACGTCGAAGCTGCGGCGCCAGATATGCACCTGCTCGTCGCCGTGCTTGTCGCGCGTCTGCTGCTTGTCGAGCCCGGTCAGCCCGCCGTAGTGCCGCTCGTTGAGGCGCCAGTCCTTGGTCTCCGGGATCCACAGCCGCCCGCACGCCTCGAGCGCGAGATGCAGCGTCTTGATCGCGCGGGTCTGCAGCGAGGTGAACGCGCAGGTCGGCAGAACGCCCTTGTCGGCCAGTAGCTTGCCCGCGACGATCGCTTCGGCGACGCCCTGCTCGGTCAGGTCGACGTCCCACCATCCGGTGAAGCGGTTTTCGAGGTTCCATTGGCTCTGGCCGTGACGGACCAGGATCAGCGTGGGCAAGGTGCGCGCTCCCGCGAGTGAACGGAGCGCCTGCCCCTAGCGGTCGCCTTCCGGCTTGGGAAGTTCGGCGTTGCCGATCTCGGTCTTCATCGCCCGGGCCTGGGCTTTGCGCAGGCGGAGGTTTTCGCGCAGCTTGGCGGCGAGGCGTTCTTCGCGAGTCTGCTTGACGTCGGTCACGCGCAGAGGCTTGCCGGGGCCGGGTAGTGGGTCCATTTGAAATTCGTCTCCGCGCAGTCGGACGCCGCACGACCTAGCACCCGGACGCGCCGCATGGCATAGTCTGACCATGACAAACCCGAAACGCCCTCGCGATCCCAACGAGCTGGCCCGGTTGATTGCCGATATCGCCGTTGGGGATAAAGCTGACGAAAACCCGGATACGGGGAAAGACCCGGCAGCCGTAGCTCTGGGGCGAAAGGGCGGCATCCACGGGGGCCGCGCCCGCGCGGAAAGCCTATCGTCAGAAAGGAAATCGGAGATTGCCGCGAAGGCCGCCAAGGCGCGATGGCAGGGAGTCGAAGAAAAGTAACAAGATGCCCTTGTGTTGGGTATCCAACACTCCTAGAGGATCGGACAGCCGATTCTCAGGGAGCGCAGCCGTATGTCCATCACGATCACGCAAAGCGCCAACTGGCGTGATGCCGCGCGTGCCGAGTTGCAGGACAAGTTCGTTGCGGAACTGAACCAGGTCGCAGAGTTCACCAAGCAAGAGCAAGAGGCCGCGGCGGGCAAGGCCGCCGCCATCCAGCGTGCGCGCGACCTGCTGAACGCAGCTCGTGCTCTGGGCATTCCTCTCGATGATGACGGCGCGGCAACGCCTGACGACCCCGAGGAGCCACAGGAAGGCGGCGCGGTCACTGCGCGCGAGATCATCCTCGACGAGCTTCAGGAGAAGCCAGGGATGAAGGCCGCCGAACTCAAGAAGGCAATCGAGCGCCGCCTCGGTCGAGAAGTTCACTACAAGACGCCCGGCATGACCCTCTATCGCCTCGCGAATGATGGTCTTGTCCGGCGCGAGGGGCACCGCTGGTTTGCATTGAGAGGCGACCAGCAGCGCGCAACCGTGGAAACAGAGAAGGAGCTACCGCTTATGAAGTGACGCGACCCCGGAGAGGGCAAACTCTCCGGGGCCGCAAAACCATCTACCTACGCGGGCGTAGTTTAATGGCAAAACACCGTTTTTCCCAATCTGGCGTTGCGGGTTCGAATCCCGTCGTCCGCTCTCGCTTCTGACAAGCTTCTAGCCGCTGAGCCCCTGATAAAGCTTAGCGGCCAAATGTCAATGCGCGTCCACATTCAAACGGACTTTTATGCTTGACCGCTAAAGGATACAGGTCTATCAGGGATACATGAACAGGCTCTCTCCCAAAGATCGCGCTCAAGTTATCCACATGCTTTGCGAGGGCAACAGCATCCGGTCCATCACGCGCGTGTTGGGCGTAGGCAAGAATACCGTTGCGCGGCTGCTGGTTGATGCCGGAAAAGCCTGCATGTCCTATCATGACGAGAATGTTCGCGATGTTGCCGCAAAGCGCATCCAGTGCGACGAGATCTGGACCTTCACCTACGCGAAGCAAAAGAATGTCGCTTCCGCCAAGGCAGCACCCGAACACGCTGGCGACACCTGGACTTGGACCGCGCTCGACAGCGACAGCAAGATGATCGTGTCCTACCTCGTTGGCGGTCGCGACGCTGAGTACGCTCTCGAATTTATGGACGACCTTGCAGGCCGCCTAGCAAACCGGGTCCAGATCACCACAGACGGCCACCGAGCCTATCTTGAGGCTGTCGAAGAAGCGTTTGGCGCCGATGTTGATTACGCGCAGCTCGTTAAGCTGTACGGGGAAGCTCCGGAAGGCCAGCGCCGCTACAGCCCCGCGCACATCGTCTCGACGCGCAAGCGCCGGGTGGAGGGAAACCCGGACCTGGATGCAGTCTCGACCAGCCATGTCGAGCGCCAGAACCTGACGATGCGGATGCACATGCGCCGCTTTACCCGCTTGACCAACGGCTTCTCCAAGAAGATCGAGAACCACGCCTACGCCGTCGCGCTTCACTTCATGTATTACAACTTCGTCCGCATCCATCAGAGTCTCCGCGTGACCCCGGCGATGGCCGCTGGCGTCACCGACCGCCTCTGGGATATCTCGGATATCGTTGCGCTGGTCGAAGCTGCCGACAGCAAGCCGGGACCGCGCGGCCCTTACAAGAAGAAGGGCGCCTAGTTTTCAAATGGACCCACTACCC
>NZ_RSEL01000017.1 GCF_003958625.1 Tsuneonella rigui | reverse complement strand
GCGGCAGGCGCGGGAGCGGCGGCCTTCTTCGGCTCGGGCTTTTCCTCGTTCGGCTTCACCGGGGAGGGACGCGCCTTGAGGCCAAGGCGATGCGCCTTGCCGATCACCGCGTTGCGGCTGACCCCGCCGAGCTCATCGGCGATCTGGCTGGCGGTCGCGCCGCCTTCCCACATCTTCTTCAAGGTGGCGATGCGTTCGTCGGTCCAGCTCATCGGGTCGGTTTCGTCCTGTCGGTCGTGTGGGCGCCGGTCGCCCAAGCGTCTTGTTTCAGGGGGCGCTTGGCCCTAGTCGCGGCGCCATGCCCGATCAAGCCCACTCCCCTGCGGTGGAAACCCGCGCACCCGGCGCTTTCATCCCGCGCGGGCAGCCGGTGATCCAGGGGCTCAATCGGATCGGTTTGTGGAGCCTCTATATTAAGGAGGTTCGCCGGTTTCTCAAGGTGCAGACCCAGACGATCTGGGCGCCGGCCGTTACCACGCTGCTGTTCCTGGTCATCTTCACGGTGGCGATGGGGCGATCCGGCCGGATGGTGCTGGGGGTGCCGTTCGCGACCTTCGTTGCGCCCGGTCTGATCGTCATGGGCATGATGCAGAACGCCTTCGCCAATTCGAGCTTCAGCTTCCTGTCGGGAAAGATCCAGGGGACAATTATCGACCTGCTGATGCCGCCGCTCTCCAATGGTGAGTTAATGGCCGGCATCGTCGGCGCTGCGGTCACTCGCGCAATCGCGGTGGGGCTGGCGGTCGGGGGAGCGATGCTGATGTTCCCGGGCGTCAGCCTGGCGATGGCGCATCCGTGGGCGGTGGTGTGGTTCGGGCTGATGGGCGCGACCCTGCTCGCGCTGCTGGGCCTGTTGACCTCGATCTGGGCGGAGAAGTTCGATCACGCCGCGGCGGTGACTAACTTCGTCGTCGCACCGCTCAGCCTGCTGTCGGGCACGTTCTACGTGATCCACAATCTCTCGCCGGTGTTCCAGGCGATCAGCCGCGCCAATCCGTTCTTCTACGTGATCTCGGGATTCCGCTTCGGCTTCCTCGGCCGGAGCGACATCGGCGACACTAACCTCGCCGTGATCCAGGGCGCGGTCGGCCTCGGCGTGTTCAACGCCGTGCTGGCGCTGATCACCTACCTCGTGCTGCGATCGGGGTGGAAGCTGAAGAGTTAGTGCGTCAGGCCGCGGCGCAGCTTGTAGCGACCGTCGGCGAAGCGATCGAACAGCTCGTTCACCTGCGGGTGATCGACCGGGCCGTTCTCGGCATCGGGCACGAGGTTCTGCTGGCTGACATAGGCGACGTAGCTACTGTCGGCGTTCTCGGCGAGCAGGTGGTAGAACGGCTGCTCGCGGCTCGGGCGGACGGCGGCGGGGATCGCCTCGTACCACTCGTCGCTGTTGGCGAAGACCGGATCGATATCGAACACCACGCCGCGGAAATCGAACAGCCGGTGGCGCACGACTTCACCCACGCCGAAGCGGGCCTTGGTGTGGCGCGGCGCCTCGATCGTGCGGCCGGCCTGGGCAGAAAAGAACTGGGCGCGATCCATGATGCAAATATAAGCCTTGGGAATTGCCAAACAAGCTGGCGGCCACGGTTGTTCCCCCGCCGTGTCGTTTGGGTACTTGGCAAGCGGCGAGCGATTGGCTAGGCGGCGCGCTCGTTTCGACCGGCCCCGCGCGGGGCAAGGCACGAATCCTCGCGGAGAGGTGGCAGAGTGGTCGAACGCGCCGCACTCGAAATGCGGTGTACGGGCAACCGTACCGTGGGTTCGAATCCCACCCTCTCCGCCAGCAAAAAGGCCTCCGCCCAGCGGGGGCCTTTTTGCTGTTGGGGACGCGTGAGGTGGACGAACCCACCGGGTTCGGAGTCGAAGCGAAGCGAAGACGGCCGGTGCGAAGCGCCGGCCAATCCCACCCTCTCCCTAAACGCTATTTCACCGGCCGCTTCTCAAGCTTCCGCGCGAGCGTCCGCCGATGCATCCCCAAACGCCGCGCCGTCTCCGAAATGTTGAACCCGGTCTCGGCCAGCGTCTCGTTGATGCGCTCCCACTCCCACGTCTTGATCGAGGTCGCCTGCCGGGTGATCGGCGCCTCGGTGTCGCCGGCCGTCCGGCCGAACGCAGCCTCGATCTCGTCGGTGTTGGCGGGCTTGGGCAGGTAATTCATCGCGCCGAGCTTGATCGCCTCAACCGCGGTCGCGATGCTGGCGTAGCCGGTGAGCACGACGATGCGCGTGTCTGGGTGACGCTCCTTGAGCAGCCGCACGCAGCCGAGGCCGGACTCGGTGCCGAGCTTGAGGTCGACGACGGCGTAATCCGGGCGCTCGACTTCGAGCAGGGCGGTCAATTCCGCGCTGCCGTGAGCGGTCGAGACGCGGTAGCCGCGGCGCTCGAACGATCGGGCGAGGGTGCGGGCAAAGGTCAGGTCGTCCTCGACGATGACGAGGGTTTTGCTGGTGTCGTCCATCTATCCCTCCCGTTCCGATAGCTCGGGCAATAGCGGCAAGCTGAGCTCGACTACCGCGCCGCCGCCATCGCGGTTGCTCACAGCGAGCCGCCCGCCGAGGCGGCGAACGACATTGACCGCGAGGAACAGGCCGAGGCCGTGACCGGGGCCTTTGCTCGACTGGTACAACTTGCCGATGTTGCGAAGCTGATCGTCGGTAAAGCCGGGACCGCGGTCGGCGACCGTGATCGATACATATTCGTGCGCCTGGGCGCCCGCGAGCGTGACGTTCGGCGATGAGGCCTCGGCGGCGTTCTCCAGCAGGTTCCAGATTGCCTGCCGCAGTGCCGGTTCGGCGGCCACGCGGGCCTGCCCGAGACCGTCGCTGGCATAGGTGAAGTCGATCGCCGCATGAGCCGCTTGCCAACCTGCCGCGATATCATCGAGCATATCCGCAACCGCGACCGACCCCATCGCTTCGCCGCGCGCTTCGCCCGCCGAATGCAGGATGTTGGACACGATCTGCTTGCAGCGCTGGATCTCGGCCTGCGCCTCACCGAGCTCCTCGCGCAATTCGGGGTGCGCGGAGAGGCGCGCATCGCGTTGCCAGTCGGCCACGAGCACCGAGAGCGAGGAAAGCGGCGTGCCGAGCTCGTGCGCGGCTCCGCTGGCGAACAGGCCCATCCGCACGATGCCGTCCTCCTCCGCCGCGTGCTGGGCGAGCTCGGCAACATAGGCATCGCGCGCGCGCAGGTTGCGGCTGATGCGGGTGATGAACAGCACCAGCAGCGCCGCGACCATCACGAAGCTGACCCATTGGCCGATCAGCATGAGGTCAGCCTCGCGATCCCACAGCCGCGCGGGAAGGCGCAGGGGCAGATGGCGCAAGGTGAGGAAGGCGAACGCCAGACAGCATGAGGCGCCGAGCGGGATTACCATCGCGGGCGGCAGCAGGATCGCGCCGAGCACGACCTGCAGCAGGTAGAGCGAGATGAACGGGTTGGTCGCTCCGCCGCTCAGGTAGAGCTGCGCGGTTAACGCGGCCATGTCGAGCAGCAGCGCGAGCAGGAACTCCCCGGGCACCGCGCGAAACCGGCGCAGGCTGAGCATGAACACTATGTTCGCCAGCGAGAGTGCGGCCGCGACCGCGAGCATCGGTGCGAGCGGCAGGCGCACCCCGAGCGCAAAGTGAGCCAATAGGATCGCCACCACCTGCCCCGCGACCGCAATCCAGCGTAGCTGGATGAGCTGGCGCATGTTCTCCGCCGCCGCCTCGTCAGGCGAGCGCCCGCTTGGCGGCGGGGGGCGGCGGGTGAGGGCGAGCAGGGGCCGATCCATCAGCCCCGCTCTTCGCGCGAACGCAGGACCAGCGCCAGCCCCACCAGGCACAGCACGGCGAGGCCGAACCAGGTCAGCGCATAGACGAGGTGGGCGTTCCGGAAGTGGACCACGGTCAGGCCGCCGACCGGCAGTCCGCCGGGATTGGGCGTGGCATCGGCGTCGATGAAGAACGGAGCCGCGCCGGACACGCCGCGGGCACGGGCAATCGCCGCCACGTCGCGCGAATACCAGCGGTTGTTCGCCGGATCATTGGGGCGGAGGAAGCGGCCGCCTGGCTCGGTCATGCGCAGCAGGCCGGTGATGGCCACTTCGCCCGCGACCTGCCCTGCCGCTCTGCTGGAAGGCTTTGCCCGATCGCGAGGCACGAACCCGCGATTGATTAGGATCGTCCCCTGGGCCGTGCGCAGCGGGGTCATGACCCAGTAGCCCGCACCGCGCTCGGTCAGCGCATCGACCAGCGTCTCGCGGTCGTGGAGGAATGTGCCGCGCACCGCGACGTGCCGGTACTCTTCGGATTGAGCGGTGATCTCCGGCCATGCCGAACGCGAAGGTATAGGTGCAGCCGGCGCCTGCACCCGCGCATCGACCCGCTCGATCAGGTCGAGCTTCCACGCCAGCCGCTCGACTTGCCACACGCCGAGCGCGCCGAACAGCAGCGTGCCGAGCGCGCACAGCGCCAGGAGGAAGCGGCGCTTCCCCCGCGCTCCGCTCACGGAGTGTAGCTCACCTCGCCCGTGGTCATGCCGGGCATCATGTTGGTATTGAGGTGGTACATGATCCACACCGATCCTGCGATCATGATCACCAGCAGCACCGCTGTGAAGACGTAGGCGATCAGCGTCCAGCCGCCTTCCGCGCGCGTGTTGACGTGGAGGAAGCAGATCGTGTGCACCAGGATCTGTACCACCGCCATGGCGATCACCGTGATGGCCGTGGCGGCCGGGGTCAGCACGCCGGTCATCACCAGCCAGAACGGAACCGCGGTCAGGACGACCGACAGGATGAAGCCGATAAGGTAGCTACGCTTCGTGCCGTGGCCGTAACTTTCCTCAGCGTGGTTGGTCGCGCTCATCGGATCATTCCCAGCAGGTAGACGAAGGTGAAGACGCCGATCCACACGACGTCGAGGAAGTGCCAGAACATGCTGAGGCACAAGAGGCGCCGCCGGTTCTCGGGCGTCGCGCCGCTCTGCGATAGTTGCACCAGCATCACGCCGATCCAGACGATGCCGACCGTCACGTGCAGCCCGTGCGTGCTCACCAGCGTGAAGAAACTCGAGAGAAACCCGCTCCGCTGCGGCGTTGCGCCTTCGGCAATCAGGGTGCCGAATTCGAACAGCTCGACCCCGACGAACGCCGCGCCGAGAAGGCCGGTCACCAGCAGCCACGCCTGCACCGTGCGCACTTTGCCGCCGTCCAGCGCCAGCATTGCAAACCCGTATGTTATCGAGCTTATCAGCAGCAGCGCGGTGTTGAGCGCGACCAGCGGCAGCTCGAAGATTTCGCGCGGCGAAGGCCCGCCGGCGAAGCTGGTGCTCATCACGCCGAAGGTGGCGAACAGCGTCGCGAAGATGAGCGCGTCGCTCATCAGGTAGATCCAGAAGCCCAGGATCGTCGGGCTGCCGGCGTGCGCGTGGTCGTCTTCGGTGACGTAGAAGGTCGGCGCTTGTTCGGCGGCGGCCGGGTGAGGGATCTTCGCCATGGCTTAGGCTCCCGCCGTCAGCAGCGGCTGCCGGCCGCGTTCGGTGCGCTCCACCTCGTCCACGGGGACGTAGTAGTCGCGGTTACGATTGAAGGTGTGCGCGATCGAGGCGGCGATCAGCGCGGCGAACGACAGCGCCGCCAGCCACCAGATGTACCACACCATCGCGAAGCCGAGCACCAGCGCGAGCCCGGAGAGGATCACCCCCATCCCGGTGTTGCGCGGCATGTGGATCGGCAGGTAGCCATCCTTCGGCCGGCCGGCGTTACGCTGCTTCATGTCGTACCACGCGTCGAGATCGTGGACGACCGGCGTGAACGCGAAGTTGTACGGCGGCGGCGGTGAGCTTGTCGACCACTCCAGCGTGCGGCCGTCCCACGGATCGCCGGTCGTATCGCGCAGCTTGTCGCGGTTCCTGATGCTCACCGCGATCTGGATGATGAACGCGGCGATGCCGATGGCGATGATCACCGCGCCGATCGCCGCGATCACGAACCACGGCTGCAGCGTCGGATCGTCGAGGTGCCGCACGCGCCGCGTGGTGCCCATCAGGCCGACGATGTAGATCGGCGTCCACGCCACCCAGTAGCCGATCACCCAGCCCCAGAAGTGGACCAGGCCCCACTTGCGGTCGAGCTTGAAGCCGAACGCCTTGGGCCACCAGTACTCGATGCCTGCGAACAGGCCGAACACCACGCCGCCGATGATCACGTTGTGGAAGTGCGCGACGAGGAACAGCGAGTTGTGGAGCACGAAGTCCGCCGGCGGCACCGCCAGCAGCACGCCGGTCATCCCGCCGACCACGAAGGTCAGCATGAATGCCACCACCCACATCATCGGCAGCTCGAAGCGGATCGATCCGCGGTACATCGTGAACAGCCAGTTGAAGATCTTCGCGCCGGTCGGGATCGAGATCACCATCGTGGCGATGCCGAAGAAGCTGTTGACGCTGGCGCCCGATCCCATGGTGAAGAAGTGGTGCAGCCACACGAGGTAGCTGAGGATCGTGATGACCACCGTCGCGTAAACCATCGACGAATAGCCGAACAGGCGCTTGCCGGTGAAGGTCGAGGTGATTTCCGAATAGATGCCGAACACCGGCAGGACGAGCACGTAGACCTCCGGGTGGCCCCACACCCACACGAGGTTCCAGTACATCATCGGGTTGCCGCCGAGATCATTGGTGAAGAAGTTGAACCCGAGATAACGGTCCAGCATCAGCATCGCGAACGCGGCGGTGAGCGTGGGGAAGATCGCGATCGCGAGCGTCTGGCTGCACAGCGCGGTCCAGCAGAACACCGGCATCTTCATCATCGTCATGCCCGGCGCGCGCATCTTGATGATCGTCGTCACCATATTGATCGCGGATAGCGTTGTGCCGAGACCCGCTATCTGGAGGGACCAGAGATAGTAATCGGGGCCCGTCCCGGGGGAGTTCTGCAGGTTCGCCACCGGCACGTAGTTGAGCCAGCCGGCAGTCGAGAACTCGCCGATGAACAGCGACGCCATCACCAGCAGTGCGCCGGCCACCGTCAGCCACAGTGACAGGCTGTTGAGGAACGGAAACGCCACGTCGCGCGCGCCGATCTGCAACGGCATCACCAAGTTGATGATGCCCGAGATCAGCGGGATCGCGACGAAGAAGATCATAATCGTCCCGTGCGCGGTGAACACCTGGTCAAAGTGATGCGCGGGCAGGTAACCTTCGTTCGGCCCGAACGCGATCGCCTGCTGCGCGCGCATCATCAGCGCGTCTGAGAACCCGCGCAGCAGCATCACGATCGCCAGGATGATGTACATCACCCCGATCTTCTTGTGATCGACGCTGGTCAGCCACTCACGCCACAGCCAACCCCACAGCTTGAACTTGGTCACTGCCGCCACGATCGCGAGGCCGAGCAGGACCACGACGGCGAACGTGCCGACCAGGATCGGCTCGTGATAGGGGAAGGATTCCCAAGTCAGCCGTCCGAAGATGGTCTTGGCGAGCGATTGATCGAACACGGGGGCGTGGCTCCAGGAATTCAGGCGGCTGCAACGACGCTGGCGGGCGTCGCGGCGCTAATCTTGCGGTCTTCGGGCGGCTGCGCGGGGGCCTTGTGGTGGTCCGCCGGCGCCTTGAAGCGGTTGGTGTTGACCATCTCGCCCTTCTCGTCGGGCGAGCGGAGCATGGCGCCTTCCGGCTTCGATCCGTGCATCGGCATCGAGTTGCCCCGCTGCGGCATGCCAGCCCCCGGGCGGACGTCGTGCGGGTTGCCGCCGCCGCGCATCCGGTCGTGCTCCATCAGGTCGGTCATGCACGGCGTGCCCGGCTCGACGCAGCGCTCGAGGATGCGCCGGTAGAGGTCGGAATCGACCGCGGCGAACTGCATCGCCGGCACCTTCTCGCTCGGCTTGACCAGCTGTTCGTAGGCGGCGAGGTCGAGCGCGCGGCCGGAGGCTTTCGCTTGCGCGACCCATGCGTCGAACCCGGCCTGGTCCACGCCCTTGAGCTGGAAGCGCATATCGGAGAAGCCCGCGCCGCTGTAGTTGGCCGAGAGACCTTCGTAGTTGCCCGGCCGGTTGAGCACTGCGTGGAGCGTGCTCTGCATCCCCGGCATTACATAGATCATCCCCGCCAACGTCGGCGCGTAGAAGGTGTTCATCATGTTGGTCGAGGTGAGATCGAACCGCACTTGGCGGTTCACCGGCAGCGCCAGTTCGTTGACCGTGGCGATGCCCTGGTCGGGATAGATGAACAGCCATTTCCAATCGAGCGACACCACTTGCACCCGCAGCGGCTGTTCGATCGGCGCGTGCGCTTCGTGCTCGGTCGCGTGGACGTCGATCGGGCGAAACGGATCGAGCAGGTGCGTGCTCGACCAGGTCAGCGCGCCCAGGATGATGATGATCAGCAGCGGCGCGGACCAGATCACCAGTTCGAGCGCGGTCGAGTGGTCGAAGTGCGGATCGTAGGTGCCGCCCTTGCCCTTGCGATAGCGCCACGCGAACACGACGATCAGCACCATCACCGGCACGATGATCAGCAGCATCAGCCCGGTGGAAATATAGATGATGTCGCGCTGCTGGCGGGCCACGTCGCCCGCCGGGTTGAACACCGCGCGGTCGCACGCGGCCAGCAGGCCTAGCAGCGGCACAAGGAGCGCGGGGCGAAGGCGGCGGAACGGGAAACGCTGCAGCATGCCCTCCCTTTAGCGGCGGCACAGACGCACGCGACATTGGACATTTTGTCCAATCCTCAAACGCACCGTGTTGCTTCATTGGAAACGTCGACGGCTTGCGTCGTTCCCGTCTCGGGGCGACAAGGCGCGTCGGCATTTGGAGACCAGCAGCGATGACGGCACCCGCCTCGCCATCGAACTCTACGCCGCTCGAGCGCGATGCGCGGCTCGTCAACGCTCGTCACGACGAGATCCGCCCCGGCGAGATCGCCATCGGCGTGATCGTCGGCCGCACCAGCGAGTTCTTCGACTTCTTCGTCTACGCAATCGCGTCGGTGCTGGTGTTCCCCGCGCTGGTGTTTCCCTACGTCGACCGGCTGACGGGCACGCTCTATTCGTTCGCGCTGTTCTCGCTCGCGTTCGTCGGGCGGCCGCTTGGCACGCTGATCTTCACAGCGATCGACCAGCGGCACGGGCGGGGGGTCAAGCTGACCATCGCGCTGTTCCTGCTCGGCGGGTCGACGATGGCGATCGCGCTTTTGCCGGGCTATGCGCAGGTGGGCGCGGTGAGCGCCTGGCTGCTGGCGTTCTTCCGTCTCGGCCAGGGCATCGCGCTCGGCGGCGCGTGGGACGGGCTGCCCTCGCTCCTGCAGCTCAATTCGCCCGAGGACCGGCGCGGATGGTATTCGATGATCCCGCAGATCGGTGCGCCGCTCGGGCTCGTGGTGGCCAGCGGGCTGTTCGCGTACTTCCTCGCGCTGCTCGGTTCGGAGGATTTCCTCAGCTGGGGCTGGCGCTATCCGTTCTTCGTCGCGCTGGCGATCAACGTCGTGGCGCTGTTCGCGCGGCTGCGGCTGGTCGCGACGCCGGAGTTCAAGCGCCTGTTCGAAACGCGCGACCTGCAGCCCTCGCCGCCATTCGAGACCCTGTTCAGCGAATGGCGCACGATCCTCCTCGGCGCTTTCGCTCCGCTGGCGAGCTTCGCTCTGTTCCACCTTGTGACCGTCTTCCCGCTGTCGTGGGTGAGCCTCTATACCGAGGAGAACCCGGTCCGCTTCCTGATCATCGAAGCGGTCGGCGCGCTCATCTGCGTGCTGTCGATCATGGCGTCGGGCGTGATCGCCGACCGGGTAGGCCGCCGCGCGGTGCTCGGCGTATCGGCCGCGCTGATCGGCGCTTATAGCGGCTTTGCACCGCAGCTCTTGAACGCAGGGGCGGTGGGGGAGACCGCGTACATGTTCGGCGGCTTCGTCTTGCTGGGACTAGCGTTCGGCCAATCCGCGGGCGCGGTGAATTCCAGCTTCCCGTCGGAGCACCGCTATACCGGCGCGGCGATCGTCTCCAACTCGGCGTGGTTCATCGGCGCGGGCTTCGCCCCCTTCGTGGCGCTGTTCCTCGCCAGCCGGTTCGGCTTGTGGTCGGTGGGACTTTATCTGCTGTCAGGCGTGGTCTGCACTTTGGGTGCGCTCTACATCAACCGCGAGTGGGCGGGGCGCAGAGGCTGACGCCTGCCGATGTCTGGTGAACGGCACTAACGCCTTCCTGCATAAAATCTCCGGATACCTTTCGAAAGCGGGGGCGTTAGCGCTGTCGTTTACCATTTCGAGCGAGAGAAGTGCCCGCGATGCCATTCGATTGCATCGCCTTTTCGCACTGAGGATCGGCTGACGAGCGCGCTACAGTTCGCACGGCGTTAACCTTGTCTGGCGCGCAGGGCGTTAACCACCATCGCGTTAGTCAGCGGGCAATGTTCTCAAGGAGAGTATTGCCATGACCGCTTTCAAACTCCCGCTCGCCGTGGGCGTCGTTGCGGCAGCGATTGCTACCCCCGTCGTAGGCGTCGATCCCGGCGTCGCGCTGGGCGCGAATTCGACGCGGATCACGATCAGCGGCTTCGTGCCGGTGATCTGCCACGCCCGCGTGACCGCCGATCTGGTCGCCGCGCAGCCGGGCACCGCCAGCCTCGGCGAGCTCAAGGAATTCTGCAACAGCCCGCACGGCTACCGCGTGCATGCCGACTATTCGGCCTCGCTCGCTAATGCGAAGCTGATCGTCGATGGTCAGGAAGTGGCGCTGCCGGCCGATGGCACCGCCGTGGTCAGCCAGTCCGACCGCGCCGCGATCGACAGCCGCAGCCTCGCGATCGCCTTGCCCGAAGGTGTCGAGGGCGGCGCGCTGAGCTTCCGGATCGAACCGCTCTAAGGCTCGCGCCGGCGAGCGGTCAGAACTGGCCGCTCAGTCCAGAACATTCTCCGCCCGAGGTGGTCGCGGTCGCGGCCGCCTTGGGCGCGATCGTGACCGTCAGCGTGTCGCGGTAGTTGCCCGACACCACCTTGCCCGCGCCGCCTTCGGCGAGCTGACCCTGGATGTTCAGGTGATCCTCGGCGGCGATGCCGACACCGGCGCGCGGGCAGATCGTGGTGATCGCCGCGGTATTGGTCGGCACGCGCGTCGCGCCGAGGAACTTGAGCCTGTACCCTACTTTTTGCAGCGGGTTCGCCGTCGCGGTTCCGCCGGGCGTCATGTAGTAGTTGTTCGCCGAAGTCAGCGAGATTTCGTACGGGCCCGAGCTCTGCACGCGCACGTAGTTGGTCGGCGCGGTGACGTAGGTCAGCGGACTGCCCGCGACGTCGGCGTTGGTCTTGTCGCCAATCTCTCCGAAATCGAGCGGGGCGCCGCCGTAACTCGCCTGCAGCGCGCTCAGCACGGTGATCGGGAAGGACACCGCGTTGGCGATGCTCCCGGTCTGCTGGGTCGGGCTCCCGCCGCCGGTGGTCGAGCAGGCGAACACCGCGTCGAATGGCAGCGTGGTGGAGGCGTTCAGGTCCAGGTTGGCGGGCAAGGTGACCTGGAAAGTCACGTTGGCGAAGTCAGACGCGGCGTTGTTGCCGGTGAACTCAATCTTCAGAAACTGGTTGGCCGAGCTCGGATTGACCGAGGTCGGTGCAACGGTCGGCGGCGACTGGTTGAAGTCGTAGAAGATATCGAGGTTGAGGCCCGTCACGTTGCCGTCGACCGCGACCGAGGTAGGGACGATCGAGGTGCCGTCTGCGGCGGTCGAATTGCTCTTGAGGTAGAAGTTGACGATGTCGGTCTTCTGCCCGCCCGCGCCGTTGATGCGCTGCAGCCGCAGAGTCACGGTCGCGGTCGGAAAGCCGGTCGGGCTGAACGGATCGTAGACCCCGCCGTTGGCGGTCGCGCTGCCGATGATGCCGCAAGTTGCGGCGCTCGCCGCGCCGCCCCACGCCAGCGCGGCGGCGGCAGCGAGCCCGGCCAGACAGCGGCGGACGGTGGTTGCACCAATCATTTCACTTCCCCTGAGGGCCTGATTTCGCCCACCCGCAGGACGCCTTGCGCGTCTGCCGGGACGTCGATGATAAAGACCGAGCGCGCGTCGTCGAGCATTTCGACCCGCCACTTGCCTGGCGCCAGACCCGCCGCGCCGAAGCGGCCCTGGCGGTTGGTGAAGACCGTGATGCCCTCACGCTCCGGATGCGTCACTTCGCGTGCGGTGCCCGAAACCAGCGCGATCGGCTCGCCGTCGGCGTTGATCATCGTGCCGAGCGCGGTGACGTTGTAGTCGGACCCGACGGTCAGCAGGTAGCCGCTGCGGTACGCCGGGAACAGGCGGAAGGCCCCTTGGCCGATGTCCGTCCCCGCTGGCGCATTCTCGATATCCACCGGCACCGTGCGCTCCGAATACGAGGACAGGCTCGGCATCGTCGCCGCGCCCAACGCGCCGCTCTCGGCCGCGAACCCGTAGGTGGTCGGATCGACGATCACGTTCGCGCCCTTCAAGGAGCGGTGCGGCTGCACGATCGCGAAGCTGTCGTAGATCGGCCGGCCGACCGACACCGCGCCGCCGCCGACTGCGATCGAGGTCCCGAGGCGGAAGTTGCTGCGCTGGCTGACGCTCTCGCCGAAGGTACCGTCGAACGCGCCGTAGTGGCTGAAGCCGAGCTCGGCGCGGTTGGCGAAGTAGTTCGCGTTGACGCTGATGCCGCTGCCGAAATCGCTCGTTTCGGCGTCGGCGGTCACGTTGTAGCTGCCCACGCCCGATCCGCGCAGCGTCTGGTAGGAAACCCGCGCGCGGTCGCCGCGGCTGTCGAACTCGCCGCGGACCGAAGAATAGCGGCCCAGGCGGATGGTCAGCGACGCGAACGCGCTGACCTCGTCGCCGAGCGAATCCTTGGTGTAGCGGCCCTCCATGTTGAGCGTCGCCTGGTCCGAAATGCGCCAGCCGGCGGTCAGCCGCGCGCTGGCGACGTCGGGGCGGGTGCCGCGGCCCTTGCCATAGCGTCCGTCGACCCCGGTGTAGAACCGGTCGGAGAACGCGTGGCTGTAGCCGCCCCCGACTTCGTAGCGGAACGGATTGTCGGGCAGAAAGAAGCTGACCGGCGCGAAGTCCTTGCTGCGGTGTTCGGCGAACAGGTTGAGGGTGTCGCTGCGGCCGTCGCCGCGCTGGATCAGCCGCTGGAAAGTCCCCTGCAGGGCCACCCCGTCACCGACGCCCTTGAAATGGCTGACCGCCCCCTGCAGCCCGAAGGTGCCGAGCGAAGTGCCGAGGACCGCTTCGAGCCCGCCCATCTGCACGTCCTCATCGGCCTGCATGTTCGCGCCCAGGGTCACGTAGTCGCTGATGCCGCGCCGGTAGTATCCGCTGAACACCGGATCGTCGGTGTAATGCGGGCCCGCCTGCCGCAGCGGCGCGCGGACGCCCGCGTAGACGCCGAATTCGCTCAGCCCCTCGGCGAGCTGGGTCTGGTCGAGGAACACGTTGAAGCGCAGGATCTCGGTGCGGCCGGTGTCGTCGAGCACGTTGAGGCGAATGTCGTTGGCGCCCTGCGCGAAGGGGAAATCGCGCAAGTCGTAGTTGCCGGGCGCCAATTGCAGCCGGCGGACCTGCTGGCCGTTTACCAGCACCTCGACGATCGACGCACGCTCGAGCCGGAAATTGCGATCGCCGCGCGGGCGGATGATCTGCTGCGGGTTGAGCACGCCGTATGAGCGGTAGACCGAGATGCCGGCGATATCGGGCACCGACTGGAAGCCGCGGCCGGTCGTCTCGAGGTCGCCCGCAGTCCAGCGCATGATCGCCTGGGTATCGTCATAGACCAGCCGGCTGCCGAGGCGCTGGAAATCGTGCCCGAACGCGCCCGGGCTCCAGATCGCGTCGCTTTCAGCGACCACCTTGCCCATCCGGATCGCGCCGTCGAGCAGCATGGTGGGGTTCTCGAAGCCCTCGTCGAAGCCGTCTTCGACCAGATCGAACGAGCCGCGGATGTTGAGGTAGGCGCTGGCGTCGAGCGGGGCGAGCACCTCGCCGATCCGCTCGCGATCGAGCGAGGTCACCGCGACCGAGCGCGAGGCGCGCCGCTCGACGGGAATGGTGAAGACGAGTTCGATCCGCTGCGCATCGTACTCGACGCCGATACCCACCGGGGCGAAGTCGCCGGGACCGACTTGCGCCGCCGGCTGCAGCGAGGCGCGCAGCGTGTCGAGCACGTCGGGCGCCAGCACTTCGCTCAACAATTGCAACGCGCGGTCGGCGGGGAAGCGCACGGCCTGGTCCGCGCCGATCGTCAGCGGGATATCGCCGAGATAGGTCGCGCCATCTTTGACCGGCACGGTCAGCACCACGTCGCGCCCGGTCGCATTGAGCGCGCGCGGCGGTGCGGCGACCGGCGGTTCGGGCTGGTCGGCCGCGAACAGCGCCATCGGCGTCGCTAGCGCGAGCGCGCTGACGCCGAGGCGGATCAGGATGAGGCCCCTCCGCTCCATCCTAGTCGCCTGGCGAGAAGGTCACTTCGACCGTTCCGGCTGCGGTCGGGAGCTCGACCGGGAGCCGCACCTTGCGGGTCTGGTGGCCGCCGATCAGGCCGAAGCCCATCCGCTGCTGGATTTCGGGGCCGTTGAGCGTTTCGCGGGCAACTTCGTTACCCGCGGCATCACGCGCGACGACCCGCAGCTTGCCCTGCGACAGGTAGCCGTAGTTCGCCGAATCGTTGCGCACGGTGATCAGCGGATTGTGATGACCGGCGTCGTCCGACACCGCGCTGTCGACCACCGCGATGGCCGGCTTGCCGCCTTGCGGGCCGATGCTGACCAGGACCTGGAAGTTGTACAGGATCTGGATCGCCGACTGCCCTTCCGGCAGCTTCACGGGGAGCTGGGCGACGGTGATGTAGTAGTGCTTGCTTTCCTGCAGGTCCGGATCGCCGACGTACTGGACGCGGAAGGATTGGGTCTGGCCCGGCTGGATCAGCGCCTGCGGCGGGAAGACGAGCAGGTCGCCGGGGTCAACGCCGGTCAGCTTGACCCCGTCTTCGGTCAGTTCGAGCTGCTGGATCTGCAGTTCGACCGGAAGCGGGGTGGAAAAGGTGTTCTCGACCGTGATCACCTGCGACATGCCGCGCCCGGCGGTTTGCAGGTCGAGCACAACCGGCTGGACGGTCATCGCCGCCGCCTGACTGACGGGAGCCGCGGCCAGACAGACCGCGGCGACCGATCGGTAAAACAGATTTCTCATGTGCGTCCCTCGAAGATGCCGGTTCACGTCACGATGCCGGTTCAAACTGGATCGTGACGGTGTCGGCGTAATTGCCGGCGGTTAGCAAACCGCCACCATTCGCTGTGCCGATGCGCAGCCGCAGTTCGCCGTTGCGGGCGGGCTGGTCCGTCTCGATGCCGCCGGTCCGGTCGCTCGGCGCTTGCAGCGTGGTCCCGGCCCAATCTACGCCGATCGTGTAAGGCAGCAGGTCCGCGAAGGCGTCAGGCGCGAGGCGGTTGGCGGGTTGGCCGCCGGCGCGCAGCAGCCCGCCGGTGTCGCTCACCACCGACAGCCGATGCGCGGCGTTGCAGACGACCGGCAGGCTCAGCTCGATGCTGGAGGCGCGGGGCTCGGCGGTCTGCGGATCGACCAGTTGGGTGATCGCGATCGCGCCGCCGCCGGTGCCGTCCGGGGTGAACACCGCGTTGAGCGCGCCGCCGGTCGAGGCGGCCGCGCTGACCACGCACGCCGGCTGAGCGGCGGCGAACACGCGCACCGCCTCGCTGGTGTTGGAGAGGTCCTGCGCCGAGGCGGCGCTTGACAAGCCCAGCAGGGCGATTGCCGCGGGAACGATAGACCGCATTACCGGGGCTCCAGGAAAATGCGCAGCGTGTCGGCGTAGTTGCCGGCGAGAACCGGCGCGCCGAGTTGGGTGTTGGAGGCGCCGGCATCGAGCTCGATGTCGATCCGCACGTCGCCGGCGGCGGGAGAGTCGACGTCGGCGCGGGATTCATGCGCGCGGCGGACTTTCGCATCCGCCTGCAGCGTGCCCGACCGATCCGCCCAGGTGTAGCTGATCTGATAGGGCAGCGCGGTGGCGAAGCTCGGCTGGTCAGGCGAGACGGGTCCTTCGATCGGCCACAGCCCGTTGTCCCGCGATTCGATCCGGATGCGGTGCGGGAAGTTGCACACCGCGCTCAGAAACACCGAGGCGCGCGCCGATTGCGCCTTCAAGGTGCGCGGATCGACCAGTTCCAGAACCCGCAGGGTATCCCCGTCGGCGCCGCGGAAATTGATCAGCTCACCCGTCCGCAAATCGCCTTGTTGAAGGGTGCAGACTTGCGGCGTCTGCCCGGTTACCGGCAGCGACTGGACGGCAGTCGCCGACTGCGCGAGCGCGCCCGGCGCGGCGAAGGCCGCCCAGGTTGCCGCCGCCAGGACCACCGCCTTGCGCATCTCAGTTGGCCGCCGCCAGCGTCACGGTCACCGTGCCGCGATAGTTGGTGTCGGCCACGAGCCGCAGCGCATTGCCGCCGGTGGTGGCGAAGTTCGCCACGCCGACCGCGATGTCGCCGGTAAAGGCGGTCGAACGGGTCTGCTTCGCGGCGGTGTTGGTCGCGGCGGAGGTGGTGAAGCTCGCCGGGGTGGTGGTCCAGCCCGATGCGGTCGCGGTGTAATCGACCGAGCGGCTGAACCCGCTCGGCGGAGTGGCGGTGAAGTTCTGCGCCGCCAGCGGAGTGGCCGCGACCGTGATCGTGCTCTGAGCCGAACAATACGCGCCGGCCAGCGTCCGCGCGGGAGCCGACAGGTCGGTCCGCAGGAAGCCGGTCGACGTGTTGATCAGCACGCCGAGATCGAACGTGCCCTGATTGCCGCTGAGCGTCCCGCCCGAGCACAGCGCGGGCACGTTGCCGGTCACCACGAAGGTCTTGGTGTCGGTGCTGGTCGCTTCCTGCGCGTGAGCGGCAATCGGCAGGGAGCCGAGGCCGATCGCGGCGAGGGTCAGGGCGCGGGCGTTCATGAGAAGATCCTTGTTCATTGTTCGGTGACCGCCGCCGGGCCGAGCGTCACGCGGACGAGGCCCGAGTAGCTGCCGGACACCAGCAACCCGTCTCCGGGAGCCGTGAAGGCCGAGAGGTCGACCGTCAGGTCGGTCTGGCGGGGAGTCTGCTGAACCGAGCTCGATCCGGTGGTCGTCGCGTTGGTGCCGCTGGCGGTCGCGGCGGTGGTCGCCGAGGCGGTGCCGCCGCCCCACTGGCCGGCGACCGCCGTGTAGTTGACCGCCCGCGCGAACCCCGTCGGCGGTGCGGTGGTGCCGTTGGCCGTCTCGACCAGCGCCGTCGCGGACACGCTGGCGACCGACCCTGCGAAATTGCAAAAGCTGGCCGGCAGCGTGACGCTCTGGTTCGCGATCGTGCGGATCTTGCCGACCCGCGTGCCCGAGGTGGCGATCAGGTTGCCCAGGTTGATTGAAGCCTGCGACGGCTCTCCCAGCACGCACAGCGGCGTGACGTTGCCCTCGATCGCGACATCGGCGGTGTCGCTATCGGTCGCCTGCGCGAACGCGGGCGAGCCGATGGCGGCCAAGGTCAGGGCCGAGGTGATGAAAAGCGTACGCATGCTACGATCTCCTGGACAAACTGGTCAGCCCGCTCAGGCCGGCGGGGTGAACACCGGAGACAGGGTCACTTCGACCGAGCCGTTGTAGGTGCCGGCGACCAGAAGGGCGTTGCCGGGTGCCGACGACGCCGACAGCGCGACGCCGACATTGCCGGTGAACATCCCGACCGAGACCGGCGTGCCCGATCCCGCGACCAGCGTCGTGTCGGTGCCCGAGGCGGAGTTGGCGGTCGCGGTGGCGGTGAAATCGACGCGGTTGGTGAAGCCGGTCGCGCTGGTCGCGGCGTTGAGCAGCGGGAAGGCCTGGACGGTCATCCCGGCGGCGGCGCTGTTGCACCAGCCGACCAGCGTCGCGGTCTTGCCGTTGACGGCGGCCGTGTTCAGCTTGCCGGCGTTGGTGTCGCTGCCCGACAGCGCCAGCTCGTTGAGCGAGATGGTCGCGCTCGGAGTGGTGAACAGGCAGCGCCCGGCGACCGAGCCGTCGATCGAGACGGTGCCGGTCGCATCGGCGGTCTGCGCCAGCGCCGGGGTCGCCGCGAGGGCGACCGGAGCCAGCAGAAGTAGTGACTTACGCATGATGGTGTCCTTGTACGGTTCAATCGCGCCGGGCTCAGGTGCCCGGCGAAACGACGATGGTGATCTTGCCGGTGTAGTTGCCCGAGACGAGCACGCCCGAGGCGTTCCAGCCGCTGGTGGCGACGGCGACGTTGGTGCCGCTGCCATTGAGGCGGCTCGTCAGCGTCGCAGTCGAAGCGGCGGGCACGTTGCTGGGATCATGCACGGCGGTCGTCCCAACCACCTGCGTGAAAGTGACGTCGGCGGTATAGTCGACTGAATTGTCATAGCCGGTGTCGGCCGTCGCGGTGTTCACGAGCGGCTCCGCAGTGACCGACACGCCCGGGGTGGCCGAGGTGCACAGAACTTGGGCCTGCAAGCCGGTACCGCCGACGGTGGCGAAAGTGTTCGACAAAGTCGCCGAGTCCTTGAGCGTGCCATCGCTCTGAGCGAGTTCGCCCATTGCCACCGTTGTGCCGAACGTGTTGCCCGCATTGTTGGGCAGCACGAAGCACTTAGGGGCGACGCTGCCCGTGATGTTGACCGTGCCGGTCACATTTTGCGCGGCGGCGGGAGTCGCCATCGCGGCAGAGACGGCGAGCGCCGCCAGAGCAAGCTTCTTCATGGTTACGTTACCTCCGTTTGCCGCTGCGCGGCCGAGTTGGTGCGGAACGATCCCTTGTCCGCGAAAGAGTGCCGCCGCGTTCATGGCGCAGCCGCTATGGTTATGGTCAGGGTGTCGGCGTAGGCGTTGCTCGAGATCAGCGTGCCGGGCCCGGTGTAGGCGGGCGCGCTGACCCGCAGATATGATTGGGTCTGGTTTTGCGACGGCCCGGCGAGCCGCAGGCCCGCGGTGGTCGAAGCGGGGCCGCGGAACGAGCAGGGGCCCGCGGCGGTCGCCTTGAGCGTTTCGACCAGGCACGACGCGTTGGTATCGACCGTGTTGCCGTCGAGATTGAGCGTGACGGTGTAGGGAGCGAGGCCGAGGTAGCCGGGGTCGCTCACCGTGGTCGGGGCCTTGAGCCCGCCGTTGAGCGAGACCACGGCCACGCGCGCCGCGGTGTTGCAGTCGATCGTGAAGCCGAAGTCATGCGACCAGGTCACCTGATCGATCAGCCCCGCATCGAAACTGCCGGTCGGCGCGCCGTTGGTGGCGAACTGACACCGTCCGCCGACGCTCGCGGTGACCGGGATGGAGAGCGGGATCGACTGGCCTTCGTAGACCGTGCTCGACAATTGCGCAGACGCGGGCGCGGCGCTGAGCGCCATCGCCACCAGTCCCATCAATGCAATCACCAATCGGCGCACGTGCTGATCCCCATTGGCCACGGCGACATGCCGGAGCCAGGCAGAGTGGATTCCCCGCGGTTTCCGCTGGGGAATTAACGAAGTTCAGCAACCCTCGTGAACCTGCAGGAAAATAAGCCGGCGTGAAAAATCTTTGTCTTTCAACGCCGCTTGAGAGCTTCTCTGCGGTTCGCGTCCTGTCTCCCCGGTGCTTTCGTTAGCCATGGTGAGTCAAACAGATTAACCTTTCTTGAGATTTTTTGGTGGCAAATTGAGACGTTTTGCAGGATAATGCCGCCAGCCGATGGCCCAAAACTGCCGTTTGAAGCGGTTTCCAGCGGGTGAGGTCGCCGAGTCGAGGGATCGAAATGGACGGCCGAGAATCAGTGCAGGCATCGCTTCATGAGGGAGCGGACAATCTAGGGTCGGTTGATCTTGCCGGTTGGCGCGCGGTCGTGGAATCGCTGTTCGACATCGATCCGCTGGAGACGCCCTTTCATGCTTCGATCGAGACTTTTCGCCTTGGCGAGATCGTCTTCGCGATCACCGAAGGCAGCAGCCAATTGTTCGTGCGCGACGAGCGGGTGATCGCGCGCAGCGGCGCCGATCAAGTGCTGGTGCAAATGTACACCCGCGGTGGCTTCGAGTGCTCCATCGGCGACCAGAGCCACATAGTGGAGGTCGGCGACATCTCGTGCCTCGACCTGTCGCAACCGTTCACTTCCAAAGCGCCTGCGTTTGCCGCCTTCAGCCTGCTGATCCCGCGCCGGATGCTTGGCTTGGCGACAGACGGCGGAGTCTTGCACGGCCGAGTCCTGCCCGCCCAGCTTGCCCGAGCCCGGGTTCTCGGCGGGCATTTGCGCACGTTGGCGCAAGCGAGCCCGATAGCCGATCAGTTCGATCGCGACGTGCTCGGCATGCTGACGGCCACTTTGTGCGAAGCGGCATTCGTCGGGCGCAGCCAATCGCCCGAGGCGCCCGGCGATACCGATCGCTCGATGTTCGCCGAGATCGGCCGGTACATCGAAGCCAACCTGGCCGATCATACCCTTTCCGCCGAACGGCTGGCCGATGAATTCGGAGCTTCGCGCGCAACGCTCTATCGGATGTTCCGGCGTTCGGGCGGCGTCGCATCGTTCATTCGCGAGCGGCGGCTCGATCTCGCTCATCGTGCGCTCACCATCGACCCGGCGGCGCGCGAACGCATTTCCATCCTGGCGCGGCGCTGCGGCTTCAAGAACGAGGACACTTTCGCGCGCGCGTTCAAGGAACGCTACGGGGCGGCCCCGACCAAGCAGCGAAATCAAGCGCTGCGCCCGCGCTAAGGCGGCCGGTTAGGCGCACGCCACCCAAGATGCTTGACGAATCCGGAACTTTCCCCGCAACCAAAGGGTTATGCGTGTCAACTTAATGCGTGGGAGAGGGCTCATGCAAAACTATTCGACGGGTGCTGCTGGGCTCGATGAGATTCTCGCTGGGGGGCTCACTGCCGGACGTCTGTTTCTGCTCGAAGGAAGCCCCGGCGCGGGCAAGACTACGCTCGCGACGCAGTTCCTGCTCGCCGGCGCCGAAGCGGGCGAGACGGTGCTCTATATCACCTTGTCGGAAACCGAGGAGGAATTGCGTGCCGGCGCCACCTCGCATGGGTGGAGCTTCGGCGACAACTTCAAGGTATTCGAGCTCATTCCGCCGGAAAGCCTGCTCGATCAGGACCAGCAGCAGAGCCTGCTCTACTCCTCCGACCTTGAGCTGGGTGAGACCACCAAGCGTATTTTCGAGGCATTCGAGCAGGCCAAGCCGACCCGTGTCGTGCTCGACAGCCTGTCGGAAATTCGGCTGCTGGCGCAAAGTTCGCTGCGCTACCGGCGGCAAATTCTCGCGCTCAAGCACTACTTCGCCCACAAGGGCGCGACCGTCCTGATGCTCGACGACCTGACTGCCGACGTAATGGACAAGACCGTCCACAGCGTCGCGCACGCGGTCATCCGGTTGGAGGAGCTATCGCCCGACTACGGTGCCGAGCGTCGGCGCCTGCGCGTGCTCAAGTACCGTGGACGGCGCTATCGGGGTGGCTACCACGACTTCGTGATCGAGACCGGCGGGATCCGGGTGTTCCCGCGGCTGGTGTCCGCAGAGCACCGGTCCCCCTTCACCCGCGAGACCGTGTCGATCGACAACGAGCGGCTGAACAAGCTGCTGGGCGGCGGGCTGGAGCGGGGCGCGAGCAACCTCATTCTGGGTCCGGCTGGTACTGGTAAATCGCTCTTCACGCTCACGTTCATCACGGCAGCGATCGAGCGCGGAGAGAACGCCGCGATGTTCGTGTTCGACGAAGAGCTGGGCCTGCTGTTTGAACGCGCAAAAGGTTTGGGAATCGACCTTCAGGCGATGGTCGATGCGGAGAAACTGGTTGTCGAACAAATCGACGCAGCCGAGCTGACACCCGGCGAGTTTTCCGAACGGGTACGGCGCTGCGTCGAGAAGTACGGAGCGCGCACCGTCGTCATCGACAGCCTCAACGGCTTCCAGGCCGCCATGCCGGAAGAGCAGGCGCTGGTCCTGCACATGCACGAGTTGCTGCAATACCTGAACCGCCAAGGCGCAACGACCTTCCTCACCGTTGCCCAGCATGGGTTGGTCGGGGACATGAAAACCCCTATCGACGTGACTTATCTGGCCGATACGGTGATCCTGCTGCGCTATTTTGAGGCGCTTGGCCGTGTCCGCCGCGCGATCTCGATCGTCAAGAAGCGTACGGGCAGCCACGAAGATACGATCCGCGAATATATGATCGGTTCGAATGGTATTACGCTCGGCGAGCCTCTTGTCGGGTTCCAGGGTGTCCTTCGCGGCGTGCCGACCTTGGTGGGTGAGACCACTGGCTTGCTCAACAAGGCCGAGGCGTAAGCCGACTTGAATCGGACGTTCTCCGAAGGGGCAGTGATCCTCGCCCCGCATGGTCGCGATGCCCTGATCGCGCAGCAAATGCTGCGCGAAGCGAAGATCGAGGCGGAAATCGAGCCTGACCTGGGCGCGTTCGTCGCGGCGCTTCGGCGTGGCGCGGGCTTTGCGATCGTCACCGAGGAAACCTTGCGCGGGGCCGACTTGCGCGAGCTGGCGGCATTCATCGCCGACCAGGACGAATGGTCGGACTTCCCGTTCATCGTCCTGACGGCCCGTGGCGGGGGATTGGAGCGCAATCCCGGTGCGGCCCGGTTGCTCGAGGTGCTCGGCAACGTCACCTTCCTCGAGCGGCCCTTCCATCCGACTACGCTGGTCAGCCTCGCACGGTCCGCGCGGCGCGCACGCTTGCGGCAGTACGAGGCGCGCGGGCGGATCGAAGCGATTCGCGAAGGCCAGCAGCGCATGCAGGTCGCGCTCGGCGCCGGACGCCTGGGCTCGTGGTCGGCCGTTCTCAAGACGAACGAACTGACGGTCTCGCCCGACGGCATGGCGCATTACGGGCGCGGGCCCGAGGATACGCTCACCTATGAAGAGCTGATCGAGGCCATCCACCCGGACGATCGCGAGCGGATGCGCGCGGCGGTCCGCAATGCGATCGAGAACGATGTCGACTATGACATCGAGTATCGCTGCGTCTGGCCCGACGGCTCGACGCACTGGATCCAGGTCAATGGACGGCTGGAGCACAACAACCAGGGCAAGCCGGTGCGCATGGTCGGCGTCACCCAGGACGTGACCGCCCGGCGCCAGCGCGAGAACCGCCGCGCGGCGCTGCTGGCGCTCGGCGACGGGTTGCGGCAGCTCACCGATCCGGACGACATGTCGTTCCTTGCCGCCGAAATCCTCGGAACCACGATCGGGGTCAGCCGCGCGGGTTACGGGATCATCGATCCCGTGGCCGAGACGATCACCATCAAGCGCGACTGGAACCAGCCGGGCACCACCAGCCTCGCCGGCGTGCTCCAGTTCCGCGACTACGGATCGTACATCGAGGACCTAAAGCGCGGCGAGACGGTGGCGATCGCCGACGCCCGGCTCGATCCGCGCACGGCCGGGACGGCGAGCGCGCTCGAGGCTATTCACGCCCGCGCGGTGCTGAACATGCCGCTGATCGATCACAACAACTTCGTCGCGCTGCTCTATCTCAACCACCGCGATGCGCACGAGTGGTCCGAGGACGAGCTGGCCTTCGTGCGCGATGTCGCCGACCGGACACAGGCCGCGATCGAGCGGCGGCTGGCGGAGGCGGCGCTCGCGAATCTCGCGGGCTCGCTCGAGCAGCAGGTTGTCGAGCGAACGCAGGAGAGCGAAGCGGCTCAGGAGCAGTTGCGCCAGGCACAGAAGATGGAAGCGGTCGGCCAACTAACGGGCGGGCTGGCGCACGACTTCAACAACCTGCTGACCGGCGTTTCGGGCGGGCTCGAACTGATCGGCCGCCGGCTGGAGCAGGGCCGCATCGGGGAGATCGGCCGCTACCTCGACATGGCGCAATCGGGCATCACGCGCGCGGCCGCGCTGACCCATCGCCTGCTGGCATTCTCGCGCCGCCAGACGCTCGATCCCAAGCCGAGCGATATCAATCAGCTCATCGCCAACCTGGAGGAGTTTCTTCGCCGGTCGGTGGGGCCGGAGATCAACGTCCGGATCGATAGCGGCGCGGATTTGTGGACCACGCTGATTGACCCGAACCAGTTTGAAAACGCGCTGCTCAACCTCTGCATCAACGCGCGCGACGCCATGCCGCGCGGGGGCGAGATCACGATCGAGACCGCCAATCGCACGCTCGACGCTGATGCGGCGCGCGAGTTCGATTTGGAACCGGGCGACTATGTCACCGTGTCGGTGCGCGATGCCGGCACCGGCATGTCGCAGGACACCATCGAGCGCGCGTTCGATCCGTTCTACACCACCAAGCCACTGGGCGAAGGCACCGGGCTGGGCTTGTCGATGATCTATGGCTTTGTCCGCCAATCGGGCGGGCAGGTGAAGATCCGCTCGCAAGTGGGCCAGGGCACGACCGTCGTCCTGCATTTTCCGCGCACCGGCGGGGATGCGGTGGGTGACGCCAAGCCGGCGCAACCGAAGGCCGACGCGCAGGCGGGGCGGGGTGAAACCGTGCTCGTCGTGGATGACGAGGTCATCATCCGCGCGCTGATCGCCGACGTGCTCGAGGATCTGGGCTATACCACGCTGGAAGCCGGTGACGGGCCCAGCGGCCTTGCGATGTTGCAGGCCGCCAACAAGATCGACCTGCTGGTAACCGATGTCGGCCTGCCCAACGGCATGAACGGGCGGCAGCTGGCCGATGCCGCGCGTATCCTGCGGCCCGATCTCAAGGTGCTCTTCATCACCGGATACGCCGAAAGCTCGGTGATCGGCGACCATCAGCTTGAACCCGGCATGCACCTCCTCACGAAGCCGTTCGAGGTCGATGTCCTCGCCAGCCGAGTGCGCGAGCTGACCGCCTAGCGTTCGGAACGGCGCGGGGACGCGTCCGTTGACGGGGCAGACCTGTCGCACACGAGGAACGCCAATGTCCACGATCCCCAATTCGGCCATACCGCACGCTTACGTTCACGATGAGGAAGACAATCGGGAGCGCGCGCCGCTCACCCTGCCGTCTCCCGCGGTGCTGGTCGCCGGGGCGGTGGCGCTGGTGTACCTGATTCGCCGCGCGTTTCGCTGAGCGGGTTAGAGGCTAAAGCCCCAGCTTGATCCCGGCCCACAGCGTGCGCGGCGCGCCGATATCGATCGAGCCTGCCTGGTTGCGCGTGATGATCGTCTCGCCGGTCAGGTTCTCTCCGCGAAGAACCAGGGCAACGCGGCCGCTCAGCGGAACCTGCGCGTAAAGGTCGAGCGTGGTCGCGGCGGGCAGGACATCGGTCTCCAGATCGTCCTCGAATTGATCGCCGACGTGCCGCAGCGTGGCGGCGACCAAGGCGTCTGCTGCCGGCCGCCAGCTCAGCGTACCGCTCGCGGTCCAGCGGGGCGTTTGTGCAGGCCGGTTGCCGTCGAGCGCCGCCGCCGCGCCCGATCCGCGCGTCTCCGCATCGGTCCATGCAAGCGAGCCGGCGAACGAGAGCTTGCCGAACTTGAGCTGCGCACTGGCTTCGATCCCGCGCGCATGGATCGCGTCGATGTTCTGCCGTTCGCGCAGGTTGGGTCCGATGGTGACGTTGGCGATCGCCTGCTTGACCCGGTTGTCGAACGCGGTGAGCGACAGATCGACCGTGCTCGACGGCGTGAAGTCGATGCCGGCTTCGTAGCCGTCGAGCCGCTCGTTGCGCAGTTCGGCGTTGGCCTGGGTGACCACCGGGAACACCGTAAACGGACGGTAGAGCTCGTTGAGCGTCGGCAACCGCAGGCCGGTATAAGCTGCGGCGCGCACGCGCAGCCTACGGCCGAGCCGGGCGACCGCGCCCCCGCGGAACGACGCCTCCCACCCCGATCGATCCGCAAAGCGCCGGTCGGTGACGGCCAGCCCAGCGGGATTGCGGGCCACGAAGAAGCCGTCCGAAATCGTGTAGCGATCGGCGCGCGCACCGCCGGTCAGGGTCACCACACCCAGCGTAAGGTCATCCTCGACGAACAGGCCAAGGTCGGTATTCACGCCGCCCGCATTGCGCCGCTGAGTAACCGCACCGGTGGCGGTGCTGATGGCGTCCTCGGACAGCTCGCCGCTTGACTTGCGGTAGTCGAGGCCGAGGCGCAGCACGTTCGCCTCACCGGTGGGCGGACGCACCTCGAGCTTGCCGCCAACACCGGTCGCGGGCGTGTTGCGCTGGTCGAGTGTCGGGACGAACGCCGTCGAGCTCACCACCACGTTGGTGAAATTGCGCGCCTGGACGTAACCGATGAGATCGAACTGCCACTTGCCGCGCCCGACGAGGCGCAGCGAGGCGTCCTGCCCCTCCATCGACGTGTCAGCCCCGGCGAAGCGCAGCGTGCGGGTGTCGTGGAAGGCGAGGCCGCGCGCTTGCAGGTCGATTGTATCGGTCAGCGGTGCGACGGCGCGGAGCTGGACCGACCACGAATCGTAAGCTGCACGCACGCTGGCTGGCACGCGCTGCGCGAGGGGCGTGGTCCAGAACCCTTGGCCGCGGTCCCATCGGCCTGACAGCACCGCGAAGCCTGCTCCGAGCTGCGGAGCGAAGCTCGCGCTCGCCTCGGTCTCGCCGCGGTCGTTGACCAGCGCCTGTCCGCTCACCAAGCCGAGCGCCGCGGCATCGGCGCTAGTAAGCTCGATCGTCCCCGCGAGTGCGCCCGCGCCGAACGGCCCCGAACCGCCGCCGCGCGTCACTCGTGCGCTCGCCAGGCGTTCGGGCGCGATCGCGCTCAGGGGGATGTAGCCGAAGAACGGATCGGCCATCGGCACGCCGTCGAGCAACACTTGCGCCCGGCTCGAGGCATTGCCGCCGAGGGCGCGTAGCGTCACGCCCTGCGCGCTGGGGTTCGACGAGCGGCTGTCCGAGCGGCGGAACTGCTGGAAGCCGGCGACCGCGGCGAGTGCGTCCTCGATGCGGCCCGAAGCGGTTGAGGTCAGCGCTTCCCGGCCGAGCACCGCGGTGTCGTACGCGGGTGTCGCGGGAGTATCGGGGAGGCCGTTGCCGGTGACGACGATGACGGGTTTGTCGTCGGCCTGAGCCTGCTGGGCCAGTGCGGGTGTCGCTAGCAGCGCCAGTGGTACGCCACAGCAGAGATACAACAAGGCTGGGTAGCGACGCATAGGGTCGCGCTAGACGGGTCGGTTCATTGCGCCAAGGGGATGGGTTGAGAGGACAGAGGGATTGGCCTTCGCTGCGCTGCGGCCGCCTGCGCTTCGCTCCGGCTCCGAACCCTAGGGTTCGTCCACCGCTCGCATCCCCAACAGCAAAAAGGCCCCCGCGACGCGGAGGCCTTTTTGCTGGCGGAGACGGAGGGATTCGAACCCTTGCGACATCGCTCTGAAATTGCGTTGTCTTTTAGACCGCTAATTTGCGAACCCTAATCCTAGCCCTACTTTGGCCGATTGTCATGGCGGCTGCTTTGCGCCCAAACCCAGTCATTCGGATGATGCACATGCGGCCTTATAGCAGCCATCGTTTACCCGACCGAATTTTTGGATCTGCGCCTCTCGCCATTTCTTGCTTGGCGCGGGCGAAATCCAGCGTCCCACACAAATAGCTTGCCCTAAAACTCGGCGTCCGGGCGTTCGAGGGCCCGTCAAGTTCGGAAGGCGGGATACTCTCCAGGCACGCTACGGTAAGCGCGCCCGGAGCACACTGATAACCTTTTACTGCCGCCGCTTGAACCAGTCGCTGGCGATGATTTCCCTGCGATGGTCGGTAAGGAACCAGGCGTCCTCGTCGGCATCGTATTCGCAGGTGAATGCGCGGGTCATGAAACTGCGCGCCTCCCCTAGGCTCGAGAACAGGTCGGGTCGCAGCGGGAATTGCCGCTCGGCATCGTCGTTGCTGAGCCGCGCGTTCTCGGATTCGCATTCACCCCGCGTGTCGAAGGCAGTGGGGGTAAAGATGTGATTGGCGACGGCCGGCGAGGCGACCAAAACGGCGGCCACGCCAAGCGCGGTAAGAACGATCTTCATTGGAGGATGCTCCTTGTTCTAACCCGCCGGATTGCGGGACGGTCACAAACCTCTCGCGAAGCCGATCATCAGGCCATGATGGGGCGCCGTTGGCACGCCGATGCTTGGCTGATTTTTTCATTTCTTGCCGACCCACACCCCGCTGATCGATCCGGGCTGGCCGTTGCGCACGAACGGGGCGACGAAGCGCGCTACTGTTTCCGAAGCCGAGGGCCCGGTCAGGCTGCCTTCGAAGAATGAACCCTCCAGCGTGGTGCCGTCCTTGGCGAACTTGCCCGAGTAGCGCGCGCTGCCGGACGCGTAGAGCGTCTGGACGAAATCGAACTGGCCGTAGTCGTAGTCGTAATCGGGATACCAGCCATTGGTCTGGTGCACCGGGTGGATCCAGCCGCTAAGCGTCCCCTTGCCGAAATCGAACACCAGTTTCGCCGTCCCGTCGACCCAGAAAGGATCGGCGGTCGACGTTGCGAAGATCGATGCGTTGTATGTTCCGGTCCCGGTGACCGGCACGCCGGAGGCGGGCGTTTCGCTTCCGTAGGCGAATACGCCGTAGGTTCGCGTCAGGCCGGCATCGGCGCCCGTTTGCTCCCAGTAGCCGAAGTGCGAGTAGGAATAAGGGGACCATTCACTGCCGGGCTTGGGAAGCGAGACATAGGCCTCGGCATGCGTGCCATCGCTCACGCGATGCGCCGACCAGTTGGTCGACTGCTGCCCGATGGGGATCAGCTTGTCGGCCAGCCCGTCGGGCAAGGCCAGCGAATATTCGCCGGTCGCGCTATTGTAGCTGAAGTCGACCCTCTGATCGCGGCTGCCCGGACGGGTGGCGACGAACTTCTCGTTATCCTTCGACCCTGAGAGGCTGGACGCGGAACCTAAGGTGTCGACTTCGGAGAGGCCGTACGTGACGAACGGCTTGTCGCTTTTAAGCGCAAAGCCTTCCGCCACCGGAGGCGGTGTAGGTGTCGGCGTCGGTGTCGGTGAGGGCGTGGGCGTCGCCAGCGGCACGGGCGCCGAAGCGATGCGGGCCACTTCATCGCCGCCGCACCCCCCGGCTAGCAGCACGAGCGCGATCAACGAGGCTTTGGCAGGTGCGCGGAACATGGCTGGTCCTCCACTTGAGTTGGTGGAGCAGCTTCGCGGCGCGCGGACATCAAGGCCATGATGACCGCCCGACATTTCGCCGATGCTTTGCCGATGGAAGCTTGCGTTACACAGCGCGCTAGAGCTTGATCGATCCCCTGACGAACTTGTCGGGACCAATCCCGCGCTTCTGCCAATACGCGAGGTGGCCCGTCCGCGCACACAAGGCGGTGAACCGCCGATCGTTGCGCAAGTTCGCGCACGCCGGCACGAACACGAACTGGGTGCGACCCCACACCGGGCCGGCGTAAATGTCGCGCGCGAGCGAGCCGCTGGTGCGCTGCACTACCTGACCGCTCTGGGTCAGCAGGCCGTCGGCGACCTGATAGGCCTCATCGAGCAAGCCGATGTACGAGAGGGCCATGATCGCATTGGCCGCCATGCCCGGCGACTGCATCGCAGTGTCAACCATGACCGCCACATCGTTTCGCGAAGGACCCGCACGGCGATCGGCGATGGCCTGCAAGGTCGCGCGCCATGCCCCTATCGTTGGTGGGCTGAGGTTGCCTGGCCGCTTGGCCTTGTCGTCGAGCAGCACCCCGGCAGCGTACGGGCGGTCGGTAAAAGCGAGCGTGATCATCCGCGCGTTCCACACGATCGGCTCGCGCGGCCAGAGCTGCATCGCGCGATTGGCCACCTGATCGCACTTGGCGAGATCGCCGAAGATCCAGTGCTTCATAGACCGGCGAGCCTGATGCGCGGGATTGAACGGCTCGACCGCAATAGCGCGCTCGTTGTAGCGCAGCGAATCCACGCACCGACCCATGCCTTGGTAAAACAGGACGATCTGCGCGAGCGCGAGGGCACATTCGGGGGCATCGCGCACGATACCGAGCAACGTGTCTTCGTACGTGATCCAGTCATCGAGATCGAGCCGTTCGACAGCCATCACCGCGCGCGCGTTGGGTTCGCTCGGATCGAGCGCAAGGGCGCGCTGCGCGTGTGCAATGGCCTTACCGCTGCCGATAGTGACTGCCGCAAGCCACCCCCACGCGTCGGCGCGCCCGGGATCGGCTTCGATCGCTTGCCGAAACAGCGCGGCGGCGCGTTGCTTGGTGTCGGGGCCGCCCGTGGCCTGCAGCACGCGGCCTCGTTCGATCAGCTCGTCCACCGTGCCGCGTTGGCTGCGGTCTAAATAGAGCGCCGTCCCGCCCGCTCCCACGGCAAGCAACGCGGCCCCGCCGATCAGCATCGCGCGGCGACTGGAGCGGCTGGCGCCAGCAGTGGGTCGCTTCTCCTCGGTACTCTGAGCCAGGACATCCCCCGCTTCCAGCCGGTAGCCCACCCGTGGGACGGTCTGCACCTCGACTTGCCCGCCAACCGACGCGATCAGCCGCCGCAGCTCGGCGACCGCGCGATTGATCGCGTCGTCGCCGACGATCAGGCCATCCCAGCACTGTTCCAGCAGCATGTCACGCGACAGCACGCCGCCTTGCGCGTCAGCGAGCGCAACCAGCACCCGGATGACCCGCGGCTCTCCCTTGGCGCTACCGCCAGGTCCTTCGATAGACAGCATGGAGGGGCGGATCAGCAGGTCGCCGGCGCGAAAATCGGCGCGCGCGGCGAGCGGCTGAGCGGTCGCGCGCAGTGTGGAAGATAAAGGCACCTGACCGTCGTTCACCGGTGCACATCTAGCGAATGACGCTGCTGCCCGCGAGGGCCATTCAAAACCGCAAATCGACCGAGAGCCCCGCCTCACGCGGATCGCCGGCCACCGCCAGGCGCGAGCCCGGTCCGCTGTGGTAGGTCAGGTAGAAAGCATCAAAAGCGTTGCGCAGATAAGCAGAGACCGCGAGATCGCCCACCGTCCAGGTCGCGTTCGCGTCGACCACCTCGGCCGCGGCCACCCGGCGCGCAGGATCGTTGACGTCGTCGCTGAAGTAGCCGCTGTGATGGCGTGCCCGTAGCCAGAGAAGCAAGCGATCAAGCGGGCGCCACTCGGCGGCAGCGGAAGCCGTCAAGCGCGGGGAGAGCTGGAATTCCTTGCCCAGCAGCGGGTCGGTGGCCGAGGCCGTGCCGGTCAGCCGGGTGCGCAAGATGCCCACTGCCGCCGACAGGGTCAGGCGGTTCGACGGGCGCCAGCGCTCCTCGAACTCCGCGCCGTAACTGCGCCCCGCGATCGCGTTGCCGATCTCCGCAATGGTGACGATACCGGCCGGAGTAACGATCTGGCGCTGCAGGGTCCGCTGCGGATTGGCTTGGTCGTAATAGAAAGCGTTGAGCGACCCGCTGAGCGTCGCGGCAGGATCGGCGACGCGCACGAACAGCTCATAGTCCCAAAGGGTCTCCGCTTCGAAGGTCTGCACCAAGCGGCGCCGGGCATCGAGGCTGACCCCACCCGGATTGTAAGCCTGCTGTACCAGCGCGCCCACGTGGACGCCGTCGGACAGCTTCCAGGTCGCGCTCAGGCGCGGCAGTATGCGCTCGAACACGCGGTGAAAGTCCAGCGCTTGCGGCGCGGGAGTGCCGATACCGAGCAGGCCCGTGCGATCCTGCGCATCGCGCTGGTAGCGGACTCCGGCTGCGAGCCTGAGGCGCGGCACCGGCAGCCACTCGGCCTGCCCGAACAGCCCGAGCGATTCTTGGGCATCGGTGAAAACCCCGCGGCCTAGAAGCGCTGCGGTGAGATCGATTTCCTGCCCCAGCGTCGCGCGCGACCAGTTTGCGCCCAGCAACAGTGTCGTGGTGTCATTGGGCCGCCAGGTGACGATGTTCTCGAGGCCATAGTCGCGTCCCTTCACCGCGGTCACGCCGAACCCGGGCGGAGCGGTTCGGCGGATCGTCGCATCGCCGGCGGTCGCGGTGAGCGCGGCTGTCCAGCCGGGGGCGAAGTCCCATTCTCCCTGCACTGCGGCAGAATCGACGCGGAGATCAAAAAAGCCGTAGGTGGCTTCTGGGTCGCGGCGCGCATCGAACGGCGCCCGCACGCCTTCGATCTGCGGGCCGGCCGACCGATTATGCGTCGCGGTCGCGGTGAGCCGGAGACCTTCCGTACCGGGCGGCGTTGCGAGCAGCTTCAGGCGGAGTATTTGATAGCGATCGCGATTGTAGTCGATCCCCGCCCCGGGCGCGGTGATCCGGCTCGCCGGGCGGCTCGCGCGGACATCGCCCGACAGCCGAAACGCGAGAGCGTCATCGACCACCGGTCCCGAGACGACCGCGGAGAGCTGCCGCGTATCGTATGTCCCGATTAGCCCGCGCGCGCGGCCTTCCCATTCGAAGGTCGGATTCCTAGTATAAGCGAAGATCGCCCCGGCGATCGCGTTGCGGCCCTGGGTGGTCGTCTGCGGACTGCGGTAGACCTCGACCCGGTCGAGGTCCCATAGGTTCGCGACGCCATAGGCGAGCTCGTTGTAGCCGATCGGGCGGCCATCGATCTGGAGCGTCACCCGTGGCCGGTTGCCGCTCAGGAATGCGGGCAGATCGCGCAGCGGGCCGTTGCCGTCCTGCCCGCGAATGGTCGGTCCTTCGCTCCCCGAGCCGATCTGCACGTTGGGGATCGCCGTCAGGACATCTTCGATTCGAGTGGAGCCGATCTGTCGGTCGAGCTCATCGCCCGAGACGACCGCCACGCTCGACGGCGTATCCACCACCGGCCGCCGCTGGCGTTCCCCGGTGACGACGATCGGGTTGGCTGGCTCGGACGCATGGGCTTCGGCCGCGCAGCACAGCATCAGCGCGGCCGGCACGTGCGCGAACGCGCGATCGGCGATGCGGTTGTGCCGTGCACCCATCAGGCGGACAAAGCTGCCGCCGCGACGCGCATTTGTCGATGGAAATCCGGTCGATAGACCGGCCGCACGACGATCATCAGCAAATCATCGGCAAACCATCGGCGCCCTCTCATGGCTTAACCGCCGCGCTCGCGCTCTTCTCCGCCCCGACCCGGCACCAATGCGGGGGAGGCAGAGGACCACGCTCATGCAAATCTCGAAATTCATCCTGCTGGCGGCCAGCGCGGCGTTCCTGCCGCTCGGGGCGTGCAGCGGTGGCTCCGCTCCGGTGATCAGCACCGGTCCCGCTCCGGTGCCGACTCCTACGCCGACGCCAACTCCCACGCCGACCCCGACGGCGGCATTCACCCCGCAGCCGGCCGCGGTGTTCAAAGATCCCTTGTACAACCCCGCGCTGGCGACCGTCGGCACGGGCTGGCAGTACGATACCCCGCCCAACTCCGGCGCGTTCCAGAACGGACGCGACGTGACGGGCTTTGCGATCACCTACGACGCCGCCTCCGGCCGCTATGCCGTCGATGCTCCGGTGGCGGGTTCCGGCACGCTGATGCAGGTGAGCGCGCTCGAGACTTATCCATACCCCGCGACGATCCGGGCGGACCCTGCGAACAAGAGCACCAACGCCTATGGCCCAGCCCTGTCGATTGCGCAGGCGGGTCAGCCGCAGTCGAAATACAGCTACGTTTCGTTCGTCGATCTTTATGCGCAGGCGCCGATCCAGAGCGGGCTGGCTACGCTCGCGTACGGGTTCTTCGCAGTCGCCCAGCCGACCAAGGCGGGCGACGTGCCCACCACCGGAACCGCCAGCTACACCGGCGAACTCAATGGCGCGTTCGAGCGCGATGCGTTTGGAAGCTGGATCACCGGAATCGCGCACTTCGACTTCGATTTCGCGAAGGCGATCCTGTCCGGCAATCTCACAGCAAGCATCAACTGCCTGATGGGCTGCACGTCCCCGCGCGCTACCTACACCTTCACCAATACCAGCTTCCTGCACGGGGCGACGACCTTCAGCGGACAGTTGCAGACGCCGGGCGCACCATCGCTGGGAACCTTCAGCGGCCTTTTCGCCGGGCCCAAGGCGGCCGAGCTCGTCTCGCGGTTCGAGCTGCCGTTCTACAGCAATCAGACGCAAAGCTGGTTGACCACGCGCGGGGTCATCGCCGCGAAGCGCGATTAGGCGCGCTGTGGCGACGCGCAAGACCCGCCGGGCGCGGCGCCGGGCCGCATCATGCGCGTTGCTCCTAGCGGCGCTGCTCGCGCCGCTGGGCACACGCGCGCAAGAGCCGCCACCGGACCGCGTCAGCTTGTCCGCCGACGAACTGCTGGCCCTTGCCAACCGCGCGGCGCAGTCCGGCGATGCCGCGGCCGCGGAATCGCTCTATCGCGCGCTGTTCGCGGACCCCTCGCGCGACGTGCGGGCGGAGGCGCGCTTCCGGCTGGCCCTCCAATTCGCACGAGCCGAGCGTTACCCCGCGGCGGCGCTGCTGCTACGCGAGATCCTCGACGAGCAGCCGGGCGCCCAGCGGGTGCGTCTCGAGTATGCGCGCGTACTCGATCTGATGGGCGACGAAGCGGGCGCCCGCAAGGCGTTGCGCGAGGTGCAGGCCGGAGACCTGCCTCCCGAGGTGGTGCGGATGGTCGACCGCTATTCGGCCGCCCTGCGCGCGCGCAAGCCGTTTGGCGGCAGCCTCGAAGTCGCCCTCGCCCCCGACAGCAACGTCAACCGCGCCACCCGTGCCGATGTCCTAGGGACCGTGCTCGGCGATCTCACGCTCGATGAGGCGGCGCGGGCGCGCTCCGGCATCGGGCTCGCCGCGCGGGGTCAGGTCTATGCCCGGCACTCTCTCGGCGCACACACCAGCATCCTCGGCCGCGCCTCGGCGTCGGCCACCCTCTACGCGAAGGGCGCGTTCAACGAGGTTATCGCGGGACTTGCCGCCGGGCCGGAGTTCGCGCTCGGCAGGGACCGGCTCAACCTGGAGCTTGGCGGAGACATCCACTGGTTCGGCGGCGAAGCCTACGCACGCACCGGGACGCTGTCCGCGAGCTATCTCCATGCGCTGGACCGCCGCTCGCAACTCCGCGCAACGCTGGCCGCCGGCGTGATCGACAACCGCCTCAACGCTGGCCAGGACGGGCACACCCTGTCCGCCTCGCTGCAATACGAGCGTGCGCTGTCAGTCGCCAGCGGAGGCGGGGCGAGCCTGAACCTCCAGCGCGACGACCTCGCCGCGCCGTTCTATTCGAGCTTCGGCGGCCAAGTGACGGTGTTCGGCTATCGCGACTTCGGCCCCACCACGGTGGTAGCGTCCGCCACCCACGGCCGACTGTGGTTCGACGAGCGTCTACCGGTGTTCCTCTCGCGCCGGTCGGACAGCAGCCTGCAGGCCTCGCTCAGCGCGCAGATGCGCACCTTCAAGGTCGCCGGTTTCGCGCCGTTCGTGAAGGTGGAGCTGCAGCGCAACCGGAGCACTATCACGCTCCACCGCTTCAACCGCATTCGAGCGGAAATCGGCCTCGTGCGCGCCTATTGAATAGGCTCCCATCGTGTGTCGGCAATGGAGGTTGCGGCTGGCTGACTGGTGACCAAAGTTGGGTGGAAAGCCGACATCACACTGTGTCTTATCGGTGAAACATCAGCGAACCATCGGCAAAACATCGCGATTCCATCATCGCACCAACTTCTAGTCCCGCGCAGTCTCCGCTCCTCGTCGAAAGGAGAAGTGACATGAAAAAGCTAATCACTATGGTCCTGGCGTTTAGCGCGGCGGCTTCTGGCCCTGTCGCGCTGGCTCACCCGACCGATGTCCCCTACGCTTCGCGTGGCGAATGTGAGCGGGCTGCGGCAGAATCCGCGAAGAAGGATCGCGAGCGGCTGGTGGCCTTGGGCATCTTCCCGACCATCGGTGCCGCTCAAAGCACCTTCCATGAGGATTGGAAGTGTGAGTACGATGATGAAGCTCGGGCCTGGTTCATTGTCGATCACCGGTTCGACTGATCATCAGTGAAAACCGACCGGCCGCTCAATACCTTCGCGGGTTGGGCGGCTTTGTCGCTTCATTGAGCAGGATTGTCGCGAATTGGCGCCGTAGGCTCGCAATTCGGAGGCGCGAGCAGCACGGACCAAAGTCCGAAATGGGTTGTTTGCCGAACGACAGTTCAGCGCGGTCGAGCATCCATAAGCCGCCTGTCCGCTAACGGCCCACAAGCTGCCAGACCGCAACGCGCCCAATTTCGGCCATTCGAGATGCCTCAAATATCAGCTACGAAGCGACGTTGATGCGATGGAGATTTTTGCCGGAACTGTGAGAGCGAGCAATCCGCGGCAAATTGGTTCGAAGCCTCAGAAAAACTCGCGCTGCTGCTGAAAGTTTCTCCGTTGCGCTGCCGGCTCAGTATCCGGCAGAATCTCTTGAAAGTGCAGCCCCGGCGTGACGGATAAGTCGGACATGGTGAAAAGCGTACTGGCATTATCGGCCGCCTTGGCCTTCACTCTAACCTCGCATGCTTGGGGGCAAGAAGGCAAAGTGACGTCGATCGTCCAACCGGGTGGCGAAGTTCCGAAGGAGTACACGCCGTTTCCTGCAAATCTGGATCACGAGCGGCGGATCGTCATGATCCCCATGCGGGACGGGGTGAAGCTGCACACGATCATTATCGTGCCAAAAGGCGCGCACGACGCGCCGATCGTGATGAACCGTACGCCGTACGACGCGACTTCACGTTCGACGCGATCGACCAGCGGCAACATGGTCAACATGCTTCCGTTCGAGAACGAGGAGTTCGTCCGCAACGGCTATATCGTGGTGTGGCAGGATACCCGGGGGAAGTTCAACTCCGAGGGCGACTACACGCTGAACGAGCCTTTGGTGGGCCCAGTCAATACGAGCGGCACCGACCATTCGACCGATGCCTATGACACCATCGCTTGGCTGACCGACAAAGCCAATCTGCCCGAAAGCAACGGGCGGGTGGGAATGATCGGCTCGTCCTACGAAGGGCTGACGACCGCTTCGGCTCTGCTCAATCCGCATCCGGCCCTGAAGGTCGCCGCGCCCGAGAGCCCGCTGATCGACGGCTGGATGGGAGACGATTGGTTCCACCATGGGGCATTCCGCCAGCTCATGCTGGGTTTCGTCGCGCGGCAGAGCGGGGCGAAAACTTTTGCGCAGATGCCGTCGCATGGCGGAAGTGACGACTATGAGATTTTTCGCGACGCCGGTTCGGCAGGAGCCTGGGCCCGCGCTCGCGGCTTCGATCAGTTGCCGGCGTGGAAGCGGATCTCCGAGAACCCGGCGTACAACGAAACTTGGAGCGCGCAGGCGCTCGACAAGATCCTGGCCGCCAATCCGTCGGACGTGCCGACGCTGTGGGTTCAGCCCCTGTGGGACCAGGAAGACAGTTACGGCGCGATCCGCAGTTTCGAAGCGCTGCGGGCGGCCGGTAAGACCGGCAACAACCATCTCGTGCTTGGCCCCTGGTCGCACAGCCAGGTCAATCGGGCGACGGGCGGACGCAATCTCGGCATCCTTCAATGGGACGGCGACACAGTCGACTATTACTGGAAGCGCATCGTCCTGCCGTTCTTCAACCAGTATCTGAAGGATGGCCCGGCGGCTGACACGCCGGTCGCCACCGTTTACAACACCGGCGAGGACCGGTGGGAGAAGCTGGCTACTTGGCCGCTTGCCTGTGAGCGCGGGTGTCCCACGTCGCTGACTCCGATCTACCTCGGCGCGAACGGCGGCTTGAACTTCTCGCCAGGAGCAAAAGGAAGCGACGACTACGTGTCGGACCCGGCCAAGCCGGTGCCATTTCTGGTAGTGGGTCCATTTGAAATTCGTCTCCGCGCAGTCGGACGCCGCACGACCTAGCACCCGGACGCGCCGCATGGCATAGTCTGACCATGACAAACCCGAAACGCCCTCGCGATCCCAACGAGCTGGCCCGGTTGATTGCCGATATCGCCGTTGGGGATAAAGCTGACGAAAACCCGGATACGGGGAAAGACCCGGCAGCCGTAGCTCTGGGGCGAAAGGGCGGCATCCACGGGGGCCGCGCCCGCGCGGAAAGCCTATCGTCAGAAAGGAAATCGGAGATTGCCGCGAAGGCCGCCAAGGCGCGATGGCAGGGAGTCGAAGAAAAGTAACAAGATGCCCTTGTGTTGGGTATCCAACACTCCTAGAGGATCGGACAGCCGATTCTCAGGGAGCGCAGCCGTATGTCCATCACGATCACGCAAAGCGCCAACTGGCGTGATGCCGCGCGTGCCGAGTTGCAGGACAAGTTCGTTGCGGAACTGAACCAGGTCGCAGAGTTCACCAAGCAAGAGCAAGAGGCCGCGGCGGGCAAGGCCGCCGCCATCCAGCGTGCGCGCGACCTGCTGAACGCAGCTCGTGCTCTGGGCATTCCTCTCGATGATGACGGCGCGGCAACGCCTGACGACCCCGAGGAGCCACAGGAAGGCGGCGCGGTCACTGCGCGCGAGATCATCCTCGACGAGCTTCAGGAGAAGCCAGGGATGAAGGCCGCCGAACTCAAGAAGGCAATCGAGCGCCGCCTCGGTCGAGAAGTTCACTACAAGACGCCCGGCATGACCCTCTATCGCCTCGCGAATGATGGTCTTGTCCGGCGCGAGGGGCACCGCTGGTTTGCATTGAGAGGCGACCAGCAGCGCGCAACCGTGGAAACAGAGAAGGAGCTACCGCTTATGAAGTGACGCGACCCCGGAGAGGGCAAACTCTCCGGGGCCGCAAAACCATCTACCTACGCGGGCGTAGTTTAATGGCAAAACACCGTTTTTCCCAATCTGGCGTTGCGGGTTCGAATCCCGTCGTCCGCTCTCGCTTCTGACAAGCTTCTAGCCGCTGAGCCCCTGATAAAGCTTAGCGGCCAAATGTCAATGCGCGTCCACATTCAAACGGACTTTTATGCTTGACCGCTAAAGGATACAGGTCTATCAGGGATACATGAACAGGCTCTCTCCCAAAGATCGCGCTCAAGTTATCCACATGCTTTGCGAGGGCAACAGCATCCGGTCCATCACGCGCGTGTTGGGCGTAGGCAAGAATACCGTTGCGCGGCTGCTGGTTGATGCCGGAAAAGCCTGCATGTCCTATCATGACGAGAATGTTCGCGATGTTGCCGCAAAGCGCATCCAGTGCGACGAGATCTGGACCTTCACCTACGCGAAGCAAAAGAATGTCGCTTCCGCCAAGGCAGCACCCGAACACGCTGGCGACACCTGGACTTGGACCGCGCTCGACAGCGACAGCAAGATGATCGTGTCCTACCTCGTTGGCGGTCGCGACGCTGAGTACGCTCTCGAATTTATGGACGACCTTGCAGGCCGCCTAGCAAACCGGGTCCAGATCACCACAGACGGCCACCGAGCCTATCTTGAGGCTGTCGAAGAAGCGTTTGGCGCCGATGTTGATTACGCGCAGCTCGTTAAGCTGTACGGGGAAGCTCCGGAAGGCCAGCGCCGCTACAGCCCCGCGCACATCGTCTCGACGCGCAAGCGCCGGGTGGAGGGAAACCCGGACCTGGATGCAGTCTCGACCAGCCATGTCGAGCGCCAGAACCTGACGATGCGGATGCACATGCGCCGCTTTACCCGCTTGACCAACGGCTTCTCCAAGAAGATCGAGAACCACGCCTACGCCGTCGCGCTTCACTTCATGTATTACAACTTCGTCCGCATCCATCAGAGTCTCCGCGTGACCCCGGCGATGGCCGCTGGCGTCACCGACCGCCTCTGGGATATCTCGGATATCGTTGCGCTGGTCGAAGCTGCCGACAGCAAGCCGGGACCGCGCGGCCCTTACAAGAAGAAGGGCGCCTAGTTTTCAAATGGACCCACTACCC
>NZ_RSEL01000016.1 GCF_003958625.1 Tsuneonella rigui | reverse complement strand
TCAGTAGACGACGACGCTGCGGATGCTCTCGCCCGCGTGCATCAGGTCGAACGCCTTGTTGATCTCGTCGAGCGAGAGGACGTGAGTGATCATCGGGTCGATCGCGATCTGGCCGTCCATGTACATGTCGACGATCTTCGGCACGTCGGTCCGGCCCTTGGCCCCCCCGAACGCGGTCCCGCGCCAGTTGCGCCCCGTGACGAGCTGGAACGGGCGGGTGGCGATTTCCTTGCCCGCTTCGGCCACCCCGATGATGATCGAGGTGCCCCAGCCGCGATGGCAGCACTCGAGAGCCGTGCGCATGACCTCGGTGTTGCCGGTGCAGTCGAAGCTGTAGTCTGCGCCGCCGTCGGTCAGCGCGGCGATCGCTGCGATGGTGTCTTCGCGCCTCATGCCGGCGGTGTTGACGAAGTCGGTCATGCCGAACTGGCGGCCCCATTCCTCGCGCGCCGGGTTGAGGTCGATGCCGACGATCTTTCCTGCGCCCGCGAGCTTCGCGCCCTGGATCACGTTGAGCCCGATCCCGCCGAGCCCGAACACCACCACGTTGTCGCCCGGCTGGACCTTGGCGGTGTTGAGCACCGCGCCGACTCCGGTGGTCACCCCGCAGCCGATGTAGCAGCTAGTCTGGAACGGCGCGTCCTCGCGGATCTTGGCGACCGCGATTTCGGGCAGGACGGTGAAGTTCGAGAAGGTCGAGCAACCCATGTAGTGGTAGATCGTCTCGCCCTTGTAGCTGAAGCGGCTCGTCCCGTCGGGCATCACGCCCTTGCCTTGGGTCGCCCGGATCGCGGTGCACAGGTTGGTCTTGCCGCTGAGGCACGATTTACACTTCCCGCACTCAGGCGTGTAGAGCGGGATCACGTGGTCGCCCGGCTTGACCGAGGTTACGCCCGCGCCGACCTCGCGCACGATCCCCGCGCCCTCGTGGCCGAGCACGCTCGGGAACAGGCCCTCGCTGTCAAGCCCGTCGAGGGTGTAGGCATCGGTGTGGCACACGCCGGTCGCCATGATCTCGACCAGCACCTCACCTGCCTTGGGCCCTTCGAGGTCAAGCTCGACGATCTCCAGCGGCTGCTTGGGGGCAAAGGCGACGGCGGCGCGGGTCTTCATGGCGTATCATCCTGAGTCAATGCAGTGGAGCGATCAGCGTCGACCGGCGAAACGGCATCCATGATCCACTCGATGAATGCCGTCGCCGCCGGGGACAGAGCCGCTCCTTCCTGCGTGAGAAGATAGAACTGATTGCGGGCCGGGACTCGCCTGTCGGAAAGCGGCACCAGTCGGCCGTCCGCGATGTGATCCCCCACCAGCGAGGTGTGGCCCATCATGAAACCGCGCCCCGCCAACGTCGCATCGAGCACCATGTTGTAGAGCGAGAATGTTTGGACTTTGACGGCAGCCGGGCGCCCGGTTCCGGTCCGCTGCAGCCAGTCGTCGAAATCCTTCGACCAATAGCTGTCCAGCATGAGGGGTACGTTGACCGGCAAGCCGTTCGCGTCACGCTCACTTCCCTCAATGACCGCGGGGGACGCCACCGGCACAATATCGTCCTGCAGCAACGGAATGGCCTTGCACCCGGGGAACGGCGGCTTGCCGTAACGAATGGCGATGTCGAACCCTGCCGCACGCAGATCGATGACCACCGGATCGGCCCAGATCTCGATCGTTGCGGTGGCGTTGCGCCGGTGGAACTCGTCGAGGCGCGGACCGAGCCAGAGTTGGGCAAACGCGGGAAGCACCGACATGCGCACCGGAGCCCCAGGATCGGCGCTGATCAGTTCGGCGGTCGCCTGGGTAAGGTGCTCGAGCGAAGGGATAACCCGGCCTGCATAGCGGCGGCCCACATCGGTCAACCGCACCCCTTGCGGATAGCGCTGAAACAGCTCGACGCCCAGGAACGCTTCGAGGGCTTTGATCCGCTGACTCACCGCTCCCGGCGTGACCGACAGTTCGGTGGCCGCCAGCGTGAAGCTCTCACTGGTGGCCGTGGTCGCGAAGACACGCAGCCAGTCGAGGCTCGGCAATTGCCGCGGCATGAACCTGTCTCTCCCCATCCGCATCGTGTTGACGACCGTGCACCTGGCGAAAGATGCGCGGCCTCGACTTTACTGCTCGATAGTCTGCGGCGGGGCAATTGCATGCGCCGCGACATCGGCCGGATTGAACGGGAATTCGGGCAGAACTTTGGAGGTGGAGAATATGCGGGTCTGATCGGCGAAATGCGGCGACGCAGGGTTCATCGATTGCGAATAGGTGAGGATGGCCTTTGCCTGCGGACCATTCTTGTCGAACGTTACGGCCTGCATGTAGCTCGCGCCGTGGTATACCGCGAAGCCCCCCTTGGCTGGCAGGCCGGCAGTGAAGTTCAGCACCCCGACCGAGCTCCCCGCGATCGGGATGTGCACGCCGGCCTTGTCCGCGAATTGCACCTCGCCCAGCGGCGCGTCGAGCGGCACCGCGAGCTTTGCAAGGTCATCGGCAGCGGCGCTGAGATCAGCCATCAGCGCGTCGCCTGCGGCGCCTTCGATCTTCAGATCGGCAGGCGTGCCGAGGGCGTTCGCAGGGTCATAGGGCTTGGCCCAGATGCCCGCCCGCTTTTCGACCTTGGGCCAGAAGGTGGCGAACAGCATCGCGCCCCGGCTGCCGAGCTCGGCCTTCCGGTCCCACGCCGCAAGCACGTCGCAAGCCTTGCGTGGAGCATTGTCGCGCTGGCATGCGCTGATGACGGCGGGCATAACCAGGTCTGCGGTGTAGTTGTTGTTGCCGAGCATCGTTGCTGACGCGGTGTCGAGCGTCAGCGGTCCTTTCGCCAGCGCGGTCTCGATTTCGTGGATGCCGGACCGGGTACGCCAGTAGGGATAGCCCTGAACGTCCTCACCGGCCATCGGGCTCAGCTTGGCGATCGACGCGCGCGGGTTGGTCCAGACATAGCTGTCGTTGCTGTTCTGAATATAGTCGCGCCGGATGATGGTCGACATCTCATCGGCGGGCAGAAGCTTCGACGGCGCGGTGTCGGCGGTCCAGTCGCACTCGGGGCGCGCTTGCAAGATGAACAAGCGCTGGAGCACGCCCGGCATGGGCGGGGCGACGATACCGCAGGCTTCGAAGCGTTTGGCGTCGAAATTGGGCGTCACGCTGATGTCGGCGTACATCGCGTCGCCGTTGCGGTCGGCCGCGATCGTGTTGAAGAACGGCACGTGCCGGTTCTTCGCCAGAGCCGTGCGAAGCTCGCGCACATTGCGGGCGCGGCCCATCGCCACCCACCCATCGGCGTTGCGCACATTGTTCAGGTTCGCATCGGCGACCGCGTAAGCGGTCTGCTGCGACCAAGCGAAAGGCGTCCCGGGAAGCGATACGACGGGTCCGAACCTAGTCCAGTAGATCGTCCGGGTGACGGGCGCACCGTCCTTTACCTCGACCGCGATTTCGCGGCGCTCCATCGGCACACTGGCGCCTTCATAGGTGTAGCTGGTCGGATCGCCCGGCTGCAGCTTCAGCTCGAACAAGGTCATGTGCGCCGCCGTATCGACCGTATGGGTCCAGGCGACGTCGCGATTGAAGCCGACACCGATGAAAGGCTGATTGATAATTCCCGCGCCAGCCACGTCGTAGGAGCCCGGCACCGTCAGGTGCATCTGGTAAAAGCGATAGCGGCCAGCCCACGGAAAGTGCGGGTTGGCCATGACCATGCCGCTCTTGCTCGCGGTGGCATCGCCCCCGAACGCCCACCCGTTGCTGCCGAGTGGGGCGGCAGGAGCATCTTCGAAGGGCAGCGCGACCGGTGTCAGCGCGGCCAGCGGCTTCCCCTCCTGCGGCGGGACGGCGTTGACCATCTTTTGCACCAGCACGCCGGAGCCCGACAGCAGCATGATATCATTGAGCGCGCGCAGCTGATCGTCGAGGGTGATAGGCCGCACCCACGGCTGCCCCGCACATTCAGCTGGTAAGGAAGCGGCATTATCCTTGAGGTAACGGTTGTACCCGGCGATCCACCCGGCAATCAGGCGCTTGTACTCGGGCGACACCTTTTCGAACGCCGCGCGAAGCTGCGCGCTGTCCATCATGGTCGTGTAGAAGACGTCGCTTTCGAGGTTGTTCGTGCGAACGAGACCCACCGTAGTCGGCTGATCGGCACCGAGGTACTTGGAACGTTTGCCGGAGCTGCTCAGGAACGCGTCGGCCATCAGGCAGACGTTGTCCTGCGCCTGAGCGTAGGCGATCCCGTAGCCGAGGCTGCCGAAATCCTTGGCGACGATATGCGGCACGCCGAAGTCGGTGCGAGTGATCGTCGCCTTGTAGTGCTCGGCGGCGCTTGCCTCGGCAGAGCCCGCCGCAAGCGTGGCGACTGCCGCCACAAAGCCGAGTGCCTTCGCGTTCATTGTCATTTCCCGTCCTGTTGCAGTGGCAGCACATTGTCGGACGTGTCGCGCCCTAGGTATTTGATGAAGGGGTCGACACCGACAATGGCCGGCTTCCGTTCGACGATCAGGCTCAGCTCCCGCTCTCCACTGGTAAGCCGTACCTTCTTGACAGAGATCACATCGGCGGGCCGATATTCGGCCGAGGCCGGATCGCGCGCGAAGACGCCGATATCGACCAGCTCCGACAGCGGCGCCTCGCGCTCGATGCCCTTGCCGTCGGCGTACATCTTGCGGCCCGATACCGTCAGGTCGACTTGCCAGCGCCCGCCGGTCAGCCGACGCGACGAGGCGCTGGTGACCTTGAAGTCATAGAGCGTGATGCGCTGGAAGAGGTCGGTAATGAGCTGCTGGTCTTCTGGCCGCGCCTCGGCGCGGAGCGCGGCGACAAGGTCCTGCGACGTCGCATAGGGGGGCCCTTTCAGGCCAAACTTGCTGAGCAGCGAGCGAAGCGCGCGGTTCACTGCCGCTTCGCCGAGGCGGTCCTTGAGCAGGTACATGACCGCTCCGCCCTTGGCGTAGGCGACGTAGGCCTGGCCTTCGACCCGCTCCAGCGTAGGTTCGGCGACGTTCTCGGACCCGCGCGCCTTCAAATAATCCTCGTTTGCCTGCTTGAGGAAGCGGTGGATCATCGCCGGGCCGTAGCGCTTCTCCATCACCATCAGCGTGGAGTATTGTGCGAGGGTCTCGGACAGGACAGAGCTGCCTTCCACATCGGCACCCAGCACCTGATGGAACCACCACTGGTGTGCGAGCTCGTGCGCGGTCACGTACGAATTGAAGTCGACCCCATTCTTGTCGTCGATATGGATGATGAAGCCCGCGGCCTCCGAGAACGGGACGGTGCCGGGGAAGGCCTGCGCATAATTGCCGTACGCGGGGAACTCGACGACGCGGAACTGATCGAACTGATAAGGCCCGAAGTTCTTGGTGTAGTAGGCCAGCGCGTCCTTGCTCGCCTGCGCCATGCGCTTGACGTTGTAAGCGTGCGCGGGGTGATAGTAGATTTCGACCTGCTTGTCGTTCCACCGGTCCCTGAGCACAGCATACTTGGCCGCCTGGATCGAGAAGAAATCGAGGATCGGCGCGGGGTTGGCGAAATGCACCGTCTGTCGCTTGTCCGCCACCGTGCGCGACACAGGTGTACCCGGAGCGAGCAGAACCTGATCGGCCGGACCCGACACGGTGATATCCGCGTCCACATAATCCGCGTCGTGCCGCAGGTAATTGAAGCGCCGCGCTCGTGGGTCGGCGGGGTTCGGGCGGGCCAGCTCGGGTGCAAGGCCGTACTTGCGGCGAGTGGCGCGGTCGGTCAGCAGGACCCAGCGGCTGACGCCGAGTTGGGGCGTCAGCGCGTAATTCTCGATGAAAGTGCCGTTGGCGACGATCCGCTCGTCGTTGCCGGAATTGCGGAAACCCTTCTGCTCGCGGACCGTGTCGAAAGTGACTGTGCGGCGCTCGCCCGGCTGCATCGGCTTACGGAACGCAAACACGCGGAAATTGAACCGCGGATAGTCCTTGACCGGCCGCGCACCTTCGACTGCCAACTGGCGCATCGTCAGTGCGGGCGAAACCTCGACGCCGAGCCAGGTCTTGCGCGAACGCGCCGCCGGCCAGGAAACGTACATGCGGTCGAGCGGCACCCCGGTCTTGTTCTCGATGACGTAGCTGCCGCGCGTTTCGGCACGGGTCTGCGCGGGATAGAGTGCGACGTTCATGCGCACGGCGGTGATCGTCGGCTGCGGATCGTCGTCGTAAGCGAGCAAGGTCCGCTCGTAGTCGGCCGCCCAGCGCTGGCTGGCGACGAAGGTCGGGAAGTCGTTGAGGACGTAGTTGTTGTAGAAGATGTAGCCGCCGAGGCCCGCCATCACTGCGACGGCCAAGCCGAGGGCCGCGCCGGGCAGCCCGCGCAAGCGGTGCGGCAGGCGGCGGAGCCTCGACTTGAGCGGCGATGACGCGCCGCGCCGCCACAGCACGTAGGTAAGCACCAGGAGCGCAATCGCTCCCGCCGCCCAGTACGCTTGGTACCAGGCCGCGTACCCCGCGAACCGGCCCACCCCGTTCATGTCCGACAGCGGCACCGGCGTGGTCGAGCCGTAGAGGTAAAGGTGGCTCTCGAAGCCCAGCGAAGGCAGGTTGAGGAGGCCGATATAGACCAGCAGGATGATCAGCAGGCCAACGAACTTGTGCGGCGCGATCGTCTGCACGAACAGCGCCAGCGCCGCGTACATCAGCATCGTCGCGTACCACGGCGCAAGATACCAGGTGAGGTACTTGCCAAGCTCGAGCGTGTGATAACCCTTGAGCAGCTGCACCGACACCGCTGCGGCAATGCTCATCACCCCCATCGCCAGCAGGACGAGCGCGATGGCGAGGAACTTCGGTGCGAGGAAAGCCCAATCGGGCGACGGCGTCGAATCGATGATCTCGTTGATCCGCGCCTCTCGGTCGCGCCACACCAGCTCGCCGGCATAGAATGCCGCAACGAATAGCGGGATGGTGACGAATTCGTCGCGCATCGTCTGAATCATCACCCGGGTGACCGGGTAGATGCGCGAGACGGGATCCTCGCCCGCCAGCCACAGCCCGATCACGGTGTTCACGAAGGCGAATCCCAAGATCACCAAGAAAACGGGGCTGCGCAAGACAGCGCCGAGATCGTGCCGCACCAAAGCAGCGAGCGGAGCCCACGAAAGGGAAGGCGATCGCGGAGGTTGAACCTCTTGTGCGATCTGCAAACGCGGCGATGTGGCAGTCTCACGCACGCCCGCCCGAGCCTTGCCCGGCGAGCGCGCGAGTCCGCGGCGAGTGAAGATCGCCCAGGCTGCGGCCAGAAACGCAAGGGACACCGCGCCCCAGATCAGCCTGTTCTCCAGCAACAGGCCCCCCGCCGGAGGCAGCAGCGAATTGCGATCGAACGCCGTCCAATGTTTCGTGACGAAGGATAGCGGCGCAAGACCGAACGGGTCGAACAGACTTGCCGAGGCGCCGAACTCGGGCCGGCTCAGGTACACCCGCGTGAACAGGTAGAGCGCGAGGACCACGAGAGCGCCCACATACGTCGCGACCAGCGACCGGCTGACCGTCGACAGCGTGAAGAACGTGGTGCTGAGGATAAACAGCGTCGGCAACGAGAGCAGTGCGTAGGCGTACGCATAATCGCCGAGGCGGATAGGTCCGACGGTGTCCGGATCGACCCCCGGCAGCATGACGGCCAGGAGCTGGCCCAGCGGCACGCTGACAAAGGCTAGGCAGACCGTCGCAAATCCGCCGAGGAAGCGGCCCAGAAGGTAGCTCGACTTGGCCAACGGCGTCGCATGGATGATCGAGCCAAAGCCCGTCTCCTCGTCGCGCAGGACCACCGTCGCGACAAAGGCCGTGGCAATGAAGATCGCGAAGACCGCCCACGACATGCTGGTGATTGCGATCGCGTAAGGCGAGTTGCGAAACACCTGCCCGCCCCAGCCCAGCCGTATCTCGTCGGCCGCAACGGTCGCGAAGGCGAGCAGCAGGAAGACAATGCTGGTGCCCCAAAATACGGGCGAGCGGAGCTGATAACTGACTTCGAAGGCAGCGACGCGGAAGATCACGCGAAGCGCTTTCAAGCCGCTCTGCGCAACGGCAGAAGCGTCGAAAAGTACACGTCCTCGAGATCGCCTTCGGCCGGCTCAAAGCCGTGGCCCGGATCACTGTCCGCCAGCGCGTGAATAACGGTGCGACCGCCCGTCAGGCGGGTGGCGATAACCGAGAAATCACGCCGGTGCTCTTCGAGCTCGTGCTTGTCGATGACCTTTCGCCAGACGCGGCCCTGTATTTCCCGGACAAGATCGTCCGGCTTACCGGTGCGGATGATCTGGCCGCTCGCGATGATTGCGGTGTTCTCGCACAGATCGGCGATATCTTGCACGATGTGGGTCGAGAAGATGACGACCACGTTCTCGGAAATCTCGGCCAGCAGATTGAGGAAGCGGTTGCTTTCTTCCGGGTCGAGGCCTGCAGTAGGCTCATCGACGATGACCAGTCGTGGTTGACCGATCAAGGCCTGGGCGATGCCGAAGCGCTGGCGCATGCCGCCCGAAAAGCCTGCGATTGCCTTGTTGCGGACGTTCCACAGGTTGACCTGATTGAGCAACGCCTCGACCGCAGCTTTCCGCTCCCCTCGGCCGGAATAACCCTTCAGCACAGCGATGTGATCCAGCATGCTGTAGGCCGACACACGCGGATAGACCCCGAAATCCTGCGGTAGATAACCAAGCGTGCGGCGTAACGCGGCCGGGTCCGCCAAGACGTCGATGTCGCCAAAGCGGATCGACCCCGATGTGGGCGTCTGAAGCGTCGCGATGGTCCGCATCAACGTCGACTTGCCGGCGCCATTCGGGCCGAGCAGGCCGAACATCCCGGGCGGGATGCTCAGGTTGATCCCGTTGAGCGCGCGGGTCCCGTTCGGATAGACGTGGGTGATGTCGGCAAGTTCAAGCATGACGGTTCCGCGGCCTAGTCCCTGATGAAATGCAGGGACCGAAAACGGGCGCGGAATGCCGTCGTCCGGGACGCCACGGCAGCCGGATCACCCGTGAGCGCTTCGGTGACAAGATCCGCGAGCTCCGACATATCGAGCGCACTCATACCCCATCGTACGATCTCAGGTGTTCCCATCCTCAAGCCATTGAGGTCACCTTCGACCGGATCGATTGGCAGCCCAATCCCAGACGTGAGTATATTCGCCGCCCGGAGACGCTTCGCCGCGGTCTGGCCGCCACCAAACTGCTCGGCACGCAGCGCGAACTGGTGCGACGCGGTGATGCCCCTGGAGGTGCGGAACATCGGAAGGCCACGGGCCTCGAGTTCACCGGCCAGCGCCGCCGCGGAAGCGACCATCGCTTCGGCGTACGCGCGCCCGTATTCCTTCCAGTCGAGCAGCGACAGAGCCAGCGATGCGCTCTTGGCGACATCGAAATTCGCGGTCAGGCCCGGATAGGCGATGCGGTCGATCCGCTCGGCTAGCGCGGGATCGTTGGTCATCAGCAAGCCCGAGGGCGGGCCGCCGAGGCTCTTGTATGTGCTGCACCCCATCAAGTGCGCACCTTCCTTGAGCGGCTGTTGCCAAGCATGCCCGGCGATGACCCCGCACAAGTGCGCCGCATCGAAAAGAACATACGCGCCGACCTCATCCGCGATGGCGCGGATTTCACGCACCGGGTGGTGCCACAGGTTCAAGCTGCCGCCGATGGTGATAAGCTTGGGCCGTACTTCCCGGGCAAGCGCGGCAAGCTTGTCGAGGTCAAACGTGAAGTTGTCGGGATCGACCGGCGCCGGGTGGATGGCCAGGCCATACAGCCCTGCCGCGCCGGCCTGGTGGTGGGTTACGTGGCCGCCGATAGTGTCGGGCGGAGCGATGATCGCGTCGCCCGGCTGGCAGGTCGCCATAAAAGCATAAAGGTTCGCCATCGCGCCCGAGGCAAGGCGGAACTCGACGAAGTGGGCGCCGAACACTTCGGCCGCGAGCGAAGCTGTGAGCGCCTCGATCTGCTCGATCGCCTCGAGGCCCATCTCATACTTTTCGCCGGGGTGGCCGAGCGACGGGCGTGAGCCAAGGCCGCTGGCGAGGAGTGCCTCGGCCCGGGGGTTCATCACATTGGTCGCGGGATTGAGGTTGACGCACTCGACCTCATGAATGCGGCGATTTTCCTCGACCAGTTCGTACAGCCGAGCGTCGATCGCGGCGCTCGATGCCGGCGCAGCCCATTCGACCACATCGGACACAATCGCCTCTGACGTGTCAGACGCCCACTCCCGCCGGGCGAGAACCGCTGCCTCGCTCAAAGTGCCGGCTCCAGCAAACAGTCGTCAGCCAGCGGGCGCACCGGCGTCAGGTCGCGGTGGTGATGGTGATCCTGGCGCTGCTCCTTGGCGTAAGCGTTGGCGACAGGGTTGAGGATCAACGAGAAGATCGCCCGGTTCCACGGCGACATGTTCGGCGGGGAGCCGTGCACGAGGCAATCGCCGAAAATGAGGGCGGTACCCGCCTTGCCGGTCGCGGCGACCAGCTCGCAGCTTTCGGAGATTTCGCGCACCTTGTCCTGCTCGACCACCCACAGGGCGTAGCTAGTGGTTTCGGTGTCATGCAGCGTGGCGACGCTGCCGAATTCCTGAGATCCCTTGAAGAAGTAGAGGGGCCCATTGAAGTCGGTCACATCGTCGAGGAAGATGTGCAAATTGAGGGCCAGCGGTTCTGGCACGCCGTCGTCATGATGGTGGGTCGAGAAGTCCTGATGCCATTGCCACTGCTCCCCCTCGAAAGCGGCTTTGACGTTGATCTTGACCTGCTGGACGTAGAGGTTCTCACCGGCGATCTGCTGGGCGGGCTCCACCAGGCGCGGATGCCGCACCAGCTTGGCGAACGTTTCGTCGCGCAGATGAAGTCCCATCGCAGTCCGCACGACGCCACTCTTCTTTTCGCGCACGTTGGCCGGATGGTCCTCCGCGAAGGCCTTCTCCATTGCGCGGCGAATCTCCGTCACTTCTTCAGCAGAAAAAAGATCGGGAATGACTAGGAAGCCATTGCGGTCAAATTCCGCCAATTGCTCTTGCGACAGCTTCATTACAAAACTCCGTCGTATTCAGCCGGAAACACGTCACTCGGCTGGTTATCACGCCTATTTCTAACGTTTGTAATGAGAGCAGGATCGCCAGCTCGCAAACGAGTAATCTTGGGGGTTTGCGTTAGCCAATCTGGCTCTGCCGGCTTTGAGAGGGATCATGGCTTCGCGACCAGTGCAGCCGCGCCCGCCGCAGCGATCTGAGCGTCGATCTCCGGCGCGGCGCCGCTAACGCCAATGCCGCCCACAACGGCCGAGCCGTCGCTGACAGGCACACCGCCCGCGATGAGAGCGATCCCACCGGACAGCGGGAGGATCCCCCCAAGAGTGGCGATCTCGGGCCCGTCCTTTTTGTAGAGGGCGTTAAGATCGGCGGTGGGCGTCTCGAGATTGGCCGCCGTCCGCGCCTTGGCCAACGCAACGTCGACCGAGAGATGTCCGGCTCCGTCCATCCGCTCGGCGAGGATAGTTGTTCCGCGATCATCGACAATGACTATCGATACGGCGACATTACTTCGAACCGCCGCAGCCTCGGCCGCCGCCAACATTTGCCGCGCAAGCGGAAGCGAAATCGTTCGGCGAACGAGGAATCGGGCATCATCTTTGGCATTGGCGGCAGGCTCGGCGACGGCCGAGGTCAGCACCAGAGCGGCGAGCACAAGACGCACTCCGCAACTACCAGCACGCACACGCATTCTCGCTCTCCCTAAGCCGCACGCCTATTGAGGTTTCACACGCGAAAGCTCGTCGCGGGTCGCTCCTTGCTTCGGACCTTTTCGCTCCTCGCGTGCGAGATCGCGAGCCAAACTGCCAACGTATGCACGAACGTCCTCAGACTCCTGCGGGGTCAGCATCTTGGAGAAGCTCACCATTCCGTTGGGCGCGAGCACCCCCTCGAGGACTATCGACTTCCACATTGCGACATCGTTCAGTGCCGCTGAGCGGCGCAAATCGGGCACCGACCAGCCCTCGTGACAGCGCGAGCACTTGTCGGAGTACAGCTTCTCCCCGCGCGCCACGGCACCGGTGGGGAATACGTCGCCAGGCGGGTTGGCAGGCTGCATCGCTAGATTGGGCGCGGGCAGCGTCGCTTTGCCACCCAACTTGAATACCAGCAGGCGGCCGAATTGCGGGGTGAAACGGGGGCGATTGAGTTCTGGCATGCCGACGCCGCCGCCGCCCTTGCCGACTAACACCGCCACGTACTGCACCCCGTCGAGTTCGTACGTCGCGGGCGCAGCCATGATCGATGACTGCTGCTTGAAGCTCCATACCCGCTGACCGCTCCGCGCGTCGAAGGCGCTGAATTCACCGTGCCCGTCGCCGGAGAACACCAGTGCGCCCGCGGTCGCGAGAGTGCCGCCATTGACCATCTCGGGCTGCTTGACCCGCCACACCTCACGCTGCCCCACCGGGTCCCACGCGATCAGCGCACCAGTGCCGTTAGGCTGCATCGGATCGAGGCCGACCTTGGAATAGATATTGGGCTCGGCGCCGCGGATGAACTTGTAACCGGGGTCGTGCTCGAAGCTCAGGCTCCAGTTGACAGTGGGGATGTAGACCAGTCCGGTCTGCGGGCTGAACGACATCGGTTGCCAGTTGTGACCGCCGATGGTGGCCGGCTCGATAATCTTGAGGCCATCGTCGTAATATGCGTTGGCGCTCATCACCGGGCGGCCGGTCGCCATGTCGATGTGATCGACCCACGTCTGTTTAACGTAGGATTTCGCCGACAGCAGCTTGCCGGTCTGGCGGTCGAGAATATAGAAGAACCCGTTTTTCGGCGCCTGCATCAGCACCTTGCGCGACTTGCCTCCGATCGGCAGCTCGGCGAGCATCATCGGCTGGGTTGCGGTGTAGTCCCAACTGTCGCCCGGCGACGTCTGGTAGTGCCATTTGTAGCGGCCCGTCTTCGCGTCGAGCGCGACGATTGACGACAGGAACAGGTTGTCGCCCTTGCCGTCAGACCGAATCTTGCGGTCCCACGGCGAACCGTTGCCGACGCCGATATACACCTGGTCGAATTCGGGATCGTAGACGATCGAATCCCAGGCGGTGCCGCCGCCGCCCATGTCGTACCATTTGCCGGCCCAGGTCTTGACCGCTTGGCGCATGATCGGATCGGATGCGGCGTGGTCGGGGCCCTTCGCGGGATCGCCCGGGACCGTGTAGAAGCGCCAGCGCTGCTTGCCGGTGTCGGTATCGTAGGCGGTGACGTAACCGCGCACCCCGAACTCGGCGCCGCCGTTGCCGATAATCACCTTGTCGTCGAACACCCGCGGCGCGCCGGTGATCGTATAGGGCTTCGACTTGTCGACGGTCAGCACCGACCATACGGGCTTTCCTGTCTGCGCATCGAGCGCAATCAGCCGCCCGTCGATCGCGCCGACATACACCCGGCCCTTCCACACGGCGACGCCGCGGTTGACGACATCGCAGCAGGCTTTGAACCCATCCTCGCCCGAGACTTTGGGATCGTACTGCCACAACTGCTTCCCGGTGCGCGCGTCGATCGCATAAACCTTCGACCAGGCGGTCGAGGTATAGATCACGCCGTCGACGACGACAGGTGTGGCCTCTTGCCCGCGATTGGTATCGAATTCGAACGACCAGGCGAGACCGAGCTGACCGACCGTTTGCGTGTTGATCTGCTTGAGAGTGCTATAGCGCTGCTCGTCGAACCCGCCGCTGGCGGTCAGCCAGTTCTGCGGTTCGCTCGCCGCGGCAAGCAAGCGGGCTTGATCGATCGCGCCAGGCCCGTCCCGCTCGTCCCCGCAGCCGGCGAGAAAGAGCGCCAGCGCGGTTGTGAGGACGCGCACGAAACCGAGTGACCGCATTCTACGAGTGCTCCGATCAGAAGCGGTACGAGGCGGTCGCGCCGACCGTCCGCGGGCGGTAGGTCGTCTCAAGGATACGGTCGGAGCCGATGGTCCACTGCAGCTTGGTCAGAGGATCGACCGAGTTGAAGATGTTGTTGACGAACACCGACACATCGACCGGTCCGCTCCGAACGCCGACGCGGGCGGACGCATAGTGCTGGTCCTCGGGGTTGGAGGTAACCGGGTTGTACTCGACGTTGCCGGGAGCGACGTTATAGCCAGCCCGATAGTCGTACTGGATGTGGCCATATCCATCGAGGCCGCCACTGATGGGCGCGCGGTAGTCTGCCGCCAGCGAGATGATCCACGGTGCCGCGAACCGGTCGCCCTTACGCACGATCGTCCCCGGCACGCCGCCCGGCTCCGTGTTGATCGTCTCGCGGAACTTGGTGTCCATGTAGCCGATGCCGGCATCGAAGCTCAGGCCGGGCGCGGGGCTTACCGTGATCTGTGCGTCGAAACCGCGGCTCCGCGCCGACCCCAGGTTGTCGATGAACACGTGGCTGCAGGTCGGCAGGGTGCGTGGCTGCTGGATATCGGTCCACTCGATGTCGAACAGGCTCGCCGCGACTGACAAGGCGCGTCCGGCCCGGCCCTTGGCGCCGACCTCGTAGCTCCACACGCTGTCGGAGCGGTACTGCGAAGGAATCTGGCTGATGCCGAGCGCCGCAAGGTCCGGAGCGCAGGTCACCGCGTTGGCAAGGTTGTTGCCGCCGCCCTGACGGAACCCCTTGGCCGCACTGGCATAGAGAAGCCATGCGTCCGACGGCTTGTATTCGAGCGCGAACTTCGGAGTTACCGGTGTTTCGGCCGACTTGCCCTCGGTGAAGAACGTACCGCCATTGAACGGTCCACTGCGCAGCTGGGTGAAATCGAACTTCATTCGGGATACGCGCACGCCGGCGCTCGCCGTCAGCTTGTCCGTGAGCTTGTAGTCGAGCTCACCGAACGCGGCATATTGCCGATCGCGGGTGAAGTTGTCGTCCGCCGAGACGACGTTGTCGGCACCGGGCACACCGAAGATCGGTGCACCGAAGATCGCCGTGGTCCACGCCCCGAACTGGGGAAACAGGTTGCGCCCGATCGAGGTCTGCCGCGCGTTCTGATAGAACAGGCCGAGTACGTAGTTGAGACGAGCGGCATCGTCGTTCGACTGCAGTCGCAGTTCTTGCGAGAACGAATGCTGCGTCCAGCTCCGCCCAATCGTCGAGCGCTCGAGGCCGCCGAACGGGGTATCGAAATAGACCGGCGGGAGCCCGAACAGCGCCGCCACCGAGCCCAGCACTTCCTGATACGCATTGGTCGCGTCTTCATCGAGACGCGTCTTGCGGTCGATGAACGCGGTATTGCTGATCAAGCTCGCGCCGCCGAAATCGAGTTGCGACTTCAAGGTGTAGAGCGCGGACTCGTCCGAACCGGTGCCCGCAATCCCTTCCCCGTTTACGAAGCGGGGCAACTGCGGACGAGCTACGACCGGATTGTCCTCGACGAACTGCCAGAACAGATCCGTGTCGTCGTGAGTGATCTTTTGATAGAAAACAGACGGGGTCAGCGTGAGGTCGTCGAAGGGCGCGAACGTCAGCGCGCCGTTCAGCACGGTCGTCTCTTTCGAGTTGCTGTTCTTTTTGGCAGTGCCGCGGTTCGCCACGTACTGAATGCGGTCGACGTAGCCCCCGTCACGGCGATGATAACCGCTGACCCGGAAGCCCAGCTTGTCCTGGATGATCGGCCCGCCGACGGCCACGCCGCCCTCATAGCTCGGATCGCCGCCCTCGGTGAACGCGAGCTCGGCACGGGCGGAGCCGGAATACTCGGTGAGGCTCGGCTTAGGCAGGATGTAACGGACCGCGCCGCCCATCGCGCCTGCGCCGAACAGGGTCCCTTGCGGCCCGCGCAGAACCTCGACGCGGTCAAGGTCGAAAATCGCAGGGTAGAAATTGGCGGCCAGCACCAGCGAGCGCACCTGCACGGGCGTGTCGTCGATATACACGCCGGTCATGGTCGCGCCCACCGTCGAGAACAGCCCGCGGATGGCGATGTACTGCGCACCGCCGAGCCCTTGCTCGATCGTCACGCCTGGAGTGATGCGCGCGATATCCTCGATCCCCCGCGCGCCCTTCAAATCGAGCTCGTCCTGGCCGTACGCCTCGAGACTGATCGGCACGTCGAGGATGGATTCCTCGCGTCGCGTCGCGGTGACAATGATTTCAGCGGGCAAACCGCTGTCGGTTGCCGCCGTTTCGGTCGTTGACGAAGACGATGCCGATTGTGCCGCAACTGCAGCCGGACAAACAAAGGCGAGCGCCGAAATCCCGCTCAGCAAATATTTTGCAGCCATCGCCGCTCTCCCTCCCAACGACATTATTCGCTCCAGCCGTCATCGCGGCCCAGGGCTTTTCAGTCGTCCCGAGGATGAACCATCACCCTATCGTCGCAACGGAGAAATGCTGAGGCAGAGGGGCAGATTATCTGAACCGACACACTGTGAAACCCACGCGCGTGCCATCGGCGCGCGCAACGCGCTCTACCTCTGCGTCCGGTTTGATTAGTTCGCTGGCACGACCGGAAGCCAGACACGACTTCCATCTGGACCGCGTTCCAGCGAAATCGTTGCCTTGCGATAGTCCGACGGTCGCGCATTGAAGATGTTGTCGACAAAAGTCTGCGGGTTTCGATCGTAAAGCGGGAACAGCGAGGACTGTACTTGCACCATGATCCGATGCCCGGGCTTGAAGACGTGGTTCACCGTCGGCAGGCGGAACTTGTAGGTTTGCCGCTTCCCCGCCGGGATTGCAGAGGGCTCGGAGAAACTATCGCGGTACCGCCCTCGGAAAATGTCGAGACTGATCGGCAGTTGATATCCGCCAAGCTCCGGCTTGGTAACATTCTCTGATGGAAACACGTCGATGACCTTGACCACGAAATCTCCGTCGGTGCCGGTGGTCCGCGCGACAATCTCGGCGATGGGGGCACCGGAGACGCGGACGGGCTCAGACAGAACCTCTGTCGTGTAGGTCATGACGTCGGGCCGGCCGTCGACGTGCCGCTGATCGCTGACCAGCCAAGTGGACCAGGCTGGGGTGAACACCGTGTTCTGCATGCTGAACGGGCGAGGAAGAAATGGGGTAGTGGGTCCATTTGAAAACTAGGCGCCCTTCTTCTTGTAAGGGCCGCGCGGTCCCGGCTTGCTGTCGGCAGCTTCGACCAGCGCAACGATATCCGAGATATCCCAGAGGCGGTCGGTGACGCCAGCGGCCATCGCCGGGGTCACGCGGAGACTCTGATGGATGCGGACGAAGTTGTAATACATGAAGTGAAGCGCGACGGCGTAGGCGTGGTTCTCGATCTTCTTGGAGAAGCCGTTGGTCAAGCGGGTAAAGCGGCGCATGTGCATCCGCATCGTCAGGTTCTGGCGCTCGACATGGCTGGTCGAGACTGCATCCAGGTCCGGGTTTCCCTCCACCCGGCGCTTGCGCGTCGAGACGATGTGCGCGGGGCTGTAGCGGCGCTGGCCTTCCGGAGCTTCCCCGTACAGCTTAACGAGCTGCGCGTAATCAACATCGGCGCCAAACGCTTCTTCGACAGCCTCAAGATAGGCTCGGTGGCCGTCTGTGGTGATCTGGACCCGGTTTGCTAGGCGGCCTGCAAGGTCGTCCATAAATTCGAGAGCGTACTCAGCGTCGCGACCGCCAACGAGGTAGGACACGATCATCTTGCTGTCGCTGTCGAGCGCGGTCCAAGTCCAGGTGTCGCCAGCGTGTTCGGGTGCTGCCTTGGCGGAAGCGACATTCTTTTGCTTCGCGTAGGTGAAGGTCCAGATCTCGTCGCACTGGATGCGCTTTGCGGCAACATCGCGAACATTCTCGTCATGATAGGACATGCAGGCTTTTCCGGCATCAACCAGCAGCCGCGCAACGGTATTCTTGCCTACGCCCAACACGCGCGTGATGGACCGGATGCTGTTGCCCTCGCAAAGCATGTGGATAACTTGAGCGCGATCTTTGGGAGAGAGCCTGTTCATGTATCCCTGATAGACCTGTATCCTTTAGCGGTCAAGCATAAAAGTCCGTTTGAATGTGGACGCGCATTGACATTTGGCCGCTAAGCTTTATCAGGGGCTCAGCGGCTAGAAGCTTGTCAGAAGCGAGAGCGGACGACGGGATTCGAACCCGCAACGCCAGATTGGGAAAAACGGTGTTTTGCCATTAAACTACGCCCGCGTAGGTAGATGGTTTTGCGGCCCCGGAGAGTTTGCCCTCTCCGGGGTCGCGTCACTTCATAAGCGGTAGCTCCTTCTCTGTTTCCACGGTTGCGCGCTGCTGGTCGCCTCTCAATGCAAACCAGCGGTGCCCCTCGCGCCGGACAAGACCATCATTCGCGAGGCGATAGAGGGTCATGCCGGGCGTCTTGTAGTGAACTTCTCGACCGAGGCGGCGCTCGATTGCCTTCTTGAGTTCGGCGGCCTTCATCCCTGGCTTCTCCTGAAGCTCGTCGAGGATGATCTCGCGCGCAGTGACCGCGCCGCCTTCCTGTGGCTCCTCGGGGTCGTCAGGCGTTGCCGCGCCGTCATCATCGAGAGGAATGCCCAGAGCACGAGCTGCGTTCAGCAGGTCGCGCGCACGCTGGATGGCGGCGGCCTTGCCCGCCGCGGCCTCTTGCTCTTGCTTGGTGAACTCTGCGACCTGGTTCAGTTCCGCAACGAACTTGTCCTGCAACTCGGCACGCGCGGCATCACGCCAGTTGGCGCTTTGCGTGATCGTGATGGACATACGGCTGCGCTCCCTGAGAATCGGCTGTCCGATCCTCTAGGAGTGTTGGATACCCAACACAAGGGCATCTTGTTACTTTTCTTCGACTCCCTGCCATCGCGCCTTGGCGGCCTTCGCGGCAATCTCCGATTTCCTTTCTGACGATAGGCTTTCCGCGCGGGCGCGGCCCCCGTGGATGCCGCCCTTTCGCCCCAGAGCTACGGCTGCCGGGTCTTTCCCCGTATCCGGGTTTTCGTCAGCTTTATCCCCAACGGCGATATCGGCAATCAACCGGGCCAGCTCGTTGGGATCGCGAGGGCGTTTCGGGTTTGTCATGGTCAGACTATGCCATGCGGCGCGTCCGGGTGCTAGGTCGTGCGGCGTCCGACTGCGCGGAGACGAATTTCAAATGGACCCACTACC
>NZ_RSEL01000015.1 GCF_003958625.1 Tsuneonella rigui | reverse complement strand
CGGCCGCCGACGCCGAGCGCGAGGAGCTCGCCCGGCTGCTCGCACCGCACGAGCTCGCCGCGCTCGGCAGCTACTATTGGGAAGGCTGGGCGCGCGACGAGCAGCTCCCGCCCGAACAGGCATGGCGCACCTGGCTGATCTGCGCCGGGCGCGGCTTCGGCAAGACCCGCGCCGGGGCCGAATGGGTGCGCGACGTCGCCCGCCAGGACGGCAATGCGCGGATCGCGCTGGTCGGCGCGAGCCTGACCGAAGTGCGCAACGTGATGGTGGAAGGCGACAGCGGGGTGCTCGCCGCCGCGCCCGGCGCGCTCGCCCCGGTGTTCGAGCCGAGCTTGCGCAAGCTGACGTGGGAGAACGGCGCGATCGCCTGGCTCTATTCCGCGGGTGAGCCCGAGACCCTGCGCGGTCCGCAGCACAGCCACGCACCCCGGGCAATCGCAAAAGGAGGCAACCGTCAACGCCGCTCATGCGCTGCTGGACATGTTGCTGCATCCGGCCATCGAGGGCGAGGTCGATGTGCCGCCGAGCGATCCGGGCGAGGGCCAGTGCTGGCTGGTCGGCGGTGAGCCGAGCGGCATCTTCGCCGGCCACCCGCATGGTCTCGCGGGCTTCGTCGGCGGGACGTGGGTGTTTGCCGCTCCCGTCGAGGGAATGCGTTTGTACCACCGCGCTGCGCGGCATTTCCTCGTCTATTCGGACGGATGGAGGCAGGTGGCCGCGCCCGATCTGCCGGGTGGCGGAGCCATTGTCGACCAAGAGGCCCGTGGCACGATTGCCACACTAATCCAGGCTTTGCGCGATGCCGGAATATTCCCGGCCGAGTGATGGGAACATTCCCCACGAGCAGGCGTTCGGCGGGGACAAGGAGGGTTGGAAAACAAGATTTTTTCGTGTTTGTCGCCAAACGATGCCTTCTTGCAACAGTTTGGAGTCAAAGCCCGCTTGCCTCGTTGATGGGGAAAAGTTAGAAATCGGGCCGCTCGATGGCTCAAATTCGCTAAAAAGGGGAATTATATAATGCGGAAACTCGTCATTGGCATGGCGATGGCATCGACTGCCATTGCATCGCCTGCTCTCGCGCGTGATGGCGCGTGGTATGTCGAACTCGATGGCGGTCCGATGATCGTTGAAGACATCGAATTCGATCTGCCGGCCGCGACCAACGCGGTTCACGTCGACCACCACAAGGGTTATGACTTCGGCGGCATCGTCGGTTATGACTTCGGCTTCATCCGCCTCGAAGCGGAAGGCAGCTATCGTGCGGCGGACATCCAGGACCTGCAGATCGGCGCGGCTGGCGTCCTCGGCGCGCCGGGTGGCTTCATCTACCGTAACACCACGCTTGGCGCCGATGGCGATTCGAGCGTCCTGAGCTTCATGGTCAACGCCCTCGCCGATTTCGGTGACGACGATGGCCTGCAGGGCTTCGTCGGCGGCGGTGTCGGTGTGGCGCGCACCAAGTTCGACGGCGTGACCGTCGATACGGCCGGCGCGGGCTTCCTCGACGATTCGGACAGCGGTTTCGCCTGGCAGCTGCTCGCCGGTGTGCGCGCTCCGCTCACCGACACCATCGACGTCGGCTTGAAGTATCGCTTCTTCAACACCAGCAACAACGATGTCGTCGACAGCCTCGGCCGCGAAGCCAGCGCCAAGTGGCGTTCGCACTCGATCCTCGGCACCATCGGGTTCAACTTCGGCGGCGCTCCGGCCCCGATGCAGACCTGCTGGGACGGCACACAGCTGCCGATGGACGCGACTTGCCCGGCTCGTCCGACTCCGCCGCCGCCGCCCCCGCCGCCCCCGCCGGTGGTTACCGCTCCGGTCTGCAACAAGGGCCCGTACATCGTGTTCTTCGAGTGGGACAAGGCGGACATCACTCCGGAAGCCGCGACGATCCTCAACAACGCGGTTTCGGCTTACGCCAACTGCGGTGCGGCGTCGGTCATGCTCGCCGGTCACGCGGACCGTTCGGGTACGGCGACGTACAACGTGGGTCTGTCGCAGCGTCGTGCGAACAACGTGCGCAGCTACATGGCTGGGCGCGGCGTTCCGGACGGCCGGATCACGACCGAAGCCTTCGGCGAATCGCAGCCGCGCGTTCCGACCGCGGACGGCGTGCGCGAACTCCAGAACCGCCGGGTGGAAATCACCTACGGTCCGGGTTCGGGCATGTAAGCTTCGGCTCAGCCGAAAAACGATTGGGGCCGGAGAAATCCGGCCCCTTTTTCGTTTGACTATCGAACCGTCCTGGAGTTGCCCGCATGTCTCATCGCCTGCCTGTCGCCCTTGTCACCGCTCCCCTCGCGCTAGCGCTTGCCGGGTGCAACACGGTTGCGGATCTGCCCGGGCAGCGGATCGGAAGCGCGACGCTGACGCTCGCGAATGGCCAACCGGCTGGCAGCGCGCAAATCGTCGCCGCAGGGAGTCGAGTCACGCTCGCGGTCGGGCTCACCGGTATTGCCCCGGGCGCGCATGGCATCCATCTGCATACGGTGGGCGCTTGCAACGGGCCCGATTTTGCCTCGGCGGGCGGGCACCTCAACCCGCTCGGACGGCACCACGGCTCGCTAGCGGCTGACGGGAAGCACGAGGGCGACTTGCCCAATGTGGTGATCCAGTCCGGCGGCAGCGGCGCGCTGACCGCCGACCTCTCGGGCACGCCTGAGGAAGTGCGGGCTTGGCTGTTCGATACCGACGGGGCCTCGATCGTCGTCCACGCCGATCCCGACGACTACAAGACCGATCCCTCGGGCAATTCCGGTGCCCGGATCGCCTGCGGGGTGATCAAGCCGGCCTGAGCGCTCCTTCGCCGGCCGCTTCGGCCCGTTCTATCAGCGAGCGTGCAGCCTCCGGCACCAGGCGGATGGCAGCCAGCAGGCAGACAAACCCGATCGGGCCGGCCCATAGGACCGAGCGCACGCCGAACGAAACGTCGCCGCCGTGCGTCGCCGAAATCCACCCGGCAAGAAATGGCCCGAGCGCGAGGCCGACCAGAGTGGTGGCCAGGAAGAAGGTTGCCGTCGCCACACCGCGCATCCGGGGCAGGACCAGCGACTGGCTGGTCGCGGCGGCCGCGCCGAGTGCGCTGGCGGCGAGGAACTGGCTGAGGCTCGCGCAAATGAAGAATACCTTCTGATCGGGCGTGGTGAACAGTACCCACACTACCGGCAGCGGCGCCACGAGCCCGAACATAACGACGAACAGCCGGCCCGCCGGATGACGGGCAAACAACCAGTCCGCCGCGCGCCCGCCCGCAATGACTCCCAGGAAGCCCGCGACGGCAGCGGGCGCACCGAGCAGCCAGCCGATCTCGGTCTTGGGAATGGAGAACGCCAATTCGCCATAAGGCGCGGCGAAGAACGAACTGGCGTAGGACATGAACGAGACCACGCCGTAGCCGAGGATCGTCGCAAGGAATGCGGGCGAGCCCCAGGTCAGGCGGAAGGTCGGCAAGTCGCGTGAGCGCAGCGCCGTCGCCCAGCTGAACACGGCGTAGTAGCCGATCCCGAGAAACAGCCACTGATCCGATACCGCCGGTATGATGGCGCCCGGACCGGCATAGATCAGCTTTGTCAGCAGCACGGCAGCCGCGGCGAAGCCGACCGCAGCCAGCACGTTGATCGCCAGTGCGCCCGGTCCGCGCCGCAATGCGCCGACAAACGTGAACGGCGGAATGATCAGCATCAGCTCTTCGAAGAAACCCCGGAACGGCGCCGGGTCCTCTTCGCTCGGCATGCCATCGATCAGGCCCCGCACCGGCTCGCGCAGGGTCAGAACCCATAGCGCGAGGAGCAGGCCGGGGACGCCGACCCACACGAATGCGGCTTGCCAGCCAACCAGGCCAAGCGGGCCGCCGTTCGGATAGGCCTTGTTCCAGCTCTCGACGATCAGCCCACCGATCAGCAGCGAGACGCCGCCCCCGAAGTACAATCCCGATGAATAGATCGCGAGCGCGGTCGCGCGCAGGCGGGCGGGGAACCAGTCGGAGATGAGCGAATAGGCGGACGGGCTGGCGGTGGCCTCACCCACGCCGACGCCGATGCGCGCGCCGGTCAGCATCGCGCCGTTGCGGGCGAAGCCGGAGAATGCGGTCATCAGCGACCACAGTGCCAGCCCGATGCTCATCAGTCGCACGCGCTTCCAGCTGTCGGCCAGCTTGCCGAGCGGAATGCCGAACAGCGCATAGAAAATCGCGAAGGCGGTGCCGTAGAGAAAGCCCAGGAAGGCATCGTCGACGTGCAGGTCACGCTTGATGTCGTTGGCGAGGATCGAGAGGATCTGCCGGTCGACGAAGTTCAGGACATAGATCAACACCAGTACGCTCAGCGCGTACCAGCTATAGGCCGGGACAGGGGCGTCTTGCGGAGCGCCTTCGGCGGCCGCGTTCGGATCGGTCAAAGGGTCTCTCCCGGCATGCCGGTCAGGCCCCGGCGTAAGCCACCCTATCCGTCAATCCCGCTTCGGCGAAGCCCTTTTGCCGCAACCGGCAACTGTCGCAGGTACCGCAGGCGAGGCCGTCGTCGGTCGGATCGTAGCACGACCACGAAAGCCCCGTGTCGAGCCCCAACCGCGCGGCCTCCCGCGCGATGTCCGCCTTGGTCATGTGCTGCAGCGGCGCGTGGATCGTGAACGGCCGCCCTTCCGCGCCTTCGCGGGTTCCCAGGCGCGCGGTCTCCGCGAAACTGGCGATGAACTCGGGCCGGCAATCGGGATAGCCCGAATAATCGAGCGCATTGACCCCGATGAACACGTCATGCGCGCCGCTCGCTTCCGCGAAAGCTACAGTGAGCGACAGGAACACGAGATTGCGCGCGGGCACATACGTAACGGGGATGTCCGACCCCACACCGTCCTTTGGAACCGCGATATCCGCCGTCAGCGCCGACCCGCCGAACGCGCGCAGGTCAAGCGGGAGAACGACATGGCGCTCGACGCCGATCGCGCCGGCGACGAGTTTCGCGGACGCCAGTTCGCGTCGATGACGCTGGCCGTAGTCGATCGTCAGCGCCAGCACGCCGAAGCCCTGCTCGCGCGCCAGCCCAGCCACCACCATGGAATCGAGCCCGCCCGATAGCAGGACCACCGCACTTTTCGTCTCGGATTGCATTCGGGCCCGCTAAGCCTTGCCGCGCAGCGCGGCAACCGCGGTCAGCGGCAGGCGCCGACCTTGCGCGCTTCAGCCGAGAACTGGAACGGCAGCCCGCCGGCGATGCCCTGGCTGTCGATCTGGACCAGGCTGTTGCTCTCACGGCGCACGCTGGTGCGGCCGTAACCGTTGCCGCGGCAGGTATATTGGACAGTCACCGCATTGGCGCCATCTTCGACCACAAAGCGGCTGCAGCCGCTATCGGCGTGCTGCAATTGAATCAGTTCGAGCCCAGAGCGCACGCACAGTTTGCGCGGCGCGGTGCCGTCGCGATAGCGCACCTCCCACTGGCCATCGTCGAGCCCAGTGAGCATGGCAAGCGAAGGACCCTGCGCCGCGGCGGGCGTCAGTATTCCGGTTGCGTAGAGGCCGGCCGCGATCACGGCGGATCGCCGACCGGTAATGGTCTTCAGTCGCATCAATGAACTCCACCGTGCGCCCGCGAAGTTTCGACCGGCACGGCCTTTAGCACAGAACCAGCCGCGCGATAAAGTGTTCCGTCTGAACGATGAGCCGTTAGTCCCGGATCGGGAAGCTGCGCGAACAAAACGCGCAGTCGACCACGATCACGCCCTCGTCGTTGCGCATCTCGGCTCGCTCTTCTTCAGGGAAACGCGAAATGACAGCGCGGTAGTGTTCGTCCGAGCAGCGACATCCGCGAGCAAGCTGCGCGCCGCGTTCGACGCGGACTTGGTCTTCCTCGTGAAAGAGCCGCCACACCAGCGCCTCAAGCGACAGTTCGGGATCGAGCAATTCATCGTGGCGCGTACTGCCCGCCAGCGTCGCGACATGCTCCCACTCGGGATGATCCATGCGGACATGGAGCCGCTCGCGCCCTTCTTCCCCGTCGGCAAGGTGCTGGACTACGATCCCGCCCGCGACGGTGTGCGAGCCGTTCGAGCGCACCGCCGTACGGATCAACGTCGGCAACTGTTCGGACTGGCTGAAATAGCTCTCGCAGGCCTGCGCCAGCGATTCGCCCTCCAGCGGCACGATCCCCTGATAGCGGCCCTTGCCCTCGGGCAGGTCGAAGGTCATGGCCAGATAGCCCTTGCCGAACAGGGCGTAGAGCGACGGATTGGCGCCCAGCGCTGCGAGCCGGTCGGCGTCGAAATCGACGTACCCTCGCAAATTACCGCCTTGCCAGTCGCATACCAGCAAGCGCACGACACCGCCCTCGGTCTGCGCCTGCAACGTGAGCTGCGCGCTATCTTCCTTGAGCAAGCCGCCAATCAGCGCCGCGAGCACCAGCGCCTCGGCGAGCAGGTGCGTGATGGCCGGCGGATAGGCGTGCGCAGAAAGAATTTCGTCGAGCACGGCGTCCAGCCGCACAGCGCGCCCCCGAGCATGCCGCGAGGGGATCGAGAAGCCGAGCAGGCGATCGGCGTAGGTTTCAGGCGCTTCAATCATCGCCGGCCATATGGGGATGGCAGGCGCTGACGCAATCTAGCCGGTTACAGCTCGCCGAGGCACCAAAGCAGCACTGACTTCTGCGCGTGAATGCGATTCTCGGCCTCGTCGAAGACGACCGAGCGGTCGCTTTCGAATACCTCGGCATCGACTTCCTCACCGACGTGGGCGGGAAGGCAATGCAGAAAGCGCGCATCGGGCTTGGCGCCGGCCATCAGCGCAGCATTGACCTGGTACGGCGCCATCGCCGCCAGCTTGTTGTGCGCATGGTCCTGGCCCATCGAGACCCAGGTGTCGGTCACGACGATGTCCGCGCCGTTGGCTGCCTCGGCCGCATCGCGGGTAAGCGTGACGGTAGCCCCGGCCGCGCGCGCTTGAGCGACGAAGCGATTGTCCGGCTCGTAACCTTGGGGCGTGCCGACCCGGACGTTGAATCCCAGCAGGCCCGCTGCCTCAAGGATCGAGTGCAGCACATTGTTGCCGTCTCCGAGCCAAGCCAGTTCGAGACCCCGGAGGCTCATCCCCTGCTCCTCGATGGTCAGCAGATCGGCCATGATCTGGCACGGATGCGACTGATCGGTCAGGCCATTGATCACCGGCACGGTCGCGTGATGCGCCAGTTCCTCGATCTTGGCGTGGTCGTCGGTGCGGATCATGATAGCGTCGACCATGCGGCTGAGCACCCGCGCGGTGTCGGCGAGCGATTCGCCGCGGCCGAGCTGCGTGCTTCCGGCGTCCATGATCAGCGCGCTGCCGCCGAGCTGGCGCATCGCCATGTCGAAGCTCACGCGGGTGCGGGTCGAATTCTTCTCGAAGATCATCGCCAGCACATGGCCGGCGAGCGGCGCATCGGCGTCGGACTTGCCCTTAGGCCAACCCTGCCGCGCGGACTTGCGGGTGTGCGCGTCGGCGAGCATCGCCCGCACCGCCTCGGCACCGGCATCGCCGAGATCGAGGAAATGCCGCGCGGTCATGCCGCTTCGGCGGGCTGGTAGCTCGCCGCGCCGGCGGAGAGCCGGTCGAAGAACTCGTCGAATTCGGCGTCGCCCGCGACCAGCGGCGGCAATACGCGCAGCGTGTTGTCGCCCGCCGCCACCGTCAGCAGCTGATGGTTGTCGCGAAGATGCGCGTAGAACGGGCGGCTTTCCGACTTCATCTTGAGCCCGAGCATCAGGCCCTTGCCGCGCACGCCTTCGAACAGCTCGGGGTAGTTGCCGATGAACTGTTCGAGCCGGCTGCGCAGCCGCTCGCCCTTCTCGCGCACCTCAGCGAGAAACGCGTCGTTGCCGACCGCGTCGAGGACCGCATTGCCCGCAGCCATCGCCAGCGGATTACCGCCATAGGTCGAGCCATGACTGCCGATAACCATGCCGCGTGCGGCCTTCTCGGTCGCAAGGCACGCGCCAAGCGGAAATCCGCCGCCGATGCCCTTGGCCGTGGCGAGGATGTCGGGCTCGATGCCGTAGTGCTCATAAGCGTACATCCGGCCGGTGCGCGCAACGCCGCACTGCACTTCGTCGAGTACCAGCATGAGGTCGTTGTCGTCGGCGAGCTTGCGCAGTCCTTGCATGAATTCGTCCGATGCGGGCCGGATACCGCCTTCACCCTGGATCGGCTCCACGAGAAAGCCCGCGGTGTTCGGCCCCATCAGCGCCTTGGCGCTCTCGAGGTCGTCGAACTCGGCGTACTTGAAGCCGGCGAGCAGGGGCATGAAGCCCTTGTGCATCTTGTCCTGATTGGACGCGCTGATGGTCGCCATCGTGCGGCCGTGGAACGCGTTCTTGAACGTGATCAGCTCGTACTTGTCGTCGTTGTCGACGTGCTGGTGATAGGCGCGCGCAGTCTTGATCGCGCACTCCACCGCCTCGGCGCCCGAGTTGGTGAAGAACACCGTGTCGGCGAAGGTCAGGTCGACCAGCCGCTGCGCGAGGCTCTCACCCTGCGGGCTGCCGTAGAGGTTGGACACATGCATCAGCGTAGCGGCTTGGCGTTGGATCGCCCCAATCAGCCCTTCGTGGCTATGCCCGAGCAGGTTGACCGCGATGCCGCTCGCGAAGTCGAGGTAGCGGGTGCCGTCCTCGTCGATCAGGTGGCAATGCTCGCCGCGCACGGGCCGCACGCCGCACCGGGGGTAGACGGGCATCAGCGGGGTGATCGACATCGGACTTTCCTTCGAGATTGGGAATTCACAACGACAAATGGCGGCTCCGAAGAGCCGCCATTCGCACCGTTAGAGGTGGGCGCTACCCCGGTCAAACGACCGGGGGTTTCGCCGACGATCAGCCCTGTACGGGCACCAGGTTGACCGCCGAGTGCTTGCCTCGTCGATCGACCTCGAGATCGAATTCGTACTTCTCGCCTTCGTTGAGGCCCGAGAGGCCCGAACGCTCGACCGCGCTGATGTGCACGAACGCATCGGGCTGGCCATCATCGCGGACGAGGAAGCCGAAACCCTTCATCGAGTTGAAGAACTTGACCGTGCCGGTCGCCTTCTCGCCGGTCAGCTCGCGCCGCGGAGCGCCCGCGCCGCCGCCGAAGCCGCCGCGATCACCGCGGTCGCCACGATCTTCCCGCGGACCACGATCGGTTACCGGAACCACGTCGCCGACGATCTGCAGGTCCTGCGCGGAAATCTTGCCGCCGCGATCGACCAGGTTGAACGCCAGCTCCTGGCCTTCGCCGAGGCCCGTAAGGCCGGCACGCTCGACCGCGCTGATGTGCACGAACACATCCTCGCCGCCGCCTTCCTGCGCCACAAAGCCGAAGCCTTTCTGGGCGTTGAAGAACTTCACCGTGCCCTTGCCGGCACCAACGACCTGCGGGGGCATGCGGTTGAAACCGCCGCCACCACCACCGCCGCCACCGCCGAAGCCGCGGCCACCGCCGCCGCCTCCACCGAAGCCGCCGCTGCGCTGACCGCCGCCGTAGCCGCCGCCACCACCGCCGCCGTAGCTGCCGCCGCCGCCACCACCGTAACCTCCACGGTCGCCGCCGCCGAAGCCGCCGCGGTCACCGCCCCCGAAGTCACCGCCGCCGCCGCCAAACGGATCGAAGCTGTCTTCGCCAAATCCGTCGCGCTTGTCCTTACCGCGGCGCCGCCCTTTATCGTAACCCATGCCTAAAAACGTACCTTCGCCTGCCTCGCCGCCCGTTTCGCCTTTCCCGGGAGACGCGGACGGAGCGCACCGGGGCGGGGCGGACGAGCCATTTCCGGCCATCCTCCCCGTCGATCAAGCGGCGTTCATAGCGCAAGAGTCGGCCCTGCGCGAACGATTTAACCGCACGGCCCTTCGTGGCGCATGAATGTGTCATTTCGGCAAAAGCGACGGTGCTTGCCTCGCACGCATCGGACCGGCAATGAACCGTCCATGGACCTCATCGCCCTGTTCTCCGAGCCCTCCACCTGGCTGGCGCTCATCACCCTGGTCGCGCTCGAGATCGTGCTCGGGATCGACAACCTCGTGTTCATCGCGATCCTCTCCAACAAGCTGCCGCCCGAGCAGCAGACCAAGGCGCGGCGCATTGGGCTCAGCCTCGCGCTGATCATGCGTATCCTGCTCCTTCTGCTGATCGGCTGGCTGGTGACGCTGCAGCAGCCGCTGTTCGATTTGGGCCTCGTCGGTCCGGAAGGCGCGCACGGCGAGCCTGCCTTCGAGACAGCCTTCTCCGGCCGCGACCTGATCCTGTTCGCCGGCGGTCTGTTCCTGCTGTGGAAGGCGACCAAGGAAATCCACCACGCGGTCTCGCCCGAGGAGGATTCGGGCGAGTTGCTCGACAAGACGAAGGGCCCGGCGCAGATCGCCTTCGGCGCGGCGATCGCGCAGATCATCGCGCTCGACATCGTTTTTTCGGTCGATTCGATCCTGACCGCGGTCGGCATGACCGACGACGTGCCGATCATGATCACGGCGGTGATCATCACCGTGACCGTGATGCTGTTCGCCGCCGACCCGCTCGCAAAATTCATCGAGAAGAACCCGACGCTGGTGATGCTGGCGCTGGCGTTCCTGGTGATGATCGGCTTCGTCCTGATCGCCGACGCGTTCGGCTTCCACGTGCCCAAGGGCTACATCTACGCCGCGATGGGCTTCTCGGTCGCGGTCGAGGGGCTCAACATGGCTCAGCGCAAGCGGCGCCAGAAGGGAGCCCCCGATGCCTGATTTCCGCCGCCTCTCCGATACGATGCTGGCGAGCCCGCAGATTACGGTTGCGGATGTCGCAGCGGCGAAAGACGCCGAGGTGACGCTGATCGTCAACAACCGGCCCGAAGGCGAAAGCGACGATCAGACGCCCGGCACCGAAATCGAAGCGGCCGCGCGGGCGGCCGGGATCGACTACCTTGAAATTCCCATCGGCCACTCGGGCTTCAGCCATCCGCAGGTCGCCAAGCTGGCCGAGGCGCTCGCTGGTGCGGAGGGGACCGTGCTTGGCTATTGCCGCTCAGGCACACGGTCGACGTTGCTGTGGGCGCTCGCGAAGGCCGAAATGGGCGACGACCCCGAGGCGCTCGCCGCCGCGGCCGCCCAGGCAGGCTATGACGTTGCGCCGGTGCGCCCCGCGATGGACGCCCTCGCCGCCGCGAAATGAACGCCGAGCTGCTGCAGTTCGGCGGCTCTCTGGTCGCGATTCTCGCGCTCGCGTGGATTGCGCACAAGCTCGGCTTGGGCGGTGACACGAGGATCCGGGACGAGGCTCACTTGCGCGAACTGGCCGAAGAGGCCCTATGCGGGTTCGATCCGGTCGATATGGCGATCGACCGCAGCGGCATGGGCGCGCTGGCCCGCGATGCGCAGGGGCGCGTGATGCTGCTGCGTCGCCACGGCGCGCACTTCGCCTCCCGCCTGCTCGACAATCATTTGCATGTTCGGCTCGACCGCAACCTGATCACGGTCGGCACTGGCGAGACGCGCTTCGGGACCATCACCCTCGACCTCGGCGACCAAGCACCCGCTTGGGCGGCGAGCCTCAGGCGGTTATAAGGGCCGCGCGATGCCGCACTTCTCGCCCACCGACTACGCCGTGCCCGGGTTCGTCCTCCTCGTCCTGATCGAGATGATCTGGGCGCGCAAATTGCGGCGCGAGGCGTACGAGCCGCGCGATACCCTCACCAGCCTCGCCTTCGGACTCGGTAGCACGGTCGCGGGATTGCTCACCGGCGGTGTGTTCCTGGCCCTCTTCCTGTGGGCGTGGCAGTTCCGCCTGTTCGACATCGGCTGGCAGTGGTGGGCGTGGCCGGTGTGCTTCGTACTCGACGACCTCGCCTACTACTGGATCCACCGGTTCGGCCACCGGGTGCGGTGGTTCTGGGCGAGCCACGTCAATCACCACTCGAGCCAGCACTATAACCTGTCGACCGCGCTGCGGCAGACCTGGACCGGATTTCTGACGCTCGGGTTCGCGTTCAAGCTGCCGCTGGTGCTGCTCGGCTTTCACCCGGTGATGATCGCCATCGTCGGCGGGTTCAACCTGATCTACCAGTTCTGGATTCATACCGAGGCGATCGGCCGGATGCCGCGCTGGTTCGAGGCGGTGATGAACACGCCCAGCCACCACCGCGTCCATCACGCGACCAACCCGCGCTACCTCGACCGCAACTATGCCGGCGTGTTCATCGTGTGGGACAAGCTGTTCGGCACCTTCGAGCCCGAGGTGGACGACGAACGCATCCGTTACGGCATCGTCAAGCAGCTCGGCAGCTTCAATCTGCTGCATTCGGTATTCCACGAGTGGATCGGCATCGCGCAGGATATGTGGCGCGCGCCGTGGCGGCACAAGCTGTCCTACCTGATCCGCGAGCCCGGCTGGAGTCACGACGGCAGTCGCGAGACCAGCGGCATGATCCGCGCCCGCTGGGAAGCGCGCCGGCAATCGGTTGCGCCCGAAAACCCGATTGCGGATCGCCAAGAGGCTGCCTAACGTTTCCGTAAAGGAGAGGTTAGGGTCATGGACACATTCGACGTCATCGTCGTCGGCGGCGGCAGTGCGGGCAGCGCGGTCGCGGGCCGGCTCGCGCAGAGCGGCAAGACGGTCTGCCTGCTCGAAGCCGGAGGCCGCAACGACAACATGCGGGTCAAGACGCCCGGGTTTATGCCCTTCATCGACGAGAAGTCGAACTACCGGTTCGAGACCGTTCCGCAGAAGGGCCTCAATGGCCGCACTGGCTACCAGCCGCGCGGCAAGGGCCTCGGCGGGTCGAGCGCGATCAACGCGATGGTCTACATCCGCGGCAACGCGTGGGATTACGACAACTGGGCGGCGCTGGGCTGCACCGGGTGGGCCTTCGAGGACGTGCTGCCCTACTTCAAGCGCGCCGAGCACAATGAACGCGGCGCGGATGCCTTCCACGGCGACCATGGCCCGCTCAACGTCGCCGACCAGCACCATGCCAACCCTGGCAGCCTCGCTTTCGTCGAAGCTGCAACACAGCTTCAACTGCCGCACAACGCCGATTTCAACGGCGCGAAGCAGGACGGATTCGGGCTTTACCAGGTCACCCAGAAGGGCGGCGAGCGCTGGTCCGCCGCGCGCGCCTACGTCGAGCCGCTACGGGGCAACCGCAATCTCGACGTGCGCATCGGGGTTACCGTCAAGCGTCTGGAGATTGCGGACGGCCAGGTGACCGGCGCGACCTATCTCGTCGGCAACAAGGAGCGCACGATCCACGCACGAGGCGTGGTGCTGTCCGCGGGCGCGTTCAACAGCCCGCAGATCCTGATGCTGTCGGGCATCGGGCCTGCCCAGCACTTGCACGAGATGGGCATTGACGTCGCGCTCGACCGGCCGGCGGTCGGTGCCGATCTGCAAGACCACATCGACTACGTCTCGAGCTGGGAAAGCAAGAGCCGGGACTTCTTCGGCGACAGTCTCGCGGGCACGTTCCGCATGGCCAAGGCTGTGCTCGAGCATCGCCGCAAGCGCACCGGCATCATGACCACCTGCTTCGCCGAGGCCGGCGGCTTCTGGACTGTCATGCCCGGCGCGCCGGCGCCGGACATCCAGTGGCACTTCGTCCCCGCGATGCTCGAAGATCATGGGCGGACCAAAGTGAAGGGCCACGGCTTCTCGCTTCACGCCTGCGTCCTGCGCCCCGAAAGCCGCGGCACCGTGCGGCTGGCGAACACCGATCCGACGGCAGCGCCGCTGATCGATCCCAACTTCCTCGACGACGAGCGCGATCTCGCGACCCTGCGCGCGGGCGTGCGCCTGTCACACCGCATCGCCGAAGCGCCCGCGCTGCAGGAGTACGCGCCGCAGGATCGCTATCCGATCGACATCAACGACGACGCGGCGCTCGATGAGCTCATCCGCAACCGCGCCGACACTGTTTACCACCCGGTCGGCACCTGCCGGATGGGCGGCGATGCCGACAGCGTGGTCGACCCGACGCTCAAGGCGCGCGGGATCGCAGGACTATGGGTCGCGGACGCCTCGATCATGCCGCGGCTGGTCTCGGGCAATACCAACGCGCCGAGCATCATGATCGGCGAACGCTGTGCCGACTTCGTGAAAGCGTCGCTCGCTGCATAAAAAAGGGGCCGGAGCATTGCGCTCCGGCCCGTCGAAGGCGGTGTTCGCAGGAGGAACCTCGTCAAATCAGTTGTAGGCGCGCTCCCCGTGCTCGCCGATGTCGAGGCCGTCGTATTCGACCTCCGGGGTAACGCGCAGGCCGGTGACGGCCTTGGCAATCGTGATGGCGATCGCGGTGCCGACCGCGGCCCACACGATGGTGGTGCCGACCGCCTCGATCTGCACCAGCGTCTGGGCGCCCATGCCGACCGAACCATCGCCCGGCCCGCCGAACAGCGGGTCGTGCAGGATGCCGGTGCCAATCGCGCCGATCATCCCGCCGATGCCGTGGATGCCGAAGGCGTCGAGCGCGTCGTCGTAGCCGAACATCGGCTTGAGCTTGGAGACCGCGAAGAAGCAGATCACCGAGGCCAGCGCGCCGAGCACGATCGCGCCGAAGACGCCCACGTTGCCCGCCGCCGGGGTCACCGCGACGAGACCCGCCACGATGCCCGAGCAGAAGCCCAGCGCCGAGCCCTTGTGGCCCATCGCCCGCTCGGTGAGCATCCAGAACAGCGCGGCCGAGGCGGTGGCGACGAAGGTGTTGATCATCGCCAGGCCCGCCGAGCCGTTCGCCTCGAGCGCCGAGCCGGCGTTGAACCCGAACCAGCCCACCCACAGCAGGCCGGTGCCGACCATCGTCAGCGTCAGCGAATGCGGCGGCATCGGTTCGGCCGGGTAGCCCTTGCGCTTGCCGAGCATGATCGCGGCGACCAGCGCCGAGACGCCGGCGTTGATGTGCACCACCGTGCCGCCGGCGAAATCGAGCGCGCCCATCTCGAAGAACAGGCCGCCGCCCGCCCACACCATGTGCGCGATCGGGAAGTAGACGATGGTGAGCCAGATGGCCGCGAACACCATCACCGCCGAGAACTTGATTCGCTCGACCGTCGAGCCGAGCACCAGCGCGGCGGTGATCGCCGCGAATGTCATCTGGAAGCAGATGAACACGTATTCGCTGATCACCTCGTCGGAGAACGTGGCCGCGGTGCTGTCGGAGGTAACCCCGGCGAGGAAGAACTTGCCCCAGGCGACGAAGGCGTTGCCTTCCGGCCCGAAGGCCATGCCGTAGCCCCACATCACCCAGACCAGCATCGCCAGGCAGGCGACCGCGCCGATCTGGGTCATCGTCGACAGCATGTTCTTCGACCGGGTGAGCCCGCCGTAGAACAGCGCGAGACCGGGCAGGATCATCATCAGGACGAGGATGGTCGAGGTCATCATCCAGGCATTGTTGCCGGGATTGGCGACTTTGGCCGCCGCTTCCTGCGCATAGGCGGGGACGGCGAGGAGAGCTGTGCCTGCGACGAGCGCGCCGGCAAGAATTCTGCGGATCATTGGACGGTCCCTCACAGTGCGGTATCGCCGGTCTCGCCGGTGCGGATGCGGGTGGCGGAGGCGAGGTCGAGGACGAAAATCTTGCCGTCGCCGATCGCCTCGGTGCGCGCGACCGACTGGATCGTCTCGACCACTTGCGGCGCCAGCGCGTCGCTGGTGGCGAGTTCGATCTTCACCTTGGGCAGCATGTTGGTCGAGTATTCGGCACCCCGGTAGATTTCGGTCTGGCCCTTTTGCCGGCCGAAGCCCTTGACCTCGGTCACGGTCATTCCGGCGATGCCGATGCCCGACAGCGCCTCGCGCACCTCGTCGAGCTTGAACGGTTTGATCACGGCGATGATGAACTTCACGCCTGCCTCCCTGCTGCGCCGGATCGAACCGGCTTCGCAGGTGCAGCAAAAGGCGTGCCAACTGAGATCGTCGCCGGAAGTGGAGCCGCCTCGCGGAGATTTCGTGCCGCGAAAATAGGCAATGCCTATTCGGCAGGCAGCTCCAGCCGCGCCCAGACCGGCAGATGATCAGAAGCCTGGGCCGCCAGCGCGCTGTGGTGCACCCCCTGCGCAACCACCTTCCAGCGATGACAGGCGACCACCCGGTCGAGCTGGGCGACGGGATTGTTGGCCGGAAAGCTGCGGCCGGGCGTCAACGAGTGCCACCCGCTCGCGAGCTCGCGCATCGCGCCGGTGCCCGCGCCCCATTGATTGAAATCGCCCATCAAGACGGTCGGACAGCCGTGCTCACAGGCTTCGACGTGCTTGATGATCGCGCGCACCTGATCGCGCCGCCTTAGCCCGGACAGGTCGAGGTGAACGCCGACTGCGCGCAGCCGCACGCCGTTTGCCAAAAAGTCGCCCCGCACCGCCCCGCGCGGTTCGAGCCGCGGCAGTTCGACGGCGTGCGCCTCAAGAGCCTCGAAGTGCTTGCGCACGAGCAGCGCATTCCCGTGCCACCCCAGGCTATGCGGCCGGCGCGCTACCGGGAGCGCCTGCCACGCCGTCTCTTCCAGCGCCGCGCGGTCGATCACGCTCTCGCGCGCGCCGAACCGGCGGTCGCATTCCTGGAGCGCAATCACGTCGGCATCGAGCTCGCGCAGCACCGCGAGAATGCGATCGGGATCGCGCTTCCCGTCGTTCCCCACGGCCTTGTGGATGTTGTAACTGGCGAACGTCAGCTGCACGTGTCGGTAGGAACGCCGCTCGCTCGCGAACGGTCCCGCATCACCGCGATCTGTCCGCTACGCCGGCTCTTCCCGCTAGAGCCGCTTCACGGCCGCGTTGATCTCCGCCCCGCGCGCGTCCTTCAACGCGCCGCAGTTCCGCACTCTCTCGATCGCCCGCTCGAGCGAAAGCGCACCCGGGGTGTTCGCGAACAGCGGCCGGAACCGCTCGGCGATCTCGTCCGCCTTGACGGTCGAGCAAAAACCGCCGAGCGCGCCGGGCGCGGCGCCTGCGAAGAAGATGCCGCTCGACCCCGCCATCAGGTCCTTCAAATGGGCGGACAGCCAATCATACCCGAGGTCGCGGGTCTCGACCGCGCCGGCAACTCCCAGCACCGCATAAAGGCGCTCGGTCGCCCGGAGCCGTTTGTCGGTAAACTCGTCGAGCACCCACCGCGCGATGGTCGCGTCGCCCGAACCCGAGATTGCGCCCAAGGCTGCGGGTCGGAACACCGGGTCTTCTGATTTGAGCGCGGCGTCGGCCAGCGTCTTGGCCGCGGCGAGGCCGCCCTTGCGGACGTACGCCTCGAGCGCCAGGCTCATGAATGCCGGGTCGAGCGCCTTGGCATCGCCAGCGAGGTAAGCAGCCGCCGCCCGGTCGAGCGTCGCCTCGACCGCCGTGTCGCGCGCAAAGGCGAGGTCCCCGACCGCGCTCTCCCGGCGCTGCAGATCGGCCGGGTCGCCGCCCGTGTAGGCGCCCGCCGCCGGATCGAAGCCCAGCGCCGCAAAATCCTTGCGGGCGAGGTCGCCGACCCACCGGCGATAGTGGGCGGCCGCCTCCTGATCCAGAATTCCCGATCGCCGGAGCGGTGCGAGCGAATTCGTCGCCCACCCTCTCGCGTAGGAGTCGGGGTTGGCCTTGAGCTTTTCGGCGAGCGCGATGGCTTGCGCCGGGGTCGCGCGGCCGGCTCGGAAGCTTGCATCGAAGCTGTCGGCGAGCGCCATTGCCTCGGCCGCGCCGAGCGTATCGGCGGTGGCGATCAGCGCGTCCCAGTCCTTCGCCGGCAGTTCGAAGCGGTAGTATCCGGTCCCCCCAGCGTTGGGCATCAGCGGGTCCGAGCCGGCGATGGCGAAGGGCGCGCTGCGGTCGGTCAGCAACTGGCAATCGCGCGCGTCGCCGCGGCGCATGCACACGGGCACGCCCCAGGTGGTGGCAGGCGCGGTGACCCCAAGGGGAGCATAGCGGCTCTGGCTGATGGTGTATTTGCCGTCCGCTCCGCTGACGGTGATCAGCGGCACCCCCTGCTGATCGGTGAAGCTCTGCATCGCCGCGGTGAACCGCGGATCGCCCGCGGACTTGGCCATCGCGGCGAAGAAGTCCTTGCTGGTGGCATTTCCATAGCGGTGCGCGGCCATGTAATCGCGCACGCCGGCGCGGAACTTGTCGGGCCCCAAGAACGCCGCGATCATCGAGATGACGTGACCGCCCTTGCCGTAGGTGATCGAATCGAACGCCGAATCGGTCTGGTCGTTGGTCTCGATCGGCTGGTGGATCGGTCGCCCGGCGGTGAGCGCGTCGGTGCTCATCGCGGCGAATCCTTCCTCGAGCGCGCCTTCGCCGATGCTCAGGTCGGGCCGCCACTCGCCACCGATGGTGAAGCCCATCCAGTTGGCGAAGCTCTCATTGAGCCAGATGTCATCCCACCAGCTCGGCGTCACCAGATCGCCGAACCACTGGTGCGACAGCTCGTGCGCGACAACCATGCCGAAGAGCTTCTTCTGGTCGACCGGCGCAGCATCGTTCATCACCAGGATGCCGTCGCCGTAGAGATCGGCGCCGGCATTCTCCATCGCCCCGCCCATCAGCGGCGAGGTGATCTGGTCGAGCTTGGGATAGGGGAACGCCTGCCCGAAGTAGGCTTCGAGATGCTGCACGATCGGCTTCGAGTTCTCGAGCGCGAACTGCAGGTTGGCGGCATTGGTCTTGGTCGAGACGATCCGCAACGGCAGCGGCGTGGCGCGCTGCGGTGTGGGCGGCACCTCGCCCTCCACCACCGCGAAGGGCCCAGCCATCATCGCGACCAGGTATGTCGGCAGGGGCAGCGTCGGCGCAAAGCGGTGAACTTGCCAGCGATCCTCGAGCGTGCTCGAAACCTCAGGCGCATTGCTCACCGCGGTCTGGCCGGGCGGGGTGCGGATGGTGAGCGTAAATGGCACCTTGAAGCCAGGCTCGTCGAAGCCGGGGAACGCGGCGCGCGCGTCGATCGATTCGAACTGGCTCCAGCCGTACCAGTCGTCGCCCACCTTGGCGTGGAACAGCCCGCTGGCATTGCCCTGGTATTTGCCGGTGTAGGCGAACGCGAGCGTCGCCTTGCCCGCCGGGATCGCCTCGTCGAACACCAGCCGCGCAACGCCGGTCGGATCGACCTCGTGCCAGTGACCGGTGTAGCTCTTGCCGCCTGCCGTCGCGGTTACTGAGCTCATCGTCAGGTTGCGGCCGTGCAGATCGATGTAGCGGCTCGGACGCGCCAGCGTCACTTCGATTTCAGTCTCGCCCGAGAACCCGTCCTTTGCCGGATCGAACCGCGTGTCGATCCGATAGGCCGAAGGGACTACCGCATCGGTCAGCCGTCCATGCGGAACCGCGCCGAGCGCGATGACTGCCGGGTCGGCCGTGGGGGCATCGGCCGCGAATGCCGGCGCGGCGAACGCTGCGGCGCCCGCCAGCAATGCCGCGGACAGCGAGAACAAGCGCATAAAATCCCCCCTCGAACACTATTTGCCGGAACGGTTTCACTCGCAACCATCTGCGGCGCAACTGGATTGTCGACGATCCGACGACTGGCGCCGATCAGCGCATCAGGCCACCGATCAGGTTGCGCACGAAGCGGCCCGCGAATGGCCCCGCCACGCTGGTCGCGAGCGAGCCTGCTCCGGAAATCGCCGCGTTGCGCATCGGATTGGAGCGCGACGACTTGCCCAGCATCTTGGCTGAGGCAATCGTCGCGGCAGATCCCACCGCTGCACTTGCCGCCGCCTTGGTGGCGCGGCCGAACATGCTGCCCCACAGGCTGGTGCTCTTGCGCTCGCGCTGGCCGACTTCTTCGCGGCTGCTTGCCTCGACCTCCTCGGCGGTCGCGGCGGCGTCGGTGGCTTTTTGCGCCAGCACCTCCGCAGCGCTCTCGCGGTCGACCCGCTGATCGTACTTGCCCGAGAACGGGCTGATCGACTGGATGATTGCGCGCTCCTTGGCGTCGATCGGGCCGATGCGGCTGCGCGGCGGCTTGATCAGCGTGCGTTGCACGATCGAGGGTGCGCCATCTTCCATCAGCGTCGAGACCAGCGCCTCGCCGGTCTTCAGCTCGGTGATGGCCTCAGCTACATCGAGCTCGGGATTGATGCGGAAGGTCTCTGCCGCTGCCCGGATCGCCTTCTGGTCACGCGGGGTATAGGCGCGCAGCGCATGCTGCACCCGGTTGCCGAGCTGGCCCGCGACCTTCTCGGGAATGTCGATCGGGTTCTGGGTGATGAAATAGACGCCCACGCCCTTGGAGCGGATCAGGCGTACGACCTGTTCGATCTTGTCCTGCAGCGCATCAGGAGCCTCGTCGAATAGCAGGTGCGCCTCGTCGAAGAAGAACACCAGCTTGGGCTTCTCGGGATCGCCGACCTCGGGCAGCGCCTCGAACAATTCGGCGAGCAGCCACAGCAGGAACGTCGCGTAGAGCTTGGGGCTCTGCATCAACCGGTCGGCGGCGAGCACGTTGACGATCCCGCGGCCCTTGTCGTCGGTGCGGATGAAATCGGCGATCTCAAGCGCTGGCTCACCGAAGAATTCCGCCCCGCCCTGGCTGTCGAGACTCAGCACCTGCCGCTGGATGGTGCCCACGCTCGGCTTGGTGACATTGCCGAACCGCGCCGATAATTCGCTCGCGTGCTCGCTGGCATGCGCGAGCATGGCCTGCAGGTCTTCGAGGTCGAGCAGCAGCAGCCCCTGCTCGTCGGCAAAGCGGAAGACGATGTCGAGCACGCCCTGCTGGGTCTCATTGAGATCGAGGAGGCGGCCGAGCAGGAGCGGCCCCATCTCCGACACCGTCGTGCGGATGGGGTGGCCCTGCTGACCGTAGAGATCCCAGAACACGACGGGATTATCGGCGTAGGAATAGTCGGTCATGCCGAGATCGCGCGCGCGCTGCTCGAGCGCCGCGGCATTCTTGAACGCGGGCGAGCCCGGCATGGAGATGCCGCTCAAATCGCCTTTTACGTCGGCGAGGAACACAGGCACACCCTCGGCCGAGAAGCCTTCGGCGAGGCCCTGCAGCGTCACCGTCTTGCCGGTGCCAGTCGCGCCGGCGATGAGGCCGTGGCGGTTGGCGCGCGACAGCTCGAGGAATTGCTTCTCGCCGTTGTCGGCCAGGCCGATGAATATCCCGCCCATCGCACGATTCTCCCGCTGCGCGCGCTCCGTCTGCGGGGCGGCTCCGCCCCGGTCAAGTTCCCGCGACACAGTTACTCGACAGCGAGGTCGAAGCCGCTAATGCGAAAGGGATGGCCGGGCGCGCCCCTTTCGTATTGCTCGACGATGCCCGCGGCGACGGCGCGGCCGATGCGCACGTGTTCGAGAACCCCGTCCAGATATTCGTCGCCCGCCGACCGGCGGAAGTCGCCGAGGTGCTCGCGGCAGCGGACGCCGCGCGCAGCAGCGGCGGGACGCTGGCCGGCTATATCGCCTACGAAGCGGGCCTGGCGCTGGAAGGCAAACTCGCGCCGCTCGCAGCCAGCCGGACGGGCGCTGCCGGGCCGCTGGTGTGGCTCGGGCTGTTCGAGGAGCCGCGGACGATACCCGCCGCGAATGTGCCCCAGTGGTTGGGCGAGCACGGCGGTGGACATGCCTCGCTCGGGCCCCTGGTGCCGCAGCTTTCGCCCGGTGGTTACGCCGACGATTTCGACCGGCTGCAGGAAGCGATCCGGGCCGGCGACATCTACCAGGCCAACCTGACCTTTCCGCTCGCCGGCAGCTTTCGTGGCGATCCGCTAGCGCTCTATACCGCGCTGCGCGAACATGCCCGAGCGGGGTACGGCGGAGCGGTGTTCGACGGACAGCACTGGCTGCTGAGCCTGTCGCCCGAACTGTTCTTCAGCCTGCGCGACGGCGAAGCCAAGGCCAAGCCGATGAAGGGTACGCGCCCGCGTTCCGCCGACACGAGCGCAGATGCCGCGCTGGCGGAGGAGTTGGCGAGCTCGGTCAAGGACAAGGCCGAGAACCTGATGATCGTCGATCTGATGCGCAACGACCTGTCGCGCGTCGCCGAGCCGGGATCGGTCCGGGTCGATGCCCCCTTCGCGGTCGAAAGCTATCCGACGGTCCACCAGATGGTGACCACTGTCCGCGCGCGGCTCCACGAGGGGCATGGCGCGATGGACCTGGTTCGCGCGCTGTTCCCCTGCGGATCGATCACCGGCGCGCCCAAGATTCGCGCGATGGAGCTGATCGCCGAGGTCGAGCGCGACGCGCGGGGGCCGTACTGCGGGGCGATCGGCCGCATCGGGCCCGGCGGCGAGGCGGCGTTCAATGTCGCCATCCGCACCCTGCGCCTGACCGAGATCGAGAACGCGCAAGGGAGCGCCGTGCTCGGGGTCGGCTCCGCCATCGTCGCCGACAGCGAGACGCTGCCGGAATTTCGCGAAAGCCTGATCAAAGCTGGATTCGCTGCCCGCGCCGCACCGGGCTTCGACCTTATCGAGACGATGCGCTTCACTCCCAACGAGGGCATTCCCCTGCTCGAACTGCATCTCGAACGGATCAAGGCCAGCGCCGCGGAGCTCGGCTTCACATTCGACCGGCACGTCGCACGCAACCGTATCCAGGCGCTGTGCTTCGATCTCGACGGCCCTGCACGAGTCCGGCTCCTTGCATCGCACCGGGGCGAATTGGCGCTCGAAGCGGCGCCCCTCCCCGAGCCGTTCGCCGAACCGGTCGCCTGCATTGCCCTACCGCTGCCGGTCGATCCCGGTGACTGGCGCCTGCGGCACAAGACCACTGACCGCGATTTCTACGATCGCGCGCGCGCGGTGGCGGCCGATGAAGGGACAACCGAGGCGCTGTTCGTCCTCGACGACGGCCGCGTGACTGAGGGCAGCTTCACCAACCTGTTTGTCGAGCGCGACGGCGTGCTGCTGACCCCGCCTGCTTCGCTCGGTCTGCTCCCCGGCGTGCTCCGCCGTTCGCTAATCGACAGCGGACAAGCGCGCGAAGCCGACCTGACCCTCGGCGACCTCGTCGATGGCTTCCTGATCGGCAACGCTCTGCGCGGCCTGATGCAGGCGCGGCTCGCATGATCCCGATCCTGTTCGAGGACGGCGAGGCGCTGGTGATCGACAAGCCCGCTGGCCTGCCGGTCGATCGCCCGCGCGCCGGCGGCCGATCGTTGGCGGATCATCTCGACGAATTGCGGCTGGGCTTCCAGCGCGAGCCTGCGCCGGTGCACCGGCTCGATACCGACACATCCGGCTGCCTGCTCCTTGCGCGCAATCCGAAAGCGCTGGCGCGGTTCGCCCGCTCGTTCGAGGAGCGGCAGGTCGAGAAGCGCTACCTCGGCATTCTCGCGGGCGAGATTAGCGGCGACGAGGGCACGATCGCGCTGTCGCTATCGAAGATCAGCTCGGCGGATAAGGGCTGGCGGATGATCGCCGCCAAGAAGGGCAAGCCCGCCGTCACCCACTGGCGCCGGCTGGCCGTAGCGGGCGGCCGTACGCTGGTCGAGTTTCGCCCCGAGACCGGGCGCACGCACCAGATTCGTATCCATGCGCTGGCCGGGCTAGGCGTGCCGCTCGCGGGCGACCCGGTTTATGGGAGCAAGGCGACCGGCCCGCGCACGATGCTTCACGCTGCCGGCCTGACGGTCCCACGAGGCGAGAAGCCTGCGATCGTCGCGGAAGCACCGTTACCGGCCGATTTCGCGGCACTCGGATTCCCCGATGGTTGAGGGCGAATCGCTGGTGGATGCAGCGGTCGAGCGCGCCTTGGCCAGCGCGCGCGAAAGCTTCCTCGCCGCCACCGGGCCCGGCGGACAGAACGTCAACAAGGTTGCGAGCGCGGTGCAACTACGGGTCGACGCCTACGCACTTCGCTTGTCGCCCGACGTCTTCGCCCGCCTCAAGTCGCTCGCCGGAAGCCGCATGACCGCGGCTGGCGAAATCGTCCTCGCCGCGCGCCGCTTTCGCACGCAGGAGGCGAACCGCACGGACGCGCGCGAGCGGCTCGAGGCGTTGATCCGCGAGGCGCATGACCGTCCCACCCCGCGCGCCAAAAGCCGGCTCAACCGGGTGGGCAAGGAAGCGCGCATCAAGGCCAAGAAATCGCGCGGCGTGGTGAAGGCCGGGCGCGGCAAGGTCGAGTGGTAGCGGGGCGTCCGCGCGCTTGACTTTCGCCGGTGTTTGCACCAATGGGCGCCCCCGACGGGCGGCGCGCGTGTGCCGCCCTTGGTATTTGTGGCCCGCTGTGGCCCTCTAGCAGATCAGGAAAACGCCATGGCGAAGCCCGCAACCGTTAAGATCCGGCTGGTCTCGACCGCCGACACCGGCTTCTTCTACGTTACCAAGAAGAACCCGCGCAACCACTCGGAAAAGTTCACCTTCCGCAAGTACGATCCCGTCGCGCGCAAGCACGTCGAGTTCAAGGAAGCCAAGATCAAGTGATCCTGAACCGCCGGAACCACCAGGGTTCAGTGGCGGTTCAATGCCCCGACGCTAACCGCCGGAGCATGTTTACCTTGCACGAATTTCCCAAGATCACTTTGCGCGCCGCGATTGCCGGCGCGCTGTCCGTTTCCGTGCCTGCCGCAATGTTGGCAGTGCCGATGGCCCCTGCCGTGGCGCAGACCAGCCAGCTCGATCAGGCGGTCGCCGCGCTGCGCGGTATCTCGACCATGACGGCGAACTTCACCCAGACCGACCGCAAGGGCCAGACCCTGTCGGGCGTGTTGACCCTGAAGCGCCCGGGCAAGATCCGCTTTGAGTATCAGAAGAGCGCCAAGATGCTCGTCGTCTCGAACGGCAAGTCGCTCTATCTGGTCGATTACGAGGTCAACCAGGTCCAGCGCTGGCCGATCGGCAACTCGCCGCTCGGCGCGCTGCTCGATCCCAATCGCGACGTGAAGAAGTACGGCAAGCTGATCCCCTCGGGGACCGACAACGTCGTCACCGTCGAGGTTAGGGACAGCAAGCACCCCGAATACGGGGTGATCACGCTGATCTTCGTGCGCAACGCGAACGCGCCGGGCGGGCTGCAACTGACCAACTGGGTCGCGCTCGATTCCCAGAACGGCCGGACCACGGTGCGGCTGACCAATCAGCGCTACGGTGTTGCCGTCCCTGACAGTGCGTTCACCTTCAAGGACCCGCGCCGCTCGACTGGTCGCCGCTAGGCACCGTCTTGCCCGAACGCCGTTCGCCGGCTGCGACCAGCCGCGCCAAAGCGTTCATGGGGCGGAAAGCCGGCCAGCCGTAAACCATGTTCAGCAGGACGGTCTGAGGCGGGTTTCCCCCCTGTTGCCCTGACCTCATCAGAGGCCACCTGCGCAAGCGTGACGAACGCTACAAGGAACCCTCGCACCAATGCCCCCGGTGCGAGGGTTTTTTGTTGAGGTTGTAAGGGGGCGGCGCGCTCCCTATCCGGCTCCCATGGTTTCCGTCGCCACCTGGAACATCAATTCGGTCCGCCTGCGCATCGACCAGGTCGCGCGCATGTTGCGCGAGCAGGACGTCGACGTGCTCTGCCTGCAAGAGATCAAGTGCCAGCCGCACCAGTTTCCGGCCGAGGCGCTGGCGGAGCTCGGCTACGTCCACCAGGCCGTGCACGGACAGAAGGGCTATCACGGGGTCGCCACCGTCAGCCGGCTGCCGTTCCGCGAACTCGGGCGGCACGACTGGCAGGATAACGGCGAGGCTCGCCATGTGGGTGTCGAGCTTGAAGGCTCGGGCCTGATCGTCGAGAATGTCTATATTCCCGCGGGCGGCGATGTGCCCGACCGGGAGGTGAACGCGAAGTTCGGCCAGAAGCTCGATTTCCTCGAGCGCATGACCCACTGGGCCGATGCGCTCGACCGGCCGACATTGATCGTCGGCGACTTCAACGTCGCCCCGCTCGAATGCGATGTCTACGACCACAAGGCGCTGCTGAAGGTCGTCAGCCACACACCCGTCGAAGTCGAGGCGCTCACCCGCTTCGGCGACGCGCACGGCTGGGTCGATCTCGGCCGGCAGTTCATCCCGGCTCCGGAGCGGAATTACTCTTGGTGGTCCTACCGCAGCTTCTGGCGGCAAAAGGATCAGGGGCGGCGGCTGGACCATATGTGGGCCAGTCCCGAGCTGGCAAAGCACGCGGTGAGCCACCGGCTGGTCGAAGACACTCGCCGGTGGGATAGCCCGAGCGATCACATTCCGCTGGTGACGGAGTTCGATCTCTGACCGCGCCCAGCCCGGCCCGCCGCGCGGCGCAGGCGGTCGATGCGCTGCGCCACGGGTGGCCGATCGCGCTCGAAGGTGGTCCGGTCCTGCTGCCGGCCGAGACCGCCGTTGCGGCAGGCGCCCTCTCCCGGCAGATGCTGATTTCGGCAGCGCGGGCGGAGACGCTCAAACTGGTCAACCAACGCGAGGCGGCCGAGCCGCATGCACCAGTGCTAGTGCGCGGCGCGGAGCTGTTCGACCTGTCCGCTTCGCGCGCGCTGGCGGACCCTGCACTCGATCTTGCGACCCCGTTGAAGGGGCCGTTCAAGGCCGAACCGCTCGACTGGTCGGAAGGGGCGGCGGCGGCGCTGGAGCTAGCGCGGATCGCGGGCATCCTGCCGGCCTTCCTGGTCGATCCCCACGCCGCGGGGGAAGCGCAACCATTCGACGCCTCCGACTTGGCAGCCTTGACCGACCCGGCACGGCTGGTGATCGCCGCGCGCGCCCGGCTACCGGTCAATACCAGCGAGGAATGCGAGATCGTTGCCTTTCGCAGCGCCGACGATTTGCGCGAGCATGTCGCTCTGGTGTTCGGGGAGGCGCGCAGCGACCGGCCACCGCTCGTGCGGCTGCATTCCGAATGCCTGACCGGCGACGTGCTTGGCAGCCTCAAGTGCGATTGCGGTCCGCAGCTCGATGCCGCGCTCCACGCAGCCGCTGCCGAGGCGAAGGCGGGCGGCTGGGGAGTTGTCCTGTACCTGCGGCAGGAGGGGCGCGGGATCGGCCTGATCAATAAGCTGCGCGCCTATCGATTGCAGGACCAGGGGTTCGACACGGTCGACGCCAACCAGCGGCTGGGTCTGCCCGACGAAGCGCGCGACTTCCCGGTGGCGGCGCGGATGCTGGGGCTGCTTGGCGCGCGGGAAATTCGGTTGATGACCAACAATCCGGCCAAGGTCGCCGCGCTCGAGGCAGCGGGCGTCCTGGTGGTCGAGCGGGTGCCGCACCAACTCCCCGACAACCCCCACAATGCCCGCTACCTCGCCACCAAGCGCGACCGGGCGGGGCATCTGCTGCGGTGAACCTCACGATCCGCCCCGAGCGTGTCGGTGACGAGGATGCGATCCGCTCGGTCACCCGCGAAGCGTTCGCGGGCCAGCCGCACAGCGATGGAAGCGAGCCCGCGATCGTCGATCGGCTGCGCGCCGATGGCGATCTCGCGCTGTCGCTGGTGGCCGAGGAAGATGGGCGGATCATCGGCCATATCGCTTTTTCGCTTGTGACCATCTCGGACGGTGCGGCCGATTGGTACGGCCTCGGCCCAGTCGGTGTCCTGCCCGAAAAACAGCGCCGCCAGGTCGGCGCACAAATGGTTAAACATGGCCTGCGCGAGCTCGCCAGCCGCGGCGCGCGCGGCGTGGTGCTGCTGGGCGATCCGGCCTACTACCGCCGCTTCGGTTTCGAGCATGATCCGGCGTTGGCGTATCCCGGACCACCACCGGAGTATTTTCAGCGGTTGGTTATCGCGGGAGAACCGCCCGCTGGCGTGGTCAGGTACGCCAAGGCGTTCGGCTAGAGCCGGCGGCCGATCGGCTGGCCCATCCGTACCGTGCTGCCGGGGACAAGGTCAGGCAGCCACTCGACCTTGCCGGGTTCGAACAGCAGCACGACGGTCGAGCCGAGGTAGAACCGTCCCATCTCGTCGCCCGCCGCGAGTTTGGGTCCGTCGGCAAAGGTCCGCTGCTCGACCGCTTTGCCGTGCGGCTGGAGCCGGCCGCTCCACACCGTCTCGATCCCGGCGACGATCATCGCGCCGACCATCACGCTCGCCATCGCGCCGAGCGGGGTGTCGAAGACAGCAGCAAGGCGTTCGTTGCGGGCGAACAGGCGGTCGACCCCGTCGGCGGTGACCGCATTGACCGAGAACAGGTCGCCCGGAACGTAGCGGGTGCTGCGCAGGGTGCCGTCCGCGGGCATGTGCACGCGGTGGTAGTCCTTGGGCGAGAGGTAAATGGTGACGAACCGCCCTCCATCGAACCGCGCGGCGTTGGCGCTGTCCCCGCCGAGCAACTCGGCGACCGAGTAGTCGCGCCCCTTGGCCTGGACGATGCGGCCGCCCTCGATCGCGCCCAACTGGCTGACCGCGCCATCCGCCGGGCCGAGCACGCACTGCGCCGCGTCGCCCAGCGGCCGCGCGCCGGGTTTCAGGGCGCGGGTGAAGAACGCGTTGAAGGTGGGATAGACGCTGGCCGGCTCGGCGGCCTCGCGCATGTCGACATCATAGGCGTCAATGAAGCGCTTGATCAGGGTGTTCTTGACCCACGGAACAGTGCTGTCGGCGAAGCGCCCGACCAGCCGCGAGAGGGCGTGCTGCGGGGTCAGGTGCTGGAGACGGATGAACGCGGCGGACATCAGCGGAGCTGGCTGTCCTTGCTCCCGCGCCGGTTGATCGCCGAGTGGCGCACCTCGGTATCGCGCTCGGCCTGGCATGCAACGCAGGTGCGCACGCCAGGCAGCGCCTCGCGCCGGCGCACCGGGATCGGCTCGCCGCAGTCGTCGCAGAACTCCGCGCTCGGCCCGGTGGGCGTGCGCGCACGCGCGGCGGCGACCGCGTCCTTCACTGTGTCGTCGATCTGATCCTGCACCGCGCCGTCGCGGGTCCAACCGCCTGCCATGAGAAGCTCCTTGCCGGATCAACCGGCGAGAGCAAGCACGCGTTCCCTTGAGTGGTTCAGCGCTTCTCGAACGGCTTGAGGCCGGTGCCGAGCATGTTCGGCCCGACCGCCAGCTTGTCACCCGACCAATCGGCGACGAACGCGCTGGAACGGCGCACATCGGGCGCGAAGCGGGCGTCGTTGCCGGCGATGGTCAGGCCGTCGGCCGAATGGGTGTGATCCTCGGCGGCGACGGTGATGAAGGCGGAGTAATTCTCCTTGTCGCGCCCCTGGACGAACCAGTTGTTGGTGATCTGCCCGGCCGATCCTTCGGGCAGGTCGATCATGTAATTGGTCCCGCGCCCGGCCGAATCGTCGAAGCTGTTGGCCGCGACCTGCACCGCCCGCGCGCGCGACTTGAGGTAATGCCCGCCGGTGCCGCGCTCGAAGCGGCTGCGGGTCACCCGCAGCAGGCCGTAGTCGCCGACATAGACCGAATGCGCGCAGCCCGCCTCGTCCTCGCAGTTGCCGAGGCCGGAAAAGGTGCTCTTGTCGATGACGATCGTGCCCGAAGGATCGCTGCCGGTGAGGATACCCTGCTGGCTGTCGGTGAACCACGACTGCGCGACGGTGAGGTCGCCCTGCTCCAGCCGGATGCCGGCGCCGTTGTGATCGGGCACCGCCATCCCGCGGAAGGTGAGGCCCGAGATGCGCGCCGCCTTGCCGCGCAGCACCAGCGCGGCCTTGCCTTCGCAGGTCGTGCGATCGAACACGGCCTTGCCCGGCTCGGCGGCGAGGTAGGTGACGGTGCCGCCCTCCTGCACCGCGCACTGGCGGTAGGTGCCGGGCGCAATCGAGATCGAGCCTTGGCCGTTGCCGATGGCGTTCACCGCATCCTGCAGGCTGCCATAGCCGCGCCCCGTCTCGACCACGGTAAATGGCTGCGCGGTAGGCTGCGCCAGCACCGCAGCGACAGGGATAGCGGCTACGGCCAGCGCGGCGATCGCGCAGACGGCCAGGACCGAGGGGCGAGCGGGCGTGCTGCGGGCGAGGCTTTCCATGACGCCCGCGCTAAGGGAAATTGGTTAACAGGCGGCTAAGACAGCCGCTCGCTCAATCGTCCGCGCCCCACCGCCAGCGCCACCCGCCGCGCGTGTGCCGGTGGACGATGACCACGAAGGCCATGGTCAACACGGCGATCCCCGCAAACGCCCCCACATTCTGCGGCCAGCCTCGCTCGGCCAGCAGGCAAAGCACGAGCACCGCGCCTATGTAGGCCGCGAGCAGTGCCCAGCCCTGCCAGGCGATCGGGAGGCCGGCGCCGTAGCCGTAGCGCTTGGCCGCAAACCAATCGCCGTCTTCGAAGAATTTGTGCAGCATGATCAGTCTCCTTTCGGCGGCCGCCCGCGCCTGGCGGGCTTGGTCTTGCCGACATGGCAACCGCGCGCCTCCAATGCCTCGCGCAGCAGCACCTCGATCTGCGCGTTGGCGCTGCGCAGCTCGCCTGCCGCCAGGCGCTCGACCGCGGCGTGGACCGCCGGGTCGAGGCGCAAGGCGAAGGCCTTCTTCTGCTGCGCGTCGGCCATCGCGCGTTACTGGTAGAGCGTACCGGTGTTGACGACCGGCTGGGTGTCGCGCTCGCCGCACAGCACGACCATCAGGTTGGAAACCATCGCCGCGCGGCGCTCGTCGTCGAGCTCGACCACGTTCTTGGCCGAGAGCTGCTCCAATGCCATCTCGACCATGCCGACCGCGCCTTCGACCAGCGTCTTGCGCGCGGCGACCACCGCTTCCGCCTGCTGGCGGCGGAGCATCGCGCCGGCGATCTCCTGCGCGTAGGCGAGGTGGGTGAAGCCGCACTCGTCGACCGTGATGCCGGCCTGTTGCAGCCGCGCGATCAGCTCGGTCCGCAGCTCGGCACCGACCTGGTCGTGATGGCCGCGCAGGGTCACCTCGGCATGCGCGAAGTCGTCGTAGGGATAGCGCGCGCCGATGGTCCGAACCGCGGCTTCGATCTGCACCGTGACGAAGGCCTTGTAGTCGTCGACGTCGTAGAGCGCCTGTGCGGTATCCACCACGCGCCAGACGACCTGCGCCGCCATCTCGATCGGGTTGCCGCGCAGGTCGTTGACCTTGATGCGTTCCGAAATGAGGTTGTTGGCGCGGACCGAGACCTTGGTCTTGCCGATCCACGGCCAGACCCAGCGCAGCCCTTCGGTCCGGTCGGTCCCCGAGTAGGCGCCGAACAGCGTCAGCGCCGCCGCCTGGTTGGGCTGGATCATGTAGAACCCGATCGAGACGATCAGGATGACGAGCCCGGTGGTCACCAGCTTGGCAACGAACGCGAAATACGCGGCATTCTCCGAACCATCGGGCGGCACGTCGGCGGCGAACAGCCACCCGCCGAACGCCAGCGCCGCAACCAGCACGAGCAACATGAAATAGCCGTTGAACGCCCGGGCGGGCCGCTCCTGGCTGCGGACCATTCCGACTGGATCGGTCGACATGACGAATCACTCCCAGTTAAAAAGTGATATCATCTTTATATCAACCGGAGCGGCGGTCAATTGGAATCGGCGGCGACCTCCTCGCGCCGCTCGATCGGAGCTTTCGCGGCGGCGTCCATCACCAGCGCGTCGATCGCCTTCATCTGGGTGATGTACGGCGCGTAGTAGGCGTCGAAGCAGCCCTCGTAGAACTTGAGCGCGCGCGCCTCCGCGCCGCGCGCGATCGACAGGCTGCCGTACGCGGCGTCGGTCATGCGCTGCTGGCACTTGTCGTCGGTCGGTTCGGGGTTCGGCAGGGCGGCGGCGAGCGCCTGCAGCCTCGCAAGATCGACGGCCGCGAGCGTGAAGCGGCGATGCTCCAGCGTGTAGGGCGGCCAGGGCGATCCGCTCTTGCTCTGCCTCGTGACGGTTGTCGCGGCGCCATCAGCGGCGACCGACCAGCTATGGATCAGCGCGCCCCACGACTTGACCTCGAATGCCAGCGCGGCGGGCGGTGCGGCCGGCTCGGCAGGCACGGTCTGGCAGGCGCCAAGCAGCGCACAGGCCAACGGGATCGCCATCATTCGCATTGTGTTCCTCTTTCTATTCGTGCGCCCGGATCGCGTTGACGAAGTCCTGGCCGTAGGCTTCCAGCTTGCGCGCGCCGACTCCGCCGATCTCGGCCAGCTCCGACAGCGTCTGCGGCTTCATCGCGGCCATCTCGCGCAAGGTGGCGTCGTGGAAGATCACGTACGGCGGCAGGCCGGCGGTGCGCGCGAGTTCGCGGCGGACCTCGCGCAACGCCTCGAACAGCGGATCGCCGATCGGGTTGGCCTCGCCGCCGCGGCGCCGCCGCGAGCGTGCCGAGGGCGGCGGGACGACGATCTCGACGCTCTGCTCGCCCTTGAGAATCGCCTTGGCGTCGCCGCCCAGTTGCAGCCCGCCGTGCTCGGTCGCGACCAGGCTGCCACGCGCCTGCAACGCGCGGGCTACCGGCTGAAGCAGCCGCGCGTCCTCCGTGCCGACGATGCCGAACACGCTCAGGTGGTCGTGGCCGCGCTGGGCGATGCGGTCGTCGGGAACCCCGGTGAGGACTTTCTGCAGGTGCCCGAAGCCGAAGCTTTGCCCGGTGCGATAAGCGGCGGAAAGCAGCTTCTGCGCGATCTCCGTCACGTCGGTGACGCCCGGCGCTTCGAGGCAATTGTCGCAATTGCCGCACGAGGCCGGCGGGTCCTCGCCGAAGTGCCGCAGCAGCACCGCGCGGCGGCAGCCGGCGGTCTCGACCAGCCCCGCCAATGCATCGAGCCGCGCGCGTTCGGAGGCGCGGCGGTCCTCGGGCACTTCGGTGAGTCGCTGGCGCGCCTGCGCGAAATCGCCCGCGCCCCACAGCATCAGCGTCTGCGCGGCGTCGCCATCGCGCCCCGCGCGGCCGGTTTCCTGGTAGAAGGCCTCGATCGACTTGGGGATGCCCGCGTGGGCGACGAAGCGGACGTCGGGCTTGTCGATCCCCATGCCGAACGCGATCGTGGCGACGATCACCATGTCCTCGCTCGCGACGAACGCGGCCTGGTTGGCGGCGCGGGTCTCGGGCTCGAGCCCCGCGTGATAGGGCCGCACCTCGCGCCCGCTGGCGGCGGCGAGCTGCTCGGCCAGTTTCTCCACCTTGGCGCGGGTTGGCGCATAGACGATCCCCGGCCCCGGCTCGGCGCGCATCAGGTCGGCGACCTGGCGCACGGGATTGTCGCGGTGGCGGATCGCGTAGCGGATGTTGGACCGGTCGAACCCGGCGACGATCAGGCCGTCCTCCGGTATGCCGAGCTGGACGAGGATGTCGGCCCGGGTGTGCGCATCGGCGGTGGCGGTCAGCGCGAGGCGCGCGACGCCGGGAAAAGCGTCCATCAGCGGGCGCAGCAGGCGGTAGTCGGGGCGGAAGTCGTGGCCCCACTCGGAAACGCAGTGCGCCTCGTCGATCGCGAACATGGACACCCGCGCGGCGGACAGCAGCTCGCGGAAGCTGGGCTGGCTGGCCCGCTCGGGCGCGACGTAGAGCAGATCCAGTTGGCCGGCGCGGAAGGCGTCCAATGTCTCGCGCCAGTCGGCATCGGCGCTGGTCAGCGTGGCGGCGGCGATCCCGTTGGCGCGCGCGCTGCGCAGCTGGTCGTGCATCAGTGCGATCAGCGGGCTCACCACCACGCAGGTGCCCGGCAGCATCGTCGCGGGGAGCTGGTAGGTGAGCGACTTGCCCGCGCCGGTCGGCATCACCGCCAGCGTCGATTGCCCCGCCAGCACGCGCTCGATCACTTGCGGCTGCACGCCGCGGAAGTCGTCGAACCCGAACAGCTCGCGAAGCCGCCCGCGCGCGGCATCGAGAGTGGGAGCTTCGCTTGCGACCGTCGCCATCGCTGCGGCCTTGGCACACGCTCGCGCAGGAGAAAATGCGCCGCTTGTGGACAGCGGCGATTGCGGCGCGATTGTGGCGCCGGTAGGATACGGGGCAGCCCCTACCTCCGATGGAGAATACCTGATGAAGAAGCTCGCTCTCGTTCTCGCCCCGCTGACCTGCGCGCTCGCCGCCTGCGGCGGGGCCGACGACGCCTCGACCGAGGCGCAGGCCGATACGGTCGAGATGCCCGCCGATGACGCGATGGCCGGCGTGACCGCCGAGCCGGCCGCCGACCCGAGCGCCAACGCCACCGCCGACGCCAGCGCCGCCGCGAGCGAAGCTGCCACCGCGACCGCGCAGGAAGCCGGCGAGAACGCCGCCGACGTCGCAGCCCGCGCCCAAGCCGCCGCTGCTGCGGCCGCTGAGCCGACCGCGGAAGCCACCCCGCAGTAAGCTCCGCGCTCCCGGCGCAACGAAAGGCGGGCGGTCGCTGCGGCGATTCGCCCGCTTTTTCTTTTTCGTGAGCAAGGTATGCAAGCGCCATGCGCATCCTCGCCCTGCTCCCGCTCGCCCTCCTCGCCGCCTGCGGGCCATCGGACAGCGATCCGGGACCTGGCGGCGTGACGGTCGGCGAGGCCAAAGCGCTCGACGAGGCGGCGGAGATGCTCGACCAGCGGCGCCTGCCGCCCGAGGCGCTGCCGAACGCGAGCCCCTCACCTAGCACGAGTGCGACGGGAGAACCCCAATGAGCGGTATGGACCCCGAGCTGTTCGAACAGTTCATCGACCAGCTCGAACGCTACGTGCGCGAGCGGCTGATCCCCGCCGAGCGCGAGGTGATCGAGGCCGACCGCATCCCCGACGAGATCGTGCAGGAGATGCGCGACATGGGCCTGTTCGGGCTGACCGTGCCCGAGGAGTATGGCGGCGCGGGCCTGTCGACTTCGCAGTACGCGCGGGTGGTCAAGACGATGGCCTATGCCGCGCCGGCCTATCGTTCGATCTTCTCGATCAACGTCGGCATGTTCAACTCGGCGATCAAGAACGGCGGGACCGAGGCCCAGAAGGCCGAGTGGTGGCCACGCGTCGCGGCGGGCGAGATCGCCTGCTTCGGCCTGACCGAGCCCGGCTCCGGCTCCGACAGCGCGGCGATGGCGACCACCGCGCGGCCCGATCCGGATGGCAACGGATGGATCCTCAACGGTACGAAGCGCTACATCACCAACGCGCCGCATGCCGCGGTCGGGCTGATCATGGCGCGCACCGAGAAGGAAGCGCTGCCCAAGAATGCGCACGTCTCCGCCTTCATCGTCCCGATGGACACGCCCGGCGTCACCGTCGGCAGCCCGGACCACAAGATGGGCCAGTCGGGCAGCCACATCGCCGACGTGATCCTAGAGGACGTGCACGTGCCGGGCGAGGCGCTGCTCGGCGGGGAGACCGGCAAGGGCTTCGTGTTCGCGATGAAGAGCCTCGACAACGGGCGCATCTCGGTCGGCGCGGCGGCCACAGGCTACGCCCGCCGCGCGCTCGACAGCGCACTGCGCTATGCCACCGAGCGCAAGGCATTCGGCGAGCCGATTGCCAACTTCCAGCTGATCCAGCAGATGCTCGCCGAGAGCGAGACCGAGATCTACGCCGCCGAGTGCATGATGACCGACGTAACGCTGCGCGCCGATCGCGGCGAGAACATCCTGAGGAAGGCCGCGGCGTTCAAGGTGTTTGCCAGCGAGATGTGCGGCCGGGTGGTCGACCGGGTGGTGCAGATCTACGGCGGCGCGGGCTACCTCGCCGAGTACGACGCCGAGCGGTTCTTCCGCGATGCGCGCATCTATCGGATCTACGAAGGCACCACGCAGATCCTCCAGCTGCAGATCGCCAAGCATATGCTGCGCGATTTCGCGGCGCAGGCGTAGATGTACCAGCTTCTCAAAGACCTCAGCATCGTCGAAGTCTCCAGCTTCGTCGCCTCACCCACCGCGGGGCTGTACTGCGCGCAGATGGGAGCGGAGGTGATCCGCGTCGATCAGATCGGCGGCGGGCTCGATTACGACCGCTACATGCAGACCGCCGAGGGCCGCAGCCTCGCGTGGGAGAACCTCAACCGCGCGAAGAAATCGGTCGCGCTCGACCTCCGCTCAGCCGAGGGGCGCGAGCTGTGCGTCGAACTGGCGCGCAAGACGGGCCAGCTCATCACCAACCTGCCCGAGAAGTCCTTCCTCAGCCACGCGGCGGTGAGCGACGGGCGGCCGGACATGATCTCGGTCCGCATCATGGGCTGGCACGACGGGCGCCAGGCGATGGACTTCACCGTCAACGCCGCGAGCGGCTACCCGCTGATGACCGGGCCCGCCGAATGGGACCAGGACAGCGCCCCGCCGGTCAACCAGGTGCTGCCCGCGTGGGATTTCATCACCGGCGCGTACTGCGCGTTCGCGCTGATGGCGGCGATCCATCACCGCACCGCGACCGGCGAGGGCAGCGAAGTGCGCGTGCCGCTGGGCGACGTGGCGATCGGCACGGTCGCCAATTCAGGCGCGATGGCGGAGATGCTTTATCGTGGCGGCGACCGCCCGCGGCTCGGCAATGCGATCTGGGGCGCGCTCGGGCGCGATTTCGAGAGCCGCGACGGCAAGCGCTTCATGGTCGCGGTGCTCACTCCCAACCAGTGGAACGCGATGGTCGGCGCGCTGAATATCGCCGAGCCGATCGCCGCGCTGGAAGCCGAGACCGGCGTCGAGTTTGCGCGCTCCGACCACAACCGCTTCGTCCACCGCGAGGCGCTGTTCGCGATCGTGCAGGGCGCGGCAGAGAAGCTCGACTATACGGATCTCGCCGAACGGCTGACCAAGGCCGGCGCGACGTTCGAGCGCTACCGCACGATGTTCGAAGCGGCGAACGACCCGGTGCTGGTGGCGGACAACCCGCTGTTCGGCCCCTCGCCCGCCAATCCGAGCGGATTCGAATATCCGGCCGCGCGCAGTTTCGCGCACCTTGGTGGGAAGGCCGCCGGGCAGCCGGAGCCGGCGCCTTATCTCGGTCAGCATAGCGAGGAGGTGCTGTCGGAAAGACTCGGTTTGTCGTCGGGATCGATCCACGCGCTTATTGATCGCGGAGTCGTCGCCGGGTCCGATCAGTTTACCAACCTCCGCTCAGCCTGAGCTTGTCGAAGGCCACGCGATGATGCTTCGACAGGCTCAGCATGGGCGGATGTTGATGGAGAAATGTGAATGAGCAAACGCCGCGCCGCCATCGTCAGCCCCCTGCGCACGCCGGTGGGCAAGTTCCTCGGCACGCTGGCGCCTCTCGGCGCGGGCGAGCTGGGCGCGGTCATCCTGAAGGCGCTGATCGAGCGCAGCGGAATCGATCCGGAGCGAGTCGACGACGTCGTGTTCAGCCAGGGCTACGGCAATGCCGAGGCGCCTGCGATCGGGCACTGGGCCTGGCTCGCCGCCGGGTTGCCGCTCGAAGTGCCCGGCTACCAGCTCGACCGCCGCTGCGGCTCGGGCCTGCAGGCGGTGGTCAACGCAGCGATGATGATCGAGGCGGGGCACGCCGACGTGGTGGTCGCGGGCGGGTGCGAGAGCATGTCCAACGTCGAACACTACACCACGGCCCTGCGTGGCGGGGTAAAGGCCGGCAACGTCGAGCTGTGGGACCGGCTCACCCGCGGGCGACTGATGAGCCAGCCGGTCGAGCGCTTCGGCGTGATCACCGGCATGATCGAAACCGCCGAGAACCTCGCCAAGGACTACGGTGTGACCCGCGAGGAGGCCGACGCCTATGCAGTCCGCTCGCACCAGAACGCCGCGAGGGCGTGGGACCAGGGCAAGTTCGACGCGCAGCTCGTCCCGGTTCCGGTGCCGCAGCGTAAGGGCGACCCGGTGATGTTCGAGCGCGACGAGGGCTACCGCGCCGATGCCAGCATGGATAGCCTCGGCAAGCTGCGCGCGCTGGAGGGCGGCGTGGTCACCGCGGGCAACGCCAGCCAGCAGAACGATGCCGCCGCCGCGTGCCTGGTGGTAGCGGAGGATAAGCTGGAAGAGCTCGGGCTCGAACCGATGCTGTGGTTCAACGGCTATGCCGCGGCAGGCTGCGACCCGAGCCGGATGGGCATCGGTCCAGTCCCGGCGGTCGAGCGGCTGTTCAAGCGCACCGGCATGCGCTGGGACGACATCGACCTGGTCGAACTCAACGAAGCGTTCGCGCCGCAGGTGCTCGCGGTGCTCAAGGGCTGGGGCTGGTCGGCCGACGACAGCCGCCGCGAGATCCTGAACGTCAACGGTTCGGGCATCAGCCTCGGCCACCCGATCGGCGCGACCGGCGGGCGCATCCTCGCCGACATGGCCTACGAGATGCAACGGCGCGGGAGTCGCTACGGCCTCGAGACAATGTGCATCGGCGGCGGTCAGGGCATCGCCGCAGTGTTCGAGCGCGCGGCTTGACGAAGCCGCGTGCGATCCCTTCTCCCGTCATCCCCGCGAAAGCGGGGACCCATCTCCTACGGCAGATGATGGGCCCCCGCTTTCGCGGGGGTGACAAGGAAGGGGGAAGGTGACTGATTGGTCAGCCTGGGTCGGGCGCGAGGAACGGCGCCGCGACCGGCTCGACCCCGCGCTCGCGGCGCGGTGGCTGGCGACCTTCGATCTGCCAGCACAGGGCGAAGGCGCGATGCCGCAGGGCATCCACTTCTGCCTCTGCACCCCAGATGCACCGACCGTCGCGCTGGGCGAGGACGGTCACCCCAAACGCGACGACAGCGCGACGAGCCTCCTCCCGCCCGTTCCACTCCCGCGCCGAATGTGGGCGGCGAGCGAGATCGAGTTCCACGCCCCGATCGCAATCGGCGCGGAGATAGAGCGGGTCTCGCGCGTAGCCTCGATCACGCCGAAATCGGGCAAGAGCGGCGAGATGGTGTTCGTCGAGGTGCTGCACGAAACCTTCGCCGACAGCGCGCTGACCGTGCGCGAGACGCAGACGCTGGTGTATCGCGAGGCGGCCGCGTCCGACGCGCCCTTGCAGCCCGCGCCGCTCGGCGATGGCCGGTTCAATTCCGGCGAATGGCAGAGCCACCGCGCCTTGACGCCGCAAGAGCCGCTGCTGTTCCGCTTCTCCGCGCTCACCTTCAACACCCATCGCATCCACTACGACCTGCCCTATGCGCGCGATTTCGAGCGCTATCGCGGCCTCGTCGTCCACGGCCCGCTGATGGCGAGCCTGCTGTTGCAACTGGGCGGTCCGATGAAGCGGTTCGCATTCCGCGCGGTCAGCCCCGCGATCGTTGGCGAGTCGCTTCACCTCGTCTCGCGCGCCAAGGGAGACGCCCTCGCGCTCGGCGCGTTCGCGGATGACGGGCGTCAGGTCGTGCAGGCTGAAGCTACACGCTAGGCAGTTTGCCGGACCCCGGCACGCCTGCTAGACGTTTCAGTTGAAACCATGGCCACTCTAGCAACCCCCGACGCCGACTTTACCGCCCTGCCGGAGATGCCGGCGGACGTGTTCACCGCGCCGCTGCAGAAGCCCGCGCACGTCGGCGATGACTGGCTCGAGCCACGCCAAGCCGAATACTCCAGCGATGACGATGCGATCTGGAACGACCTGTTTGCCCGGCAGATGGACGTGCTCCCCGGACGGGCCGCGGGCGCGTTCATGGCGGGCCTGCAGAAGCTCAACCTCAACCGCGGCGGGGTGCCCGAATTCGGCAAGCTCAGCGAAGACCTCGGCCACCTGACCGGCTGGTCGGTAGTGCCGGTGCCGATGCTGATCCCCGATCACGTGTTCTTCTGGCATCTCGCCAACCGGCGTTTCCCGGCCGGCAACTTCATCCGCACCCGCGAGACGTTCGACTACATCCAGGAGCCTGACGTCTTCCACGACGTGTTCGGCCATGTGCCGATGCTGACCGACCCCGTCTATGCCGACTACATGCAGGAGTACGGCCGCGCCGGGTGGAAGGCGAGGCGCTACAACCGGCTGAAGGCGCTGGGCGCGCTGTACTGGTACACGGTCGAGTTCGGGCTGATCGAGGAGGCGGGGCAGATCAGGGCCTACGGCGCCGGCATCCTCTCGGGCCCGACCGAGGTGGTGTACGCGACCGAAGCCAAGAGCCCCAATCGGATCATGCTCAACGTCGACCGGGTGATGCGCACCGACTACGTGATCAGCGACCTGCAGCCGACCTACTTCGTGATCGAGAGCTTCGAGGATCTCTACCGCCAGACGGTTGAGCGCGATTTCGACCGCTTGTATCGCAGCCTGCACCCAGGCTTCACCTACGCCAACAGCGCGGTGATCGATCTCGACAACGTGGTAAACGTGGGGACGCAGGAATACCTGCTGCGCGGCGGGCGCGGCAGCGGGGCGCGGCCGGTCTAAACCTTTCGCTTGGGCAAAAAGAAAACCGGCCCGGGATCGCTCCCGAGCCGGCTTCCTGAATTCGGCTTGGCTTACTGAGCGGCCGGAGCGGTGGTCGCGGCCGGGCCGGCAGTGCCGTTCTTGTCAGCGGCTTCGCCGGCTTCTTCCATGGCGTCGGCCTTGTCTTCGGCCTTGTCGGTCATGGCGTCGGCCTGCTCGTCGGTGATCTGGCCGGCGTCGGCGGCAGCTTCGGCCGAGGCGTTGGTGGCTTCGGCAGCCTGCTCACCGGCGTCTTCGGCGGCATTTTCCTTCGGGCCGTCGCAAGCGGCGACGGTCAGGCCGAGGGCGAGCGCCGACGACAGAGCAATGAGTTTCTTCATTTCAGTCTTCCCCTTTTTGGATGGGACGCCTGCATAACAAGCACAGGCACCCACGGTAAGAAAAAATTACGGCGTGTCAGGACCGTGCGCCGTCACGGTTGGCATTCGCGCGGCGCGCGAAATAGAGTGCGCCGAGCACCACGCTCGCGCCGAGCAGCGCCAGCAGCAACGCCGTCGCGGACAGTCCGATCAGCAGCGAATCCGAACTCGCGAGCGCGCCCGCGACGAGCGCGCCAATGATCCCCAGTCCGACGTTGAGCGCGATCCCGCGCCCGTCGTCGCTGCGAGTGAGTATCGAGGCCAGCCATCCCAGGATGCCGCCCACCGCGATCAGAACCAGGAAACCCATGTTAAATTCGAATCCACCTTCGGAGGCACCAATCTCCGAAAATGGCAGGGGTTCCGTTGGCGCGCGAAGAATCCCGGGTGTGGTTTCAGCGCAACGCAAGCCACACGAGCGCGACGGCTCCGAGGACGATCCGATACCAGGCGAACGGCGCAAAGCCGCGGCGCGAGACGTAGGCGACGAACGCGCGGATCACGATCAGCGCAACCACGAACGACACGGCGAAGCCGACCGCGATCTCGGTCCAGCCGACGACGCTCGCGCCCGTCGCCAACTCGTCGCCATGCTGGAAAAGACTGAGTGCGGTCGCGCCCAGCATCGTCGGAATGGCGAGGAAGAACGAGAACTCGGCCGCGGTCTTGCGGGGGACGCCCATCGCCAGCGCGCCCATGATCGTCGCGCCCGACCGGCTGACCCCGGGAACCATCGACAGGCATTGGGCTAGCCCAACCCCGAGCGCCGTCTTGAAGGAGAGGTCGGCCACGCCGTCGTCCCCTTCACGCGGGCCCTCGGCCAGCTCGATCTCGGCGGGAGGGTGCCGGCGTTCGATAATGAGAATGGCGATGCCGCCCGCGATGAGTGCCCAGCACACCACTTCGGGGCTTTCGAGCATCACGTCGATGTAGTCCTTGAGCGCGAGACCCAGCACCGCGCTCGGCAAGAACGCCAGGAGGAGATTGCGGACAAACAGCAGGCCGGCCGGCTCGCGGCGAATGAAGCCCATTCCGGCGGACCAGAAGTTGCCGAAATACTGGTACACCACCGCCAGTATCGCACCCAGCTGGATGACGACGTTGAACATCGCCCACTGGCCGGCATCGTAGCCGAACAGCTCCGACGCCAGGATCAGGTGTCCGGTCGAGGAGACGGGGATGAATTCGGTGAGGCCCTCGACGATGCCGAGGAGGATGGCGGTGAGGATCAGGCCCATGGGCGTGGCGTCATGAAGCAAGGGCGGCGCAAGTCAATTGCTTGCGCCGCCCTCGGTTGGTTTCGACTGGCCTTCGCTTACCAGATGCGGATGCGCTGTTCCGGCGGGAGGTAGAGCGCATCGTCGGGCGTCACGTTGAACGCCTTGTACCACTCATCGAAATTGCGGACGATGCCGTTGGTCCGGTACTGTTCCGGGCTGTGCGGATCGGTCCGCAGGCGCTGGAGCGCGGTCTCGTCGCGCTGCTGCGCGCGCCACACCTGCGCCCAGGCGAGGAAGAACCGCTGGTCGCCGGTCAGCCCGTCGATCACCGGCGCCGGCTTGCCGCCAAGCGCCATGTGATAGGCGCGATAGGCGACCGACAGCCCGCCGAGGTCGCCGATGTTCTCGCCCAGCGTCAGCCGGCCATTTACGCACGGCTTGCCTTCGCCCAGCGGGCAGAACTTGTTGTATTGTTCCACCAATGCGCTGGTCAGCTTGTCGAACGCGGCGCGGTCGGCGTCGGTCCACCAGTTGCGCAGCATGCCGGTGCCGTCGGACTTGGAACCCTGGTCGTCGAACCCGTGGCCCATCTCGTGCCCGATGACAGCGCCGATCCCGCCATAGTTCACCGCCATGTCCGCGGTCAGGCCGAAGAACGGCTGCTGCAGGATGCCGGCAGGGAACACGATCTCGTTCTTGGTCGAGTTGTAGTAGGCGTTCACCGTCTCGGGCAGCATGCCCCACTCGGTGCGGTCGATCGGGCCGCCCAGCTTCTTGAGCTCGTCGGCGGTTTCCCACTTGGCCGCTGCGATACGGTTGGCGAGCGGCTGGCCGGGGGTAATCGCGAGGCCCGGATAGGTCTCGAGGTTGTCGCGGTAGCCGATCTTGGGATCGAACGCGTCGAGCTTGGCGAGCGCTTCCTTCTTGGTCTCCGCGCCCATCCAGGTGTTCTCCTGGATGCTGACGCCGAGCGACTTGCGCAGGTTCTTGACCAGCTCGACCATCGCCGCCTTGTTGGCGGGCGGGAAATAGCGCTGGACATAGGCCGCGCCAACCAGCTCGCCCATCAGGCCTTCGCTCTCGTCGATCGCGCGCTTCCACCGCGGACGCTGCTCGGGCGTGCCACCCAGCGTCTTGCCGTAGAATTCGAACTGCGCCGCATCGATGTCACTCGGCAGGACGGCGGCGTTGCCCGACAGGAAACCCTTGATCATCCACGCCTGCAACACGTCGATCGGAGTGGCCTCGAGCAGCTTCATCATCGCCGGGGTGCCGCCGCCGATCTTGGCGAGGGTGGCTTCGTCGAGGCCCAATTCCTTTGCCCGCTCGGGCGTCGGCGGCAGGTCGCCGACGATGTAGCGGTCGGTCTTGTCGAAGCCCGCAGCGGCGAGGAACGCTGCGGTCGGGAACGCGGGCTCGAGCGCGCGGAGCTCGGCCGGGGTCAGCGCATTGTAGGTGAGGTCGCGGTTCCGGCGAGTGGCGCGGTCCCACGAAACCTTGCGCGCGGCGCTATCCTCGAACGCATAGACCTTGGCCGCCATCCCCGCGGGATCGGCGTACCCGGCCTTGCCGAGCAGGAACGCGAGGTAATCGCGGTACTTGGCCTGGATCGCCTTACCAGCGTCGGAATCATCGAGGTAATAGTCGCGGTCGGGCAGGCCCAATCCGCCCGAGCCGACCGAGACCGAGTAACGGGTGGGCTCCTTGGCATCGACGCTCACCCCGCCGCCGATCGGCGAGGGATAGCCGACGCTGCCCCAAAGGGTAGCCATCTTGGCGAGCGTGTCGGCGCTGCGGATCTGGTCGAGGTAGGGCTTGGCGGGAGCGAGCCCCGGGGCGTCGATCGCTTTCCGGTCGAGGAACGCGTTGTAGGCATCGACGATCCGCTTCTCGTCCGCCGAGAGCGCGGCCGGGTCCTTCGCCACCAACTCGTCGATCAGCGACTTCACGTCGCTGGTCGATTTCTCGCGCAGCAGGTTGAACGCGCCGAAGCGGCTGAATTCGGGCGGCAGCGGGTTGGCCTTGAGCCACTTGGCGTTTGCGTAAGCGAAGAAGTCGTCACCAGGATCGATCGAGGTGTCGATGTCGGCGGGATCGAAGCCCCACGAGCCGAAGCTCATCGTTGGCAACGGCGTCGGGGCCGGCGCGGCGGCGGGAGCCGGCGCGGCGGCGGGAGCGGCAGGCGCATCCTCGGCGAGCGCGGGGGTGGCAACGGTCAGGGCAAGGGCGCTGATGCCCAGCGCGGCAATCGATTTGAAGCTCATGGCGAGTCCCGGTTGTTCGCGGCGGGCTTGGATGCGCGCGCTCGCAGTTAACGGCGTTGGAGGCCTACCTTACGATAGGTAAGTCCCATTCGGCAACGCTTGTTCACGTGTCAGCACAGCGGATTTGACCGGGCGCTGAACGGCAAGCCGGAGGACGCCGCGACGGGCGCCCTCCGGCTCAGGTTTCAGCAGCTTACCAGATGTGCACGCGGTCTTCGGGTGCGAGGTAGAGCTTGTCGCCCGGCTTGACGTTGAACGCCGCGTACCAGGGGTCGAAGTTGCGCACGACCGCGTTGACCCGCGCTTCGGCCAGGCTGTGGCTGTCGGTCTTGAGCAACTGCTTGGCGAACGCCTCGCGGTACTTCCAGCGCCACGCCTGCGCATAGGACAGGAAGAAGCGCTGGTCGCCGGTCAGCCCGTCGATCATCGGCGCAGGCTTGCCCTTCAGCGACAGCTTGTACGCCTGGTACGCCATCGAGATGCCGCCGAGGTCGCCGATGTTCTCGCCCAGGGTCAGGCGGCCGTTGTGGCAAGTTTTACCGTCATCGTACGGGCACTGCGCATCGTACTGCGCGGCGAGCTTGTTGCCGAGCGCCTCGAAGGTCTTGCGGTCGGTATCCGTCCACCAGTTCTCCAGCGCGCCGGTGGGGCCGAACTTGGCACCCGAATCGTCGAACCCGTGGCCGATCTCGTGGCCGATCGTCGCGCCCACCGCGCCGTAGTTCACCGCGGCGTCGGCCTTGGGGTTGAAGTACGGCGGCTGCAGGTAAGCGGCGGGGAACACGATCTCGTTCGCCGGCGGCATGTAGTAGGCGTTCACCGTTTGCGGGGTCATCAGCCACTGGGTCTTGTCGACCCCTTCGCGCAGGTCCTTGAGCTGGTCGTTCCAGCCCCATTCGCTGACCGCCATCGCGCTTGCGAGCGCCTGGCCGGGAACGACGGTGAGACCGTCATAGGTCTCGAACTTATCGGGGTAACCGATCTTCACCCCGAACGCGTCGAGCTTCTTCTGCGCGGCGAGACGCGTGGTCGGCGTCATCCAAGCGAGGTCCTTGAGGTTCGACCCCAGCGCCAAGCGCAAGTTTCCGACCAGCTCCTCCATCGCCGCCTTGCTCGAGGCGGGGAAGTGGCGCTCGACGTAGATCTTACCGAGGCCTTCGCCCATTGCACCCTGCACGAAGTCGAGCGCGCGCTGCCAGCGTTCGCGCTGCTGGGTCTTGCCCTGCAGGGTCTTGCCGTAGAATTCGAAGTTGGCGTCATCGATGTCGCTCGGCAGGACCTGGCTCGCACCCGACAGGAAGCGGGCGGCCATCCACGCCTTGATGTCCTCGATCGGCGCGGTGTTGAGCAGCGACAGCATCGCGGGCATCCCGCCGCCGAGCTTGGCGAGCTGCTCCGGCGTCAGGCCGAGCTTGGCGATCTCGTCCTGCGTCGGCGGCAGCTGCGCTACGTAGAGGCCGGCGACATCGGCGACCTTGCGGTCTTGCAGCACCAGCTCGACCGGGAACCCGCCAGACATCGCCTTCAACTCGTCGACGGTGACGCGGTTGGTGGTGAGCTCCGGATTGCGCGACAGCGCGCGATCCCAGCCGAGTTCGGCGAACTGCTTCTCGAGACCATAGACCCGCTCGGCGGTCGCCTTCGGGTCGGCGTACCCGGCCTTGCCGAGCATGAACGCGAGGTAATCCTTGTACTTCGCGCGGATCGCCAGGTTCGCCTCGCTATCGACCAGGTAGTAGTCGCGGTCGGGCAGGCCGAGCCCGCCGATGCCGGTGTAGAGCGCGTTGTCCTTCGGGCTGGCGGTGTCGATCGACACGTACATGCCGAGCGGCGCCGGAATGCCGGTGGCGGCAAAGGCGTGCGCGAGGTCGGCGCGGGTCTTCACCGCGGCGATCTTGTCGAGGAACGGCTTGGCAGGGGCGAGGCCCGCGGCGTTGATCGCGTCGACGTCGAGATAGGCCTTGTAGAGGTCGCTCACCCGCTGTTCGAGCGAGCCGGCGGGATAGGTGCCGGCGGCCATCTCGTCGACGATCGCCTTGATGTCGCGCTCCGCGCCGAGGCGCAGGCCAAGGGCCACGCCGCTGTAAGGATACTGCGGCGGGATTACTTCAGCCGCGTCCCACTTGCCGTTGACGTACTTGAAGAAGTCGTCGCCTGGCTTGACGCTCTGGTCGAGCTCGGCCGGATTGAACCCCCACCCGCCGTACTCGGGCAGGCGGTACTCCTGCTGGACCGCCGGCGCACCGGCAGCCGGCGCATCCTCGGCGGCGGCCGGCGCGGCGATGGCGATAGCGGAAAACGACGCGGCCGCGGCCAGCGTGGCGAACATGCGGTTCATGTGTGAGTCCCCAACCAATGGCAATCGATTGTGATTGCTATGACTGGACCTCATCCCCCGCGGCCCGCGCGCGCGCAACGCCGTTGAGCGAGTACGGTATGCATTTGGTCGATTGGGCCGGAACTTAAGCCGCTTCGGCTCCGCCGAACTGCAGCTTGGCGAGCCGGGCGTAGAGTCCGCCGCCCTCGGCCAGCACCCCATGGCTGCCCTGCTCGACGATCCGGCCGTCGTCCATCACGACGATCCGGTCCGCCTGCCGCACGGTCGCGAGGCGGTGGGCGATGACCAAAGTGGTGCGATCCGCCATCAACCGGTCGAGCGCGTCCTGCACCAACCGCTCGCTCTCGGCATCGAGCGCGCTGGTCGCCTCGTCGAGCAGCAGGATCGGCGCCTTGCGCAGGATCGCGCGGGCGATCGCGATGCGCTGACGCTGACCGCCCGAAAGCTGGGTGCCGTTCTCGCCGAGGAAGGTGTCGAGGCCCTGCGGCAGCGCGCGCAGGAACGCCTCGGCGTTGGCGGCGCGGGCAGCCTCCCAGATGTCCTCGTCGCTCGCGTCCCAGTTGCCGTAGCGCAAGTTGTCGCGCGCGTTGGCGCTGAACAGCACGCCCTCCTGCGGGACAAACGCGATGCGCTTCCTGATCTCGGCCGGGTCCGCACTGGTCAGCGGCACCCCGTCGAGCCGGATGGTGCCCGCCTGCGGATCGTAGAACCGCTCGACCAGCTGGAAGATCGTGCTCTTCCCCGCGCCCGAAGGGCCCACAATCGCCACCGTCTCGCCCGGCTGCACCTCGAGCGTGAAATCGCGCAGCGCCGGGCTTTCCAGCCGGGTGGGATAGCGGAAGCTGACGTTGCGAAAGGAGAGTGATCCGCGCGGCGGCTCGGGCAGCGCCTCGGGGCGTGCGGGCGGCGCGATGGTGGGCTTCTCTTCGAGCAGTTCGGCGAGGCGGCTTGCCGCGCCCGCGCCGCGCAGGAGATCGCCGTATACCTCGGTCAGCGCCCCGAGCGAACCGGCGACGAGGCCAGCGGTGATCACCACCGCGGCGATCGTCCCACCCGAGATGGCGCCGCTCGCGACGCCGACAGCGCCGCGCCACATCAGCAGCACGATCGCGCCGAACACCACCGAGATGATCAGCGCGGTCATCGCCGCGCGGATCATGATTCGCCGCTTCGCGGTGGCAAAGCTGCGCTCGACCGCGTCGCGAAAACGCTTCTGCTCCCGCTCTTCCTGGCCAAACGCTTGCACGATCTTCATCGCGCCCAGCACTTCGGACACCATCGCGCCGATATCGGCCACCCGGTCCTGGCTGGTGCGCGAGACGTTGCGCAGGCGGCGGCCGAACACGGTGATCGGGATCACCACCGCGGGGATCACCAGCACCATCCACATCGTCAGCTGGGGGACGAGGTAGAACAGGTAGGCGACGCCGCCCACGCCCATCAGCGTGTTGCGCAGGGCGACCGAGACTGTGGTGCCGACGACCTGCTCGATCAGCGTGGTGTCGCTGGTCATTCGGCTGGAGATTTCCTTGGGGCTGTTCTGCTCGTAGAACCCCGGCGCGAGGCGCAGGAGGTTGTCCTGCACTTTCTCGCGAATGTCGGCGACGACCCGCTCGCCCAGCCAGCTCACGAAATAAAACCGCATCGCCGTGCCGAGCGCGAGCACACCGACGATCAGGAACAGGTAGCGGAACCAGCGCGCGATATCGTCCGGGTTGCCGCCGGCGGAGAAACCGCGGTCGATGATCAGCTTGAAGCCCGACGGGATCGCCAGCGTCGCTCCGGCGGTGATCGTCAGCGCGACCAGCGCCAGCGCCACGCGGCCGGGGTACTGCAGGGCCTGCCGCCAGATCATCAGCAGCGGGCGCACGCTCCGGGCGGGCTTGGGCTCGCCGGGGTCGCGCAGCTTGCGCCTGAACAGCCCGCGCCGCTCGCCTGCAGGTTCCGTCTCGACCCCTTCGAGGTCGCCGCGCTCGCTCTCGTCCATTGCCGCGCACATAAGCCCGCCCGTGAGCTAAATCCACAGTGCTGCACTGCGAAGGGACCCGACCGCGCAGTTTGTGCGTTGCACAAGAATCGGATTGTCGGCAGGATGCCCATACCGAACGCTCGAAAGAGGCGTCAGCAGGGGAATACGGTTGCTTTACCACGCATACGAATTGCAGCGCGCCTGGCTCAGCGGCGCGAGCGCCTGGGCCTCGATCGGCGCCGAGCTGATGACCAACCCGCGCTACCCCGCCGCCTACATGGGCATGGGTCCGATGGCGGCAAGCGCGCTCGAGGTGTTCGCGCATGCGACACAGACCTACGGCAAGCCGGCCTTCGACATCGAGGCGGTCACGCTCGACGGCCGCTCGCGCGCGGTCACCGAGGCGATCGTCTACAACAAGCCGTTCGGCGACCTGCGCCGCTTCACCCGCGATGGCCTGCCGGACGATGCGCCCAAGGTGCTGATCGTCGCGCCGATGAGCGGGCATTACGCCACCCTGCTGCGCGGCACGGTCGCGCGGATGGTGGAGAGCAGCGAGGTCTACATCACCGACTGGGCCGACGCGCGCGACGTACCGGCGAGCGCGGGCAAGTTCGATCTCGACGACTACATCGACTATCTCATCGATTTCCTCGCTTTCATCGGTCCTGACACGCACGTGATAGCGGTGTGCCAGCCCTCGGTCCCCGCGCTCGCCGCGACGGCGGCGATGAACAACCAACGCCACCCGGCGCGCCCGGCGACGCTGACGATGATGGGCGGGCCGATCGACACGCGGGAATCCCCGACCACGGTCAACGACCTCGCGATGAACCGCCCGATCGCGTGGTTCCGGCAGAACGTGATCGCCACCGTGCCGCTGCAGTATCGCGGCTCGGGCCGGCAGGTCTATCCGGGCTTCCTGCAGCTCGCCGGGTTCATGAGCATGAACCTCGGCAACCACCTCATGAGCCACTACGAGATGTTCAAGCATCTCACCGCCGGCGACGAGGAAAGCGCGCAGGCGACCAAGGACTTCTACGACGAGTACCGCAGCGTCTGCGACATGACTGCCGAGTTCTACCTCCAGACGGTGGAAGAGGTGTTCCAGAAGCACTCGCTGCCGAACGGCACCTTCGTGCACCACGGCGAGGTGGTGGACCTCGGCGCGATCCGCGACACTGCACTGCTGGCGGTCGAGGGCGAGCGCGACGACATTTCCGGCATCGGCCAGACCAAGGCGGCGCTCGATCTCGCGACCGGGCTCGCCAGGGCGAAGAAGCAATACCTGCTGGCCGAGGGCGCGGGTCATTACGGCATCTTCAACGGCAGCCGCTGGCGCGACAAGATCGCGCCGGTGGTCGAAGCGTTCATCGCTCGGCACGGCGCAAAGGCGCTGCGCGTCGCCGCTTGATGCACGTTAATACAGGAACTTAACGCCGCGGCGGGGGATTGGCCGGCTGTACCACTCAGCCGAGGATGCCCCCTTTGTCCGACCACTCAGACGCGCCTGACGACGCTCCCGTCGCTTACTCCAAGGTCGCCGATCCCGACCGCACGCTGATCGAGGAGGCGGTGACCATCAACCGCCCGGCGAGCGAACTCTACCAGTTCTGGCGCGACCAGACCAAGCTTGCCGCGGTGATGGAGAACGTGGTCTCGATCGTGCCCGAGGGCGCCGACCGCTTCCGCTGGACGGTCAAGGCGCCGGGCGACAAGGAAGTGAGCTGGGTCGCCGCGATCACCAACGACATCCCCGACCGCGAGCTGTCGTGGCAGTCCGAAGATGGCGCCGACGTCGCCAATTCGGGCCGCATCCGCTTCGAGGATGCAGAGCTGCGCGGCACGGTGGTGCGCGCGACAATCGCCTACGACCCGCCGGCAGGCGCGATCGGCCGGATCGTCGCCAAGCTGTTCCAGCGCGAGCCGCGCATCCAGACCCGGCGCGACCTCCACCGCTTCAAGCAGCTGATGGAAGCAGGCGAGATCGCCACCAGCGCACGGAACCGCCGCCAGCGCGAGGAGCGCAACGAAGACCAGACGATCACCCGCGAACTCGAGGAGACAGGGGCATGAAGGCACTCGCCTGGCACGGGAAGCACGACGTCCGCTGCGACACGGTCGACGATCCCGAAATCCTCAACCCGCGCGATGCGATCATCCGCATCACCTCGACCGCCATCTGTGGCTCCGACCTCCACCTCTACGACGGCTACGTGCCCGCGATGAAGCCGGGCGACATTCTCGGCCACGAATTCATGGGCGTGGTCGAGGAAGTGGGCGCCGCCAGCACGCTCAAGAAGGGCCAGCGTGTGGTGGTGCCGTTCACCATTTCCTGCGGCAAGTGCTACCACTGCGAGAAGGCGCAGTTCTCCGCCTGCGAGAACAGCAACCCCGCCGACAAGCACGACATCGGCCGCGAAGGGCTGGGCCAGCCGATGAGCGGGGTGTTCGGCTACAGCCACATGACCGGCGGATATTCGGGCGGCCAAGCGGAATACGTCCGCGTGCCGTTTTCCGATGTCGGCCCGCTGGTGATCCCTGACGACAGCGTCGAGGACGACAAGGTCTTGTTCCTGACCGACATCCTCCCCACCGGCTGGATGGCGGCGGAGAATGCCGACATCGAACCTGGCGACACGGTTGCGGTGTGGGGCTGCGGCCCGGTCGGGCTGTTCGCGGTGCAGTCGGCGTTCCTGATGGGCGCCCAGCGGGTAATCGCGATCGACCACTTCCCGCACCGGCTCGAGCTCGCCAGGCAGTTCGGCGCCGAGACGATCAACTTCGAGCGAACCAAGGTCTACGAGGCGCTGCAGGACATGACCGGCGGGATCGGCCCCGACGCCTGCATCGACTGCGTCGGCCTCGAAGCCCACGGCGCGTTCGCCGACAATATCATCGACCAGATCAAGGTCTCGACCTTCCTCGGCACCGACCGCGCGCATGTCATCCGCCAGGTGATCATGGCCGCGCGGCGCGGAGGGCGGGTATCGATGCCCGGCGTCTACGGCGGGTTCGTCGACAAGTTCCCGCTCGGCGCGCTGATGGAGAAGGGCCTGACGCTCAAGACCGGGCAGACCCACGTCCAGAAATACACGCGCCCGCTCTACACCGCGATCGCCGAGGGCAAGATCGATTCGACCTTCCTCATCAGCCACCGGATGGCGCTGGAGGAAGGGCCGACCGGCTACCAGAAGTTCCACGACGAGCAGGACACTTACACCAAGATCGTCCTCAAGCCGGGGATGGCAGGATCGGCTAGCTTGGCGGCGTGACCTCCGGCGCCGCGCTGCGGCGGCCGAACAGCCGTCGCAGCACCCGCCGGGCGAGCAGGAGCAGCCAGACGGTCAGCGCCAGCAGCACCAGCGCGATGCCGCCGGCGACGTAGGGGTGCGCGTAGGCGAGCCACAGCAGGCCGGCGCTGGCGACATCCTCCGCGGTCGAGACGACCATGTTGCTGAACGGCTCCGGGCTGGCGTTGACCACCGCCCGCGCGCCCGCCTTGCCGCCGTGCGCCGCGAGCGCCGCGCCGCCACCGAGGATGAAGGCGATCGCCTGGGTCGCCGGATCGCCCGGATCGACGATCGCCAGCGCCAGCAGCGCGCCGCCGATCGGGCGCACCACCGTGTGCACCGCGTCCCACGCGCTATCGAGCCAGGCGACCTTGTCGGCGAAGAACTCGGCCAACGCGGCGATTGCGGCGACGCCCATCACCCACGGATTTGCGACCACGTCGAGCGAATGGAGGTGATCGGGCAAAGGCAGCGCGCCCACCCGCATGGCGATGCCGGTAGCGAGGATCGCGAGATAGAGCCGCCAGCCGGCGAGCAGGCTGACACTGCCGGCGAGCCCGAGAACTTCGACGATGCCCATAAGCGCTCCTCTTGCGGGCTCAGCATGCGCCCGCCGGAGGTAACGCGCAATCAGCCGATGCGGGCCCCTTGGCCGCCATCGACCGGCAGCAGCACGCCGGTGACGAACTTCGCCTCGTCGCTGGCGAGGAACAGCGCCGCGTTGGCGACATCCCAGGCGGTGCCCATGCCGCCCTTCAGCGGCACCATCGCGCTCCTCGCCTCGCGCTGGGCGGCGAGGTCGCGTCCGTCGCGCTCTGCGGTCCCACCGACGCCCATCGGAGTATCGATCAACCCAGGGAGGATGGCGTTACAGCGCACCCCGCGCTTGGCCGAGCCCAATGCAGTCGCGATCGCCAGCCGGTTGAGCGCGGCTTTCGAGATTTCGTACGCGACCATATTCGCGCCCGCGGTTGAGGCGAGCGAACTGATCAGTACGATCGACCCAGCGCCCGCTTCCCGCATCGGCGCGAGCACCGCCTTCACCAGCCGCCGCGCGCCGGTGAAGTTGACCGCGAACACCGTCTCGAAAGCCTCATCGTCGTGGGCGTGTGCCGGCCCATCCCCACGGTGGCCGATGCCGACGTTGTCGACGCAGATGTCGATCCGGCCCCAGCGCTCCAGCGCTGCCGCGACGATCGCCTCTGAATCGACGACAATGTCAGCGCCAAGCGCGAACGCCGTGCCGCCCGCCGCCATGATTTCGGCTACCGTCCCTTCAGCGCGCGGGAGGTCGCGATCGACGCACAGAACTTCCGCGCCCTCATGCGCGAAAGTCAGCGCGATCGCCTTGCCGTTGCCGATCGTCTCGCCCGGTTGCTGGCCCGCGCCGACGACCACCGCCATCTTGCCCGCCAGCCGCCCCGTCACCGGAGATCGAGCTCCGGGTTGAGTTGGCTGTCGTCTTCGAGCTGCACGCCGAAGCTGTTCAGCATCATCGAGACCTGGGTGTACTGGCCGACGGTGAAGACGAGGTCCATCCGGCCTTTGTCGCCGAGCGGCGCGAGCGCCGCCCAGGTCGCATCTGAGACGAAGTGATCGCGCACCAGCTCGTCGCAGGCGGTGACGATCGCGCGGTCGAGGTCGTCCCAGCACTTGGCGTGCGGGCCTTCCATCGTGCCGGCGACCTCCGCCTCGCTCATGCCCGAGGCGAGGCCGATCCGCTCGTGCTGCGCGAACTCGTAACCCGAGCGGCAATTCCACCCGGTGCGCAGGATCGCGATCTCGCGCCGCCGCGGGTCGAGCGTGTTCTTGCGGCTGAGGATGTAGTTCCCCCACGCCAGGAACCGCGTGAGCGCTTCCGGTGCGCGGGCGAAGGTCAGGAAGATATTGAGCGGCCGCGCGCCCTCGCGCGTCACCGGCGCCAGCGCCTCGGCCTGCTCTTGCGAGAGCGCGGCCGGGTCGAGCGGGGCGACGCGCGGGGTGCGCAGCCTCATATCACAGGACTTCGAAGAGCCCGGCCGCGCCCTGGCCGCCGCCGACGCACATCGTGATCACGACGTACTTCACGCCCTGCCGCTTGCCCTCGATCAGCGCGTGGCCGACGCAGCGCGCGCCGGTCATGCCGAAGGGGTGGCCGATCGAGACCGAGCCGCCGTTGACGTTCAGCCGGTCGTTCGGGATGCCGAGCTGGTCGCGGCAGTAGATCACCTGCACCGCGAAGGCCTCGTTGAGCTCCCACAGGCCGATGTCGTCGATCTTGAGGCCGAACCGGTCGAGCAGCTTGGGGATCGCGAACACCGGGCCGATGCCCATCTCGTCCGGCTTGGTGCCGGCGACTGCCATGCCGACGTAGCGGCCCATCGGGGTCAGCCCGCGGGCCTTCGCGACTTCGGCCTCCATCAGCACCGAGGCGGCAGAGCCGTCGGCGAGCTGGCTGGCGTTGCCGGCGGTGATCGTGTGGCCTTCGCCCATCACCGGCTTCAGGCTGGCGAGCCCTTCCAGCGTGGTGTCCGGGCGGTTGCAGTCATCCATCGAGATGGTGACTTCGCGTTCGCTAGTCTCGCCGGTCGCCTTGTCGGTGACCTTCATCGTCGCGGTGACGGGGATGATCTCGTCGTCGAGCTTGCCGGCGGCCTGCGCGGCGGCGGTGCGCTTCTGCGATTCGAGGCTGTACTCGTCCTGCGCCTCGCGGCTGATGTTGTAGCGCTTGGCGACCACTTCGGCGGTGCCGATCATCGGCATGTAGATGTCGGGGTGGAGCGCCAGCAACGCCTCGCTCTGCACCAGCCGGCCGCCGCCCGCGGCCATGCCGCTGATCGATTCGAGGCCGCCGGCGACGCAGATGTCCATCCGGTCGACGATGATCTGCTTGGCGGCGGTGGCGATGCTCATCAGGCCGCTCGAGCACTGGCGGTCCATCGACATGCCCGGCACGCTGTCGGGGAAGCCGGCCATCAGCGCGATCTGGCGGCCGACGTTCATCCCCTGCATGCCCTGCTGGCTCGCCGCGCCCATGATCACGTCGTCGATCTCGCTGCCCTGGAGGCCCGCGCGCTCGGCGGCGGCCTTGACCGAGAACGCGCCCAGCTCGACCGCATGGGTGTTGTTGAACGCCCCGCGGCCCGCCTTGGCGAGCGGGGTGCGGGCGGTGGAGACGATGACGGCGTCACGCATGGTCAATTCCTGTAGCTAAGCGAAGTTGGTCCGATCCCCGGGGAGGAGCGATCAGACGAAGAACTGCATGATCCATTCGGTGATCAGGGCGGGCTTGTCCTCGCCCTCGATCTCGATGGTGATCTCGTGAGTCTGCTGCCACTGGCCGGGGCGCTTTTCTTCGAGCTCGATCAGCTTCCAGTGGCCGCGGATGCGCTTGCCGCTGCGGACGGGCGAGATGAAGCGGGTTTTGTTGCCGCCGTAGTTGACGCCCATCTTGACGCCATCGACCTTGGGCAGGTCCGAATTGGCGGAGAGGTACGGGATCATCGACAGCGTCAGGAAGCCGTGCGCGATGGTGCCGCCGAACGGGGTCAGCTTGGCCTTTTCCTCGTCGAGGTGGATGAACTGGTGATCGCCCGTCGCCTCGGCGAACTGGTTGATCCGCTCCTGGCTCATCACGACCCATTCGCTGGTGCCGACGTTCTGGCCGACCTGAGCTTTGACTTCCTGCGGGGTCATGCGCCTCTCCTTGCGATTAGAAACCACGGTATGCGGTTTCCATAGGCGCAAGAATTGCCTTAGCGCAACGGCGCAGCCTCTGCCGTTACGGCAACCGCAGGCGGCGCCTGACGCGGCCGCTTGCGGCGCGGCGAATCGGCCAGCTTGCACCAGCTCCACAGCGCGCATTGCACGCCCAGGAGCGTCAGGATGAACGGCTGGTAGGCGATGCCCTGGAACAGCGAGCCGACCAGGTAGACGATCTGCGCGAACTGCAGCGCGCCTGCGAGCGGCGCCTGCCATTGCTCGCGCTCCCCGGTGCGGTTCTTCCAGCGGCGACGGATGCGCTCCATCTGCCATAGGCCGAGGAGGTGGATCCACAGCCACAGGCCGAGGCCCGGCCAGCCCTGCTCGCCCAGCATCTCGAACACCGCCGAGTGATAGGCTCGCGCCTTGTCGGTATGGTCCTCGAACTCGACCGCGCTGGTGTTGCCGCCGCTTTGCGTGCGGACTGGCAGTTTGTAGGTGAACTTGTTGCCGCGGTAAGCGTCGAACCCGCCGCCCATCGGGTGGCTGTTGGCGTAATCGATCGTCCACTGCCACACCGCCACGCGGGTGGAGGCGGAGGTATCCTCCTCGTGGCTCTCGAGCGTCGACATCCGCGCGTAATAGCTCTGCGGCAGGAACGGCAACGCCATCAACCCCAGCAGTGCCGCGCCGCCGACGTAGAGGAACCGGCGCTTCACATCGCGCAGCATCAACAGACCCAGTACGCCGAGGCACAAGAGGCCGGTGCGCGCTTCGGTCCCGATCGGGATCAGCACACAGGAGAAGATCAGCGCGTAGGCGAACGCCTTCACCCGCCAATCGGGCGGGAACACCGTGCCGTGCTTCGCCAGCCACAGGATCATCGGGATCAGCGCGATCGCCACCGTCGCGATGGTCGAGCTTTCGTACATGCCCGTGTTGTTCTGCACGAACAGGTAGAGCACCCCGTAGCCGCCGCCGCCGGTGGCGGTCTTGATCCCCCCGTCGATCACGATCGCCCCGGCGGTCAGGACCATGGTCAGGATCACCGCCTCGAACCGCAGCCGCGTGGTCAGTGTAAGCGGCACGAAGATCGCGAACACCAGCGCCTTCCAAACCCACGACCATTTCATGGCCGCCTGGATCGGGAAGTCGGCGTTTGCGGTGGTGACCGCGCACCAGCAGAGCAGGATCAGGAGCAGCCACTGGCGAAAGGCGAAGCGCGCGCCGTGCTTAGGGTCGGCCAGCAGCCAGCCGCCGAACGCCGCGCAGAAGGCAATCAGCGAGACCGGCAGCGCGGCGACGAAGCGCCAGCCGATGTCCTGCGGCGCGAGCGTATCGATATAGATATAGGTCAGCACCCACAGGAACGGCCGCCTGAGGCCGAGCGCTAGGAACGCAGCGATGAACAGGAACAGGCCGAGGTCGATCATGGAGTATCGTCGGCTGGCGGGTCGCGATCGAGGTCGTCGCGGCTCATCAGCCGCACCGCCATCAGCAGCAGCAGGCCGTGCGTGAGGGCAAGGGCGAACAGGTCGATCATCGGCAACGCTGCGCCTACACGCACGCGGTTGACGCGCCGTTAAGCCTATCGTGCGACAACTTCCGCATGACCCGCGTGCTGCATGTCCTCGACCACTCGCTGCCGCTGCACAGCGGTTACACCTTCCGCACCCGCGCGATCATGACCGCGCAGGCAGCGAGCGGACTCGATGTGCGCGGAATCACCGGCCAGCGTCACTCCGCCGATGGCCCGGTGGCGGAGGTCGCCGACGGGCTGCTGTTTCACCGCACCCCCGGCACCGCGAGCGGTCCCGCGGGCCTGCGCGAGTGGCGCGAGATCGGCCGTCTTGCAGAACAGATCGAGAAGCTCGCCGCTGATTGGCGCCCCGACGTGCTCCATGCTCACTCGCCCGCGCTGTGCGGCCACGCCGCGCTCCGTGCCGGGCGTGCGCTGGGCATTCCGGTGGTCTACGAGATCCGCGCCTTCTGGGAGGACGCCGCGGTCGAAAACGGCAGCGGGCGCACCGGCTCGGTCAAGTATCGCCTGACCCGCGCGCTCGAAGACCGCGCCGTGGCGGAGGCCGACGCGGTGTTCACCATCAGCCACGGCCTGCGCGACGACTTGATCGCGCGCGGTCACGCGGGCGGCAAGATCGGCCTCTCGCCCAACGGGGTCGACCTCGCGCTGTTCGGCGAACCGCCGGCGCGCGACGATGCGCTGGCCGCCAAACTCGGCCTCGGCGCCAAGGACTCTGGGGGCCCGGTGATCGGCTTCATCGGCAGCTTCTACGACTACGAAGGGCTGGACGACCTGATCGCCGCCATGCCCCATCTGCGCCAGCGCTATCCGGACGCGTCGCTGCTGCTGGTCGGCGGCGGCCCGCTGGATGCGGAGCTCCGCCGCCAGGCGCAGGGGCTCTCCGGCATCCACTTCACCGGCCGCGTCCCGCACGGCGAGGTCGAGCGCTACTATTCGCTGATCGACGTGCTCGCCTATCCGCGGAAAGCAAGCCGGCTGACCGAGCTGGTCACCCCTCTGAAGCCGCTGGAAGCGATGGCGCAGGGCCGGATCGTCGCCGCGAGCGATGTCGGCGGCCACCGCGAGCTGATCTCCGACGGCGCGACCGGCGCACTGTTCGCGCCAGACGACCCGCGCGCCTGCGCCGAGGCGTTAGCCGACCTGGTTGACGCACGCGCCGATTGGCCCGCGATGCGCGAACGCGCACGGGAGCACGTGCGCGCTAAACACGACTGGGCGCGCAATATTCGTCGTTATCAGGACGTTTACCACCACCTGTTAGGCCGGACAGTGAATGGAGAGCTGTCCGTCGCCGCCTGAGCGGTTCCGGGCTCCACGCTCTCGCGGTAAACGGGGTGATAGTGTGAGCGACAAGAGCCGGCGCAAGGCGAACAGCCAGATGCCCGTCAGCGCGCATCCGGCCTTTCCGATCATCGTTTCGCTGTGGTTTGCCGCGCTGTTCGGCATCGGCAGCATGGTCCTGCCACTGGAGATGTTCGAACGCTTCACGGTTTCGAGCGGCCTCGCCGACGCCTATGACGCAGCGCAGCCGCCGCTGGGCGCAACCGCACGGATCGTCATCGCCGCTGCCGGAGCCGCGATCGGCGCACTCGCCGGTCTGTTCGTCGCGCGCAGGGTTACCGCCGCCAACGCCCCGCGTGCCACCACGCGCCGCGCCGCCGCGATGCGCCAGGAAGCCGATTTCGACGCCGAGACCGTCAAGCGCCCGATCTCGGCGCACGAGGAGCTGGGCGAAGGCGGACTCGATGCCGAGGAAGACGAAGCGCCGCTGCGCCGCGAGGGCGGTCTCGGCCGCCGCCGCGCGCTGGCCGTGACCGACGAAAGCGCGCCGAGCGACTTCCTGTCGTTCGCGCCGCTCCCCGGCCGGATGCCGAGCGAGGCAGACGAACCGCTCGACCTGATTGCCTTCGACGCGGGTGAACCTGTCGCTGACGAAGAGGATGTAAGCGTGGAGCAAGCCGACTTCGGTTCATCGTCGCTGAGCGCGCCGCCATCGCCTGCCGAGTCCGTAGAGGCCATCGACAGCTCTCCAGTGGAGTTCGAGCCCGCACCCTGCACGCGCCGCGTCGAACCGGAAGCCGAGGTTGCCGCGATTGAAACCGATGCGGCCGAACCGGTGGTTCCGCTCGCCGAGCGCGCGCTGGGGCAGCTCGGCATGGTCGAGCTCGTCGAGCGCTTTGCGCTGGCCCTGCAGCAGCACCGCGAGATGCCCGCGCCCGCGATGGCCGAACCCGCCTTTGCCGCGCCCGAAGGTGCCGCCGACGCCGAGGAAGACGCGTTCGCCGTTCCTTTCGCGGCCTTTGCCGCTCCAGCCGAAACCGACGTACCGCCGGTCCACACCGTTCCGGCAGCGCTCCGTCCATTTGGGTTCGAGGACGAAGAAGATGAGGCCGAGAGCCTGCCCGACCTCGATCTCACCGCGGCGCTGTCGCAGAGCCGGGCGCCGTTCGCCGAGCCTGCATCGGTGCTCGCGGCGGCCGATGAACCCGCCGAGCCGGAAGACGAGTTCGAAGAGGAAGCCGAGGCCGGCTACACCTCGCTGCTCGCGATGAAGAGTCCGTTCGGCGCCCCGCGCGAATCGATCCGGATCGACGACGAGCCCGAAGACGAGGGCGAGGAACCGGTCGTCGTGTTCCCGGGACAGGCCGTCCGCCGCGCCGCGCCTGCCGGTGACGGACCCGCGCGCGACGTACTCGCCGCCTCGCTGTCCGCCGGTCCGCGCCCATTCGACGCGCCGCTCGCGCGCGCCGAGCAGGCCGCCGCCCACGCCAGCGCGCCGCACTTCTCCGCGACCCGCGCCGATCCCGGCGAGACCGAGCGCGCGCTGCGCGATGCGCTGGAAAAGCTGCAACGAATGAGCGGCGCCGCCTGATTGTGCAGTGCGGCAGAAAAGCCGTGCTTTAGCCCGCTCAACGCGCCGGACGGTTGTCGGCGCGGCTCCGTTTCGCCAAACCGACCGCTCGCGATAGTTTTGCTGCGTCCGGCAGCAGGGTGAATCGCGCTTCGTTGCCGAAGCGCCCGGCGGGGTGTGTCCGGCAACATGATGGTCGGGTGCTTGATTCGGATGGGTTTTCCGCCACGCCAGGGTTTGTACGACGCGCGCAACGAGCACGATTCGTGCGGCGTGGGCCTGCTCGCGCACATCAAGGGCGAGAAAAGCCACGACATCGTCACCCGCGCGCTGGAGATTCTCGCCAACCTCGACCACCGGGGGGCTGTCGGCGCCGATCCGCTGCTGGGCGACGGCGCGGGCATCCTGATCCAGATTCCCGACCCGCTGTTCCGCAAGTGGGCGGACGGGCAGGGCTACGAACTGCCTGCACCGGGCGAATACGCCATTGCCCAGTGCATGATGCCGCAAGGCAACGCTGCGCGCGCGCACGTCACCGAGCAGATCGAGCGCTTCATCGCCAAGGAAGGCCAGGTGCTGGTCGGCTGGCGCGACGTGCCGACAACGCTCGACGGCCTTGGCCAGGCGGTGATCGACCGCATGCCGGTGATGCGCCAATGCGTCATCGCGCGCGGCGCCAACTGCGCCGACCAGGACGCGTTCGAGCGCAAGCTGATCGTCATTCGCAAGCAGGCGCAGAACCCGCTCAAGAAGCAGGAGGAAAAGCTCGGCATCCCCGGGCTGACCGACCTCTACATCCCGAGCTTTTCCAGCCGCACGATCGTCTACAAGGGGCTGCTGCTGGCGACCCAGGTTGGCAGCTTCTACGACGACTTGCGCGATCCCGATTGCGTGTCGGCATTGGGCCTGGTCCACCAACGCTTCAGCACCAACACCTTCCCGAGCTGGCGCCTCGCACACCCGTTCCGCTTCGTCGCGCACAACGGCGAGATCAACACGGTGCGCGGCAACGTGAACTGGATGAACGCGCGCCGGCGGACGATGGAATCGCCGCTGCTCGGCGCCGATCTCGACAAGCTGTGGCCGATCATCCCGCACGGGCAGAGCGACACCGCCAGCCTCGACAACGCGCTCGAGCTGCTGCTGCTCGGCGGATACCCGCTCGCGCACGCGATGATGATGCTGATTCCGGAAGCGTGGGCCAAGGACCCGCAGATGGATGCCGGCCGCCGCGCGTTCTACGAATATCATGCCGCGCTGATGGAGCCGTGGGACGGCCCGGCGGCGGTGTGCTTCACCGACGGCCGCCAGATCGGCGCGACGCTCGACCGCAACGGCCTGCGGCCGTCGCGCTACTGCGTGACCAAGGACGATCTCATCTGCCTCGCGAGCGAAAGCGGCGTGCTGCCGTTTGCCGAGGAAGACATCGTCAGGAAGTGGCGCCTGCAGCCGGGCAAGATGCTGCTGGTCGACCTCGAGCAGGGCCGGATCATCGAGGACGCCGAACTGAAAGCCGAGCTTGCCGCCGCGCAGCCCTATGCGCAATGGCTCGACGCCGCGCAGTACAAGCTCGAGGACCTCGACCACATCGAGCCCGAACTGTCGGCGGTGCCCGAACCGACGACCGACCTCCTCGAGCGGCAGCAGGCGTTCGGCTACACGCAAGAGGACATCTCCAAGTTTTTGGAGCCGATGGCGCAGGCGGGCGACGATCCGATCGGATCGATGGGCACCGACACCCCGATCGCGGTGCTCTCCAGCCGGCCGCGGCTGCTGTTCGATTACTTCAAGCAGAACTTCGCGCAGGTCACCAATCCGCCGATCGACCCGATCCGCGAGGAGCTGGTGATGAGCCTCACCAGCATGGTCGGCCCGCGCCCCAACCTGCTCGGCCGCGACGCCGGCACGCACAAGCGGCTCGAGGTCAGCCAGCCGATCCTCACCAACCAGGATCTCGCGAAGATCCGCTCTGTCGAGGCCGCGCTCGACGGCGCGTTCCGCTGCGAGACGATCGATATCTGCTGGGACGTCGAAAGCGGGCCCGAAGGCCTGGAGCTCGCGCTCAAGGAAATGTGCTGGGCGGCGACCGAGGCGGTGCTGCAGGATCACAACATCCTCGTGCTGTCCGACCGCGCGCAGAGCGAAACGCGCATCGCCATTCCAGCGCTGCTGGCGACCGCGGCGGTCCACCATCACCTCGTCCGCCAGGGCCTGCGCATGCAGACCGGCCTGGTGGTCGAGACCGGCGAGGCGCGCGAGGTGCACCACTTCTGCGTCCTGTCGGGCTACGGCGCGGAAGCGATCAATCCCTACGTCGCGCTCGAGACGCTGGAGGACATCCGCGCCACCCGCCTTACGCACCTCGAACCGGCGCAAGTCGCCAAGAACTACGTCAAGGCGATCGGCAAGGGCATCCTCAAGGTCATGTCCAAGATGGGCATCTCGACCTACCAGTCGTACTGCGGCGCGCAGATCTTCGACGCGGTCGGGCTCTCCAGCGCGTTCGTCGACAAGTACTTCACCGGCACCGCCACCACCATCGAAGGCGTCGGCCTGATCGAGGTGGCGGAGGAGGCCTGCCGCCGCCACGCGCTCGCCTACGGCAAGAGCCCGATCCACGAGCACATGCTCGATGTCGGCGGCATCTACCAGTTCCGCCTGCGCGGCGAGGATCACGCGTGGACCCCGAGCACGGTCGCCGACCTGCAGCACGCCGTGCGCGGCAACAGCCAGGACCGCTACCGCGAATTCGCGCGCGCGATCAATCAGCAGTCCGAACGCCTGCTGACCATTCGCGGGCTGATGGAATTCACCCCCGGCACGCCCGTCCCACTCGAAGAGGTCGAGCCGGCGAGCGAGATCGTCAAGCGCTTCGCCACCGGGGCGATGAGCTTCGGCTCGATTTCGAGAGAAGCGCACACCACGCTGGCGGTGGCGATGAACCGCATCGGCGGCCGCTCGAACACCGGCGAGGGCGGCGAGGAGCCCGACCGGTTCCTTCCGCTCGCCAACGGCGACACCATGCGCTCGAAGATCAAGCAGGTTGCCAGCGGCCGCTTCGGGGTGACCACCGAATACCTCGTCAATTCGGACGACATCCAGATCAAGATGGCCCAGGGCGCCAAGCCCGGCGAGGGCGGCCAGCTGCCCGGGCACAAGGTCGACAAGGTGATCGGCAAGGTCCGCCACTCGACCCCCGGCGTGGGCCTGATCTCGCCCCCGCCGCACCACGACATCTACTCGATCGAAGACCTCGCCCAGCTCATCCACGATCTCAAGAACGTCAACGAGGCGGCGCGCATCTCGGTCAAGCTGGTGAGCGAGGTCGGCGTCGGCACGGTCGCTGCGGGCGTCGCCAAGTGCAAGGCGGACCACGTCACAATCTCGGGCTACGAGGGCGGGACCGGTGCCTCGCCGCTGACTTCCCTGACGCACGCCGGCTCTCCGTGGGAGATCGGCCTCGCCGAGACCCAGCAGACGCTGCTGCTGAACGATTTGCGCAGCCGCATCGCGGTGCAGGTCGACGGCGGCCTGCGCACCGGGCGCGACGTGGCGATCGGGGCGCTGCTCGGCGCGGACGAATTCGGCTTCGCCACCGCCCCGCTGATCGCGGCGGGCTGCATCATGATGAGGAAGTGCCACCTCAACACCTGCCCGGTCGGCGTGGCCACGCAGGACCCGGTGCTGAGGAAGCGCTTCACCGGCACGCCCGAGCATGTGATCAACTACTTCTTCTTCGTCGCCGAGGAACTGCGCGAGATCATGGCCGGGCTCGGCTTCCGCACCGTGCAGGAGATGGTCGGCCGGGTCGACCGGATCGACATGACCCGCGCGGAGCGGCACTGGAAGGCGCAAGGCGTCGACCTGTCGCGCCTGCTGCACCAGGTGCCCCCGCGGCCCGACTGCACCGTCTACCACTCGATCGAGCAGGACCACCGCCTCGGCGATGTGCTCGACCGGCACCTGATCACCTCCTGCGCCCCCGCCATCGAGCGCGGTGAGCCGGTGCGACTCGAGGTGCCGATCCGCAATTCCAACCGCGCGACCGGCGCGATGCTGTCGGGCGCGATCGCCAGGGCGCACGGGCACGCAGGTCTTCCCGCCGACGCGATCCGCATCGAGTTCACCGGCGTCGCCGGGCAGAGCTTCGGCGCCTGGCTCGCCCACGGCGTCACCCTGCGGCTGACCGGGGACGCTAACGACTACGTCGGCAAGGGCCTATCGGGCGGGCGCATCGTCGTCCGCCAGCCCGATGGCGTGGCGCGCGATCCTGGCGCGAACATCATCGTCGGCAACACCGTGCTCTACGGCGCGATCGCGGGCGAGGCCTACTTCAACGGCGTCGCCGGCGAGCGCTTCGCGGTGCGGAACTCGGGCGCGGTGGCGGTCGCTGAAGGCTGCGGCGATCACGGCTGCGAGTACATGACCGGCGGCGTGGTGGTCGTCCTCGGCAAGACCGGGCGCAACTTCGCGGCCGGCATGAGCGGCGGCGTCGCCTACGTCTACGACGCGGACGGCGCCTTCGCGAAGCTGTGCAACACCGCGCAGGTCGAGCTGCTGCCGGTCTCGGCGGAGCGCGACGAGGAGGACGGCACCGGCCGGCCCTTGCAGCGCGCCCGCGGCGTCGACGACGCCGGCCTCGGCGACATGCTGCGCCACGATGCCGAGCGCCTGCGCATCCTCATCGAGCGGCACCAGCTCCACACCGGCAGCGCCAAGGCCGCCGCGATCCTCGGCGACTGGGAGACTGCGCTCAGCCGCTTCGTCAAGGTCATGCCGACCGACTACGCCGCCGCGCTGCGCCAGCTCGAAGCCGAGCGCGCCGAGGCTGAACTGGAGGCCGCGGAGTGACGGCGCCTTTAACCTCGTCATTCCCGCGGTTGCGAAGCACTGCCGAAGGCGGAACGCGGGAATCCATCTCCGGCGGCAGGACCTGGGTCCCCGCCTTCGCGGGGATGACGACTCTTTTTTTTGGATTCGATTGAATGGGCAAGGTCACCGGCTTCCTCGAGCACGAGCGCCAGGACCGCGGCTACGCGGACCCGAAGGAGCGCGTGCGGCACTACAAGGAGTTCATCGTCCCGCACCCCGAGCCGGCGATCAAGCTGCAAGCGGCGCGGTGCATGGATTGCGGAATTCCGTTCTGCCACTCGGGCTGCCCGGTCAACAACCTGATCCCCGACTGGAACCACCTGGTCTACGAGAGCGACTGGAAGGACGCGCTGGCGAGCCTCCATTCGACCAACAACTTCCCCGAATTCACCGGCCGCGTGTGCCCCGCGCCGTGCGAGGCGGCGTGCACGCTCAACATCATCGACCAGCCGGTGACCATCAAGTCGATCGAGTGCGCGATCGCCGACCGCGGCTGGCGCGAAGGGTGGATCGTGCCCGAACCGCCCGAGCGCCGCACCGGCAAGCGCGTCGCCATCGTCGGCAGCGGGCCGGCAGGCATGGCCTGCGCGCAGCAACTTGCGCGCGCCGGGCATTCGGTGACGGTGTTCGAGAAGAACGACCGCGTCGGCGGGCTGCTCCGCTACGGCATCCCCGACTTCAAGATGGAAAAGCACCTCGTCAATCGCCGCGCGGTGCAGATGGAAGCCGAAGGGGTCACCTTCCGCACCTCGACCGAGGTCGGGGTCGACGTCTCGTTCGCCTCGCTCAAGGAGAACTTCGACGCGGTGGTGCTCGCGGGCGGCGCGGAAGAGCCCCGCCAGCTCGCCATTCCCGGCGCGGAGCTGCCCGGCGTGCGGCTGGCGATGGAGTTCCTGACCCAGCAGAACAAGCGCAACGCCGGCGACGACGAAGTGCGCGCCGCCCCGCGCGGCAGCCTCGTCGCCACCGGCAAGCGGGTGGTCGTGATCGGCGGCGGTGACACCGGATCCGACTGCGTCGGCACCTCCAACCGCCAGGGCGCGGCGAGCGTCGTCCAGCTCGAGATCATGCCGCGCCCGCCTGAAAAGGAAGACAAGGCGCTGACCTGGCCGCACTGGCCGCTCAAACTGCGCACCTCGTCGAGTCACGAGGAAGGCGCAGACCGCGACTGGGCGGTGCTGACCAAGCGCGTGGTTGGTGAAGGCGGCGAAGTCACTGGTCTCGAATGCGTGCGCGTCGAATGGCGTGACGGCCGGATGGAAGAGATCGCCGGCAGCGAGTTCACCATCCCCGCCGATCTGATCCTGCTGGCGATGGGCTTCACCGGCCCGCGCAAGGCTGGGCTGCTCGATCAGACGGGCGTCGCCTACGACCCGCGGGGCAACGTCGCCGCCGACACGGTCAGCTATGCGACGAGCGAGCCCAACGTGTTCGCCTGCGGCGACATGCGCCGGGGACAGAGCCTGATCGTGTGGGCGATCCGCGAAGGCCGCCAGGCGGCCCGCGCGGTCGACGAAGCGCTGATGGGGTTCACCGAGCTCCCGCGCTGAGGATCGAGTTGCGTTCTCGTCTGCTTCACTGTAGTATTACATTAATACAGCAAGCAGAGGTGTCGGTGCGACTTTCGGCTTTCAAAGCGCGATGGCTATGGGCCTTGACGATGCTGCTCGGCAGTCAGGCTGCAGCGGCCGCACCTCCGGTCGCGGTGACCTTTCCGGGCTACGAGACCGTTCGCAACATCGACGATTATGCCACGGCCGAAGCGTACCGAGCGGCGGTCGCTGATCCGGCATTCGTCATGGAGCGCGTCACCTACCCGAGCGACGGGCTGGAAGTTTACGCCTACGTCTATCGCCCGGTTGCGCCGACCAAGCGCATGCCGGTGATCATCTTCAACCGCGGCAGCTATACCTGGCCGTCCTTCTCCGCCGAACTGGTCACCATGGCCCATCGCCTGGGCCAGCGCGGTTATCTGGTCTTCGCGCCGATGTATCGCGGCAGCGGGGGTGCCCAAGGGCGCGATGAAATGGGCGGCGCCGACCTCGACGACTTGTTCAACCTGCTGCCCGTCGTCCGCAGCCTGACTTACGCGGATCCCGACCAGCTGTACCTCTATGGGGAATCCCGGGGCGGAATGATGGTCTACCAGGCGCTGCGCGACGGCTTTCCGGCGCGCGCCGCCGCGGTTGTCGGAGGCTTCACCGATCTCGAGACAATGCTTCAGGAGCCGCGTTGGGCGGAAGCCGGCGCGTCAATCTGGCCGGAACTCGCGACCGACAGGGCAAAGATCGTCGATCGCCGCTCGGCCATCCACTGGGCCGAGAAGATCAACATTCCGGTTCTCCTATTGCACGGAGCCCGCGATCGAAGCGTTGCCCCGTCGCATGCGTTGGATTTGGCGCAGCGGCTCTCCGATCTAGGCAAACAATTCGAACTGCATGTCGTCGAAGGTGAGGGTCACGTCCTAAGCTCTCGCACCGAGGATCGCGACAAGTGGGTGGTCGATTGGTTCGAGCGTCATGCCGAAGCCCCTGCGAAGGTAGCCCCGCAGCCGTAGGCTTAGGGCCTCCAGCGCGACAGCCACTAAGCCGGCGCTTGCAATTGCCTCCTTGGCGGCCTTTCACAGCGGCCAAAGGAGAACCGATCGATGCCATTCCAGCCCTTCGACCTCACCGGAAAGGTCGCGCTCGTCACCGGCGGGAACTCGGGCATCGGGCTCGGCATGGCGGAGGGGCTCGCCGCCGCCGGCGCCTCGGTCGCGATCTGGGGCCGCAACACCGCGAAGAACGCTTCCGCGCGCGAGGCGCTGCTCAAGCATGGCGGCGCGGTGGAGGCGCTCGAGGTCGATGTCGCGGACGAGCAGGCGGTGGTCGATGCGACCGCCGAAACGCTGCGCCGGCTCGGCCGGATCGATACCTGCATCGCCAACGCCGGGGTGGGCGGCGGCGCGCCGCTGACCGAACAGACCACGGAAGGCTGGCGAAAGGTCACCGCGGTCAACCTCGACGCGGTGTTCTGGACCTTTCGCGAGGCGACCAAACACATGGTCGAGCGTGCCGAGGCCGGCGATCCGGGCGGGTCGCTGCTGGTCACCAGCTCGACTTCCGCGATCCACGGCGCGCCGCGCAACCAGGCTTACGCCGCAACCAAGGCCGGGGTGCTGGCGATGGTCCGCGCCACCGCGGTCGAGCTTGCCCGCTACGGCATCCGCGCCAACGCCGTGCTGCCCGGCTGGATTGCGACCGAGATGACCGAGCGGCTGCAAGGCTGGGACAAGTTCACCGAGAAAGCGATCGGCCGCGTGCCAATGCGCCGGTGGGGCGAAGGCGAGGATTTCGCCGGCATCGCGGTCTACTTCGCCTCCGACGCCAGCCGCTTCCACACCGGCGATTCGGTGGTGATCGACGGCGGCTACACGATTTTCTGAGGCGTCAGCGCGCCGCTAGTGCAGCCGCCTCCGCCGCACAGCTCGCGGGCACGGCGGCCGGGGTCAACGCCCGCGCTTCGGCCTGCGCCTTGGCGAGATCCTCGCGGAAGGTCGGGTCCGATTGCAGACGAGCAAAGGTGGCGGCGGCGAAGTCGCGGCCGGCTTCGATGTCGCTTTCCCAGTGGACGTTGCACACTCGGCGGCTCTCGCCGAATTCGATCCCGCGCCGCGTCAGGGCAGCGGCCTTGTCGGGGAACACCGCCGCCAGCAGCAGCCCGGCGCCGTAGCCGATCGCGCTGTGGCCCGAGGGATAGGAACCGTTGTGGCGCAGCGCTTCCTCATCGTCGGGGGTGCAGGTCGGCTTGTTGTTGACCGTGAACGGGCGCGCACGGTTATAGAGCTTCTTCACCCCGCTGGTCGAGGTGCCGAAGTCTGCGTTGGCGCGGCGCAGCAGGTGCATGATCGCGGGCGTGGTCGCGTCCGAAATCGTCACCCCGGCGGTGCAGGAGAAGGCACCCGGCACGCCGCCGGGGCCGAGGTCCGCGTCGCGTGCCGCGAGCTTGAACCGCTCGGTCCCATAGAGCGCAAGGCCGGCAGCGCTCAGGCGCTCGTCGCGGCTCATCGCGTCGGTGCCGGCGGCCGGCGGCGCGCCCACGAGCGTCTCACCGGAGGGCAGCGGCCCGGCGAAGTAGGGCGGTCCCATGTCGAACAGTACGCGCTGTCCCTGTGGCATCGGCGCGACGGCGGGCGTGCTGACGCTGTCGGGTGCGGCCACGGCGGCGGTGCAGCCGGCGATCAGCAGGGCAAGCGAGGCGACGACGGTGCGGTTCATGCGAAGGTGCTCCCCAAGGACGATGCGTGCCTGCTACCGCTCACCCGGGTGCGCCGAAAGGATTTTCCTACAGACGGCCGTTCGTGCTTGATCGGCGGCATGGAACTGCGCGTCACCTTCGCCACACTCGGGTGTGGCTTCGCGATTCGCGAAAATCACACCACGCGCTTCAGATCGACTCGGAACATCCTGAAACTAAAGCGGGTTTAGCCAAAGGTCACAGAGTTTCGCGACCCGTTCAGCGTGACAGGTTCCACTCGATCCGGCCCCGCCCATGAGCCTCCAGAAACGCATTTGCCCGGCTGAACGGCCGCGAGCCGAAGAACCCCCGGTAGGCCGAGAGCGGACTGGGGTGCGGGCTGCGGATGATCAGGTGGCGGCTTTGGCCCTGCAGGGCGGGGATGCGCGCGGCCTTGGTCTGCGCATGGCTGCCCCACAGGATGAATACCGACGGCTCCGGCCGCTCCGCCACCGCCGCCACGCAGGCGTCGGTCACCGCTTCCCATCCGCGCCCCGCATGACTACCCGCCTTGCCGTGCTCGACCGTCAGGCTTTTGTTGAGCAGCAGCACGCCCTGCCGCGCCCAGCCCGACAGGTCGCCGTGCGCGGGGGGCGCGAGGCCGAGGTCGCTCGCCAGCTCCCTGTAGATGTTGACGAGGCTCGGCGGCACGCGCTCGCCGTCCGGCACCGCGAAGCACAGCCCCATCGCCTGGCCCGCACCGTGGTAGGGGTCCTGCCCGAGGATCACCACGCGCACGCTTTCGAGCGGGGTCAGCTCGAGCGCGCGAAACCGGCAGTCGCGCGGCGGATAGACGACCCTTCCGGCGGCCTCTTCACGGGCGACCCACGCATCGGCGGCCTGCATTTCCCGAAGCGCTGGCTCCAATGCCTCTCGCCAGCTCTCTGGGATCGCCGCGCTGTCCATGCCGCCGCGCTACGCCGCCTCTGCGGCTCCGGCCAGCGCCCCTTTCCCTCTATCCCCGATACGCCTAAGGCGCGGAACCAATGACCGTTCATTTCCACGAAGAAGACCTGCCCGCCGGCCTCCAGTTCGCCGACGGCCCGATCGCCATCGACACCGAGACGATGGGCCTCATCACCCACCGCGACCGGCTGTGCGTCGTGCAGCTATCCGATGGCCACGGCGACGAGCATCTCGTCCGCTTCAACCCCGGCAGCAAATACGATGCGCCCAATCTGAAGGCGCTGATCGGCGACCCGAACCGGCTGAAGCTCTATCACTACGCCCGCTTCGATCTTGCGGCGCTGTACTTCTACCTGGGCGTAATGGCCGCGCCGGTGTTCTGCACCAAGATCGCCAGCAAGCTGACGCGCACCTATACGGACCGGCACGGGCTTAAGAACCTGGTGTCGGAACTGCTCGCGGCCGACATCTCGAAGGCGCAGCAACTCAGCGATTGGGGCGGCCCCGATCTCAACGAGGCGCAGCGCGAATACGCGGCGTCCGACGTGCGCTTCCTCCACCGCCTGCGCGAAGTCCTGACCGCGCGGCTGGAGCGCGAAGGGCGCGGCGAGATCGCGCAGGCGTGCTTCGATTTCTTGCCCACCCGCGCCCGGCTCGACCTCGCAGGTTGGGCCGACCGCGATATATTCAGCCACGATTGAGGTCCACGCGCGTTAAGCTGCCATGGTGATCCAGCGCCGCATCGAAACCCAGCAAGCCAAGGAGCTGCGCAGCCAGCGCCAGCACTTCGCCGCGCCCGGCGGTTCGCACGACCGGATCGTGTCGCTGCTGGCCAAGGTGCTGCCGATGGGCGTGGGGGTGATCGCCGCGCTGATGATCGTCTCGCCGCTGTCTCCGCGCGGCGAAGTCAGCTTCCTGCTCGACCGGACGAAGGTGGCGGTGATCGGCGACCGCCTGCGGGTCGACAACGCAATGTACCGCGGCGCCGATGCCGAAGGCCGTCCGTTCTCGCTCACCGCGGGTGAGGCGATCCAGAAGTCGAGCCGCGAGGGCATCGTGCGGATGCAGGATCTCGTCGCGCGCATCCTGCTGCGGGACGGGCCCGCGAGCGTCATGGCGCCCGCCGGCCAATACAACATCCGCGATGAAGTGGTGAGCGCGCCCGACGGCGTGCGGGTGACCGCCGCCGACGGTTACCGGATGGTTGCCACCGGGGTCAGCGTCGACTTGCCCGAGAAAACCCTCGTCGGCAGCGGCGGGGTGTCTGGCGCGGTTCCGGCGGGGACGTTCTCGGCCAACTCGCTCCATGCCGATCTCGATACGCGCACGGTTTCGCTCAACGGTAACGCGCGCCTCCATATGGTCCCCGGCAAGCTGAGGATGCCCTGATGACACGTCATGCCAATACTGCCGCCCGCTGGGGCATCGGCGCTTTCACGCTCACGCTGATCACGATGGCGGGCATCCAGGCCGGCGCGCAGGCGATCGCGGGGCACAATTCGAACGCACCGGTCAACTTCGGCGCCGACCGGATCGAACTGCAGGACCGGCAGAACCGCGTGGTGCTGTCGGGCAACGTTGACATCACCCAGGCGGGGTTGCGGCTGCAGGCGGCGCGGACCCAGCTCAACTACACCGATGCCGGGAGCTTGCAGATCCAGCGGATCACCGCGACCGGCGGCGTCACCGTCACCCGCGGCGACGAGCGCGCGGCGGGCGAAGTCGCGGTGTACGATTTCAACCGCCGGGTGATCACCATGGCCGGCAATGTCCGCCTCAACCGCGGCGGCGACACGCTCAACGGCGGGCGGCTGGTGATCGACCTCAAGAGCGGCGTGTCGAGCGTCGACGGCCGCGCCAACGGATCGTCCTCGGTCACCGGAGCGGTGGGCAGCACCGGCAGCGGCCGGGTCACCGGTTCGTTCAACGTGCCAAAGAACAACTAGGGTCTAGAACGCGCGCCGGTGCACCAGCACCCCGAGGGTCTTGAGCACGATCAGCGCATCGCCCCAGGGGCTCCACTTGCGGATGTACTCGAGATCGGCATCGAGCCGGTTCTGCAGGTCGGATTCGAGGTCGGTCGCGCCGCGATACCCGCGAATCTGGGCGAGGCCTGTGACCCCGGGCTTCAAGGCGTGGCGATGCCAGTAGGTCGCGTCGATCCGCCAGAACAGCTTGTCCCCAGCCTGGCTGCCGACCGCGTGCGGCCGGGGGCCGACCATGCTCATCTCCCCGCGCAGCACGTTCACCAGCTGCGGCAGTTCGTCGATGCTCGTGCGGCGGATCACGCGGCCGATGCGGGTCACCCGGTCGTCGTCGAGCGAGGCCGAGCGTGCGCCGTCGTGATCGGTTCGCTCGACCTTCATCGAGCGGAATTTGTACATTCCGAAAAAGCGGTTGCCGCGCCCGGGCCGCCGCTGGATGAAGAACACCGGCCCGCCGTCCTCCAGCTTGATCAGCAGCGCGACGACCAGCATCAGCGGCGAGAGCACGATCAGGCCGCCGAGCGACAGGACGAGGTCGAACCCGCGCTTGGTCACCCGTTGCCGCATGCCGAGCGGGCCGGTCGAAACGATTAACGCGCGCCAGCCCTTCTCGACCGACAATCCGATCGGCTGCAGCTCCCCCAGTCCATCGGTGACCAGTTCGCCGCGCACTCCCGATGCGCGCAGGACGTAAGCCCAGGCTTCGCGCTCCTCCGCCGGGCAGCTGACGACCACCCGATCCATGTTGAGCAGGAACCGCCCGACATGATCGAGCGCGTCGGGATCGTCGAAATCCGGCACGATCCTCTGCTCGCGCGCGTCCAGCCGGATCGCGTGCTCGATCGAGACGGGTGGCCCGCCGGCGTCGATGTAGAGCAAGTTGATCACGCTCGCGCCCCACGAGCGGCCGATCAGCCGCCCCAACCAGATCCGGCTCAGCACGATAAGTCCGGCGCTGACCGTGATGCCGCCGGTGAACACCACGCGCGAGAATTGCGCGGTGCTCTTGGTGTAGAACGTCACGAACAGCAGCAGCGCGGCCGCCAGCGCCAATGCGCCGAGCGCGCGGGTGATCGCGAAGCGGCGATCCTGCAGGGCATGGATCGAATAGGCCCATTGGTAGAGCGCAAGCGTCAGATAGAGCGGCAACAGCAGCTGCGCCTGCAGCAGCGCGAACTTCATCGGATTGTAATCGAGATAGGTCTGCCCGACGAGGCCGAAGCCGCCGAGGATCAGGCAAACGTCCAGCACCACCATCGCGAGGTAGATGCGCACCCGTCGGCGTTCGAGCGACGGCGTGGCGGGATGCATCGATCGGCCGGCCGGCGAGCGGGCGGCAATGGGCGCATTCATCCGGGTAGCTCCGCGATCGACCGGCGCACTCTTATGCCAGAACGGAGCGACGCAAAAGAGCGAAGGTTAATGTAGATCTAGGACCTCAACGCGCCGCCGCCCGTGTCAGCCCAGCCAGCGCCTGCGCGAGCAAGGTTTCGCCGGCGGCGCTGTTGGCGAGCAGCTCCCGGTGCAATTCGACCAGGCGCGCGACCAGCCGCGCCATCTTCGGCCCGCGCCAGATCGCGAGCTGGTCGGCAAGGTCGCGCTCATCCTTGAAGAACACCCGCCGCGCCCGCGCCTCGGAGCTCACGAATGCGCGCGCGTCGTCACGCGGACCCAGCTTGGTATTGAGCTGCGCAAGCTGCGCCACGCGCCGCTCGAACGCGAGGAGCAGGCCGACCGGATTGAGCGCCATTTCTCGCATCCGGTGCAGCTCACTCGACAAGCGAACGGTCCGGCCAGAGAGGATCGCGTTGACCAGTGGCATGAAGCCATCGTCCTCGGTGCGCGCGCCGATCGCGTCGAGCGCCTCGGGGTCGCCAGCAACCGGCGCAGACGGTTGCGCGTCGAGATAAGTCGCGAGCTTGGTTACTTCCGATTGCGCCAGGCGCACGTCGAGCCCGGCCGCGCGCGCCATCCGCTCGGCCATATCGCCCGACAGCTTGAGGCCGAGCTCGTCGCCCATCGTGCGCACCGCATCGCGGACGCTGCCGAGATCGGGCGGCCAGAACATCGCCACCAACGCGTCGCCGCGCTTTTCGAGCAGCTTGGCAGTGCGCGATTTGTCGGTCGCCGAAGTCGCCACCACCAGCACCGGACAGGGCGCGCCTTCGCCCGCGTCGATACTAACGAGATGGTTGGCGATCGCGTCGTGCGCCTCGTCGCCACTGACGCGCGCGACGATATGGCGCGCGCCGGCGAACAGCGAGGTCGAGCGCGCCTCGTCCGCAAGCAGAACCGGGTCGCGGCGAAGGTCGGCGCCCGACAGCTCGACCCGCTCGCCGGGATCGTCGAGCATGGCGGCGATGCGCTGCGAGGCGGCCGCCGCGCCGGCCTCGTCGGGTCCGCAGAAGAAGAACACTTTGGCCAGCCGCGCCGCGCGCGGGGCGGCGGCGAGAAAGTCCTTCTGCGTCGCCTTCATTGCTTCTCGCGCAGCGTCAGCGCGAGGCGGGTGGCGATCTGCGAGGCGACCTCGCGCGCGAGGTTTTCCAGCGCGGTCTGCTCGGCGGCAATGGTCGCGTATTCGCTCGACACCACGTCGATCCCGGCGTCGGAACCGGCCGTCGCGTCGACCAGAATCTTGTCGTCGGCCAGGTCGACGAGCTGATAGCGCGCCCGCAGCGTGCGCCGCTCTCGGCCGATGGTGTCGTCGCTCAGAACGCCGAGGCCCTCGAGCTTGTCATCCAGCCGGACGTCGAGCCGGTAGCGCGCCGTGCCGGTGCTCGCCGCGCCGAGGCGGTCGACCAGTGCGTTGCGCACCAGCCAGCCCGATTGTCCCTCGATCGCGGGCACTTCGATCGAGCCGAGCCCGCGCGCCACGGCGCCGTTCCCGCCGCCGGCGTACATCGGCTGCAGGCCGCAGGCCGACAGCGCGAACGCGAGGGCGAGAGGCGCGGCGAAGCGCATCATGCGACGATGTTGACCAGCCGGTCGGGTACCACGATCACCTTGCGCACGGGAGCTCCATCGAGCGAACGCTGGACCTTGTCGGAGGCCAGCGCAAGCGCTTCGAGCTCGGCCTGGGCGAGGCCCTTCGCGACGGTCAACGTATCGCGCAGCTTGCCCTTCACCTGGACCGCGATGGTCACCTCATCCTCGACCAGCAGGGCGGGATCGACCTCGGGCCAGGCGGCATCGGCGACGAAGCCTTCCCCGCCAACCTGCGTCCAGGCTTCCTCGGCGAGGTGCGGCATCATCGGTGCGGCGAGCAGCACGAGGGTGCGGATCGCGGCGTTGCGGCTGGCCGAGGGGGCGGTCTTCTCGACTGCCGAGGTCAACTCGTAGATGCGCGCGACGGCCTTGTTGAACGACAGCGCCTCGATGTCCGCCGCCGCACCGACGACCGTCTGCGCGACCTTGCGATCGAGCGCTTGATCGGCGCCCGAAACACCCGGCTGAACAGTGCCAAACAGCCGCCACAGGCGCTGGACGAAGCGCCCACAGCCCTCGATACCGGCTTCCGACCACGGCAAGTCGCGCTCCGGCGGCGAGTCCGACAGCATGAACCAGCGCACCGCGTCGGCGCCGTAGCGGTCGACCATCGCGTCGGGGTCGACGACGTTCTTCTTCGACTTCGACATCTTGACGACCTTGCCGATCGTCACCGGTGCCCCGTCGGCTATCAGCGTCGCGCTGTCCTTACCGCGGGTCACTTCCTCGGGCCCGAACCACACCTCGCGCCCACCCTCTTCACGGCTGTAGGTCTCGTGAGTCACCATGCCTTGGGTGAACAGCGAGGCGAACGGCTCGGCGAAGTCGATCATGCCGAGGTGATTGAGCGCGCGGGTCCAGAAGCGGGCGTAGAGCAGGTGCAGGATCGCGTGCTCGATGCCGCCGATATACTGCTCGACCGGCAGCCACTGCGCCACCTCGGCCGGATCGAACGGCCTGTCCGCCGGCTGGCTTGCGAAGCGCAGGAAGTACCACGAGCTATCGACGAAGGTGTCGAGCGTGTCGGTCTCGCGGTTCGCCTCAGCGCCGCACGAGGGGCAGGTGGTATGCTTCCAGGTCGGATGCCGTTCAAGCGGATTGCCCGGCGTCTGGAAGTCGACATCCTCCGGCAGCACGACTGGCAATTGGTCCTTGGGCACCGGGACGATGCCGCACTTCGCGCAGTGGATGAACGGGATCGGCGTGCCCCAATAACGCTGGCGGGAGACACCCCAGTCGCGCAGGCGCCAGACGGTCTGGCCCTTGCCGCGCCCCTCGGCCTCGATCCGCGCGATCACCTCGCGCTTGGCGTCCTCGACGCTCATCCCGTCGAGGAAGTCCGAATTGACCAAAACGCCCTCGCCAGACTCGGCCTCACCAGCGAACGGCTTGTCCGCCTCGTCGGCGCTTGCCGCGACCACGCGCGGGATCGGCAGTCCGTACTTGGTCGCGATTTCGAAGTCGCGCTGGTCGTGGCCTGGTACCGCCATGATCGCGCCGGTGCCGTAGTCCATCAGCACGAAGTTGGCGATGAACACCGGCAGGTAATCGCCGGTGAACGGATGCCGTGCGCCGATGCCGGTGTCGAAGCCGAGCTTCTCGGCAGTCTCCAGCTCGGCGGCGGTGGTGCCGCCGCGCTTGACCTGCTCGATGAACTTGGCCGCATCGCAGTTCATCGCCGCGACCTGTTGCGCGATCGGATGGTCGGGCGCGACTGCCACGAATGTCGCACCGAAGATCGTGTCGGGCCGGGTGGTGTAGACCTCCAGCCGCTCGCCGTTGGAGAGGTCGAAGGCGAACTGCAGGCCGCGGCTCTTGCCGATCCAGTTCTCCTGCATCAGCCGCACCTTGTCGGGCCACTGATCGAGCGTGCCCAGCCCGTCGAGCAGCTCCTCGGCGAACTGGGTGATCTTGAGGAACCACTGGCTCAGCTTGCACCGCTCGACCACCGCGCCCGAGCGCCAGCCCTTGCCGTCGATCACCTGCTCGTTGGCGAGCACGGTCATGTCGACCGGGTCCCAGTTGACCTCGCTCTCCTTGCGATAGACCAGGCCCGCTTCGTAAAGCTTGAGGAACAGCGCCTGCTCGTGACCGTAATATTCGGGCTCGCAGGTCGCCAGCTCGCGGCTCCAGTCGAGCGCGAAGCCGAGGCGCTTCAACTGCGATTTCATGTGCGCGATGTTGGCGCGGGTCCAACCGCCGGGGTGGACGCCCTTTTCCATCGCCGCGTTCTCGGCCGGCATGCCGAACGCGTCCCAGCCCATCGGGTGCAGGACCTCGTGCCCGGTCATCCGCTTGTAGCGCGCGAGCACGTCACCCATCGTGTAGTTGCGCACGTGGCCGACGTGGATGCGCCCCGAGGGATAGGGGAACATCTCAAGCACGTAGCTCTTGGGCTTGTTGCTGGCGCTATCGGCGCGGAAGGTGCCCGCCTCGTCCCAGGCGCGCTGCCAGCGCCCATCCGCCACCGACGGATCGAAGCGCTGATCTGACATCGAATTTACTCCGGGGTTAGATCAGCCTGCGATCGCCTGGCGGCGAAGCTCGCGCGCCTTGGTAAGGATGATGTCCTCGAGCCGCTGCACGGTGGCGGCCTGGACGGGCGCATCGACCCACTGACCGCCTTGCGAAACCTGGCGGCTCGCGGCCACCCGCACCGCATCGGCGCGCAGGTCCTGGTCGAGGATCGAGACGGTGAGCTTGACCCGCTCGCCCGGGTTCTTTGGGTTGGCGTACCAGTCGGTCACGATCACCCCGCCATTGCTGTCAGACTGCAGTAGCGGTGCAAAGCTGACGGTCTCCAGCGCGGCGCGCCAGAGGTAGGCGTTGACGCCGATGGTGGTCACCTGGCTGGCGGCGAGATCGGCCTTGGGCCGCTCCTTGTTGCCGCCGCAAGCGGCCAGCGCGCCGAGCGCGGCGGTCACGATGAGAACGCGGGTCAGGCGAAAGTAGCGCGAAGTGGCGGTCATGCTCGGGGCAACGTCCTCAAAAGTGTCGAACAGCGCCTCTAGTGTGCGCAAGGGCCGCGGGCAAGCATCCCGCTGGGCCTTCACTGCCGCCGGGCCGTGAACCCCCGCTTAATCCTTGGCCCGCGGGCAAATGTGGAGCGCGCGCAACAGTCTGTGCCGGTCTGTGCCACGATCTGTGGAAAAGCTAGCCAAGTCCGTCCGCGGGGCATACCGTTGGCGCGTTCGTACAAGTTTGCGAGTGAGTCGGTTGCAGACGAAACCGGATCGCTCAGCGAGCGTTCAGGGGAACGGGGCTCTATTCGCGCGCGAATACGCCTCATAAGGGAGTGCGCAGGGTGACGAGCGCGGGTAATACGATCGCGAAATGGAAGGTGCGGGAGCGTGCAGCGCCCGCGCTGATCGCCGTCGCGCTCGTGCTGGGCGGCGTTCCGACCGCCGGTCTCGCGGTCACGGCGATCGCCACTCCGCTGCCCCACGCTCCCGGCGTCACTCCCGCCACCCCTTACGTCGATCCGGCGCTTGCCCAGCAGGTCGCGGCGCGCATCGCCGCCCGCGGGCAGACCATGCGCTTCACCCCAGCGGGCACCCCGCTCAGCAAGGATCGCACGGTGACCGTGGCGATCCGCGTCGATCCCGAAGCGGCGCGCGCCATCTCGGTGCGCAGCGCGATCGCCGCTACCAAAGCCGAGCCGGGCGTGGGACCGACCCTCGCGACTATCGCGCCCACCCGCTACAACCTCGGCATCTCGCGCGGCTACCAGAGCTTCGCCAAGCCCGCGGCTCCCTCGCTGGGCCTGCGCAAGATCGAGATGCCCGACCTCGCGACGTTCCGGCCCAGCGAAGGGGTGAAGGACACGCCGAGCCGGCTGCAGCCGCGTATCGCGCTCGAATCGGAGACCCGCGCCGGCCGCAGCCCGCGCACGCTGGAAGGCGAAGGCGAGCAGTCGGTCGACCTGGGCGCGGGCTATCGCCTGTCGCGCAGCCTCAATGTTACCGCCGGGGTGCGCCTCAGCCAGGACCGCGACCGGCTGACCCCGCTGACCGATTCGGTGCGCGACGATCAGGCGGTATACGTCGGGACTCAATTCCGCTTCTGACGTTACGGCACTGCCGCAAACGACCCCGCTCCGGCGGGGTTTTTGTTTGCGCGCCCGCCCGCTTCGCCTAGTCAAGCCTTACAAAAAACAAACAGAGGAGCTGGCATGGCACGCGTGGCAATCGTCACCGGGGGTACCCGTGGCATCGGCGAGGCGATCAGCCTGGCGTTGAAGGCGCAAGGGCGCACGGTCGTCGCCAACTACGGCGGCAACGACGACGCGGCGAAGCGCTTTGCCGACCAAAACGGCATCCCGGTGTTCAAGTGGGACGTGGGCGATCACCAGGCTTGCATCGACGGCTGCGCGCGCGTGACCGAGGAAGTCGGCCCGGTCGACATCGTGGTCAACAACGCCGGCATCACCCGCGACGGCACGCTCGCGCGGATGAGCTACGACGACTGGCACGATGTCATGCGCATCAACCTTGGCGGCTGCTTCAACATGGCCAAGGCGTGCTTCCCCGGCATGGTTGAGCGAGGCTGGGGCCGGATCGTCAACATCGGCTCGATCAACGGGCAGGCGGGGCAATACGGCCAGGTCAACTACGCCGCCGCCAAGAGCGGCATCCACGGCTTTACTAAAGCGCTGGCGCAGGAGGGGGCCAAGAAGGGCGTCACCGTCAACGCCATCGCGCCGGGCTATATCGACACCGACATGGTCGCCGCAGTGCCCGCGCCGGTGCTGGAGAAGATCGTCGCCAAGATCCCGGTCGGACGCCTCGGCCAGGCCGACGAAATCGCGCGCGGGGTGGTGTTTTTGACGAGCGACGAAGGCGGGTTCGTGACCGGCTCGACGATGAGCATCAACGGCGGGCAGCATATGTATTGACGGGCGGAGGCGAATAGCGCGGCCGTTCGCCAGAACGGCAAGCTAGGCGCCGGTGCGAGGCCATGCCGAGCACCGCCCGGCTCGGCCGGCAGGTTGGCGGCTCTCAAGCCGACAACCCCGTTCGACGTCACGGCGGCGGCTTTGCCGTCGCCCAGCCACCACGCCTACCCGCTCACTTCCAGGCGAAGATCAACCGCCCCGGCCCAAGCTTCTCGAGCACGTCACCGATCACATCCTCGCTCACCGCGAAGCACCCCTGGCTGCGCCCGATCAGTCCCTGCGCGCTGGCCATCGCCTCACTGACGTAGCCAGCCGCATGAACCACAATCCCGCGCGGTTCGGCGAGGTTGTTGTCAGGGTCGAGTCCGATCAGCCGCCGCGAGCGGCCGTGCTTGCCGACATAGCCCTCGCCAGTAACGAAGGCGCCGCGCGAGGAGGCGTTGGAATCGGGCTGGTTGGAAAATGTCTGCAGCCATCCGCTGCGCTCGGGGTCCGAACCGCTGCCGTGGGCGACGAGGTGCGATTCGACCTGGCCACTCCTCAGATCGACCAGGTGCAGGCGCGGTTCGCGGGAGGGTTGCGAGAAATCGACGATGCCGATGTGGTCGCGCAGCGGAATGCGGCCGGCGTGCGCGTCGAGCACCGCCATCGCGCGCGGGAACAGGCGCGGCTTCGATAGATCGGGCGCGAGCACTTGCGCCGGGACCGGAGGCGGCGTGGCGGGCAATGCCAGCCGCGGCAGGCTGCTCGTCGCGAGCGGCATGGCAGCCCCCGCAGCGAACAGTCCGGCACCGGCAAGGAACCCGCGCCGGCTCGCCGGCGGGTTGATGGACGACCCTTCCATGCTGCGCAGGCTAGCATTTCGGGCCTTTCGCTCGCCTGTATCGCCCGGTTCGGGGAGCGACAGGTTGGCCGCCATGGGCTAGGGATGGCCGATGCCCGCCCCGTATCACCCGCCGGTCAAGCGCTCGGTCGAGATCGCCGGCCACAAGACCTCGATCAGCCTCGAGCCGCTGTTCTGGGACATGTTGCGCGAGGCGGCGGTGCGCGAAGAGGTGCCCGTCAACACGCTCGTCGCGCGGATCGACGAGGAGCGGATCGCCGCAGCCAACCCATGCGGGCTCGCCGGAGCGGTGCGATTGTGGCTGGTCGCCAATCGAACATAGAAAGACGGGCGGAACCGAAGTCCCGCCCGCCTCTTCGCCCCGTCAGAGGCGATCCAGTCCCGTTGCTCCTTTAATAGGTCGCCGGGGGATCGCTGGCGGGGAAGCTCTCGTCGCTGGCCTGATCGGCTTTGTCCCAATCTTTTGCCGTATCGTCACGCATCGCGTCAGGCCCAGCGTCTCGCACGGCAGTGTGGCGATTCGAGGGCTGGCCGCCGGCAAAGGCGGGGGCGGCCTGGTGGCCGGCGAAATTCTTCTGGTAGTACTGGTAACCGACGTAGCCGAGCGTACCGAGCGCGGCGAGTTTGAGCAGAGCCATAGGTGCCTCCTTCTTGCTGCGGTTAACGCGGCAAGGGCGGAGTCGTATCCCGCGAAAACGACTCTATTCGTCGCCCACCCGCTCGACCTGCGCGCCGACCAGCGCGAGCTTCTCTTCGAGCCGCTCGTAACCCCGGTCGAGGTGATAGAGCCGGCGCACTTCGGTCTGTCCTTCGGCGGCGAGGCCAGCGATTACCAGGCTCATTGAGGCGCGCAGGTCGGTCGCCATGACTTCGGCGCCGGTCAGCTTGCCGACCCCGTGGACGATCGCGGTGCGCCCGCTGGTCTCGATATGCGCGCCCATGCGGTTCAATTCGGGCACGTGCATGTAGCGGTTCTCGAAAATCGTCTCGTTGAGCACGCTGGTGCCCTCGGCGACGGTCAGCAGCGCCATGAGCTGCGCCTGCATGTCGGTCGCGAGCCCCGGATAGGGCGCGGTCGTCAGATTGACGGCCTGGAGCTTGCCATCGGCCGATACCCGCACGCCGCCCGCCTCGGCCTTCGCATGGACGCCGATGTTGCGCAGCGCGTGGATGGTCGAGGCCATTTCCTCGAAGCTGGCGCCCTGCAGCAGCACTTCGCCGCCCGTGATGGCGGCCGCGCAGGCGTAGGAGCCCGCCTCGATCCGGTCCGCCATCACCTTGTAGGTCGCGCCGTGCAGCCGCGGGACCCCATGGATGGTCAGGTCCGAGGTGCCGATCCCTTCGATCTGCGCGCCCATCGCCACCAGCAAGTTGCACAAGTCGACGATCTCGGGCTCGCGCGCGGCGTTGAACAGGCGGCAGGTCCCGCTCGCCAGCACCGCCGCCATCAGCGCGTTCTCGGTCGCGCCGACCGAGACCACGGGAAAATCGAACTCGCCGCCGGGCAGCCCGCCATCGGGCGCGTGCGCGGCGACATAGCCGGCTGCGATCTCGATCACCGCGCCGAACGCGGCGAGCGCCTTCAGGTGGAGGTCGATCGGACGGTTGCCGATCGCGCAGCCGCCGGGGAGCGAGACCTTGGCCTGCCCCATCCGCGCCAGCATCGGCCCGAGCACGAGAATCGAGGCGCGCATCTTGCGCACCAGGTCGTAGGGCGCGACGGTGCCGGTGATGCGGGTGGCCTCGAGCGTCATCACCCGGCCGAAGTCCTCGGGCCGCGAGCCCTGGATCACCGTCGTGACCCCGAACTGGTTCATCAGGTGCTGGAAGCCGTCGATATCGGCCAGGCGCGGCAGGTTGCGCAGCGTCAGCGGCTCGTCGGTCAGGAGCGCGCACGGAATCAGCGTCAGCGCGGCGTTCTTCGCGCCCGAGATCGGGATGGTGCCACGGAGGCGCTTGCCGCCCTCGACGATGATCTTGTCCATGGACGCGCACTAGCGCGAATCGGGCGTGCCGCAAGGTTGCGCACGGTCCCTCGGCTGCTATCGCCCGCACATGAGCCGCAAACGCATCCGCAAAGCCGTGTTTCCCGTCGCCGGCCTCGGCACCCGGTTCCTCCCCGCGACCAAGGCGATCCCCAAGGAGATGCTGCCGATCGTCGACCGGCCGCTGATCCAGTACGCAGTCGACGAGGCGCGCGAGGCGGGGATCGAGCAGATGATCTTCGTCACCGGCCGCGGCAAGAGCGCGATTGAGGACCACTTCGACATCGCCTTCGAGCTTGAGAAGACCATGGCGGAGCGCGGCAAGGACCTGTCGGTGCTCGGCCCGACCCGGCTCGGCCCCGGCAACTGCGCCTACGTCCGGCAGCAGGAGCCGCTCGGGCTCGGCCACGCAATCTGGTGCGCACGCGATATCATTGGCGACGAGCCGTTCGCGATATTCCTTCCTGACGAGCTGATGCACGGATCGCCGGGATGCATGGCGCAGATGGTCGCGGCCTATGAGGAGGTCGGCGGCAATCTCATCAGCGTGCTCGAAGTCCCGCGTGAGGAGGTGTCGAGCTACGGCGTGATCGCGCCCGGCGCCGCGGTCTCGGATACGCTGACCGAAGTCACCGGCCTGGTCGAGAAGCCCGCCGTCGAGGCTGCGCCGTCGAACAAGATCCTCTCGGGTCGCTACATCCTCCAGCCCGAGGTCATGCGCACGCTCGAGGCGCAGGAGAAGGGCGCGGGCGGCGAGATCCAGCTCACCGACGCAATGGCGAAGATGATCGGCACGCAGCCGTTCCACGCGGTCACCTTCGCCGGCCGCCGGTTCGACTGCGGCAGCAAGACAGGGTTCGTTGAGGCGACCCTCGCGCTGGCGCTCGAGCGGCCGGACATGGGCGCCGAAGTGCGCGCGATCGCGGAGCGGCTGCTGGCCCAGCCGTGATTCCCACTCCCGCATTCGTCGAAGCCATTGGCCTGACCGGGCACCAGGCGATCACGCTTGCGGTGCTGGTCGGCGTGGTCGGCGCGCTGATCCTCGACCGCTTTCGCGCCGACGTGGTTGCGCTGACCGGCGCGGCGGTGCTGCTGATGAGCGGCGCGGTGAAACCCTCGCAGGTGGAGGTCGCGTTCGCCTCGCCGGCGATCATCGCGCTCGCCGCGCTGTTCGTGATCGCCTACGCAATGGAGCGGTCGGGTCTGCTCGACCTCGCGATCCGCGGCGGGGTGTGGCTCGCGCGAAGGGCCGGCGCGACGGGCATCTGGGTGGTGATGAGCCTGTGCGGTGCCGTCTCGGCCTTTCTCAACAACACGCCCATCGTGGTGCTGGCTGCACCGGTCATCCGCGATGTGTCGACCAGCGTCGGCCTCGATCCCCGGCGCTACCTGATGCCGCTGTCCTATCTCACCGTTCTTGGCGGCTGTTGCACCTTGATCGGTACCTCGACCAACCTGCTAGTCAACGACATGGCGCGCGCCAGCGGCACAGCCAGCTTCACGATGTTCGAAATCGCCCCGGTCGGGCTGGCGGTGGCGCTCAGCGGTGCGGCATTCCTGTTCTTTGCGTCAGGACGGTTGATCCGCTTCGATCCGCAGCCAGCTGTGGACGGTGAGGGCGACACCCTGCACCCCGTTCCGGCGGTCCGCTCCGGAGCCATAGGCAATGCCGCGGTGTTCGCGCCCGAGCACCGCTTTCACCCGTGGAAGGCGCTTGCCTCGCTGAGCGTGTTCATTGCGGCCGTGACAGCGGCAACGCTCGGCGTCGCTCCGATCGCTGCCACGGCCTTCAGCGGCGCGGTGCTGTTGATCCTTATTCGGGTGATCGACGCTGACGAAGCCTACCGCGGGCTGCGCCCCGAAATTCTCATGCTGATCGCCGGGATGGTGGTGATCGGGGTCGCGATGGAGGAAACCGGCCTCGCCAATGCCGCGACCGAGCGGCTGGTGGGCGCGATCGGCCCGCTCGGCCCGCTGGTGGCGCTGGTGCTGTTCTATGGCGCGGCGCTGGTGCTGACCGAACTGCTGTCCAACGCGACGGTCGCGGTGCTGCTGACCCCGGTCGCGGTCAGCCTCGCGGAGGGGCTCGCGGTCAGTCCCAAGCCGTTCGTCGCCGCGGTGATGATCGCCGCCAGCGCGGCGTTCGCCACCCCATTCGGCTACCAGACCAATGCGCTGGTGTTCCAGCTGGGGAAGTACCGGTACATGGATTTCGTGCGGGTCGGCCTCCCGCTCGACCTCATTACCTGGGCGGCCGCGTGCATCGCGATTCCGGTGTTTTTCCCGTTTTAGTTCGCCTGCAGGCCCCACACCCAGGCGATCAGCGGGGTGCCGGCGATCAGGACCATCAGCGATAGCGGCAGGCCGAGCCGCCAGTAGTCGCCGAACCGGTAGCCGCCGGGTCCGCGCACGAGCGTGTTGCACTGGTGCCCGATGGGGGTGAGGAAATCGCTGCCGGCGCCCGTTGCGACCGCCATCAACACCGCGTCCGCCGATAGCCCGAGCCGCTGGGCCAGCGTCACTCCGATCGGGGCAAGCACCAATACTGTCGGCGCATTGTGCAGGAACGGCGCGGTGACCATCGCCGCGAGCATCATGCCGCCAACGATCAGCATCGGTGCCAAACCGTCCAGCATGCCAGCGAGCGCCTGGCCGATGACTGCCGTACCGCCGTTTGCTTGCACCGCGTGGCTCAAGGGCGTGAGCGCGCCGATCAGCACCAGCACTTCCGGCTCGAGCGAGGCGTAGGCTTCGCGCATAGTCAGTGAGCGGGTCGCGACCATCAGCACTGCCGCGGTGAAGAATCCCACCGCGACGGTCAGCACCTGCATCGCCACCAGCACGATCGCACCGATCAGGATCGCGGCGGGAAGATAGCGCTTGCGCGCGTCGCCGATGGTCACCGAACGCTCGGCGAGCGGCAGCAGGCCGAGGTCCTGCAGCGCCGGTGCCAGCACATGCTCGCTGGCCTGGATCAGCAGCAGGTCGCCGGCCTTGAGCTTCACTTCGGACAGTTGCTCGCGGATCCGCTCGCCGGCGCGCGCGATAGCCAGCAGCTTGATGCCGTAGATCTGCTGCAGGAACAGCGTGCGCGCGCTGCGGCCGCAGGCGCGCGAGTGCGCCTCGACCACCACTTCGACCCCGCGCAAGGGTTCGGCGACATCCTCGCGCTCGACCACCTCGTCTTCGCGCACGTGATCGAGCGGGGTGTCGGCGAAGAAGCTCCCCAGCGCCTGTTCCGCGCCTTCCAGCACCAGCTGCGTGCCCGGCTCCAGCCGCGCGTCGGGCAGCGGCGTGCGCTGCTTGCCGTCGGGTGCGATCAGCGACACCAACCTTACGCCGCGGGTTGCCAGCGCGAGGTCGGCAACGGTGGCGAGGCCCTCGGGCAGTTCGTCCGGCACCCGCGCCTCGCTCATGTAAAGCGTCTCGGCGGTGATCTCGGCCATGTCGACGCGCGGGTGGCGGTCCTTGGGGATCAGCCGCCAGCCCACGCTCACCACCAGCAGGCCGAGCGCGGTAAGCCCCAGGCCGACCGGCGCGAAATCGAACATTCGGAACGGCTCGCCCATTGTCTGCTGGCGCACTTCGCTGACGATGATGTTGGTCGAGGTGCCGACCAGCGTGACCAGCCCGCCGAGGAGCGACATGAACGCCATCGGCATCAGCAGCGCCGACGGAGAGCTGTCCTTGCCCCGCCCAAGCCGGATCGCGACCGGCATCAGCGTGGCGAGGGCGCCGACGTTCTTGGTCACCATCGCGAACAGCGCGGTGGCCCCGGCGAGCACCGGGACCTGGCTCGCCGGCCGCGTGAAGCGGGCCGCAAGTGGGCGCACAAGAGGTTCAACCACGCCCGACCGGCTGATCGCCGCGCTCACCACGAGAGCGGAAGCGATCACGATCACGACGTCGCTGGTGAACCCCTCGAACGCATCCTCCGGCTTGACGTCGCCGATCAGGACGGCCGCCAGCAGGACCATCAGCGAGACCAAGTCATAGCGGAAGCGGCCCCACACGAAGAGGACCATCGCGAGGCCGATCAGGCCGACCGAAACCAGCTGCTCCTGGTTCATCCGGCCGTCAGCCCGGCACGAACTATCGATCGCGCGGCGTCGCGCGCAGGAGCCCCCGATTGCATGAGCCTAAAAATGCATTGCGCGGCGCTTCGTGCCGGACTTGCCTTTTTATAGGTCGCGCGGTCCCTCGATGTCCGGATTACTCCGCCGGAGCCGCCTCTTCCGCTTTGCCCTTGCCGTTATGGGACCGCGGCGCATCGCGCTGATCGGCGACCAGCGTTTCGGCGCTCGCCGGGGCTCGCTCGCCGAGCGGCTCGACCCCCGCCGTCTCTGCCGCCGGGCCGTTGACCAGGCCCTGCAGCGAGCTGCCGTCGAGGCCTAGTTCCTTCATCAGCCCGTCGATCACTGGCGCCTGCGCCCGGTAGCTGAGTGCTGCGGCGACCGCGTCGCTCGCAAGATTGCCTGAGCCGCCGCCGACACCTGCACTGGCCGCACCGCCGCCCTTCTGCGTCAGGCCATCGACCTGGACGATCCTGATCGATTCGATCGCCTCGAGCGGCTTGGCGCTCTCGCGGACCAGTTCGGGCAGGACCTTGAGCAAGGCCAGCTTGGTCTGCAGGCTGATCTGATCCATCGACAGCAGGTTGGCCGCCTCGTTGACCGCGCGCTGGCCCGCCGCCTCGACTTCGAAGCGCACTCGGGCCGCCTCGGCACGCAGTTTTTCGGCTTCCGCAGCACCCTCGGCCTCGCGCCGAACGGCTTCCGCGCGATTGGACGCGGCGTCCTTTTCGGCTTCGGCGTCGACCTTGATTTTGATCGCATCGCGCTCGGCCAGTTTGCTGGCCTCGATCAGTTCGATCTTCTTGAGACGCTCGGCCACTTCGCTCTCGCGGCTGGTGACGACCTGCTCTTCGGCCGCCACGGCCTTGGCGCGCGCGGCATCGGCCTCGGCCTTGGCCTGGCTTTCCTCGCGGCTCTTGTTCTGGACCGCGATCTGCTGCTCCTGCCGGGCGATCTCGAGCGCGCGCTGCTGGTCGATCCGCGCTTCCTCGACCAGTCGGTCGGCCTCGATCTGCTGGGCGTCGACCTGCTTCTTGGCCTCGATCCGCGCGGCTTCCGCCTCGCGGTTGCGGGCGGCCTGCTCGCCGGCGATCTCGGCCGCCTGCGCGGCGCGACGCACCTCGACCTCACGCTCCTGCTCCAGGCGCGCGTATTCCTGGTCCCGCTTGATCTGGAAGCTGCGCTGGTCGGCTTCGAGGTTCTTGCTCTCGATCTGGACGCGGGTGTCCTGCTCGATGTCGTTGCGCAGCTTCTTGCGCGCCTCGATTTGCTCGGTCAGCTTGGTCAGGCCTTCGGCGTCGAAAGCGTTGTTGGCGTTGAAGTGCTCGATGCTGGTCTGGTCGAGCCCGGTCAGCGAGACCGATTCCAGCTCCAGCCCGTTCATCGCCAGATCGCTCGAGGAGACCTGCTGCACCTTCTGCACGAAGTCCGCCCGCTGCTCGTGCAGCTCGTTCATCGTCATGCCCGCCGCGACCGAGCGCAGCGCATCGACGAACTTGCCCTCGACCAGGTCCTTGAGCAGCTCTGGCTGCATCGTCCGCTGGCCGAGCGTCTGTGCGGCCATCGCGATCGATCCCGCGTCGGGCCGAACGCGGACGTAGAACTCCGCCTTCACGTCGATCCGCAGGCGGTCGAGCGTGATCAGCGCCTCGGTGTCGCGACGCACGACCGCGAGCACCAGCGTGTTCATGTTGACCGGCATCGTCTCGTTGAACACCGGCAGCACCAGCGCGCCGCCGTTCATCACGACCTTTTCCCCGCCCATGCCTGTGCGGACGAAGGCGGTTTCCTTGCTGGCGCGGCGATAGAGCCGGGTCAGGGTGACCAGGATGATGAGGACGACGAGGACGACGGCCCCAACCGGGATCGCCAGATCGATAAGCTGCTGCATGGAAAAACTGCCCCTTTGAAATCAGTTCGGCGACAGCAGGCGCTCGGCCAGCGCGGTCGCATAGAATGTGTTGCCCTCGCGGCGGACGAGGAGGATCTCCTCGCCGGCGATCAGCGCGGCGTCCGGCTCGTGCGGCTCGACCATCAGGTGGTGCGGGTGCCCGAAGCGGTCTCGCACTTGTGCGCGTGCCGGATAGCCGGCGCGCGCGGTGCCTTCGGTGATGTGCGCTCGGCGGCCGACCAGCGAGTCGATCTCGACCGCGCTGGTCTCGTCATGCGGCAGGATATGGCTGAGCGGCCGGACGATTGCGCCGGTCAGCGGCACCGTCGCCACGCCCGCGATGAGCGCGGCGAGCCAACGGTCGAGCGGATGGCCGGTGAGTGCGATCGCCAGTTCCTGCGTGCCGACGCCGACTCCGGCGAACAGGCCGAGGAACAGCGCGAGCCAGATCGTCAGCGGCACCCGGCCGAGCCCGAACAGGCTGACAAGCCCATCGGCGAGGTTCGGCGTATCGCCCGAATGAATGTCGAAATGGGGATGCCCCTCGCCGAACAGGTCGGCCAGGCCCAAGACCTGAACCAACGCCAGGATGGCCATGATCACAAGCGCGATCGCGAACGGCGCGTTGTAGACTTCGAGAATAGTCATCGACGGGCCGCGGTCCGTACCGGGCGGCCGGTCATCCTTCCCTGTTGCATGGCCAATTGGTAGCAGAGGCAACTATCGCGCGGTAGCGGATTCGGTCCCTCCGCGGGTGATTTTCGCGCTGCTTAGCCCGGTGTGATCCTGAGCGGCAGCGTCTTGAGCCCGCCGACGAAAGTCGAGTTCGAGCGCTTGGCTTCGCCCGCCAGTTCGACCGCATCGATTCGGTCGAGCAGTTCCTCGAACAGGATGCGCATCTCCAGCCTGGCGAGGTGGAGGCCGAGGCACTGGTGCGCGCCCGCGCCGAACGCGAGGTGGCGATTCGGACTCCGCGCCGCATCGAACTTGCGCGGGTTATCGAACTGCGCCGGATCATGATTGGCGGCGACGTAGTTGATCATCAGCCAGTCGCCCTTGGCGATCTTCTGCCCGCCCACTTCGGTATCCTCGGCCGCGGTGCGCATGAAGTGTTGCACCGGGCTGGTCCAGCGGATCGCTTCCTCGACGATCCCGGCGAGCAGCGAGCGGTCGGCCTTGACCCGAGCCCATTGCTCGGGATCCTGCGCCAGCGCCAGCATCGCCCCGGCGGTCGAGGCGCTGGTGGTGTCATGCCCGGCGGCGGCGACGATGATGTAGTAGCCCATCATGTCGCGGTCATTGAGAGGCTCGCCGTCGACGGTGGCGTTGGCGATCGTGCTGGCGACATCGCCGGTCGGATTGGCCCGCTTCTCGGCGGTCAGCTTGGCGAAGTAGGCCTCGAAGTCCTTCACCGCCCCGGCGACGATCTGCAGCACCACTTCGGGCGGCAGGTCTTTCATCCCCGACTGGTTCAAGTCCTCGTCCTGCCCGCCGAACATCTGCTGGGTGAGCATGAGCATGCGCTGCTCGTCTTTCTCGGGCACGCCGAGGATCTGCATGACCACGTGTAGCGGGTAAGGCGCCGCGACGGCCTTGCTGAAGTCGACGACCCCGCCGTTTTCTCCCGCCGCCGCCAGCAGCCGGTCGACCGCGGCCTTGGCGATCCCGCGCACCTCACCCTCGATCGTGCGCAGGTTCTTGGGCATGAACCATTCCTGGGTCAGCTTGCGGTACTTCATGTGGATCGGCGCGTCGAAGGTGACGAGGCTCGCCACCATGTGCTCCGTCCCGCCCGAGTACGCCTTGGCGAACTCGATCCCGTCGTTAGTGCTGAACACCACCGTGCGCGGGTTGTTGAGGAAGGTCGCGTTGTCCTTCGAGATGCGCATCACGTCGTCGTAGCGGGTCACTAGCCAGAATGGCGGATGCAGCGCCTCGGGCCGCTCGATCCGCGCGACCGGCATGTGTTCGCGCAGCCAGTCGAAGGTGTCGAGCAGGTGGTCCCACTCGGCGTAGGCCTTGGGGTCGATCACCTCCCAGGCAATGTCGGCCGGGGCGACGTTCTCTTTGGCTAGAGTGGCCATGCTTTATGCCTCCTCGGTCGCGCGCTGGCGGTACTCGTCCTTGAGCTTGCGCTTGTAGAGCTTGCCGTTCGCCTCGCGCGGAAGCTCGGCCCGGAAGTCGATCTCGCGCGGCAGCTTCAGACGGGCGAGCTTGGTGCCGAGGTAGTCGAGCAGCTCGGCCTTCAGGCTCTCGCCCGCGGCGCCCATGTCGGCCGGCTGGACCACCGCGACCACGCGTTCGCCCATGTCGGGATCGGGCGCGCCGATCACCGCGGCGTCGGTCACCTTGGGATGGGTGATGAGGAGGTTCTCGACCTCCTGCGGGTAGATGTTGACCCCGCCCGAAATGATCATGTTGCTGCGCCGGTCGGTCAGGTAAAGGAAGCCGTCCTCGTCCAGCTTGCCGATGTCGCCCAGCGTGGTCCAACCCCGGGCGTGCGTCGCCTCTGCGGTCTTTTCGGGGTCGTTGTGGTAGGCGAACTGGGTCTCGTTATCGAAGAATACCACGCCCTCTTCGCCCAGCGGCACTTCGTTGCCGTCGGCATCGCAGATGTGCGGCGTGCCCATGATCGGCTTGCCGACCGATCCGGGGTGATCGAGCCACTGCTGCGAGGTCGCAAAGGTCATGCCGTTGCCTTCCGAGCCCGCATAGTATTCGAGCAGGATCGGCCCCCACCAGTCGATCATCGCATGCTTGACGTCGACCGGGCACGGCGCTGCCGCGTGGATCGCGCGCTTATGGGTCGAGAGATCGTAGCGGCTCCGCGCATCCTCCGGAAGCTTGAGCATGCGGACGAAGTGCGTCGGCACCCACTGGCTGTCGGTGACCTTGTACTTCTCGATCGCCTGCAGCGCCGCCTCGGCGTCGAACTTTTCCATAATCACGACCGTGCCACCAAGCGCGTGCGCGGTCATCGTCCAGCGAAACGGCGCGGCATGGTAGAGCGGGCCGGGCGAGAGGTAGACGACGCTGCCGTCGGTCGGCCAGCCGAACGCGTGCGCGGCGAGCATCAGCAGCGGCGAGACCGCCATATGATCGGGATCGGGCGGGGTCGCGGGCTTGATGCCCTTAGGACGCCCGGTGGTGCCCGAGCTGTAGAGCATCGCCAGGCCCACGCTCTGGTCGGCGAGCGGCGCGGCCGGCATCGCCGCGATCGCCGCAGACGCATCGGGCGTGCCTTCGAACACCAGTTGCTCGACCTCGGGGGCAAGCGCCTTCAGTTCTTCCAGACGAGGCGTAAAATAGGACGAGCTGATCAGCAGCTTCGCGCCGCTGTCCTGCAGGATGTAGGCCACCTCATCAGCGGTAAGGTGGGTCGAGATCGGCACCAGCACGGTGCCCGCGCGCTGGTTGCCCCACGCGATCTCGAGGTATTCGACCCGGTTCTCCAGCCACAGGCCCACGGTGTCGCCGGGGCCGATGCCATGTGCGCGGAACAGTTGCGCCACGCGGTTGGCGGCGTCTTCCATCTCGCCGAAGGTGACCGTCTGTCCGCTGGCCGCCATGATGATCGCCGGATGGTCGGGCCGGGTATTCGCGTGAGTCGTCGGATGCATTCTCTTCTCCCGGCTGGGGAGACTAGTTTCGTATCGCAACCGGGCAAGCGAAAAGGGCGACCGGTTTGTCACCGATCGCCCTTATCCGAGCACCCTCTCCCTGAGTGTCGGAGCCTGCCGTGGCAGGCCTATGTCGCTTCGAATTACTTGGCCGCGAGCACCGCTCCGCCGCTGGCGCGAGTTTCAGCCATGTACGGGATCGGGTTGACCGCTTCGCCGCCGACGCGGACTTCGTAATGCAGGTGCGGGCCGGTCGAACGGCCGGTGGTGCCGACGTAGCCGATGATCTCGCCCTTGCGGACGTGCTGGCCGGCGGCAACTGCCAGGCGGCTCATGTGAGCGTAGCGGGTTTCGAGGTCGCTGCCGTGCTCGATTGCGACGTAGAGGCCGTAGCTCGAGAACCAGTCGGCGCGCTCGACGGTGCCGTCGGCGGTCGCATAGACCGGGGTGCCGGTCGGCGCGGCGAGGTCAATGCCCTTGTGCGCCTTCATGCCGCCGAGCACCGGGTGTTCGCGCATGCCGTAGCTGCTGGTGGTGGTCGAAGCGGCGAGCGGGGCCCGCGACGGGATCGACACGCCCATGGTCGGCGCGACCGGAGTGGAAACGCTGGTGACCGGACCGCCGTTGTCGAGCGATTGCCAGGTCGAGAAGAGCTGCTTGAACTGCTCGTCCGGGCCCGAGATGCCCGAAGCCTTGGCATCGCGCACCGGAGCGGCGATGTCGGCCGAAGCGGCGCTGGCGTTGGCGAAAGCAGGCGCGGTGCCCATCGAGAAGAACGCACCGAATGCCGCGAGTGCAGCTACGACCCGGCGCTGGATAAGGCTTGCGACCAAAATACCCGTCCTTTGTTTCGCGGCGCCCCCCGGCACCGCTGCGAACCCACGTGCAGATCGCCGAAGCGGCCTGCGCGAACATTATTTTGAGATGGTCGGAACCCCCCGCCGTCTCGTGGATTGTGGGTTAACCGGGCAAATGTTTAACAAGCAAGTGCACCGCAGGCACTGAGCGATAAACCGGCTGCAACACGCGCTGAGTCGTTGAACGGAGGCTTCAGACCCCCGCGAAAATGCCTGCGCACCAGCGAAATCCATAGGTTTTCGGCGTCTTCGCGGCGGATTCGCGCGCAGACGTTAAAGTGCTTGGCGCCCACCGCGACGTGGCGAATTTCATCGTCAAGGATTCGTTCGAGGATGCGCGCGCCGCTTTCATCGCCTTGCGTGCGTGCGCGCACGATCGTCGCCGGCGTCACGTCGAGCCCACGCGCTTCCAGTACCATCGGCACTATGGCGAGCCGCGCGGCGACATCGTGCGCGGTCTCCTCGGCCGCTTCCCACAGGCCGTCATGCGCGGGCAGCGCCCCGTATCCGCTGCCGAGCGAGACGAGGTGCCGGTCGAGCAAGGCGAAGTGCATCGCCTCGTCCGCGGCGACGGCGAGGAAGTCCGACACGAACTCCCGTCCCATCTCCGCGCCAAACCGGCCTGCAATATCGAGCGCCAAGTCGATCGCGACGAATTCGATGTGCGCGAGTGCGTGCCATAGCGCGATGCGGCCCCGCTCCGACCCGCCCTTGCCGCGTTTCGGCATCTGGTTGGGCGGGAGTAGTTCAGGGCGATCGGGACGCGCCGGACGATCGGGCATGGCCGCGTCGAACACGAAGTCCAGCCGCCCGAGCCGCCAGTCGCGCGCGACCTTGCGCGCCGCCATGGCCTTCGCATGCGGATCGGCAGTGAGCAGAGCGCCGACGATCGCGCCGCCGACCGAGGGCAGGCCGGTCACAACGCCTTCGCGGCCTCCAGCACTTCGGCGGCGTGGCCATTGACCTTCACCTTGTCCCACACGCGCGCGATCCGCCCCTCCGCATCGAGCAGGTAGGTGGTGCGGACCATGCCGATGAACTTTTTCCCGTAGAGCTGCTTCTCGGTCCAGATGCCGAGCGCGTCGCTGAGCCCGCCCTCGGCGGCGTCGGTCGCGAGCGGCACGGTCAGCGCGTGCTTGGCGATGAAGCCCTGGTGCTTCTTGGGCGGATCCTTCGACACCCCGAGCAGCGCGACGCCGGCCTTGGCAAAATCATCCGCGAGCGCGGTGAAGTCTTTCGCCTCGGTCGTGCAGCCGGGCGTGTTGTCCTTGGGGTAGAACCAGATCACCGCGGGTCTGCCGCGCAGGTCCGATGGCCGCAGGCTGCCGCCGTCGGGCGTTTCCATGGCAATGTCGGGCATCGGATCGCCCACGGCGGGTTTGCTCATGCGTCAGGTCTCCAGCGGCTGGCCGAACGAATCGGCCCAGGCTTCGGCGACTTCCTGCCGCGCGGAGTCGAAGGCTTGCAATAGCGCGGGCATGTCCGCGTGACCGCAGGCCTCGGCCAAGGCGGCAGCTGCGGCCGGGGCAGGCTCTTCGAGCTCGGGCGCCAGCAAGCGGCTGGCGATGAGCAGCCGAGTCATCAGCCGCAGCGCATCGAGCAAGTGCGGCGACAGCAGGCCTGCTTCGGCAAGCGCCGCGAGTGCGCGCTCCAGATCGGGGTCGAAGCCCTGGCGTTCGCGCAGCTGGACGAAGTGGATCAGGAACTCGAGATCGACCAACCCACCGCGCAGCAGCTTGGCGTCGAGCGGCCCGCGCGGCGGCTTATGCGCCGCCATCTCGCCGCGCATCTTGAGCACGTCGGCCTTTAGCGTCTCGGGGTCGCGCGGACGGGCGAGCACGTCGGCGATAATGTCCTGAAGTTCCGCGCGCGCCGAGGGTGAGCCGGTCAGCGGCCGCGCGCGGGTGAGCGCCATGTGCTCCCAGGTCCACGCATCCTCCTGCTGGTAGCGGGCGAAGCTCGCGAAGCTGACTGCGAGCGGGCCTTGCGCGCCTTGCGGCCGCAGCCGGGTATCGACTTCATACAGCGCGCCCTCGGCAGTCGGCACGCTGAGCCCGGCCGTGACCCGCTGCGCGAGGCGGTTGAAGTAGTGAGTCACGCCGAGCGGGCGCCGGCCATCAGACTCGCCGGTGAACTCGCCAGTGAACAGGTAGATGAGGTCGAGATCGGAGGCATGGGTCAGCGTCCCGCCGCCGAGCCGCCCAAGCCCCAGCACCACGAGCTCGCCCCCGGGAACGCGGCCATGCGCCTGCTCGAACTCGGCGACCGCTGCGTGCTGCACGGTATCGAGCGCCGCCTCGGCTGTCCGCGACAGCGCCGCGCCGATCGCCAGCGGATCGTGGACCGCCGCGATGGTCTGCAGGCCGAGCGCGAAGCGCAGCTCGCCCGTCACGCGGCGAATGCGGTCGAGTCGGTTCTCGTAGTCGTCGCGGTCTTCTCCAAGCGCCATGCGCGCCGCGATCTCCTCGACCGCGCCCGGCAGATCGAGCGCCCGGCGGTCGATCAGCGTGTCGAGCAGCTCCGGCCGGCGCCCGAGCTCGTCGGCCAGCGTCGGGGCCAGCACGAGGATGCGAACCAATTGGTCGAGCAACGCAGGACGTTTGTTGAGCAGGTTGAACAGATTGATCGCGCTCGGGCTGGCGGCGAGCACGCGCTCCCACCGGTTGAGCGCCTGCGCCGGCTCGGGCGCGGCGGCAAGCCGTTCGAGTAAAGCGGGCAGCAAGCTTTCAAACGCCTCGCGCGCGGCTTCCGAGCGCAGCGCGCGGATGCGGCCGTCGCTCCAGCCGGCGATCTGTTCTGCAATCCGCTCCGCCTCGCCGAAACCGAGATTCTGCAGGCGCGCCGCCAAGGCGTCGCCGCGCACCGGGATGGCGGTCTTCGTATCCTCAGCCTCGATCAGGGTATCGTAGCGGCGGGCCACTGTGTCGGTCACGCGCGCCACCTCGGCAACCAGCGCCGCGCCGTCGGGCAGCCCTTCGAGCCGGGCGACATTGTCCAGCTCCTCGCCCGCGGGCAGCACATGGGTCTGCCGGTCGCCGACCATCTGCAGCCTGTGTTCGAGCGTGCGCAGGCGGTCATAGGCGTCGCCCAGCGCGCTCGCATCTTCGATCGAAACGATACTTGACGCAGCTAGGGCATCGAGCGCCGCCCGCGTGCCACGCACCCGCAGCGACAGGTCGCGCCCGCCGTGGATGAGCTGGTGGGTTTGCGCGAAGAACTCGACCTCGCGGATGCCGCCGCGCCCGAGCTTGAGGTTGAACCCCGGCCCCGGCACGCGCGGCCCAGCGTGGCTGGCACGAATGCGCGCGGTGAGGCGCCGGATCTCGCCGATTGCGCCGAAGTCGAGGCTACGGCGCCACACGAACGGTCGGATCGCAGCGAGGAAGCGCTCGCCCGCTTCCACGTCGCCCGCCGCCGCCCGGGCGCGGATAAAGGCCGCCCGCTCCCACGCCAGTGCCGAGCTTTCGTAGTGCGTCAGCGCGCCATCGACCGGGATCGCCAGCGGGCTGACCTCGGAAGCGGGGCGCAGCCGCAGGTCGACGCGGAACACGTACCCGTCGGCGGTCACCTCGCTGAGCAGCCGCACAATTTCGCGCGCGTACCTGTTCGCGGCTTCGGCGGGTTCGTCGCGCTCGCGGCGCGGGAGGATGGCTGGATCGTAGAGCAGGATCGGGTCGATATCGGAGCTGTAGTTAAGCTCGCCCGCGCCATGTTTGCCAAGCGCAAGCGCGATCATTCCGGCGCTCTCAGCCCCCGGCACGCGCTGAGCGATCGCCGCCCGGATCGCGGCGTCGAGCGAGCGGTCGGCCAGCGCCGAAAGCTCCGCGGTCACCTGCGCGAGCGGAAAGGCACCCGCCAGATCGCCCACAGCCAGCGCAGCGGAATATGCCAGCCGCTCGCGCCGCAGCGCTTTGCCGACATCGTCGATACCTTCGCCGGCAGCGCGCGACCAGGCGAGCGCGGCGTCACCATCGCCCGCCGCGAGCAGCTCCGCCAATTCGGGCAGGCGGTCGAGCGCGTGCGCAAGAAACGGAGCATGTCCCCGCGCGCGCTTGAACGCTTCATACCAGTCGGCCGCCATCGCCCGAGTAACAAGCCGATGCGCCGCCGCAGCGCAAGCCGCAGCCGGGTTGTGCGCCGGTCGAGCGCGTGGCAGGGCCGACGCGTTCTTCCCCAGCCTGGAGGTCGCCCCGTGTCCTATCGCCCCCTCGCCTTTGCCGCTCTCGCCTCGCTGACGCTCGCCTCGTGCACCACCACTTCAGGGGGCGATGAGATCGTTCTCGCGAGCAGCAGCAGCGCCGAGGCCGCCGTCGCGCCGTCGATCCCGCTGATGCAGGAGGTGACCAAGCGTCTGTCTCAGGACGATTTCGAGGGCCGCGCCCCCAGCACCGCAGTCGAGCCCAAGGTGCTCGACTACATCATTGCCAAGTTCAAGCAGGCCGGGCTGCAGCCGGGCAATCACGGCGAGTGGCTGCAGGATGTGCCGACGGTCGAGATCACGGGCAGCAACTACACCCCGCTCACCGTCAGCGGCGGGGCCAAGCCGCTCAACTTCTCGTTCGGCGACCAGTACGTCGCGGCAAGCTACCGCGTCACCCCGCAGACCCGCATCCAGAACAGCCCGCTGGTGTTCGTCGGCTACGGCATCAATGCGCCCGAGCTCGGCTGGAACGACTACGCGGGGATCGACATGAAGGGGAAGACCGCGGTCATCCTGGTCAACGATCCCGACTACGCGATGGAAGGGCAGGACGGCCTCTTCAAGGGCCGGCGGATGACCTACTACGGCCGCTGGACCTACAAGTACGAGGAAGCCGCCCGCCAGGGCGCGGCCGCCGCGATCATCGTCCATGACACCTTCCCCGCCGCCTATGGCTGGAACGTCGTCAACTCGAGCTGGACCGGCGCGCAGTACTACGTCCAGACCGCCGACGACGGGATGAGCCAGACGATGGCCAACGGCTGGGTGCAGAAGCCCGTCGCCGAGGCGATCCTGGGCGCGGCGGGCAAGAACCTCGCCAGCCTGACCGCAGCAGCGCAGAGGAAGGGCTTCAAGCCGGTGCCGCTCGGCCTCACCGCCAGCTTCGGGTTCGACAACGCGATCCGCAAAGCGAACTCGCACAACGTCGTCGGCATTTTGCCCGGCACCACCCGCAAGGACGAGTACGTGCTCTACTCGGCTCACTGGGATCACTTGGGCCGCTGCACGCCAGACTCGACCGGCGACGACATCTGCAACGGCGCGGTCGACAACGCGACCGGCGTGGGCGCGATCACCGCGCTGGCCGACGCCAACCGCCGCGCCGGCCCGACCGCCCGCAGCCAGGTGTTCATCGCGCTGACGCTGGAAGAATCGGGCCTGCTCGGTTCCGAATATTACGCGCAGAACCCGATTTACCCGCTGTCGCAGACCGTCGGCGGGGTGAACATCGATGCGCTACAGCCGGGCGGCCGCGCGCGCGACTACGCGATGACCGGCGGCGACAAGAGCGAGCTCACCGACCTGTTTCGCCAGGTGCTGGGTGAGCAAGGGCTGCTGGAGTCGGCAGAGGATAGCCCCGAGAAGGGTTCGTACTACCGTTCCGACCACTTCAGCTTCGCCAAGCGCGGGGTGCCGATGTTCGACCTCGGACGCGGCAATAACCTCGTAAGCGGGGGCACCGCAGCGGGCGACGCAGCGGCCAAGGACTACGTCGAGAACCGTTACCACCAGCCGAGCGACGAGTATTCGGATAGCTGGGACTGGGCCGGCATGACCGAGGACCTCGCCCTCTACTTCCGCCTCGGCCGCCTGCTCGCCGAAGGGACCACGTGGCCCAACTGGCGCGCGAGCGACGAATTCCGGGCGGTGCGCGACAAGGACTGCGCCGCTCACACCGCGGGCTGCTGACGGCAGCGCCATGACCGCGCTGATGCCGCCCGAGTGGGCGCCGCAGGACTGGCTGTGGATCGGCTTCCCGCACGATGCCGACGAATGGCCTGAGGTCCTAGAGCGCGCGCAGGAACAGATCGCAGCATTCGCCAACGCGGTGGCGGAAAGCGGGCAGGGAGTGCGCCTGCTGGTCCGCGACGCGGCGAACGAGGCGCGGGCGCGCAGCCTCGTCTCGGGCGCGGTCAGGCTGGAGCGGCGGACCTTCGGCGACGTGTGGCTGCGCGATACCGGGCCGCTGGTGCGCGCTGACGGAGCCGCGCTGCGCTGCCGCTTCAACGGCTGGGGCGGCAAGTACCTGATGGCGGGCGACCAGGAGATCGGCGCCGAGCTTGCCCGCGATGCCGGGCTGGCGGTGAGCGAGTCCGACTGGATCCTGGAAGGCGGGGCTATCGACGGCGACGGCACCGGCCTCGTCGTCACCACCGAGCAGTGCCTGCTCAACCCCAACCGCAATCCCGAGCTGTCGCGCGGCGAGATCGAAGCGCGGCTGAAGCGTGACCTCGGCTTCGACCGGGTGCTGTGGCTCGGCGACGGCCTGCTCAACGATCACACCGACGGTCATGTCGACAACCTCGCGCGGTTCGTCGGGCCCAACCGGTTGGCGCTGCCGCGCGCGACCGGGCCGGACGATCCCAACGCCGCGATCTACGCCGACGCCAGGGCGCGCGCGGAGGCGTTCGGGGTCGATGTGGTCGAGATTCCCTCGCCCGGCCTCATCACCCGCGGCGATTTCATCGAGCCGGCGAGCTACGCCAACTTCGCCATCACCACCAACCTGGTGGTGGTGCCGACCTTCGGCTCGCTCCATGATGCCGACGGGGTCGCGGCGATCGCCGCGCTATTCCCCGACCGTCCCACCATCGGCCTACCTGCCGATGCGGTGCTGGCGGGCGGCGGGGGCTTTCACTGCGCCAGCCAACAGATGCCGGCTTTAACTCCACATTAGGGCTTCGCGCGCACGATGCGTGCATGGCCAAGGCTGTCGCCCACGTTCTGACCACCGAGTCGCCCGCGTGCGAAGTGATCCGCTTCGTGCTCGCGACCGGCTGTCCGTTGGCGCTCATCTTCGCCGGCCGCGCGCTGCCCTTCTAGTTCAGTGCCGCGCCCATGTGGCGCAGCAGGACGAGCGGATAGGGCCGTCCCTGCGGGTCCGTCTCGGAGCGTCCAATTCTGACGAAGCCGCGCGCCTCGTAGAACGGCAGCGCATTGGTCGCCTGCTCGCTCGCTTCGACCAGCGCACCGGGTGCGAGCGTCAGCGCATGCACCAGCAAAGCAGTGCCGAAGCCCTGGCCGTGCACCGCCGGATCGACGAACAGCGCGTCGATCATCTCGCCGTCCATGACCAGGAACCCCACCGCGCGGCCCTGGTCATCGTCGACCAGCCACAAATCGACGTTCGGCAGAAATTCCTCGGCGACCATGCGATCGATCTCGACCCGGTCCTCGAGCGTCAGGAACCCATGGGTGGCGTCGACCGCCGCGCGGCAGATTTCCAGCGCGCGAGGGACGTCCGCCTCGGAGCCGGCACGAATGTTCATCGCAGATCGGGCGGGGTCGCCTCTGCCCTGAGCCATGCAATTGCCTCGTCGAGCGGCATGACCTTCTGGTGCTCCGCGCCGAGCGTGCGCAGGGCGACAGTGCCCTCCTCCGCCTCGCGCTTGCCGACCACCAGCAGGTGCGGGACTTTCTTCAGCGAGTGATCGCGCACCTTGTAGTTGATCTTCTCGTTGCGGAGGTCGCTTTCGGCGCGGATTCCGGCGGCGGCGAGCTTGGCCAGCACCTCGTTCGCGTAGTCGTCCGCATCGGAGACGATCGTCGCCACCACCGCCTGCGTCGGCGCGAGCCAGATCGGCAGCTTGCCGGCAAAATGCTCGATCAGGATGCCAATGAAGCGCTCGAAAGTGCCGAGAACAGCGCGGTGCAGCATGACCGGACGGTGCCGAACACCGTCTTCGCCGATGTAACTGGCGTCCAGCCGCTCGGGCAGCACGCGGTCCGACTGGATCGTGCCCACCTGCCACGTCCGCCCGATCGCGTCGGTCAGGTGGAATTCGAGCTTCGGCGCATAGAACGCGCCCTCGCCCGGCAGCTCTTCCCACCCGAACTCCTCGGTCGCCCGGCCGGACGCGGCGACTGCGTCGCGCAGCTCCTGCTCGGCCTGGTCCCACATCTCGTCCGACCCGAACCGCTTCTCGGGCCGCAGCGCGAGCTTGATCGCGTACTGGTCGAAACCGAGATCCTTGTAGACGCTGTCGAGCAGGTCGCAGAAGTCGCGCACCTCGTCGACCAACTGGTCCTCGCGCACGAAGATGTGCGCGTCGTCCTGCGTGAACTGGCGCACCCGCATGATGCCGTGGAGCGCGCCATGCGGCTCGTTGCGGTGGCAGCAGCCGAACTCGGCCATGCGCAGCGGCAGGTCGCGGTAGCTGGTGATGCCCTGCTTGAAGATCAGTACGTGCGCCGGGCAGTTCATCGGCTTCAGCGCCATCCACTCGGCGTCGTCCGACACCAGCGGGCCCTCGTCCTCGGTGTTGGGCACCTCGTCGGGGATGACGAACATGTTCTCGCGGTACTTGCCCCAGTGGCCGGACTTCTCCCACTGGCGGGCGTCCATCACCTGCGGCGTCTTCACCTCGACATAGCCCGCGGCATCGAGCCGGCGGCGCATGTAGGCCTCCAGCTCGCGCCAGATCTTGTAGCCCTGCGGGTGCCAGAAGACGCTACCGTGCGCCTCTTCCTGGAGGTGGAACAGGTCCATCTCCTTGCCGAGCTTGCGGTGGTCGCGCTTGGCGGCCTCTTCCAGCCGGTGGAGGTGAGCGTCCAATTGCTTCTTGTTGAGCCAGCCGGTGCCGTAGATGCGCGTCAGCTGCGCGTTCTTCTGATCGCCGCGCCAGTAGGCGCCGGCGACGCGCGTCAGCTTGAACGCTTGCGGATCGAGCTTGCCCGTGCTGGCGAGGTGCGGCCCGCGGCACATGTCGAGCCAATCTTCGCCGGATCGATAGACCGTCAGCTCCTCGCCCTCGGGCAGTTCGGCGGCCCACTCGGCCTTGAAGCGCTCGCCGTCGGCCTGCCACTTGTCGATCAGTTGCTGGCGGGACCAGACTTCGCGCGTGAGCGGCTTGTCGGCGCGGATGATGCGGCGCATTTCCTCCTCGATCGCCGGCAGGTCGTCGACCGAGAAGGGCGCGCGGCTGTCCGGCGCCATGACGTCGTAGTAGAACCCGTCGTCGGTCGCCGGGCCGAAGGTGATCTGCGTGCCCGGCCACAGCGACTGGATCGCCTCGGCGAGCACATGGGCGTAATCGTGGCGCGCGAGTTCGAGCGCGTCTGCCTCATCGCGCGAGGTGACCAGGGCGACTTGCGCATCGCCCTCGAACGGGCGGTTGAGATCGCGCAGCTCTCCGTCCACGCGCGCGGCGAGCGCGGCCTTGGCGAGGCCCGGGCCGATCGCGGCGGCGACGTCCGCCGGGGTGCTGCCCCGCGGCATCTCGCGCACCGAGCCATCGGGCAGGCTGATCTTCAGAAGCTCGCTCATTCTCAAATCCGTCCGTCGCTTGCGCGGCGCCCCATGGCAGAAAGGGCGCGGCGCCGAAAGGCGTCAGGGAAGTGGACCGGCTTGGGGAGGATGACGCCTGCCGCCCGAAGCCGGGCGGCGGCGGCGCGGGTTCAGACCGCGACCGACCGCCCCCGGAGGACCGGGGTGGTAGTAGTCGTAGTCAGGGCGCGTTGGTGCTGCATCCGGGGTGGCTTATAAGCGCGAGAGGTTAACCGCTCAACCCTTCGGTGAATGCGCGCGCCCCGTGGTTCGCCGCGAGGCGGGTGGTATCGCTGTGCGCGGGATCGCGCCGCTTGACCGTATCGGCAAAGCGCCACGCACACGCGGCTTTCTGCGGCGTCAGCTCGACCGCCATGTACCCGCGCCGCGAGGTGTCGCACCACTCGAGCGCGCCGTTCGCGCCGATGAGCGCCTTCGCCAAGGTGGTCGCCTTGACGAACGGCAGGTAGCTTTCCGCGCCCGGCGAGGTGACCGAAGTCCCGCCGAACTCGACGCCGGCCCCCGGATGCTCGAAGGCCCAGGCATTATGGCTGTCGCCCGACAGCACGACGAGATTGGCCTCCGCCGCGCGCGCCGAATCGAGCAGCCGCTTGCGCGCGGCCGGATAGCCGTCCCACGAATCCATGTTGAACGGGATGCCCGCCGCAGTCGCTGCCAGCAGCCCCGCCATGCGCGAGGCGGCGAGTTTTTCCACCTCGGGATCGAGATCGAGCGAGACCGTCGGGGGCAGCAGGACCGAGCCCATCACCACCTGCTGCACCAGCACTTGCCACTTGCGGCCCGACTTGACCGAAGCCTTCATCCCGTCGGCCAGCCACTGCTCCTGCGCTGGGCCCATCATCGTCCGCTTGGCGTCCATGTAGGCGCCGTCGTGGAACGCCTTGAGCGCCGCTTCCGCCTGCGCGGGCGCCATGCCCTTGACGACACCGCTCAGATCGAATGGCTTGTCGCGCGCGGTGAGGCGGGTTTCGAGCCGGAACAGCGTGGCGAGATCGCCGACATCGTAGCGCGCCCAGGGCTCGTCGCTGATCGGCAGCCACTCGCTGCGGGCCTGCATGGCCGCCTTCTTGCGCGCGTCCCACGGGCCCTCCGTCGAGGGCGTGTGGTTCTCCGCCCCGCCCTTCCAGGTGTCGTTGGCGGTCTCGTGATCGTCGAACACCGCGATCATCGGGTACATCTGGTGGAGTCGCAGCAGGTCGGGATCGCTGCGGTAGCTGGCGTAACGTTGGCGGTAATCGGCGAGGTGCACCGCTTCGGTCAGCGGCAGCGGGGTGCGGTCCGCGACGCGCTGCTTTTCGGTCGGGTAGGTGTCGTGGTCGTATTCGTAGAGGTAATCGCCGAGGTGCACGGCGAGCTCGAACGCGTCGGCGTCGGCCGCGTGCGCGTAGGAATTGAAGTAGCCGAAACCGAGGTTGGCGCAGCTGAACACCGCCATGCGGAAGCGATCGGTCGATCCTTCCGGGAGGGTGCGGGTGCGGCCGACGCCCGAGATCGTCCCGTCGGGCGCGATGAAACGGTAGTGGTACCAGGTGGCAGGTTTGAGCCCCGTGGCGACCGCTTTGGTGCACCAGTCGTGCGCGGGCGCGGCAACCGCGTTACCCCCGCTGGCAATATGCGCGAAGTCGGCGCTCTCGGATACTTCCCAGCGCAGCTTCGCGTCCTGCTTACCGGCATAGCGCGTCCACAGCAGCACCGAGCGCGCCGACGGCTCTCCGCTCGCCACGCCGTGGGTGAAGCCGCTCGCCGCCTGCGCGCTGAGTGGGGCGGCGATCAAGCCCAGCCCGAGCATGCCGCCCGTCAGCAGGCTGCGGCGATCGACGGCGGTCATCGGCAATGGCGGCGGTGTTGGCGGCATGAAGCGATCCCTCTCTCGAACGGACCGTAGATGACGCCGGTTGCGCGCCGGTGACAAGCGCTTATCGGCCGCTTGGATAGCGCACGCGCAATTTGTTAAGGCCGCCGTAGCCGCCAACCCGGAGCCCGCCATGATCAGCCGCCTGTTCATCGACCACCCGCGCTCGGTCGACGAGACCTATGCCGAGCATTTCGGCGTCGCCTCGCGCTTCGGCCTGACGATGATTCGCGGCGGGATGTGCGCGCTGGTCCACGCAGTGGTGCCGGGGTGGTGCGTGACCACGGGGAGCGACACGATCCAGCGGCTCAACCGCATCATGGTCGAGCAGCGCCGCGCGAAGGGTCAGGCGGTTACCCAACTCTCGACGGTGGATTGGGTGATCTGACCGCGCCGATGGACGCGCCCTCCTACCACGCGATGCCGGACGGCCGGCGGATCGCCTATCGCTACCTGCCCGGTTCCCGGCCCACGCTCGTATTCCTGCCTGGCTACCGATCCGACATGTCCGGCATCAAGGCCGGGGCATTCTATCGTTGGGCCGAGGAACAGGGCGGCGCTTGCCTGCTGCTCGACTATTCGGGCTGCGGGCAGTCGGACGGGGAGTTTGCGAACGGAACGCTCTCCCGCTGGCGCGACGAGGTGCTTGCCGTCGTCGACGCGGTGACGGACGGCCCAATCCTGCCGATCGGGTCGTCGATGGGCGGGTGGCTAATGCTGCTGGTGGCGGAGCGCCTGGGTTCCCGGCTCCACGGCCTGATGGGCATCGCCGCCGCGCCCGATTTCACCGATTGGGGCCGCTCCGACGACGACAAGGCGCGCCTTGCCGCGGGGGAAGTGGTTCACGACGTCAGCCCCTACGGCTCGGTCCCGTTCTACCCGGGTTTCTGGAACGACGGCCAGGCGCAACGCCGGCTGACGGGCGAGATCGCTATCGATTGCCCCGTCCGGCTAGTGCACGGGATGCGCGACAACGCGGTGCCGTGGGACGTGTCACTGCGGCTGCAGCAGGCGCTGCGTTCGACCGAGGTTCACCTGACGCTGGTCAAGGATGGCGACCACAACCTGAGCCGCGACGAGGACATTGCGCTGCTGCTAGGCACGCTGGCGTCGTTCTAGCGGCGCCACCATCTCAAGGCGCGACCATGTTCTCGATTCTCCTCCCGCTCATCGCACAGGTCGGCATCGCGCCGACCGCTTCGCCCGTCAGCGCGGTGCCGCCCGAGCTGCGCGACCGGCCGACGCGCAATGCGCCGATGCCCGATCGCGCGCCGAGCGCGAACGCAATCGACGTGTGCCTCGCCATCGCCAAGAGCGATCCCGCCAAGGCGCGCGAACTGGCGGAGGAGTGGGTCTCGCGCACCACCGGTCCACAGCGCGCAGCGGGGCGGCACTGCCTCGGCATCGCGGCGGGCAATGGGGGCGACTGGAGCGCGGCGGCAGCGGCCTTCCTCGCCGCGCGCGACGACGCCAGCGAGCCGCGTTTCCGCGCCCGGATGAGCGCGCTCGCCGGCAGCGCCTTCCTCGCCGAGGCCCAGGCAGACCAGGCCCTGAGCGCGCTCGACGCCGGCAAGGCCGATGCCGCCGGCGATGCCGAGCTCACGGGCGCGATTGCGCTGGACCGGGCGAGCGCCTTGGTCGCACTGGGCCGCGAGGGTGAGGCCGCCTCGGCGCTGGCCGAAGCACGCGCTGCTGTTCCTGAGGATGCGCAAGCGTGGTTGCTGTCGGCGACCCTTTCGCGGCGCACCGGAGATCTTGCGATGGCGCAAAGCCAGGTCGAGCAGGCGGCCACGCTCGACCCGCGCGATCCCGCGATCGGGCTCGAGGCGGGCGTCATCGCCGCCCTCGCAGGACGCGACGAGGCGGCGAAGAAATCGTTCGAATCGGTGATCGCCGCCTCGCCGGATTCGGCGCAAGGCCTGGCGGCCAAGCAGTACTTGGCGCAGCTTACGCAACCATGATCCCGCTTTCGGTCCTCGATCTGGTCCCCGTCCGCGAAGGCGGCACGCTGCAAGAGGCCTACGCGGCGACCGCGCGACTGGCACAGGTGGCGGAGGCGCAGGGCTACAAGCGCTTCTGGGTCGCCGAGCACCATGCGATGGACGGCATCGCCGGCGGCGCGACCTCGGTGGTGCTGGCGCATGTCGGCAACGCGACCTCGACGATCCGCATCGGATCGGGCGGGATCATGCTGCCCAATCACAATCCGTTCGTGATCGCCGAGCAGTTCGGCACCCTCGACGCGCTGTTCCCGGGCCGGATCGACCTCGGCCTCGGCCGCGCGCCGGGTGCGGGGCCGGAGCTGCAGCGCGCGCTGCGCAAGAACCTGCACCAGGCGGCCGAGTTCTTCCCGCAGGACGTGGTCGAGCTGCGCGCATACCTCAGCGGCGATCCCGCGATGAGCACGCGGCCGACCCCCGGCTTTGGGACCGAGGTCGAGATGTGGATGCTGGGATCGAGCCTGTTCGGTGCCGATCTCGCAGCGCAACTCGGCATGCCCTACGCCTTCGCCTCGCACTTCGCGCCCGACCATCTCGATGCCGCGCTGGCGCACTACCGGCAGCGGTTCCGCCCCTCCGAATGGCTCGAGAGGCCGCACGTGATGGCGGCGATGACGGTGTTCGCCGCGGAGACGGATGCCGAGGCGGAGTTGATCTCAAGTTCGCAGCAACAGAGCTTCGTCCGGCTGCGCACGGGCAATCCGGGCCAAGTGCCGCCGCCGGTCGCCGGCTACCGCGACACGCTCCCGCTCCAGGCGCAGAGTCTGCTCGCGCATATCGGCCAAGCGAGCGCAATCGGTTCGCCCGCGACCGTGCGCGATGCGATCAGGCGCTTTGTCGAACGTACCCAGGCCGACGAGATCATCGTCTCCGGCGCAACCTACGATCCGGCCGTTCGCGAGCGCTCGCTGGAACTCACCGTCGAGGCGCTCGCCGGATAAGGCTGGCGCTCTGTCGCGCTAATCTGCACACGGGTTGCGGCCCGGCGGGCAAAAGCCTATCGCGCCAGAATGCTGCAACGGGCAGCAACAATATAACAACGGGCCCCGCCCCTTTTTCAGTGTCAGGCGGCGGGCTCAGGAGCACGCAGGATGGCGACCGAAGCCGCGCAATCGAGTTCATCGAAAACCGCTCGTAACGGAGGCGGCGACAAGCTTGTTGGCCCGCTCGCCAAGCGGATCGCGGGCTCGCTGCTCCCCGGCGACATCGCCTTCTCTCCCGACCATCTCGACGAAGCCGCGCGCTTCGTGCTCGACGCCGCCGCCTCCCGCACGCCCGGCGAGCCGGTGATCGCCATCTCCTCGGCCGCCGAGGGCCGCCGCTTCATGCGCATCGCGCTGATCAATGACGACATGCCGTTCCTGGTCGATTCGGTCGCCGCGACGGTCGCCGCGCAGGGCCTCGCGATCGATCGGCTGGTCCATCCGGTGGTCGCGGTCGAACGCGATGCCGAGGGCAGGCTGACCGGTCTGCCCGAGAAGCCTGACGCTGCGGCCTGCCGCGAATCGATGATCTACATCGAGACCCCGCGCGTCGACGCGAAGGAACGCCGCGCGCTCGAACAGGACCTGGCGACCACCTTCACCGACGTGCGCGCCGCGGTGCGCGACTGGCCGAAGATGCGCGAAGCGCTGCTCGCCGACGCCGAACGGCTGGGCGACAGCGAAGGCGGCGCGCTGCTCCGCTGGCTCGAGGGCGGGATGCTGACCCAGCTCGGTCACGTCACCCGCAACCGCGACGGCAGCCGCTCGAACATGCTCGGCATCTGCCGCACGAGCGCGAAGGCGATCCTCGCCGACGCCTCGTTCGAGCGCGCCTTCGATTGGTTCGACAAGGGCGGCCGCGCGCCGCTGATCATCAAGGCGAACCGCATTTCGAACGTGCACCGCCGGGTGCCGCTCGATCTCTTCATCACCCCGCTGCACGAGAAGGGGAAGCTGACCGGGCTTTCGATCCACGCGGGCGTGTGGACCAGCGCCTCGCTCGCCACCCCCCCGGCGCAAGTGCCGCTGCTGCGCGCGCAGCTCGCCGCGCTCAATGCGAAGTTCGGGTTCGATCCCGCGGGCCACACCGGTAAGGCGTTGGTGCACGCGCTGACCGCGCTGCCGCACGACCTCGTGATCGGCTTCTCCGATGCCGACATTGAACGCGTTGCGACCACCATGATGAGCCTGGTCGACCGCCCGCGCCCGCGCCTGGTGCTGGTCGAGGCGCCCTTGAGCCGCCACCTGTTCGCGTTCGTCTGGCTGCCGCGCGACATGCTCTCGACCCAGGTGCGCCTGCGGATCGAGCACATGCTGGAGGAAGGAGCCGGGGCCAAGGCGCTTGACTGGAGCCTGCAGGTCGAAGGCGGCAACCTCGCGCTGCTGCGCTACGTGCTCGATTATCGCGACAATGCCGGCAAGCACGACGCCGATGCAATCGAGGCGCAGATCCAGGCGCTGCTGCGCGGCTGGGGCGAAGCAGTCGAAAGCGAGTTGGCGGCGGACGAAGAGGCAGCCCGCGCGGCCGCGCTCGCCGGACGCTACGCCGACAGTTTCCCGACCAGCTACCGCACGAATTACGGCGCGGCCGAAGCGGCGCAGGACATCCGCCGCCTGCGCCGACTCGGATCGGGCGACAGCGAAGCCATTGGGGCTCTGCGCGGCGTTCGCCTCTATCGCTTCGACGGTGACGAGCCCGACCGGCTGCGCCTGAAGGTCTATCAGCAGGAAGGGGCGCTCGCGCTATCGGATGCGGTGCCCGCGCTCGAGCACTTCGGCTTCCGCGTGCTGCAGGAATTGCCGACCACGCTCGAGAGCCGCGAAGCCGGCACGGGCAACCTCGGCACGATCCACGATTTCACCATCGCGCTCGAAGACGGCGACGGCCTCGACGAGTTGCTCGAACGCGCCGACGCGATCGAGGAAGCGATCGCCGCGGTGCTCAACGGCGCGGCCGAGGACGATCCATTCAACCGCTTGGTGGCCGGCACCGCGCTGACCGCTCGGGAAGCCGACTGGCTGCGCGCGTTCTACCGCTACCTGCGCCAGGCCGGCGTCGGCTTCGCGATCCAGACCGTCGTCGACGCGCTCCGCCGTGCGCCGCAAGTGACGCGTCCGCTCGTCGGCCTGTTTGCCGCCCGGCACGATCCCGCCTTCACCGGCGACCGCGCGCAGGCGGCCGAGGACTGCAACCAGGCCATCCGCCGCGGGCTGAGCCAGGTCGCCGCGATCAACGACGACCGTATGCTGCGGCTCTACCACGCGACGATCGACGCGGTGCTGCGGACCAATGCGTTCGCCCCCGCCGCGCGCGAGGCGGTCGCGTTCAAGCTCGATTCCTCGCTCGTCCCCGGCCTGCCCAAGCCGGTGCCATGGCGCGAGATCTTCGTCTATTCGCGCCGGGTCGAGGGCATCCACTTGCGCGCCGGCCCGGTCGCGCGCGGCGGCCTGCGCTGGTCCGACCGGCGCGACGACTTCCGCACCGAAGTGCTCGGCCTGATGAAGGCGCAGCGGGTCAAGAACGCAGTCATCGTGCCGACCGGCGCCAAGGGCGGGTTCTATCCCAAGCAGCTGCCTGACCCCTCGCGCGATCGCGAAGGCTGGGCGGCTGAGGGCAAGGCGAGCTACCAGGTATTCATCCGCACGCTGCTGTCGGTCACCGACAACATCGTCGGCGGCAAGGTCGTGCATCCCGAAAGCGTGGTGATCCACGACGGCGAGGATCCGTACTTCGTGGTCGCCGCCGACAAGGGCACCGCGACTTTCTCCGACGTCGCCAACGCGATCGCCGAATCGAAGGACTTCTGGCTCGACGATGCCTTCGCCAGCGGCGGCTCCAAGGGCTACGACCACAAGGCCATGGGCATCACCGCCAAGGGCGCGTGGGTCTCGGTCCAGCGCCATTTCCTCGAAATGGGTGTCGACGTGCAGCGCGAGCCGGTCCGCGTGGCGGGCTGCGGCGACATGTCGGGCGACGTGTTCGGCAACGGCATGCTGCTGTCGAAGGCGATCAAGCTGGTCGCGGCGTTCGATCACCGGCACATCTTCCTCGATCCCGATCCCGATCCGGCGGCGAGCTGGAAGGAGCGTCGGCGGATGTTCGACCTGCCGCGGTCGAGCTGGGAGGACTACAATCCCAAGCTGATCAGCAAGGGCGGCGGCGTGTTCGCACGCAGTCTGAAGACGATTCCGCTCTCGAAGCAGGTGCGCGAAGTGCTCGGCATCGAGGCCACCGAGCTCGAGCCCGAGGCGCTGATCACCGCGATCCTCAAGGCGCCGGTCGACCTGCTGTGGTTCGGCGGGATCGGCACCTACATCAAGGCCGCGGCCGAGAATAACGCGCAGGTCGGTGACCCCGCGAACGATTCGCTGCGCATCAACGGCGCCGATCTGCGCGCCAAGGTGATCGGCGAAGGCGCCAATCTCGGCGTCACGCAGGCCGGACGGATCGAGTTCGCGCTGGGTGGCGGGCGGATCAACACCGACTTCATCGACAACTCGGCGGGCGTGAACTGCTCGGACAACGAGGTGAACATCAAGATCGCGCTCGCCGCCGCCAAGCGCGAGGGCAAGCTGACCGAGCCCAAGCGCATCACGCTTCTGGAATCGATGACCGACGAGGTCGGCGAACTGGTGCTGGAGAACAATCGGCTGCAGGCACTGGCGTTGTCGATCGCCAAGGCTGGCGGGGCTCCGGCGGTCGCCGCTCAGCTCCACCTGATCGAGGCGTTGGAAGACCTGGGCGCGCTCGACCGGCAGACCGAGGGGCTCGCTTCGGGCGAAGCGCTCGCCCGCCGTGCCACCGACGGGATGGGCCTCACCCGCCCCGAGCTCGCCGTGCTGCTGTCCTCGACCAAGCTGGTGCTGCAGGATGCGATCGAGAACTCGTCGCTGCCCGACGATCCGGTCCTGACCGATCTGCTGGTCAGCTATTTCCCCTCGGCCATGCGCAAGACCTATCGCGCGCAGATCGAAGGGCACCAACTGCGCCGCGCGATCATCGCGACCCAACTCGCCAACCTGATCGTCAACCGGATGGGCATCGTCCATCCGTTCGAGCTGTCCGAGGAAGAAGGCGTCGGTCTCGCGCAGATCTGCGCTGCCTTCGTCGCGGCGGAGAAGCTATTCGGCGCGGGCGCGCTGTGGGCCGAGATCGAGTCCGCCAGGATGCCCGAAGACGCGCGCATCTACCTGTTCCGGCACACCGCCGGCGCGCTGCGCAGCCAGATGGCCGACCTCATCCGTGCCGGGGCCAGCTCGCGCCTGCCGAGCGAACTGATCGCTGCGCTCGATACGGGCGTGCAGGACCTGTCGGCGGCCACCGGCACCCTGCTGGCGTCCGCCGCGCGCGAACAGTCGGACCGGCTCATCGACGAGTTCGTCCAGCTCGGCGCACCCGAGAAGATCGCGGCCAAGGTCGCGCACCTCTACGACATCGATGGGGTGATTGGTCTCGCCGCGCTATCGCGCGATGCCGAGATCGGCGCGCGCGACCTGACCTCCGCCTTCACCGACCTCGGCCAGCGCCTGGGCCTCGATTGGGCCCAGAGCACCGCGGCGATGATGAACCCGTCCGACGTGTGGGAGCGACTGCTGGTCGCGGGCCTGTCGCGCGAGTTCCAGCAGATGCGGCTCGAATTCCTCCGCCGGCTCTCGCGCCGCAAGGGCGCGAAGGAGGATCCGGCGGGCGCGGTGGCGAACTGGTCGGAAGAGCACGCGGCGGCGATCAAGCAGTTCCGCGGCATGATCGGGCGGGCGCAGGGCCAGAGCCCGGTGGCACCCGCGATGCTCGCGCAGATTGCCAGCCAGGCGCGCAACCTGCTCGGCCGGTAGGAGCTTCTTGGCGCGCCATCGCCTTCGGCTGCTTGAGCGCCTGCCCGCTTGACGCCGGTCCGCTTTGCGGCAAGTCCGCAAGGCATGGACCGGGCCGAAGTCGTCATCGTCGGAAGCGGGCACGGCGGCGCGCAAGCCGCGATCGCGTTGCGCCAGCAGGGCTTCGAAGGCTCGATCCTGATGATCGGGCGCGACCCCGAACCGCCTTACGAGCGCCCGCCGCTGTCGAAGGAGTACCTCGCGCGCGACAAGCCATTCGAGCGGATCATGATCCGTCCGGCGGCGTTCTGGGAGGAGCGGCAGGTGACGCTGCGCCCCGCGAGCGTCGTGACGAGCGTTGACCCGCAGGCGCACACCCTCAAGCTCGCGAGCGGGGAGGAGGTCGGCTACGGCATGCTGATCTGGGCCGCCGGCGGCGATCCGCGGCGGCTTTCTTGCGGCGGCGCCGATTTGAGCGGCATCCACGCCATTCGCGACAAGGCCGATGTGGACCGCCTGATGGGCGAGCTCGACAACGGCGCGCGGCGGGTGGTGGTGATCGGCGGCGGCTATATCGGGCTGGAGGCGGCCGCCGTGCTGACCAAGCTCGGCTGCCAGGTCACGGTGGTCGAAGCACTCCCGCGCGTGCTGGCGCGTGTCGCGGGCGAGGTGCTGAGCGAATTCTACCAGGATCAGCATCGGGCGCACGGGGTCGACCTGCGGCTCGAGGCCAAGCTCGATCGGCTGGAAGGCGAGAACGGCTGGGTCCGCCAGGTCGTCCTCGATGACGGCGGCGCGATCCCGTGCGACATGGTCGTGGTCGGCATCGGCATCGTGCCCGCCGCCGGGCCGTTGATCGCCGCCGGCGCGGCGGGCGCGAACGGGGTCGACGTCGACGAGTTCTGCCGCACCTCGCTGCCGGACATCTATGCGATCGGCGACTGCGCGGCGCACGCCAACCAGTGGGCCAATGGCGCGGTGATCCGCGTGGAATCGGTCCAGAACGCCCACGATATGGCGACCACCGCCGCCAAGCACATCGTCTGCATCGACGAGCCCTACCGCGCGTTCCCGTGGTTCTGGTCCAACCAGTACGATCTCAAGCTGCAGACCGCGGGCCTGTCGCTGGGGTACGACGACACGGTAGTCAGAGGCGATCCGGCCCATGCCAAGTTTTCGGTCATCTACCTCAAGGAAGGGCGGGTGATTGCGCTCGACTGCGTGAACGCGACCAAGGACTACGTTCAGGGCCGCAAGCTGGTCGAGGCGGGCGCCAGCCCCGACAAGGCGGTGCTCGCCGATCCCGCGGTCCCGCTCAAGGAACTCGCATGATCGCCGCAGGTGACGGGAAGCCCATGCTCTCCGGCATCCGCGTGGTCGATCTGAGCACGGTCGTCTTCGGCCCCTACGCGACCCAGATCCTGGCCGACTTCGGCGCCGAGGTGATCAAGGTCGAGGCGCCCGGCGGCGACGGCTTCCGCCACGCCGGCCGGCCAGCCAAGTCGGTCGGCATGGGCCCGGCGCACATCGCGCTCAACCGCAACAAGAAAAGCGTGGTGCTCGACCTGAAGCAGGAGAGCGAGCGCCAGCGGCTGCGCGACCTTACCGCTACCTGCGACGTATTCCTTCACAACGTCCGTACCGAGGCGATCGACCGGCTGGGGTTCGGCTACGAGGCGGTGCGCGCGCTTAAGCCCGACGTGATTTACGTCCACTGCGTCGGCTTCGGCTCGAACGGGCCGTACGCGGGCCTGCAGGCCTATGACGACGTGATCCAGGCGCTGACCGGCACCACCAGTCTCCTGAGCCGCGTCGATGGCGACCCGCGCCCGCGCTACCTGCCCTCGCTGATCGCCGACAAGGTCGCGGGCCTCCACGCCGCCTACGCGACGATGGCGGCGGTGATCCACCGCCTGCGGACCGGCGAGGGGCAGTTCGTCGAGGTGCCGATGTTCGAGGCCTTCGCCAACTTCATGCTCAAGGAGCATCTCGCCGGGCTGACCTTCGATCCGCCGGTGGGCGACGCGTGCTACGCGCGGCAGGTCGATCCCTATCGCCAGCCGTTCCCGACAAGCGACGGGCACATCAGCATCGTCCCCTATCGCCCCGGCCACGCGCAGCGGGTGATCGCCTTGCTCGGGGACCCAGAGTTCGCCGCGCAGGAGCGCTTCGCCGGGATCGAAGGCTCGATCCGCCACATGCCCGAACTCTACACACGCATCGGCGAGCTAACCGCGACGCGCACCACTGAGGAGGTGCTGGCGATCATGCGCGAGGCCGAGATGCCTGCGATGCCTGCACGCGACATCGCCGAGGTGCCGGGCGATCCGCACCTCGCCCAAGCCGGTTTCTTCTGGCACAGCGAGCATCCGAGCGAGGGACAGGTGCTGCAGATGCGCGAGCCTTCGCGCTTTTCGGGTTGGGAGATGCCCGAGCCCGCACCCGCGCCGCTGATCGGCGAGCACGGCGAGGAATTCGGCTAGAGTTCCGCCAGCGCCCACTCCGCCGCTTCGGCGACGACCGGGTCGGGATCGCTTCGCAATGCGTCGACCGCCGGACGCAGTGCTGGATCGCCCGAGTTGCCGGCAGCGATCAGGCAGTTGCGTACAAATCGGTTGCGCCCGATGCGCTTGATCGGGCTGCCCGAAAACAGCGCTCGGAAGCCCGCGTCGTCGAGCGCGAGTAGTTCGGCCAACCGCGGCGCGACCAGTTCCGCGCGCGGCAGGAACGCGGCGTTGGCTGCGGCCGACTGCGCGAAGCTGTTCCACGGGCACACGGCGAGGCAATCGTCGCAGCCGTAGATGCGGTTGCCCATCGCCTTGCGGAACTCGACCGGGATCGGTCCAGCATGCTCGATCGTCAGGTACGAGATGCACCGCCGCGCATCGAGCTGGAACGGCGCGGGGAAGGCGTCGGTCGGGCAGGCATCGAGGCAGGCGCTGCACGATCCGCAGCGCGGCGCATGGCTGTAGTCGGCGGTAAATTCGATAGTGGTGTAGATCGATCCCAGGAACAGCCACGAGCCGTGCGCGCGGCTGACCATGTTGGTGTGCTTGCCCTGCCAGCCGAGCCCCGCCGCCTCCCCCAGCGGCTTCTCCATCACCGGCGCGGTGTCGACGAACACCTTCACCTGTTCACCGGGCGCCTGCTCGACCAGCCAGCGCGCGAGCCGCTTCAATGCCTTCTTGACCGTGTCATGATAGTCGCGCCCTTGCGCATAGACGGAAATACGGGCCCGCTCCGGCGCATCGGCGAGCGCCAGCGGATCGTGCTCCGGAGCGTAACTCATGCCGAGCGCGATGACGCTCTTCGCCTCCGGCCACAGCCCTTGCGGCGAGGCGCGCTCGGCCACGCGGCGCGCCATCCACTCCATCGACCCGTGCCGCTCATCCCCAAGCCACTCGGCCAGCCGCTCCCCACGCGGCGCATCGGGCGCGGCCGAGGCGATGCCCACCGCGACGAACCCTTCGGCCCGCGCCCGCTCGACCAGCGCCGCGCGCAGGGCATCGGTTGGCGCACCGTTAACCAAGGTTTGGGTTGCTCCCGTTCACGCGGCAGAGTTAACGCGCCTGCGATGAACGCTCCGCTAAGCCTTTCGCCCCTGACCGGCAATGCCGGACGCCCGCTGGCGATCGAGGCGATCGGCCTAGTCAAGCGGTTCGAGGGCACCACCGCGGTCGACGGTGTCGACCTCGCGGTGCCCGAAGGCGCGATCTACGGCGTGCTCGGTCCCAACGGCGCGGGCAAGACCACCACGCTCAGGATACTGCTCGGGATCATCGATCCCGACGAAGGCGTGCGCCGAGTGTTCGGTCACGAGCGGCCGCACGATATCGCGCGGCTTATCGGTTATTTGCCGGAGGAGCGCGGACTCTACCCCTCGATGAAGGCGGTCGAGGCGATCGCGTTTCTCGGCGCGCTTCGCGGGGTGCCGCTCGCCGAAGGGCGAAAGCGCGGGCTCGAATTGCTGGAGGAACACGGGCTCGGCCACGCCGCCGACCGCACCATCCGCCAGCTCTCGAAGGGCATGGCGCAGACCGTCCAGCTGCTCGGCACGCTGATCCACCGGCCAAGGCTGGTGGTGCTCGACGAGCCGTTCAGCGGCCTCGACGCGCTCAACCAGGGCAAGCTCGAAGCGATGATCCGACGCATGGCGGCCGACGGCGCAACCGTGATCTTCTCCACCCACGTCATCGCCCACGCCGAGCGATTGTGCGAAGGCGTCGCGATCATTGCCGGGGGCAAGGTGCCCTATGCCGGCAGTGTCGACGCCGCACGCGACCGCATTCCCGCGCAAGTCCGCTTGGAAACCGCTGCGCCCGACGGGCCGTGGCGCGCGGCTCTGCCCGCCGACGCGCGCCATGAGGGGCGCTACTGGCTGTTCTCGCTCCCCGAGAGCGGCATCGAGCCGCTGCTGCGGGCCCTCATCGAAGGCAACGCCGGCATCCTCTCGCTGTCGATCGAGCGCGCCGGCCTGCACGATGCGTTCGTGCATATCGCTGGCGAAGCCGCGGCACGAGCCCTCGAGGAAGCCAGCCCGGCGGAGCAGGCGCGATGAGCGAGCACACCGAAAACGCCCGCCTCGGCCTGGCGCAGGCCGCCTACGTCGTCGCCCGGCGCGATCTTCGCGCGATCCTGTTTTCCAAGGCGTTCCTGTTTTTCCTGCTCGGCCCGGTCTTTTTCCTCCTGGTCGCTGGAGGCGCTGCTTCTGTCAGCCAAAAGACCGTAGAAAACCGCGAGCCGCCGGTACTCGCGGTGTCGATGGACCCTGCCGATGCCGCCGCCATCGAGGTCGCGCGTAACCGGCTGCAGGACATGGTCGACCTGCCGCGCATGGAGCGGGTCGATACAGGGGCCGACCCGGCGAAAGTGCTAGCCGACCGCTCGCGCAATTACGGCGGCGTGCTCACGGGCACCCTCGATGAACCGCGCCTCACCGGTACTCCGGAAAGCATCGAGCGCTGGCGCGGCGAGGTCGCGCTGACCGCCGGCGTCGCCAAAGGACGCGGGTCCAACTATCCCGAAGTGACGCTCCAGCCCACCGCGACCAGCGGCGCGAGCGCCAAGCGCAGCCTCGTCGGCACCGCGACCGCGACGGTTACGCTGATGTTCCTGCTGACGATGCTGCTCGCGGGCATGGTGATGTCGAACCTGGTCGAGGAAAAGGCGAACAAAATCATCGAGATCCTCGCTGCCGCGATCCCGATGGATGCGGTGTTCCTCGGCAAACTGTTTGCCATGCTGGGGGTAAGCTTCGTCGGCCTTGCGGTGTGGGGCGGGATTGGCGGAACGATCATGGCCGCGGGCGGCCGGAGCCTGGCCGAGCTTACCGCCCCGGCGGTCGGATGGCCCGTCTTTGCCGCATTGTTCCTGGTCTATTTTGCAATGGCGTACCTATTGATCGGGTCGATCTTCCTCACCATCGGGGCGATGGCGCCGACGGTGCGCGACGTACAGACGCTGTCGCTGCCGGCGACTATGCTGCAGCTCGGCGTGTTCTTCCTCGCTACGTATGCAACCAGCGATCTCGGCTCGCCGGTCGAGCTGGCGGCAGTCGCAGTGCCGTTCAGTTCGCCCTACGCGATGATCTCGCGAGCGGCGCAGCAGCCCGCGCTGTGGCCGCACTTCGCTGCGCTCGCGTGGCAGGCGCTGTGGGTACTGCTGTTCGTGCGCATGGGTGCGACGCTGTTCCGCCGGCGAGTGATGAAGTCGGGACCGCAGCAACCGCGTGCCCGCCGCTGGGGCCGCGCTCGCGCCGCAACTTGACCCGCATTTCGGTCGCAAATCGCAACGCACTATTGACACTGCGGTAAGCAAGCGCAGGATACCGGCCGGACGAGAGGCGGCCGGACTTGAGTCGCCCCAGCAGGAGAGTTTTGCGATGGCGACCCAGCCCCTCGAGGCGCCGACCCAATGGACCCGCGAGCCGCGCGCGGTCGATGCGCTCGACAAGGCGCTGCGCGAGAATCCGCAGGTCATCCCTGAGCACACCGAGAAGTGGGACGTCAGCCGCTCCGACATCTACGTTGAAGACCGCTGGCAGCCGATCTTCAAGGAGATGCGCGCGGCAGGCGACCTCCACAAGGTCAACGACAGCCCGTTCGGTTCCTTCTGGAACGTCGTGTCGCACCGCGCGATCCAGCACATCGAGGCACTGCCCGAGCTCTATTCCTCGGCCGGCGGGATCACCATCCTCGAGGCGATGAGCGACGAGAAGCTCGCGGAGCTGGGCCGCGAGCGGTTCGAGCTGCCGATGTTCATCGCCATGGACCGGCCCAAGCACACCGGCCAGCGCCGTACGGTCGCGCCCAAGTTTACGCCGTCCAACATGGAGGCGATGGAAGCCGACATCCGCCACCGCACCGGCGAACTGCTCGACACCCTGCCGCGCGGCGAGGTGTTCGACTGGGTCGATACCGTCTCCATCGAGCTCACCACCGGCATGCTCGCGCTGCTGTTCGATTTCCCGTGGGAAGACCGCCGCCTGCTGACCTTCTGGTCCGACTGGGCGGGCGACACCGAGATCGCACTGGTGCGCGAGCTCGACGAGCAGCGCCAGGGCATCCTGCGCGAGATGGGCGCCTATTTCTACCAGCTATGGCAGGAGCGCGCGAACCAGCCGCCGACTGGCGACCTCATCTCGATGATGATCCACTCGCCGGCGATGAACCAGATGAGCCCGGAAGAATTCATGGGCAACCTGGTGCTGCTGATCGTCGGCGGCAACGACACCACCCGCAACACCATGAGCGGGATCATCCACGCGTTCGACAAGTTCCCCGACCAGCGCAAGCTGTTCGAGCAGGACCCGTCGCTCATCCCCAACGCGGTGCAGGAATGCATCCGCTATCAGACCCCGCTTGCGCACATGCGCCGCGTCGCGACCGAGGACAGCGAGCTGTTCGGGCAGACCGTCAAGGCGGGCGAGCGGCTGGTGCTGTGGTACATCAGCGCCAATCGCGACGAGGCGGTGTTCGAAGATGCCGACAAGCTCGACATCACCCGCGAGAACGCCCGCCGCAACCTCGCGTTTGGCTACGGCATCCACCGCTGCGTTGGTGCCCGCCTCGCCGAGCTGCAATTGCGAGTGCTGCTCGAAGAGATGCACAAGCGTCGCATGCGCGTGCATGTCGCCGGCGATGTCGAGCGGGTGCGGGCGAACTTCGTCCACGGTTTCCGCAAGCTCGAGGTCGAGATCACCGAGTTCTGACGCGCGGCCAGCGCAAATGGACCCATTCAGGCGAGGTTGAACCTCTTGTGCTAGGAGGAAGCATGCCTCTCGCTTCCAGTCGCCGCTCGTTTCTGTCATGGCTCGGCGCCACGGCGGCCGTCCCCGTGCTCGCCGCTTGCGGCGGTTCGCCCGCCCAGGCACGCGCCTGGCCCAAGGGGCTGACCGACGCGCAGTGGAAGGCCAAGCTTAGCAAGAACCAGTACTGGATCCTGCGCGAAGCGGGCACCGAGCGGCCGGGTACCTCCCCGCTCAACAAGGAGCATCGCAAGGGCACATTCTACTGCGCGGGGTGCAGCAACGCGCTCTATTCCTCGGCGACCAAGTTCGAAAGCGGGACCGGCTGGCCGAGCTTCTACCAGCCGCTCGCCGGGGCGGTGGTAACCGACACCGACTATAAGCTCGGCTACCCGCGCACCGAGGTGCTGTGCGCCGATTGCGGCGGGCATCTGGGGCACGTGTTCAATGACGGCCCCAAGCCGACCGGCAAGCGCTACTGCATGAACGGCGGCGCGATGGTGTTCCGCACCGCCTAACAACTCCGGACACAAAAAAGGCGGCGGAGCCGAAGCCCCGCCGCCGTCTTGTTTCTCAGCTCTCGCCGATTAGCGGACTCGGCCGCGCTGGACGAGGTTGGCGATCGCCAGCAGCACGATGGCCCCGACGATGGCGACGAGGAACCCCGGAAGGTTGAACGTCTGGATGGTGGTGTCGATACCGAACAGCGGACCCGCGAGCAGATTGCCGATGATCGCGCCGATGATGCCGACGATGATGTTCATGATGATGCCCATCGAGGCGTCACGCGCCATGACCATGCTCGCAAGCCAGCCGGCTACGCCGCCGACGATGATAGCAATAATCCAACCCATAAGGCATTCCTCCTGTTATTGCGCCCTGTGTAAGCGCCACACGCCGCCTTAAACGGCGCGCACCGCAGAGCGTTCCCCGGTTGCGATGAACCGGTGGACGGAGGTGTAACCCAATCGATTCGGAAATCCTAATCGGCCGGCCGCCCGAAGGTGACCGGTGAGGGAGCGCTATCGAGGTGAGTCAGTACTTGAGCTGGCGCTCGTAGAGATCGCGGTAGTGCTGGATGCGGGTGACCCGCAGCCCCTGCATGCCCGAACGGTCGACCGCGCGCTGCCAGGAGGCGAACTCCTCGAGCGTGAGGTTGTAGCGTTCGCACACCTCGTCGATCGACAGCAGGCCGCCATTGACCGCGGCCACGACCTCGGCCTTGCGGCGGACGACCCAGCGCTGGGTGTTGGGCGGCGGCAGATCGGCGATGCCCAGCGGTTCGCCGAGCGGGCCGATCACCTGGGCCGGACGGATTTTCTGGTTCTCGATCATCACTTATCCCGGTCGCCTGTGGCCGCCGATCCGGCGGTGGCGACTGTCTTGGCGTCTACCCATTTGCCACCTGCTAAAGCAGCAAGGTTAACAGCGGGTTCGCCGACACCGGCAATTCCCGCGGCCGCTTGGGGCACGAAGCCGCCGCCGGCGAGCGCGGGCCGCGACAAAACCGCGCGCAGATCGCGCACCGCCGCCAGCCGGGCGACGATTTCCGCCCAGTCGAGCGTGCGCAGGGCGCCCTCGGCTCCCGGTTCCGGCATGCGGAAGGTGTTGGCTGCTTCGAACATGACCGCTCTCTTAGCCAATGAGGGGTCAAGAACCGGTAAAGCCCGGGGTTACGCTCTATTAGGACATCACCGCCCCGCAATTCTGGCGTAGTGCGTGCCCCGCGTGTATGGGCCGCCGCCGTGAACGCTCCCGCCAACATTCCCACGATGCTCTCTGCGTCAGAGGCTGCAGCCTTGTTCGATCTGCCGCGCCCGGCCGCCGAGTGCCGCATCGTGGTGGCAATGTCGGGCGGGGTCGACAGCTCCGTGGTGGCGGCGCTGGCGGCCGCGAGCGGTGCCGAGACCATCGGCATCACGCTACAGCTCTACGACTACGGCGCGGCGACCGGCCGCAAGGGCGCCTGCTGCGCGGGCGACGATATCCGCGACGCGCGCGCGGTCGCCGACCGCCTCGGCATCGCGCACTACGTGTTCGATCACGAGAGCGCATTCCGCGAGGACGTGGTCGAGCGCTTCGCCGACGATTACCTCGCCGGGCGCACTCCGGTGCCCTGCATCCGCTGCAACATGGGACCGAAGTTCACCGACTTGCTGCGAATGGCGAGGGAGCTGGGCGCGGACTGCCTGGCAACAGGGCATTACGTCCAGCGCGTGGGCGGCGAACTTCACCGCGCGGTCGATCCCGCGCGCGACCAGTCGTACTTCCTCTACGGCACCACCGAAGCGCAGCTCGATTTCCTGCGCTTCCCGCTAGGGGGGCTTGAGAAGTCCGAGGTCCGCCGGCTCGCAGCGGCTGCGGGCCTGCGCAATGCGGCCAAGCCCGACAGCCAGGACATCTGCTTCGTGCCCGACGGCGACTATGCGCGGATCGTCGAGAAGCTGCGGCCCGAGGGTGCGCGGCCCGGGACTATCGTCCACGCCGCGACCGGCCAGACGCTCGGCCAGCACAAGGGCGTGATCCACTTCACCGTTGGCCAGCGCCGCGGGCTGGAGATCGGCGGCCAGCCCGAGCCGCTTTATGTCATCGGGCTCGACGCGGAGAGCGCCGAGGTGCGCGTCGGTCCCAAGACGATGCTGGCAGTCTCAGGAGCGCGGCTGAGCGAGACCAACCGCATTGGCCCCGTCCCATCCGGAGCGCTCACGGCGAAGGTCCGGAGCCTCGCCAAGCCGGTGCCGGTCACGCTCGACGGGCCGTTTGGCGACGGCGTCGCGACCACGATCCGCTTTGCCGCCCCCGAATTCGGGGTCGCGCCGGGTCAGGCGGCGGTGCTCTATGCCGGCGAGCGGGTTATCGGCGGTGGCTGGATCGACGGAACCGAAGCGGCTGCCTGATCAGCTCTCCCACGGTTGCAGCACGCACCCGTAGCCCTTTCGGTAAGTCGCGGTGTCGCTGGCGAGGATCAGCATGCGCGCAGTGACGCTCTTGGCTTCGTCGTCGTCGGACAGCGTGACCAGTTCCATCCCGGCGAGCTTGTCCTTGGTGCAATCCTCCAGGCTCCGCCCCGCGACGTAGCGGCACGAGCACGCGACCCGCGCGCCGTAGGCCGTGCCCGCCCGCGCATAACCGAGCGCGGCCGAGCCAAACGCTGCCCACAGTGTGAGCAGCGCGACCAGTATACCGGTGGTCCATAGCAGCCGGTTCGATCGGCGTGCCCCACGACGAGCCTTTGCCGTTGCCAAGCGGGAATCCTCCATGCCATTCGCGCACCCGCCGATGCGCTTCTCTCCTCGCCTTATCGCTCCTCTCGCAGCGCTGCCAGTACTTGCCGGCTGTTCGTCGCAGCCCGCGGCGCCTCCGCCGCTGAGCAAGGAGGCGCTGGCCGCGGTCGACGCCAATCCGGGCGCGCCGACCGAGGAATTGGCGCGCGCGGTCGACGAGGCGTTCACCAAGGACGGCGTGGGCGAGACCCGCGCGATCGTGGTGCTGCACGGCGGTCAGATCGCCGCCGAGCGCTACGCACCGGGCTATGGCCCCAAGACCCGCTTCGTCAGCTGGTCGATGGCCAAGACCGTGACCGCGGTGATGATCGGCATGCTGATCGCCGACGGGCGCCTGCAGCTTGACGAGACCCCGCCGGTGCCGCGCTGGCGGCGCCCGGGCGATCCGCGCGGCGAGATCACCCTGCGCCAGTTGCTGCAGATGCGCAGCGGGCTGAGACACTGCGAAGCCTGCGACCCGCCGTACGAATCGAGCGAAGTGCGCATGCTGTTCCTCGACGGGCGCGACAACATGGCGGACTTCGCCGAGAGCCAGCCGCTGGAAGCAGAACCGGGATCGCAGTTCGAATATTCGAGCAGCACCACCGTCATCCTCGCCGATATCGCCGCGCGGGTGCTGACCCGCAGCACCGATCCCGAGCTGCGCCGGCGCGCGGTCGCCGACTACCTGCATAGCCGCCTGTTCGGGCCGCTCGGCATGACCTCGATGGTGCCCGAATTCGACCGTTCCGGCACGCTCATCGGCGGCAGCCTGATCCACGGCACCGCGCGCGACTGGGCGCGGTTCGGCGACTTCCTGCGCAACGAGGGCTCCTACAAGGGCACCCAACTCGTCCCGCGACGGTGGGTCGAGTTCATGACTACCTCCAGCCCGCGGCGCGCCAACTACGGCGCGCAGACCTGGCTCAACCGCGGCGCGCCCAAGGATGACGATCCGCTGTTCACCGCGCGCGGGCCCAAGAGCCTGTTCGCGATGATCGGGCACATGGGCCAGTTCGTGCTGGTCGCGCCCGACCGCAAGCTGGTGGTCGTCCGCCTCGGTCATTCGGACAGCGAGCAGATCCCGCGGGAGGTGCAGGAGCTGGCGGATATCGTCGAGCTTTACCCCGGCAGGTAGAACGAGCCCTCCACCACGGTAACGCACGGCCCGCCGAGCCACGCGCGGTCGCCTTCCAGCCGGCAGGTCAGGTCTCCTCCGCGCTTCGAGGCCTGGTGCGCGGTGAAGCTGTCCCGCCCCAGCCGCGCCGCCCAGAAATGCGTCAGCGCCGCGTGGGCCGAGCCGGTGACCGAGTCCTCGTCCACCCCGCCGCCGGGGACGAACACCCGGCTGACGATGTCGGTCTCGCGGCCGGGTGCGGTGCAGATGTACTGGTGATCGCCCAGTGCGCCGAGTCCGCGCAAGTCGGGCTGGAGCGCCCGCACTTCGTCCTCGCTGGCGAACAGGTAGATGCCGTAGCGGTCGTCGCTGAGCCAGGTTTCCTGCGGGGTCGCGCCGAGTAACGCGACCGCTTCGGGAAACTTGCCGCGCTCAGTCGGGATCGCCGGAAGCGCGAGTTCGTAGCCCGCACCCGCCCGGCGCACTTCGAGGTTGCCGGCCCGCCGGGTCCGCAAGGTGACCCGTTCGCCGCCATCCCGCTCGAGGAGCACGTGCCCGCTCGCCAGCGTCGCGTGGCCGCACAGGCGGATCTCGGTGGTGGGCGTGAACCAGCGCAGCTCCCAGTCACACTCGCCGGTCGCGTCGCGCACCACGAAGGCGGTCTCGGCGAAGTTATTCTCCTCGCCGATCGCCTGCAGCACCTCGTCAGGGAGCCATTCTTCGAGCGGCATGACCGCGGCCTGGTTGCCCGCGAAGGGCCGCGCGGCGAAGGCATCGACATGCCAATAGGGCAGCTTCACGTCAGGCTTCCTTGTCCAGCTTGGCGAATTCGTCTTCCTCGACCAGCGGATTGTCGGGCTCGTCGACGTGCCCCTCGGGGTCGATGTGGATCAGCAGCTCCATGTCGGGGAAGTGATGGCACAAATCCTCCTCGACCCGCTCGATCACCTCGTGCGCCTCGCCCACGGTCATGCCTCCAGGAAGATCGACGTGGAATTGCACGAAATCGTGCGCGCCGCTGGTGCGAGTGCGCAGGTCGTGGAGGTTGCTCAGCTCGGGATGCTTGGCGGCGATCTCGACGAAGCGTTGGCGCTTCTCTTCCGGCCACTCGCGGTCGAGCAGCTGGTCGATCGCCTCGCTCGCCGCGCGCCACGCGCCCCACATCAGCCACGCGGCGATGGCGATGCCGAACAGCGGATCGGCCTGCGCGAAGCCCAAATACTGGTCGAGCACCAGCGCGGCGATCACAGCGAGGTTGAGCAGCAGGTCCGACTGGTAGTGGACATTGTCCGCCTTGATCGCGACGCTGCCGGTGCCGCGGATCACCCGCCGCTGCCACCACAGCAGCACGAACGTCGCGGCGATGGCGATCAGCGAGACGACGATGCCGTCGTTCGCGGCGCTCGTGTCGGCGCCGGACGCCAGCCGGCTCACGGCGCGAAACAGGATCGCGGTCGCCGAGACGACGATCAGCATGACCTGGAAGATCGCCGCCAATGCCTCGGCCTTGCCGTGGCCGAAGCGGTGCTCGGCATCGGCGGGCTGGGCGGCGAACCACACGCCCCACAGTGTCGCGCAACTCGCGACGAGGTCGAGCCCAGTGTCAGCAAGGCTGCCGAGCATCGCAGTCGAACCGGTGCGCCAGGTCGCCCAAGCCTTCAGCGCGAGCAGGAACAGCGCCATCGCGATCGAGGCGAACGCGGCGCTGCGGGTCAGCCTGGCGCGCGCCTCGGTCGCGGCGAGGTCGATGCTCACGGGTAGAGCAACGTGCTGGCCCAGCTTTCGCCGACGCGCGTAAAGCGGCGGCGGTCGTGGAGGCGGTTGGGCCGGTCGAGCCAGAACTCGATCGCTTGCGGATCGAGCGTAAAGCCCGTCCAGTACGGCGGACGCGGCACCTCGCCGGCCGCCTTGCAGGCATCCTCCAGCGCCTCGACCCGCTCGATGTAGGTGCGGCGATCGTCGAGCGGACGCGACTGGTCGCTCGCCGCTGAGCCGACCTGGCTGACGAACGCGCGCGAATGGAAGTAATCGTCGGCCTGTTCGGGCGAGACCTCGCTCAGCGGACCTTCGATGCGGATTTGGCGGCGCAGGCTTTTCCAGTGGAACAGCAGCGCGGCGCGTGGATTGGCGAGGATTTCGCCGCCCTTGCGGCTCTGCGCGTTGGTGTAGAACGTGAAGCCCCGCTCCCCGAACTCCTTCAGCAGCACCATCCGCACCGATGGCGCGCCGTCAGGGGTAGCGGTTGCCAGCGACATCGCGTTGGCATCGTTGGGCTCGCTCTCGCGCGCCTCGGCAAACCAGGCTGCGAACAGGCCCAGCGGATCGCTATCCGGCAGGACCGACTTATCAGCGTCCATCGCTGCCTCCGTTGGACGTGTCACACTTGTCACACTGTTCTGGCGAAGAAAATCGGGCTCCGCCCGTGGCCATTTCGGAGACGAGAAAGATCGGCTGTCGGAGGAGCGCACGGGACACCATGCGTGCGGCCCTACAATGCCGCACAATAGTAGGAAAGCTTGGCCTCGCTTGCGCCCGCGCGGTGCCTCACCTAGCTAACACGGCGATGGCTGATCCTTATGCAACACTCGGAGTAGCGCGCGGCGCCGACGACAAGGCGATCAAGAGCGCCTACCGCAAGCTCGCCAAGGAGCTGCATCCCGACCGCAACAAGGACAATCCCAAGGCGGCGGAGCGCTTTTCGGAAGTCACCCGCGCCTACGACCTGCTGTCCGACAAGGACAAGCGCGCCCAGTTCGATCGCGGCGAGATCGACGCCGATGGCAACCCGGCCAACCCGTTTGCCGGCACGGGCGGGGGCTTCAACGGCGGTTTCGGCGGAGGCGGGTTCGGCGGCGGCCGCAGCGGCGGTTTCCGGCCTGAAGACCTGCAGGGCATGGGCCAAGGGGGATTCGGGGGCGGCGCGGAAGGCGTCGATCTCGGCGACCTGTTCGAAGGCTTGTTCGGCGGCGGTGGCGGTCGTTCGAGCCCGTTTGGGGGCGGCGGCTTCGGCGGCCAGCAGCGGCGGCAGGCTCCGCCGCAGAAGGGCGCCGACATCGCCTATCGCCTGCGCGTTTCGTTTGTCGATGCCGCGCGGCGTGCCGACCAGCGCATCACGCTCGCCGACGGCAAGACGATCGACCTCAAGCTGCCCGCCGGCGTCGAGGACGGCACCACGATGCGTCTCAAGGGCAAGGGTCAGGTGGGGCCAGGCGGCGCGGGCGACGGGATCGTGACGATCTCGGTCGACGGCCACGCCTTTTTCCGGCGCGAGGGCGACAATGTCAGGCTCGACCTGCCGATCACGCTCGACGAGGCGATCGTAGGAGCCAAGGTCAAGGTGCCGACGGTCGACGGGCCGGTCATGCTGACGATCAAGCCGGGCACTAGCAGCGGCACCACCATGCGGCTGGGCGGCAAGGGCTTTTCCAAGAAGGCCGGCGGGCGCGGCGACCAACTGGTCACGCTCGAGATCGACCTGCCCGACGACGTCGCGGAACTGGCCAAGCGGCTCGAAGGTTGGCAGGACACGCGCAACCCACGCTCGAAGCTCGGCGTTTAGGCCCTTTTGGCCTTCACAAGAGCGGCAGGCCGACAAAGGAACCGATGAGCGAAGAAATCCTGCCCGCCCCCGAGGAACGCGTGGTCCACACGCTTTCTCCGGAAGAGCGGCGCAAGGATGCGCTCCATCACCGGCCCGGCTTCCGCAGCCGGATGTTGAGCGAAGTGGGGCCCGGCACCAAGGCGTTCGAGATCGCCAAGCGGGTGCTGATTGGCGCCTACAACGACGGCTTCATCCACGCCGGGAACCTGGCCTACATGGCGATCCTGGCGATCTTCCCCTTCTTCATCCTCGGCGCGGCGGTGTTCTCGATCATCGGCGAGGAGGGCGAGCGCGCGGCGACGATCAACGCGGTGCTCTATGCCCTGCCGCCGCTGGTCGGGAACGTGATCGAGCCCGTGGCGCGCAGCGTGATCGAGGAGCGCAGCGGGTGGTTCCTGTGGCTCGGCGGCCTGGTCGGGCTGTGGACCGTGTCCAGCCTGATCGAGACCATCCGCGACATCCTCCGCCGCGCCTACGGCACCAAGGCGACCCACGCGTTCTGGAAGTATCGCCTGTTCTCCGCCGGGGTGATCGGCGGCGCGGTGGTGCTGCTGATGGTCAGCCTGCTTGCCCAAGTGGTGATCGGCACCGCGCAAGAGGTGATCGACGCTTACCTGCCCGGGTTCAGCCATGCGATCGGCGAGCTGCGCCTCAGCCGTATCATCCCGGCGTTTGGCCTGTTCGGCTCGCTGTACCTGCTGTTCTACACCCTGACCCCCAAACAGTACCGCAAGCGGCGCTATCCCAAGTGGCCCGGCGCGCTGGCGACGACTCTGTGGTGGATTGGCGTCACCGTCGCGCTGCCGTCGGCGATCCGCAGCTTCTTCAGCTACGACGCGACCTACGGCAGCCTTGCCGGCATCATGATCGCGCTTTTCTTTTTCTACCTCGTGGGCCTAGGGATGGTCATCGGTGCCGAGCTCAACGCGGCGCTGGCCGAAACGCCCGAAGAGGCGGAAAACCGCATCGGCCAGGCCGACGACCGGGCGCGCAGGGCGGCCGCACGCGAGCTGGAACGAATGCAGGAAAAGGGTATCGGATGAGCAAGCTGATGGCAGGCAAACGGGGCCTGATCATGGGTCTCGCCAACGACAAGTCGCTGGCCTGGGGGATCGCGCAGAAGTTGGCCGAGCACGGCGCGGAGCTCGCGTTCTCCTACCAGGGCGATGCGCTCGCCAAGCGGGTGGTGCCGCTCGCCGAGCAACTCGGCAGCAACTTCTGCTTCGATTGCGACGTGTCCGACATGGCCGCGCTCGACCGGGCGTTCGACACGCTCAAGGACCGGTGGGAGACGATCGACTTCGTGGTCCACGCGATCGGCTTTTCCGACAAGAACGAGCTGCGCGGCAAGTACGTCGACACCAGCCTCGACAACTTCATCATGACGATGAACATCAGCGCCTACAGCCTGGTCGCGGTCGCCCAGCGCGCGGCGCGGATGATGAAGCCGCTGGGGGAGGACGGCACCGGCGGCGGCTCGATCGTGACGCTGAGCTATTACGGCGCGGAGAAGGTCGTCCCGCACTACAACGTGATGGGCGTGGCCAAGGCGGCGCTGGAAACCAGCGTGAAGTATCTCGCCAATGATCTGGGCCCTGACGGCATCCGCGTGAATGCGCTCAGCGCGGGGCCGATCAAGACCCTTGCCGCGAGCGGGATCGGCGACTTCCGCTACATCCTCAAGTGGAACGAGCTCAACTCGCCGCTGCGCCGCAACGTGACGATCGAGGACGTCGGCGGCGCGGGGCTCTACCTGCTGTCGGACCTGGCGAGCGGCGTCACCGGCGAGGTGCACCACGTCGACGCGGGCTATCACCTCGTCGGCATGAAGCAAGAAGACGCGCCCGATATCGCGCTGAGCTAGCGCGCGGCCGAGCGTCGGTCGCGCACCAACGTCAGGTCGAACATCTCGGCCGCAGGACGATATCCCGTCACCAGCCGGCCGAGGATCGCGCGCGCCTCTCCCGAATCGCCGCTCGCGATCGTAGCTTCGAGCGCGGCCAACTCGGGCGCGAGTTCTGCCCAGCTCAGCGCGGCTTCGTTGGCGCGCACGATCCGCGGGTGGTCCGACGGCTCTCCGCCGTCACCGATCAGCAGCTCTTCGTAAAGCTTCTCGCCCGGACGCAGGCCGGTGAAGACAATCTCGATGTCACCGTCGTCATCGTCGCTGACCTTGAGCCCCGACAGCTCCACCATGTTGCGCGCCAGATCGACGATCCGCACCGGCTCGCCCATGTCGAGCAGAAACACCTCGCCGCCGCGCGCCATGCTGCCCGCCTGCAGCACCAGCTGCGCAGCTTCAGGCACGGTCATGAAGAAGCGGGTCACGTCCGGGTGGGTAATGGTGATCGGCCCGCCGGCGGCGATCTGCTCGCGGAACAGCGGGATGACCGAGCCGCTCGAACCGAGCACGTTGCCGAAGCGGACCATCGACAGCACGATCGAGCGGTCTTCCTCCTGCACCGCCTGCAGGATCATCTCCGCCAGGCGCTTGGTCGCGCCCATCACGTTGGTCGGGCGCACCGCCTTGTCGGTCGAAACGAGGATGAATCGCCCCACCCCGGCGCGGCGGGCGGCGTCGACCAGCGTGCGCGTGCCGAACACGTTGTTGCGAATCCCCTCGAGCACGTTCTGCTCGACCAACGGGACGTGCTTGTAGGCCGCGGCATGGACCACGGTGGTTGGGCGCCAGGCGGCAAGAATTTCGTCCATCCGCCGAGTATCCGCGACCGACGCGAGCAGCGGCACCAATGCGGGCGCCTCCCCGTCCTCGTTCGCGGAGTCGGCCACCAGCGCGGTCAGTTCGTGATGGATCGCATAGAGGTTGTATTCGGAGTGATCGACCAGCAGCAGCGCGCCTGGCTGGAAGCGGATGATCTGGCGACATAGCTCGCTGCCGATCGAGCCGCCCGCGCCGGTCACCATGATCACTTTGCCGGTGACGTTCTGCCGCAGCAAGGCTTCGTCGGGCGGGATCGTCGCGCGGCCGAGCAAATCCTCGATGTCGAGCTCACGCAAGTCGCCGACCGAGATGGTGCCGCGGGCAATGTCCATGAAGCTGGGCAGGGTGCGGACGTGGATCGGCAGTCCGCGTAACGATTCGAGAATCTCGAGCCGCCGCCGGCGCGAGGCCGAGGGGATCGCCAGCAGGATGTCCTCGATCCGGTGGCGGTCGATCAGCTGCGCCATATTGCCCGGCGGCAGAATCGGCAGGCCGCGCAAGGTCGAGCCCCACAGCGCCGGGTCGTCGTCGATGAAAGCGATCGCGCGCATCGCCCGCGACGCGGTGATTGCCGCCGCGAGCTCGAGCCCCGCATTGCCCGCGCCGTAGATGGCCACTCGCGGCACCCGGTCCTTGCGCCAGCGCTCGGTGTACGTTTCGGCGAACAGGAACCGCACGCCGACCCGCGTTGCGCTCACCATCAGGGCGAGCAGGATCGGCTGGATCAGGCCGACGGTGCGCGGGATACTGGCGACTCCGATCAGGGTGTAGAGGGTGGCGAACGGGATCGTGTAGACCGCCACCGCACGGAAGATCGCGATCAGCGCCTCCGCGCCGGCATGACGGAAGATCGCGCGATAAAGACCGAAGGTGACGAAGATCGGCAGCGCGAGCGCGATCGAGACCACGATCGGCTGCAACGGATACGACGTGATCGGGGGCCAGAAGCCCAACCGCAAGTAGAACGCGATGTAGACCGACAGCACGCACATGACGATGTCGGCGGCGAGCGCGACCACCCGTTTCGCTTCGCGCGGGAGCGACAGGATCGCCGCGAAGATCGGCGCTTCGCGGTTCATGGGCGCTTTCTCCGTTCGGAGGCAGCGACAGTCGCGGCCGCATCGCCGCGACCTCCGCCCGCCAGCGTGCGCCATAGCAGCGGCCAGTCCGCGACCGAGCGCGGGGCCCCGTAATAGGCCTCTTCGTAAGCGGCGAGACGCTCCGGATCGGACATGTCGATGCCGGCGAGCTGCGCCGGTCCGGTCACTCCCGGGCGGATCGCGTAGAGCCCGCGCCGGGCGCGCGCCGCTACCAATTCGGCCTGGTTGGGCAGGCATGGCCGCGGACCGACAAGGCTCATGTCGCCCGCGATCACGTTCCATAGCTGCGGCAGCTCGTCGAGCTTGAGATGGCGCAGCAGCCCGCCCAGCCGGGTGACGCTGGCGGTGCCCACCTCATGCGAGGCGGCATTGGCGGTGCCCGCGCGCATCGTGCGCAACTTGAGCATGGCGAAAGGCCGCTGCCCGCGACCGACCCGGCGCTGAACGAACAGCGGCGAGCCGGGCGATTCCAAGCGAATCGCCGCGAGCAGAAGGAGACAGGGAACCACGGCGACAAGCGCCGCGGGCACGGCGATCGCGAGATCGAACGCGCGTTGGAGGGGTGCGGCCCGGATTGACATCGCGCGAGGCCTTAGCTTCACGCCCGCCATGTCACAAGAAAGTGCGCACGAGAGGCAGGACGGGCCGGTGATCCTGATAGGAGGGGCGAGCCGGGCGGCGCGGGCGCTGATGAATTGCCTTCCCCTCGCGACGACACTGCCGGTTGTCCGCCGGCCAACCGGGGTAATGGGCGAAATCATCGTCGAAGCCTACGATCAGGTGCCGACCGATGCATCACTGAGTGGCGCCACGATCGTGAACTGCGCCGGCACACCCGATGGCGACGTAGCGACGCTGACCCGAGCCAACTGCGAAGTACCGCTCGCCTGGGCTCGCCGCGCAGCCGAGGAGGGCGCGGCGCGCTTTGTGCAGATCTCATCGTTCTCGGTGTTCGGCGCGGCGCACGCGGTGGGCAGCGACGCGCCGACGCAACCGACTGGCGACTACGGCCGTTCGAAGCTCGCCGCCGAAGAGCGCCTGCGCGAATGCGGGCTGGGCGACAGACTGACCATCCTGCGCGTGCCGATCCTGATCGGGGGCGGCACGGACAAGCTCGCGCAGTTGGTTCGCCTGACCTGCCGAACTGGCGTGATCCCTGCCGCCCCCTGGCCCACGCCGCGCTCGATGCTGAGTTACGACGGGCTCGCGGCGACGATCGCGGGCCTGATCGCGGCAGGCCGGGGCGGCACCTTCGCCGCAGCCGATCCGCTGCCTTACACCCCGGCCATGATGCGCGATGCGGCGCAAGCACTCGCCTTGCGGGCGCGCATCGTGACCGTGCCGTCGTTCGTGCTCGCGCTCCTCCGCCGAGCCGCGCCGGGGCTTCATGCCAGCCTGTTTGAGCCCAACCTGCTCGCGGAAAAGGACAACGCGGCGGTGGCGTATCTCCCATTCGAGCGAACGGACGAAGTCGTCACCCGACTCCTTCGTCAAGCTGGGCAAGTTGGCGGGTTGTAAGCCATACCCCCCGCCCCTAAGAGGCGCGCCGAGCCGAACGCGATCGGCCTGACAAAAGGGTTCGAGGTCACGTGAAGGGCATTATTCTCGCCGGAGGGAGCGGTACCCGGCTCTATCCCGCGACGCTCAGCATCTCCAAGCAGCTGCTGCCGGTCTATGACAAACCGATGATCTACTATCCGCTGTCGGTGCTCATGCTGGCCGGCATTCGCGAGATCCTGGTCATCAGCACCCCGCGCGACCTGCCGATGTTCCGCGAATTGCTGGGCGATGGCAGCGACTTCGGCATTTCGCTCGAGTACGCGGAGCAGCCGCAGCCCAACGGCCTTGCCGAAGCCTTTGTCATCGGGGCTGATTTCGTGCGCGGCGGCCCGAGCGCGCTGATCCTGGGCGACAACATCTACCATGGCGAGAAAATGGGCGACAAATGCGCCGCCGCCGCCGCCGAGGCCACCGCGGGCGGCGCCAACGTGTTCGCCTATCACGTCGAAGACCCCGAACGGTACGGTGTCGCCGAGTTCGACCCGGCAACGGGCAAGGCGCTGTCGATCGAGGAGAAGCCTGCCCGGCCGCGCAGCAACTGGGCGGTGACGGGTCTCTATTTCTACGATTCCGACGTGGTCGACATCGCGCGCTCGATCAAACCGTCCGCCCGCGGCGAGCTCGAGATCACCGACGTCAACCGCACCTACCTCGAGCGCGGCGATCTGCATATCACGCGGCTGGGGCGAGGCTATGCGTGGCTCGACACCGGCACGCATGACAGTCTGCACGAGGCATCGAGCTTCGTGCGCACGATCGAGCATCGCACCGGCATCAAGATCGCCTGCCCCGAAGAGGTGGCGTTGGAGCAGGGCTGGCTCGATGCCGAAGGCGTGCTGCGGCGCGCGGCCGCGCTCGGCAAAACCGGCTACGGCGACTATCTCAAGAAGATCGCCGGGGCACGCGCATGACCGCGTTCCATCCGACCGAGATCCCGGCGGTGATCGAGATCGTGCCGCCCAAGTTCGGCGATCATCGCGGCTTCTTCTCCGAAGTCTACAAGCGTCCGGCCTTCGCGGCGGCGGGCATCGACATCGACTGGATGCAGGACAACCAGTCCTTCTCCGCGCCCGCGGGGACGGTGCGCGGGCTGCACTTCCAGCTGCCGCCCGTCGCGCAGCACAAGCTTGTGCGCGTGCTGCGCGGCGCCATCTACGATGTCGCGGTCGATCTGCGGCGCGGCTCGCCCAGTTACGGCAAATGGGTCGGCCGCGAGCTGTCGGCCGACCAGTGGAACCAGTTGCTGGTCCCGATCGGCTTCGCGCACTGTTTCATGACCCTCGTCCCCGACACCGAGGTGCTTTACAAGGTAAGCGCGCCCTGGTCGCAGGAACACGAGCGCGCGATCCGCTGGGACGATCCCGCGATCGGTATCGACTGGCCCGATCTCGCCACCGCGCCGACCCTGTCGGATAAGGACCGCGTCGCGCCCTTGCTGGCGGACTTCGACAGTCCGTTCGAGTACGAGGGATAAGGCGGTGCAGACCATCCTCGTCACCGGCGGCGCCGGCTTCATCGGGTCGGCGGTGGTCCGACGGCTGGTCCGCCAGGGCCGCACCGTCATCAATCTCGACAAGCTGACGTATGCCGGCAATCCCGCCTCGCTCAAGCTGATCGAGAACGCGCCCAATCACGTCCTCGTCGAAGGCGATATCGCCGATAGCGAGCTTGTCCTGCGGCTGCTGCGCGAGCACGCGGTCGACGGAATCATGCATCTTGCCGCCGAAAGCCACGTCGACCGCTCGATCGATGGGCCCGGCGCCTTCGTCGAAACCAACGTCGTCGGCACTTTCCGCCTCCTCAGCGCGGCGCTCGAATACTGGCGCGGGCTGGACGGCGCGGCGAAGGAGGCGTTTCGCTTCCATCACATCTCGACCGACGAGGTATTCGGTGATCTGCCGTTCGACGATAGCCAGTTCACCGAGGCGACGCCCTATGCGCCGTCGAGCCCCTATTCGGCATCCAAGGCGGCAAGCGATCACTTCGTGCGCGCGTGGCATGAAACCTACGGGTTGCCGGTGGTACTGTCGAACTGCTCGAACAACTACGGGCCCTATCACTTCCCCGAGAAGCTGATCCCGCTGGTCCTGCTCAACGCGCTCGAAGGCAAGCCGCTGCCTGTTTACGGCAAGGGTGAGAACGTGCGCGACTGGCTCTACGTCGACGATCACGCGGCGGCGCTGGAGGCGGTCCTTACGCGCGGGCGGGTGGGCGAGAGCTACAACGTCGGCGGCAATCAGGAACGCACAAACCTCGAGGTGGTCGAGGCGATCTGCGATGCGCTGGACGCGCGCCTGCCGCTCGCTGGCGGCGGGAGCCGGCGTGACCTGATCGCGTTCGTGACCGATCGTCCCGGACATGATCGGCGCTACGCGATCGACGCTTCGAAGATTGCGCGCGAGCTCGACTGGCGGCCCGAGGAAACCTTCGACAGCGGGCTCGCCAAGACGATCGACTGGTACCTCGACAACCGCTGGTGGTGGGAGCCGATTCGCTCGGGCGCCTATGCCGGCGAGCGGCTCGGCAACGGCTGATGCGCTCGCCTCAAGCCACTACCAAGCGACAGACGCGCGACTTTCGCGTGCTCGCCGGATTCGTCTCCCTGCTGTTCCTCTGCGGCGGCGGCGCGCGTGCGGACTTGGCCAGCCTGGTGATCATCCGGCCGGTCGCGGTACTCCTTGCTGCGTGGTGGGCGATCCGGCTGACCCGCGAGCAGATCGCCGCCGACCGCTGGTTCTTCGCCTTCAGCGGAGCGACCTTTGCGCTCGCTCTTCTCCATATCGTGCCGCTGCCTCCGGTGGTGTGGCACGCGCTGCCGGGCCATGACCTGATCCAGCGGATCGACAGCGTGACCGCGCTCGGTAGCGTGTGGCGGCCGCTCACGATCGCACCCGATGCCGCGCACAACGCCTTCTGGTCGCTGTTCGTGCCGCTCGCGGCGGGGCTTGGCATGGTGCATCTCGATAGTGTGGGCCGACGCGCGATGGTACCGGTGGTACTGGCGCTCGCCGGCGTCTCGCTTCTCCTGTCGCTGTTGCAGATGCTGGCGCCGTCCGCTTCGATGCTGTGGTTCTATCGTATATCAAATACCGGCTCGCCGGTCGGAGTGTTTGCGAACCGGAACCACAACGCAGTATTCCTGGCCGCGATGATCCCGCTCGCTGCAGCCTGGGCGACTGGATTGCGTGAAGGACGCCTTACGGCCCTCAAGCGGGCGCTGGCGGTGGCCGCGACGTTGCTGGCGGTGGTCGTCGTACTCGTCAGCGGGTCGCGCGCGGGGGTTATCATGCTCGCGGCCGCGCTGGTCGGAGCGGCATTCATGTTGCCCTGGCCCTCCCGGCCGCAGCCGACAGGCGGTCGCCGATCGGGTCTGGATCGCTTTGGCGGCATTCGCACGGCTGCGCTGGCCGCGGCAGTCATCGTCGTCCCGCTCGCGCTGTTGTTTGTCGGCAGTCGCCTCGGTGACACCGGCGCAGTCGGTCGCCTTACCGAAAGCGGAACAGGCGACTTTCGACCCGAGGTCTGGCGAACGACAGTCTCGCTCATACCGCACTATCTCCCTTTCGGCTCGGGGATCGGATCGTTCGTTGAGACCTATCTGGTCGGCGAGCCGCCTCGCCAAATGATGGAGAAGTACATCAACCATGCGCACAACGATTTCCTGGAGCTTGCGCTGACCCTGGGCATCCCGGGCATTCTTCTGGTCCTGGCGTTCCTGATGTTTGTCGCGCGACGCACCTGGGTCGCGTGGCGCGATTTCGGAGGGCACGGCCAGGGCGCACGACTTGCGCGGTCGGCTTCGCTGGCGCTGGCAGTGTTGATCGCGGCGAGCGCCGTCGACTATCCCTTGCGCGTGCCATCGCTTTCGGCGTCCGCAATGCTCATCGCATTCTGGCTTTCGCGCTCCGGCAATGCCGACCGGGCGAGGCGTTAAGCCTATGGTCTTCCGGGCGAAGCTCGGCTAGGCCGAAAGTTAATTGGAGGGTTCGATGCGTTTCCGCGGTATTCTGGCGATCTTCGCGCTTGCGCTGCTCGGCGCCTGCTCGACCGGACCCAAGTTCGGCGCGCCGGGCTCGGCCGCGCAGGCCATCTCGGGCGAAGCACTGCCTGCGCCAACCCTTGCCGATACGCACAACAGCCGCACCTATCTGGTAGCGCCGTACGATACGCTTTCGGTGCAGGTGTACGACATGCCCGAGTTGTCGATCGCCAAGGTTCAAGTCGGCGCCGACGGCAAGCTCACCTATCCCTTGGCTGGCGAGATGCCAGTGTCGGGCCTGACCACCACCGAGATCGAGGGTCTGCTGCGCAACCGCTTACAGGCCGCCTATATCCGCGATCCGCAGGTCAAGGTGAACATGCTCGAGACGGTGACCCAAGTCGTCACGGTCAACGGAGAGGTGAACCAACCGGGCAATTATCCGGTGGTAGCCGATATGACCCTGGGCAAGACGATCGCCACCGCCAGAGGCCTGAAGGAGTTTGCCAAGCCTTCGTCAGTGGTGGTGGTGCGCACTGTCAACGGCCAGAAGATGGCCGCCCTCTACAATCTCACGGCAATCAACCGCGGGGTCTACGCCGACCCGGCGATCTATCCCAACGACATGGTCTTCGTCGATCAGAACGTCGCCATGCGCTACTTCGGACAGGCGCTGTCGGTGTTTTCGACGCTCAGCTACCCGCTGGTCGCCATCGTCCAGAAATAGGTGCGAATTCGGTCCCGCGCATGAACAAGACGCTCTTTTCTCAAGGTATCGCAGACCTGCAGCCCGCGGGCGGCATGCCGCATGATACGGTGGCGGTGGTCCGCAATCACGACATCGGTGACGCGCCGATCCTGGTGCAGTATCTGAACGCGGCACTGCGCCGTAAATGGATCATCCTGGCGATCGTTCTACTGGCGCTGGCGGCGGGGGTGATCGTCACTCTGCTGTCGCGGCCGATGTATGTCGCCACCGCGCAGATCGAGATCAGCCGCGACGAGCGCAATCCGACCAAGATCGAAAGCATCGATTCCGACGCGTCGATGCAGGACCAGGAATTCTACCAGACACAATATACCCTGCTGCAATCCCGCTCGCTGGCGGAGCGGGTCGCACAGCAACTCAATCTTTCCGGCAGCGCCGAATTTTACGCGGCGCATGGGCTCGAGCCACCGGCCGCGGGTCAGGATGCCCGGTCGCGCGTGCGTGCCGCGGGCGACCTCTTGCTCGACCACGTCGAAATCGCACCGATCGCGCGCTCCCGACTGGTCAATGTTAAATACACCAGCGGGTCGCCGGAGCTTTCGGCGCGGATCGCCAATGCGTGGGTGGAAAATTTCATCCAGGCGACTTCGGATCGCCGCTTCACGTCGACCCTCGGTGCGCGAAAGTTCCTCGAAGGGCGCCTGGCCGACCTGGCCGTAAAGCTCGAGCAATCGGAACGGCAGGCCGCCGAGTTTGCGGCGCAGAAGGGCATCGTTCCCCTCAACACCACGGTGTCCGCGGACGGGAAGACTCAGAACGAGCAAACTCTCGCAGGTGCTCAGCTCTCGGCGATCAGCAGCGCCCTGGCGGCCGCAACCGCCGATCGGATCGCGGCCGAAGCGCAGACTATCGGCGGGACCAACACCGCGATGGTCGAGAACTCGACCGTGGCGGCCCTTCGCGCCCAGCGCGCACAGGCCGCCGCTGACTACGCCACGCTGATGGAGAAGTTCGAGCCCGGATTCCCGGCAGCTCGAGCGCTCCAGAACAAGATCGCATCGCTAGACAAGGCAATTGCGGGCGAAGAATCGCGGGTCAACCGCGCGCGCAGCACCAGCTATGCCGAAGCCGCCCGTCGTGAGAATGCTTTGCGGGCGCAGGTCGATCGTCTGTCGGGCAGGCTCGGCCAGGAAAACCGCGACGAAATTCAATACAACATCTACCAGCGCGATGCCGATACTACCCGCCAGCTCTACGACAGCCTGTTGCAGAGCTACAAAGAAATCGGCGTCGCCGGTATCGCGGCCAACAACATCTCGGTCGTCGACCGTGCTGACGTCCCGACCTCACCTTCCTCGCCGGTGCTGGCAATCAACCTTCTGGTCGCGCTGTTCCTCGGTCTCGGCCTCGCGGGACTGGTTGTAGTGGTGCTGGAGCAGATTGACGAAGGGTTGCGTGAACCTGCGGACGTTCGCCGCCTGCTGCATCTGCCGCTGCTTGGCACTGTGCCGATGTCGTCCAAGGAAGTGCCGGCGGAAGAGCTGGCGGATCCCAAGTCGGAGCTGTCGGAGGCCTATCTCAGCGTCCAGACCAGCCTGGCCTTCGCGACCGATCACGGCGTGCCGCGTACGCTGATGGTCACCAGTTCGCGACCGGCCGAAGGCAAGAGCCTGACCGCCTACGCGCTCGCCTCGGTGCTCGCACGCACCGGCAAGAACGTGCTCCTGATCGATGGCGATATGCGCTCTCCATCGATCCACGAGCTCGACGGGACGCCCAATGCGCGCGGTCTGAGCAACGCGCTGACGGGTGACAGTGCATGGCCCAGCTATGTGCACACGGATCATACCGGTCGCTTCAACGTGCTGACTGCCGGTCCCACTCCGCCGAGCGCGGCCGAGTTGTTGAGCGGTGTCCGTCTGGCCGAAGTGCTGGAGGAGGCCAGTCAGCGGTTCGACCACGTTGTGATCGATGCTCCGCCGGTGCTTGGCCTGGCCGATTCACCGGTGATCGCCCGCGCAGTCGAAGCGAGCGTGTTCGTGGTCGAGGCCAACGGCCCCGCGGTGCGCGGCCTACGCTCGGCTCTTGGACGCCTCCGCGATTCGCAGGCCAATGTGGTCGGCGCGGTGCTTACCAAGCTAACCCGGGAAAACTACGGCTACGGCTATGGTTACGGATACGGGTACGGATACGGGCGTTCGAAGGACAGCGAGCCCGTCGCAGCTGAGTGATCCGGACATGACAATGAGCCGACCGCGGGCGCTGATCGTGCTGCTGGGCGCGCTGGTCCTCGCCGGGCTCGCCGCAATCGATGCCGCGCGCAATGTGATGACCGAACTCAATCCCGCGCTAGCCGCTCGAATGTACGGAAGCGAAGGTGCGCAGGTTGATTTGCTCTCGCTGTCGCTTGGTCAACCTGCGCGGATGCCACCTAAGAACCAAGTCTTTGCGACGGCCCGCGCGCGGTTGCGCGACGAACCGCTTGATCCTGGTGCGCTCAACGTCATGGCTTATGCCTCCGACCCCACGGGCCGGTCGGGCGCGGGCACGCGCTACGCTGAGCTGGCCACCCAAGTTTCCAAGCGGATGACCTTTTCGCAGTTGGCGATGACCGCGGTCTCGCTTCAGCGTGGCGACGTCCCTGGATCTATCGACCGCTTCGACGCAGTGCTGCGGGCGCGACCCGAAGCGACATCGCTATTCTTCCCCTATCTAAAGAAGGCTCTGGTAAAGAGCGACATACGTGCCGCCATCGCCGATCTGGCGGCGCAAGATTCGCCCTGGGTGATGGATTTTCTGACGTTTGCGAGCAACGACGCTTCGTCCACCGGGCACGCGGCCGACGTTATGCTGCGAGCTGGCACCAAAATCCCGCCCGACGACCGCGCGATCTTTGCCGGCCCCATGATCACGCGTGCTTTTCAAAACGGGTATTACTCAGCCGCGCGCAGCCTCCTCCCCCTGATCCCGGGCGGTAGCGCAAGCTTGTTCGAGAGCGCGGCGATTACCGCCCACTCTCTCGATCCGGCCTATGGCCTGGCCTCTTGGCAGTTAAGCAGCACGTCAACCGGCTCGGCGAGCGCCGCCAGCGGCAAGGGCACAAAAGTCGATGCGTTTTCGATTTATGCGTCCGGCGGTGCGCATGACGTGCTCGCTAGCAAGTTCCTTTTGCTGCCGGCCGGAAGCTATCGCCTCAGCCAGCAGGCATCATCGACCGCGCCACAAGCCGATGCCAGTGCGATATGGCGGGTCAGCTGCGCGGACGGCGGCGAAATCTGGCACAGCGGTCCCCTTGTGCTGAACTCGAAGCAGGACATCGCCGGCACTTTTGCTATACCGCCGGGGTGCCGCGGCCAGCGGCTTGACCTGGTCGTCAACGTCCCCTTCGGACAGCCGTCGGTCGACCTCACGATCCGCTCAATCAAGATCGATCGGAACCGCGGCAACGGCGCGCAGTGAACCCTCAGGCTCCCCAGCCTCCAAATTTATTTGAAAAGAAGATCTTGTGACTGAAGGACTTAACGAAAAAACGATTCTCGTGACTGGCGGCACTGGTTCGTTCGGCAAGGCATTCGTTCGCCGCGTGCTGGCCGAATATCCGGACGTCCGCCGGCTGGTGATCTACTCGCGCGACGAACTTAAACAGTTTGAGATGCAACAACAGTTTCCGACCGACCGGCATCAGGCGCTCCGGTTCTTTATCGGCGACATCCGTGACGAGGCGCGCTTACGTCGGGCGCTCGAAGGCATCGACATCGTAGTCCACGCGGCCGCGCTGAAGCAGGTGCCCGCGGCGGAATACAATCCTTTCGAATGCATCAAGACGAATGTCATCGGGGCGCAGAACCTGATCGATGCTGCACTCGACAACGGCGTGCGGAAGGTCGTGGCGCTCAGCACGGACAAGGCCGCGGCGCCGGTAAACCTGTATGGCGCAACCAAGCTGTGTTCGGACAAGCTATTCATTGCGGCAAACAACATCCGCGGTGATCGCGACATCAACTTCAGCGTGGTGCGCTACGGCAACGTGATGGGTAGCCGCGGATCGGTGATCCCGTTCTTCCTTTCGCGGCGCGACGATGGCGTTCTGCCGATCACCGATCCCGCCATGACGCGCTTCAACATCTCGCTCGACGACGGAGTGGACATGGTGTTGTGGGCCATTGCCCATGCGACGGGCGGAGAAATCTTCGTTCCCAAGATCCCGTCGTACCGAATTACCGATGTCGCGACGGCAATCGCTCCAGATGCTGCGCATGACGTGGTCGGGATACGTCCGGGCGAGAAGATCCATGAAGAGATGATCACCAGCTCCGACAGCCCCAACACCGTCGATCTCGGGCCCTATTATGCCATCCTGCCCTCCGGCAACGCTGATCTGATCGCTGAGTACTGCGCCCGCCAAGGAGTCACCATGGTTCCGCCAGGCTTTGCGTACAACAGCGGCGACAACACGGATTTTCTCTCGGTCGATGCGCTGCGAGATCTCATCGCGCGGCATGTTCCGGACCTGTCTTATGGCGACTGACGCCAATGCAAGCCCGGCGAACGCCTATATCCCGTACTCCTGTCAAACGATCGAGGATGAGGACGTCGCTGCGGTCGTCGGCGCCCTTAAAAGTCCCTTCCTCACCCAGGGGCCGGAAATTCCCGCGTTCGAACGGGCGTTCGCCGAGTTGCATGACATTGCGCATTGCATAGCTGTCTCGAATGCGACGGCCGGCCTGCACATCGCCTGCCTCGCGCTCGGCCTCGGTCCGGGTGATCGCGCTTGGACCGTGCCGAACAGCTTCGTCGCTTCCGCCAATTGCATCCGGTATTGCGGCGCCGAGGCCGATTTCGTTGATATCGATCCTATCAGCCGCACGATGAGTGTGGCAGCACTCGCCGAAAAGCTCGCGGCGGCGGAATCGTCCGGTGAATTGCCGAAGATCGTGATCCCGGTCGACTTCGCGGGAATGCCGTCCGATATGCCCGCCATCCGGACACTTGCAGACCGGTACGGCTTCAAGATAGTCGAGGACGCATCGCACGCGGTGGGCGCGTCGCTCGACGGCAATATGGTCGGAAGCGCCTGGGCCGATATCACCGTGTTCAGTTTCCACGCCGTCAAAATCGTCACCACTGCCGAAGGCGGGCTATGTGCGACCGACGATGCCGGTTTGGCGCAGCGTATGCGCTTGTTGGCCAGCCACGGGATAACGCGCGATCGCGATCTGATGGAAGAGCCGGTGCCTGGAGACTGGTACTACGAGCAGGTCCTGCTGGGTTACAACTACCGCATGACCGATCTTCAGGCGGCATTGGGACGGTCGCAGCTTGCCCGCTTGCCCAGTATGCAGGCGCGCAGGGAGAGCTTGGTGAATCGTTACAACCGCCTGCTCGCCGATATGCCGCTCAAGCTGCCGTCAGCCCGGCCTAATGCCGTGTCAGCCCATCACCTATATGTGGTCGAGATCGATCCCGCCGGGACTTCCGCCACGAGAGCGAGTCTGTTCGCTCGGCTGCGGGAGGCAGGGATCGGAGTAAACGTTCATTATATCCCGATCCACTTGCAGCCCTATTATCAGCGGCTGGGTTTCAAGCCAGGCGATTACCCCGCAGCGGAAGCCTATTATGCCAACGCCGTCTCTCTCCCGCTTTATCCGCGGCTGTCAGAGGAATCGCAGGATCGGGTCGCACGAGAGTTGGCGGTCGCCCTCTGATCACTAACGGTCGCGTTGGGCACGCTTGGGCGCGGGCAGATGAGCGACCCATTCGTCAGTCAACGCTTCGGCAATCCGTCGCGCCGGGCAGCCGACATAGACGCCCGGTTCGGTGATCGAGCTGTTGACCAACGACATCGCGCCAATCACGACATCGTCGCAAATCTCCACCGGACCGACGACAACGCTATTGGCGCCGATCACCACATTGTCGCCGAGCCGGAAAGTTACGCCTTCGCGAGCGGCGGCCACGTAGCGCGGGTCGTTGGGGCTGCGACCGACAAACTTGACGCCCGCCATCACGGCTACCCGGCCGGGCGACACGATGCCGTTACCGCCGAGAAGAATCCCCCCCGGATGGCTGATCGATAGACAGCCGATGTTGACGCTCTTCGAGGTGACATCGAGCCCGTATGCGATCAGCAGCATGCGATCCACGAGCAGGGCAGCGGCTGGGCCGACGATCGGAATGTGCCGCTGTAACCAGCGTGACATAGCCATCGCACCGCGCACATGAGATTCGATCATCCACAATGGGCGCAAGTGCCGTTTCATAGTGCACATTCGCTTGCGACGGCGGCGACCAGGAGGTCAAGGTTCTCGGGGCTGAACAGATCGTGCCGCGGCTGAGGATCGCCTGGATAGCAACGCGTGCCAAAGTCGACGAGCTGCTCCGTCAGGCTCGCGCGGTTGTCCAGGGGCCGATAGTTTTCCGGAACATTGAGAGCTTGCGCCAGCTCACTGTAGGAATTCACCGGCAGGGCGCCTGCAAAATGGCGATAGAACACCTGTCCGGTGACCAAGGCCCGACGGCCTAACGCCAGCGCGTCCATCCCCGCACTGCTCGAGACGGTGAGCACGAGGCCCGCGTTGCGCATGAGATCGCGGCCACTTTGCCGGCCCCGAATGAACCGCAACGCGCTGTGTTGTTTCTTCAACTGTCGCCAGATTGGCGCACCGAGCGCCCCGCATTGATTGGGGTGCTCTTTGACCCACAAGGTATGCCCGTCGGGCAGCGCCCGCAACGCCGCCTCGACCAGAGCAGGCTGATGGCGGAAATCGGGAGCGAAGTAGAGCAGTGACGCCTCAGGCTCGTACTGCAGCGGGTAAACGACGCGGCGCTCGTCGAACTGTACAGGCGGCACGTCGTACCCGCCGTTTCCCGTCAATTGCGCATGCAGATAGGCGCGGTGCTCGTCCACCGCTCCTGCCGTCATGAAATCACCTCGCCGGGGGAATGCGGCGCGCGTAAGCCACGCCCGGGTTAACCTGCCACGCTGAATCATTCGGCTGAGGAGGCCCGGTTGGATCACTAAGGGCTCCGTCCCACGCCGTTGCTTGAAGAAGGACAACGGCGAGAGCTTCCGCTCGAGGAACGAGTGGTGATAGGCAGGTCCGCGTCGATCCTCGATCACACCGTCGAGATAACTTGACACGTCGGTCGACAGTGCGGCCCGGTCCCCTGATGACATAGGAGCGGAACGGACGGGACAGCTGATGTCGATCCCATCTGCGAAATAGAACCATCCGGGAAACCAGGCATTAGCCCACAGGAGCCTGCGTGCGCCACGCTTGCGTGCGAGGTAGAACAGGCAGTGCGTGACGAACAAAGCGACTGGCTCCGAAAGGAACGCGTCGATCCGATATCTGTCGAACACATCTTCGAGCGCTCGATACAGCGCCCCTGCGATACGATCGCGAACCGGGCCCGCGAAACTCGGTAGGTAACGATCGGCTAAGATGGGCGACCAAGGGAAGCCCGTCACTTCGCGAAAATCGCCCGGCTCCTTCCACGCGGCCGCGCCTTCGCGCAGTGCGCTTCGCACCGCACTTTCCATCGACAACACCACTTCGCCGCCGCGGCTTTCGATGAACGCACGCTCACGATCGGTCTGGACGATGTGCAGGTATCGCGCGCCCGGATGGCGTTCCGCCATGGCCGGGAACAGTCGCGACAGATACGCCCTCGAAAGGCAAAGGATGGTTAGCGAAGCTGCTTCGCTTGACATTGAGCGGTCCTCAAAGGCGCGCGGCGCGCGTGACACGTGTTTGGATCAGAGTGCCCAACGCGCGCGCCCTCCTGCCCTTCACGTTCTATTGCTGCAGGAGATGGCGCCTATGCGCCAAACAGGCGGTCGAGATAGGCTGCCGAGAGATCAGGTCTGACCAGCTTTGCGGCCGAAGCGGCCCGGCGGGCATTGCGGCGTATCAGCGGCTGTGCTCCCACGTACGGTTTGTCGGTGCTGAATGTCGCGAAGATCGCCAGCCGCGGCCGCCGGCAGCGGCTGCCGTAGTGATAGCAGACCGATGGATCGACCAGGACCGAATGACCCGCCGGCGCCAAAAAGCTCCGCACCTCGCCCCCCGACAGCTCTTGGGCAAAAGTGCTGTCGTCGATACGCCGAATGAAGATCGAGCTGCGTATCCGCGCCGAGTCTTGCCGATCGACGAACACGAAGGGGCCGTCTTCCGGTGTGACGACGTCGTTCAGATAGGCGACACAGTGGAACGCGCTCGAATCGCCGTAGTCCTTATGCCAGAGCTGACTTTCCAGCAGGTCTCCATCGGTCGGCCACGAGTAGAGGACCTGAATCGAATCGAACTGGAAACGCCCATCGAAATAGGCGTGAGCAGCGTCGAGCACAGCGGGGGACAAAGCAAACCGAAAGACCGGATTGTCCGCCGAGAGATCGTCTTCCCGAAAGAGATTGGTGAACGGGTGCCCGCCCGCCTTGGGCACGACCGCCTTGCTGCGCGAGCCGTAGATATCCTGCATCGCGGCGAGATCCGGCGCAGGGATTGTCGGACCCGAAGCGAAGCCACACCGGTGCATCTCATCGCTGCAAGATGCGTAGCCGGTATCGTTCGCGGCGCCCGACGCCATCCGTGCAGGAACGGACCGTGCGGTCAACTGACGCACCATCTTCCCGGCATAGCGCACCGGAATCAGTCGCCATCTCAACGTGCTATACAGTTTACGGACGGGATTCATCGGAGCGCTATAGGCATAAACGCCATTCGGCGCGAGACCGCATTTGCGCGCAAATCCGTCATGTCAGAGCGGGTAACCCTTGCCGATGGTGATGTAACGGCCCCGCTCGGTGTAATCGAGCGCGCGCTGAGCGCGGAAATCGAGCCGCTCTTCCACCGCGGCGATATCGCATGCCGGGGCCTCGGCCACCGGAAGCCGGGTCCATTCTCCAGGGGCCGCCTCCATCCAGAAATTGCGATTGCGGTGCTCGTTGATCACGAAGTTCAAACCGCTTTGCTCGATGCCGAGCCATTCCCGAAAGAGATCGAGATATTGCGTCTGTCCGCCTTCGTACTTCCGGACCAGCGCCAGCCCTTCGTCACGGGTCAGACGACCGAAGCGGATTTCCCGGCATGCGTGATCGGTGACTTTGGAATAGCCATGCTTGGCCATCTTCAGCGCATCATGGATACCCATGTAGTTGAAGCAATCGACGTAGTCGTAGGTGTCGAAGGTCCGCGCGAAGCGCGCGCCTTCATATCCATGCGTTGCCACCATCTGCTCGTGCTGCGCCTTCGGATCCCAGCGAACATAGTTGCCGAGGTAGATTCCGCGCACCCCCACCGCACGGAGGTCCGCATCGTCCGGGTAGCGGTATTGCCAGATGTCACGCTCGTTCAGGGTGTCGAAGATCGAGAGCAGGTCGTCCGCCTCATGGCCCATCAGGTCATGGTCCTTGCGATGCCGGCGGGTCATCTCGACTTCGTGCTCGTGACTGAACATCCCCACCTGCTCGAGCCCTTGGTGCGCGCCCCAGATGATCAAGGGCACCTGGTATCGCACAGCGGTTTGCACCGGGAACACCGTCTGTCCCGCCAGACAGGGCCAATACATCGATCCGAACATCCGGAGGGTCGTCCGGGTTATATTCCTCACGGACACCGGATTCACGTTCTGGACCAGAATATCGCAATCGAATTTGATGCGCAGATTGGCAAGATTGCGAACCCCTAGCGGGGTGTTGAAGTACTTGTTGTACGTCACCAGGAGGGGGTTCAGGCCGAGCCGTTCCTTGACGAGATGAACGATCCAGTGGCTGTCGCCGGCGCCGCTTACAGGCACGATGCAATCGTATGTGGTGCCGCTTTTCGCACGATACGGCTCGACAATTTCCAGTAGTCTTCGCCAGCGCGCATCGAAGTCCAGGCGATCCTTCTCTTCATGAACCCGGCACCCTGAGCAGATGCCGTCATCGTCCAGGACAAGACCGAGCGGGTGGCGAGTGGTATAGAGGCAGCGGGCACACGCGCGCGCAGACGATAAGGTCATGTCAGCCGTACCGGGTCGCGTGATAGGCGGCAGGGCGAACCGGAACGCCCGGCACCGCTTCCTTCAGAAGATTCACGGCATTCTCTCGGTAAGAAAGGAAGTTGCCCACACACACTGCGACCACGCGCGGATTGGTAAGGAGGGATCGGATTTGTGCCGGCTCTGAGATACCGCCGAATGCGATCAACGGGAATGTCCCCGGTAAGGCTCGGAACAGCTCATCGTTGAAGGACCCCGGCGTTCCTTCATGGACCGCATCTATCGCCAGAGTCTCGGACAGGATGCCCGACGCAAGTGCGTCCAGGATGGCCGACGGGACTCCGCCGACCTGCCTGGTCCGATAGTCGAACCAGCCATCGACCGTCAGGGGCACCGATGCGATCATCGCCTGGTTACCGAGGCGGGCTCCGGCGCGCGCGATCGCGTCCAGATCGTCGCGCAGCAATGCATCGACCGCAACGCGATCGGCAGCTGCATTGACGACGTCGACCGCGTCCTGGTCGTGGCGCACGCCGCCGGCGTAGATCATCGGCGTCGAGAGCCCCCGCCGTCCGATGCGATCAAGCAGCGCCATGTCCGGTCCGAGGCCGGCGGCGCTGCGATCTATGCACTGCAGCAGGATCTCGTCGGCTCCCCAACGGTCCAGGTTTTCGACCAGCACCTCGGGTCTCCCTAACGGGAGGTAGCGATTGTATCCGAATGACTGGACGGCCCAGCCGTCCTTCACCGTCACTACGCCGACTATGCGCTTGCCGATCATGCGCAGAGCCCTTCAACGACGTTTTGCAACAAGTCACGGCCTGCATCCTGGCTCTTTTCAGGATGGAATTGCAGGCCTACGATGTTGCGCCGTCGCACGCCGACCGTAAACGGCTGCTCGATCCGGGCCATGCAGACAGTGAACTCGGGCGCCGCCTGAAAATAATAGCTGTGATTGAAGTACATCGATTTGCGATCGGCACCTTGCAGCATGGGGTCGCCGCCGATGACTTCAATGGTATTCCAGCCGATATGCCACCGCGCCTGCTCGAGGGGCATCACCTCACCAGGGATAAGTCCAAGTCCGGCATGGTAGCCATGCTCCAGCGATCCGTCCGCCAATAGCTGCATGCCGAGACAGAGCCCGATCATCGGCTGTCCGCTGCGGGCTTGATCGCACAGGAAACCTGCAAGGTTCAGCGCGTGAATTTTCTCCATCGCCGCCCCGAAGGCACCCACCCCGGGCAACACCAGCAGGTCGGCATCGGCGAGCACGTCGCGATCGCCGCTGACCCTGCACCGGTAGCCGATCGAATATAGCGTCTGCCGAACCGACGCATGGTTGCCGACTCCGTAGTCGACGATGCCGATGGTCCGGCGGATCACAATCCGACTCCCACTTCATACTTGCGTTCGATCAAGCCGTTGGGTCGTACATCGAACAAATCCTTGTTGATCGAAGTCCGCACCTGCTCCCAGAACTGATCGACCGAAATCCCGATGTAGTCGCAGAATTGAGCGATGTATTCCGGCGAGCAACTGTCATCGTACCGGGTAACCAGGTCGATGCCTTCCGCACGCGTCAGCCGCTTGAGGCGGATTTCCTCGTTGACGTAATCGGTCACTCGACCGAAGCCGAACTTGTAAAACTTGATCATCTGATTGAGCGTTACCCAATCCTCGTCGAGCGACGTGACCCCGCGCAAATCGCCGGTGTTCTTCACGGTGTCGGTGCGCAACTCTAGGCCGTTCACCGCAGCGTAAAGACCGTTGTTAGTCAGCGACCAATCGCCCAGGAACCAGCCCAAATAGACGATCTGCAACGAATGTGCGTCGAAGTCTTCCGGACTCGGATACTGATAGGGGATCATTGACTTCATCTCGGCCACGTCGAGCATCCAATCGAGCCCGCCCCCCGAGAGCGTATTCATGTACCGCAAGTTGTTGCCATCATATCCGGTGCGGCCGAGCGTCTTGAGATCGCCCAACTGCAGGCCCGGATTCTCACCCCATAGTATCAATGGAATTTGATACCGGATCGCCAGCTGAGGTACCGAGCTGAACAGGGCCAATTCAGTCGATCGGGCCCAGTTGGTGAACTGGGCAAACGCTTCGCGCATCAGCTTGCGCCAGGTTTGCGGTGCGGGCCCGCTCATCACCAGGTCGAACCCGGCCTCGATCAAAGTCGAGAGATTTTCCACCCCACGCTCGGTTACCTGCTCTGGCGGGTAACTCAGGCAAACCAGGAGCGGGTTGAGCCCCAATTTATCGCGCACCCACAAAGCTTGACGGGTCGAATCCTTGCCACCCGACACTCCAATTATACAGTCCCATTGCTGTCCGGGGCGGCGTTTATATCCAGCCAGCAAATCTTCGAGAATCTCGTAGCGTTCGTGCCAATCGACTTCTTGCAACCGCTCGAAATAGTCGCACGCGGGGCATACACCGGCTGGCGAAAACTGGGTGTTGGGCCGCGTATCCGGCTGCAGGCAACGAATGCAGTATTTCATTGAGAGGCGCTTTGGCGAAGGCTTCCGGGCAATTCTAGGAAAAAGCGGTACCCCGCCGGGCAATCAGACCCGATCGCGCAAGTGCAGCAGGCCAGCGTGCGGGAGGACACATGGGGGCGCGGCCGGAGGCAGCGCAACGATCGTGCTGCGTCCCGCGGCGAGCGCGATTGCGAGCGCGGCCGAGTTCATCCCCGCCGCGAAACGGGCACTTGCCAACGCGGACGAGACGTCCGGCGATTGATCGAGAGTAGCCGAGGGATGGCGCGAGAGCCATTCATCGTACTTGCCCGCGGGGTCTGATGGGTGCAGCCTGATCCGCAACGGCGTGTCCTCCGGCACTCCCGCAAGGACAGCGTGACTGTAGAGAAATTCCAGCGCCTGGAACTCACCTGGCAACCCCTGTCCCCAATCGGCACGCGCAGGCTCGGCGAAGAATAGCAAGTCACCATCAGCGGGCACCGGACCCGCCCCCGCAGCTTGTTCCTGCAGATAGGCGTTGGGTTTGAGCTCTGCCACGACCTCGGGCAGCGTGCGCTGAGCGATCGCCAATGCTTCGAGATCGGTCACCCAAACGCGATCCGGCAACACGGTTACGCCATCACGCTCAAAGCGCTCCCGATAATTGACCCAGTGGTCGATCACCGCGATCGATTCAATTCCACGCTCGCGTGCAGCAATGCGGGCATCGTGCTCAATTGTGGCCGCCCAGCCGGTGCCGCTCAAGAGCGCGGCAGAACCGTCGAGGGCCTGATCGACCGACTCGCACAGCGGTGTATTTCCGAATTTGGCGTGCCAGAGCTCTTGTGCAGGCCCGGCCATCACGGCCCTGGTACCGGCGCTTTCCTCCGCCTCGAGCCAAGCCAGCATGATGTTCGCCGCCCCTGCATCGTGCGCGACGACGGCGACCGGTTCGGCCAACCCCATCATCGAGCAAATTTGCCGTAGAGAACGATGTCTTCTGGCGTACCGTCGATCAGTTCCTGCCCTCGACGGACCCCTTCGAGCGTCATTCCGGAACGTTCCATCAAGCGGACCATTCCCCGATTGGACGCCACAGTCCCGGCAGTCACCTTGCGCGTTCCGCGCGGGCCCAGCAGCCAGGAAAGCACGGTGTCCCAGGCATCCTGCCCGAAGCCGCGTCCCCAGCAAGATCGGTCCCCGATCATGATCCCCACGTCTGCGGTGCCGTGATGCTGGTTGTGGTACACGGTCATCGTGCCGATCGCATCGCCACCGCCGCGGCGACGCACTGAGAGGAAATCATTCTCGCTGTCAGCGAACGTGTCGAAATAGTGCCGGCAGCTCGCGAGATCGTGATCGCGGAATCGCTGATTGGAGAACCGCATCGTTTCAGGATCATTGAGCCAGCCCAGATATCGCTCGCTCAGGTCACGTTCTTCGAATCGCTCAATCCGGACCAACGCTCCCTCGAGATGCACTGGCTCCTTCATCGCAGGCGGAGTTCGCCCAGTCCGCTCCAAACCTTGCGAAACGCGGTGATCACGGCCGCAACATCTTCGGGCGGGTATTCGCACATGCAGAGATTAAGCCCCATGAACGAACGAGTATGGAGTTCCTCCGCCACCGGGCATGTGCCGGGTCCATAGGCGATCTCTCTCGACGCGAGACTCCAGGGGAAATGGTCCGGGCCGTAGGCGATCCGATGCTGGAAGATCGGGAGAAGGTGCAGGTTTTGATAACCCGCGAACAAGCCGGGGACGCCCTCAGCCTGCAAGGCCGCCACCAGTTGTTCGCGCGTGACTCCCAGCTTCTCGGTATCGAGCTTCATCCCATAAACATAATAAACGTGCGTGGCGCCATCGGTGGTCTGCGGCGTGGTAAGCCCCTCCAAGCCGGCCAGACCTTCATCCAACTGGCGAGCGGCGCGCTGCCGGCTTTCCACCCGGGCTTTCAGTTTGTCGAGCTGGAGTGCGGCAATCGCCGCCTCGATTTCGCCCATGCGGAAGTTGTATCCGATCATGTTGACGTATTCGGCCGGGTCGTCGCTCTTGAGCACGGATTCAGCATGATTGCGTAAGAGCTGCATCCGCTCCGCCAGCCGATCATTATCGGTGACCAGGACGCCGCCTTCACCGCAGTGGATATGCTTGTGATAATTGAGGCTGAAGCCGCCGATATCCGCCACTGTACCCGCGAAGCGGTTTCCTACTTTGGCACCTGGTCCCTGAGCCGTATCGCTCAGTAGCGCCAGATTATGGCGCTCGGCGATCTGGCGAAGTTCCACCATGTCGGCGGATTGGCCGAAGATATCGACTGCCATGATGGCTTTTGTCTTGGGCCCGATGCACCGCTCGACGCTGGCAGGATCGATGTTGAAGGTGACCGGATCGATGTCCGCGAAGACCGGGATCGCGTTCCAATGCAGGATCGCCATGGCAGTCGCCGACATCGTCCACGGGGTGGTGATGATTTCATCACCCGGTGCGATACCCACCGCTCCGATTGCGCAGATTAGTCCAGAGGTCCACGAATTGACGCTGATAGCGTGCTTGACCCCGAAATAGTCCGCCGCCTTCGCTTCGAAAGCACGCACTTCGGGACCGCCCAGGAAAAATTCCCCCGGCGCACCGATGAAGGCCGAGAGCACGCCCGAGCGGACCACGCGGGCAGCGGCCTCGACTTCGTCCTCTCCCATGGCTTGAAACAGTTCGAGCGGGCGATCGATCGATTTGGGTCCGCCCAACAGGGCGAGCGCGGACGTCATAGGAACGGCATCCTGTAATTATGCGTGGTACTTGCTGGCGTCGCGCATCTGCTCGCACAAACGCTGGGCGGCAAGAGCGGATTGGCCCGTTGATGCCAGCGCGACACCATGGTCGAGCGCCGCCGCGATATTGGTCACGGCCGCGGGCATCGCTTCATAGTAGCGTCCGCTGGTGTGCTCCGGCGCGCCGAGCGTTGTGTAACCCGCAAATGCGAGGCTTGGTTGCGGTCGCCGGACGGTCCAAGACAAACCCCCGTCGCGCATGACGATCTCGCCCCGTTCAGTCGTCAGGACAACCTCGAACAACGCATAATCGCGAGCGTCGCCGAGTGCCATTTGTACTGACACCCCATCTCCCGACCGGAGGATCGCCGGAACCGAAGGATCGTCGTCCCAAAAATCGTTGACGGGCATGCCCGTGGCGACCAGCTCCAGCGGCCCCAGCAGCATCTGCAGCAGGTCGACCATATGACCGCCGTTGTGGAGCACGCCCTTGGTATACGTGCCCACTGCGGAGCGGACCGCTCCCCAATGGCCCGCGCGAAGACCGTGCGCCAGTTCCACAACGTCGGGCGCCCATCGCCGCGTGTAGTTGACTCCCAGCAATACGCCGTGGGCTGCGCAACGCGCTACCAACTCCTCGGTGGCGCGAACGCTTTCGGTCACCGGTTTTTCACAAAACAGCAACCGCGGCCGAAGTTCCAGCGCGGCTTCGACATCGCCGGCATGGCTCCATGTGGGCGAGCAGATAGAGATGACGTCAAACTCGCCGGGCGCAAACTCCTCGATTGACGGCGCACTGGCCGCAACCGACCACCGTGCGGCAAACGCTCGCCGCGCCCCCTCGTCAGGATCGACGCATCCCGCCAGTTGGAAGCCGCCGTTTGCTAGATACGCGGCGGCATGCGTGCGCACAGGATCATTTGCCGATCGATCAGCATCGAAGCCTCCGGCGATCGCGCCGCAGCCTATGATCAGAACGCGATGCAGGTTGGCCTCAGGACACCAGGTCCCACGCGAGCGGCGTGCCGGCGGTTACGTGGCGGAGAACCTTTTTGCCGAGCATTTCATCGTAGAACTTCGGCGGCAGGCCAAAACCCGGTCGAATGATCCGCAGAGTTTCAGGTGTCAGTTCTTCACCCGCGTCCATGTCCTTGGCGATGTACAGCGAACGGCGGAAAGCGCGCGATTTGTCTTCCGCGTTCGTACCACCATACGTGACTTTGCCGATCGCCTGCCAGGCCCGGTCGCTTTCTTCGCGCAGCATGCGAAACTCGCTCGGCTCTAGGCTGAAACTTGAATCGACACCGCCGTCCGCTCGCCGCAGGGTGAAATGTTTTTCGATCAGAATCGCGCCCATGCCGACCGCGGCCACGGCCACTCCGCAACCCATTGTGTGATCGCTCAGGCCGACCTCCACCCCGAACGTTTCTCGCATGTCGGGAATGGTGGAGATGTTCGTGTTGTCAGGCGTTGCAGGATACGTGCTGGTGCACTTGAGAATCACGATGTCGTTATTGCCCGCAGATTTCGCTGCATCGACCGCCTCCTGGATCTCGGCCATGGTGGCCATCCCTGTCGAGAGGATCAATGGCTTCCCGGTAGCTGCAGCCTTCTTGATGAGCGGAAGGTCAGTCACCTCGAAGCTGGCGATCTTGTAAGCAGGCGCGCCGAGCTGCTCAAGAAAATCGACCGCAGAGTTATCGAACGGCGTGGAGAAGCAGGCTATTCCCAACTCATGCGCCCGCTGCATGATCGGCGCATGCCATTCCCACGGGGTGTGCGCTTCGTCGTAAAGCTCGTACAGTTGCCGACCGGCCCACAGGCTGTCGGGATCCTCGATCACGAACCCCGGCGCGCGAATGTCGAGCGTCATCGTATCGGCGGTATAGGTCTGCAGCTTGATCGCGTCGGCGCCGCTTGCTGCTGCGGCCTCGACGATCTCGAGTGCGCGATCCAGCGACTGGTTATGGTTCCCCGACATCTCAGCGATGAGGTAAGGCCGCATGCCGTGCCCGACCTGCCGGTCTCCGATTTTCATGATCTCACTCTTGCTCCGAGGGCGGCTTACCGCAGCTTACGAAAGAAGCCTGAAGCCACGCGCTGATAGCCGCTCTTCTCGAACAGCCGTGCCGAACCGGGGTTGTCTTCTAGCACCTCTGCTACGATGCACAATCCACGCCCTACGGTCCGTTCTCCCGCGGCGAGCAAATACTCGCCCAGGCCGAGGCCGTGCAGGTCGGGATCCAGATACAGCGAGACCTCGCACGAGCTTTCGTCGGCCCGGTCGAATCTGATAACGCCGATTGTAACTGGGCCGATCATGCCGACAAACACCTGCCGGTCAGGATCGCCAAGCGCCCGGTCCAACCACTCCATATGCGCGGCCAACTCGATTGGTTCGCCCTGGCGCGAAACCGCGCGGGTTACCGGATCGTTGCGCCATCGATGCATGATGGCCGCATCAGCCATGCTGGCGGGGCGTACGGACAGAGTCGAAGCGGCCAGGGCAAGCGCCGTACGGCGGGCGCCTTGTCCATCGACCAGTCGCCGTGCGTTGTCCGCCATGGATTGCCGCCGGGCGGGATCGGCCAGTAGCGCGCGCACTTCCACGGCGATGGCGGCCCGCGAGGGCTCGCAAGCGGCAACAATTCCCGCTGCCGCAAGGGCGGGGATGACTGCGCGCTGGTTTTCGGCAGTCATCACCAGCACGCTCGGCGCGCCAAGGCAGCAACGTTCCCAGGTCGCTCCCCCACCCGCGCCCACTTGGAGCCCGTGACGGGCAAAGAAACCGGCGAGATCGGGCAGATCGCATGACAGCATCGCATTCGGATCGGCGGTAACCGCGGCTTGAATCTCCGCCAGCCGTGGATCGTTCGTGCTCGCCACCACTTCAACCGCACCTTCGAACCCCGCATCTCGCACCGCGCTAAGGGCGACAGCGGAGATGCCCAGCTGATCGAACCCACCCATAAAAACGCCGATGCTGGTCACCTCGGCGACGCGATCCAGCGGCTTTGCCGCCGTATAGACCGGGCCGAGTAACGCAAACCGGGATCCCGCCAGGATGCGGGCTTTTCTCTGCAGGACGGCGCCATACTTGCCGGTCTGCCCGGCGCCGAAGTTAGGATCGATCACCATTTCAGCATCGAGCGCGCGGTCGGCGAGATCGTCGACGACAGCCACCCGGCTCTTTAGAACTGCGCGTATTCCTCGATGCCAGGTGGCGTCGAACGCATACGAGTCGACTACCATCCACTCGACTGGCCAGTCTGCCAAAGCCGCCGCGGTTTCGGCTATGTCGCGCTCGGTTGAGACTTCCGCCCACGCGGAGTGCGCGATGATGGGATCAGGGCTATTCGGCGTCGTCGGCCGGGGCAACACTGTCGCGGCAAATCCCGCCGCGCGTACTTCATCCTCGATCGGCAAACCGAGGTTTCGGGTAACGAAGCGCACCTCCGCCCCGATCTCTCGCAAGCCCGCCGCTAGAGCGAGGCAACGCCGGGCATGACCGATGCCGATGACCGGGGAGGCATCAACCCTGATAGCAACCTTCATTCGCCGACGGGAAGGCGGCTCGCGCGCCACAAGGCTTCGGCTCGCTCCCAGTCTTCAGGCGTGTCGATATCGACCGCCCGCCACGAGGGCAGGACGATCGCGCGCCCGTTGGCGTGGATGTTCTTCTCGGCCAGCCAGTTTTCGGCGGCGCCCCAATAGAACTGGCCCGCGTCAAAATACGCCGGCTCGAGGTCCTGTGTCCGGGTGGCCGCATACTGAGGGTCGAACGGCCCGACTTCGCCGCCGGGACCACGGCGCAGCGCTCGTTGAATGGGCGACGCGAAATGGGCGACCGGAAAAACGTAGTCGTCGCCGCCCGAAGCGTCGAGCAACGCAAGTGCTTCGCGCAAGTCGTCGGATTGGATGAAGGGGACGCCAGGATAGATGCAGCAAACGCGCGATGCATGCCAACCCAGCTCCTGGCAGGCGACAACGGCGTGCTTGATCACTGGCACTGTCGGGGTGAAGTCGTCCGCGAGTTCAGCAGGCCGCACAAACGGCACTTCGGCTCCCTCGGCGACGGCAATCTCGGCAATCTCGGGATCGTCGGTCGTCACCACGATGTGTGAAAACAGGGCGGACTCTCGCGCCGCGGCAATGGCATACGCAATCATCGGCCGACCCGCGAACAAGCGGACGTTCTTGCGCAAGATTCGTTTGCTGCCACCTCTCGCGGGGATGACCGCCAATGCCGATCCCCTGGATACCTCGCTCATAATGACCCCTTTGCTGCGGCGCGATCCACTAAGCGCGCGGTCCATCGAGTGCAATTGCTCTCGCTCTCGCTCTGGATTCGGCTAATGCGTTCGGCGTGAAGTCCGAGGTCCCGTCTGCCGCCGACGCGGAGTTGAATCCGCACGGCCTGATGCGCCCGGGCATTGGCAGCCTTGCGTTCCTGATCGTGATGCTGTCGGCGTCGGGACTGACCATGGCTCGAATGGCCTTGGTCGCCGGACTGCTGCCGACCTCCGACTTCGCGCGATACGCAACCATCGCCGCCTCCGGCGCATTCCTTGCTACCATCATCAGCTTCGGCGCGGTCGAGCAAACCATCAAGGGCTTCCCGCGGCTGGTCGAGGAAGGTCTCGGCCATCTGATGCGCGCGCGGTGTGTCGAGATCTTTCGCCTCCTCACCACGCGCACCGTACTCCTGAGTCTGCCCTTTTTTATCGTGGGAGAAGCGACCGGGATCGGTTGGCTGAGCGATCTGGCAATCTCGGGCGTCTATGCGCTGGTCACTGCGGGGATGGCGCTTGTCGCATCGATGCAACGGGCGATGAGCGATTCGCGCAAACTCGCCGCCGGAACTCTGTTGCGCACCGCCGTGGTCTTCGGCTGCGTCGCCCTTGCTGCCACTTCCTCCGGTCTGGGCCTCGTCTTGGCGACCGAGCTGATCGCGACGGCGGTGGTGTGCCTGTTCTCGGTCTGGTGGTTCGTGCCGGTCGCGCGCGCGCCACTCGGCGTTTCCGAGTATGCCGACAGTTTGGACCCACCCGCTACCGGTGGGGTTGCGGTATTTCTCGCCTTCAGCGCGATCAACGTGCCTTTCTATCTCGACCGCGTTTACGTCTCGGCCGTATTCGGCGGCGAAGTGGCGGGCCGTTACGCCGTTCTGGCTTTGTTCCTGACTGCCGCATCGCTGGTAGTGAACACTCTCGCCCAGCGCATCGGGCCGGACGCGATCCGGCTTGTAAAAAGGGAAGGATCCGCGCGCAGCGCGACGCGGCACCTAGTTACCTGGATCGGACTTTGTGCCGCCTTTTGGACCGTGGGGATCGCGATCGCGGCTTTCCTATTTGACCGGCCGGAAATACCAGAAGCGATCGCTCGATACGCGATCGAGCCGCGGATGCTGGCCCCGATTGCACTGTCGGGAATCCTGCTGAACACCGCTCTGCTCGAGTTTCTGCTCATCGCGCTCGACCGCGAGAAGGCACTCTTGCAGGCAGCCTTGGGCTTTCTGGCCGCCACGATGGTGGTCGCATTGGCGATTGCGCTGTCGGGAGCAGGTTTGGAGACGCTTATGTGGGCGATGGCCGCTTCGCGCCTGCTATATGCGCTGCTGTTGATCGCCGCGTTGCGCCTTTCGCTATCCGCGGATAGACGCACGGAGGACGCGCAGCAGGGCACGCACCCCGCGGGGCGCAGGAGCACAAGTCGTTGAAACTGCTAATCTGCATTGCGGGGCTGTTGTTCTGCCTGTTCCCCTACACGCAGGTCATACCGCTGGAGACTTACAACCAGCCTTACGCAAGTATCTTCGCCGGCCTGACGGTGGTGGTCACGTGGCCATTGTTGGTCGAGCGATTTCCGCGGATGGATGCTCTGGCGTTGATCACACTAGCGGTGATCGGGCTGTTGGCGTTCGTTCTGACATGTTTGCCCCGGCCCAACGCGCAAGAGGTGAAATACCTTCTCATCTATCTTTCGCCCGCCATTTTCGCTGCGGCCGGCTTTGCAACCGTTATCCTGTATCCAAAGCAAGCCGATCGCGCCGTGCTGTTCGCGGCCGTCGCATGGATTTTCGTAGGCCTGGTCCAGACCCTTTTTCAGCCGGACTTCGCGACCGGTCTGGTCGGGGTGTTCGGCAACGCTGCAGGTGACATCGTCGACTCCGGCCGCGGCACACTGGGCTTGGCGCCGGAACCGACCCACTTCGGCTTCCACATGATCATCTTGGCGGCCGCATTGCTGCTAGTAGGTGGCCGGAATGGGATGGCTATCGCGTGTCTGGTAACTGCGGTCCTAATCGCGCGATCATCGAGCGCGGTGCTCTCGTTGGCGCTGGGGGGCTTCATTTTCTTATGCCTGTTCGCCAAGTGGGCGCGTCTCGGGCTGCTGCTGATCGTCCCGTTTTATTTGATGGTCGGAGCAATCGTTCACAGCGGAGCTCTTCCTGCCGATCTTCGCATCACCAGCCTGCTGACCGAGTTCTATCAAGACCCGCTGTATCTGGTCACCAGCGACGCGAGCACCAACGCGCGGCTGGGCGGCATCTACGTCGGCGTTCAAGAAATCTTCAAGAATCTATTCTTACCCGCAGGGCTCAGCAGCGAAACGTGGCTCGCCCGGGTAGGACCGATCATGTCGGAGAACCTGTGGCTGATGAATTTGAGCTACAGCGGAATACCTTCGGGAATACTGATCGTTATCTATCAGATCGGCATTTTCGGTCTGTTGCTCCTGGGGTTCCTCCTTTATCGGCTTCTCACTGGACTCCGCTCCCATTTCGAAACGCTGTTGATCTGCGCCGCGGTCTTCGTGTTCTTCTCCCAGTATTTGATTTCAACGCCGGGGTTTGGCTTGCTTTACGGACTCGCGCTGGCTCGCCGACAGGTCGGTATTGCCTCCACCAACCGCGGCGACTCATATGTCGCGGCGAGGGTACAGCACCGGCAGCGCCATCCTTATGCGACGCCCGTAGAGGCATAGATCGAAGGCCCGAAGACAGTGCGTATCGTCATCACCGGAGGGATGGGCTTCATCGGCCAGGCGCTGGCGCGACGGTTGATCGGCGCGGGTCACGTCGTCGTGCTGGTCGACAATCTCTCGCCACAAATCCACGGCGAACTGCCCACGTTGTCAGTCCCAGAGGGATCGTCGCTCAAGCGCCTAGACGTGCGCGAAATCGCAGATCAGCCGGCCCTGCTGGACGGGTGCGACGCGGTGTACCACCTCGCCGCGGAGACCGGCACGGCGCAATCGATGTACCGCGTCCGCCACTATGTCGGGGTCAATGAGTTCGGGACTGCCGCGCTCCTCGAGGCCTTGGCCGCATGCGCCAAGCGGCCGCGTCGGGTAATCCTCGCCTCCAGCCGCAGCGTCTACGGAGAAGGTGCCTACGTCGATCCGCGCGCACCAGATCAGATGCTTCAGCCGCCGAGCCGTTCAGCCGAGCAGCTCGCCGCTCATGGGTGGGAATTGCAAGCTCCTGATGGCTATCCCCTCACCCCAGTCCCGACCGCCGAAGACCTGCCGTTCGCTCCCGGTTCGGTCTATGCCGCGACCAAGGCCGCACAAGAACTGCTGCTGCGTGCCAGCGCACCGGCACTCGGTATCAAGCCTGTGATCTTGCGCTTCCAGAATGTGTACGGTGAGGGGCAATCGCTGCAGAACCCGTACACCGGCATCATCTCGATCTTCTTCAATCGCGCGCGCCAGGGCCTCGGCATTCCCCTCTACGAGGATGGGTTCGAGAGCCGCGACTTCATCCACATCGACGACATCGTCGCCGGACTCGTGGCCGCACTTGATGCCGACTTACCTGATGGTTTGGCGATCAACCTCGGAGCCGGGACCCCGACGACAGTCACCGAACTGGCCGAAGCGCTGGTCGCCGCGAGTGGGCACCAGGTGCCCATTACCGTGACCGGTCAGTACCGCGTGGGCGACATCCGGCACTGCTTCGCCGACATGCGGCGCGCGAAGGAGCGTCTGGGGATCGTTCCGCAAGTGTCGCTCGCCACAGGCCTCGCCCGGTTCTGCGCTTGGGCAGAAAGCCAGCCGGTGTTCGAAGACGGCTCCAACAAGGCGCTCGCGGAGTTGCGCGCGCGTAACCTCGCATCCGCCGAGTGATCGGCGTCTCGCAATCCAAGATGCCCGCCGAAGATCTCTCGCTCGCCGGCGCGCGGGTGCTCCTGATTGCCCCGAGATTCTTCGGCTACGACGAAGCGATGGCCCGCGAGCTCACGCGGCGCGGCGCGCACGTCGATGCGATGGCCGACCGGCCGCTCTCCTCGCCTTGGTATCACGCCGCCGCACGTTTCCTGCCGAGCCAGATTCGCGGGATCACCGAACGGCACTACCGCAAACTGCTCGCGGGTTTCGCCCGCTCTTCCTACGATCACGTGCTGGTCGTAAATGGCCAGACGGTTTCCCCTGGCCTCATCGCCGAGCTTCGGCGCAAGCACCCGGGCGCACGGTTCACGTTTTACCTGTGGGACTCACTCGCAAACCGCGCGAGTGCGCTGGAACTGGTACCGTTCTTCGATCGCGCCTTCAGCTTCGAACCGGAGGCGGCCCGGCGCCATGGCTTGCGCTTCCGCCCCCTGTTCTTCGACGATCACGCGAGCGAGACGAGTGGGCACGCGAACGAGTACGACATATCGTTTATTGGCACTGCGCACACCGATCGCCACCGCGTGGTCGAGCGCCTGAACGCAACGCTCGCGCCCGATTTGCGGCGCTTCTGGTATCTCTACCTGCAGGCACCGTGGGTCCTGCGTGCATACCGCCTGACCAATCCTCACTTCCGCGGTGCGCAAGCCGAACAATTTCGCTTCGCCCCGCTCAGCCGCGCCGAAAGTCAGCGGGTGTTCGAGACCAGCCGGGCGATCCTCGATATCGAGCATCTGCGCCAGACTGGCCTGACAATGCGCACGCTGGAGGTGCTCGGCGCGGGCAAGAAGCTTGTCACCACCAATGCTGCGATCCGCGACTACGCTTTTTACGACCCCGCACGGATCGAAGTGATCGATCGAGCCTGCCCGCGCGTTCCGGATAGCTTTTTACGCACCGATGCGGCGCCGCTGGCACCGGAAGTCCGCTACCGCTACAGCCTGGCGGGATGGATCGACGAACTGCTGAGCGACGAGGACCAGTCGGCGGTCCACTTGAAGTCGGGCCCGTGGCCGTAGTGCCAGGGTATCAACAGCGGTCGCTCGGCGAACTTCTCGCGTCGGACCTCGAGCGCTATTTTTTCTACTACGGCCAGCCCGGGCGGCGCGTGCGCAAACGCGATTTGTGGCGCAATTTCCTCAACCCGCGCTGCTTGCCGGTCGCGCTCTACCGTCTCGCGCATGCCGCGCACCGGCGCCGGAACAGCGCGATCGCGAAGCTGCTGACGTGGTTCAACTTCTACCTCCACGGGCTGGAAATCTCATCCGCCTGCGAGATCGGGCCGCATTTCTTCATGCCGCATGTCGCGGGCACGGTGATAGGCGCGAACCGCATTGGCGCCTACGCGGTGATCTACCACCAGGTTACGCTGGGGGCGAAGGAGATCGAGTCCGCACACGAACAGCGCCCCACGGTGGGCGACCGCGCGTTCATCGCTTCGGGCGCGAAGGTGATCGGCCCGATCGCCCTGGGCAATGACGTAGTGGTTGGCGCAAACGCGGTCGTTACGCGCTCATGCGGCGATGCCGTCACGCTGACCGGCATTCCCGCCAGTGCAAAGCCACGTGCCCTCAGCGGCGACGAACTCTAGAATGCGCGTGCTGGTCACGGGTGCGGCCGGCTTCATCGGCGCCGCAGTCAGCGAAGAGCTCGCCGCCCGCGGCGACCGCGTGCTCGGGATCGACAGCCTCAACCATTACTATCCGGTGTCGCTCAAGCGCGACCGGCTGGCGCGTGTCGCGGCTGCAGCGGGAGATGCCTTTGCGTTCATGCAGGTCGACTTTGCCGACCGCAGCGCATTGGACGCCGCTCTCGCTGGCGAGAGTTTCGACGCTATCGTGCACCTCGGTGCGCAGCCTGGGGTCCGCTACAGCCTCGAAAATCCGCACGCCTACGTCGAATCCAACGTGGTCGGGCACCTCAACGTCCTTGAAGTCGCGCGCGCGCGGCAGATCGCGCACATGGTCTACGCGAGTTCCAGCTCGGTGTACGGCGGGAACGACAAGGTGCCGTTCGCGGTCGAGGATCGGGTGGATCGCCCATGGTCACTCTATGCGGCGACCAAAAAGACCGACGAGCTGTTCAGCGAGACCTACGCGCACCTCTATCGTCTCCCGCTCACCGGCTTGCGGTTCTTCACCGTGTACGGACCGTGGGGACGGCCCGACATGATGCCGTGGATCTTCACCTCTAGAATCCTCAAGGGCGAGCCCATCCCGGTGTTCAACCACGGCGACATGCGGCGCGATTTTACCTACATCGACGATATCGTCGCGGGCGTGCTCGCTTGTCTGGATCGCCCGCCTGCGGACGATGGCGCGTCGAAACCGGGTGGAAGTGTGACCCCGCACGCGATCTACAACATCGGTAACAACCGGCCCGAACCGCTGATGAAGGTCATCGGCGTGATCGAGGACGCCTGCGGGCGCAAGGCGGAGATCGATTTCCGACCCATGCAGCCCGGCGATGTGCCGCAGACCTACGCCGATATTGACGCCATCACCCGCGACACCGGCTACGCGCCGACCACGCCGGTCGAGGTGGGTTTCCCGCGCTTCGTTGACTGGTTTCGCGATTACCACGGGCTCTAGCGCGCGAGCAGCTCCACGATTCGCTCGACCGCGCGCCCATCGCCGAACGGATTGTGCGCGCGGGCCATGGCGGCGTAGGCTTCCGGGTCATCGAGCAAGCGCGTAGCTTGGGCGACGATGCGGTCGGCATCGGTCCCGACCAGCTTGGCGGTCCCGGCCTCCACCCCCTCGGGCCGTTCGGTCGTCTCGCGCATCACCAGCACCGGCTTGCCGAGCGCGGGCGCCTCTTCCTGCACCCCGCCGCTGTCGGTCAGCATCAGCGTGCTGATGTCGAGCAGACGGGCGAAATGCGGGTAGTCGAGCGGCTCGATCAGCGCGATGTTGTCGAGGTCCGGAAGCCGAGCATTCATCACCGCGCGCACGTTGGGGTTGAGGTGCACGGGGAAGATCACCGCCACATCGGCCCGCGCGGCCAGGCGGGTGACCGCCTCGGCTATCGCCTCCATGCCCTCACCGAAGTTCTCGCGCCGATGGCTGGTCATACCGATGATCCGCTTGCCCGCGAAGCGTGCCTCAAGGTGAGCCAGACCTGAGGCCAGCGCCGGTTCGCGCGCAACCTTCGCCGTCACCCAATGCAGCGCATCGATCACTGTGTTGCCGGTGACATAGATCGTCGCCGGATCAACGTTTTCGCGCCGGAGTGCCTCGGCCGCGGTTTCGGTTGGGGCGAGATGGAGCGCGGCGAAGCTGCCGACGATCTTGCGGTTGACCTCTTCGGGCCACGGATGGTGGATGTTGCCACTCCTGAGGCCCGCCTCGACGTGGGCGACCGGAATCTTGCGGTAGTAGGCGGCGAGCGCCCCGGCCATCGCGGTGGCGGTGTCGCCCTGGACCACCACCCAATCGGGCCGCTCTTCATCGAGCACTTTGCCGATGCCGGTCAGCAGCGCGGCGGTGAGCGCATCAAGCGTCTGATCGGGCCGCATCAGGTCGAGATCGTGGTCCGGTCGGATGCCGGCGATCTCGAGCACCTGGTCGAGCATCCCGCGATGCTGGCCCGACACGCACACGCGGCTGTCGAAGCGATCGTCGGCGTCGAGCGCGTGGATCAGCGGGAACAGCTTGATCGCCTCGGGACGGGTCCCGAACACGGTGAGGATTTTGCGCGCCGTCATGCGAGGCGCATTAACCACGAAAGATTAAGAGCGGCTATCCGCCCGCGCGCCGATCACTGGGGCGGCTGGGTCAGCGGCGTGGTGGTGCTGGTCGTAGGCGCCTGTTCGCCAGGCAACACGCCTTCGCGCTCGCGTTCGAGGCGGTCCATGTATTCCTTCTCGATCTGCTCGACCCGGCCCTGCTCGGCGGCGGCATCGGCATCGATGGTCGAGAGGCGCTCGGCACGGGCGGCGGCGATCAGTTCGGAGAAACGGGCTGCGGAGCCCTCGCGCTTGTCGGCGGCGGCGGCGTTGATCAGCTGCTGAGTGCAGCCGGTGAAGCCGCCCAGCCCGGCGGGCGAGCATGACATCGTGCCGAACGCGCCGACCATGTCGAGCCGCTCGACCCGGCGGGCCCAGGCCATATTGGCGGGATCGTCGCTGAAGCGGAGCGCCTCCGGAATGCGGTAGCGGTCGCCCTCGGGCAGGCGCGCGACGACGACGATCTCGTCGCCCTGCGGCGGGGCCACCTCGTCGTTGCCGTAGGCGATGACCATGCGGACCTTGTCGCCGCCGGTGTCCTGTGCCGCGACGGGAGCGGCGACGGCGGCAAGCGCGAGCACGGGAAGCAGGCGGCGGATCATCGGTTTCGTCCTATCTTGGTCGGCGCACAAATGGTTCAACCTCGGGCACTGAACTACTGCTGAAGCGCGCCAGGCGCGGGCAAGGTTCCTCAAATCCGCTCGGCCAGCCGGATCGCGACCCGGCAACCCAGCCGGATCGCGCCCGACAGGAGGGGGTAGGCGGGCGCCCGCTCCGCCCCGGCGGCGAGCGCGGCGGCGTGATGGGCGCGTTCGTCTTCGCGGAATTCGGCGACCATCGCGGTCAGCTCGGGATCGTCGTTGGTTTTCTCGAGCTCGTCGAGCTGGGCGGAATAATGCTTGTCGATCTCTTCCTCGACCGCGGCGGTGCAGGCCATCGCAGCTTCGGGGCCGATCAGGGCAGTCGCAGCCCCGAGCGCGAAGCCGGCGACCGACCAGAACGGCTGCAGCGCGGTCGGGCGGACGCCGCGCGCCGCCATCAGGGCATCGAACTTCGCCCGGTGCGCCGCTTCCTGGCGCGCCATCGCGGCGATCTCGCCGGCGTGGGGAGCACGGTCGCCCATCACCGCGAGCTGGCCGGCGTATATGCGGGTCGCACCGTATTCGCCTGCCTGGTCGACGCGGATCATGCGGTGCGAGGGGGCTTCGGTCATCGGGTCTTTCGGCGCAGCAGGAGCAGGATCGCTATTCCGCTAACGCTCGAGATGAGGAAGTTCCACCCGGCGAGCGAAATCCCGGCCAAGCTCCACTGCACTTCGTCACAGCGCACCAGCGGCGCGTTCATGATCGCTTCCAAGGGATCGCCGCCGCCAAGACTGGGCGTGCTGCAGGCGGTGAGCCCTTCCCACCAGCCGTATTCTACCCCGGCGTGAAACCCGCCGATCAGCCCCGCGACCAGGATCGCCAGCCCGGCAAGGCCGATCCATACCCGCTTGGGCGCCGCCACCGTCGACAACAGCGCGATCCCGAGCGCGGCGAAGTGGGCATAACGCTGCCACCAGCACATCTCGCACGGCACCAGCCCGAAGCCGTATTCCGAGAGATACGCCCCGCCGAGCAACAGCGCGGGCACCCCCAGCGCGAGCCGCTGGGCGAGTTTCTCCGACGAAGTCAGCGCCATCAGCGGCGCGCCATCGCATTCGGCGAGGTGCGGCGCAGCGTTTCGAGCGCGTAGTTCAATTGGAAGTCCTCGATTCCCTTGGCCTTCACTTCGGCGGCGGTGAGGGTGAAGCGCGGATCGTCCTTGCGATCCTTTTCCAGGTCCTCGTCCTTCAGCGCCGCCTCGTTGACCAAATGCCCGCGCAGGTCGGATTCGCGCAGGCGGAACTTGTCCTTCTTGGCCAGATCGGGATCAGAGAGCTGCGGCACCGCGATGTCGGGATCGATCCCGCCTTCCTGCACCGAGTGGCCCGACGGCGTGTAGTAGCGCGCGGTGGTCAGCTTGAGCGCGGCGGTTTGGCCGAGCGGCAGCAGCGTCTGTACGCTGCCCTTGCCGAAGCTACGCTCGCCCATCACCAGCGCCCGGCGGTGATCCTGCAGCGCGCCGGCGACGATCTCGCTCGCCGAGGCTGAACCGGCGTCGATCAGCACGATCAGCGGCACCCCGCCCGCCATGTCGCCCTTGAACACGCTCTCGGCGTCGTAGACGATCGATTCGCCTTTCGCGCGGCCGCGCTGCGAGACGATCTGGCCCTTGTCGAGGAACAGGTCGGAGAGCGCGACCGCTTCGTCGAGCGAGCCGCCCGGGTTCTGCCGCAGATCGAGCACCAGGCCGTTCATCCGGCCGCCCGCCTCGCGCTTCAGTTTCTGCCACTCGGCGAACACGTCCGAGCCGACATCGCGGCTGAACTCGTTGACCGAGATGTAACCGATGTTGGCCGCCTCGAGCTTGCTGGTGACCGGTTCGAGATCGATCGTGCCGCGGGTGACGGTGACGTCGAACGGCTCGTCGCGGCCGGGTCGGAAGATGGTCAGGCGGATCGAGCTGCCGGCGGGCCCGCGCATCTTGGCGACCGCGTCGTCGAGCTCCCCGCCGTAGACCAGCGTGCCGTCGAGGTGGGTGATGTAGTCGCCCGCCTTGATGCCCATCTTGTCCGCCGGGCTGCCCTTGAACGGGCTCACCACCTTGACCGCACCGTCGTCCATCACGACCGACAGGCCGAGACCCGAATAGTTGCCGTCGATCATCGTCTCCAACCGCTGGAGATCGCCGCCGTCGAGGTAGGCCGAGTGCGGATCGAGGCTGGCGAGCATCCCGTCGATCGCGCCGCGGATCAGCTTGTCGTCGTCGACCGGCTCGACGTAGCTCGCCTTGATCCGCTGGTAGACCGCGAACAGCTTGGCGAACTCCGGCCCCGCGCGGCCATCGACCTGGGCGAGCCCGGCGGTGGTGGCGGGGAGCAGCGCGACCGCGCTGACCAGCGCGGCGGAGCGGATGAGAGCGGCAAATTTCATCGCGTGATATCCCGGTAGGTTTCGCGCATGTTCTATCGTGCGGGTGGCGTTAACGCCAGATGAGGCTTGGCACCTGTCTCAGCGCAGGAATTCGAGCGGGTTGACCGGCTGTCCCGCGCGCCGCAGCTCGAACCCGACGATCGCGCGGCCCGAGCCAGCAACACCCAGCGGCGCGCCGGCGACCAGTTCCTCGCCGACGGTGACGTCCACCCGGGCAAGACCGGTGACGAGACTGGTGAACCCGCCCGGGTGCTCGATGATGACGATCCGGTCGAACCCGCGGAACGGACCGGCAAACGCCACGCGGCCCGCGGCGGGGGCGACGATCTGCGCGGCGTCGGCGGGCGACAGCGACAGCCCGCGCGAGCGGCCGCCGTCGTCGCGCGCCTCACCGAAACCAGCGATCGTGCGCCCGGTGACCGGAAGCTGGAACGCGGGCGTGGCGGTGGGAGATGCGAGCGGTGCGGGGCCGGGGTCGATCACCTCGCTCGCGCCCGGGCGCGGCGGGCGCAAGATCGGGCCGGGCAGCGCGGCGAGCTGGCGGCGC